>CP093399.1:4332500-4792813 GCA_029027825.1 Oceanospirillales bacterium | reverse complement strand
TTAAATTTTTCTAAATAATATGAAATTGTCATTCAAACTAGCCGGATAGCACCCTTTTAAGCAACAATACCTTACCCTGTTTTAAAGAACAGAGCCACTGGGTGACTTATGCTTTTAAGCAGACAGGCCTGTCTGCGACGCTATCTCTTTTATCTCCTCACTGATTTTTTCTTAGAGGCAGTTTTTCTCAATTTACGAATTTGCTTTTGGAAACGTTCTTTCTTATCTAATTTTTCGCCTGTCGAATCATTTCTATCTTCAGCAAAAGGGTTGATGCCAGTTCTGAATTCAAATCTTATCGGAGTACCAAACACTTTTAGTTTCTTGGTAAATTTATTTTGTAAATACTTCTTATATGACAGTGGTAACTGATCTGTTTGATTACCATGTACAACGATTACCGGCGGGTTAGAGCCCCCTTGATGCGCATAGCGTAACTTAATGCGGCGCCCACCTGGAGAAGGCGGCTGGTGACTGGTGACTATATCGCCGAGCAATGTGGTTAGAAAATTAGTGGTCCACTTCATCATCGCACATTCATAAGCTTCGGTAATCGATTCATACATTTCTCCAACCCCAGTGCCGTGCAGCGCCGAGATAAAGTGGAATCGCGCGAAACTGGCAAACTCTAATTTGCGTTGAATTTGGTCTTTTACTTCGCCGCGCGCCTCTTTGCTCATTCCATCCCATTTATTAAGCGTAATAACCAGTGAACGCCCAGTACTTAAGACAAATCCTAACATGTGTAAATCTTGATCGGTAACGCCCTGCCTAGCATCAATCACCAACACTACGACGTTGGCGTCATTGATGGCCTGCAAAGTTTTTATGATGGAAAATTTTTCCACAGCTTCCTTGATATTTTTTCTGCGCCTAACCCCAGCTGTGTCGATCAAGGTGTATTGCTGACCATCGCGCTCATAGGGAATATAGATACTGTCTCTGGTGGTTCCCGGCTCATCGAAAACAATAACCCGCTCCTCACCTAATAGCCGATTGACTAAAGTAGACTTGCCGACATTTGGTCGACCAACTACAGCGATACGCACACCTTTACCTAAATGACGATCTTCATCTTGAATAGACTCAGGGAATGGTTTTAGCACATACTCAATCAGCAGTGTCACACCGCGATTTTGTGAGGCGGCTATAGCCAGGGGATCGCCCATGCCTAGACTATGAAAATCTGCGGTGGCTATATCTGGATCTATACCATCAGTTTTGTTGACCACTAAATGGACATTTTCTTTAGTTTTTCGTAAATAGTTGGCAATTTGCTGATCACCAGGATTCAAACCATGACGACCATCTACCATGAACAATACAACATCGGCCTCTTCAATTGCCAGCAGCGACTGCTCGGCCATTTTGTAGTCAATGCCTTGTTCGTCACCTGTGATACCACCTGTATCCACTACAATAAAGCTGTGCTCTGAGCACTGACCTTCACCGTATTTTCTATCTCGAGTAACACCAGGCATATCTGCCACGAGTGCAGCCCAAGTTTTGGTTAGGCGATTAAATAAAGTCGACTTGCCAACATTTGGTCGACCTACTATTGCAATTACAGGTAACATTTTTTCTTTCTCTAAAATAAAAAAGCCTTCCACAGTGGAAGACTATTTGTTTATTGCTACTAACTTTATGCCAGTAACAGTGAATTTCTGCTGTCCATTAGCGCTTTTGCGTTAATAGAATGATTTATAGCTATTGTATATTGAGCGCTGTTAAGCGACCGTTGTTGCTCAACACATATAATACTTGATTTTTAACCAGCATGTCACCAATTAGCGCGCCGCCTAATTTATAGCGGGCGACAAATCGACCATCTTCTTGTGCCAGAAAATGCAGATAACCTTGCTCATCACCAACAACCACTTGATTCGAAATAGCGACGGGGGATGTGATAGCTCTGTTTAACAGCAAATCTTGACGCCAAATTTCAGCTGCGGATTGCGCATCAATACCGTGAACTATATCTTGGTCAGAGCTCAGATAAATAGCGCCATTTCCAGAGGCTAAGCCATGATACGTGGAGTAAGGATTACGCCAAAGAACCTGTGCATTGAACGGATTTATCGAAGTAAAATTTCCTCGATAACCAGGCACGTATATCACATTTTTATACAACATCGGCTTACCGTCGATATCTGTCAAACGCTCAATATCTGATTTCCCTCTGGCTATATTAATTCGCTCCTGCCAAAGCACTGCACCTGTTTGGTTGTCCAGAGCAACAAATTTACCATTATCCAAACCAGCCAATGTCGCATCTAAGGCAACTAACGGAGAACTTGTACCACGCAGCGTTAAGCTAGGCTGACTACTTGTATAAACCCACTGCTGCTCTCCAGTATTTATGTCCAAAGCAACGACATCACCGGTCACCATTTGAAAAACCACTAGCTGATTATTCATTTGCGCCTGTGACACTACTTCGCCACCCACTGACACTTGCCATTTTATCTCACCGGTTTCTGCTGACATTGCAATCATGTCACCTGAATATGTACCGACTACCGCAGTGTTAGCTCCCGCACCAACACCACTACTTATGGAAACGCCCAAAGAGTTCTTCCACAACAGCTTGCCGGTTTTTAAATCAAAGCTAGAAACTTCACCCTGCATATCGGTGACAATAATAGCGTCTCCCACTATTCCGGGAGTTAACTGGTGGTACTCATCGCCAAAGTTCGCGCCAATATCTTTAGACCAAAGCTGATTAACTTTTTTCTCAGCCACTATTTTCACTAATGGACTAGGCTCTATTTCGTCACCGTCACCTGCGCAACCCGCTAAAAAAAAGGCTATAGATGAGAACGCTACCAATCGTATCAAGCAATTCATTAGCTTTCCTCTTTAGTCAGGTCATTCAATTTTAGTGATATTATCGATTTAACTTGGGCTGTCGATTGATTTCCAAGAGCTTTTTGATAAGCGGCTCTGGCTTTTTTTTCATCACCTTGTGCTAAGTAGATATCACCTTTGAGCTCATCTACCTGAATTTGTAGCGAGCTATCAGAAACTTCTTTTAGTAAATCTAATGCTGCCTCCAGCTTTTTCTGCTCAGCCAATATTTGCGCTTTGCGGATCGTAGCTAGAGATTTTAGCAGTGCTTTAGGGCTTGCAGCCAACAACCAGTCCAGCTCTTCAAGAGCTGCTGGAAAATCACCGGCGTTAACCGCAGATTTGGCCATTAACAATGCAGCATATTTGGCATATTGGCTGTCTGAAAACTCAGCCTTAATGGTACTGGTTAGATGTTTTGAAGTAGCTAGATTTTTTTCAGCATCAGCGTTCGGTGCAGACTCAACCACACTAATCAATTGCTGGTACATGGCAGATGCTGTTTCACTGCTATCTACTTGCTGCTGCTGCCAAGCTCTGTAACCATAAACTGCAGTAACCACCACCACAATGGTAATCACTAAAGATTTACCGTTCTCTTTCCACCAAGATTTTATTGCGTCTAACTGCTCTTCTTCTGTGCGTAACTCTGACACTCTACTACTCCTAAACTCTATATTTGCTATCAATGATGACATCGAGGCCTAAGCATAACGACTATGTTCGGTAAGATGACGCAAAAAATCGATTCAAGCTGCTAATTCACACTAGTAAACGCCGCTATTTCTCTGTTTTATGCCTTGCAATACCTTCGTTCGTGACTTTATGCTGAGGACTCACATCAATAATGTCATGTATATTCATTTGAGACCTCTGCATAACTTACCCAAAGGGTATGATAACTGCGCTCGGTAATACGGCGTTAAAAACCGGCTCAATATGCTCATTTACACCTGTAATACCCATAAACAGGGGCACACTGAATCCGCTATTTCGCCGGTTTTTGCCTTGTCTTACCTTCACTCGCAACGTTATGCAGAGGCCTCCATTTACTTGTTTAATCTTTATTTTTTACTGTCTCTCAGCACAGCAACCAACTTCGAGATACTAAGATCTTGAGCTGGCTGATCACCCTGCCAAAGAGTGACAAGAACAGCACCCTCAGTATTTTTCCCGACCAGAACGATGGTCTGAGCACCACTTTGACGCGCTTTGTTTAAAATATTTTTCAAACCAGCACAGTGTGTTCTTATTTTTAACTTAGGGATTTCAGCTCTTAGCTGCTCCGCTAACATCACCAGCTCTAACTCTAAACCTTTATCTTTAGCTGCCAGATATAAATCAAAGTTGTGATTAATTTTCTCAGGCAATACCTGCAAGGTCTCCAACAACAACAACAACCTTTCTTCGCCCATCGCAAAACCGACCGCCGGCGTTGACTTGCCCCCTAACTGTTCGACCATGCCGTCATAGCGGCCACCAGCACAAACAGTACCTTGGGCACCCAACTTGTCGGTCGTCCACTCAAATACGGTTTTATTGTAGTAGTCTAAACCACGAACTAACCTAGGATTAATCACATAGCTTATCCCCGCCCTATCTAGAATAGCTGTCAGCGCGGTAAAATGGGATTTAGCATCCTCATCTAAATATTCGACCAAACTGGGCGCATCATTTAATAGCACCTGAGTCTTCGGATCTTTGCTATCTAAAATACGTAGTGGATTACTAAGTAGCCGTTTTTTACTGTCTTCATCTAACAGATCTTGTCTGGCACTTAAGAACTCAACTAGCGCTTTACGATATTCTTCACGCGCAGCATTACTGCCCAGAGAATTAATTTCTAAGGTAAGCGCATCTAAAATACCTAGCGAGCGCCACAGAGCGACTGAAAGAAGAATAACTTCAGCATCAATATCAGCACCGCCCATACCGTATGCTTCAACACCCATTTGCTGAAACTGCCTATAGCGACCTTTTTGTGGCTTTTCATAGCGAAACATTGGCCCGCGATACCACATTCTCTGAGTCTGATTGTATAGCAAACCGTGCTCAATTCCCGCTCTGACAATACTTGCAGTACCTTCAGGCCGAAGTGCGAGCCGTTCTCCATTGCGGTCTTCAAAGCAGTACATTTCTTTTTCAACAATATCGGTGACTTCACCAATAGAGCGATTAAATAGATCGATACTTTCAACGATGGGCGTGCGAATTTCTGCATAGCTATAACTGGTAACTACTTGCTGAAATTTCTCTTCTAGATACTGCCAGGCTGGAGAGTTTTCGGGAAGGACATCATTCATCCCTCTAATGGCTTGAAGTTTTGACAATTTTCTATTACCGGATAATTAGAGTGGTAGCTTAAAATTTGCTATATTGTTACGCCCTAGCGCCGCTATATTTATATTCACACCGCCATAGGTTATTTTTGAAACACTGTCTACGCGCCCTATGGATAGCTTTAATGGAGCATCGCCACTGAGCGACAATTTTTGACCGGATTTCTTAATACCATTAAACAATATTTTTCCGCGTACATCTTTAATGGTAATCCAACAATCGTTATTAAACGTCAACTGTAACAGCTTTACACTATTATCCGCTGCCGGTAATTCGCTCGTATCTCCAACTGCAGATTCTGCCTCTGACTCTAAACTCTTAACAACCTGCTCCAATTCCGCTAATTGCGCGTCACTTTGTGATTGGGTTTCGCTGTCGTCAATGTTTAAAGCTAAGTCTATTCCAATGCCGTTGTTAACTACATTTTCCTGGCTGCTAACAACGGGACTAAAGTCAACATTCAAGCCAGCAGCAACAGTTAACTCTGTTGAATTCGCAGAACTTACCACTGCGCCTTGAGTGGCTGGTGTACTAATCACTGACTGAGTCATAGCATCAGCACTCACGGAACTATCAGCTAAGGATGGCAACACTAGCTCACTACCATTGACTGTTTCAACGGCTACAGGATCTTGCGAGGACACGATAGGAGCCGACAATCCATATTGTGTTTTCCACCACCAGAACACCACACCTAGCAACACTAAAATAAAGAGCAGGCTTGGCCATTTCATGATGGGATCGCCAACCTTTACTTGCTCATTTATTTTAGAGATAGACTTCAAGGGTGATTTGGTATTCGGCGCTCCGTAGACACTATCCAGTAATTCAATTAACTCTTGGCCATTTTCATTGACGGCTTTAGCATACGCTCTTATATAGCCTCGACAAAAAACCATACTTGGCAACTTATCGTACGCACCTTCCTCTATCCAAATGATGTAATTTCTGGGCAGATATAAATCGTCAGCCAGTGATTTCTGACTAAGACCCATAGCTTCACGCGCCTTTTGTAAACGGCTTCCCGGTGATCCACTGTTCTCTACTGCTTGCACTTCGTCAGACACACTACTCACTGAACTGACTCCTTATATTTTATATAGGCTTTGGGGAATAAATTTTCTAATAATAATGAATAAGAGACTACTTCAGATAAGTTACCCGCTGCTCTAGCCAATTCAATTCCTAGCTTCAAACTTTCAGCAGAGTGTTGTGCTTGATTAACGGTCACTAAATCTAAAAACTCGCTGTATTTTGCATGAGATTTGAAAATTTCACCAGCACCCATTAGACTTTTACTTAAACTTAATAAGGCATAACCACTTCTACCACCCAAATTTATCGACCTCTGAAAGGCCCTAGCCGACTTTTCGCCATCTTTCAATGCATCGTAACAGCGCCCCAAATTGTTCAAAGCTTGGGCTCTTAAGTTATAAAAAGGATCTTTAGTCGCTAGCTCAAGCTCCGCGCAAGCCTCTACAAAACGCGATTGCTGAAACAAGAAAGCGCCGTAGTTATTATGAAACATTGCTGAGCTCGGTTCTACTTTGATAGATTTTTTGAAATATTTTTCAGCGAGTTGATTTTCTTTCTCTGTCTGAAACACAGTCGCCAAAACTGAGTACGCTCTGCCGTATGTTGCATCATACTGCAATGCCTTTTGCAGCCAGTTTCTCGCATTTACGTTATCACCTGATTTCAGATACTCGACGGCCACATCAGTAAACTTCTTGGCTTTCTCACTTTTTGAAATATCATTAGGATTAGGAGCACCGACAGCACAAGCAGTCAAAAAAAGCACCAACATGACATATTTGATCATTTTTAATATTACATACACTTTAAGCCAAAGCTCCTTTAAAATATAAAATCAATCATAGCTTACTGAACAGCTAGACTATCAGTCGCGATTATATTCTTAGGCACTATTTGCTGGGCTAGCTGACCTAATTTAGCGGTTCTTCTGGTTTTATCTTCGACTATGCCGACCAATTGCCCACAGGCTGCATCAATTTCCTCTCCCCGCGTACGCCTAACTGTCGTGCGAATGCCCGCCTTATGCATGGTGTTTTTGAACAATTCAATAGCCTCCGCCTTGGGTCTTTCATAGCCTGAATTAGGGAAGGGATTGAAAGGAATAATATTAAGCTTACAGGGTAGCGTTTTCAAAAGCTTACTTAATTCTCGAGCATGCGAAGGGTGATCATTCACGCCTCTCATCATCGTGTATTCTATAGTGATGACCCGCTTATCACTCAACTTTTCTAAATAGCGATTACATGCCGCTATCAGTTCTTTTATCGGATATTTTTTATTGATCGGCACCAACACATCGCGCAACTCATCATTTGGTGCATGCAGCGATACCGCTAAAGACACATCTGTCACTTCGCCTAACTTGTCGATCGCCGGAACAACGCCCGCCGTGCTTAAAGTAACACGACGTTTAGATAGACCATATGCATTGTCTTCCATCATTAAATTCATTGCGCTGACGACCCGCTCAAAATTCATTAACGGCTCGCCCATCCCCATCATCACGACGTTGGTTACCACCCGCTTATTTGCGGGGTCCATTTGTCCAAATGACTTAATCGCAATTCTCACTTGGCCAATAATTTCTGCAGCCGTTAAATTGCGATTAAACCCTTGCTTACCAGTAGAGCAAAAACTGCAGTTCAGAGAACAACCCACCTGCGAGGACACACATAAAGTACCTCTATCACCTTCGGGTATCAGTACTGTTTCAACACAGGACCCCCCTTCAACTCTAATAACCCACTTGCGGGTTCCATCTTTAGATGTCTCTTGACTAACCACTTCAGGCTCGCGAATTTCAGCTTGTTCGGTTAACTTCTCACGCAGTGATTTACTGATATTGGTCATTTCATCAAAACTTTCAACACCATGTTGATGCATCCACTTTAATACTTGAGTCGCTCTGAACGGCTTCTCTCCTATCTTTTTAAAATATTCAGCCAATTGCACAGGCGTCATACCTAGTAGATTAGTTTTAGGTGTTCCAGTCATTTTTCTATATCTCTTATATTATTCAAGCGCAGAGCGCAGTATTTTATCCGCACCCTACACTTAGTTACTTACTCAATATTCAATTAAGAAAAGAAGTAAGCAATTTCACGAGTCGCTGATTCAACAGAATCAGAACCATGTACAGCGTTTGCATCGATAGATTCAGCGAAGTCACTACGGATAGTTCCAGCAGCGGCATCTTTAGGATTAGTTGCGCCCATTAGATCACGATTTTTCAGTACTGCATTTTCGCCTTCAAGTACTTGAACAACAACCGGACCAGAAGTCATGAATGTTACTAAATCAGCAAAGAAAGGACGTTCGCTGTGCTCTGCATAGAAGCCTTCGGCATCAGCTTTGCTTAAGTTTCTTAAAGACAACTCAACAATTTTAAGATCCGCCCCCTCAAAACGAGATACGATTTTACCGATAACATTTTTTGCAACAGCATCTGGTTTGATAATTGAAAGCGTGCGCTCAATTGCCATGATTTATTTCCCATTATTTAAATTAAAAGTTGATCGACGACTGCCGACCGTAAAAAACTCTGCATTATACGCCAGAGTGTCCTCTAAACACCACTTAAGTTAACTGCTTTTTTAGAAAACCAATCTTTAACGTTAATATTGCAGGCTTGCAGACCAGTAAAACATTGGCTCTGCTACAGCAGAGCACTGTTTTAGAGCCTTTCGGCCACCATTATTAGTGAGTTTTAACGATATTTAACTTTTACTGTGCACGCAATTTCCCAACAGTCTCAACAATGAGATCCCCTGCGTATGCCACTTCTTGTTCCGAGGTAAATCGCCCCACTGAAATCCGCAGCGAAGCATGCGCCTGATCATCAGTTAAACCTATTTCTTTGAGCACATAAGAGGGCAGCAAACTTGCCGAAGTACATGCTGATCCAGTTGATACCGCCAGGTCTTTTAAGGACAGCAGCAACATCTCACCGTCCACTCCTGCAAAACAGAGATTGAGATTGCCCGGCACTCTATTTTCCAACCCGCCATTGACACTTACACCGCCTAACAACTTAACTTTATGCCAAATAATATCTCTAAGCTTTGCCAGCTGTAGAGCCTGCTCAACCAGCTCTTGTCCTGCGATTGCAAAAGACTCTCCCATACCGACCAACTGATGAGTCGGCAAAGTACCCGAACGCATCCCTCGCTCATGCCCACCACCATGAATCTGCGCCTTAATTCTAATCTTTGGCTTTTGCTTTACATACAGCGCACCCACCCCTTTTGGCCCATAAATTTTGTGCGCACAAAACGACATTAGATCAACGTTAAGAACGGATAGATTAATAGGCAGCTTACCCGCTGACTGTGCAGCATCGACATGAAAACAGACGCCTTTTGCCACACAGACATCACCTAGAGCAGCAATATCGTTAATCGTGCCTATTTCATTATTTACATGCATCAAACTAACTAAGGTAGTCTCTTCACGTATTGCCGCCGCTAGCTGCTCTTGACTAATCCGACCATCCGCAGCCGGCTTTAAATAAGTCACATCAAAACCTTGCTGCTGTAACTCAGCAAAAGTATCTAAGACTGCTTTGTGCTCAACAGTGCTGGTCACTAGATGCATACCTAGCTCTTGTCTTTGCAGCGCCAAGCCTTTTATCGCTAGATTATTAGATTCGGTGGCACCGGATGTCCAGACAATTTCTCGGGTTTGTGCACCAATCAAATCAGCAACCTGACGACGGGCTTTTTCCACCGCTTCCTCTGCCCTCCAGCCATAAACATGTGAGCGTGACGCTGGGTTGGCAAAGTTTCCATCCATGGTCAAGCAAGCCATCATCGCCTCAGCGACACGTGGATCTACTGGAGTACTGGCAGCGTAATCCAAATATATCGGCAGTTTCATCTAGTTCATTTCAACCTTTATTATTGCAAATTCAAATGACGAAACCTCTGCATAACTACTGCGCTAGCAGCGTTATGCAGAGGTCTCATGACATTTAAAGTCGCGTTTGATATTTATATTTCCCATTAATTGACACGAAAATCATTGTGCGTCCGATGAAAACTATCGCTGATTTTTGTACTTAGCTATACTGGTCAGCATGCCCCGCAATATATTGACTTCAATTTTATCTGGCAGGGCTCGCATGATCAATCGCCGCACCCTAGTCATTAACTGCCTGGGGTTCTCTGGATCTAGGAATCCAGTTGCCTGCATAGTTTTCTCAAAATGCTTAAACATCAGCTCCAATTCTTGCTGCGAAGCCAGTTCCGCATCCCAGTTGGTCCCCCACTGTGGTCCTGAGCCAACACCCTCTGCGCTATTTTTTTGCAAACTAGCCATACGAATTTCATAGGCGATAACTTGCACTGCGGAAGCTATATTGAGAGAGCTAAACTTTTCTACCGAGGGAATACAAACATGGTACTGGCACAAGTGCAGCTCTTCATTGGTCAAGCCCCGATCTTCACGCCCGAATACTATAGCGATATTTTTTGTAGCTTGATTGGCATCTAAACCAAAAATCACTCGACCCATTTCTCTTGGGTCCATTATTGGCCAGGGAATATGCCGCTCCCTTGCACTGGTTGCAAAGACTAATTCGCAATCAGCCACTGCCTCTTCCAACGACTCCACAACCTGTGCCGCCGCTAGCACATCGTCAGCCCCTGCCGCCCTGGCAGTAGCATCATCACTGGGAAATTTTTTCGGCGCCACTAACACTAAATCAGCTAAACCCATGTTTTTCATGGCTCTTGCGACGCCTCCAATGTTTCCAGAATGAGTCGTGTTTACCAAAATAATTTTAATATTCTCTCGCACTGCTTTGTCCATCGTATTAAATCCGCCATACTAACAGATTCACTCTTACTGAAACAGCAACCGCCTGTATTATATAAAACCAGGCGCCCAATATCCCGACTAGAACAAAGTCTGCTTTCGGCAAAAAAATCGAACAATAAATAGCGACACCGCAAACCGCTAGATGATACAATAGCTTTATCTCAGTCTTTAATTTTATCAGGTTCTTTAACAATGCAACCAATGCTTAATATCGCGCTACGGGCAGCCCGTTTAGCCAGCGAACAAATTCAACGTGCTCAAGACAAAATCGAAATCATTCGTTTTGAAAAGAGTGAAGTAGCCGAACTTATTCAAGAAACAGCTCTAAACGCTGAACAAACCATCGTCCACACCATTCAAAAAGCTTATCCAAATCACGCTTTACAGGGTCAGTTTTCCGGTGATAACAAATCCCACAGTGATAAAACCGAAGCGAGCTGGTATATCAGCCCAATCGATGATATCAACAATTTTTCCTCAGGTTTACCTGATATCGCAGTGTGTTTAGTTGCGGTAATTAAAGGCAAAATTGAGCACGCGGTGATTATAAACCCAACTACTGGGGATGAATATACCGCAAGTAAAGGTTACGGAGCGGTGTTAAACGGTCGGAGGATTAGTGTAGCTGACATCAAGGGACTGGATGGTTCTATTATAACGACTGACTTTTCCGACATGAGCGGCGACAAGTCACAACTTGACAAGCACATTAGCATGGCTACCCAACTGCATGCTAAACAGGGAGTCTTAAAAAATTCGGGATCTGCAGCGCTTAACTTTGCCAATGTGGCAGCGGGCAGAACTGACGGCAGCTTCGCCAAAAAATTACAACCCGCCACCGTCTTGGCTTCAGCTTTATTGATTCAAGAAGCAGGCGGACTGGCTGGTGATTTAGCTGGCGGTGCAAATTTCAAAAAATCTGCAGACTTAGTCACTGGCAACGCCAAGATATTCAAAGCACTGGTTAAAGCTCTACACTCAGCGTAATTTCGCTCTTAATAAAGTGAGGCTAACACCTCACTTTATTACACCTCTCATCCCCGCTAATTTCAAACAACTCCTATAACCCACCAATACACTATGCAGCATTATAGCTATACCTACTATCAATTTTCTTTCATCTACAGGGTTGCAACTAAAAGACTGATCAATAACAAACTAGCCCTCTGCAACCAAGTCTATTTGATTTAATATGAGGTCTCAGCAGAATTACTGCGCTCGGTAACACCGCGTTAAAAACCGGCTCAATATACTCATTTACACCAGTAATACCATAAAGAATTACACACTGTACCCAAAGTGAGAAGAATACTAACTCCTCTACCTCGCCGGTTTATGCCTAGCTTTAACTTAGCTCGCAACGTTATGCAGAGGCCTCAATTTAATAGAAATCATGTTAAACACGATTTTTTCGAAAAACCGTCAGAAAAACCAACCTTAAGCTTGTTCTCCTGACAGCAGCTTTTATAGATCAACCCCTAGCTACATCTTAAATCTGTGCGTTTCTTTTTGTAGACTAGTTGCCAAGTGAGCCAGCTCTTCACTTGCCGCTAAAATTTGCTCTGAATCACTACCCGTCTGTTCCGACAACTCTTTTATGTGATGAATATTATCGGTGACTTGTTCTGTAACTACAGATTGCTGCTGATTAGCCTCTGTAATATTCTCAGTCAATTTCTGAATTTTATCGATCGCTTCAGAAATACGTACTAGTGCCGCTCCAGTATTTTCAGCCAACTTAACCACTTCTGCCATCTGCCCTTTGCCGCGACTCATTGCCTGCGCCGATGCTTGAGCTCCTTTTTGCAACTGAGCAACCATTTGCTCTATTTGCATCGTCGAACCTTGGGTACTTTTAGCCAGCGCCCTCACTTCGTCGGCAACCACCGCAAAACCTCGCCCTTGATCCCCAGCTCTTGCAGCTTCAATAGAGGCATTCAGCGCCAGTAAGTTAGTTTGATCAGCAATACCATTGATTACGTCTACAATTCCACCGATGTCATTAGCTCCTTTTTCAACCTCAGTCATAGTATCTGCCATGTGATCGACTTCTGAGGCGAAGCTATGTATAGATGATATAGTATTCTGCACTTCTACAGAGCCTATTCCGGCTTCTTTACTAGCCAGTAAAGCGGCATCCGACGCCTGATTACTACTGGCACTAACATCTTGAAGAGACTCGCTCATTTCATGAATTGCTATCACTACTTGCCCAGTCCCTTGATTTTGATTTTGCACGTGAGTACGAGTTTGCCCGGTAATAATTGACAGCTCTTCTGCAGCTGCAGCTTGCTGCTCTGCCGATAAGCTGATTCGAGAAACCATTACCTTCAAACTATCATTCATCTCTTTCAGTGAACTTTGCAAATCACCTATCTCGTCATTTCTCTCTACTTGGATATCTGAGGACAAATCTCCTGATGCCACTTTTTTAGCCAGTAGAGAAGCCTTAACTAACGGCTTGCTGATACGCGACGCCATCATCACCCCAAACACAATAATCAGCACCACAGAGATCAGTAATATAATCAATGTCGACCACTTAAGCTTTTCGCCAGCGTCAATGGCTTCATCTTCATTAATTTC
Organism: Oceanospirillales bacterium; assembly: GCA_029027825.1. Lineage (GTDB taxonomy): Bacteria > Pseudomonadota > Gammaproteobacteria > Pseudomonadales > Balneatricaceae > Rs1. The sequence continues at coordinate 4,779,187 of CP093399.1, read as the reverse complement.
AGCCAATAACGCCCAAGTAACACCGCTCACTGCGATTGGTGTATATGCAGACAACACTTCATGACCAAGCACGTTAGTGATAATCTTCGCACCCGACTCTCCCGCCAAAGCAGCTTTAACGGACTGAGTGGCAATTCCATTCTCAGCAACCGAACCGGAGAATGATGCTTGCACAGTTCTATTATTGTCAAATTGAGAATCTGAGCGCATCCTAAAATCAGGTCCGACTAAATATGACTCGCCAGTTTCGCCCATCCCTTCTCTGATCCCAGTAATATCGTTAATCCCTTGTACTGGGATTTTTAAAGCAATGATTAATTCAACTTTACCGGTACCGGTAATCAATGGTTGCGCCATGAATGCACTGGCCTTGTGTTGATCAGCCTCATAAGCTGCAACATCCGCAAAGCCGTACACTTTACTATCACTGACTTTTTTTACTAACCGACCTAAGCTACTGGATTTATATTTGCCAGTTTTAAGATTGGTGTTTAAGTCACTACCTTTTGATACGGAAAAAAACACATAGCCATTAGGGTTAATTAAATACAGATCGGGATAGCCATACTGTTGAGCGTAGTTTTCATAGAACGCTGTCCCAAACTCATCGACAGGACTCAACGCTTCAGATACATCAATCTCAGCTAACAAACCCCATTTGTGCCCACCTACCACTAGGGGAACCCAAGCAGACAAAACCGGTTTATTTAAATAATTAGTTATGATTCCCGAACCCGTTTCACCTGCTAATGCCAGATCAATAGCAGAGGATTCAGCTTTAGAGTCTTCTGCATTTGACAGCGAGGCCTGTACGGTTCTATTCGCACCACTACTAGAGTCCGAACGCATTTTATGATCACTGCCGACTAAGTAAGTTTCCCCGCTTTCACCTAAACCAACCCGCTCACTCATCACTGCGTTGATTTGCTCTATATTGACTTGAAAAACCACCACACCTATTACACCACCATAGTGGCGCATAGGGGCTGCTATAAACATTTGCGGAGAGTTAATGGAAGGATAATATATTTCAAAATCTGAACTTAGATGACTTTCTTTACGCCCTGCTTTTAAAGCTTTTTGATATATTTTGGTCAGTGGAGATTGCGCCAATGGTCCTTTTAAAAGATCGGTTCCATAGTCAATATTTTTCTTAACGGAATAGATAACTCGATTCTTTCGAGACTCAATCATGATGATGTCTTCGTAACCAAATTTTTCTTGAAAATTTCGAATTCCAGGATGAATTTTATAATGTGCTTTAGAATATTTTGACTTGTCTGATCCACGATTTAGCTTTGCTTTACTACCCATTGGGGCTTTATTTTTTAGTAAATAATAATACTGGGCAACCACTGCTTCATCATCTAAAACGGCTAAATATTCATTAATTTGCACACTGGAATCAACGCCAATTTTTTCAGTAAAGTACACGCTTACATCTTTACGATAAAACACAGCTAAATCCGAGCGCATTTTAGCGACAGTAGCGTCGTCTAATTTATTGACAAATTTTATGAGATTAAAATTATCTCTAAACTCAACTAAAGCATTTTTAGTGGTGGAACTTTCGGTAAAAGACTGTACTTGTAAAGCTGTTTGGTGAAAGTAATTTTCCACGGCAGCCTTTTTAATTTCTCGCACCGCTTTAAGTTTTTCCAAAGCTTGTAATTTTAATGCACCTGCAACACTAACAAGTACATTCATATCACTGCGTCTATCTTTAAAATACTGATCGAGTTGCGCTTTTTTGATTTCTCTGACGGCCTCAAGAGAATTAAAGGAAAGTGACTCCATTCCTTGATTAGCTTGATTTAAACTAACCAAGCCAATAATTGTTGCTGGAATAACACCTATCGCCAAAAAACTAAGAATAAACTTTTGACCAATCTTCAGTTTCCCAAAAATTAGATTCATATATCCACCTCTATATTATTATAATTTTTTACTTTACTAGTATTTCTGAGGGAGCAATCAACAACGGAAAAACACCCTGTTTTTGAGATATTAACCTGAGACCTCTGCATAGCTACTACGCTCGGATATGCAGAGCTCACAACCTAAGAGTAGGTTCGAAATTCGACGATGTTTTATCAGCTCATAAAATCCACAACTTACACTAATCACTAAATTCATTCAATTTATCAGCTGGTTTTGATTTAAACCTGTCCCACTTTTACAAAAACGCCTATCACCCAAAATATGTATCAATAAATATACTTAAGTTAAACTGACTGAAATATGAATATTCATGCTTTTTTGTTGTAATTAAACACTTTTTTTTGTTTTGTACGTAAAACATACAACGTTTTACCACTTTACATAGAATAACGCCCTTTTATCACCACTACTATCGATAGATGAAGAGCTGCTGCCCTCAACACTATAATTTATATAAAACATTTTATCATCCCTGAATTCGTGACTTCAAAGCGAATACAGAGTGTAAGATATTGGTTTTACTGTGGAATTGAAAAATCTTAGCTGCAAGCTCAAATGCGTCCTGCACTCGCTAAATAAATGCATCCCGGCATAAAACCCTTAGGTTCAGCGGGTATTTTTCTAACCGCCATTGAATCAAGAGTTTGCGCTATGTGGTGCAGTGAAGCCACTGATTCAGGTTATCGTAATAATGTAGAATGATTTAAACCAGTATTATAAAACCGAATAATCTGTGGTAAAAGTAGGTCAAAAAATTTCAATGACTTAGTCTGCTGATGTGTTTCGGCTAAGTTCACGCTACAGCGCTACGTAGTGGTGAAGGTTGCGAGGGAATCGGACGGGGCACAAAAATACGTATTTTTTAGAGAATTCAACCCTCAGTTACGAAAAAAGCACTTCAAAGTAATTTCTCATTCTAGCTTATAAAGGAGGTAGACGAATAATCACGGACTATTGAACACCTATACTTCAGACATATACGGTGCACAGGAGACTGTTACCTGAATCCGTGACTTCAAAGTAAATACAGAGTGTAAGATATTGGTTCTACAGTGGAATTGAAAAATCTTAGCTGCAAGCTCATATGCTCCTGCATTCGCTAAATAAATGCATCCATGCATAAAACCCGTAGGTTCAGCGGGTATTTTTCTAACCGCTGTAGAATCAAGAGCTTGCGCTATGCGGTGCAGTGAAGTCACTGATTCAGGTGTTCGTAAAGCTCCGAACAGCAGCTTTACTAAAGGCTCAGAGCTAAAAAACTAAATACAGCTTAGTGAGACTAAGTTTTTCTATCACCCTTTTTTGAACGGTGTCATTGATAATTTAGGGGCAACTATATCTGCAGTTTAATTGTTCAGTAATAAAGGCCAGTTTTTGTCAGCTTGCTCAATAAACTGCGGGATATTTTTCTGCCATTTATCCTGAATATCTCGATCATAATTTAAATATAACTTACCCTTAACGATATTCCAACGCTGTGGATCACCTGAAGCTCGATCGTTTTTAACAGCTACCGCCCAAGCACAAAAGCCACCATATTGAGGTGCATACTTTTTCGGATTTTGTTTGAATTTTTGTAAATTATCAGCGGAGGAAAATAACCATTTCGCCTGCATATATGTTGTAGAATATTTTTTGCTGCCTTTAACTGGTTTGTCTTTACTAAAGTAAGCGACAGTATCGTAACCGCTAATCGCGTTATTATTGAAAAAGCTGGTATATACAGCATCACCAGCAACCACATTCCCGCCCCATAAAAACATCAAGGCTAATAATATTTTCTTCATTTAATCATCCTGGTTAAGTTATTGATTGATGATGGCTTCAGCTCGGTAAGGCCTGAATCAGTGACTTCACTGCATCACATAGCGCAAGCTCTTGATTCACTTTGAAGTCACGGATTCAGGTAAGAGCTTTTACTGACCGCAAATAACTAGTTTGATTTATACATTTATAGCGTCCACTAAAGATATAAATATAGCAGTTCTTCTATCTTTCGATAATTTAGCTGTATTATTCTATACGTATATATAACCCGTATTAGATTCAACAAGATTAATGATGACTTAACAAAAAAATAAATAGCCTCCCGTGTCGTGAATTAAAAGCAACATATCAAGATTAATCAGCGCAAACGGAATTTAACATTCTATTACTGCTTAGACAAAGCCTGGCATTACTAAGGGAATATTTACACAGAATCGGGAAAAGCAAGATATGGCAGGAGCTAGCACTTTTGAGTTAAGAACCCCCTCAAACTAATGAAGGAGTTCTGGATAATTACCATGCATTACCTTGGGCTTTTAATTCACGCTCGATACTGGGAGTAGCATCGCTTCGGCGCGGCGCATTTGCATAATAAGCAGCACTATCAGCAATCACTGGCTTGCGCTTTTTAGCTTCTAACTGCAGTGCTTCTTTAACCGTCAATTTTACACTTTGTGTGAAATGCGCGATGTGATTCGCAACCTCGGCAGCTAAGTTATTTTTTCTTAAGTAAAAATTACTATAATTCATGCTCTTTCTCCTTTTTTCAGTTTTTACTGGCTACTGATGGCTATTTTTCTCTATTTAGCCAATACTGACAAACAATAAAAACTTCATTCACTTAAGAAAAAGTTAACTGATATGAACAAGCATATTCCACTTACTTCCCTAAAATTTTTTCGCCAGGCCGCCCAAACACTTAGTTTTAAAGTCGCAGCCGAACAGCTATTTGTTACCCAAGCTGCTGTTAGTCAACAGATTAAAAACCTTGAGCAGAGCTTGGATGTAAAATTATTTGACCGATTAAATCGCGAAGTAGTGCTCACTGACTGCGGCAAACAACTGCTGCCATATGTGATTAAAGGTTTTGAATCATTTGAGGAGGGATTGGCTAGCCTAGGCGATGACCCCAACCCTGATTTATTGACGATCACCACCTTGCCTTCATTTGCCAGTCGCTGGTTGATGCCCAAGTTATATAACTTTCAAGAGCAGTATCAAGACATCAGTATTCGAATATCACCTTCATTAAAAATAGAACCCTTCAGTGGTACTAAGCTCGATCTTGCGATTAGGTACGGAAAAGGTATCTACCCTGGATATAAATCAAAATTATTACACCATGATTATTTATTACCGGTATGTCACCCTAAGTTAATTGATACCACAAAAGACATTAAATCGCAGATGGCTAATATCCCACTGTTGACTGATGAGGGAGTAGACATTGAAAAGGCTTGGCGACCTTTTATGGAAATCGTCGGCATACCGATTAACACTAAACCCTCAAAACTGCATGTCGGTGATTCGACAATGTTGATCGAGCCACTTTTAGGCCGACAGGGAATGTCGCTGTTGCGCTACAGCTTAATCTACGAATTACTAGATCGAAAACAACTTATTTGTCCATTGCCATACTACTTCCAGTCCGGCTATTCGTATTTTTTAGTTGCTCCCGAGAATCACTTTAAATACGCTAAAATCAAAAACTTCCACGCCTGGTTAAAAGAAGAAATGAAAGACATTGATACTCATTGGCAAGAATTTAATGACGGGAGATTTCAAGAAATAGTTATTGATGTAACAGGGTGAAGCAGTTACCAGTATTTAAAATTCTAGGAAGCTATAGATAAGCATTTATGCTGTACAAAAGTGGTTTTTAAGTCAACTGCAATGATCACTCTTGTACAGCTACGGATGGCTCGCAGTAGCTATTGATCGAACATTATCAATTGCAATAAACCGCCACGTTACTTTGCAAGTCATAAACTTCATTATGCTGATTATTATAGGAAAAATTTGCATACACGGTTGGACTAATCACCTGTTCAAAATTTTCTGTTAATCGGCCAATGCGAATCTCATAGCGCTTTTCAATGGGGAACAAATCAATATACACGACGGTACCACCGGCGACTCTTTTCAACTTCTGTTTTAATTCGGTATTCGAGCTAGAGCCTTCCACATACTCTGCTAAATTAAATTCCTGAACTGGCCCTTGCCTAGGTACCAATACCTTAATGTGCCGACCATTTTTTTCCATATTTTTCATTTCGGCAATTTCAGTTTTAAAAGAGGGTATATTGCTATCCTTACCTTCAAATATAGAACAGTAAAATGCACTGGCACTACTGGAAATAATCGCCAAAACTAGCCCGAAGGCAAGGGTGGCTATACTCTTTATATTAGGCGTTTTTAGAATAGTTGAAAGTGTTGTAAGCATCAGCGGTTTTCATACTCATTAAGTGATCATTTATGTCTAGACTAAACCCAACTCAACGGAGTATCGGTGCAGACAATAAAATTGGGGTTTAACAGAGTGCTACCTCGATTATAACGCAAAGGCTGTAAGCTTGGATACTCCAATACACAACCACCAGCGGCTTCAACCACTGCTTGGGCGGCTGCACTATCCCACTCACTAGTCGGTGCCAATCTAGGATATAAATCAGCCTTGCCCTCAGCGATCAAACAAAATTTTAAAGAGCTTCCCATATGTAGCAGATCAACCTTAGCAAATTGTGCTAAGTACTCTTTGATGGCTATATTTTGATGAGATCTACTGGCGACAATCCGCCATCTATCCTGCATTCTAGGGGTTGGGGATACTTGAATAGCTTCTGCCTCTCCCTCGCCCTGTCGCTTAAAAGCTCCCGCTTCACTCCCCCAATAAGTCACATCCAAGACCGGTGCGTAGACCACACCAAAAATCGGCACCCCATCATCAATCAGGGCGATGTTAACCGTAAACTCACCATTGCGCGACACGAATTCTTTAGTGCCATCTAAAGGATCTACTAACCAGTATCTAGACCAGCTTAATCTATTGGCAATATCCTGAGGCGCGGATTCTTCAGATAAGATCGGGATATTGGGCGCTATTAACTTTAAACCAGCACAAATGATTTGGTGGGCTATTTTATCCGCGGCAGTAATCGGGCTTTGATCATTTTTATATGCAACGCTGAAGTCAGCATGATAAACACTGAGGATTTTATGACCTGCGGCTTTGGCCAGTGAGTTTATTTGCTCTATACCTTGAATCAAGGTGCTCTCTCCATGTATTAGGCTGACACATACTATCACAACCCTTTCACCGACTCATTTAGATGATTAACATATTAGCTACAAACTGTGATTATCGGGGATTCTTCAGCACCTCTAACTAGCTTACTAATCTTATTCAGAAAACTCTGCCCAAACCATTAAGAAGACAGCTAATATTTTTAAAATTTATCTCGCCAGCTAGCTTTTTCAAAACTTAGGAGTAGAATTTAGCGATTAATTCAAAACTATAAACTGATCCATTTTTAACCAGCGGTTTTTAATATTTATTATTGCATATGCAATAATTTCTATTTAATATATTCGCTCCCTAGCTGCATTTATAACTTTCTTTAGACTTCATTATTGACTGGCATTTTTTTCATTATAATAATCAGCCTTAGCGGTCTATTTTTCTAGAAAACGTCTCCACAAGTCACACATCAACGCACAGTAATTCCTTAGCATAGCAACATTTCATCTACTAAATATACCAGCAAAATTGAGTACTAAATAATGAATTCGCCGCTCAACAAAACCACAAAAAAAATGCAACTAGGCCCATTCGAGTTTATCTCGCTTTTTGCCTTACTGACGTCATTAGTGGCACTTTCTATCGATACTATGTTGCCCGCTTTTCCCGCTATTGCCGCAAGCTATGCCCTGGGGGACTCCAAAGATACCCAGCTAGTCATCAGTGCATTAGTATTGGGCATGGTCTTTGGCGAGTTAGTCTTTGGGCCCCTTTCTGACACTAAAGGAAGAAAATTCGCTATATTACTGGGTATGGGGATTTTCTGTATTGGCTGTATCGTTTCCATGACCGCCCAATCTTTTGAATGGCTGTTGATAGGTAGAGTTATCCAAGGTGTCGGGGTTTCAGGCCCTAAAATAGCTTCTCGCGCCCTGATCCGAGATCAATATACCGGCGCCTCTATGGCACGGATTATGTCTTTTATCATGATGTTCTTTATACTAGTACCGATGCTTGCTCCAGCTTTAGGTCAGTTAATTATCACCTTTGCTACTTGGCAAACAATTTTTGCATTTTTTCTATTGATGACTGTATCGATCGGCATCTGGTTTTCGATTCGTCAGCACGAAACCCTCAGCGAGGAAAACCGCATACCTTTTTCTCTCAAAGCTATCGCCAAAGCCTCCAAAATTATTTTCTTCAAACCGACGATCATGGCTTATGCGGTCACCGCTGGGATATTGTTCGGGGCATTATTGCTTTACATTGGCATGGCGCAAGCGATATTCCAAGACATCTACAATATTGTAGATCTCTTCCCCTTGTATTTCGCCATTCTCGCCTCAGGTGTGGGCGTATCTTCTTTTCTTAATGGTAAGCTAGTCATGAAATATGGGATGTATCGACTTTCCATTAGCGCTTTACTAGCCTTAGGCTGTTTCAGCAGTTTACTCTTACTAGTCAGTGTACTGAGTGCGGGAAAACCCGCATTATTTTGGTTTATGTCGATTAGCTTTTTATGCTTTTGCTGTATCGGAATTTTATTCGGTAACTTAACGGCAATGGCTATGGAAACACTCGGCAAAGTTGCAGGATTAGGTGCATCCATCATCGCCTCTTCCTCAAGCTTGGTATCAGTTATTTTCTCAGTTATAGCCGGACGCTTTTATAACCAGACCACAATACCTTTAGCTATTGGCTTTATCTGCGCTGCGGCCATTGGTTTCTACTTAGTTTACTCAGCTGAGAAGGTTAAAAGAGTAAGACACTAAAACCATTACTATCACACTTATGTGAAATTCGTCATTAAATATGAATTTCACATATAGCTATTGCTTAAGCCATAGCGAATAGCTGGCAATGCATCGAAATATTTATTAAAGTGGACTTATAAAACCTTTGTTTTTACACAGAAATTGACTATCTTGTTAATTCAAGCCTCACGTTTACACTGTTTAATTTGTTGTATAGAGAATTCATATGTCCTTTATTGATCAAGCATTTTCCTATTTAGTTGACCTCGCCGAGTACTTAGAAGGTGATAAGCGTATTAATATTACCTGCGCCAATGATCACTATCATTTTGGAGTCAAGGCGGATGGTACTTTACTGCGCTATTTAGATGACAAAGAAAAAGTCGGTTTAGAAACGGATATTGGCCTGATAAAGATGGCTCTATATCAGGGAATGAAAGGTACGGGAGCCATCATAGTCCGCCAATATAATGCTTCTGAAATTATATTAGGCGAATATAAAATAATTATCGATCATGTGTGCGGCGGCCGATTAACTGAAAATGGCATTCGCCCATTAACAGCGACGGAAATGAAAACCGCTTACCAGACTGTACCTGAGGCTACCCAGTTTATTGATATGCCCAGCAATCACATTCTTAAAAGCCATTTTACACAGCTGGATAAGCAAACAGCTAGCGCAAAAAAAATCAGTGACGAAATAGATGCACCTTAAATAGCAGCACCAGCTGAAGCGCAACCAGCAAGTTACCGCCTTCAGACAGTGCTTCTACGTCTATTCCGCGAGTTTGAGCGTCAAAGCTGTAGGTGTATCGTGCGCAAGATTATCTGATACTGGGCAGCGCAGTTCAATTTTTTGCAGCCACTGTTGTAGTGTTGTTGCATCAGTGTCAGCATCGACTAATAGTTCGATGTCTATTCCTTTGAAGCCTGTGCGATCGCTAGTCTCTTTGCCGAATAAGCGAGCAGGATTTAAGCTTCCCGAAGCTTTTATTTGCAAACTCTTAATCGTGAAGCCCATTTCCTCTGCCACTAAATGACCGGTAACATTCAGGCATCCAACAATCGAGCTCAATAAATATTCAACCGGATTTGGCCCTTTGTCCTCACCGCCTAAGGAAGCTGGCTCATCGATGATAATATTGAAATCACGAGCTTTAACGGCAATTCTCGCCGAAGATTCAGAATGACCAAGGACACTAAATTTTATATCTAACAATGTATTTCTCCAAGTTTTAACTTTTTAACTATTTTTTGACGTACTTTTCTGACGTACTTTTCTGGATCAACGACGTGATTTTCATGACCCTTCTACGGCTAATATTTGATCATTATGCGACCTTATACCTTTGAATTGTAAGTATTTTGATTAAATTTTGTCTCCAGTCAATTTTATCCGAAATTATTTCAGCAACATGGTCATCGCTAAAATATCACAGCCCAGGCCAAGCTATTTATAATTAGCGACCCTCTATATCTCCTATCCTCTAAAGCTTGAACAGCCATTCAACTCTCCCTCTCTATATAACTGACTTTTCATAGAATCCCTAAAGAAAATTTTTACACTTTTATTAACCTTGTCGACTACGCAAAAAGTCACAACGACTCCTATACTTAATAACTAGTTAGCTGTCCTTCCGGATTCAGTTTAAATAGTACTGAAGTGAAAATTATGCGGCTTGGTATTGGTATTGGTATTGGTGTAGTTAGTTTGCAAACAGGCGTTGTTGTCGCCACAGACTCTGCCAAAGTGAGTAGAGTTTTGCATCTTGGGGAAACCATTTTTGAGGATGACGATATTGAGCTAGGCGTCGATTCGACGCTGGAGGTTAAACTCTACAATGGCGAAACTCTGACTTTCAAGCAAAGCTTACATCAAGTGCTATTGGCTAAATATGTAACTTCAGATACCTCCAGTCATTTTGACTTTCTGCATACCGATGAAGTGGCTAGCTTAACTTATCATTTCGATCCATATGATTTTTTAAAGCCTTTCAGAGAACATCACTCAAATTTCACCTTTATCATTCGCAGTGCACAAGAAATAGACCCAACCGCTGGGTTTGACCCTTTGTCACAAAGTGATTCAATTCGCCTCGACCAAAGGTTATTAAGCGATCCAGCCAAAGTTCCTCCAACAGCGGAAGCGTCAATTTCAGGAATTTTCAAGAATCTGCATCCAGCCTCTCTACACATCATAAACAATGGTTTTAGCAACGATACCTCACCAGTATTACGCGGTGTTATATCACAAAAACTTGCCGCAATTGAGGAGTTAGTGGTGTTGCGCAATGGCATTCCAATTGGCAAAGCGACACTGTCTAATACCACTTGGAGCTACCAAGACAGCGCATTAGAAACAGGTCATCAATATCACTACACTGTACAAGTAGTGAGTATCAATGGGCTATTAGGCCCTTTGTCCACCGCCTACAGCATAAGTATTGATACTATTAATCCCACGCAAATTATCAGCATTACCGATATCAATGATGATGTGGCACCCAAGACTGGCAGTATCGCAAACGGTGGCGACAGCAATGATCTCGCACCTGAAATTATCGGCACTCTAAGTAGCTCCCTTGGTGCGGGTGAAGTAGTCAACATTTATAGAGACGCTACATTACTTGGCCAAGCCACTATTGCCGGCTTAACCTGGAGCTTTAATGACAGCGGTTTGTCCGATGCAACTAGCTATAATTACACCGCGCAAGTTATCGACCTCGCGGGCAACACTGGGGGCCTAAGCAATAGCTATAATTTTAATACCGATGCCACCGCCCCCACGCAGACGGTTATTATTACCGGTATTCTGGATGATCTCCTGCCCAGCATTGGCAATCTCGCTCACAATGATAGTAGCAACGATACGACACCTGAGCTACTTGGCACTTTAAGCGCAGCTCTGGCGGCCAATGAAGTGCTGAATATTTTACGAGACGGGGTAGTTATCGGTCAGGCGATTGTCACAGGCACTAATTGGCGCTATACCGATGCAGGCTTGCTCGATGGCAACAGCTACGACTACAGTGCCCAGATAATTGACGCTGCCAGCAACCTCGGCACTCTCTCTAACTTATATACAATCAACATTGATACTACCGCTCCCACCCAGGTAGGTAACATTACTGATATCCAGGATAATGTTGCACCGCTGTTGGGCGCAATCCTCAATAACGGTTTTAGCAATGACCTTAGCCCTGAATTAAACGGCACTTTAACTACTGTTTTAGCGGCCGGCGAAGCACTCAACATCCTCAGAGATGGAGTGATTATCGGTCAAGCGACCATCACCGGTAACAACTGGAGCTTCAATGACAGTGCTTTAATCGACGGTAATAGTTACAGTTATACCACGCAAGTTAGCGATGCGGCGGGCAATTTTGGGCCATTATCCACCAGCCATACGATAAATATCGATACTTCTAGTCCCACGCAAGTGATTAGCATTACCGACATCTATGATGATATTGCACCTAACACCGGCAGTGTCGCCAACGGTGACTACAGCAATGATCTGGCACCTGAAATTATCGGTACTCTAAGTAACTCCCTTAGTACTGGTGAAGTACTCAACATCTATCGAGACGGCACACTACTTGGTCAAGCCACTATTACCGGCTTAACCTGGAGCTTTAATGACAACGGTTTGTCCGATGCAACTAGCTATAATTACACCGCGCAAGCTATCGACCTCGCGGGCAATACCGGGGGCCTGAGCAATAGCTATAATTTTAATACCGATACCAGCACCCCCACGCAAACGGTTATTATTACCGACATTTTGGATGATCTGCTGCCCAACATCGGCAACCTGGCTCACAATGATAGCAGCAACGATACTACACCAGAGCTGATCGGAACTTTAAGCGCAGCTCTGGCGGCCAATGAAGTACTGAATATTTTACGAGACGGGGTAGTTATCGGTCAGGCGATTGTCACAGGCACTAATTGGCGCTATACCGATGCAGGCTTGCTCGATGGCAACAGCTACGACTACAGCGCCCAGATAATTGACGCTGCCAGCAACCTCGGTACTCTCTCTAACTTATATACAATCAACATTGATACTACCGCTCCCACCCAGGTAGGTAACATTACTGATATTCAGGATAATGTTGCACCGCTGCTCGGTGCAATCCTCAATAACGGTTTTAGCAATGACCTTAGCCCTGAGTTAAACGGCACTTTAACTGCTGCCTTAGCAGCCGGCGAAGTACTCTACATCCTCAGAGATGGAGTGATTATCGGTCAAGCGACCATCACCGGTAACAACTGGAGCTTCGATGACAGCGCTTTGGTCGACGGTAATAGTTACAGCTATACCACCCAAGTTAGCGATGCAGCGGGAAATGTAGGCCCCTTATCCACCAGCCACACGATAAACATCGATACTTCTAATCCGACGCAAATTATTAGTATTACCGACATCAATGATGATATCGCACCTAACACCGGCAGTGTCGCCGACGGTGGCGACAGCAATGATCTGGCACCTGAAATTATTGGCACTCTAAGTAGCTCCCTGGGTGCGGGTGAACTAGTCAACATTTATCGAGACGGCACACTTCTTGGTCAAGCCACTATTGCCGGCTTAACCTGGAGCTTTAATGACAGCGGTTTGTCCGATGCAACTAGCTATAATTACACCGCGCAAGTTATCGACCTCGCGGGCAATACCGGGGGCCTGAGCAATAGCTATAATTTTAATACCGATACCAGCACCCCCACGCAAACGGTTATTATTACCGACATTTTGGATGATCTGCTGCCCAACATCGGCAACCTGGCTCACAATGATAGCAGCAACGATACTACACCAGAGCTGATCGGCACTTTAAGCGCAGCTCTGGCGGCCAATGAAGTACTGAATATTTTACGAGACGGGGTAGTTATCGGTCAGGCGATTGTCACAGGCACTAATTGGCGCTATACCGATGCAGGCTTGCTCGATGGCAACAGCTACGACTACAGCGCCCAGATAATTGACGCTGCCAGCAACCTTGGCACTCTCTCTAACTTATATACAATCAACATTGATACTACCGCTCCCACCCAGATAAGTAACATTACTGATATTCAGGATAATGTTGCACCGCTGCTCGGTGCAATCCTCAATAACGGTTTTAGCAATGACCTTAGCCCCGAGTTAAACGGCACTTTAACTGCTGCCTTAGCAGCCGGCGAAGTACTCTACATCCTCAGAGATGGAGTGATTATCGGTCAAGCGACCATCACCGGTAACAACTGGAGCTTCGATGACAGCGCTTTGGTCGACGGTAATAGTTACAGCTATACCACCCAAGTTAGCGATGCAGCGGGAAATGTAGGCCCCTTATCCACCAGCCACACGATAAACATCGATACTTCTAATCCGACGCAAATTATTAGTATTACCGACATCAATGATGATATTGCACCTAACACCGGCAGTGTCGCCAACGGTGGCGACAGCAATGATCTGGCACCTGAAATTATTGGCACTCTAAGTAGCTCCCTGGTTACGGGTGAAGTAGTCAACATTTATAGAGACGGCACACTCCTTGGTCAAGCCACTATTGCCGGGTTAACCTGGAGTTTTAATGACAGCGGTTTGTCCGATGCAACTAGCTATAATTACACCGCGCAAGTTATCGACCTCGCGGGCAATACCGGGGGCCTGAGCAATAGCTATAATTTTAATACCGATATCACCGCCCCCACACAAACCGTCACTATCACAGACATCCAAGACAATGTAGCGCCTATCATCGGCACTATTAGTAACGGTGGAATCAGTAATGATGATGCACCTCTGCTAAATGGAGCTCTGTCCGCTTTGTTGCAAGCGGGAGAGAGCGTACAAATATTAAGGAACTCTACGGTGATTGGCACAGCAACAGTGACCGGGGTGGGTTGGAGCTTCAACGACTCCGCTCTAGTAGATGGCAATAGCTATAGCTATCAAGCACAAGTAATTGATAGTGCTGGTAACTTAGCTGCGCTTTCAGCCAACTATACAGTGACAATTGATACCAGTGCTCCCACTCAAACTGTCAACATTGTAAATATTACTGATGATGTCAGCCCTTTCCTCGGCCCTGTGGGCCATAATGGTACGACTAACGATACCGCCCCATTATTATCCGGCACACTGTCTAGTTTGTTAAATGCTGGAGAGTTGCTAGATATTATTCGCGACTCAACGGTGATCGGACAAGCCATTGTCACAGGCTTAACTTGGAGTTTCAACGATAGCGCTCTGAGCAACGGCACTAGTTATAACTACCGGGCTCAAGTACGAGATAGCAGCGGAAATTTAGGTCCACTTGCCAACACTTTCACCTTAAATATAGACACTCTGGCCCCGGCACAAACGGTCACTATCACCGACATTCTAGATGACATTTTGCCCAGCATCGGCAACGTAGCCCACAATGATAGCAGCAACGATACTACACCAGAGCTGATCGGCACTTTGAGCGCAGCTCTGGCGACCAATGAAGTGCTGAATATTTTACGAGACGGGGTAGTTATCGGTCAGGCGATTGTCACAGGCACTAATTGGCGCTATACCGATGCAGGCTTGCTCGATGGCAACAGCTACGACTACAGCGCCCAGATAATTGACGCTGCCAGCAACCTTGGCACTCTCTCTAACTTATATACAATCAACATTGATACTACCGCTCCCACCCAGATAGGTAACATTACTGATATTCAGGATAATGTTGCACCGCTGCTCGGTGCAATCCTCAATAACGGTTTTAGCAATGACCTTAGCCCTGAGTTAAACGGCACTTTAACTGCTGCCTTAGCGGCCGGCGAAGTACTCAACATCCTCAGAGATGGAGTGATTATCGGTCAAGCGACCATCACCGGTAACAACTGGAGCTTCGATGACAGCGCTTTGGTCGACGGTAATAGTTACAGCTATACCACCCAAGTTAGCGATGCAGCGGGAAATGTAGGCCCCTTATCCACCAGCCATACGATAAACATCGATACTTCTAATCCGCCGCAAATTATTAGTATTACCGACATCAATGATGATATCGCACCTTATACCGGTAGTGTCGCCGACGGTGGCGACAGCAATGATCTGGCACCTGAAATTATCGGCACTCTAAGTAGCTCCCTGAGTGCGGGTGAAGTAGTCAACATTTATCGAGACGGTACACTACTTGGTCAAGCCACTATTGCCAGCTTAACCTGGAGTTTTAATGACAGCGGTTTGTCCGATGCAAGTAGCTATAATTATACCGCGCAAATTATCGACCTCGCAGGTAATCTCGGTGGACTGAGCAATAGCTATAATTTTAATACCGATACCACCGCCCCCACACAAACCGTCACTATCACTGATATCCAAGACAATGTGGCGCCTATCACCGGCACTATTAGTAACGGCGGGATCAGCAATGATAATGCACCGGTATTGAATGGCACATTAAACGCACTTTTAAGTGCTGGAGAAGTGGTCAATATTCTGCGCTTTGGGGTAGTAATAGGCCAGGCGATCGTCACTGGCACCAATTGGAGCTATAGTGATTTAGGTTTAATCGATGGCAACAATTATATTTATCACGCCCAGGTAGCCGATGCAGCAGCCAATCTAGCTGTCATATCGACGAGTTACACTATTAACATTGACACCAGCTCTCCCGTGCAAACCTCTAACATTGTGAGTATTCAAGATGATCTAGCACCGATTATCAGTGGCATTGCCAATGGTGGCATCACTAACGATACTAGCCCTTTATTAAACGGCACATTGAGTGCCATTTTAGCCGCAGGTGAGTTTTTAAATGTGCTGCGCAATGGCACGGTTATCGGTCAAGCGGTGATAGCTAGTACTAGCTGGAGTTTCAGTGACAGCGCTTTAATTGACGCTAACACTTACACATATACCACCCAAGTGATTGACGCAGCAGGCAATAGCGGAGTGCTATCTAATGCTTATAGCATTACCATCGATACCACAGCGCCTAGCCAAGTTGTCACTATTACCGATATTCAAGACGATGTCGCACCGAATACCGGTAGCATTACCAGCGGTGGCAGCAGCAATGATTTAGCGCCACAGCTGATCGGAACTTTAGACAGTGGATTAGCGGGCTCAGAAGTTATCAATATCTTGCGCGACGGAGTTATCGTCGGCCAAGCGAGTGTCTCAGGATTAAATTGGACGTTTAACGATATAGGTCTCGCGGATCAAAGTAGCTTTACTTACACAGCGGTAATCGTGGATGGCGCAGGCAACACTGGTACTGTCTCTAACAGCTACAATTTTAATACCGACACAGTGGCAACAGCTGCACCAACGCTTGGCATTGTGCAAGATAATGTAGGAGCTGCACAAGGCTCTCTTAGCAACGGCGCCACCACCGATGATGCTAAACCAACCGTCAATGTGCTGTTGCCAGCTGGTGCAGTGGCTGGTGATACATTGGCGCTATACAATGGTGCCACTCTAATCGGCACTCATACCATCACCGCCGGCGAAATTATCTCTGGTACGGCGAGTGTTGAGCCCAGTGGAAATCTAACCGATGCGACTCATACACTCAGCACTGCGATCATCGATGCAGCAGGCAACCGCTCGCCAAACTCCGCCAGTATTTCACTGACTGTTGATACCTATGATGAAGCTGCGGCCTTTTTGGCAGCAGTAACTGCAGGAGCGGCACGCTGGGGTGGAAATGGCGGTGCCCACATTACTGATCCACATGTCAACGTCAATGGTCTACCGGCCGGATCAGTGGTTAGGCTGTATGTTGCAAACAATCAAGTGGGATCTACTTCTGTCAGTGTCGATGGTGGGAATGCCCACATCACCGCTTCGGGTAATTTTTCGATAAGCTCTGGGCAATATGTGCACGCCACTGTCACTTATAATAGCGTGACACGTACTGTCCACACCGGACATGTGTTTATGAGCCCCAATAACCATGACATTTCATTTTCTAGCCCGCTGATTTTAGATCTCGATGGCAATGGCATAGAGACCTTAAATTACAGCAGCGGGGTGCTGTTTGATATTAATGCCGATGGAAAAACAGAGCGAACTGGCTGGGTGGGAGCGAGTGATGCGCTATTAGTGCTGGACTTAAATCAGGATGGGGTAATTAACGATGCCAGTGAACTATTTGGCGAGCACATGCTTAAACAAGATGGCAGTAAGGCGAGCGATGGCTTTGATGCGCTCGCTCAATACGACTCCAATCAGGATGGCGTCATCGATAATCAGGACCAAATTTATAGCCAGCTATTACTCTGGGTCGACAGCAACTCAGATGGCATCTCACAGGCAAACGAACTATTCACCTTAGAGCAGCGCGGTATCGCGCAGTTAAATTTATTTTCAGAGCGCGTCAATCAAAATAATAATGGCAACTTAACCGCGCTTGAAGGTTACTACCTAGATAAATATGGCAATCGGCAATTGCTCTCCGATGTCTGGTTCAGCTATATAGAAAATAACATTGCTGCCAATCAATCCGACAATCTTATCTTAAATGCCGCTGATAACGTGCTAGCAATCAGCGAGGCCATCAACAAATTGCAACTGAGTGGCATCGATATTAGCCCACTACAGAACTTTGATTACTTACATTATTACAATAAAGACGCCTCTATATCGCTGGACGATTTACTGGAGAGCAACTCGAACAGCGAGATAAATGCAGATAGTGCCGCCGCTATATTCCGCTATGTTTTTACTCACTACTCAGCGAATTCTCTACTCTCATCAGATGATGACAACCTAGCATCCCAGACTAGCGAAACTCGCCCGCTATATCTGCAGAACCTAGCGCTGTTTAGCACTGAGCAACACCAGATTATCGATGCACTGCTGGCCGAAATAGCTAGCGAAAGCTAAACGCAATTGCGCTTAGATTTTTACGTAGCGTGGGTAATTATGTTTCGCCTGTGCACTCGCCGCTATATCTATATCGATGGTGACGAAAGGCTGATCTGGATCGGTGGTCGCTAAGATGTCGCCCTCGGGGGATACGATCCAAGATAGCCCGCCAATATCTGCAGCCTCACTCGAGGTTGGCAAGTACATATTTGAAGACAAGTGATAGGCGCCTGATACGACCGCAGCAGCTTGACCACCGGCCAGCCATTTATCGACACTGCCGTGCGGGGTCACCCTTGGTACGCACAGCAAGTCCACTTGCTTTTGTGCAAATTCACGGGCGTGTTCGAAAAACCACATTTCAGTGCAAATTTGTACACCAATTCTCACTTCACCCAATCTCGCAGTATCAAAATGAGGGTCGCCCATATCGTACCAACTCGCCTCCCAATAACCCTCTTCATTCGGCAGATAGTATTTTTCATGAATGGGCTGCGCACCTTGTTCCCGATCCCATAAATAGGCTTGATTACGTCTCGATCCTGCGCCGTTTACTGTCGGTCGCGTTGAGACTAACGGCGGCATATTTAAGCTCGCCAGTTGATCAATCCACTGCGCATGTAATTGCATAGCAGCTTGCCACTTGCCGGCGTCGGCATTTTGCGTATTTGCCAGCCAAGGTGCAAAGGTCATCTCAGGTAATAAAACAAACTCTGATTTTTCACTTTGCACATGCTCACTGAGCAGACGCATCTCTTTTTCTAGCTGTGCTTGATCATTACTTAATTGTACGACTGTGACTTTCATCTGCTGCTCCTCTATAGATTATTCGCTCTATTTAGCTTAGATAGCATAGTCAGTTTTTTTGCCGCAATCGACAGCCAACATGTACATAACTGTCAATTTAATCAACCATTAGTTATAATAATTTAACACTTTGTTAATAATCGATAATATGTGCTATGAAATTAGATGATACAGATCGACAACTGCTAAAAATTTTACGCTTAGACGCCAGAAAACCGGTTACTTTACTGGCGCAAATCCTCGGCATTTCCCGACAGACAGTACAAAAACGCATCGCTGCTTTAGAGCAGTCTGACATTATTGCCGGCTACACCATAAAAAATGGTCAGCATTTTCAAGCGGAGCTATTTCGCGCCCAAGCCATGCTCACTATTGATAACAATGTCGGCGACCAACTGATTGCCTACCTACATAAAATTGAGCAAATTACTGCGGTCTATTCAGTAGCGGGAAATTTTGATGCGCTGGTGAACATCGAGTCGAGTAGTTCGGAGGGTATAGATCAAGTTTTAGATAAAATTCGCAGACACCCACAAGTGCTGCAAACTCAATCTTATCTGCTGCTATCGCAGAAAATTAACCGCTAATTTTAGAATCAGAGCTCTGCATACTATGTAGCACTCTCGCTACTTTGTATTTGACGGTCATATTTAACGAGAAAATTTAACAAAACATACGGGGATAACTAGAAATACTGGCAAATAAAAACCGCTTATTATGCCAGTAGCCTTAGTACTTAATCATTTGACGATGAGTGTTCTGGAAAGTAAATTATGCGCTAAGGTCTAAACCTTGTTGCCAAAAGGCGATTTCCATGCGCGTCGCAGTACTAAAATGCTGCTGCAAACGCTGACCACGGGGGGAGTTAATATCGATGTCAACGATCAGCTCGTCGAAGAAAGCTGTGGTCGCGTTGGCTGATTGCTGGAACTCATCCCCTGCATACATCGCAATCCAATCGCTGTAGGGATTATCTTCCAGACGGGCATTATTAGGTTGCATTAACCACTCGCCAATCTGCGCGTAACCCAGTGCACAAGGAACCAGCGCCGCATATAAATCAGTGAGATCTCCCTGCACACCGGCATCGATTAGATAGCGGGTATAGGCGATGGTCGCCACGCCTTCCGGCAGCGCCAAAATGGCCGCTTCATCTAGCCCCCACGCTTGGCAGTAGTCTAGATGCAGCGTGATTTCTTCTGTGACTAGAGCCGACAGCGAAGGCAGACTGGCACGCATTTGCGCGGGATTTTCACTTTTAAAGACCGCCAGTGCAAAAGCGCGGGCGTAGTGAATTAAATACAGGTAATCCTGTTGCAAATAGTGCTGAAAGCAGGGTTTAGGTAAGCTGGCGTCACCTAGTTGTCGTACAAAAGGGTGCTTAATATATAGATCCCATTCACGCTGACAACCTGCAATAAGCTGTTGATGATTCATGGTATTGCTCCGAGAAAACAGCTTCGCAGAAAGCTGTTTTAGATAGTGAGACCTCAACATAACTACTGCATTTGATAATACAGCGTTAAAAACAAGCTCAATATGCTCATTTACACCTGTAAATTCCGCTATTTCGCTTGTTTTTGCCTTGTCTTATCTGCATTCGCTACGTTATGCAGAGGCCTCATATTATTAATCGAGAATGTAGGTAGAGGTATCAGGCTTAGTCTTAATCACGCCATTATCAACCAAGAACTGAGCGTAGTTATCATAGCGTGCTTTATCGACAGCTCTTGGACGCAGCGCGAAGCGTACTAGTGTATCTTGCCAAGCGAGACGGTTTAGCTCAGTGTCTAATTTTTTGCCATCGCCATAGCTCTTAAATAGGTCCCAAGCTTGCTGTGGGTGATTCACTGTATATTGTGTGGCAAGTTCTAAAGCACGGTTGAATTTTTTGACCATCACTTTATCGACACTGTTGCTGTTCGCGACCACAATTAGCTCGTCGTAAGGTGGCACACCTTCCTCTTCCACATAAAATCCTTTTCCTTGAAATCCTTCCATTTTCAACTGGTGCATTTCAAAATTGCGGTAAGCGCCGTAGATAGCATCTACTTTGCCAGCAGCCAGTGATGCGGAGAGCGACCAGCCAACGTTAATCAATTCTACATCTTTAATACTAATACCATTTTTCTTCAGCATAGTACCAATAGTTGCATCGACCAGACCACCGTCAAACGAGTAGCCGATTTTTTTACCTTTCAGATCAGCCAAAGTGTCATAGCCTTTATCTGCTAGCACCATCACCGTGTTTAACGGCGTAGCTATCAAGGTTGAAACCCGGATCAATGGCAGCTTTTCCACTACATCACGGATCAGCTGTGGCTGATAAGTCACCGCTAAATCAAACTTGCCGGCCGCGACCAATTTCGGTGGCATACTCGGATCGGCAGGCTCTTGAATCTCAACATCTAGCCCCTGCGCTTTAAACAATCCCTGCTGTTTCGCCACTATAATTGGCCCGTGATCAGGATTGACGAACCAATCCAACATCAACGTTACTTTTTGTGCGAAGGCGCTTTGGCTAATCAGCACCAACGCGATTGAAGCTATAATTTTTTTCATTCTAAATCTCTCTTATTGAGCAGTGTTATGAGCGGCTCGCCGATTCGCGATGCCAGGGGATAAATCGTTTCAGAAGTAAATCAGTTAGGTAATAGAGGCCAATCGAAAACAGCGCCAATACTAACAGCGCGGCGAACATGTCGGCGATTTGCATGCGGGCATTAGACTGCAGCATTAGATACCCCAGCCCACCGGAGGAGCCCACCCACTCACCGACCACAGCACCGATCGGCGCGACTACCACGGCCACACGAATCCCCGATGCCAAAGTGGGCAGTGCCGCGGGCAGACGAATTAGCCAGAGCTGACGCCAGCGGTTGGCTCCCATTGTGTGGGCCAAATCCAAATAGCCAGTCGGTGTATGTCGCAAGCCATCAAAGCAAGTCGTAGTTACCGGGAAAAATATAATCAGCGCCGCCATAATCACTTTCGAGCTCATGCCGTAACCAAACCACAACATTAACACTGGCGCCAAGGCAAATACCGGCACTGCCTGACTCGCCACCAACACCGGTAGCAACCAGCGGCGTACTGGTTTAAACAACAGCATTTGCAGCGCAAATAGCAATCCCATAGATACCCCTAGTATCAGTCCTAAGACAATTTCACTTAAGGTAATTAGGGCGTGGTGAAAAAGCAGCGGGTAGTTTTCAATTAATTTTTGCAACACTAGCAGCGGCGGTGGCAAGATAAAGGGAGGCATCTCAAAGACGCTGACGATCCCCTGCCACAGTGCTAACAGTACTGACACAGTGACAATTAAACGCCATAGACTGGCGTAGCGACTAAGTGATAGCAGTGAAATTGGCACAGTGCCAGTGGTAGATTTATTCATATTGGCTGTGCATCTTGAGCAAGAGTTCTTGTTGGCAGGCACCGAGTTCGGCATCGATAGCTCTGGGCGGTACAGAGCTAGGCAGCGGCAAGACCTCTAACTGTCGCTGTGCATTAAAGATATATAGATGGTCGGCGAGTCGCAGTGCCTCCTGTGGATCGTGGGTGATGAATAGTACGGTACGATTGTGAAATACTTCAGCGGCTAAGGCTTGCAGCTTATAACGATTTACTGCATCTAGGGCGGAAAACGGCTCGTCCATCAGCACGATAGGCGTGTCTTGCATCAGCGTACGCGCCAGTGCCACACGTTGTCTCATCCCGCCGGATAACTGTTCAGGCAGCGATTTTTCTATATCTTTCAAATTTAATTGTGCCAGCAGTTGGCGAGCTCTTTGGTATTGGCTCGCGTCTACTTTACCTTGGGTTAACTTAGCTTTGAGACAGACATTGTCGAGTACATTCAACCAGGGCAGCAGCAAATCTTGCTGCGCCATATAGGCGATACGATTATCGATCGGCAGACCATCACTACAGCTTATTTGAGCGCTGACTTGGTGCTGAGGCTCAATTAGTCCGGCGAGCAGCCGCAGCAAACTGGTTTTTCCACAACCACTGGCACCGAGTAAACAGGTCCATTGACCCGCTGGCAAGAGTAAATCTAAGTGACTAAATATCGGCTGTGGGCCATTTTCATAGTGCAGTGAGGCACGGCTAATTTGCACACTAGTCATTATGTTTCTGCGCAAAAAAGTGTTCTACAGGGCCGCTGCCGCTACCGATATGCAACTGCTTCCCATGACGAATCGCCTGAGTAATATACTGTTTAGCTAAATCGATAGCAGCGGTTAAGGAGTGTCCTTGTGCCAGAAAAGAGGCGATCGCCGAGGAGAGTGTGCAACCCGTGCCATGGGTGTTTGGCGTGTCGATTCGCGGGCTAGAAAAAATCTGTTGTCGCTGATCACTCAACCAGTAATCACAACTCAGTGGGGTGTCTTGATGGCCACCTTTGACTAACACCGACTGACAACCCAGCGCCAAAAGATCGCGACACAGCGCCAAACTTTGTGACTCGGTATTGATTTTCTGCTCGGGGTCGAGACTTAAAAGAGCCAGCGCCTCTGCTATATTGGGGGTGACAACGGTCGCCATCGGCAATAGTTCAGTGATCAAACTAGAGATTGCCGATTTTTCCAATAACAGATCGCCGCTGGTCGCCACCATCACCGGGTCTAATACGATTTGCTTAACCGGATATTGACGCAGCGCCTCGGCGACAGTACGAATAGTTGCGGCATCCCCTAGCATACCTATTTTCACCACATCGACCGCGATATCAGTAAAAACTGCCTCAAACTGTGCTTTGATAAAGTCTTGAGATACAGGCAGTACCGCACTGACGCCACAAGTATTTTGCGCGGTCAATGCGGTGATCACGGTACAGGCGTAGCTGCCAGTGGCGGAAATAGCTTTGATATCAGCTTGAATACCCGCGCCACCACCGCTGTCGGAACCGGCGACACTCAATACAATAGGGCTTTGAGTCTGCGCAGTTGAAGAAGTGCTGTCTTGGGTAGAAAAAGGGAGTGGGTTGTCCACGAATGCTCCTAAAAGGGCGCGGACAACTTGATAGACGAAGGTGATCGATCAAGTTAGTTCCCTACGCCAATATCAGTTGGATCAGGTTCAGCGGGTCCAGTATTAAATACCATCTCAGCCCTAAAGGCCCCCCGACTAACGTGCGCGTATCATAAACGGATTGAATAGTAGATGCAAACAGCTCTCATCTAATCGATGATGAAATTAGCCTACAGCAGTAATTTTCTGAACAAGCCTCGCCTTTATCCGATGCAGCAGAGTGCATATTTGGCTTGTTCAGAGGTTTTCTAAGAGCACTTACTGTCTCCGCAGTTCAAACATGTAGAGCAACCATCCATGATAATCGCCGCTTTGGTATGACATTTAGGGCAAAGTGTCGAGCCTCTGGGAAATTTAACTCCATCATCATTTACCGCATCAGGGTTTTGTTGACTTTGCATACTCTCGTATAAATCACGTTTTTCAGCTAACACTTTGCGCTGGTGTTCATCGAGTGCCTCGCCTTCTAGCAAGCCAATCATTTTTAAGTGCGTTTCCAGTGCCTCACCAATTTCGGCGACGAGGGACGGCATAAATCGACCACCCTTTTTAAAGTAGCCGCCTTTCGGATCAAAGACTTCCTTTAGCTCCTCGACCATAAAGGTGACATCCCCGCCCTTGCGAAACACCGCAGAGATAAGCCGAGTTAACGCCACTACCCACATGAAATGATCCATGTTTTTCGAATTGATGAAAATTTCATAAGGGTGACGTTGTTCATGTTCCGTGCCTTGATTGAGCACCACATCATTGATGGTGATAAACAAGGTGTGCTCGTGAATCGGGGTTTTAATTTTATAGGTGGATCCCATTAAAAAATCTGGACGAGTCAATTTCTCATGCATAACCTCGACCGCTAGCTCCGCTTGAATGGGCTGATCTACTTTTACTGATGGTTTTTTAGCAGGCGCCTGCTCTTCATTCAGCTCTTTGGTTAGTACTTTAAAAGCAACTATCTTCTTATCTATTTTAAGCGTGTTTTTTACATCAACTGACATAGATTTTCCCTTTATTCCAAAAATTACGATCTAATATTATGACTGCTTCTACTAATCACAATTTACCGTAATAACCTTCTTTAAGTGCATCGTATAAGTTTGCCGCGTTGTGAATTTCACCGTCGTATTCAATTTCTTGATTTCCTTTAAGCTCGACAACAGAGCCATCTTCTAAGGTAAACTGATATAGAGTATTGGCTAAATTTTGCTCTGTAACTAAAACTCCTTGAAAAACTTCGGGGTTAAAGCGAAAAGTAGTACAACCTTTCAGCCCCTGCTGATACGCATACTGATAAATATCCTTAAATTTCTCAAAAGGATAATCAGTTGCCACATTGGCCGTTTTAGATATAGATGAATCTATCCATATTTGCGCGGCAGCTTGGATATCCACATGCTGTTTCGGTTGTACATCATCCGCCGATATAAAATACTCTGGAAGCTGGGCATCAGCATCTGTGCTGAAAGGCATTGCCTGAGCATTTATCCAAGCCCGATAAGCGAGTAACTCATAGGAAAACACGTCGACCTTTTGTTTCGATTTTTTGCCTTCACGGATAATATTGCGCGCATAGTGATGAGCGAAGCTCGGCTCGATACCATTGCTGACATTGTTACCCAGTGACAGCGCGATGGTACCCGTCGGAGCAATTGAACTATGGTGGGTAAAACGACTTCCATATTTAGCCAAATCTGCAACCAGTTGCGGATCTTCGGCCGCGATTTTTTGCATATATCGACTGTATTTAGCGTGCAGCACTCGGCCTTTTATTTTGTCTCCCAACTGATAGCCATCTGCTAGTATTTCCGGTCGTTGGCGAATCATTTTAGCACTGAGTTCGAACTCTTCTTCCATGATTGGAGCACTGCCCTTTTCTTTTGCCAAAGCCAGCCCAGCACGCCATCCAGCCAGTGCTAACTCCTTACTTACCTGCTCAGTAAAACTGACGGAGTCCCTCTCTCCATAACGCATTTTCAGCATAGTAATCACTGATCCAAGCCCTAAGTAGCCCATACCGTGACGACGTTTACGCAGTATCTCTTGACGCTGTTCCTCTAGCGGCAGACCATTAATTTCAACCACGTTGTCTAACATACGGGTAAATATACTGACGGTTTTTCTAAAGCCATCCCAGTCAAAACTAGCCTTATCAGTAAACGGAAAATGAACAAATTTAGTTAGATTGATAGAACCTAATAAACAGCTGCCATAAGCAGGTAATGGCTGTTCTCCACAGGGGTTGGTTGCGCGAATATTCTCACAAAACCAATTATTATTCAGCGTATTAACTTCATCTATTAAAATAAAGCCAGGCTCAGCAAAATCATAGGTGGAAGCCATGATCAAATTCCACAATTTTTTTGCCTTGATCACTTTGCTTATTTGGCAGGCTACCAGCCCTTGCTCATTTGTGACGTAGTCTTCTACAATTGGCCAATCTCGCCAAATAATAAGACTGCTATCATTAAGATCTATTGGCTCGCGCGTCTGCTGCGCAATACTTAGCGGGAAAGCCAGCGGCCAATCTTGATCATTTTGCACCGCTTGCATAAACAGATTGGTGATTAATAGCGACAAGTTAAACTGTCTGAGTCTACCGTCTTCACGCTTGGCTTTGATAAAATCTAAGACGTCGGGATGACCGATATCAAATGTTGCCATTTGCGCCCCACGTCTTCCCCCTGCAGATGATACGGTAAAACACATCTTGTCAAAGATATCCATGAACGACAGCGGCCCAGAAGTAGTCGCACCAGCACCTGTCACATAGGCACCTTTAGGCCGCAGTGTCGAAAATTCATAACCGATGCCACAACCCGCTTTCAACGTGAGACCCGCTTGATGATTCTTACTTAAAATGTCATCCATTGAATCATGTAAAATGCCAGATACCGTACAATTAATCGTCGAAGTAGCCGGTTTATGGTTCTGTGCACCAGCATTGGAGATGACTCTACCAGCAGGTGTCGCACCATGGCGCAGCGCCCATAGAAACTTCTTATACCAGTGAGTTTGCAGTTTTTTGTCCTTTTCAACACCAGCGAGAGCGGTGGCGATACGCTCTAAGCTCGCCTCTACATCTTTATCAATACGCACCCCCTCCCTATCTTTCAAACAATACTTAATATCCCAAATATCGAAAGACGCTGCTTGTAATGGTATATCGCGCGCGATTTCTTTCTCAAAAATTACTTCTTGCACCGCTTCCATGTATCGGTCCTCAATTGATTGATTATTTTTTATCATTAATACAAATAACACTGTATATAGACATTAAATCATACACAAACACTATATATAGTAATATATCTTAATGAGAATTATTTACATTAATATGTTTTGAGTCAAATTTAGTAACATTAGAGGTGCATAACAACCCACTTTACTAATACTTCAAGACTGCCGAAAATTTCCGATTGCTGAAATAGAGGAATATTCCGTACTAATGGACGATCGTCTACAGCACAGATTGTCACCGCGAGTAAAGGCACCCATGATACTAACTCGGATTTATAGAAGACCAAAGGTCAGGCGATAAGCGCTGAATTAAGGAAAATTATCACTGCTTTAGCATGCAACGACTAGCTTAAATGTACGGCTAACAAAATAGAATTCACTCTGCCATACCAGCTATTTAATATTTGAAATGCAGTGACTAAGCTGAATTAATAAGCCGAGTGTAGTTCACTAAAACTGCCCACTACATAGCGTTCAAGCAAGTAGGCAGTTTTTCTACACGGCTGCCTTTATACAGCGTGCTTTAAAATCATAGTATGCAGCTGATCTTTTAAGTGTAGACGCTGCTTTTTTTTACTTTCAGTGTATTCATCACTGGGGGTTTCTACACTTTGTTCGATGCGATGTACTTCATGATCGACTTCATGGTATTGCTCAAATAATCTAGCAAAGTGTCTATCGCTCATTTTCAACTCGTGAATAGCTTGGCGATGCTCTGGAAACTCGTGTAATAAATCGTGTTTTACTAAACTCATTGAATAGATCCTCTCATTAAAAATTCATCACTAATTATTACATTACGCTTAATCCCAGTCGGTACATTGACCTGTATCAAGATCAATCAACAATCAGCTGATTAATATTTCACTCTAATTTTCAGCCAACAATGCACGCTGTTGATACTCATCACTTTATTTAATGACGATATAAGATAGGGACGTGTGATAGCCAATCAGGTTATAATTTACTATGGAATTCTCGGCTTAAAATTTAGGATATATATATGTCAAAACCACTGCGCGAACGTCTAGCAGGAGCGCTGCTGTCGGCTTCAAAGGCAGACCGGGTGATAGCTACTTACATGCTAGCTGAGATTAGCTCACTACCTTTTGAAACTGCTGCGAGTTTAGCGGCAAAAGTAAAAGTAAGTGAACCGACGGTAGGACGATTTTGTAAAGCAATTGGCTATGATGGCTTTAAAGATTTCAAAAGTAATTTAAAAAAAGATACCGGTGATGCTCCCTGGCTATTAGGCGAGCGATTAAGCGATTTACAAAATCGCGCTAAGGCCGGCGAAGACCAATTAACGCGCGGCTTAGAGCTAGAAATGACGGCTTTAATAGCGGTTTACGAAATGGCACACAGCCCAGAGTGGGATCGCGTCGTCAAACGCCTAGCTACAGTAAAAAATGTCTATGCGACCGGTTTTCAAACTGAACGTGGCATGGCACAAATATTTGTCAATCAACTCCAGTATTTACGCGAAGGTGTGCATTTAATCGACCTTGCCAGTGGTAGTTTTTCAGAAGTACTAGCCAGCGATGACAATGATGCCGCGCTAATAATTTTTGAAGCGCGCCGCTATTCGCGCAGCGCCAAACAACTGGCCATTGCAGCTAAAGAAAAAAATATTGCCGTGACGTTAGTCACCGACCCCTACTGTGATTGGGGCCATGAGGTGAGTGATGAAATTTTTGTGGTACCTACTTCATTTAATTTATTTTGGGAATCAACCGCACAAATGGCCAGCTTAGCGAATCTATTAGTCAATGGAGTATTCATTGAGCTAGGTCCCCAAGTTGAGCAGCGCATGAACAAAATAGCCAAACTGTATGGACATTTTACCGGCCATGTTGGCGATCCAGAATGTTATCGATCAAAGGGCTTAAGTTAAGCACTGCTATATTACGAGGTATACAATGGACTATGAAACTGCCCGCCACTACTTGTTATCGCGTCCAGAAGCTTGGGAAAACTTTCCCTTTGGCCCTGATGTCGCGGTATTTAAAGTAAAAGATAAAATGTTCGCCACTTTAGGTTTAAGGGCAGAGCCGGGAGTCACCTCTAAAACCACTAACATGAATTTGAAATGTGACCCAGAGGAGGCCTTAATGCTCAGAGATATTTTTAGCGCCGTCAAACCCGGTTACCACATGAACAAACGACATTGGAATACTATAATTTTTGATGGCAGTTTGCCGATTGGCGAAATTCAAAGGATGATTGATCGATCCTATGCGCTGGTAGTGAAAGGGATGACCAAGAAAAAAAGGGCATCGTTAGAGCTACAATATAGCGCAGAACAATTGTATGCTCGATATGAACCTACTGAGACTTAAGCATCCACACCTAATATTTAGTCATCGCGACGATATTCACTAGGTATCTCTATGTCTTTTTGATTGGGCTCTACCGGCTTTGGCGAAGTGCGCTGTTTAAAGCGCTTTAATTGAAAGACGTAGGCTAGTACTTGCGCGACCGCTTTAAACAAGCCCGTGGGGACTTCATCACCTATTTCCGCACTGTAATATAATGCTCTGGCCAATGGCGGTGACTCTAAGATCGGAATATCGTGCTCTTTGGCTACTTCTCTGATTTTTAAGGCCATGAAATCTGAGCCTTTAGCCACGATGATCGGGGCATTTCGATGGTTATCTTCGTATTTTAGCGCTACCGAGTAGTGAGTGGGGTTGGTGATAACAACATCTGCCTGCGGAACATCTTTCATCATTTGCCGCTGAGATATCTCTCGCTGCATCTGTCGAATCCGCCCTTTCACTTCCGGCTTACCCTCAGTGTTTTTCATCTCATCTTTCACTTCTTGCAAAGTCATTTTTAATTTTTCAGCTGACTCGTGCAACACATAAGGCACATCTACTAAGGAGATGATGATTAGACTCAAACTAATAATTAAAAAAGCCCAGCCAATTAGTTGAATCGATTCTGACATTGCCAGAAAAACATCCATTTTTCCTAAATCATACAGGTCCCGCTGTACAGTATTCAGAAAATACAGTGCCAGTGACGTGACTATACAGAACTTGCCGATCGCTTTTGCCAGTTCAACTAGCGACTTTAGAGAGAACATTCTGCCTAGGCCCGCTAGCGGGTCCATTCTACTCCCTTTAGGTGCGAGCGCTTTACCGCTAAAGTTCCACCCTCCTAAGCTAATAGGCCCGACCAGAGCCGCCACTAACACCACCGCCATAAAGCTAATAACCGCCCACACTGAATCTAGGGTGGATGAGGCAAAATTAATTAGCATATATTTAGTATCAAAAATCTCCTCGCGGCTCAAGGTGAAGTTATCGAGCATCATATTTCCCAAATCAGTGATGGCCTCTGCACCGAAAACTAACACCGCCGATGACGCTACCAACAATAATATAGTCGTATTAAGGTCTTTCGAGCGGGGAACATCGCCTTTTTCACGCGCCTCTTTAATGCGTTTGGGGGTGGGGTCTTCGGTTTTCTCCTGACCGCTATCTTCTGCCATTAGTGCCTCATCATGGGATAATTACTCGGCCTGCAAAGGCGAGAGCATAAGCGCTAAAACGTTCGAATTGACTTAAAAACCCGGAAAAAGTCATCCAGGTAATAAATATACCCAAAGTCATTGTAAAGGGGAATCCTACCGCGATAATATTTAATTGCGGCGCCGCTTTACTCATCACTCCAAAAGAGACATTGACTATCAAAAGTGAAGTAACTGCCGGTAAAGCCATCACTACCGCAGATTGAAACATCCAAGTACCCGACTTCGCTATCAGCATAAAATCGATATGAGTTAAAGCTGAAACGCCTACTGGCAATACACTGAAACTCTGCGCTAAGGTTTGGAACATAATTAAATGCCCATTCATGGTAATAAACAGCATCATTGACAACATCATATAATATTGTCCGACCACTACAATTGATACGCCGTTAGCCGGATCATTAACCGATGCGAAACCCAGCCCCATCTGGTTGGCAATCATTTGTCCACCAATGGCAAATATTTGAAACATCACGTGTAGAGAAAATCCGAGCGCAACACCCACCAACATTTGTTCAATAACCAGAAAATAGGTGGTTAATGACAAACCGTCAATCAGAGGTATGGCCGGTAAAGTGGGAACGATAGCCATACTAAAAACAATCGCTAAGCTCAATCTAATGGTCTTTGGTACATACTGAGTACTAATAAGTGGCATCGACATCATAAAGGCGGCGATCCGAAAGAAAGGTAATAGAAAATCTCCTACCATCTGCTCTATTTGCAGAAAGCTGAGATCTAACATTACTTACAGGCCTATGACTATGGGGATAGCGCTAAAGATCAATCTAAAGACGTCTGTCAGCTTGGTCACCATCCATGGCCCCATGATCATAATGACAAAAATAATCACTAGTAAGCGCGGTAGGAAGCTCAACGTCTGCTCATTTATTTGGGTAGCCGCCTGAAAAGTAGCTATCACTAATCCCATCAATAAGCTGGGTAATACGATCATACTGACCAACATTACTACCGTCCAAAATGCTTCGCCAAAAAGATCTAATACATACTGGGGTGTCATAGAGCCGCCTTATACTTTAAAACTGGCTGCGAGAGTGCCGATAATCATCGCCCATCCATCGACCAATACAAACAGCATTATTTTAAAAGGAAGTGAGATAATAACTGGGGATAGCATCATCATTCCCATCGCCATTAATACACTGGCGACCACCAAGTCTATCACCAAAAACGGAATAAATAACATGAAACCAATTTGGAATGCCGTTTTTAATTCGCTGGTAACGAAAGCCGGCACCAGTACGGTAAATGGCACATCAGCGGCTGAATCAACGTCGGGGATGTCGGCAATTTTTAAGAACAGGTTCAAATCTGACTCTCGGGTCTGTGCCAACATAAACTCCCGAAAGGGTTGTTCAGCAGCTCTAACAGCTTCCAGCGGCGCGAGCTGTTCATTGAGGTAAGGTTGCACTGCCAGAGCATTTACCTTATCCAGCACTGGACTCATAATAAAAAAGGATAGGAACAACGCCAAGCCAACCATAACTTGGTTAGAAGGTGTCGATTGCAAACCCATCGCTTGCCTAAGAATAGCAAATACTACAATAATCCGGGTAAACGACGTCATCATCATGACCATTGCCGGCAGGAAAGTCAGCATTGTCATTAATGCTAAAATTTGGATAGTCACCGAATAATTTTGCGTGCCATCTTCAGCAATAGACAAACTGACAGCCGGTATCCCAACGTCAGCGGCAAATAGTAGTTGTGGAAAGAACAGCGCCAAACTAATTATCAAAAGCTTACTCATTAAAGGCGTAATCCTATCTATACATGTCATTAGTTGTTGGTTTTATTTGTGCTAATATCAGTGCTGTTTTCGGCGCTATTAATCGAGGTTTGTTTTAACTTTTCCACGGCATTTTGTAAACTGCTAGAGAAATCTAGCTTAGATTTTTCTGCACTGACAGCAGCGGTTTTAGCCGCTGGGATCGGGGTGCTGATCTTATGCAATAAGTTAACTCGTCCCGCTGCTACTCCCAACAACAGCTGCTCACCAGCAACTTCAATTAAAACGGCTCTCTCGCGAGTACCGACATTGATCGCACTGATTATTTTAATATGACCGCGAGTATTTTGTAGGCCTGTAACACGACGCATTAGCCAAGCCAGCAAAAAAATCACTACTAAGACCGCCACTAAACCCAGCGCCATTTGCCATACAGAACTACCTATTGGCTTGGGTGTAAGCAGCTCAGCTTTGAGACTATCAGCCACTTTTACTTCAGTTGCTAGCGCAGATCCAACGTAAAAGATGGCGATAAACTGGTAAATTAAAAGTGCTATTATATTGGCCAATGAAGCCCGGGAATAGTTTTTACACATTAACGTATACGCTTAATTCTTTCTTGGGGGCTAATCACATCCGTCAATCTAATCCCGTATTTATCATTAACTACCACTACTTCCCCATGCGCGATCAAAGTACCATTGACTTTAACGTCCAGTGGCTCACCAGCCACCCGGTCTAACTCGACAACCGAGCCTTGGCTCAACTGTAATAAATTGCGAATCGCGATTTCAGTGCTACCAACTTCCATCGAGATGGTCACCGGTATATCGAGGATCAAATCTAATTTAGGATCACCGAGTGGAATTGCCTCATCGTTCAGCTCATCCAGCTCCACCGGCTGCGCCTGTGCATTGATGTCGTCGATATCTACATCTATCCCTGCCGAATCGCCGCCCTGCTCTTCCATTGCAGCTGCCCAATCATCAGCCATTGATTCTTGATCTTCTGCATTATCAGTTTCATCACTCATGCTGACTCCGTACCACTGCTATTTAGTTTCAAATTACTACTTATACAACGCATTTAATATCACTCAGTATGATCAATTTTTTTCACTATTTTCACCGCTAAATTACCTCTTGATGTACCTAATTTACAGGTAAAAATTGGCACTCGATTGGCTTTTAACTCTAACAATTCAGGAATTTCTACCGGGATAACATCTCCCTCACGCAACTCAATAATATCGGCAAGAGTTACCTCTCTTTGAGCAATCGTCATGTTTAATGGAACACTTGACATCACTAACTCACGCTGCAAAGACTCTTGCCAACGCTCATCTTCATTAGATTCTTCTTTTTGACTGCCAGACACTAATAGATCTTTAATCGGCTCTAGCATCGAATAGGGATATACAATATGGAATTGACTAGTACCGCTTTCTAGATCGACCTGAAAAGTACTGACGACGACTACATCAGATTGATTAATCATATTCGCCATACTGGGGTTTACTTCATGACCAATACGCTTAAATTTAAGCGCGACCACCGGCTCCCATGCATCGCGAAGGTCTCTAAAAAAAGATTCCAGCAGTTTGAATACTAATCTGTTTTCAGTGGGAGTAAAATCACGGCCCTCAATTTTTGCATGCCGGCCATCACCACCATAAAAATTATCTACCAGTTTAAACACCAACTTGGCATCTAGAATAAAAAGACCTGCGCCTTTAAAAGGCTCAACTCTCATCACACACATACTACTGGGGACATACAGCGTATGAATATAATCGCCGTATTTTAAAAACTGCACATCTTCAACGGCCACATCGGCAGCACTTCGCAATAAGTTGTAAATACTATTACGGGCGTTGCGCGCAAAGCGCTCATTGATCAATTCTAAAGTGGGCATTCTTCCGCGAACAACCCGATCATTACTGGCTAGGTCATACGCGCGAACGCCATCGGCATCTTCACCATCATCCGCATCATCTACAGAAGAGTCTACACTGTCATCCGCGCCATGTAACAGAGCATCAATTTCGTCTTGAGAAAGTAAATCTTTTACTGACATTAAGTTATCTGCCTTACTAGGCTAATTAATTCGTTATTGGTCATTATAAAGTTAAGTGCCACTATTGCATTACAAAATTAGTAAACAGTACCTCTTCGATACCCGGCACTTTAATTCGCTGTTTCAGTATTCCCTGAATTAATTTGGTCGCATCGCTTCTTAATTGCTGCTTAGCTTCAAGGCTGCTTAGCTTAGCAAATTCCTGGGTTGAAAACATGGTATTTAATCTAGAGACAATTAATGGCATATGCTTTTCTAACGCTGGAGCTGCGAGTGGATCTCTACTCTTCGCCACCACATAAGCTTGCAGATAATGTGCGCGATCATCATCTGATAATAGAGTTGCGACAAACATAGGCCTGCCACTTTTAGTGCGGATTTTAGTGTATACCGCTGGCAATCTAACCTCTTCAACCACTTCTTCTTCCGCTGGATCGGATCCCATCAAGAAAAAATAACCCGCACCACCACCACCTAGTAACACCACAACTGCAGCAATGATAATAATTAACATCTTGTTAGATTTTTTAGGTGCTTCCTGTGAATCGTCAGCCGGTTTATCGTCAGCCATTTTATACCCCTAATATTGCACTTGTAGAAATTACTTTTTTATACATACACTTATCTAAGTATCATACAGACTAAGCATCGATTAAAAACAAAGCCTTATAAAACGTAAATATAGCTCATTATAGTAGGCTATTTCCAGTGACAAGGATCGCTTAAATCAATTATAAAGGGAAATACTTAGAATTGAAAATTTATACTAGTCTGAAAAGATATAATTTCAGATAAATTTCAAGGAGTTAAATAGAATTTGAAAGTTTTAAAATAGTACCTTATATTTTACAACTATTGACGGATGTCACAGAGTTAGAAATATTTATACGAGTATAATTTTTCGATCAAATTTCATTCAATACACAAGAGCTCTATATAGAGTTGATCAGCAAAATCTGCAGCATTATAAATATATAAAAAATCAGCTCGACTTCGAACTTTGAACAAAGACAGCCCTGCAAAAAACAATCCCTGAACCCGAAAGCCAGCTACTACCACAGATTCAGGATAGAGTTAAGCGTAGAAATCAACGAGAGATAAAGTTCCCTGTGTATTTAAAGGGTTATCTAAAATATTATTCTCTGAGTGCTCTGAATAACCAGGCCCATTAGCTAATTTCGCGGCTTCAGAATCTCTATCGCTCTGTTTATTTTGGTCATTAACTGAAGATTCCCCTAAGTTAATCCCCTGCTCTTCTAGCATTTCTCTTAGTCTCGGTAACTGTTGCTCTAATACATCCCTAACCGAGGCGTGCGGGGAGCTAAAGGTAACAGTCATCTGTTGATCGGGACCAGTTACTTGCAATCGTATCTGCAGAGCGCCTAATTCAGGCGGATCCAATTGAATATTCGCCACCCTTAAGTTCTGTGAGGCGGCAATATAAACTTTATCAGCCACCGCTTTCCCCCAATTGCTAGCGGTAGGAGGTGTATTGGCGGGCATTTGCATTTGTACCGGGCTAGTAGTGCGCAAGTTAGTTTGCAAATGCGAGAGTTGCTGAATAACTTCACTGGCTGCCGCTGATTTACCAGCCGCTGTTTTTACATCACTGCCGTCTTCCTTTTGCACTATTGTAGTATCAACACCAGCACGTAGTTTATCTAAGGTTTGATTGAGAGAGATATTTTGCTCAATAGCCCCCTGTTGTGGAGTAGTCGTTATCGGGGCATTACCTATCGACTGACTAACCGTCGGGATTGATTTCTTTACTTCAGTACTTGCACTATTTACCGCAAACTCATTGGCTATTGGTTTTTCGCTACGCCCTCGCTGTTCATCTTTATTATTTGCCACTGCAGCTGCTATAGCAGCGTTTGTTACTTTAGGTTCTACAGGTTTAAGATCAGAAATGCCCATAGTAGGTGTAACAACTTCTGCTTTGGCAACAACTTCGCCCTGCTGTTTATCATGCGCTGCTGTGACCACTGCTGACATTTGGCTGTCAGCTTTAACTTCAGAGGTCTGACTTGCAGCAGTCTCTATTTTTTGTGGATTAACAGTATCCGTTGATACAGCAACCGTTTTTTGACCGATGATATCCTTGCTAGTAGCAACTACTGGATCGGCTTTAACTTCTCCTGGTAAGTTATTAGCGCCGCGTTGAGTTACTGTTTCCCGCTCCGCGAGCGCAGCACTACTTAGCTTCATTGCAGTTGATTTTTCAACAACTTCTACAGCCGAATTTTGCTCACGCTGAACAGTAGGTTGGACCACTGCAGGTATGATCTCAGCTGTATTTTTACCAGCACTTATGGGCTTATCCGCCACATCGACCGCGCTGTTTTTGGCTAGATCAGACCGACTAACACTAGCTTCATTACTGCCCTGGGTCGCTACTGTGTTGGTGCTCCCGCTAGGGGTCGGCTGCGGGCCAGATAGTGGTTTATTGGTCGCTATTTTTTCGCCCGCAAGCGGCGCAGCCAAAACCGGCTGAACAGAAGTTGGCACTGCTTGGGATTGATTGATTTGAGCGGGAATTGCCTGAGCTTTCTCTCCGGTCGTCAGTACAGCTAAAATTTGATCAGCTGCTGTCCCATGAGCAGCACTTGATGGCACTACTGTTGGCACTGCTCTTGGCACTACTACAGGAATTTGACTAACTTGTTGCACACTCGCCAAGTCAACGACAGGGGGAAGTGCCACTGAGATGTTTTGCGGCAATATTTCGCCACTTGACGGCAACGACTGTCCCTCTGCGCCGACATTTTCACGCTCTAATTCACCTTCTTTATCGGTAGCAACTGTCTCTTGATGTACTGGCTGAGTTTGAGGATTTTCTGTGCTACTTGCAGTGTGATCAGCTTGATCAGCAATAATATTTTTATCTTGTAAGTTGGCATTAACTGGACTTTTAGAATTTTCAGAAGCATTTACTTCAGATGACTTAGCTTTTGAATTTTCTACACTTTTTTTCTGACCTACGGACTGATCAACAGCTTTTGAGGAAGTTTGATGCTTTTTTTGCACATTGTTAGAGGCATGATTCAATTCCGATTTAAAAGCACCTTTCTTTTGACTAGAAGCGCTAGCGGTCGCCGCTTGGGGAGCTATTAACTCAGCGGGCGCTGCTATAGATATTGGTGATATTGATGCTGCCATCGTCATATTCCATAAATAGGTAAATATCAATACACTGCAAAATAGATGCCAATATTTTAAATATTAATATTTTAAGTAGTTATGAATACTGATCAGACAGTTTTTGGACTGAGTTGAATGGCTCAAATACTATAATTTTTTCGGGTTTCTACTGAGTTTTAAGAGCGAGGCCTCGTCAATCATTTTTTGCAGTGATTTTTCTTCCGCCTCTACTTCTTGATTTTTAATTTTGCTAATTAAAGAGCCGATAGCATTGCGCCGAGCATAAATCTTTGACCAATATACTCTCACACCCGCTAATTGTTCAATATTAATTTTCATTGACTCTTTATGCTGCTGGATGACCTTGCCGATTTTTATCATAAACGCCTGATAACTTGTCAGCTGCTGAACGCTTATCCCTTTTTTACAATTAACTTGATACTCTGCTTGGTACTCGGTCAAATAATTTTCCAGCTGCGCAAGCTGAACTTTGTCATTTTCGACACGCTTAATGTGGTCTGCTAAAAACTTGTCCGCCTCTTTTTTTTTCCTCTCCTCTACATCCATCACTACCGAGAGTCTTGCGGAGCGCTTTTTTTTCACTGTAAATTACCGACGGTTCCGACTACCGGATCAACTGGTTGCAGCGCTATATTTAACCAGTTTTTACTCTCTTTTAAGCCTACCGATTCTTTTAATCCCTGCTGTAAAAATTTGCGCATAGTAGGCATTGAACTAATCGCGCTATCGGTATCAGGATCGCTGCCAGCAACGTAGGCACCAATCGCAATTAAGTCCTCATTCTGACTATATTTTGACATTAATTGTCTAAAGCGCATAGCGGCAGCTAAATGCTGTTCATCAACTATCTGCGGCATTGCACGGCTAATAGAAGCCTCTATATCGATTGCGGGATAATGCCCTTGTTCAGCTAGCGATCTGGATAAGACTATATGGCCGTCTAAAATGGCCCGCGCGGCATCGGCGATTGGATCTTGCTGATCATCCCCTTCGGTGAGCACTGTATAAAAGGCGGTGATTGAGCCTTTACCTTCCGCATCATTACCTGCCCTTTCCACCAGCTTAGGTAATTTTGAAAATACCGAAGGTGGGTAACCCTTGGTGGCTGGAGGCTCGCCTATCGCCAGAGCTATTTCACGCTGCGCTTGTGCGTAGCGCGTTAAAGAATCAACCAATAACAGCACGCTTTTCCCCTGGCTGCGATAGTATTCAGCAATCCGGGTACAGAGCTGCGAAGCTCTGAGTCGCATCAGTGGAGAGTCATCAGCGGGCGAAGCAACCACCACGGCCCTGGCCATTCCCTCAGCACCCAAGTTGTGCTCAATAAATTCTTTAACTTCTCGACCACGCTCACCGATCAGCCCCACTACCGTTATATCCGCATCCGTGGCGCGGGTCATCATTCCCAAAAGCACTGATTTTCCGACACCTGAACCAGCAAACAAGCCAATTCGTTGCCCCTTACCGACGGTAAGCAGCGCATTAATAGCGCGAATACCAACATTTAACGGCTCGCTGATGGGGTAGCGATCTAATGGGTTGATTGCCTCACCACTCAAAGACACCCGCTTTTCAACATCTAACGGCCCCAGCGAATCCAGAGGCTCGCCGACTCCGTTAATTACCCGACCCAGCAGACCATTGCCAACTGGCACTTCGCGCGCGGCACCTAGCGGCACTACTCGCGCTCCAGCAACTAAGCCTTCAACTGGCTGCAGGGGCATCAAAAAAATACTGTCTCCGGAGAAGCCCACCACTTCGGCTTCGATACCACTGTCTGCATCAAGAATTATTTGACAGTTATCACCGATGGCAACTTCCAGACCACGCGCCTCGATAGTCATGCCAATCAAGCGCACGATATAGCCTTCAATTTTAGGTACGGGGGGAGTGAAAGAAGTGTTTAGTGATTTGATTTTTTTAAGTAGAGTCAAAGCAGTCATCCAATCCTGAGTCAGTCAATAACCCGACTCAGTAATTTTGCTAGATTAATTAATCATTGTCAGCCGCTAGTAAATCCAGCGGACTTTCATCGAGCCTTTTATACAGCTCTTCAACCACATCTTGAAAGCGGCTATCTAATTGAAAATCGATTAAGCTAGCGCCGGTTTTTATCGTGCAGCCACCCTGCGAAATATCATCGTCGGGCACAACTTGCCAATGAGAGTTTTTCCTCGATATAGCATCTTCAATTAGGTCGCGATCTGCGGGATTGATGTTTATAGTCACTTCATCGGCTTGCTTAGGTAGTATTTCTAAAGCTTTACTAAAGGCTTTCACCACGATTTCTGGGTTTGCTTTAACCTCAAAATCAATCACTGCAGCGGATACATGCTCTACCATTTCGACCAATAATTCGGTAATTTTTTGGCGTTGCTGCTCAAGGGGATCTTGTAGGGAGTCAATGGCCAGCTGCAATAGCGCCATCTGATCAGTAATTTTTTGCTGAGCTTTTTCTAAACCTTGCTGCAGACCTTTTTGCTCACCTTCTTTTTCACCAAAAACTTTACCGTCTTCCCGACCTTTTGTAAAACCTTCTTCATAGGCCTGCTCGCGAATCACCTCTATTTCAGCCAATGTCATATGCGCCGCGGAATCAACTTCATCTTCAAGCACTGTTACATCTGGATCTTCAACAACGACAGAATCTTCTTTGGTATGCAGACCAATCACATGGCTGCTCCCCACTTCAGGCAATACCCAAGTGGCAAACTGAACCTCATTTTTCATTTCTGATGAACGAATTCTGATTGGCAGCTTTTCAGACATACTTACAATCTCTATTTAATTTACTGTATAAAGTGGAGCCTAGATTAGCTCAATAAACCGGACGAACTACTTCCACTTGTCTATACCATATCATCGCCGC
This sequence comes from Oceanospirillales bacterium, assembly GCA_029027825.1. GTDB lineage: Bacteria > Pseudomonadota > Gammaproteobacteria > Pseudomonadales > Balneatricaceae > Rs1. Next base: position 4,738,170 of record CP093399.1, on the reverse strand, counting down.
CGCCAAGCATAATCTCGCCACTGTCAGCCAATTTACGAGCGATAGCAAGAATCTCTTTCTGAGCGTCTTCTACATCGCTCATACGCACAGGGCCTTTGGCCTCAAGCTCATCACGAAGCAGATCTGCAGCACGTTTAGACATGTTCTTGAATATTTTTTCCTGCATGCTGGTATCTGCACCTTTTAATGCAATCACCAACTGATCCGTTTGGATTTCACGCATCATTACTTGAATGCCTCTATCGTCGACATCAATAAGGTTTTCAAAGACGAACATCATTTCAGAAATCTGATCAGCTAGACCCTCATCCACTTCTTTAATACCCTCCATCACTTCTTCTTCAAGGGTAGAATCAATGTAGTTCATAATATCAGAGGTCTGCTTAAGTCCTCCTAGGTTTCTTGTAGATTGGCTACTACCACCGCTGAACTGTTGCTCTAGCATGTCATTTAGTTCTTGCAATGCAACCGGCTGAATACGATCTAATGAGGCAATTCTTAAAATAATATCTAAGCGTACTTTATCATCAAAGTAACCCAGAACACTTGCCGCCTGATCAGGATCTATATAAGAAATAACCACCGCTTGGATTTGCGGGTGCTCATATCTAATAAGCTCTGCTACTTGTATTGGCTCCATCCAGCGCAATGTATCTAAACCTGAGGTATTGGTATTCATCAAAATTCTGTCGATCAAGGTTTTAGCTTTTTCGTTACCTAGAGCCTGATTCAACATATTTCTTATATATTTATCGTTGTGGATGCCGATGCCTGTCTGATCACTAACTAAGTGCATAAAATCAGAAATAACTGATTCAACACTAGTCTGAGCTATATTATCTAGCTTAGACATAGCTACACCTATTTGCTGCACTTCTTTAGGCCCAAGATGACGTAATATTTCTGCCGCATCCTCCTCACCTAAACTGATCATCAAAATTGCCGCTTTTTCTATATCAGTTAATTCAACATCTACATCACTCATCTTCTTTCACCCACTGCTTTACAGCTTGTGCAACTCTGGCCGGATCTTCAGCAATCATACTTCTCACAGAATTTACTTGATAATCAAAGCTCTCATTTGGCGTCGGTAGCAAACCATCATCGCGACCTCCGAAAGTCACTGAATCATCTGAAATCTCATCGGCGTTCAAACCTTCTAATTCTGCCGCCACTTCACCAGCAGCACCCATACCAGCACCTGCTGAGTGTGTTCCAGTAGACACTAGATTTTTTAGAATCGGACGCAGTATACCGAACACCATTAACAACAAAAACAAGCCGGCACCTAATTGCTTAGCAAGATCCCAAATAAATGGCTGCATGTAAATAGGTATTTCTTCATCAATAATTGCTATTTCAGGAACAAAAGGGGAATTAACAATACTGACAACATCGCCGCGCTGCGCAGAAAAACCGACGGTACTCTTAACTATAATTCTAATTCGCTCAATATCAGCCTCTGACCAAGGCCGAGTTTCAACCGCCCCATCGTCACCAACAATACTCACATCATCAATAACCACAGCGACTGTCAAGCGACTGACACGACCCATTTGCCGCTTAATATAAGACATACTGCGATCAAGTTCATAATTTTTGGTCGCTTGCTTACGACTACTTCCCGTGCCACCTGCGGATCCACCTGCACCACCACCATTGGCTACTTCTGGCACTGAACTAGGACCAGGAGGCTGATTAGATAGCGCACCAGGCACTCCTTGTGCCGGCTTAGCCCCCACTCGGTTTTCATCTAACGTTTGCTCACTACGCAGTGCTGGCAAATCCGAATTATACAACTCTTCAGTTTTTTCTATTGAGGTGAAATCTATTTCGGCCGAGACTTGAGCTTGAAATTTTCCTTGACCTACCACTGGCAACAAAATGCTATTGATGCTTTCCAGTAAATCTTGCTCAATTTTTTGACTATATTCTAGCTGCTTGCCAGCCAGCAACAAATCCTTATTACGCTCACGAGAACTTAACATTCGGCCACGTTGATCGACAACAGTGACATTTTTTTCACTTAATGAACTGATCGACGAGGCGACTAAATTGGCGATGGCTGCTACTTGACTATCATCTAATTTTCGCCCAGAAAACAGCTCCACAAAAACCGAGGCTGTAGGCACTTTACGCTCACGCATAAATACAGAATCTTTGGGGATAGCTAAGTGCACTCTCGCATGCCTAACAGACACTAAACTTGAAATAGTACGCGCCAACTCACCTTCAAGTCCCCGTCGATAGCGGGCATTTTCCATAAACTGACTCGACCCAAGGCTGTCAGTATTGTCCATTATTTCAAAACCAACAGTCCTATCGAAGCTAATGCCATCAGCCGCTAACTGCAGTCGCGCCTGGCTTACATTTGCTTCAGGCACAAGAATCGCGCGACCATCAGCTTCAAAAGTGTAGGGAATGTTGTACACTTTGAGCTGTTCGATAACCTGATTTGCATCGGCAAAAGATAAATTCGAGAAAAGCACGCGTTTATCCGGGGCTTTTGACCAAAGCACTATTGCAAACCCTATAGCGATACTTGCCGCCAAGCCCACCATTAAGCCGAGCTGACGCATCAAAGACAGCTTGTTAAAGCCGACCATCATGTTCCCTTTAGCTACTTGCGCTTCAGTAGAATTCGCCATTTACTTCCCAACTTTTAATAACTTGCGTTTTATTTATAACCACTTATCGCGGCTGTTAGCTCATTGTCTGAAAGTGCTTTTATATCGGCATTTTCATTATATCTTCGTAAGCGCTCACCAACCTGTTACGCACTTGTGCCATTGCCTCAAATGCAATAGAAGATTTTTGCAAACTCACCATCACTTGAGTGAGTTCCACATTGGGATCACCTTTTTCATAAGCGGTTGCTAACTGTTTCGACACCGATTGAGTTTCATTGACTTTATCAACAGCGGTCTTTAATAATTGTCCAAAATCTGCTTTCTGCACTTCTTGGATTTGCGCTTCCACTGGCGAAAAATTGACACCTGGAATTTGATGCTGCACTTGGGTTTTAATTGCCCGCATTTGCATCAGTACACTATTAATATCTGCCCGCTCTACCATGTTAACTCCACCCGCTATCGACAAAAAAATGACGATACTATATTTATACTGGAAATATTTTAGCACTCTAGCTATTAATGTCAATTTTTTGGCTCTATAAGCGTCAAAAAACAATCATTATCCTATTTGGAAATAAAAAAGCAATAAACGAGCCAAGTATTATTTTATATTAATATTTTGATAAAGATAAGCTTTACGAAGCAAATTTAAAGCAAAGGGAGGGGAATACATAAGCTGTAAGTATGAGATAGATATAGAAAGCGATCTAACGACAAACTTCTTCAGTGGACACTAACACCAATAAAACTCAGTAAGCCATTTGCTCACTGAATTTTATCGATCGATATACATCCTTAAGTTAATGATCAGTAACTAAGCTTAGTCACTACGATTACAGCGCCTAGCGATCAGCTCATCGACCACACTCGGATCAGCAAGCGTCGAGGTGTCTCCCAGTGCTGAAAAATCATCCTCTGCTATTTTTCGCAAAATACGGCGCATTATTTTACCAGAGCGTGTCTTAGGCATTCCCTGAGTGAACTGAATAAAATCAGGGGTTGCGATAGGTCCTATTTGCTTACGCACCCATGTGCGTAATTCAACTTGTAGCTCATCACTTGCCTCATAACCGGACATCAAGGTGACATAAATGTAGATCCCCTGACCTTTGATATCATGCGGAAAACCAACCACTGCAGATTCTGCCACTGCCTTATGAGAGACTAGCGCCGATTCAATTTCGGCAGTACCCATTCTATGACCCGATACATTAAGCACATCATCGACTCGACCGGTAATCCAGTAATCGCCGTCTTGATCTCTACGCGCACCATCACCTGTGGTATACATCCCGGGAAAAGAGGAGAAATATGTTTGCTCAAAACGCTCATGATCCCCCCAAATAGAGCGGGCCTGAGCAGGCCAAGAGTCAGTAATCACTAAATTACCTTCGCCCACGCCTTCAATTATAGCCCCCTCATTATCGATTAGAGCCACCTGCACTCCAAAAAACGGCTGAGTTGCCGAGCCAGGCTTGGCATCAGTGACCCCCGCTAGTGGTACAATCATGATACCGCCAGTTTCGGTTTGCCACCAAGTATCAACAATTGGGCAATTACCCTTGCCAATTACTCGGTGGTACCACTCCCAAGCCTCAGGATTTATCGGTTCACCTACCGAGCCCAATAATCGCAAACTCGATAAATCAGCATCACCTAGCACATTATCTCCGTGCTGCATCAATGCACGAATCGCAGTGGGAGCAGTATAGAACTGGGTAACTTTATGCTTTTCTATGACTCGCCCAAAACGACTGTTGTCAGGGTAGTTAGGTACTCCTTCAAACATCAGCGTAGTCGCACCATTAGCCAATGGCCCATAAATAATATAGCTATGCCCAGTTACCCAGCCGACATCCGCTGTGCACCAATAAATATCACCTTCTCGGTAATCAAAAACATACTCATGCGTCATCGCTGCATAGACCATGTAGCCACCGGTGGTGTGCTTCAATCCTTTCGGCGCTCCCGTTGACCCAGAGGTATATAAAATAAACAGCGGCGCTTCAGCAGGTAGCTCTGCAGCCTCGCACTCTCCACTTACATTCTCGATCAACTCTGAATACCAACGATCACGACTTGCATCCCAGTCAACCGACCCGCCGACATGCTGAACCACGATAACACGCTTACAGACAGCCGCTGCCTCTTGGTCTTGCAAGGCGGCATCGACATTAGCCTTTAATGGAATAGCTTTTGCGCCGCGCAGCGAATAATCAGCGGTAACCACAAGTTTAGATTCTGCACCTGCGATCCTTGAAGCGAGAGCTTGAGGAGAAAAGCCACCGAACACCACCGAATGCACTGCCCCAATACGTGCGCAAGCTAACATTGCAATGGCAGCTTCAGGAATCATTGGCATATACAAGGTCACCACATCACCCTGCTCCACACCTTCTAACTTCAAGGCATTAGCAAACTTACAAACCCGCGCATGCAGCTGTTTGTAAGTAATAGATTCTGACTTATCTGGGTCATCAGCCTCCCAAATAATAGCGACTTGATCACCACGTCGCTCAAGATGACGATCCAGACAGTTATATGAGGCGTTCAGCGTACCGTCCTCATACCATTTAATATCAATATTTCCCGGGGCAAAAGAGCAATTTTTGACTTTCGTATAATCCTGAAACCAGTCTATTCTCTTGCCCTGCTCACGCCAAAAACTGTCTGGGTCATCGATAGATTGTTGATACATTTTTTGGAATGTCGCTTTATCAACAACGGCATTAGCAGCGAATTTTGCATCCACTTCATAGACTGTTCTGGTACTCATTTGTTGCGCCCTTATTTTTATTTGAAATTTGGATTATTTTTAGCATTGTACTGCCGTTTTTTCCATAATTAAGCAGGATTATTTAGTACTGAAAAAATATTTTTTGCAACCCTAACTTAGAATCGTAGAAGAACTGAAGTGACGATAACGGTACGTTTATGCTAAAACCAGCCCTAGATTATAGCTATAGAATATATCAAAAAAGGATAGAGAATTGAATTAGACATTGGTATAAACCTGACGGTGCACATTTTGAGAAACCCGCTGGGCATTTGCCAGTGAGCCAAGCCAGTAATCAAAGGTACTTTTATAACCACGAAAATAAAAGCCTATCTCCTATGGAGATCTCTGAACAAGTAACACAGACACCTGGTATACGGATATATTTGTGATTAAGACGACGGCTACAGGCAACCTGGCAAAAGCGGTTAACGCAGAGCTCTATTTCCTTTGCGCGCCCCGCAGAGTCGATAACTTACTGCCTATATCCTCTATCAGATATTTGACGAGAACCAACCTTTAGCTGCGCTCTCTTTCACGGTTATAAGCTGGCTATCTACAAGAATGTGGGAGATTTACTCAAAGGCGATCTAACGTGTCTCACGTTTCAGCAAAGCATCTAAATCAATACCTGCCTCACGAATTTTAGCTAGCTTATATCTCAAAGTACGTGGACTTATGTCTAACTTTAACGCCGCCTCTTTGCGGCTACCGTTGGTAGCTTTAAGCACATCGACAATAATTTGAAATTCATGCTGGCGCAAATCACTTCCCAAATTCCCCGCGTCTTCCTCTGCACCTATCACTGCATCTTGAACTGGCAATGGCTTCATATCCACCGCAATCTCGGCCAATTTATTGACCTTCAGACGTATCGGCCCGGCAGACAAATGCAGATCTTCTGCGAAAATTTCATTTCCCTGCTGAATAATAAGCGCCCGTTGAATAACATTATCCAGCTCGCGCACATTCCCTGGCCACTGGTGGGCAATTAATGCTTGTTGAGCTCGGTGGCTAAAGAACACACTTGAACGCGCCATTTTATCACAGTGCTTCGCTAGAATTTGAGCCGCTAGGGGCAACACATCTTCTGCTCGCTCCCTTAATGGTAGCCACTCTAAAGGAAATACGTTCAATCGATAATACAAGTCTTCACGAAATTTTTTCTCTGCCACATATTCATGCAAGCTTCTATTAGTAGTAGCCAGCACTCTCACATCCAAAGGGATTACGGTTTTCCCGCCAACCCTCTCAACTTCTTGCTCCTGAAGCACTCTTAATAGCTTAGCCTGCAAGCCAATACTCATCTCAGTGACTTCATCAAGTAATAAAGTACCGCCATTTGCAAGTTCAAATTTTCCAGCACTGGCACCGATGGCACCAGTAAAAGCGCCCTTTTCATGCCCAAACAACATTGATTCGAGCATGTTTTCAGGGATAGCGGCACAGTTAATCGCAATGAACGGCTTGTTAGCCCTAGGCGAATTAGCGTGAATATAGCGAGCCAGCACTTCTTTTCCAGTACCCGATTCTCCGGTAATCAACACTGTTGAATCGGTCACGGCGACCCGCTTAGCTAATTGTAATAATTGGTGGCTACTCGCTGAATGAGCAATGGTTTCACTACCATCCGCCACGACACTGCCATGGGTATATTTTTTAACTGCTTTAATCAACACTTTAGGTTCAAACGGCTTCATCAGATAATCGACCGCACCATGGCGCATTGCCGCTACCGCCTTATCTACTTGACCAAATGCAGTCATCAAGATGACAGGCAAACCTAAGTGATTCTTTTTTATGTAACTTAATAACTCATGCCCGTCAATTCCTGGCATGTTGACATCAGTGACCACTAAATCAAAATTATTCTTTTTCAATTGAACAATTGCCGACTCTCCATCTGGAGCACAATCTACATCGACACCAGCTAAGTCTAAGGTATCTACTAACGCTTCTCTTAAATCAGGATCATCTTCTACTAATAGTATTTTATGGGACATCCTCACCTCTACATTCAACAACCTAATAACACGAACAACTTTACTTTATTGACTAAATAACACCTCAGCATAATCGCATCAGTTACTTCCATGTAGCACTTAGCAACAGCGATTAACCCACTCTAAAGCCACTAATTCAGTTTATCAGTCAGCACAGGTAACCAAAAACCAGCAACCGTACCTTTATCAACTTCCGACGCCATTTCGAACCTCCCATTATGGGCTTTAGCAACAACTTGAGCGATACTCAAACCTAAGCCAGTACCATGGGATTTGGTGGTGTAAAAAGGCTCTTGCACTTTGGCAAGTGTTTGAGCATCCATACCGGGACCATTATCAATAATCGAAATAACTAGCCACGAGCCGACCAATCTAGCATCAATTTTAATGTAGGCGTTTTCTTTACAAGCTTGTAGCGCATTAAGCACAACATTTAGGATAACGCCAATCAATACATCCTTATTACATTGTAAATCCACTTCAATAGCATGCGCAGAAATATCACAATCGGCATCGTACTGCGCCAAAGGAACGTCTAATACATCTTCTAAATCTTGAAATAAAGCTTCGACACTCACTGTATCTGCTAACTGCGTTTCCCCTCTGGCAAACACCAACATATCACTGATTTGCTGTTCTATATTTAACAGTCTTTTTTTAACTTTACCGGCAAACTTACTGCGCTGCTCAACTGACAAGTCCGCACGCGTCAAATTACTAGTATACAAAAGAGCTGCAGACAGTGGTGTCCTAATTTGGTGCGCCAGCGAAGCCATCATCTTGCCCATCTCAGACAGTCGCTGAGAGTGCGCTAGCCTTCCCTGTAGAATTCTTGTTTCAGTTAGATTGGTCAATAACACCAATTGCCCCTGGTTATCCAATAAAGCACGGGTTTCAATTGATACCCTCCTGCCATCCTTTAAAGAAACTTCATGACCATCATCTGCTTGAGGCGCAAAACATTGCGCCACCACATCTCGCCACTTTCGACCTAATAACTCACCACTTAACAGCCCAATAGCCGCAGGATTACATTGATCTACTATACCTAAGCTACTAATAACGACAACTCCTGCTGGCAGGATCTCTAACAGTTGCTTCAGGCGATCGTCCTTAAATGGCTGCTCAACTAGCATTGTATTTAACTGCGATTTTAAGCGTTGGTTTTCCGCTAAAAGCTGGGCATTAGTTTGCCCTGTTGGCTGGACATTTTTCACTTGCGCTGAACTCCATATTTGCGCATTTTCTCAACTAATGTCGTGCGTCTTATGGATAGAAGCGTAGCGGCTCTAGCGACCACCTGATTACTCCTTTTGAGGGCTTGTTCAATTAAAGATGTTTCCATCGCTTCAATATGCGCCTTTAAATCAAAGCCCTGCTCAGGCAACTCGAAGACAGCTGATCTTTTTATTGAAATACTCTCTTCTAAAGCAGTAATAAAATGCTCATCTCCATCTAATTTCATGTCGCTCTGCACTTGATACCTAGAAGGGTCCGGCTCGTTAACATGACGAAACTTAACCGGTAACTCACTGACGCCAATCACTCCGTCAGGATACATGATAGCAAGCCGTTCAATTAAATTGAGTAGCTCTCTTACATTCCCATCCCAAGCATGCCGCTCTAGAGAATCAATTGCTGACATCTGAAACTTCAATCGCCCCAAACCCTGTTCTGCTGCCCGATCAGCAAACGCAGCAAGCAGTATAGATATATCACCCTTTCGCTCCCGCAGCGACGGCACTTCAATAGGGTAAACATTCAGACGATAAAACAAGTCTTCTCTAAAAGTATCTGCCGCCACCATATCCTCTAAATTCCGATGAGTAGCGGCAACGATTCGCACATCCACTTTAATCGTCTTAGTCCCTCCTACCCTCTCAAAACTTCGCTCTTGCAAGACCCTTAACATTTTCACCTGCATTGGCATTGGCATATCACCAATTTCATCTAAGAATAGTGTACCCCCATCTGCTAACTCAAAGCGCCCCGCTCGACTTGAAATAGCACCCGTAAAAGCCCCTTTTTCATGTCCAAACAGTTCGCTTTCAAGTAATTCAGCCGGAATTGCCCCACAGTTTACCGGTACGAACGCCTCCTTAGCTCTAGAAGATAGATCATGCAATGAGCGCGCTACTAGCTCTTTACCTGTTCCCGACTCCCCGGTAATCAAAACATTAACGTCGCGATCAACCACTTTAGACATAGTCTGCTGTAAGTCTTCCAGAGCTGGGCTCTCACCCAAAAGCAATGGGAAGCAATACTGATGGCTGCCTTGGGTACTCACCCTGACTGCTTGATAGACTTGGGCCTCGTGCAACAAATCCGTCAAAATTTCGTCATCTAGATCTTTAGACAAGACTCTTAGCAGTTGTTTTTTGGAATTTTGGGTCAGTTTTTCAGTATCATTCCAACTTTCAAGAAGGCAAATAGGTGTGTATTTATAATGGTCGCCGATAAATTGAATCAACTTATTTAGCGAAATAGGAAGGTCGCACTGTCCTACTAAAGCAATCGAAAAATGTTCGTTATTTTGCTTACTTTGTAGAAATTCCACGAAAGTCAAAACTTTATGCTTAACTTTCAAGAAAGCTAAACTATTTTCTAGTGATGCCCTTCGGCTAGAATTATCATCCACTAAGATTACTTTATTTAATTCAAAGGAATTCACTACGCACACCACTGTCATTTTTTTGACATTTTAGCAGATATACCCAGACTAGCAACTTTACCGATTTATCTTTTTTATAAGACTGCTATAAAGCTAATGTTTAGCAATGTGGTCACATTAAGATGGATTATACTTAGTTTAGGGTGTTTCTGAACAAAGCTCACAGCGAAACTCTGTGATTAAGGCAAGATTAGACATACTGATGGTCTGGAAAATGGGTTAACGCCAAGTACCCCTTCCCTGTAAATCCCGTAGGGTGCATAAACCTTAGTGATAAGCTTAACATTCAATACTTTTTTAAAGATTTCTCAGGGCTAAGCTCTTTATGCATCAAGGTCATTAACTCTGCTTCAGGCCGACCAATCCCGCAGCTATGGACTAAATCATCCACATTAGCACCCATTTCAACAAGCCTAGCCGCCTGGGAGTACACCACGTCATCGGGATCACGCTGCGCAAACTCAAGTTGCTTTTCAATCGTTTCTTCTAACTTAGTTTCTATACCGACAATGCGCTTCCCCATACCAATGGTACTGCCTGACATAGCCTGAATTTCTTTGCGTAGCGTGATGACAAGTTGTGCTGACTTTTGCTCTGATTTACGCTGCTTAATATAGAGGAAGAAAATCACTACAGACATTAATACCAATGCAGACAGCAAGATATTGATGAACCATATATTTTCAGTCAATTGAAAACCCCGAGTTACTGTAAAGAAGTAAATTAAATAGATAAAGCTTGATTGGTATTATTACAAGACTAGATAGAATTAGTACTATGTTGGCGTAGCCAAAATTCTTAAGCTGCTATATTCAACCACTGTCATTTTCAATCAGCCTATCAAAAGGATATTAACACAGATTAAAGAGCATTCGAATAAGCAGGGCTTTCAATCTATACAACTCAGATTGATTTTAACCTAAATCAGTGACTTCACTGCATCACATAGCGCAAGCTCTTGACTCTACAGCGGTTAGAAAAACACCCGCCGAACCTATGGGTGCAGCTAAGATTATTCAATTCCACCGTAGAACCAATATTACACTCTGTATTCACTTTGAAGTTACGGATTCAGGTTTAAGCACTAATGCTAACGAGTATCTTACTCTGTTAACTTCGCTGACTGTTCACACAATTGACCAAGTTCTGCGGTCAAAGGCTTAATTAGGCATTCAGCTCTTCATCAAACATTTTTACCATTGCAGCGACATTCACCAGCGCACATTTTTCTGGTAAATAAGTACCTGTAAGCCAAGGCCTAAACTGTGGGGATGGATTTTCAGTCACATCACTCAACACAATATTCTGTGCTTTAATGATTTTATCAAACACTATCGACCAATGCTTACCTGCCAACACCAACATTTCATTGTAATTTGAGTTTAGCGGGTCATAGTTATCACCAAATAAGATTTGCGCTGTATCGACGATATGAGTACACATAGTTGCAGATCTAAAGTCACCTAATATCCAATTTCTATCATTATCTAAAGATAAAGTTACATTTGATAATTTTATTAACCCTTCTATATCCTCAAATGGAATTGCAAGCTTCAAGCCATACATCAAAACAATAATGCAATTAATACTTAATTCAGGCTCTACGCTTTGGGACTCAGGAATCACTTCCATTTCTTGATCTACTCCGCTCACAAGCTCTACATCACAGGAAGACTGAGCTTCGATTTCAGGAACGGCTGAGCTCTCAGTATGTGATTCTAGCTCTGGCTCGCCTCTATCAGGCTCAGCCGCTGTCAACTGCTCATCCTTAAGCGGTTCGCTATCCATACTAGCTGTATTATGCTCTGCTGATTCGCCTTTTAGATCTTGGCCTTCAGCTGCTGACTCTGCTTCTATATCTGCTTCAATATCCGTTTCAATAGCCGATTGATCACTATTCAAATCTGCCGTTTCTGTCTCATTACTCACCAGAGACTCAGACCGATCATGTTCATTTGGAGTCGAATGATCGACAGATAACTCTTCTGCAATGGCATCTAGCGGCATGTTTTCGCCAGATACATCTAACTCAGCCGACAACTCCACTACTTCATCGTTTGTATCGCCCGCAGTGATTTCTACTGCTAAGGACTCGGTTTCTGCTGTGAATGGCACCGCTACTGGAACTTCTGATTCTTGACTAGCGTGCTGGTGGACTATCGAACTTTCTTCAACAGCTTGCTTTTCCGTTGATTGTCTCGATAGCGACTCCCTTTCAGGTTCGCGATTTACCGTTGCGGCTAACTCTTGCTCTATTTCTATAATCACATCATCTGAGTCACAAAGTAGCGCCTCTAGATAGTCTATCACCAGTTTTTGATTTCGCCCGCCACTATTGGACTCACTCATAACAAAGCCTCCTCTTCAATCAAAGACTTAAGCAGTTTTGCGTAGGCCAACACCCCTCGACTTCCCGGATCAAACCTCGAAGGGTACAACCCCTTCATACTGGCGTTTCTAAATTTTGTATCTACAGGCACGACAACCGAAGCAATGTCAGATGCATATAAACTATGCAATTCTCTAAGACACTTTACCGAAGCCTGTGTACGTCGATCATAAAAAGTTGGGATGATTGTATAGGGCAGCTTTACTTTTCTAGCCCTATTTATCATAGAAATTGTACGCACCATTCTCTCCAAGCCTTTCAGGGCAAGAAACTCGGTTTGAGAGGGGATCAGTAATCTATCACTCGCCGCTAGTGCGTTCACCATTAGCACCCCCAGCACAGGGGGACTGTCAATTAACACATAATCGTAATCATTTTTGACATGTGAAATTGCTTTTGATATCTGCAAGCCTAGGCCGGCTTTACCAATTGCACGCCTTTCTAAGGTCGCTAAAGCAGTAGATGCGGGCAGTAATTTAACCTTGTCTGATGATGTCGTGACTAATAAGCTTCTAACTAAGGATGCCGTCACTTTTGTATCTGGCATAAACAGATCGTAGACACTCTGATCAATTTCATCAGGGTTATATTTAAAATAGCTGGTTAAAGATCCATGTGGGTCCAAGTCTATTAATAAAACATCATGACCTGAATCTGCTAATAGTCCCGCAAGTGTCACTGCGGTTGTTGTCTTACCTACACCACCTTTCTGATTAGATATTGCCCATACTTGCATATTACAGCCCACACTTTAGAATTATGTTGCTAAACAGAAGTGACCCTTTTTTGTCCATTTTATAAATACTCTAATCTAGTGGATATAATTGACTGCTGTATGCTAAAAAATCAAACGCCTCAATCATATAAACTCAAGCCATCATAGCAGTTATTTTGATGCACCTAAACATTTAGAAAAATCATTCAAATCAACGACACTATCCACAACTCCTGCTTTCGCAGCGGCTTGTGGCATGCCATATATTGTACAAGTACGCTCACTTTGGCCCCAAATGGTAGCCCCTGCAGATTTCAACAATTTTGCACCATCTCTGCCATCTGCTCCCATTCCCGTTAATATAATTCCCAGTGTTTTAGCACCAAAAAGTTTAGCGGCACTGGCGAAAGTCACATCGATGCTCGGCTTGTAAGTTAAGCTTGTATCGCCTTCAAGTATTTGCACAGACCCCCTTGAATCCAACATCATCTGCAAACCACCAGGCGCCAACAACGCCCTCCCCGGTTGGAGCTTATCGCCAGACTCTGCATGTTTTATTTCTATAGCACATTGTTGATTCAATCTTTCGGCAAACACTGCGGTAAACGTATTTGGCATATGTTGCACTAACAATATTGGGTAGGGAAAGGTAGCGGGTAATTTAGTCAAAATTTCCTGCAGAGCAGCCGGACCACCTGTAGAAGAGCCGATGATAATTAATTTACAACCTCTGGGCACTGAAGGCCGAGTATTTCTAAGTTTAATCGCCGCAGACTCATTGACTGCTGTTGCGGCATCGCCCCCTGAGTCCAGTTTGAATACACGTGAAGTAGACTCCCTTCCCTCATTGTGAGACTTTCGCGGCGCACTTAAAAAGCTACTTTTAACAAAGTACTTTGACCTACCTAAAGCAATAATACGGCCGATTAAATCTTCATTTAAACTATCACTTTTAGTCATCCAAGCACGCATATCTTTAGTAAGATAATCTACTGCGCCAGCCTCCATTGCCTGTAATGTGATTTGTGCTCCCTCATGAGTCAATGATGACACCATTAACACTTGAGTAGGACACTCTCTCATTATGTGACGAACCGCATCAATGCCATTCAATTTTGGCATTTCAACGTCCATAGTAATCACATCAGGCTTTAAGCTGCTATTCTTCTCAATTGCATCTAAGCCATCTTTTGCAGTGCCGATGACCTCGATGTTTGAATTTTTCGATAGGATTTCTGATATTCGCTGTCGAAAGAAGGCTGAATCATCTACTACTAACACCCTTACAGCCATTCACCAACTCCTAAGAATATTAAAACTGCCACAGTCTATCAGTACACCCACTAGGCATGCTCTTTAAGCAAGTTTGGTATATCGATAATTAATGCAATTCTACCGTCACCAGTAATAGTTGCTCCAGATAAGCCCGGGGTCCCATGTAATATGGTGCCTAGTGGCTTAATAACAACTTCTTCTTGGCCTACCAATTGATCGACGACAAAACCTGCTCTTAACGTCCCCACCGTCACAATAACTACGTGACCTTGCTCTGGTAGAGAGGCACTACTTTGCCCATCAATCAGCCAGCGTTTCATATGAAACAACGGTAGCGCTTGATCACGGACAGTGATAACTTGCTGACCATCAACAACGTTGGTTGTGGTTAAATCTAGGTTAAATATTTCATTGACGTTCACCAGTGGCAATGCGAACGCTTGATTTTCCAAAATAACCATCAAAGTTGGCATAATAGCTAAAGTCAAAGGTACTTGAATCGCAATCCGAGTTCCCTGCCCAAGAACAGAGTCAATCGCAAGAGTACCGTTTAATTGAGTAATCTTGGTTTTAACAACATCCATCCCAACGCCACGACCTGACACATCGGAAACAACTTCTTTAGTAGAGAATCCTGCGGCAAAGATGAGGTTAAAGCATTCTTGATCTGTTAGCCGATTTGCCGCCTCCTGATCCATCATACCTTTAGTCACGGCAAGATCGCGTAACTTTCCAGGATCCATACCTGCGCCATCGTCTTGTATGATCAGCAAGATATGATCACCTTCCTGCTCGGCAGACAAAAGAACATGCCCTTCTCTGGCTTTCCCTGCTTTCTCTCTGACTTCAGGTATTTCAATACCGTGATCCACCGAGTTTCTCACTAAGTGAATCAATGGATCGGCGAGCGCTTCAACTAAGTTTTTATCTAAATCAGTTTCTTCACCGCGAAGCTCTAGTCTAATTTCTTTCTTTAAGGTTCTTGATAAATCCCGGATTAAGCGAGGAAAGCGCCCGAATACTTTTTTAACCGGCTGCATACGGGTTTTCATCACCGACATTTGTAAATCGGCAGTCACCATGTCTAAAGTGCCGAGCGCTTTAGACATTTCTTCATCTTCACCATTGCCACCCAATCTAACCAGACGATTACGAACGAGCACTAACTCGCCAACCATATTCATAATTTTATCAAGTAATCTGGTATCGACACGAACATTACTTTCAGGTGCTGGCGCTTTACTAGGCGTCTTACTTTCTACTTTATTTGCAGCAGCGGTCGCTTTTACAACTGTCTTTTTAACAGCTTCTTGAGCTTCAGGCTGAGCCTGTTTTGCCGTTTCTTTAGCAACAACTGGAGCAGCCACTGGCGCTGCTTCTGGAGCTGCTTTAAATGCACCTTTGCCGGTTGCTTGCAAGTCATCTAATAGACTTTCAAATTCATCTTCCAAAGTTACCGGCGCTGCTACTGTAGCTTTACCAGGGGCGCCTGTTGCGCCGTGCAACTCATCCATTAGAGAATCAAATTCTTCTTCAGTGATCAAACCATTCTTAGCTGGTGCCGCAGCCGCAGGTTTTTTCACAGCACTTGACTCTTGTAACAGCAAATCAAAGTCATCTGCGGGGGCCATTGGCGAATTTGGTAGCTCAACAGATGCAGAAACAGGTGCACTTTGCATTGCAGGAACAGCTTCAGATTCGACAGGCGCTCCTCCTGATGCATAGTTTTCTAGCTGTTGAATCAAGGAAGCTGGAGCCGCTTCTGGCGCTTCTCCGGCACGCACTTGTTCAAACATTTTATTTACTGAGTCCAGAGATTGTAGTACCACATCCATTAAAGCTGCCGATACTTTTATATCTCCGGTACGGAGTAAATCGAAAAGATTTTCTGCATGATGGCAGCAGTCAACCATGGGGTCTAATTGTAAAAAGCCAGCTCCCCCTTTGACAGTATGAAAACCGCGGAAAATAGCGTTCAACAAATCCGAATCTTCTGGATTCTGCTCCAGTTCAACTAATTGCTCTGACAAAACCTCAAGTATTTCCCCGGCTTCGACTAAGAAGTCTTCGAGAATTTCCTGATCTACATCCAAACTCATACAATTACCCCTACATTAAAATCCTAAGCTAGAAAGCAACTCATCTACATCATCTTGACCGGACACCACATTTGGATTGTCATCGGCATTAATTTGCGGCCCTTCTGCTCTTGGAACTTTATCGACTTCCGCGCTTGCGCTTTTGTCTTTAGCTAAACTGGCTTTAACTGGTTGTTTATCAACGTTTTGACCACCTAATTCAGCGACACTCAAGCTTTCAACTCTGGCAGCCATTTCTATCAACTTCAGCAATCCATTTTGGACATCAGTTAAGAGGGAAATGACCCGCCTAATAAGTTGCCCAGATATATCTTGGCTACTTTGCGCCAGCAATATTTCTGTTAATTGCCCTTTTAGATCTTGGATGGTGTCTTCAGATTCTTGCTTTACTTGGCAGGTACGATCGTAAACACCGCTCAAAGCATCAAACTCACCCTCTAATTGACCAACCAGCGACAACAGATCTTTAAACCTAACGCTTTGACTGTCTAGCTTATCGATTAGTTCAAGAGAAGCATCCACTCTATCCATTGTCTGATGAGATGTTTTCTCAGTAATTTCAATCACATAGTTTAATCTGTCGGATGCATCGCTCATTCCCGACAACGTCGCACTATCTAAACTACCATCAGCGTCCACTTCATCGGAAAACGAGTTAATAGACTCATGCAAGCCCCGAGTTAACAGGCCAATTTCATTATAAAACGCCTGGTGTTTTGCCTGCTGTAATTCGTTAATGACAAATAATGCCGAGCCTATATCACCTTTAGCCAATTCTTCAAGCAATTGCTCTGCCTTGGATTGCAACAGACTTTCAAGCCCATCAGGTGCTGGCTGATTTATTTTTTCTGACATACGACAATTAACCTCAATAGATGACTAACCTTCTAAGCGTTCGAATATTTTTTCAATCTTTTCCTTCAGCACTGTCGCCGTAAAAGGTTTAACAACGTAGCCGTTTACACCAGCTTGAGCCGCAGCAATGATTTGCTCGCGCTTTGCTTCAGCGGTCACCATTAGAATTGGTATGTGAGCAAGCTTAGGATCTTTGCGCACTTCACCAATAAGTTCAATCCCAGTCATTCCAGGCATATTCCAATCTGTGACTAAAAACTCAATACCACCTTGTTTAAGAATGGGTAAAGCAGTTTTACCGTCATCAGCTTCTGTAATATTTTGAAAGCCAAGATCACGAAGTAGATTTTTTATGATTCTTCTCATTGTGGAAAAATCATCCACAACAAGTATTTTTATGTCTTTTTTCAAGACAAGATCCCCCACTTAAAATATATATTAGTGTCTAATTAAACTTAGACCATAATGTTAAAAAAGACTACTTAGTTTTATAAAGAGACCTCTGCATAACTACTACACTCGGTAATACTGCGTTAAAAAATCGGCTCAACATGCTCATTTACACCTGTAAACTCCGCTATCTCGCCGGTTTTTGCCTTGTATTACCTTCGCTCGCAACGTTATACATAGGTTTCATAAAAGCACTATGTTTCTTGATTGCCTTTAAAAAATCCAATTAACCTTCTGTTAAAAACTGATTATAGCTGTTATTAAAAGTAGCGTCGTGGTCATTATCACTCGTGCCACTGCCTTAAACGGCTTCTTAATCGATGTGCAGCCTGACTATGAATCTGACTGACTCGAGATTCACTTACCTCTAAAATCTGACCGATTTCCTTTAAATTTAACTCCTCGTCATAATACAGCGCTAAAACCAGCCTTTCACGCTCAGGTAAGGTTTTAATTGCATCGGCCAAAGAGTCAACAAAGGCACTTTTTTCTGTTATAGATGAAGGCCCCGGATCAATATCAACTAGCTGCTCCCCTGGCCCTTCACCATCTAAACGAGTGATCTCATCAACACTGAAAAGTTTACTCTCAACATTGTCTTTGAGCAATTTGTGATACTCATCTAAGCCAATGCCCATTTCTTTTGCTATTGATACATCTGAAGCGTCACAACCTGTGCGCGCCTCTATCGTTTGAATAGCCTCGGATATTCTTCTACCGTTGCGATGTACAGAGCGGGGAGTCCAGTCCCCACGGCGAACTTCATCAATGATAGAGCCACGAATTCTAATCCCGGCATAAGTTTCAAAACTTGCCCCTTTACTAGAATCGTACTTACGAGCAGCCTCTAACAAGCCAATCATTCCCGCTTGGACTAAATCATCGACTAAAATACTTGATGGCAATCTCGCTAGCAAGTGATGAGCGATACGCTTAACTAACGGTGCATATTTTTCTATCAGGTCATTACCTGATTTGGGATCCATAGGATTATACATGCAAGCCCTTTTCTAAAGAACGCTACCTTAAAAGGTTAGGCATTTTGAACTAAACGTTTTACAAAAAACTCCAAGTGACCACTAGGTCTAGAGCTAACAGGCCAAGCATCTATTTTCAGCGCCGCTTTACGATATGCAAGCGTCGCCTGGCTATTAGTATAGCCTTTAACGACAGGTATTTGTTTTCTAACAGCCCGCTTTACTGCCTCATCATAAGGGATTGAACCAAGGTATTGAAGTGTTACATCAAGAAATCGGTCGGTTACTGTTAATAACTTACTGTAAACGTTACGCCCTTCCCTCTCACTTCCCACCATATTAGCTAACACTCTAAAGTGGGTCATTTTATAATTTCGATTCAGCAACTTAATCAAACCATACGCATCAGTAATAGAAGTAGGCTCATCACAAACCACGACTAGCACTTCTTGAGAGGCACGCAAAAAACTGATAACCGACTCTGAAATACCCGCAGCGGTATCAATAATTAGTATATCTATATCATCTGCAATATCATTAAAAGCATAAATTAACTCAGCGTGCTCATGAATACTGAGAGACGTCATCTCCATCGTACCCGAGGTTGCGGGAACCATGCGAACATTACGATCCACATCCAGCATTACATCTTCTAAACCACAAGCGCCAGACAGCACATCTGCAATAGTACGCTTAGGCTTAAGCCCCAGCATAATATCCACATTTGCCAAACCAATATCAGCATCCATCAACACCACTTTCCGCCCTATTTGTCCAAGGCAAATTGATAGATTAACAGACGCATTGGTCTTCCCTACTCCACCTTTACCACTTGTCACCGCGATTACTTTTACTGGATGTGTGTTTTTTTGCATTAAAAGACCAAATAAGCAGTTAATTGTATCTTAGATACAATAACTTACAGTTTTTTTGAGAGATATTCAAATTTCTCAATATTTTACGAGTATCTATAACGACAGATCGGCCGACTGCGCTTTACTGACCATACCTTACCTAATTTTTTCATCCGGGGTCACAGCAAATAATTTATATCGCAGCATTGCGGCGAATCTTTTCCCGCTCCCTGCTTTTTTGCGCGACCAACACCGCCCTCGACACTAAATCATTTTTATTCGCCGACTGTATATCATCAGGAATTTTCTGACCGCTGGACACATAGACAACTGGCAAGTTTCTTTCTGTGACTAAAGTTAAAGCAGCCCCCATATTACCAGACTCATCAACTTTAGTTAGTACACAACCATTCAACCCCAACGGACTGTAGCAATCATATGCATCTTCTAGCACCTGCATTTGAGAAGAGCACGACAACACCAACAATTTTTTCAAATTAACCGGCGCGCTTTCAAGCATATAACCTTGCTCCCGACTAGACTCATCACCAGAACCTAATCCTGCCGTATCTATCAATACAAGCTTTTTATTTTTCAACGTTTCCAACACATCAGCTAACGAATTATTTTCATCGACAACTCGCACCGGCACATCCAAAATTCGCGCAAAGGTCTTTAATTGTTCATGCGCGGCTATACGATATGAATCAGTCGTCACCAACGCCACACCAGCACTGCCGTTTTCTAAAACATACTTAGCGGCCAACTTACCAATAGTAGTAGTTTTTCCCGCTCCTGTAGGCCCTAAAAATGCAATCATACCGCCGCGTTCTATATAGTCTCGATTGACTATAGGCACCATACCTACCAGTTTAGCTAAAGATTTTCGCCACGCTTTGTTTAAATCCAAACCGGGGTCGATACTCGCTCTGATCCGTTTTTCAAAAATCGAATCAAGACCAATTTGCTGAAACCGATGCGACAACTTATTAACAACCAAAGAGTTCGCTACCGAATTCTCCTCATTTTTATACGCGCCCGGCAATTGCCCCGCAAGCATTTTCTTAAGCTGCTTAATTTCCTGCTGCATATTTTCAATTAAAGCATCATCAGAACTAACGAGAGCATCACGCCCACCGACAGCAAGCTTACTCTTAGATTTAGTTTCCACCAAATCAGCATCAAATTCCGAGTCATTCTCTTCAAACTGTGAATTATTTTGCCCGTTAACCATTTCCAGCATTTGCTGCGGAGACCCAGCTACAGCATCAGAATTATCGGACTGCTGACGACGCCCTTCTTTTTTCTTTTTCAAAGAAGACAAAATAGCCTCTAAATCATCATCATAACTACTATCTTCGAGCTGCTGATTACGACCAGAACCAACTTTATGCGAGCTCTGCTGATCCACATACTCACTGACCGACCTTCCCCTGGCCTTTAGCACTTCATTCTTAGCCTCAACCTTCGCCTCAGCTAGCGAGCCAGAACCCGGTGCTCGACGCTTAGCCCCTGTCAGAATACCAATTTGGCTTTCACGCCGACTGCGCACATGCCTATCTTCTTTAAACTGCGACTGTGCAAGCTCAAAATCCTGCTCATGAGCGGCAACCACTTCAATTCCACCAGCAATGCGATGATTAGAGACAATGATTGCATTAGGACCAATTTCATCACGCACGCGTTTCATCGCCTGACGCATGTCCGGTGCAAATATACGTTTAACTTTCATACACATTCCCTAGTCTATTAATCAGAGAAGCTGAATTACCCATTTTAACCACCTACAGATGCCACTATTGTCACTTTTTTATTTTCTGGAATTTCTTGATAAGAAAGCACATGAATTAACTGCTCTCCATACCTTACAAACTTAGCCATCAACGGCCTGACAGGCGCCGCTACCAATAAAATAGCCGGCTTACCTAACATCTCTTGCTTATGCGCAGCCTCCAAAAGAGACGACTGGAGTTTTTCTGCCATATTCGGTTCCAACACCATCCCCTCTTCACCACCACCACTTTGCTGCACAGAACCCAGCAGCAACTGCTCTAATTTTGGATCCAAGGTAATCACCGGAATTTCCGCCTCTGCACCATTAATAGTTTGTACTATTAAGCGCGACAGAGACACCCGCACTGCAGCAGTCAAAGTAAGGGTATCTTGGGTCTTAGTCACAGCATCTGTCAACGCTTCTGCTATCGATCTAAAATCCTTCAGTGGCACTTGTTCTTTTAATAAATTTTGCAATACTTTCAAAAGACTACTAATTGATAGCTTAGCCGGCACCAACTCTTCAACCAATTTAGGCGATGTTTTAGTCAACATATCTAATAGCTGCTGCACCTCTTCGTGCCCAAGCAAATCGTGCGCCTGCCTCTGTAGAATCTGATTTAAGTGAGTAGCCACTACTGTACTCGCATCAACCACAGTGTAACCCAAAGTTTGCGCATGCTCCCTTTGGCTTGTCTCTACCCAAACAGCATCTAAACCAAACGCGGGATCTTTCACTTCAACGCCTTTCAACTCACCAAACACCTGCCCTGGGTTAATCGCCAAATCCCTATCTGGGTACACTTCCGACTCACCAACAACCACACCCATCAACGTCACTCGGTACGCACCGGGCATCAAATCTAAATTATCTCGAATATGTACTGAAGGCACTAAAAAGCCAAGATCTTGCGATAACTTTTTACGCACCCCTTTAATACGGTTCAGCAGCTGACCACCCTGCAGCTTATCAACCATAGGAATTAAGCGATAACCTACTTCCAAGCCAATCATATCACCGGGCACCCCAGCATCCCAATTCAACTCATTGTGCTCTTCTGCCGATTGCTCTGCCGCTGGCACTAATTCACTTTGCTGCTGCTCTTCGGTGACTTCTAGGGCCGATGACTGTCGCTTAAACATCCACCCCGCTCCGAGTCCTGCAACCGCAGCGAGAGACAAAAACGAGAAATGCGGCATGCCAGGCACTATACCCATGATACCCAAAATCATAGCAGAAACTGTCAGCGCGCGTGGCGAGCCAAACATTTGCTTAACAATTTGGCTACCCATATCTTCAGCGGTATTTTGACGAGTCACCATGATCGCAGCTGCGGTAGACAGCAACAGCGACGGAATTTGTGCAACCAGCCCATCACCAATGGTTAGCAGCGAATAAAACTCAACCGCTTGCGAAAATTCTAAGCCATGCTGCATCATGCCAATCAACAAGCCGCCCAGCAAATTAATCACCAGAATCAAAATACCGGCGATAGCATCACCGCGAACAAACTTGGAGGCACCATCCATTGACCCGTAAAAATCTGCCTCGTTAGTCACATCAGCGCGGCGCTGCTTAGCCTCTTCTTGAGAAATCAAACCGGCATTCAAATCGGCATCAATTGCCATCTGCTTACCGGGCATAGCATCCAAGGTAAAGCGAGCGCTTACTTCTGCGATACGCCCCGCACCTTTGGTCACCACCACAAAGTTAATCAAAACTAAAATAATAAAGACAATGATACCGACTACATAATTACCACCGATAACCACCGAACCAAAGGCCTCGATTACCTTACCAGCCGCGTCACCACCTTCGTGCCCATATAACAAAACCACACGAGTAGAGGCGACATTCAACGCTAGTCGCAGCAGAGTAGCCAGCAGCAAAATAGTAGGAAAAGCCGCAAAATCAAGCGGTCGGAGCGAATAGACACCGACTAACAAAACCACGATAGAAAGCGCAATATTAAACGTAAAAAATATATCCAGCAGAAACGCCGGCATTGGCAAGATAACCATCGCCAAAATAACCAGCAGCACCAAAGGCACACCGAGATTACCATCGGTAAAGCTTTTAATACTTTTTAGAATTGCTACTCTATCCAAAATAAAACCGTCAATAAATTGTAAGATTTGTTTGTAATTTTTTATTATGTCAAAATATTGACCAATATAGAAATAATATCGTCAATATTCCATCATTCTTATTTATAAAGCAATTTTCAAGCCAATATTAGCTATTATTTATATGTTGATTGGGCAACCTCGGCTAAAGCACTAAGTTTACTCACAGCATGCTCAATATCCGATTAACATCTAGCTGACCAATGGGTATAATCATTACTCCTTTTTTAGCTAAAAGTATGTAACGCTCCATGCCTGAGATCAGCCAAAATACCATCAAAAAAAATCTACATCCGAAGAACATCCATAATTATGGTTATGATTTTCAACTTTTAGCGACCAGTTATCCTCCACTGCTCGCCTTCTTAAGTGAAAAACATCATCAGACTAGTATCGACTACTCAAATGCAGCTGCTGTATTGGCATTGAATACGGCACTATTAAAAGCTCATTATCGTATTGACTATTGGCAGATTCCCAAAGGCTACCTCTGCCCACCCATTCCTGGAAGAGCTGATTACATTCACTATTTAGCAGATTTGATACGCCAGACAAGCACTCAAAAAACCTTTGATCACTCAACAGTTAGCGCTTTAGATATTGGCACAGGCGCAAGCTGCATCTACCCCCTACTCGGGCAGCGCTGCTATCAATGGTCATTTACTGCCAGCGATATAGATCCTATTTCTGTAGCATGCGCAACCCAAATCATCCAAGCAAACTCAGGGTTGCAAAAAAAAATAAAACTCCTATTACAACCTAATCCGCAGCGATTTTTTGATAATATAATTGCTGAACGACAAAAAATCACCGTCACCCTTTGCAATCCACCTTTCCACAGTTCTCTTGCTGAAGCGACACTAGGCAATGCCCGCAAACGCGCAAACTTGCAGAAAAAGCTGCCTTCTAATAAATCTTCAAACGACAATCCAATGCTAAATTTCGGTGGGCAAAAAGCCGAACTGTTCTGCGAGGGCGGCGAACTCAATTTTATTAAAAATATGATTGTTGAAAGTCAGAACTACAAAAACCAAGTACTATATTTCAGCTGCCTAGTATCGAAAAGCGCCCACCTTAAGGCCCTGCAAAACACCTTAAAATCGGTCAACGCTAGTGACATAAAAATAGTGAAGATGGCACAGGGCCATAAGACCAGTCGTTTTATCGCCTGGTCTTTTTTGAATAAAAAACAAAGAGAGGATTGGCTTATTGCTTGAATCCAGCGTTAAGCCTAACACAGCACTACACTGCTTTTATAAAGAGCTGTAGTCACACTCCAGTGGTATGAATACATAGTTTGAAGTGATTAGTGAGTATCCATCGACGCATACTCACCTGCTTGTAGATGAAAATAATAGCCGGGTAAAGGTTATCTTTTATATCGCGCTAGAACTATTCGACTTTAGCTGCAAGCCCTGTAAAAAATTTCGTAAAATTTAGTCTAGGCACTCACGGTAGTTCTGGTGTTCCGGCTTGCGAAAAAAAGCGCGAGCTAAATATCTTTGCATTCGACAAAATCCGCATCTTCATCTTTCTTTAACCACTGACACTCTGGCTATCAGCCGCCATTTTAGCGTCACCAAAAATGCCGATCATTTTCAAATCACTCAATTAAAAATATAGCGCATACGACGTAAAACATGGTTATTAGTCATTAGGTGCCTTCACAGATTAGAGAAGATTATATATTCTGAGACCTCTGCATAACGTTGCGAGCGAAGGTAAGACAAGGCAAAAACCGGCGAGACAACGGAGTCAGTGTGCCCCTGTTTATGGGTATTACTGGTGTAAATGAGCATATTGAGCCGGTTTTTAACGCCGTATTACCGAGCGCAGTTATCATACTCTTTGGGTTAGTTATGCAGAGGTCTCATTCTCATAGTTTTTACGGTCGTTTATAGGATTGCCATTCATATTTTCAGCCGATTAGCGCCTCGAATAAGACCTAAACCTAGATCAACGGCTTTAAAGTGAATACAGAGTGTAATATATTGGTTTAGTGCTGGGATTGATTCTCATCAGCAGCGTTAAATCTCTGCTTAAGTTACGGCCGCAACTGACGAGAACCGCTCTATTATTTTCACACCCGATTTCAACGCTGAAATATAATTCAGCTTTGATAATTTATTGCAACTAGGAAAAAGTAATTATCTTATGACAATCTCATTGCAAAAATTGTTAGCGTTATGCCTACTCACCTGCATTTGCAGCTTATCTTTCGCCTCGCCGAAAATAAAAGTAGCCTTTATCAACCCTGCGCCAAAAGGCAACAACTTCTGGGATATAGCAGTCTCTTTTATGCAAGCTAGCGCCGATGATTTAGAGATTGATCTAAATATAATTTATACCCCTACATTTCACCGTAGTGAAAGCTTTAAAAACACTATCAAATTACTAGAGTCAGACAACAAACCAGACTTTTTAATAGCGATTTTTCAAAAGCGAACCACCCTCAAGCTACTAAAACTTTCTGAAAAGCACCAAGTCGGATTTTACTCGATCAATACTCAGATACCTGAAAAATTACAGGCCTTTAGCGGAAAACCTCGAGAAATACATAAATATTGGCTGGGGCACTCCGTACCAAACGACAAACTAGCGGGCTATTTAGCCGCTAAAGATCTTATTGCTAGCACTAAAGAAAGCACTACTAAAAGCTCAATAATACAACTACTCGCCATCAGTGGCGGCAGAGATTCATCGGCAAGCTTTGACAGAAACGCTGGCCTATTTCGAGCACTTAAGGAGCACCCAGAAGTAACAATCAACCAGTTAGTACATACTGACTGGAGCACCTCGAACGCTTATACTAAAGCTACAGGGCTATTAAAAAGATACCCTAAAACCAACATTATTTGGGCCGCTAATGACACTATAGCAATAGGTGCTGCCCAGGCAATAGCAGACAAACCCATTATCACTGCAGGTATTGATTGGTCTAAGAAAGGAATAATAGCAGTGCAAGATGGAAAACTTCTTAGCACCTACGGAGGACACTTCGCGGAAGGAGGGCTAGCCTTAGTAATGCTGTACGATTACTTTCACGGCTTAGATTTCAAAAAAGATCCAGGTTTAACCAACTATACAACTTTTGCAAAAATTGACTTGGCTTACATCGATGACTTTAGGACAGTCCTCACAGAACAAAACTGGCAAAGCGTTAACTTCCGCAATCTCTCTAAAAGATTAAACCCAAGCTTAGATATATACGATTTCAGCTGGGAAAATATTTTTAGAAATATTGAGTAATTTTCCTTTATCCTGAATCCGTGACTTCAAAGTAAAAAAAAGGTTGGCCACTACACACCTACCCTTACGAAGCTATCGTAAAGGCAGGAAGCGAGCAATAGTAGTCAGTTTGCAGCATCAAACAGGTGCAGTACAACTCTATCACCCGGGGCCAAATCAGCGGCTAAGAACTACTTTCGGAGATCAAATACCGCCTTTAGTTAACTTAGTAGGATCCAATAATTTCTCTAACTCAGCCCTAGTGATATCTGTTTCTTGCTCGGCAACGTCTAATACAGCAAGGCCACCCGCATAAGCTTTTTTGGCAATCAACGCCGCTTTTTCATAACCGATAATCGGGTTCAAAGCAGTGACTAATATTGGGTTACGCGATAGCGCCAACTTAAGCGCCTCTTCATTGACAGTAAAGGTAGCGATTGCTTTGTCGGCCAATAGGACACTAACATTGCTAATCAACTCAATACTACTCAGTAAATTATGGGCAATTAACGGCAACATAACATTCAACTCAAAGTTACCCGACTGACCAGCAATTGTTATCGCGCTGTCATTGCCAATCACCTGTGCAGCAACCATAGCGGCAGCCTCGGGGATAACCGGGTTAACTTTACCGGGCATAATTGAAGAGCCAGGCTGCAATGCCTCAAGGGCGATTTCACCTAAGCCCGCTAGTGGGCCTGAATTCATCCAACGCAAATCGTTAGAAATTTTCATTAGTGACACCGCCACTGTTTTCAACTGCCCAGATAGAGACACTGCAATATCTTGGGTTCCTATATGGGTAAATAAATTTTCGGCGGGGGTAAATGGCACTCCTGTCAGCAAACTAATTTGCTGGCAAAACTTCTCGGAAAATTGCGGGTGCGCATTGATTCCAGTGCCGACTGCAGTCCCCCCTTGCGCGAGACTTTGCAGTGCACTTTGCGCGGACTCTAACACTGTAATATTTTGCTCAATCTGACTCGACCAACTCAACAAACTCTGGCTCATCCTAACCGGCATAGCATCCATTAAATGAGTGCGCCCAGTTTTAACATGATGATCAACGTCTTTTGCCTTGGCCTTGATCACTACTACGAGATGCCTGAGCGCAGGTAACAATTGTTTTTCGACACCTATCGCAGCGCTGATGTGGATAGCACTGGGAATAATATCATTACTACTTTGCCCATAATTAACATGATCATTAGCGCCGATTTTATGCTTGCATTTACGACTAGCTAAAGTCGACAACACCTCATTGGCGTTCATATTAGAACTAGTACCTGAACCTGTTTGATAAACATCAACCGGGAAATGCCGCATCATATCGTCATCACTTAACAACTCATTGACTGAATCGACAATTGCTGTAGCCATCTCACTAGAGATCAAGCCCAGCTGTACATTAGCAGCGGCAGCAGCAGATTTAGCCAACAGCAAGGACTCAATAAAAGCCTTCGGCATCCGCAGCCCACTGACCGGAAAATTATTCACCGCTCTCTGCGTTTGCGCTCCATACAATGCTGTACTTGGCACTGCCAACTTGCCCATACTGTCTTGCTCGATTCTATTGCTCATTACATTTCCTTAATTAATAATTATTGATCGATCATCCGAGAGAAAAACCAGCTAAGAGAGACCGCCTTGAAAAAAATGGCTAACCACTCTTAATTCGTAGAACAACCTATTGAGTTGCTGACTCTGCTCCTCACTAATAGCGATTCTCTGCAGAGACATCAGCGGTTTGTAAATATTATCTAGACACCAAGAGCGCCAATGCACCGGTAATAAATCATCGCTTAACGCGTCCAACAACAGACGGTACTCAGCATGGTAAAGCTGCCAATTTGCCGAGTTATCGCAACAATTCAAACTATCTTCCATTGCCAGCCAAAGTGGCAATAAACTGGGATTATCGTCGTCAAGTGCGTAGCGGATTTTATGACGTAATTGATTAATAGCGGGATCTTGAGCCCTGAATGCAGGGAAGCACTTGCACATAATTTCTCGCATGTATTGATAATGATTTGCAATACGATTATCAGATTAATAAAACACCCTGTCAAGACTCAAACTCATCCGACCTAGAATGAGTTCAACTTTAACTCCAAGCTTCTAGCTTCTAACTTCTAGCTTCTAGATTCTAGCTTCTAGCTTCTAGCTTCTAGCTTCTAGCTTCTAGCTTCTAGCTTTTAGCTTTTAGCTTTTAGCTTTTAGCTTTTAGCTTCTAGCTTTTAGCTTCTAGCTTCTAGCTTCTAGCTTCTAGCTTTTAGCTTCTAGCTTTTAGCTTCTAGCTTTTAGCTTCTAGCTTTTAGCTTCTAGCTTCTAGCTTCTAGCTTTTAGCTTCTAACTTCTAACTTCTAGCTTCTAGCTTCTAGCTTCTAGCTTCTAGCTTCTAGCTTCTAGCTTCTAGCTTTTAGCTTCTAACTTTTAGCTTCTAGCTTCTAGCTTCTAGCTTCTAACTTCTAACTTCTAGCTTCTAGCTTCTAGCTCCTAGCTCCTAGCTTTTAACTCCTAACCTAATGCGTGTAGCTATTGGGATTTTCCAAGTGAAAAAACAGCGCTTGTTCGCAGGAACGTCGCTGCTTTTTAGTTAGCTTCATACCATTGCTCCAATAGCCTTTTTTTAATGCTCTCTTAAACTCCATCTGTATTTCAAAAGGTAAACTAGTGGCAAGTTGTTCAAACATTTTGGCCTCTCATTTTTCTTGATTAATTAAAACCATAGCACCAAGCTAGGCAGCGGCGGTGGCTTTAGCTGCGCTTTGCTCTACGGAGTTCTCTGCGATGATTGGCAGTGGATTTCTTGAGCCGACAGCCTCTTCTATTGAAGAAAATCCATCTTCTTGTAACAGCTTGACCAAACCGCGGTTAATTTCACTGATGTTTTGTGGACCATCAAAAATCAAAGTAGTGATCATGTGCAACAAACTCGCACCTGAAGTGATTTTTTCGTAGGCATCTTTAGCACTAAAAATACCGCCGACTCCAATAATAGTAATACTACCGCGGGTGCGACGATAAACATGACGCACCATATCCGTAGAGATCCGCTGCAGTGGCAAGCCACTCATAGCGCCCTTTCCCTTAGGTAGAACCCCTAGATTAGAAGGATACTCTGCTGCTATGTGCTCTTGGTTTACATCAGGCTTAGCAAGGTTAGTCAAAACCACGCCATCCATTTTAAACCTCACGCAGCCATCGATAATGATATTTATCTCATCTATATTCAAATCAGCGGCCAGCTTCACATAAATAGGTCGATCGGTGATCGGTCTGATCTTTTCGTTAATCGCAGCAAGTAGCGCTTCCAGATTATCCTTATTGACGAACGGTTCGCCATCTTGAGTGTTTGGGCAACTGATATTAACCGTAAAGTAATCGCCAATATCTTTAAATAAAGTCATGGTTTTTATATAATCGCGAATCGACTCTTGCAGCTCAAATTCAGGGGTAACATTAGATTTAGCGGCATTAATACCGACTCTTAAACGGCCAAAATCAGCATTGGCTAAACGCTTAGATATTTTTTCAGCGCCCAAGTTATTTAGACCATACCAAACAACGATTGATTTAGACTTGACCATTCTGAACAGGCGCTTACCTGGATTACCAGGGCAAACTTCACCGGTAAATGACCCTAGCTCTGCCAAACCAAAACCCAGTGAAGGATAAATACTGGTCAACTCTCCATCTTTATCAAAACCCGCCGACAAACCAATTGGATTGCGATAAGTCACCCCATCAACCGTGGTATTTAAACTGCGATGATTATAATCATAAAGCAGCCCTGTCAGCCCCCTAAACAGCGCGTTACTACCCAGCACCACGCCAATTTTTTTCATACTGTAGTGGGCATTTTCTGGGTCCATTAAAAAGATAGCAGGACGCATTACTCGGTACATTATTTTGAGCACTAAATTTCTAACCGCTATGATAAAATTCATAACTAACTCCTTTATTGAATACGAATGATAATGATAATATATATCATTATATAATAGAATTCGAATTGTACAACCTTTGGAAAAGCTAAAAGCGGATTATTCTGAGCAATACTCATGTATAAAATGGTTATAAAACATGCACGATCAAGTCAAGTTCGATTGAAAACATTGCAATTTATAGCCAAATCTGAAATGATAATGATTATCATTAACTGAAAAACAAAGGAGGCTAATGCTACTAATGACCAACGACATGCAAGCGCATCTCTCCCAACTCTATGAAGTACACCAAGGTTGGTTAGCTTGTTTTCTAAAAAGGCGGCTCAACTGCTCTCATCAAGCTGCGGATTTAGTACAAGATACTTATTTGAAAATAATCATCAATGGAAAAATCCCCCCGGCAGAATATGCCAAGCAGTATCTGAGTAAAATAGCTAAGGGGCTAGTTATTGATCATTATCGACGCTGGAGGATAGAGCAAACCTACCTAGAAAGTTTGGAACATTTATCTGCAGCACATCAAAGCTCCCCCGAACATCATTTACAAATTATCGAAACCCTCATTGAAATAGATACCTTATTACATAATCTATCTAATAGAGCCCGCGAAGCTTTTCTGTTAAGAAAACTAGAGGGATTATCTTATCAGGCGATAGCAAAACAGATGGACATATCAGTTTCCTCTGTTGAAAAATATGTAGCTAAAGGCCTGCAAGCGTGTGCGGTAGCTTATTTGGAGCAGACCTTATGAGCGCCTCGCGAAAAGCTGATATAGAGCGAATTCAACAGGCAGCTGTTTGGATGGCCCGCCTCTGGTCAGACCAACCAACAGAGCAGGAACAACAAGCTTGTAACACTTGGCGAAAATCTAATCCAGCTAACGAGCAGGCGTGGCAGTGTACCGTCAATGCCCAAGCTACCTTGGCTAGAGCTCCCGCCAATAGTGGGCATTTAATAGCCCGTAGTCGCGCATTATCACGCCGTAACTTACTGGGATTAGCCGGATTCGCTGCCGGCGGCCTGATATTTTCCAGCGGTTATCTGCTGCGTAAAGACAGCTCTACAGACCTGCTAACTCACGTCGAACTTAGCACCGCAACCGGAGAGCTTAAAAAACTGAGCCTCTCAAATAACAACCAACTAGTAGTTAATACCGCGACAGAAATATCGATGCCCGCGACTAATTTATTAGTCCTTAGTATCGGGGAAATCTGGCTAGAGAATAATAGCCAATATCCACTGCACATAAAGACACCGAGCGGCACAATCACCCATCATGGCGGGCAACTCAGTGTTAGGCATACAGGCACCAATAGCCAAGTCAGCTTATTTAGCGGCAAACCGGCCAGTATAATGGGCAGAAAAATGCACCGTGCATTTACCCTTAGCCCCACTCAAAAAATAAATTTCACCGCCAACAAAACCGACTCCTTAACAGCAACTAACCTTAACGATATAAGTTGGCTAACCAGAAAATTAGTGGTGCAAGACATGCCATTGACTGAGTTTGTAGCAGAGCTTAGTCGCTATCGAAAAGGCGTATTACGTATCGCTCCAGAATTATCCCATCTGGCGGTGACCGGTGTTTTTTCACTAAAAAATACCGATCTAATTTTACAGCAATTACAAGCAAGCTTACCGATAAAGGTCAAACACCTTACTCGTTACTGGGTCAATATCTCTGCTGTTTAAGCGCCTCAAATCATCTAAAAAGCCCTGCATCTACCTGTTTATGCGGGGCTGACAGCACAATTCGCCAATCAAAATAGCTGATTATTTTCCTAAAACCACCGACATTCCACTGCTACCGACACTCTAGATCAAGACTTTATTACCACCCATAATTAAAAAACAGTAAATATAATGTAAATCATTATCATTAAGTTTACGGGTTTTTGAATCTCATTCGTTAAACAAGTATAGATCCAAATAAATCATTCGAAAGAGACACCAAATGAACTCCTCTAGACTTAACACATTGCACAAGGCGTTGTTTTTAGCAGTGCAATTAGGTATCAGCACAGCCTACCTATCCGGCGTAGTGTCTGTAGCACAAGCAGCTGACAACAGCATACAGGCTGAGCAGCGACAATATTCCATCGGCCGTGGCCCTCTAGGGCAAGTGTTAAATAATTTTGCACTGCAGGCAAACATTGACTTATCAATGAACGCCTCGCTCACTTCGGGCAAGCGCAGTGCGGGAGTAACAGGAGCCTACAATATCGAGGGGGCGCTCTCATATCTTTTATCTGGGACAGGGTTAGTCGCTAGGCAAACCGCAACAGGTCGCTTTGTGCTGCACTCCATTGAGGTACCGTCAAAACAACATTCAAACGCGCTCAAGTCAGATACACAGACAATGGTGGTTTATGGTCGAAGTAATAACACCGACGAAGATGGCTACAATGATGTCTACGACAAAAACACCTCGACCATTTATAGGGGAAAAGAGGAAATCGAGCGCTACAAAGGCACCACTCCCTCTGATTTGTTAAAGGGAATGGCGGGGGTCTTTAGTGGTGAGTCACGTAACAGCGGCGCGCTGGATGTCAATATTCGCGGCATCCAAGGCCCGGGGCGAGTACCAGTCATTATCGATGGTACCGAGCAAGCAATTACGGTGTACCGCGGTTACAACGGCGCCTCTAACCGTAATTATATCGACCCAAATTTGATCAGTAGTATTCAAGTCTTTAAAGGCGGAACCAACCAACGCGATGTACACAGCGGCATCGGGGGTGCCATGGTGGTTAAGACGTTAGTGCCGGATGATGTGATTGCTGAGGGGGAAGATTTTGGTATCGAAATAAGGATTGAGGGCAGTAGTAATTCCGTAGATGAGCGGGTTCCTCGCCTACACACGGGCGAGCGAGCAGAAGATGTCGATGGTTTCCCTGAAAAAACTGGAAACTCTCCCTATAGCGACCAAACTTTAAGACTAGCGGAAATAAATTCTAGATCCGCCAATGACAATAATCCACTGGCGGGAAAGGATTACTCTTATCGTATTGCCGGGGCTAAAAAAACCGATAATTTTGATGTTCTCGCAGCTTATGCCTACCGAGCACGCGGCAACTACTTTTCAGGAAAAAATAATGCCGACTATTATTCAGACTCCGTTGAGGTAGCTGAAGATAAAATAGATTACATTCGCTCTTTGGCTATGTACTGGAAGCCAGGCAAGGAAGTAACTAATACATCCAGCATGATGGAATCACTGTTATTAAAAACCATTTGGCGAATTGATAACGAACAAAAATTGAGTCTTCACTACCGGCATTCTAACACTGTCTATGGTGAGATCATGCCATCCAGAATCAGTACTAGTGCTGATCGTGGCTACATTCAATGGCCACTGAGTGAAGTAACCAGCAAAGCGTATAGCCTCAATTATACATATAAACCTAGTGACACCCCATGGCTCGATTTACATGCCAACCTCTGGCGCACCGACACGCAAAGCGATACCTCGACCTCTGGTGGATTCCCCAACCAATTGAGGGCTGATGACGGAAGTCCGCTAGATGGCGTCTTAGTTAATGGATCTAAAACCCTGTCTAAAAACATCCGAAATGGCCTATCTCTCTCTAATAAAATAGAGCTGACCCCAACGCTAGACTTAACCGTGGGCGGTAATTTTCAGTATGAAAATTTGTCATCTGGGGACGATTACGATCCTGAACTTGCCCGCTATTTCCCCTGAGCGGGGCGGCGCGAAGTATGGGACAGAAAGTTTAACTGAGCCTGGAAATGCAGCGATAAAGTTTCGATAAATGCCGGCATGACCTATTCATCCTACTGGGCATATGATGATTTTTTAGGGGACCATCCCAATCAATTTTTCACGGTCGCGACTACCGGGTGGCGCGATTTCAAGTACGAAACATATATTTCCTATACAGAGGCAGAGCGGGAAACTATGCGAATGGCCAAGATTGCAGAATTTACTGTTTTCTTTGATGCAGGTCTTGCTACCCAAGCCCAGTTGGATGCTGCTATCAGTGGAATTTACATCCCCTATAGCGATTCAGGGGGTGGAACTGGGACAGGTTTCTGGATGCCTGATGCAGCTGGCAATTATGATCGAGCCGACCACCCTTGCTTACAAGGTGCATTAGATAACGTTGAAAACGCGACTCTCTGCGCCGGTTCAAAGATTCAGGAGATCGTCGATTCAACGGCGGAAAAACAGACTGACCATGGTTGGGTACCGCATTTTAAAGTCAGTTATGCGTTAACTGATAACAGCCGCACTTATATCAAATACAGCGAAACTTTACGCTATCCCAGTATATTTGAAAGCACCATCGGATGGTCGGCATCTAAGAGCCTTTATGTTGTTAACCCCGAACATTCATATAACTGGGAATTAGGCTACGTCCAAGATTTAACCCCCTGGTTAACTGAGGCTGTCTACGCTGATTTTAAGTTTAGTTTTTACCATAACCTAACCAAAGATGTAATAGATCGCGATAGTGAATTGATGTTTAACAATCTCGACAAGCAGATAATTAAAGGGCTTGAGTTAAGTTTTCGCTATGACAATGGAAAATACTTCGGAGATTTAGGGGTTAACTACGTATTGAAAAATAAAATATGCGACGAAGACTCAGCGGCAAGAGCGTCCCATAATTCACCCGTACGTGCGCTTGCCAACCCTATCCCAACCTGTTTTGAGTATGGATTCCCTTCGAACTATCAGTTGACGCAAGCCCCCCCCAAATTATCTGCCAATTTATCATTGGGCGGACGCTTTCTTAATCGCCGCTTAGAGTTGGGCTGTCGTGTCACTTACTATGAAGGCTATAAAAACTCTGACTTAGATACGTATTTAGAAAGTTCCTATATAAGAAACAAAGATAGCATGATAGGTGGATTTCCCTATGCAATGAACACCCCTTTTAGCTGGGATGACACCCTCATCGTTGACGCTTACGCTCGCTTTAAAGTGAACTCAGATGTCAATATTGAGCTCTCTGCGACTAATTTAACCGATCAATACTATGCAGACCCTGCCACTCGATCAGCGATGGCGGCACCGGGACGCACTGTAAAACTAAGTTTAACCGGGCGTTTTTAAAATAAATGCCCAGGAGCCTGTCGGACTAAACACTAATCTAGTTTTTTTCGCAACTATTTAGTACAGCCCGACAGGTTCCACGTTAAAAGTACCAAAATATTTTTGGTACTTGCTCAACCTTATTTCCGATTATCGAAATAATCAATTACCTTTTTAGGAGTTAGATATGAAAAAGCTACAGATAATTAGTGCTATCGCTTTAACTATTGCCTTTGCCGGTCTTTCACAAGCAGCGGTTGTCGGGTCCTCCTCTACGTTAATAGCTACAGTAGGTGTATCTGATGTTAACCACCCGCCGCATACACCTGGATTAGCCGGCATTAGTGTACCTATGCCACAGGGCATGCACGGCGTTGTCGATTTTCAAGGTTTAACACACTATGGAACTATCGATAGCAATGGTATTTATACTTTAAGCTTCCCTTATACAGACGCACCTCAAAGCCACCAAGACTTAGGTGTGTTTAACTTCGCACAAGTCGGCACTGCCGATGTCTGGTTTGGTGAATGGTCACCATCAGGAACCTTTGATGATGCAAAGCGTACTGTCTATTATGTTGGATCTAATGCAGATACCGCAGTGCCGAATTCAGGGGTTGCTACATACAGCGTAACTGCCACTAACAATTACTATCTTAATAACAACGATCTGTTAACTGGCACTTTAACGGCTGATTTTGGTGCTGCTCAACTAACTGGATCAATGACTAATAGCTTGTACGGTATCAATATTGGTACTACAACTATTAATTCCGATGCCTCTGTAACAGGTACAGGTACCGCGACTGCAACAATGCTAGGTATCTTTCCCCTAGCATCCGGCGGCAACGTGTCTGCGCAATTTTACAATGGCCAAGTTGATCTAGCAGGTATGGTTGACTTTAACGGTAAGGTATTCGATACCGCCTTTGGTGGAACGAAAGACTAGTCTAGTTTAGCAACTACAGCTGAGTGCTATGGATAGCGCTCGGCTTTTAATAACCTGAGAAAAAGAGTCCGCCGGTGTATTATTTTTATATCAACCGCTATTATCAGTACTTATGCACAGCTCTAATCGCTATTTTTTTTAGCCCGGTGCTGCAAGCTGCCGATCTTGATACTCAGTTGCGTATCAATCAAAATATTGAACAACAAAGTAATCGTCAAATACAGCAGTTACTTAAAGACGAAGATTACCAACAACAGCATCCAAAGTTAGTTATTGCTGGCAAGCCTTATGCTGTGAAACATAATGCCAGTGATTTAGGCCGCGCGCTCTACACTTCTATCAAAGATAAAAAATGGAGTGCGGTGCAGTATTTTTTAGACCAATATCAAAGTTTAAACAATCCTGATCCAATGTTGCTAGCCTATGCGAAAGGCGCGTTGGCAAGAATTAAAGGCGCAATGCAGGAGTCTATTAAACAGTATCGACATCTATTAACGCTAAATCCAAATTTTTTACCTGGCCAGCTAGAGCTAGCAAGAGTCTTGTTTGAAGATCACCAAGATAAAGAGGCGAGAGGTATTTTTACTAAGATTGCCGAATATTTAGACACTGACGACACGCAACACGCGGGAGTAAACCGCAGTGTGCAAAGTTTTAGTAAAGCATTAGAGCAACGCAGTGACTGGTCGCTATTTTTTGCGATTGGCAGTGTCTGGAAAGACAACCTCAACCAATCCTCAGAAAATCAATCTTGTCTATTAACCTATCAGGGACAGTGCGTTTACCAGCGCAGCATTCCCAAGGCTATTTCCACCCGTGGCTTAGATTACGAATTCACCGCTAGCAAAGCGCTACCTATTGCTAAACATCATGCCCTGTATAGCCAATCAATGTTATACGGTAAAAAGTACGATGATCATCCGGGTTACGACCAGAGCACATTCAACACCCAACTAGGTTATCGCTTTCAAAATTTCACTGATCAGCTACGGTTGGCCCCCTCGTTTGAATATTCAACCTACGCCGACAAATCTCTGTTTAGCGCCTGGGGACTCCACGGCGATTGGACGCATAAAATATCTAATCAGCGCATGTTTAAAGTGAGTGCGGACTACAAAGAATTACGCTACAAAAAGAGCCATTTTCAACGTTACGACGGCCCCTCTTATTCGACCAACATCACCGCTTGGCAAGGGCTGAATAATAACTGGGTGGTATTTGCCGGTGCGGATTGGCTGAACCGGCTAGCGCAAGATCGACCTTACGCCTATCGTCAAATAGGGATTAGATTGGGGGTATCGAAAACCTTCAACAATACCGTGAGCGCGACCTTATCTAGCTCAGTACGCCAACAGACCTACCATAAATTCAGTAACATCTTGGGCGAGCGACGCAAAGACAGAGAGAAAAACCTGACGCTAAGCCTAAAGAGTTCACGTTGGTCACTGTTCGGTTTCAAACCCCATTTAACCCTTAAACATACGGACGTCAGCAGCAACGTTGACTGGCTATACAGTCGACGCAGCAATGAAATCAGTCTCAAATTAGAGAGGAGTTTTTAGCAATGATCAGCCACATAACAGTGCTACTAATCACCTTAAGCCTGCTATTTAGTAGCTCTTTTGTGCACAGTGCCGGCAACTGGCAACACCACCAAGATCAGGCGATGTCGCTGTACCAAAAAGGTCATTACACAAAAGCTGAACAAAAAATCAAACGGGCGCTCAGCATCGCTAGCAAGGCGGACAATGGTGCCAAATTTAAAGCTAGCAGCCTGAATTTACTGGCCTTTATCGAAAATTCGCAAGGTAAGTCAGCTCTAGCTGTAAAATCAATCCAGCAGGCGATCACCTTAACTAAAAAGTTATACGGTAAACGCCACCCGCAAGTGGCGATACTGCTATACAACAAAGGTAGCTTTTTAGAGCAATTAAAGAGAGATAAATCGGCATTTAGTGCCTACAGCGAAGCGTGGAAAATACAGCGCACTAGTAAAAAAGCCGCGCGTAGCGATACCTTAAAAACATTGAATGCCTGGCTGCGTTTAAGTAATAAAAAACGACAGTACGCGAACAGCATACAACAGGCGAGCCCTTTCCTAAAACCCATGCAGCGGGCTAACACTAAGCATTTTAGCGAGGGGTTGCGCCAGCTTAGCTACGCGTTGGCAGAGGCCAACATCCAGCAGAAGCAGCCGCTAATCGCCCAGCAGATCTTAAATAAACAGCTGGCGACGCAGCGCCGACAACTAAAAGCCAGCGACCCTCGTACTGCCGACACTCTAGAGCGATTAGCCAATAGCTTGACCTTGGCTGATCAGGCCAAGAAAGCGCTCTCGTTCAGAGAGCAAGCACAGAAAATTCGCGCTAGTTCCGGCACCACAACATTGGCGAATGCGATGTATTTGAATGAACTAGCCCTGGATAGCCAAGCACAAAAGCACTACCAAAAAGCCACTAAACACTACCAAAAAGCGCTGCTGACGCTCGCTGAGTTACACCGAGACAAAGGAATAGAGCAGGCGCTAATTCTAGCCAACTTTGGCAGCTTGCATGAGGCACAAGGCGCTGACCAGCAGGCACTTAAGCTCTATCAACAATCGATGGCATTACATGACACTATAAAATCTAAGCCGTTACAAGCAGCTTTTACAGCGACTCGGGCAGGCTCTATTTTCTACAAACGGCGTAAATTCAAGCGCACCGAAGTCTGGTTTTTACAGGCGCTAAGCTTGGTAGAAGAGGCCGAAAAATCAGCGGGCCCGCTAGAATTTCATAAAGTGACCCTAGAAAACCTAGTCACACTTTACTCCGCTTGGCGAAAAAACAGCAAGAGAATCAAGTACAAGAAGCAGTTAAAGGCTTTGAAAAAATAACACTTGTATCCGTGGATTAAGAATGGCTGTAAGGATAACTTAAAAATAGTTTAAGAATGAATACAGAGCGTAATATTTCCTGATTAGCCCTGTGACTCCGCCACAGCAAAAGATGCTTTTAATCTCTTCTCTGTGTCCTTTGTGGTAAAACCAATCCTTTAAAGATTTTTTCACCACAGAGGACACAGAGGCGCTGCGCTGCACAGAGGAAAAACAAAACACTACCTGATTAGTGCTGTGTCTTCACAGACTAACCAAAAGTATAAAAAAAATTACAAATAAATAACCTGGCTATAATCTAAACCATTATTAAATGATAAAAACATATTATAACTTCGCTTAACTTGTTGGTATTAATCACCTTCCTGAATCAGTGAGTTCATAAATATGAAGTTGACACCCCCTGCATTTTGATGCATCGATTTTAAAAACGTAGGTTTTACCTAATCAAAATCAAGGCGAGATGGTTAGTACTCCCTATTTTCGTAATATTTCACGATACTCTGCCAGATGCTCATGCTCTTTATTGAGTTTCAGGTACAGTCATTTCCTGCGTAAGCACTCTTTTGTAAAATTTGACGACCCTTTACTGTGTTAAGTACTGCCGTAAACACAGGTAAACGCTTTGAACCCAGGGCAATGCTTGCCAAAGCGAAGTGTAAGCCGTCTACCACTGGATACCATCCTGCAGGCTATATACATCATTTCTTGGATGACCGTTTTTAACCGACGTCGCTTAGCTTTATGCCGAACCGGGGCATCTTTTCCCATTAACCCTTTAAGGCCCATATAGCGCAGCATATTGTAAGCAAGTACAGCGAATGCCATGACTAGATCATTGGTATCAAACTTGCCTGAAGGGAGTCGTTCCAAGTCTAGATCTGTTTTAAACTCACTGTGAAACTGCTCTGATGTAGCGTGATCACAATACAGCTGAATAAGTGCGTGATCATCGATAAGATCAGCTGATAGTGTGGTGAGCCAACCTTCAACCTCAATTTCAGGCTCAAGGAATAGCTGCCCTTTCGCATTACTTTGACGCACAACAACTTTGATCACTCGCCGTACATAATGCTCTTCATCAAGTGCTTCACTAAAGATAGCCACCATTTTACCGGGTCGTTCGTGACACCATACTGTTTCAGTTTCCGCTTTTGTATACCAATCCAAAGGATCATGTTTACGCGGGTTCCATTTAATGAGGTAATCGACTGAGCGCTCATGTAGATATTTTCGATTCTCTGCAGCATCATGAGCACTGTCTAAACGAAGTAATATAGGTTTGTCACACAGTGAACGAACGCGAGGTAGAAGCCTATCTAAAGTATGAAGAAATTCTTTATTGGCATGTTGATTACCGGGACGCAGTTCACAGGTAACACACCAGCCTTCAAGACCAAGATAAGCAGCAATAGGTGCGTAACCATCATGGCCTTTATAGGTGTAAGCCACTCCTTCTTTCTTTGAGTCACTATTGTCCATCGGAAACACATCAATATCTAGCGGCACATGGCCAGTCGATAACCCGCTGATCGGCACCTTAACATTTTTCATGAACTCCACACTAGCATCGTCTAAAAGGGGGATCAATCGAGCAGCATCTTCATCAAAGCGCTGACGTAGTCTTGCTGAAGAGACGGATTGCTTGATGCCCATCGCGGCTTTAAAAAAAGGATCATGACGAGAGTTTTCTACAGCTTCGAAGTCGCTTTTTCCTAGACACATCTGACCCAAATAGGTACGGATAAGGTCTATATTTGAGATACCATGGCGCTTAGATATGGTGCGAGAGGTTTTATTTAATGTAGTCTGCTGGTTAAGATAATGACCTACTAACGCTAATCCAGCATGTGGGGACAGGATTTCAGTTTTGGATTGTTCTAGCTTAAATGTGCGCATTGAAAACATCACTGATTGGGTGAGTATAATAATGAGGGATTTTACCGCGTAAACACCGATGATGCATGGCTTTGGTACAATATTTGTGATTTTTAAGTCACGGATCCAGGACCTTGTTAGACAACCATCAAGTCAAGCTGAGCATGATGGTCAATCAGGTAATATTTTGATTTTACGGCGCAATGGCTGAATTTTTTTGCGCTCTAAGGGAGCCTAAGTTTAGGCTCCACTGTTTCTTTGCAAATACTTAAAGAATACTTAAAGGATCCTTAAAAGTTTAATCCGTTGCGCTGTTAATTGCCGCGCTGCTCCAGCGATCATTCACCAGTCGCATAATTGCATTTGGATTGGCATTTTGCAGCTCTATTGGCAGTAGCGAATCCGGCGTATTTTGATAACACAACGGTCGAGTAAAGCGCTCGATTGCCCGAGTGCCCACAGAAGTGCTTTGGCTGGCAGTACTACTAGGATAGGGTCCGCCATGAGACATCGCCGAACTTAGCTCAACCCCAGTGCCGTAACCATCAAACAAGATTCTGCCGATGCGCTGTTGCAATATCGGCAATAGTTGCGCCGCTAATTCTCGATCGGCTGTGTCGGCAAACAAAGCAGCCGTTAGGTGACCGCCGAGGCTTTGAGCAACCGCCAATAGCTGCGTGCTATCTTCACAACAAACTACCAAGGTAGCGGGACCAAAGACTTCCTCTTCCAACTCGCCCTGTTGTAAATAGTCCTTAGCATCGACCCGTAATAAAGCGACTTGTGCCTGGCTTTGATCGGCATTAGCCGACTCTCCACAGGCGATCACTGTTAGGCTAGGCATTGCTTTACGCTGCTCACAGAGCTGTTGATAACTATTGCAAATACCTGCAGTTAGCATAGTGGCCGCCGGTAGAGTTGGGGTTTTTTCTGCCAGCGAGGACAACAATCTGTCCAGCGCTTGGCCTTTAACCGCAATCAAAATCCCCGGACTGGTACAAAATTGGCCGACTCCCATCATCAGCGCCGCGATAAAGGATGCCGCGATTTGCTCAGCTTGCTGCTCGAGTGCTTTTGGCAGTAAAAATACCGGGTTAGTTGAGCCTAATTCACCGTAGAATGGAATCGGCTCAGCGCGACTTACCGCCAGATTGTACAGGGCGCGGCCGCCGCTGATCGAACCGGTAAAGCCGACTGCTTTGATGCTCGAGTCAGTCACTAACGCCGCACCCACCGTGCGACCATCGCCGTGTAACATCGCAAAAACACCAGCCGGTAGAGCGCATTCTTTGAGCGCCGCTAAAATTGCGCCAGCCACTAATTCAGACGTTCCCGGATGGGCACTATGAGTTTTGACGATCACCGGGCAACCCGCCGCTAACGCCGATGCTGTATCGCCACCTGCCACGGAGAATGCCAGCGGAAAATTACTGGCAGCAAACACCACCACGGGCCCTAGCGGCACTTGAGTCAGGCGGATATCAGGCTTGGGCAGCGGTTGACGATCGGGCTGCGCTAGATCGATAACTGGCCGCTTCCAATCGCCTTTATCGAGTAGTTGGGCAAACATATTTAACTGGCCAATGGTTCTACCCAACTCGCCGTTGATCCGCATTTCTGGCAGTGCGGTCTCCCAAGTGGCC
Source organism: Oceanospirillales bacterium (assembly GCA_029027825.1). Taxonomy (GTDB): domain Bacteria; phylum Pseudomonadota; class Gammaproteobacteria; order Pseudomonadales; family Balneatricaceae; genus Rs1. The sequence continues at coordinate 4,694,991 of CP093399.1, read as the reverse complement.
CACTCTACTATTTGGCCGCGGATTTTCTCTAGTTCAACTCCAATAGTGCGCAGAAAAGTTGCCTTTTTCTGGTCGCTCAGTTGGCTGTAGCTTTGAAAGGCCTTTGCCGCCTCAATAGCAGCTAGCGCCGCTTGGTCGCTGTCTGCGCTGCTGAAAACCAGCGTAGATTTTGCAGCGCTACACGGATTGACTGCATTAAAGCTTGCCCCTGCTCCCAATAGCCACTCACCTTTGATTAGAATTTTTCCCGAGATGCTCATATGCTGTTTCCTTTTACTGGATAATGATTGCGCTTATTGTAAGCAGTATTGAGGATCACGACAAAAGAGTTCTTTTCAATCTGCAGTTGAGTGTTTACTCATGTATAATGAAAAGTCTTTAGCTCTTGGATCAAGATATGCCACTCCCCTCATTAAATAGTCTGCGCACTTTCGAGAGCGCCGCTCGACTGCAGAGCTTTTCTCTGGCTGCGGCAGAATTGTTTGTCTCCCCCTCTGCCGTTAGTCACCAAATTAGACAGTTGGAGCAACGCCTCTGTGTGGCACTGTTTGTGCGACTAGACCGTCAAGTTATATTGAGCCCGGCGGGACAGCGCTACTATCCGCAGGTAAAATTAGGTATCGATACCTTACTAAAGGCTAGTAGAGAGCTGACAGAGCAAGCTTGCACTGTGCAGGAAATAAAAATGTCGGTCGTGCCATTTTTTGCCACCCGCTGGCTACTGCCAAAACTGGCCAGTTTTAGAAAATCACAACCTAACTGGCAATTAAAAATCCAGACTAGCACTAGCGCCTCTGACTTTAATCGGGAAAGCTTTGATTTGGTGATTCGTCGAGGCGTCGGCCCCTGGCAGGGAATGACCGCTAAGCGACTGTGCGGCGAGCGCCTAGCGGCAGTCTGTCAGCCGAAAATGTACCGGCAAATCACCAAAGTAACTGACTTGTTAGCGCAGCCATTACTGTTTAATGCCAACGTCATGAGCGAGTGGCAAGAGTGGTTCGAATCCCAGCAACAGAGCTTCAATGATCCGGTAGTCTCTTTCGATTTTCAGAATACTTCTCAGATTCTCGATGCTTGTATCGCAGGCACCGGCATTGCGCTGATCGATCCAATCATGATTAAAGACGAGCTGGCACAGGGAAAATTACGACAAATTTTTAGCGGTGCAGTGCCTAGCTTACGCGGCTATTTTATAGCCTACCCAAAGCAGTTTGAACAACAGCAGAAGATCCAAGTATTTGAGCAGTGGATATTTGAGCAATTGGCGATCGATCCTCTCATGGCAGACCGACTCAATTAACACTATTAATAAATTGCCGCTGGTTAGATTTTTTAGCTAATAAAAAACTGTCACAGCGGCCGAATACGCTTAAATGCTGACTATTCCTTTAATTCTAATCTTCAAAGTGCCCAGCACCGGCAAAGCCACCACCTTGATAACGCACCGCCGGGTCATTGGCATCGCTGGCGCGCGGCTGCAAATATGCCTCTGTTTTAAAAACATCTGAACTGTCTTTAGGCTGCCATCCCAAGAAATTTACTTTGCTGTTATCCCACCAGCGCTCGCTGTTCGCCGATACGCCATAAATAACCGGACAACCTAAACGGTCACATTCAAAGACCCGCTTAATCAGCGAGACGAAATCGTCAGCACTCAGCCAAGTTGCCAACATACGTCGGTCTAATGGCTTATCGAAACATGAGCCAATTCGCACTCTGGCTGTTTCTATAGCAAACTTATCGTAATAGAGGCTGGCTAACATTTCACCATAACACTTTGATACACCGTACAAGCTATCTGGGCGCATCGTTGAGTCGGCATCGAGCATAGTCTCGCGCTGATGAAAGCCAATGGTATGATTCGAGCTGGCAAACAAAATTCTGCGCACGCCATGTTTGCGCGCCGCTTCATATAAGTTATAGGTGCCGATAATGTTTGCATTGAGTATGTTGTCGAAACTATTTTCTGTCGATACTCCGCCCAAGTGGATGATGCCGTCACAGCCTTCCACTAAGCGCATCACCGCCTCTGCATCAGCGAGATCACAGCATTGGCTTTCCTCTGCAACATTTTGCGGCTCAAGCTCGGTAATATCAGAGAGACGTAACACTTCTACCCAGCCCTGCAATTTCACTCTGACTACTTTCCCCAAATTACCGGCAGCACCGGTGATCAATATTCTTTTCATTTCAACTCCTAAATACCATAAACGCTACCAGCAGCCAAAGCACGCAGCTGGTCAACATCGAATTAAATATCCCGCCAACAACAGCGCAACACAGCAAGCAATTGCTTGCTTTTTATACGCCTAATCATACGTCCAGCAAGTTAGGCAAAAATAACGACATTGAAGGCACAAAAGTAATCAACATCAAGGTCAGCAATATCGCCAGATAAAACGGCCAAATAGTACGGACCGCACGCTGAATTGGCACGTTGCCAATCGCACAACCGACGAACAGACAAGAGCCGACCGGCGGGGTACATAGCCCCAAACCTAAGTTCATCATTAGCATCACACCAAACTGGATTGGGTCCATGCCTAAACCCACCGCCACCGGCAAAAATATCGGAGTGCAGATCAAAATCAGTGCGCCCATATCCATAATCATGCCTAGCACCAGCAACATTAAGTTCATCATCAGCAAGATAATGATCGGGTTGTCTGAAATCATGTAGAGCAGTTTAGTCAGCTCAGAAGGCACGTCGTACAGCACCAGCATATAGCCGAAAGCCGAGGCACAGCCAACCAAAATCATCACCATGCCGGTGGTTCGCACCGCATTTTTCACGGCGACAATAAAACTCGCCAACGTGAGCGAACGGTACACAAAAACACAAACTACTATTGCATAAATACAGCCAATAGCCCCTGATTCCGTCACCGTAAAGACCCCTGAAAGCGCTCCACCTACGATAATTACCGCGGTAAACAGGCCGGGAAAAGCGGTGATAGCTGCGTACAAAACTACGCTCCAACCGGGAAATTTTTCGGTCGGATAATTATTTCGAATCGCCACCCATCTAGCGGCAGCACCCAGACACAAGCACATCAATATTCCGGGAATAAGCCCCGCCATAAACAAACTGGAAACAGAAATTCCGCCACCGGCTGCCACCACAAACAAAATCATATTGTGGCTCGGCGGAATCATAATACCTGCTACCGATGAAGTAACAGTGACATTTACCGCGTATTCTGCGATGTAACCTTTTTCTTTCATCACCGGTATTAATAGTGAGCCTAAGGCCGATACATCGGCGACTGCTGATCCGGAGATGCCACCAAATAACATGCTTGATAATACATTGACTTGACCTAGCCCACCTTTGGCCCAACCTACAGCTGATGAGGCTAAACTGACTAATCTGGACGCGATGCCGCCGTGGAGCATTAACTCACCGGCAAAGATAAAAAACGGAATTGCCAACAGTGAAAAAACCGAGACTCCGGACACAATTCGCTGAAAGCCGATCAACAGCGGCAAACCTTCATAGACAAACGAAGAGAGTGCTGCAATACCTAACGCGTAGGCAACTGGCATACCAATAATTAATAATAAGGCGAAGCAGCCCAATAGAATAAACCAACCCATACAACTATTCCTCAGCCTTATTTTTGAGACCAGACACATCGGGATTCAATACAGGATCTGAATCTGAATCTGAAAAAAGTGAAATCGCACCACCTAGCAAGCTAGCCGCAGAAAAAAGCGCGACTAAGACACCGCTAATCAGTACCGGGATATAACGTATTCCCTCGGGGATAGCTAACAAGGGAATTTCTTTGTACCAGGAAAATTGCATTAACTCATTCGACTTGACGGCCATAAGAACGCCAAATATCATCAAAATAAAATCACAGAGCATTCTCAATACTATTTGGCTTTTAGCACCACAGAGCATCGGTACAATATCGACGGCCAAGTGTGTCCGCTCACGCACTCCGGTTGCCGAGGACATAAATGAAATAGTAATCATCATCAATAGCGCCAATTGCTCTACCCAAGTCGGCGTATCATTGAGCACATATCGACCGTAAACTAGCCAGCCAAAAGTGGACACTAGCACGATCATCGACAGCGCCGACAATCCGGTACAAATGGCCGCCAGAGCATCCAAACATCGATCTAAATAAGGGTGTAAACTAATTTTACGATCCATAGCTAACTCATTTTATTATCATTATATGCAGCTGCAAAGCTGAAAATTGACACAGCATAACTACTGCGTTCGTAACGTCTGCTGAGCTCTTTCAGTAACTACTCCCAAATATTGCGCAGCACAGCTACAAGCTTGAGCTTGAACTAGTGCTAGTGCTTGGCTTGATTGGGTTTTTGATCCAGCCACCCGTCCAGCGCTTATAGATAGCGACCGGACAGGCCAATTTGTGGCTTCTAAGGTTGAATTTTAAATAATATACCACCCTTTGCAAGATGGTATAACACAGCGACTAGTCGACGGCTTTAATAGCGGCGATAAGCTCTTTGAGCGCTGGGTTTTTCTTCACTGCCATGGCATAGACAGGAGTCATTGCAGCTTGAAATTCAGACTTATCTTTAATTTCATTATACTTAACTCCCGCTTTTAGCACTTTCGCTTTTGATTGCGCTGAGCGCTCAGCCCATAACACACGTTGCAGCTTTGCCGACTCTACCGCCGCTTCCTTGACACTCTTCTTATCTTCGCTAGACAAGGCATCCCAAGCGCGGATACTGACACACAAACACTCAGGCAAAATCAAGTGCTGGGTCCCAGAGTAATTACCGGCTACGTCATAGTGGTTGGTTGACTCGTATGAAGGCCAGTTGTTTTCAGCCCCATCGACCACCCCAGTTTTCAGCGATTGATAAACTTCGGAAAACGCCATTGGTGTGGCATTACCACCTAGTGCCTCGACCATACCAACGAATAGCTCATTATTCATAACCCTAAATTTCAGACCTTTGACATCGGCGGGGGTTTTAATCACTACGCCACTGTTGTTATAGAATGAACGGGCTCCTGAATCGTACCAAGATAGCGCGATAATACCTGCTTTCGCCATAGCAGCACTTAACTTTTCACCCACAGCACCATCCATTACCCGATGCATGTGATCCATATCCTTAAAGATAAAAGGCAGCGATACCACGTTCACTTCTGGAACAGCGATACCCAGCGGCCCTAAATTGAATTCAGCAAAATCCACACCACCTAGCTGCATTTGCGAAATAGCATCGGACTGACTACCTAACACTCCGCCGTGATAAACTTTGCCCCCGACACGACCATCAGTTTTCTCAGCGGCCAATTCAATAAATTTTTCCATGCCGATAGAGACCGGGTAATCTTTAACGTGGATATTCCAACCTTTCCAGTCCCCAGCAGAAGCTTGGGCGCTCACTAATGCAACGCTAGCAGCAAGAACTGCGGTTGCAACAACTTTCTTCGATAGTGCTTTTATCATTTTTATCTCTCCTCGAGTTGCTTTGTGTAATCCGACTACGTAAAGTAGTGAACGGAAGACAAATAGGATTACACATCATATGTCATATGGTCAATACCTAAGTCATATTATCTCAATTATTTTTATTTTGTTGAATACAGACAATTTCGGAACCAATAAATGAGCGACAAGAGCAACAAAAAGCCTAGAGAAAACCTCACCCAAAAGGTTATCGGCCTATTAAAATCTCAAATAGATTCAGGCAGTTTAAAAGTCGGCGACAAACTCCCTACCGAGCAACAGCTAATCCCTCAGTACGGCGTCAGTCGGACAGTGATACGCGAGGCCATTGCCAGCCTCAAAGCCGCGGGGCTATTAGAATCTAAACACGGCGTCGGTGTATTTGTCACCCAGCCACAAAGAAGCACCCAAAAACTAAATTTACTCCTGCAGAATTCACATACAATCTCCGACACTATCGAAGCTCTAGAGCTACGAGCGGCAGTAGAAATAGAAGCTGCGGGCCTGGCAGCAATTCGTTGTTCACCCGCGCAAGAGGCGGAAATATTCGATTGTTACTACGCCTTCAAGGACAAAAAGGATACCAACCAACACACTGAAGAAGAAGATTTTAAGTTCCATGTCGCGATTGCTAAAGCCACCAATAATCAACACTTTGTCGATTTCCTCACTTTATTGGGCAGCAAGGTAATCCCCAGGGCGCGACTACTAGACGAAGTCGGCATTGAACCGATTACCGACATTGACCTACGACTCGATGATGAGCACAAAGAAATAGTTGAAGCGATTGCTGAAAGAGACCCGGAACGGGCACGAAAAGCCATGAAAACTCACCTCAGCGGAGGCGCTAAGCGCTACAAAGCACTGGCAAGATTAATCCAAAGAAAGAAAATGACCGCTAAATAAAACAAGTCATCATATGTCATTTGACATTTTTCTAGATACATAATATAACTATAGCATTATTGGTATTAACACTTTAATTCACCTCTCATTGTTATGGAAACTTGCATGCATTATTTAGAACTTAAGCAAAAAATCAGCTCAGGTCTTTTATCTTTCCCGGTCACCCACTTTGACAAGAGTACTTTGGATTTTGACAAGAAAGCCTACCAAGACCACATCTCTTGGCAGACACAGTACGATGCCGCCGGTTTATTTGCCGCAGGTGGCACCGGCGAACTATTTTCGTTAACACCTCGAGAAATCCCTGAAATTGTTGCCGCTGCCAAAGAAGTCGCCGGAGAAATCCCGATTCTCTCCGGGTGCGGCTACGGTACTAGAATGGCAATCGACATCGCCAAAGCGACCCAAGAAAAAGGAGCCGACGGCCTACTGTTACTACCACACTATTTGATTGGCGCCACCCAAGAGGGACTGTTCAACCACATTAAAAGCGTCTGCGATAGCGTCTCGATGGGAGTGATTATTTACAATCGCGCCAACTCCGTGGTCAACGCCACCACAGTGCAGCGCCTAGCGGATGCCTGCCCCAATTTAATTGGCTTTAAAGACGGCACCGGCGACATCAATAAAGTACGAGAGATTTGTGCTTTACTCGGAGATAGGCTGGTCTTTATCGGAGGCATGCCCACCCACGAAATGTTCGCCGAAGCTTACGATGCGATGGGAGTGACCACTTACTCCTCAGCAGTGTTTAACTTCGTACCAGAAATGGCGCTGAGTTTTTTCCAGGCGATGCGCAACAAGGACAAAGCCTTTATGAACAAAGTATTGGTCGATTTTTTCTATCCTTTTGCCAAAATCAGAGATCGCGGCAATGGCTATCCGGTGTCTATCGTTAAAGCAGGACTGCGCGCGGTCGGGCGCGATCCGGGGCCAGTACGCACCCCGCTTACTGATTTAACCGACGAAGAGCAATCAATGCTGGCGAGCGTGGTTAAAAATTATCGCTAACCGTTAATAACGGGTAGTTTAAGCCAGACATTTTTATTTGAGGGTATATACATGATTATCTCGGCGGTCCACACTCACATACTGCACCACGACTTAGAACAACCTTTCCAGTCAGCGTTTTCCACCTTCTACAACAGGCGTCACATGTTGGTTGAAATTGTCTGCGACAACGGTTTAGTCGGCTGGGGCGAGTGCTTGGGACCCGCCGATATTAACGTCGCCATCGTCAAGATGATGACTGTGCTACTCATCGGTAAACCGGCCTTAAATATTGAACCTATTTGGAACGAGCTGTACAGTCAATTTCGCGATCAGGGGCAGCGCGGCGCTACTCTGACCGCGATTAGCGGCATTGATATTGCCCTGTGGGACTTATCAGGGAAATATTACAACCAACCTATTTATCAATTACTCGGTGGCGCTTATCGCAAGCAGATCCCCGCTTACGCTACCGGTGGCTTTCGCTTAGTGGGGCAGGACCGAATCGCCTCTTTAGTGGCAGAGACAACGGGCTACGTGGCGCAGGGATTTAAGGCTCTGAAGATAAAAATAGGTTTTGGCATCGATTTAGACATCGCTGCTATCGCGGCGGTACGCCAAGCGATCGGTAAAAAAATTAGCTTAATGATTGATGCCAACCACGGTTATGACTTACCAGATGCCATTAAAGTGGGGCAATTAGCGGCCCAATACGATATCGATTGGTTTGAAGAACCGGTGATTCCCGAGGCATTAAACTGCTATCGAGAAATGCGTAATCGCCAACCGATTCCCGTTGCCGGAGGGGAAACTTGGCACAGCCGCTGGGGCATCAACGAAGCTCTCAAACAACAGACGGTAGACATTATTCAACCTGATGTTTGTGGAGTGGGCGGCTTAACTGAAGCGAGAAAAATAATTACCCTCGCCGAAATACATCATGTGCGCTTAGTACCACACGTCTGGGGGACCAACATCGCCATGGCTGCGGGCCTGCATATTCACGCAATCCTCCCCCCAGCACCTAATGCCCACGAGGCAAGATCGGTGTATTTCGAGTTCGATCAAACTCACAACCCCTTCCGCAATGCCATTGTAGAAGAGCCTATCCAACATCATCAGGGCATTATCCAAGTCCCGGATGGCCCGGGGCTGGGGATAAAAGTTATTCGCGATAAGCTCCAAGAATTTGCACCCGTGTGAAACAGCTGACTCCACTACGCAAAATAACTGGCACCGCACCTAACACTCAGCTGCCTAAGGGCAGCATCGATAGCCATATGCACATTTATGCTCGCGACTATCCGACACAAGCTGGCGGCCCTCAATCGCCGAGTGATTTCGCAGGGCTTAATAAATATCGCCAAGTACAAGCGTGGCTCGGCTTAGAGCGATTGGTAATAGTACAAGCAAACGCTCATCAACAGGACAATAGCTGCCTGCTAAACGCCCTACACCACTTTGGCGACTCCAGTCGCGGCGTTGCCTGCATTAGACCCGACACTCCCGAGAGCACTCTTGAAGAATATCATCGACAAGGCGTTCGCGCCGCCCGAATAATGGAACTCGGTGGCGCCACGCGCCTGCATGATTTACTGGCTGTCAACTCACTAGTGCAACCGTTCAATTGGAGCTGCATCGTGCAATTTGATGGCAACCAAATCAATCAGCACAGCGCACTACTGCAAAAAATCCAAGGGGACTATGTCTTAGATCACCATGCAAAATTCATGCGGCCAATCAGTGTCGACAGCTCTGAATTCAGCACTCTTTTAAAGTTAATCGACCGAGGTAATTGTTATTTCAAACTGGCTGGCTGCTATGAAACGTCAAAATCTGGCTATCCTGACTATACCGATTTGGCTAAAGTCGCTAAAGCTTTAATAGCGCACGCGCCACAGCGCATTATCTGGGGGTCAAACTGGCCGCACGTCTCCAAACCAGCCACGGAGACTCCCGATGATGGTCAGCTTTTAGACACAGTTTGCAGCTGGATACCCAACAACCAAGTACTGCGACAAATATTTGTCGACAACCCCGCCAAACTATACGGTTTTAGCCCATAACCTCAATCAGCTATATCCCTAGCGCGAAGCTCTTGCCTACAACACAAAATATAGAGCGATTGGCAACACCAACAAACTGCCAATATTGCCGATCAAAACGATGGAGGCGACCTGTTCTGGCTGTTGATTGTATTTTTCTGCCACCATGTAGTTCAGCAGTGCCGGTGGCAGTGCAGAAAACACGATCAAATAGGCAAAATGCTCACTGCTTAAATTGAAAAATGGCTGGATTATAAGCGCCACTAACACGCCACTCGCCGGCGCTAAGATGGCTCCCCAAATACCTATTTTCCAACTGGAGAAGTCGATATTTATCATCCGCACTCCCAGCGAAAACAACATCAGTGGCACACACACTTTAGCCATCATATCTAACGAGGTGCTGACGTTTTCAGGGATCGCTATATTAAAATTCGAAAATGCCAGGCCGGCAAATGTCGCCAATATCATCGGCAGCTTTAAGGCTTTTAGTGGATTAGTTTTTCTATCGAGAATATAAATCCCCAAGGTAAAATGTAGAAACATTTCCACAATAAATAACACTACCGCTGCATTTAAGGCGGCCTCGCCAAAAGCGAGTAGCAGCAATGGCAGACCTAAATTACCGCTATTACTGAACATCATCGGCGGCAGGAACGTCTTGACCTCAACTTTCAGCAGCTTGCACACCGGATACAGTAAAATACCTGAACCAATAATAATAATCACCGCGGCCATCGCTAAATCTTGCAGTGCGCCAAAGGCAAAAGATTTGGCTGACAGGACTGAGAAAATCAAGATAGGAATAAATACATCGATGTTGAGACTGTTCGCCACACTCATGTTAGTTGGCTTGTGACGCGCGTACACAAAGCCGATAGTAACTATCATCAGCATTGGGAAAATAGTCGCAAAAATGCGTTCAACTATTATGCTTAATTCCACGTTAATTCCTTGATCACTATCGGTTGGCTAAAGCCTGCTTATTTTCAGCAGAGTTTACAGTCATTTAACCGCTGAGAAAAGTATCTCTAGGAATGTCGAGGTAACATAAGAATTTGTTTTTGGCAGCCTTAGTCATTTTAAATAGTTTATTTAGGGAGGCTATTTAGGTCGCCTATGAACAAGCCACACACGCCTGTGGTGTACAGAGAAATTGTGATTAAGACAACGACTATAGGCATGCTAATAGTCTGGCGAAAGCCGTTAGCGCAGAGCATGAGTTTCTCTGCATGCCTCCAGCAAATCACCACTGTCATAGCAAACACTATCACAGCGGTAATGGTGAAATTTAATTAATCTGCACGCCGTAAATTTTGGCGATTGCATCTAACATTTTGTTCGCTGAAAGAATCCCCCCTGATGTGTTCCAGATTGTGTCACTGACTTGATGTACTTTTCCCGCTTGTACTGCGCTGAGGTTCTTCCACATCGTTTCATTCATCCACTCGTCTTCTACAGCCGTGCTTTTATGGTCTTTGTCATCCCATTTAAAATAGAATATTCGATCGCCATCCATTGCCGGTATCCGCTCTTTAGATTCAGTGGTTTCGGCGAAGCCATGAATATTGTTGCTGGCGGTACGCTTAAAGCCGATATCGCTTAATACTCGCCCAGAAAAAGAATCCAACTGCATTAAACGTACATTATTGGCTAGAAATCGCACCACTGAGATCTCTTCTTCGATACTTTTGCCCAAAGCTTTTTTTAATTTTGCAACGCGCTCATAATAATTGGCTACCAGTGCTTTCGCTTGTTTTTCTTTGCCGACAGCCGCACCGTACAACACCACATTTTCTAACATTTCACCGCGCAGTGTTGAAGACAAAACCGTTGGCGCAATTTGCTTTAACTGCGGGTATATTTTTTCATGACGCATTTTAACGCCGATAATAAGATCGGGCTCCAATACAACCAGTGACTCTAAATTGATTTTGTGTTCTTTACCAACCGCCACGGTATCTTGTAATTCGGCTTTGATAAAAGTGTAGAAATCTGGATCACCTTTCCAACTGTTGGTGGCCCCCACTAACTTCACACCCAGGGCAACCATCGCTTCCGTACCTTCGTTGGTTAGCATAATAATTTTTTGAGGATGCTCTGAAATGTTGGCGGTCCCCATCGCATGGGTTATTTGATAGTCGCCAGCGACTGCATAGGCACAAAAAACACTGATGCCGATTAAAGAGGCAGTCATACTTTTAATCAATCTCATGGTAATTCCTTGAGTTAAGTTGAGTTGAGTTGGGTGAATTTAGTTGGTCTTTTAAAACAAACTTGCTATAAGTATAAATAATAATCATACGCTAAACGAGAACCATTAACACCAATGTCTAAATTAGTATTCTTCCTTATATTCTTTATAATATTAGCAATGGCTGCCAGCTTGCATTTTGGCTTAACTCTTTATAACCCCAGCCAAGTTTACCAAGCACTATTTCACTACGCGGGAAGCAACGCCGACAGTGCCATTTATGATTACCGATTGCCGAGAATGATCATCGCGCCAATTGTCGGTGCCAGCTTGGCAGTGGCGGGAGTATTGGTACAAGCGTTAACCAGAAACCCGCTGGCATCTCCAGGGATTCTAGGAATAAACACCGGCGCTGCTGTAGCGGTGGCAGTAGCTATGGTGCTATTAGGCATTAGCTCTGAATTTACCATTGCAGCATTCTCCATTAGCGGTGCTTTAATCGCCTGCTTAGTGGTCTATGTTATAGGCTTTGCCGGTACTCAAGGACAAATGTCCTCGGCGCGAATTATCTTAGTCGGTTTCACTTTCTCGGCATTACTCTATTCATTTATTGAGTTAATCATGGTGATCGATGAGGAAAGCGTTTCTATCATGTTGATTTGGCTGTCCGGCAGCTTCGTCAACAAGAGCCTTGGGCTGCTATGGGTTGCACTACCACCGATTCTTGTCGGTATGTCGATAGCCTTTGTTATTCCCCGTCAATTAGACGTCATGGTAATAGATGATGATATGGCTAAAAGTTTGGGAGTGCCGATGAAAAGCATCCGCATCAGCATTTTTATCGCTATTTCAGTACTGTCAGGAGGAGCGGTGATGCTGGCAGGTCCGGTTGGTTTTTTAGGCTTAATCGTGCCCCATATAGCCCGCTTTTTTGTCGGCACAGCCCATACAGTGTTGCTACCTATCGCGGCGCTCTTTGGTGCGTTATTTGCGCTGATAGCAGACATCGCTTGCCGCCTGTTGTATTACCCAACAGAGATACCGGTCGGAATCCTCATCGCTATTATCGGGGTCCCTTTCTTCATTTATCTAATCAGTCGCAACCCAGGCCGAGGAAAAAGCGATGTATAAAACTTGGCGCTACAACGGCCTCAGCATGCTACTAAATATACGCAATCTTTGGCTGAATATTGCCCTGGGGTTATTTATGTTCGCTCTGCTGGTATTTTCAATCGGCATCGGCACTAAATATATCCCGCCGGATCAGGTGCTATTTGCGCTATTTGGCGAGGGTAAAACACTTGATGTTTTTGTGGTTCAGGGCCTTAGGATTCCCAGGGCTATTATTGCTATTGTCAGCGGCGGTGCACTGGGGTTAGCAGGATTATTGCTCCAAAGTGTCACTAAAAATAGTTTGGCATCCCCCTCTGTTTTTGGGGTCGTAGAGGGCGCGGCGCTTGGTGCTATTATATTTTTAGCTTATTTCACTGACAATCATCTGATTGTGGATGTACCTATCTACCTGCTACCTATTGCCACCAGCATTGGTAGTTTATTGGCATTAACAACGGTGCTGTTACTAGCCAGGTTCCACCCTGGAAATATGTTGATGATGATTTTATATGGGATTGCCATCGCCACACTTGGCAAAGCTTTAACCACCTTGTTTATGATGTCCAACTCAGTATACCGGGCTGTCGAAGTCAGCCTCTGGCTGACCGGCGACTTGGCAACAGTCAACGTCGATGAAATGTGGATTCAACTGACAGTATTTGCTTTTTTATTCTGTATATTACTTGGTTTTTCGCGGATTTTAGACGTTCTGGTCTTAAATGACGATGCGGTAGTGTCGATGGGAGTAAATTTAAAAGTTGCTCAGTACTCCAGTATTATACTCGCCGCTCTGCTGACCGCATGCGCGGTGTCTTTCGCTGGCGGTATAGGCTTTGTAGGTTTAGTAGCGCCGCATCTAGCGCGGATGATAGTGGGGCAATCGATAAGGTCACTGATCTTTGCCACCTTATTTATCGGCGCGGCAATCGTGCTGGTTGCCGATGTTTTTGCCCGCACTTTTATGCCTATATTGTTTAATAATAATATGGAGATACCCACTGGAGTGTTTACGGCCGTCATTGGAGCACCCTATTTCTTTTATTTAATTTATCAAGGTAGTAAGGTTAAAAAATAATGCAACAGCGCCGAGAAAATGTACATCTTTTGGTCGATGATCTATGCTTTGGTTACGATAACACGCTGTTGTTTAAGCAGTTAAATTTATCCTTGATCAAAGGTAGGATTACGGTTTTTATAGGCCCCAATGGCTGCGGCAAGTCAACCTTGCTACGCAACATAGCAAGGTTACTTAAACCTAGCAGTGGCGAAATATCTTTGGCGGGCAAAAACATCGAAAGTTTTGCCACTCAAGAGTTTGCCAAGTCTTTTGCCTTTCTCGCCCAAACCCCAACAGCTCCTGATGAATTGACTATTTTTCAGCTGGTGAAACTGGGTAGATACACCCATCAGAGCTTTTTTAAAGAGTGGTCAGTTGAAGACAGTGAGCAAGTCGAAAAAGCATTGCGTGCCACGGATATCTATCAACTTAGAGATCGCAAACTTAATCAAATTTCCGGCGGCCAAAAACAGCGGGCGTGGGTATCTGTAGTGCTGGCACAAGATGCTGAGACCATCGCCCTGGATGAGCCCATTAATCACTTAGATATGAGCTATCAACTTGAATGTCTCAATCTAATTAAGCAGATCAATGTCGATTACGGCAAGACCATATTATTAGTCTTACACGACATTAATTTAGCGGCGCGCTACGCCGATTATATTTTTGCCATGAAAGACGGCGAGATCAGGGCTCAGGGAAAACCTGCTGATATTATCAATACTCAGCTAATTGAAGATATTTTTTCCATGAAAAGCCATATCATCGAAGACCCGATTTTTCACACTCCGCTGTGTATTCCAATTGCATCATTAAGGAAATCGCGTTGAGCTTGCAGCTACGATTTTTAAATTACACTGTAAAGCCAATATTCACTACACTGCGTACTCACTCTGAAGACCCGGATTCAGGATAATAAACACCTGAATCCGTGACTTCAAAGTGAAAACAGAGTGTAAGATATTGGTTCTAAAGTGGAATTGAAAAATCTTAGCTGCACCCGTAGGTTCAGTGGGTATTTTTCTAACCGCTGTAGAATCAAGAGCTTATGCTATGTGGCGCAGTGAAGTCACTGATTCAGGAAATAGTTATATGAATAGGAGCAGCGTATGAAAACATTTAATCATCAATCAGGACAATATACAAATATTGACAAAGCTAAAATATATTTTGAAACAATAGGAGATAGAGAAAAACCTATTTTGCTAGTGCTTCATGGTGGATTTGGAACGATAGAAGATTTAAATTCAATCGTTTCATATCTTGCAAATGAATTTTATATTATTGGTATAGATAGCCGTGGACATGGAAAATCCACACTGGGAAATAAAAAACTGACCTATCAGCAGATACAATTTGATGTTGAGAGCGTACTAAAAGCTTTAAGCATTGATACTGTTAATATTATTGGTTTTAGTGATGGAGGTGTTGTAGGTTACCGTATTGCTTTAAGTAATAGTATAAAAGTGGATAAACTTATAACCATGGGAGCTTCATGGAAAGAACAAGATATAGTAGAAGTTGAAGATATGATAAAGACCATCACTCCTCAAAGTGCAAAAGAAATATTTCATGATAACTTTGAGTTATACCAAAAGTTAAATTCAGAAGCTGATTTTGATAAATTATCACAGGCAAATGTTGATATGTGGCTTGATAAAAGTCACACAGGGCATCCCAATGAAAATGTTAAGAAGATTAGCGCTAAGACATTACTCATAAGAGGAGATAATGATTTCTTAGTTTCTTTAGAATCTTTATCACATTTAAAGAATCAGATTGAGGATGCAAATTTTTTAAATGTTGCATTTTCAGAACACGAAGTACATAAAGAACAACCACAAGTTATCGAGATAATAATAACACAGTTTTTTGATATATCATAATCCGTGACTTCTAACCTGAATCTGTGAATTCAAAGTGAATACAGAGTGAATACAGAGTGTAAATCATTAGCTCTACAGTGGAATTTAAGTATCTTAGCTTCACCCGCATGTTCAACGGAATTTCCTATAACCGCTGTACAATCAATAGCTTGCACTACATGGCGCTGTAAAGCCACTGATTCAGGTTATAATAAATCGCTGTCTAAAACATAGAGAGATCCACTATTAATATTGATGAACAGCTACCCATGTTCAACGACAGCTGTTGCTCGCTCACCCATAGAGCAGTGCTACTGAGTTTGAGTTTAAGCTTCTTCACTAGCTGCTATCTATATGCAAATTTTGCGGCGTCGCTGCTTGAGCTACCGAGTTTGCTATTTGTGGTAGACAGCTACCAAGTGCTGTTGAAGTGGATGATTATTCCCTATGCCAGCTCACTGCTCGGCTACTGCGCATTTTTTCTGCTGTTTAACAAAATAGTCGATTTACGCCGCCTACTGGCAAAGTTGAGTTGGGCGGTGCTGATTGCCTGCGCCGTTTTTTTGCTCTATCCACTTAAATTTAACCAGCCGTTCCCACAGCTAGACGGGCTGTTATTTACACAAGCTTTTTCACTGCTACACTATATCGACCAGCCCTAAAATCAAGCGCCTACATTACAAGAGATATATGCCGTTATCTTTTACAGCGAAGTTTCAAAAGTTACTCGCAATACGACACTGCGCGCCATTTCAAGAGTCTGGTTTGCGCTGATTATTGTATCGACTTGGTTTACTCTACAGCATCACAGCATCGACATTATTAGCGGCTTAGCAGTAGGCGTGACGATTAATCTCCTGATTAAAAACAGTGCGCACTACGCAAGTTCGCTGTATTTAATGGCAAGCGGCTTGAGCATGTTGGCGATGCATTTCCTGGCAGATAAATCGTACCCGGCAATGGCGGTGATGGGTTATCTAGCGACTAGCTTGTTGGCAACTAGCCTAGTTTACAGTTTCAATCAGCCGCGCTGGCTAGGTAAAAGATCCGGCAAGCTAACTTTTTATCGAGGGCTGTTGTTTGCGCCCTATTTACTAGGCTATCAATTGACTTGGTGGTTAAACAATCGTTGTTTTCCCAATTCGCAACGGCTGACTAAGATCACTGATCAGTTGTGGCTGGGGCCTAAGTTAAAGCCTGCGCTAGTAACACTATTACCCGCAGCGGTCAGTGTTTTTGATTTAACCGCGGAGCTCAATGAGCAGCCGTCACTGCTGACAGATCAGTATCAAAATTTTCCACTGTTAGATTTACAGGCACCCAGTGCCGAGCAATTAGCGAGCATCATGTCGAGTTTACTTGCTCAGCTAAAATTGCAAGTACAAGCACAAGGCACACCTTTATCTAGCACACGTACGCCAGTCGTTTATTTACATTGCGCAATGGGCTATAGCCGCTGCTATTTGGTGGCCTGTCTGTATCTGATGATCGATAGAGGCTATTCACCTAGCCGCGCGCGCCAGTATTTGACGGCACTCGGTGGCTCGGTTAAATTGGGCGCGCAATACCTCTCGGACAACCAGCTATTAGCTGTCGCCGAGCGCTGCAAAAAAACCGCACTGGAAGTCAATAATGTTAGATAATAGCTTCATCTTACTCAGTATTTTACTGGCTGCTTTAAGCGTGTTTATTCCGCTGATTCGCCGCTATTCATGGCATACAGAAAAGCTGCAACTCTATCAAAGAATTACCACTTGGTGGTATATCATCGCCGTGCTGTTATTGGCCGGCTTCAATCTGTGGAGTTTGTATACGCTGACCGCAGTAGTGATTTGTTGCTGCCTCTATGAATTAGCCAAGATTAATCAGCTGCAGCTTTCCTGGCGATGGCTGTTGCCTGTGCTGCTCTGTTTAGCGCTACAGTGGTGTATTTTCTGGCAGGCTTGGACTTTATTACTATTGGTGACATCGCTCTTAATAGCTGCTCTCTACTGGTTGTCATCGGCTATTTTGCACACTCAAAAGCGGCGGCTGTTTATGGCCGCGAGTGCTAGCTGGATCTTGGGGCTCAGTGCGATTAGCGCTATTTTAAGTGCATCACCAATGCTGCTAGGTATCGGTAATTTGCTGTTCTTAGTGGTTATTTGCCAGGGGAATGATGTCGCTCAGTACTGCTGGGGGAAATCTCTGGGGGGAAAACAGATTTCACCGACCTTGAGCCCCAACAAAACTTGGGCCGGTTTCTTGGGCGGTTTGAGCACGCTCAGTGTGATTGGCTTTTGGCTGGGCCCGCTACTTACCCAACTGTCAGCATTTGAAGCGGCGTTTGGCGCGGCATTAATTTGTCTGTTTGGTTTTTTCGGTGATTTATCAGTGTCGGCGCTGAAGCGTTTTTATAACATAAAAGACACCGGCACTATGCTGCCCGGACACGGGGGGATGGGCGACCGAGTCGATAGTTTACTGCTCAGCAGCTGGCTATTTTATTTTTTTCTATTCTACTACCTGAATCCGTGACTTCAAAGTGAATACAGAGTGTAAGATATTGGTTCTACAGTGGAATTGAAAAATCTTAGCTGCAAGCTCATATGCTCCTGCATTCGCTAAATAAATGCATCCATGCATAAAACCCGTAGGTTCAGCGGGTATTTTTCTAACCGCTGTAGAATCAAGAGCTTGTGCTATGTGGCGCAGTGAAGTCACTGATTCAGGTACTATGCTTAGGGAACCACTGAACAAGTCCCACATCTTGTGAGTAACTACAGCCTTGCTTATTTGCAAAACAGAGCGCTGTGCAGCAGCCATACCTACACTAATCAAAAAGAACCATTACCATTGTTCATGGCTAAAATCTGCAACAGTGACCGCCATACGGCGCATAGCAGCAGCCATTTATCAACTTTAGCAGCCTCAGATTCAAGTAAAATACAGCGAGACTATAATTTTTGTACTGTGATTCAATTGTTTATCTACTTGCCTGCACTTGCAGTGCCCCAGCCAGCCTGACAAAGAAATTCCAGAATCAAGCATTGAATAACGGTTATTGGCCAACTCCACAGCAGCCCAGCAACTGGATTTTTTCAGATTTGAGCACACCGTAAACAGCCATCTTTACCAAGCTGTAAAACTCTCTCAATGCACCATTTAAATTGACTTCTAGCGATACTTTTCTCTAGCTACTCACTATCCATTAGTCCGCTTACAAAACTAGTTAAAGGGTACATTGTTATAAAAAACAACGCTGTTATTCCAAACGTATATTTTTCAATATTTTAGTAAATTTACTTAATAGTGATTGACAAAAAGTCGTCAAAATGAAATCCTCGTCCAGCTTCAAATTGAAGTGTGAGTTTAATTTTAGGGCTAAATTTTCCATTTTTAAGAAAATTCAACCATATAATTGAAGTCTCAGTAAAATTTTAAAAATCTCATAAGTTTGATTCAGACCGCTGAATTAAGTAAAAAAATAACAAATATAGTAACTAATGGGGTGCAATTTATCAAAATTGTACCCGTGGAGGGGATATGAAAAAAATCACCTGGATAACGGCCCTTGTACTTGGGGCGCAGTTAACAGCCAGTAGCGTTTACGCCAAAACACCAGCTAACACTTTATTGATTGCCGATTAAATCGACGATGTCATTACACTTGATCCACAGGAAGTCAGTGAGGTTGGTGGAGTATTGACCACTAACCAAATTTACCAACCACTGGTCACTTACGATGTAAAAAACCCCACTGATATTCAGGGCGTTTTGGCCAAAAGCTGGTCGGTAGCAGCCGATGGTACGACTTTCACTTTTAAGATGAATGAACAGGCTAAATTTGCCTCGGGCAATGATGTAACAGCCAAAGATGCAGAGTACTCTCTACATCGCCTAGTTAAAATGGGTTCACGTACCGCTTTTATCATTACCCAGTTTGGCTTTACTAAAGAAAATGTCGCTGATCGCATCAAGGCGATCGATAGCGAAACCTTAGTGATCAAAATTGCAGAACCTTACGCTCCCAGCTTCTTGCTGTACTGCCTTTCAAGCTTTGCTGCGGGCATCATCGATTCCAAATTGGTGATGGAACACGTGGTTGATAATGACTATGGTAATAAATGGCTCAAGTCAAAGAACTCCGCAGGTTCTGGCCCATTCATACTAAAAAAATGGAAGCCAAAAAAGAGCATTAGCTTAGTCCGCAATGATAATTATTGGGGTGAAAAGCCACCAATGGAACGCATTATATTGCGTCACGTTTCTGAGAGCGCTTCACAGCGACTACTCTTAGAAAAAGGCGATATCGACATTGCCAACAAGCTTGGACCCGATGACCACGAGGCGATGACAACCAACGACGACATCCAATAAATCTCCGGTTTATCAGGTACTATCTATTACATGGGCTTAAATATGCGCAACGAGCATTTAAGCAAGCAAAAAGTGCGTCTAGCCATGAAGTACTTAATAGATTACCAAGGCATAGTCGATACGATTTCTCGTGGCAGCATGGAAATACACCAGACCATGATTCCACGCGGCTTCCTCGGCGGTACTGACTACACTCCTTACCAGCATAACTTGGAAAAAGCTAAAGCACTGTTAAAAGAAGCGGGCATAGAAAAGCAAATTGAGCTAAATATGGTTGTTTGGAACTCAGCGCCTTACACCGATTTCGCACAAGCTATTCAAGCGACTATGGCCAAAGCTGGCATCAAGCTTAACTTGGAAGTGGTCGATGGCAAGCAGTGGCTAACCCGTTACCGCAACAGCGATCTTGATATATGGTTGGGACTATGGGGTCCAGATTATCCAGACCCACACTCTAACGCTAAAGCTTTTGCAGTCAACAAAATCGATACTCCCGATGGATCAGAAGGTCTGGCCGAGCGCTTTGGTTGGATGGAAACAGGACTATCGAAAAGAACCATGGCGGCAGTTCGCGAGTTAGATACAGCTAAACGTCAAAAAATGTACGAAGAAATTCAAGTTGAGCACTCTCTTAACTCACCTTTCATCTACATGTTTCAAGAGTTGCGTGCAGTCGGAGCAAGATCTAATGTTAAAGGCTTAGTCCTTGGCACTACCTTTGCTGATGACCGCCTCTGGAAAATCAGTAAATAAGACTAAGGCTCTGGAAGGTCACCGAGAATAAACTATTCTCGGTGACCTTCTGTCGGGCTTGACCGAACCGCTTACAAAGATTCGCTTTAATACAGATTTTCTGCTCCTTTACGACATGGCTCGCTATGTTAGCTAATGAGATACACCAGATAATACCGCTTTATACCGATTTTTCGCAGCAGCTTTACCTCAAGCCCGACAAGTTATCAGCCTGCATTACAGGGCTGACGACATCTAATATCCACCGCAGTATTGCTTTATAAAATCAATATTTATGCGAGTTCACCCGCAGTGGTTAGCTCTCTGTTCGCAGTTTAAAAATTTTCCATAGCCATTGTGTATGACCAGCTGACACTAGGTCTTTGCCCACTTGGAAGGTTTAATATTTTAATTTGTCACTAATTTAAAGGTCATTCAGATGGACGTAAGAAAATTCATCGATTGGATTAAACATACTTTGCTATGGTTGGGAACGGTGGGTATCACCTTACTCGGCTTGGCAACTATTACATTTTTTATCTCTCGAATTGTACCGATAGACCCCGTACTATCAATTGTTGGAGAAAAGGCGCCACCTGAAGTTTACGACCGAGTCTTTCTTGAATTAGGTCTTGATCAACCCTTATATCAGCAGTTTTTTAACTATGTACTGGGCATTTTACAGGGCGATTTCGGCACCTCTTTCGTCACCAACCGGCCGGTATTAGAAGATTTAATTAGCTTTTTCCCCGCTACTTTTGAGCTCGCCACACTCGGTTTAATCATCGGCGTAATCACTGGCGTCAGCGCGGGTGTTGTCGCAGCGGTTTGGCATGATAAATGGCCTGATCACATAGTGCGTATCGTTGGGTTAATTGGCTACTCTATTCCGATATTCTGGCTGGCACTGATAGCACTGTTAATCTTTTATGCCAAATTAGATTGGGTGGGAGGTCCCGGCCAGTTAGATATAAGCTATGAAGATATCGTCGAACCGGTTACCGGCATGATTCTTATCGACAGTCTGTTAGCGGGCGAAACCGAGGTGTTTTATAATGCACTTAGTCATATCGCACTGCCGTCTATTTTACTTGGCTATTACAGCTTGGCCTATATTAGTCGAATGACCCGCTCGGTAATGCTAGAGCAACTATCCCAGGAATATATTTTAACCGCGCGCGTTAAAGGGCTCAGTGAATGGCGGATTGTCATTTTCCACGCACTGCGCAATGCGGCGATTCCGCTAGTCACCATTATCGCGCTCTCCTACGGTGGTTTACTGGAGGGATCTGTATTGATAGAGACAGTCTTTGCCTGGCCTGGTCTGGGTAACTATATAGCCTCGTCACTCTTATCAGCGGATATGAACGCGGTCATGGGCGGTACATTACTGGTCGGCGCAGTGTTTGTATTACTCAATATGTTGACTGAGTTACTGTATAAAATATTAGATCCAAGGGCGGTATAGGTAGCATTATGAACAAAGCAAAAGAACTAGATACCCCACTACAGAGTTTAGGGCAAGCGCGTCGCGCTCAGCTGCTAAAATTCTGGCAGCGCTTTAAACGCAATAAATTAGGGCTCCTCGGCTTAGGCATTAGCATAACCTTAGTCGTACTCGCGATATTCGCACCGTTGCTCGCCACTCACGACCCTTATGAGCCGGCATTGTACGAGCGCCTAACCGCGCCCGGTGCAGAGTTTTGGCTGGGATCAGACGAATTGGGCCGCGATATTTACACCCGTATTTTATACGGCACTCGACTGACTTTATTTATTGTTTTACTAGTAATATTGACCTCGGCGCCAATCGGCCTATTAATTGGTGCCAGCTCTGGCTTCTTTGGCGGCTGGGTAGATAAAGTACTGATGCGGATCACCGACATCTTTTTATCTATTCCTAAACTAATGCTAGCACTCGCCTTTGTTGCCGCACTGGGGCCTGGAATAGTCAATGCAGCGATTGCCATCACCTTAACTGCCTGGCCGCCCTACGCGCGCTTGGCACGGGCAGAAACCTTGGCGATCCGAAAGTCTGATTATATCAGCGCGATTCGACTCGCAGGCGCCAGCCGTTTTAGGATCATCTTCAGGCATATTGTCCCGATGTGTATGTCCTCGGTTATCGTACGCATGACCTTTGACATGGCCGGCATCATTTTAATCGCCGCAGGCCTAGGTTTTATCGGTCTGGGAGCTCAACCACCTCTACCTGAGTGGGGAGCAATGATTTCCGTGGGCCGCAAATTTATCTTCGACCAATGGTGGGTTGCCGCAATGCCGGGCATCGCAATCTTTGTGGTCAGCTTAGGTTTTAATTTACTGGGCGATGCGTTACGTGACTTACTAGATCCGCATTTGAGGAACCGATAATGAGTGATGTATTGGCAGAAATCGACAACCTGCAAATCAGCTTTAAAGATGAAAATGGCGTGCTAAGACCGGCAGTGCGTAATTTGTCACTGACCTTGGGCCGAGAAAAACTCGGTATTGTAGGCGAATCTGGATCCGGCAAAAGCTTAACCGGCCGCGCTCTGATCGGCGTATTACCTAGCGGCGCCCATGTGAGCGCCGATCGACTAGTGTTCGACGGTGTCGACCTACAAAAATGCTCTAACAAAGAGCGTAGGCAATTGCGCGGCAACCGTATGGGGATGATTCTACAAGATCCAAAATACTCATTAAATCCGATCATGCCGGTCGGCAAACAGATTATAGAGGCGCTGCGGGTCGCTAAAAAAATGTCCACAGCTAAGGCCAGAGAAGCGGTCTATCAGATTCTTGAGGCAGTGCAGATCCGCGATGTGCAAAGAGTATTTAAGCTCTATCCGCACGAGGTATCCGGCGGTATGGCACAACGTATTATGATCGCTATGATGCTAGTGCGCGAACCCGATTTACTAATCGCGGACGAGCCTACCTCAGCGCTGGATGTAACGGTGCAACTGAGCGTCTTAGAAATCCTAGATACTTTGGTAGAAAAGCGCAATATGGGCTTGATACTAATCAGTCACGACTTGGGATTAGTCAATCATTTTTGTGATCGAGTATTAGTCATGTACGCCGGCCGTGTGGTTGAAGAGCTACAAGCCAACAAACTCTACGAGGCAAAACATCCTTATACGAAAGGTCTACTGAACTGTATGCCAAGTATTAATGGATCACTGGGGCCTCTGCCGGTACTAGATCGAGACCCAAACTGGTTAAATTAAACCTGAATAAATGACTTCACTGCAGCACAGAGCGCAAGCTCTGTATTCACTTTGAAGTCACGAATTCAGCTTACAGAAAAAATCCTCGATACAGTGCAATCACTGTATTGAGGCCAATTAAGAGCACGGCCGCAAGGCTGGGATCTAATGAGTACCTAGATGATAAATATAAAAGACCTCTGCGTCTGGTTTGGCGAAGGCCAGCAGCGCACTCAAGTACTGAAAAATATCAACTTACAGATAGCTCGCGGTGAAAGCTTTGGCTTGGTCGGCGAATCAGGCTCGGGGAAATCGACCATATTGCGCACCGCAATGGGCCTAGTAGAAGATTACAGCGGCGAGATAACCATCGACGGCATCAACACCCGTACCGGTGATTATAAAGCGTTGATTCGCTGTGCCCAAATGTTATTTCAAGACCCGTACGCCTCGCTACATCCGCGCTTTACCGTAGGTCAGGCAATCACTGAAGTGATGAAAATAAATGCCATCGACAACCACCAGCAAAAAATGGTCGACTTACTATTGTCGATTGGATTAACCGCTGATCATCAATATCGATATCCCCATGAATTATCGGGAGGACAGCGACAGCGGGTAGCATTAGCTCGATCACTGGCGCTTGAGCCAGATGTATTATTACTCGATGAACCCACCTCGGCACTGGATGCGTCCATTCAGGCAGAAATGCTCAACTTATTAAACAAGCTTAAGCAATCACTGGGGTTAACCTATATACTCGTCAGCCACGATATTGCCGTGGTGTCTTATATGTGTGATCGTTTTGCTGTGATGTCACAAGGTGAAGTAATTGAAGTACTGAGCCGCGAGCAACTGCGCTCAGGTGACATTCAATGTGAATACACTCAAAAACTAATCGCTGCTAGCGAATATTAAAAAATTACAAGGACAGCACATGCCTAATTTAGATCAGATAGCTAGCACGATTGAACAACTGTTAAAGCAGCAGCCCAACAAAGTACAATTAGCTGAGTATCGAGAGATTTTCGCAAAAATAGCAGCGGCAGTCGATCAACTCATCGGCCATAAATTATTTACTTTGACAGTCATACACCCCTCAGCAGCTGAAGTAGTCCGCCTCTACTCAAGCAAAGAAGGGGATTATGCGCTTGAGGACCGAAAACCCATTTTAGACACTCCTTGGACCGAGCAAGTGATCGCCAAGATGCAACCCTTCAGTGCTTCTAGCATAGCTGAATTAAAACCGATCTTTCCCGATTATCAGAAAATTTCCGACATGGGATTGGGAGCGGCTATTAATCTACCAGTATGCTGGCAAGGAAAATGTATTGGCACCATGAATTTGCTCAACAAAGAGGGACTCTACCAGCAGCCTGAGCTAAAACAGATACTCAACTGCGCCCAGCTGGTCGCTCCGGTATTTGCCGCTTATCGGCAGCTAAACTGCGCAGAGCAAGCTAGTGGAGCCTAACATGCGTGACCACGAAAAGCTCAGCTTAGATGATGTACAACTGTCACAACAGCTGGGCGAGGCGCTGCGTAACCGGCGTAAAAAGTTGGGTAAAACCATAGTGCAGATTGCTGAAAAGACTCAGCTATCAGTGAGTTTTATCTCGCAGATTGAGCGGGGTCGCTCCACCCCCTCCTTCGTCTCTTTTTTCAAGATAGCCAATGCGCTAGACAGCAGCATGGACGAGCTGATCAAAATTCCGCATCAGCACAAAACCCTCACCCGTAAGAATGAGCGTCAAAAATTCAACTTGGTTGATCCCGATCGCAACTATGAAAATTTAGCGCCGGGCTTCACCAATGGCACTATTAATGCTTGCATCATCTACGGTCATCCAGGCTACCGTTCTGAAAAATTCAGCCACGAGGGTGAAGAGTTCGTCTACCAAATCAAAGGCCGAGTTACCCATATCATTGAAGATGAGGAATATGAAATAGGCCCTGGAGACACCTTACATTTTGATTCACGACGCACTCATAGCTCTGTGATCGGCGACGAGGAAAGCATAGAATTGTGGGTCGGAACCATGCCTATCTTTGAAAATAAAGAAGACTGATCGACAGCCGTTTACTATATAGCTTCAAATTAACCCTATTGCATAAATTTTCTTTTGCGCTTAAATAGATCACTGATTCCTAATTCACCGCTAGCGAACCGACTTTTATTAACGATTTAAGTCACGGGCTAAAGTATGCTTAATGCCATCATTTAAATACCGGATATGCTCAGTTAAAAATTGCACTCGGCCAGAGCACCCTAGCTACAACCTCTTGTAACATCAAAGAAGCAAACCGAGCGGAACTATAAAAATTCGTCAAAATTATTACTTACAATAAAGACAGAGTTTGAATTAACACTTGCCGAAAACCCGATATTTTTTAATAAACTGCGCTGGGGCTATTTGATAGTGTTTTTTAAATTTCGCCGAAAAATAGCCTAAGTGCTTAAAGCCAATGGCACTAGCTACTTGTCTGACGTTTAGCTCTGTATTGATCAACAATCGCTTAGCCTCATCCATGCGCTTCTGGTTGAGATAATCAAATACAGTACACTGAAACACCCGCTTAAACTCCACTTTTAATTTGTGATCATTAATCCCCACCAGTTTAGATAACTGAATTATACTCGGTGGATTTGCCATTTTTTTCTCGATTAACTTTGCTGCACTGATAATCGATTGTAAATCTTTGCTCTTAAGTTCCTGCTTTGCATTGTCTTCATAACGCTGCTGCTTCCAATCGTAAACCAGCGCTAGGATTTCCATAACTTTTGCTTGAATATATAGCCGTTTCGCCTGTGCCTTAAGCTTAGTTGTATACACTTGTTCAATGACTTGAACTATGTGTGGAGTCAGCGGCATCGTCCAAATACTATTAACCACTCGCCACTGACCGTCACTATCTGTAGATAGTGGAGAATTAGAATATTGTTCCGCGAGGCTCGCCATCAGCACCCCATTGACAGTAAAACTAATCAATTTACATCGCCCTTGTGGGTAATGGAATTGACAGTGGCAATCGTCAACAAAAAATATTCCCGCTGAATCTTTACCAACTTTTTGTTTTTTATCCGTGCCAATTTCAAGCTCCAACTCCCCTTCTAATACAATAAACACGCCACACATTAGAGCGCTTTCACTGGCAAATGAAACTCTTTGGCAAAAATCAATATCGGACAGCATCAGCTTATTTTGATTATCGAAGTCAATCAGATAACTTTGCCCTACGCCCATTTCAAGAGGAATTTCTATAATCTGATCTGCCACACTGTCAAGGAGGGCAGGATGAATATCCAAACCAACAGGCTTGATGATCAATTCACTAGGATCTATGACATTGTGCTGCATTAAATTACCTGTAATACTTTGAAACAAATGATATTCATTATCATCTATTATCCTGAAATCGCCCCCTAATGTAAATACTCCCTACGATGACTTTCAAACTCCGGCCATTGACTACATCCTTATATGCAAATGCGAAGTATTTGTATTTAATACTTGAGCTTAATTCATCACGCTTCAAATAAGAATTTTTTAGTTTCGTGAGACCTCTGCATAACGTTGCGAGCGAAGGTAAGACAAGGAAAAAACCGGCGAGATAGCGGAGTTTACTAGTGTAAATGAGCATGTTGAGCCGGTTTTTAACGCCGTATTACCGAGCGCAGTTATCATACCCTTTGGGTAAGTTATGCAGAGGTCTCTTCGTAAAACTCATTGTTTTTTAAGGATATACCTAATGTCTACACTGTACTTAAACCTACCGCTGCGCCATTTATCATCCAGCATTTCCAAGGTGATAAAGCCCACCTATTCACTAACAACCGGATTACTTTTAGTGTGCATCGGTACCAGCCTTACAGCGCAGGCGGAGACATCCTCTAATAAAAACGTCATTATTGAGCATAGGCCTAGCCTTGAGACCTTAGTCATTTCGCAGCGTATTGAGAGACCGATTCAACAAGTGCCGGTGAACATTACTGTAGTTTCCCCTCAATCCATACAAGATTTACAAGCACAAAACTTAACAGAGATTGCCACCAGCATTGCTAATACCTATTTACTGGAGATGCCCGGTGATTACACTTTTCAGGTGCGAGGATTACCGCGAAATCTGCAGCAGACCAATGTGCCGATATATATAGACGGAGTGCCACAAACGGGAGTAAATCGCATTGATTTTTCGCTATTAGATATTGAGCAAATTGAATTTTTGCGCGGCCCTCAGGGAAACCTGTACGGCAGTAATGCCCGCGATGGTTTGATCTCTATTCAAACCCAGCGTCTACAGAAAAAACCGCAAGGTAGTATTAGCCTGAGCAAAAGCACTCACACTAAATCACTTGCAGTACAAGGTTCTACCGCACTGATTGAAAATGTACTGCAATTTAAGGGGGCGACTAAAATTCTTAAAAGTGATGGTTACGTCAAAAATATTTTACTCAATAATAATACCAATGAGCGCGACGAAATCGCATACAGCGCAGCGCTATACTGGCAGCCTAGCGAGCAGTTTAATGCCAAGTTAAGCCTTGACTACTCTGATTTAGATAACGGTCCTTACAATTATGTTGATGGTGCGCAACACCTCTCTGCTGGTGATGATTTACAAACCGCTATGGATGAGCCAAATGAATATCGGCAAAAAAATAAAGGCAGTTCCTTGAGCCTCGACTGGCAACTATCACCTAGCTTGAAGTTAAGTTCGGTAACTGGCTGGCGTACAAATAATATCGATGCACATATAGATACGGACGCCACTGCCCTACTTTACGGTTATATTGAAACGCAGCTAAACGAAAAAGAGCTGTTTCAGGAACTGCGATTAGCTTCAACCCCTCAAGAAGGCCCCATCGATTGGTTGTTAGGCTTCAGTTATTTTAATAACCAAGAAGACAACAAGAACATGTATTCTTCGTACACTAATGATGCAAAAGCTCAGCTAAAGCGCAGAGCTGCCAATCTTTACACTGATATGACCTGGCGCTTTGCCGATCAGTGGCGAATGCAAGCTGGCGTGAGATACAGTACAGAAACCGTCAGCGCGCAAAGCTATTATAGAAGTGGTCCCACTGAAACATCAGGTTATCAGCAAGAGAGTTACGCCCACATATTACCCAAGCTAGCCTTCAACTATGATTTCACCCCCCACTCTAGCCTTTACATAAGTTATGGAGAAGGCATGCTTAGTGGTGGCGCTGGCTGGCTACAGGAAGACACTGAAAGCAACGGAACACGTAAAGGTACAGCTATGTTCTTTGATGAAGAACTCAGCTCAAACTTAGAAGTAGGTTATAAAGCTTATCTACCGGCATCAGACATCGAATTTGATATTGCCTTATTCTACTCCAAGATAAAGGACTACCAGCACTTCTACGCTGACCATTTAGGCCTTACCCGAGTTATCAGCGTCGATGAAGTCAGCAGCAAAGGTATCGAAGCCTCTATTAGCGCCCCGATAAATGACCAGCTGTCAGTTAAATTCAATGCAGGATACAACCACGCCACTGTAGCCAAAGCTGATGAGGCTGCAACATCGCTAACCCCGGGCAGCAGAATCCCGGGAGCGCCTAAATATAACGCCAGTTTACTTTTTAGCTACGACACACCTATTAATCATAATTGGCACTCGCGTACTAATTTGCAGATTACTCACCATGGCAGCAGTGTGTTCGATCGCCATGCCAAGCTAAAACAAGGCAGTTACACTGTTCTCAACCTCAATTCAACTTTTGAATATAAAAACGACTGGTCAATTAAGCTCTGGGGGAAAAATTTAACCGACCAGCGCTATCAAACCGACCATATACAGTTTGCGCCTATAGATGTCGCGAGTTACGGTGCGCCCCGTACATTCGGCATTGATCTAACCAAAAAGTTTTAATCATGGACTTAACTAAACTAAACGCTGGGCGCATCCAGCAGCTGGACGGAACATGCGATGCACGCTTTGCACAACTAGCAGAAACCTTTGTCGAGAATTTTAGCCTGCGCGGCGATACCGGTGCTGCAGTTGCCGTGTATCTTCGAGGAAAAAAGGTTGTGGATCTTTATGCTAGCAATCAATCGCCAAATGGCCTGTGGCAAGCAAGCGATCGTATTTGTACGATGTCGAGTTGCAAAGCGCCATTAGCCTTGTGCCTGTTGCTGCTTATTGAACGCGATCAGTTGCACTTAGACGCCAGTATCAGCAGCTATTGGCCAGAATTTGCAGCTAATGGTAAATCGTCAGTGACTGTCAAACACCTATTGACTCACACAGCGGGGCTAGCCATTATCAGGAACTGTCAATCAGGGGACTTATTCAACTGGCAGAAAATGACACAGGCTATCGCCGCTGCCAAACCGATGCACCCACCAGGCGAAGCGCTCTATTATCATGCGCTAACTTTTGGCCATATAGCTGGGGAGTTAATTAGGCGTGTCGACGGTCGGATGCCCAGCCAATTCTTTCACCAAGAAATCAGTGCACCTCACGATATTGCGTACGATTTAGCCCATCTTCCCGGGCAATATGTGCGTAAAATCCCTGCTCTTGCGCAATTTAATAAGTTCGCTCTGTGGTTTTACAGTCAATTACCAAGGTTTGTCCCCTATTGGAAGATGCAGTTTTTCCGCCCCTGCAACAGTGATTACCAGCCCAATTCTGAGGCGTGGAGAAGCAGTGAGTTTCCCGCGGTGTCTGGTCAAGGTAGCGCCCGTGGACTGGCTAAGTTTTATGCTTTTTTAGCAACCGAAGGGCGTTTAGATGGAGAGCAACTGTGCAGCCAAAAAAGCGTCGCAGAACTATCCTACCCACATGTAAGTGCCTGCGAACAAGCCACTCAGCAACACTGGCGTATGGGTTTAGGCTTCATGCTTAACTCACCAGAATTCATCAGTTTTGGACCTGGAGAGAATACCTTTGGCCATGCGGGTATGGGCGGATCTATTGGCTTTGCTGATCCTGATGAGCACCTATCTTTTGCTTTTGTCACTGAGCATTACCATCAATTAACACGCCACGATAAATCGATGGAAGGCCAGCGACTTAGGCTACTGATCGATAATTGTTACAGCTGCCTTGGCAGTATTAAAGGAGATCAACATGAATAGAAAAATCTGTACGGCCCTCACCTGCTCAGTGTTTATAGGCCCTGGTGCCGGACACTATTACTTAGGATTAAAGCGCAGGGCACTGCTTTTCGCTTTGATCAGCAGTATTGTTATGGTGGTGTGGCTGGGCGTGGCTATATACCAAGCTTCATTATTACTCGATGGCGCTATCACGCAAAATGTATCGATGTTTAGCCAGCACTTAACCCAAATATCGATGCGCAACGAAGGCTTCATTCTACCTGTGTGCCTTGCTGTATTTTTGATCATTTGGCTCTGGGCAATTATCGAAACCTATCAAAAGTCTCGGTAAATAAAGCCAACTAAATAAAACTTTTATAGCTTTAAGCTGAACCTTGCTTGGTTCTCATCCAATAGCTT
This sequence comes from Oceanospirillales bacterium, assembly GCA_029027825.1. Classification (GTDB taxonomy): domain Bacteria; phylum Pseudomonadota; class Gammaproteobacteria; order Pseudomonadales; family Balneatricaceae; genus Rs1. The sequence goes on along the minus strand of CP093399.1, from coordinate 4,663,602 downwards.
GTTGAACAAAAACCTCCATAGGCCGATTGTCTCAGATTGTTGTACGATCGCCTGTGGAGCTCCTCCCTGTCACAACTTGATATGAGACTACCAAAACCAAGTACTTCACTGCACCACATTGCACAAGCTTTTAATTCTACAGCGATTAGAAAAACTCCCGCTGAACCTACGAGTTTTATGCATGGAAGGATTTATTTAGCGAATGCAGAACGCATAGAGACTGCAGCTAAGATTTTTCAATTCCACTGTAGAACCAATATCTTACACTCTGTATTTACTTTGAAGTCACGGATTCAGGTAATAGAATGAATTTCAGCTCAATGAAGAATGATTTTTCATTACTCTACAAGCTACTTTACCAACAGCTGCGATTTATACCCAAGCCTTGGTAAATATTTGCCTGTGGATAATAATTATATCGCGTCTAGTGCATCCGTTAATTTAGTTACCCCTATCACTTCCATCCCCGCGATCTTTCCTTTAGGTACATTCCCCTTGGGAACTATAGCGCGTTTAAAGCCATGTTTTGCCGCTTCACGGATCCGCTCTTGACCGTTGGGAACGGGGCGAATTTCACCCGACAGCCCCACTTCACCAATCACCATTAGGTCCTGGTCTAAAATTCTATTTTTGAAGCTCGATACCACTGCCAGTAACAGCGCCAAATCGGCACTGGTTTCCAGTACTTTGACCCCGCCAACCACGTTGACAAATACGTCTTGATCACCCATGTGTAATCCGCCGTGACGATGCAGTACTGCAAGCAGCATTGCCAACCGGTTGCTGTCTAGTCCAACGGTGATTCTGCGGGGATTATTGAGATGTGACTCATCCACTAAAGCTTGTATTTCTACCAGCAGTGGCCTAGTTCCCTCCCAGACGACCATGACTACGCTGCCAGGGCTCGGCTCTTCACCGCGACTTAAAAAGATTGAACTGGGATTTTTTACTTCTTTTAAGCCCGTTTCTAGCATGGCAAAGACGCCGAGTTCATTGACCGCGCCAAAGCGATTTTTGTGACTGCGCAAGGTGCGAAAGCGACTATCTGCCGACCCCTCTAGCTGTAACGAGCAGTCTATTATGTGTTCTAGTACTTTGGGACCGGCTAGAGAGCCATCTTTGGTGACATGTCCAACCAGGAATAATATGGTACCGGTCTGTTTGGCAAATCTAGTCAGTTCAGCCGCAGATTCTCGCACTTGCGAGACCGAGCCCGGTGCCGAGGTGACTTCAGCCATGTGCATCACTTGAATAGAATCGATCACAATGACTTTCGGCTTCAGCACATGCGCCGTTTGACAGATAGCTTCAACACTGGTTTCTGAGAGCATATTTAAGTGATCAGGCTTTAGCTTGAGCCGATGAGCGCGCATCGCAACTTGCTGTAACGACTCTTCACCTGTGACATACAAAGCGGGCACGGTCTCTGCCAAAAAAGCCATCACCTGCAGTAGCAAGGTGCTTTTACCCGCCCCGGGCTGACCGCCAATTAAGATCGCGGAACCTGACACTAGGCCACCGCCTAGCACTCTATCTAGCTCGGCACTGCCACTAGGCAAGCGCGGCATGGCAGAGAGATCAACCGCCGCTAAGTTAACCACTCGATCGGAGGTTTTACCGACATAACCATCATAGCGGGGTCTAGCTTGTGCTTCTACAGCGCCCAAGATAACTTCTGCTACGGTGTTCCACTCTTTGCAAGCGGAGCACTGTCCCTGCCACTTGGGATAATCAGCGCCGCAATCTGAGCAGACGAAAGCCGTTTTAACTTTTGCCATCCATTAATCCTATTGGTGTTCAGTGGGTCGTTATTTTAAAAAAATTAGCTTTGGTGGTATTGGGCGCTATATTCATGCACTGCATCGACAAACACTTTGGCGTGTTCAGGATTGGCAAATTGGTGGATACCGTGACCTAAATTAAACACATGTCCTGCACCGGTGCCATAATTTGCCAACAGGTTTTTTACTTCCTGTCTAATCCGATCCGGGGAGGCGTATAACACTGAAGGATCCATGTTACCTTGTAAAGCCACTTGGCCGCCGACTCTTGCACGCGCATCTGACAGTTCAGTGGTCCAATCTAAACCTAGTGCATCAGCACCTACCGCCGCCATATCCTCGAGCCACTGCCCACCGTTTTTAGTAAATAAAATTACCGGGACTTTACGACCATCCGCTTCTTTTATCAAACCCGCAACAATTTGCTGCATATATTTAAGAGAGAACTCACGATACATTTCGCCGCTCAGTACGCCGCCCCAAGTATCAAAAATTTGCACCGCTTGAGCACCAGCTAGTATTTGTTGATTGAGGTAGTCGATCACTGATTTAGCGAGTTTATCCAGCAGTTCGTGCATCACGTCTGGAGTGGCATACATCATCTTTTTAATGTGCCTAAAATCTTTAGAAGAGCCGCCTTCAACCATGTAAGTTGCCAGTGTCCAAGGGCTGCCGGAGAAGCCAATCAAAGGCACTCGACCACACAGAGCACTGCGAATTTCGCGCACTGCATTCATCACATAATCTAAATCGGTGGCCGCATTAGGCACTTGTAATGCATTTACATCGGCTTCTGTGCGCAGTACTTTTCTGAATTTAGGACCTTCACCTTCGGCAAAATATAAGCCCAAGCCCATCGCATCGGGAATCGTCAGGATATCCGAAAATAGGATCGCAGCATCTAAGTCAAAGCGCTCTAATGGCTGCAAGGTAACTTCGCAGGCCAGCTCTCGATTTTTACACAGTGATAAAAAATCGCCGGCGCTGGCACGGGTCGCTTTATATTCAGGCAAATATCGCCCGGCTTGGCGCATCATCCATACGGGAGTTACGTCAACTGGCTGACGTTGTAGCGCGCGTAAAAAACGATCATTTTTCAATTCAGTCATTTATACTTTTCTCAAATAAATTAGCAAAGCTGTTAAAACCGATTTTTGGTGGGATCTGCAAATAGCAGGTAAAGACAAGAACCCCCAGCATAGATTAATTTTTTCAATCAATGCTCAGTCTTAAATAATGGCGCTATTCTACCGATATATCATAAGTATTGTGAAGTTAATTAGCGCTTGGCGGCATCTCAACCCCGAGAAGTTTAGATTAGCTTGATACAGGCCATAAAACTTGCTGTTACTCAGCTCCAGCCAAATACTTTACTGCAGGCCTCTTGCATTAACGGTTCGCTGATTAGCTGTTGATAGAAATCCTTGTCAAAAAAAATGAGCCGCTGTTTGCACAGCGGCCCATTAGTCTATTCATCTATGAAGGTAGATTAGCCGCTACTTCACTTGCGTATAACATTACCTTTGTCGTGTGCCATGGCACTAAGGGGAGAGTTGTTTTGAATGTACTCTTTCAACACATCCGCATCCACAAAACCACTGTTCACATAACCTGCATGCTGATTCATCACCGGGTACTTATCACCACCAGATGCGATGTAACTATTGATCGCCATCCGATAAACTTTGCCTTTATCGATAGCTTGACCTTTAATAGTCACCGAGATTAGCTCGCCTTTCTCAACGATTAGCTCGACACCCGCAAACTGAGCGAATGCACCGCTATCAATCGGCTTAGCTGCGACAACCGCTAAGTAGTCTAATAGCTCTGCGCCGGTTAGCTCAACGAAACCAACCACATTGGCAAAAGGTTGCACTTTGAGTACATCCTTATAAGTAATATCTCCCGCCTCGATACTGGCACGTATTCCACCGGAGTTCATTACTGCTAAATCTGCACCTACTTTTTCCATTTGTGAGACAGCGATTAAATGCCCCATATTAGTTGGCATAAAGCGCACTTTATCACGATCGCCTTCTAACTTAGCATCCACATGACCGATTTTTTGCTGTAATTTTTCCTGACCTTTTTCTTGATAAGGAGTCAAAAAAGTTTTCAATTTTTGGTCTTCAGCAATCGCCTCAGCCACTAACACTCGGACTTTTTTTCCTTCAGCATTTTTTACTTTTTTCTTTAAGTTAACCGGAATTAACTGGTAGCTGACTAAGCTTAACTGACCATTTTTAAACTCAAGATCAGCCCGGCCTACATACTTACCCCACTCGTGAGCCTGCATGATTAAAGTGCCGTTTTGTACATCTGGCATACAAGTCATGCCCGCTTTATATTTAGTGATCAATGCACCTTGTGCATCTGCACACACCGGATCTTGCGAGTGACCACCGATAATCATATCAATACCAGTCACTGATCTAGCTAAAGTGACATCACCCGGGGCGTTAATGCCAAAATTAGCATTTTGATAGTGGCCCATATGCGTCGCCGCGATAATGATATCAGCCTTTTCTTGTAATTCAGGAAGAAGTTTCTTCGCTTCATCGGCAGGTTTTGTAAAAGCAATATTACCCATGAATTCTGGGTTGCCAAGCTTTTTGGTATCATCCGTCGTCAATCCCAACACCGCTATACGCAACGCACCTTTATTGAATACTTTATAAGGTTTAAACAAGCGCTTGTTAGTCTTAGCATCGTATATATTAGCCGCTAAAAAAGGAAACTCTACCCAGCTTTGCTGTTTGCGAATCACTGATAAATTATTATCAAACTCGTGATTACCAATCGCCATCGCATCGTAGCCAATCATACCCATGCCTTTAAAATCCGGCTCAGCATCTTGTAAATCTGACTCGGGAACACCGGTGTTAATATCACCCCCTGATAACAGTAACAACTCGCCACCTGACTTAGCAACTTCGGCACGAATACTATCAATCAAGGTTTTACGTGCCGCCATCCCGTATTCGCCATGCCTGTTAGACCAAAACCGGCCATGATTATCATTGGTATGAAGTATCGTGAGCTTGTAGCTCTGATCTTTTTCCCACTGCGCTCCAGCTGCACTTACTTGAGTCACCATTGCCGCTAAACTTGTCATAGTGGCCAATGTTAACAATGCCGTTGTTCTCATAATTTACTCCATGCTGTTGCATATTATTTTATTAGTACGCCAGTTATATCGAAATCCTAACTTTTAAACTTAGCTAAAAGTATCCATGCTTTCAAGCGACATTCCATTAAATACAACTTTTAAGACAATTGATCGCGTCTTACTCGCTGTAAGTTACAGATAATCGCTGCGGGCAACAATTTCTACAGTACGGACTCGCTGCTTCATGTGTACGATCGACGATAGAGCACTGCGCTGTGCCCTTAAACTAACTAGAAGCACAATATTGGAACCCTAGCTTCCAACTAGCGAGTGAGTGTAATATATTATCTCCAAGCGGCTTTGAAAATTCTTAGCTTAGGCGGTTACGTTTTGGTAAAGGATTAAATGTTGGATAACATCAATAAAAAAATCATTCGCATATTGTCGGAAAACTCCAGAATCACCATTTCTGAACTATCCAAACTCGTACATCTTTCCGCCCCCGCTGTGAAAGAGCGAATCGAGAAGATGGAGGAGCAGAATATTATTTTAGGCTACCATCTAAAGACAGCTGCAGATTCTATTGGCTATGCCATTTCAGGCTTTGTACAGGCCGATGTATTCACTGGAAAAGAACATCAATTCAAAAAATTTGCAACACAATGCCCGGCAATTACCGAATGTTACAATGTGACTGGTGAAAAAGCCTTTATATTTCGTATTGCTGTCGCCACAATGTCTGAACTTGACCAATTACTCGAATCTTTAATCGATATTTGTAAAACTGAAACATCCTTAATTTTATCTGAGACCGTGTCCGAAAGGTTGCCGCCCTCTTTTAAATAGGGCTGAAAGCTTGACCTAAAAATAGTGACAAAAGCGAGCAAAAGTAGACCTTAGACAGTTTACTCCTCCCAAATAACACCGCGAAAGATCCCACAGTCACTATTTTAAATTCAATACCCAAGCTTATCCAACCGGCACATTCATCTATAAATTATCAGCTATTAAATACCTCACTTTGTATACTTTACCCCCGATATTACTTTATTTATTGCTGCTCAAAATGGCTACATGCACCTATAATTAAGCCCTAATTAAGCCCTAATCCAGCCCTAATTAAGCGATAGCTAAACGCTAACAAATAACCACAGCGAAGGTACTATTTTGACCAGCATTATTAAACTCGAGCAAATAAAGGCCAGTCTCGCTAATATTGATCTGCTGAATGCGATGCAAGAAGCATTTATTCAATACAGCAATGGTAATGCGATTGTACCTCCAGTCGGAGAATTATTGTTTGATGAACCTAAAGGCGATGTACACATTAAATATTGCTATATTAAAAACGATGACTATTATGTGGTAAAAATAGCCTCTGGCTTCTATCAAAATCCCCAGCAGGGAATTGCTTCTAGTCAGGGGCTAATGTTGCTATTTGATCAAAAAACCGGCGTACCTAAAGCGGTTTTATTAGATCAAGGTCACCTCACTGATATTCGTACCGCTGCAGCTGGTGCGCTAGCGGCAAAATACTTTGCCCCTAAAAAGATTACAGCCATCGGCATTATCGGCACGGGTATTCAAGCTCGTTTACAGCTATTGCATTTACAGCAGCACACACCTTGTAAAACGATCTGGGTATGGGGAAGAGACGCTAAAAACCTCGCCAAATTCGCCGCCCAGCTGCCCAGTGAATTCCAGGTTAATATTGCCAGCAGTCCACGTCAGGTGGCTAGCCATGCCAATCTCATTGTCACTACCACTCCCAGCGAAACAGCACTATTGCAGGCCGACGATATACAGCCTGGAACCCATATCACCGCCATCGGTGCCGACACTGCGAACAAACAAGAGCTCGCGGCTGGCATTCTTAAAAAAGCAGATATTGTAGTGGTCGACAGTGTGCCTCAAAGCCACAGTAGAGGTGAAGTGTTTCAAGCGGTAAGAGCCGGAGAAATAGCGCCCTCAGCAATAATTGAGCTAGGCACTGCGATACAGGATCCTAAATTACAGCGCTTGAATGATCAACAAATTACGCTGGTAGATTTAACGGGAGTCGCAGTGCAAGATATGATGATAGCCAAAGCCGTGTATGTTAATTCTATCCGGAATCAGTGACTTCCATATGTGACTTGTTCAGAGGCTCCCCAAGGATGCAGCAATAGAGAGCAGCTAAGATTTTCAACGGTATTGTAAATACCAAAATTTTACACTCTGCATCCTCTTTTAAGTCACGGATCCAGATATTTAAAATAATAAGGTTCATGATATGAAAAAGTTCGTCAGTATCACAGGCGGTGGCACAGCGGTCGATTTTGAAACGGCTATTCTGGATGGTTTTGCTGAGGACGGCGGTCTTTACGTCCCCGAGACGCTGCCAAAAATATCAAAGCAGCAGTTACAGCAGTGGAAAAATTTAAGTTATGTCGATCTGGCCTTCGAGATACTGTCATTATTCATTGATCGTTCAATAGTATCCGCCGCTGAATTACGACAAATTTTAAGTACTGCGTACGCCCCTTTTACCAAAACCAGTATTATCCCACTGCATAAACTACAGAGCAGGAAAGACACTTATATCATGGAATTATTCCATGGCCCTACACTCTCCTTTAAAGACGTGGGACTGGCTTTTCTAGTTAACTTAGTGAATTTCTTTTTAGTCAGAAAATCACACCGACTGACATTGATTGTTGCTACTACGGGTGATACCGGCCCTGCAGCAGCCTATTTTAGCGCGGGAAAATCTAATTTAGACGCCTGGGTTTTGTATCCTAAAGAGATGATAACTGCTGAGCAAGAACAGCAAATGACCCATTTACAACACGCCAATATACACCCAGTGGCCGTTAGTAACTGTGCGGATGGCGGTGATGATTTAGATGCGGTGATCAGCAAACTCTATGCTGATGCTGAGTTTAAAGAAAGTCTAAACCTCTCCAGCGTTAATTCTATTAACTGGGGCCGGATTATGATGCAAACGGTGCATTATTTCTTTGGCTATTTACAAGTGATGGATAATCTAGACGAAAAAGTTAATTTTTCAGTCCCCTCAGGCGGATTTGGCAATTTATGTGCGGGGGCTATAGCCAGAGAAATGGGGTTGCCGATTAATAACTTGATCGCCGCAAATAACGAAAACGCCTGTCTGAATAGAATTTTTCAGCGGGGAGTCTTCAGTAAAGCTCCACTTAAAAACACTGTTTCATCTGCCATTGATATTCTGATACCGATTAATTTTTGGCGCTATTTATATTTCAAAGTAGATAAAGATAGCAACAAAATAAAGTCTTGGATGGAGCAGTTTCAAGCAACCGGTAAAGTTGAATTTGACAGCGAAACTGTGCGTCGCTATCAAGCGGGGTTCCAAGCTTACAGCGCATCCGATCAGCAGACCTTGAGTGTTATAAACGACATTTATCACCGTGAGGGCTACTTACTAGATCCCCATAGTGCCGTAGCTCTACAGGCAAGCGATGCTCTTGCCACCACCTTACCAAAGCAGTTCAGTGCAGAGAAGCTGATTTGCTTAGCGACCGCCCACCCGGCCAAGTTTCCCGAGATTATTCGTCAGGCACTAGAGTGTCAGCAACTTCCGGAAGCCGCTATTCATCACAGCATAGAAACCGCCAAAATTCACTGTCAAAAAGTATACCTCTGTGAATACAAAAACTTACAGAGCGCACTTATGCATGCAATGTTAGAAAACTGGGAGTTAAATGTAATTAAATGACGGCCAATTCACAGTTAAACAGCCCTCAAATACTCAGTATTCTCGCCCCTTATGGGATTACTGAGTTGACTTCTTACACACTGTTAAGTGGTGGGTCTGAAAACAGTAACTATCTAATTAACAGCGTTAACAGTAAGTACGTGCTCACTATTTGTGAGCAAAAATCATTGCAAAAAAGCCGGCAACTGGTCGCTCTATTAAACTATTTAGCAGCGCAGCAGTTCCACACTTCTACTTTAGTAAAAAACTTAGCAGGGCAAGATATCAGCCTCTATAACGGTAGGGCTGTGATCTTGAAAAATTTTATTGAAGGCTCTATTTTAGCAGCCATCGATGCTCCGTTACTATTTTCCCTAGGGGCGCAACTCGCTACCCTGCACAGCTTAAAAGCACCGGATTATCTACCCGACAATGTCAGTTACAATTACACTAAATTCTCGCAAGTGCGAGCATACTCCGCCGATTCTGACTTTTATGCTTGGTTAGTCAACACCAGTCAGTACATCCAAAGCTACATTAGCCAAGACTTACCCAAGAGCATAATCCACAGTGATATTTTTAGTGACAATATCATCGTCAGTCAAGATGCAAAAAGTGCAATCATTATGGACTTTGAAGAGGCTTGTTTTTACTATCGAGTCTTTGATATCGGCATGATGATAGTCGGTACTTGTTGCGACAATGGCCGGGTATCGCTCGCTAAGGCACAAAGTCTGATACAAGGTTATCAACAAAATATTATTCTGAATGACCTTGAAAGAAACGCCCTGCAAGCTTTTACCGTCTATGGAGCAACTGCCACCGCTTTTTGGCGACACCAAAATTATCAGTACACGAACCCAGAACAGAGCATGTTTGACCATTATTTAGCAATGAAAAATATTGCCGACCAAGTACTGGCTATTGCTAAAGATGAATTTATCACCAAGATTTTTTCGCCTTAAACACGCCCGTTTTATAGCTGGGAAGGCTTGCTGAATATAGTCTGCACTCAGTAAACTTCCGCGACGGTGCTTAACACTCACCCTTGTTGTAAATACTCAAGAAATTGATCTGTGTCGACATTATCGCCACTGCAAATCAATGCTACATTTTTCCCGAACTCCACCGGCGCAGTATCAGTATCAATCATCTCAAGCTGCTGTAAAACCGCGGCAATTGTCGCTGCTCCCCCGCCCTCCAGCACTAATTTTTCCCGCGCAAAACTGTACTGCATGGCAGCAATAATTTGCGGATCCGAAACTTGTACAATTTCATCTAGCAAGCGCCGGCAAATATCAAATGTATACTTATTATCCCTAGGTATAGCGCCGGGTAGAGCATCGGCAACACTGGGCAGCTCCGTCACATCAACTATTTTACCGGCTTTAATGCTTTCATACATTGCGGCACCTGCTACCAGTGACACACCGATGATCTTAATCTCAGGTTTTAAAGCTTTGGCGGCGACGGCGATACCACTCGCTAAGCCGCCGCCACTCAACTGCGTAATAATCGTATCAATTTCAGGGCGCTCTTCAAGTATTTCTAAAGCGATGCTGCCCTGTCCGGCAATGACATAAGGATCATCAAACGCCGAGATAAAGGTCATGTTCTGCTGTTTGGCAATCTCAATCGCCCTCTGCGTTGCGATGTCTTGATCATCCCCATAAATAACCACCTCGGCTCCGAGCTGCTGAATACCCGCCACCTTATTAGCAGGGACTAACTTGCTCATATAAATAGTCGCTTTAATCCCTAAAACATTAGCCACATATGCAACAGCTCGACCGTGATTGCCACTGGACGTGGTGATTACTCCCGCCTTTTTTTGGCGCTCAGATAAATTCAACATCCTATTGGCAGCACCCCTAAGCTTAAAAGCTCCTGTATGCTGCATGGTTTCCATCTTCAGATAAATATTTTTATTACATAGCTGGGATAGGCCGATAGATTTTATAAGCGGGGTGCGACAGGCAATATTAGCAATTGTTTTTGCCGCCTGCTGAATAAACTGCAAATTAATTTGCTCAATTAACACGACAGGACCTTTTGATTATGATTAGGAGATATTAGCAGTCATTCTATGCTGCCAGGGGGGATGCGAACATCTAAACTAGCAGCTTTCTTGTCGGGCATTCATTAGAATCTTAAGAAACAGCCAGCCATTACTTTATTTTTCATAATCAGCTATTTTAGGACTGAATACCGGCACAATGAGTAAACTGAAATGTACCAGCAAAACAGCAGATGAAAGTCGGGTAGCGGATTAGGACTCGCTCTGAACCAGTGCTACTAGTCTGTTATTCTTTTGCGCTGGGTAGATGCTCGAGAAAATATGATGTACATCGTAAGTTTTGGCGAGTTGAAAATTCAACAGCTTAACTCCAGCATTTTGACACAACCCAGCCAAGCTTCTTTGCTCTCTGATACTTTTTTCCGACTGATTACCGACTGCCTCTAAGCTAATCACCGCGATAATTTTCGCCGTTACTGGATCAAAAATTATAAAGTCAAAGTATCTACCGGCTATTTTCTTATAAGCTCTTTTGCCGGATATCAAGGCTGGTTTATTGGCTCGCTCGACATCCTTGATTCTCAATTTCCCAAGCACAATCGCTCTTCCTGACACCGCCTGACAGAGCATACCGTAGAAAAACCGCTCTTGTTTAGTAAAAGGAACAACATCAATACTAGCGGCAGTTTGTCTGCATAATTTAATCAAGAGCGCTAACAGTACCAAGACAGCGACCACTATTAGCACCAGTGCATATAATTCCATTGTAGACTCATTATTGTGATAGATTTTTTGGTAGGACTGATTTGGATGGCATATAACTACGCTCTATATTTACACTCTATATTTACACCATATAATCAACATTTTACACTGAATTTTCACTGTAGTAAGTGGCAGCCATGAACAAAATCTGCGCGCCTCTATTAACGCAGATCAAGCAAAAATATTTTAGCGAACACTCGCTATAAAAAACCATCACCCCAAGAGCAAATTTTTAGGTGACAAAAAATGCCCTCAACCCCGAATAATGATCGACTAACGATTGACCCAATAGTCATTTTACGCGACTATGCGCCATATTCTCAGCCAGGCGTCTGTCGGCGTAGTCGATCCTAGCTAGAACACTCAGATTTGAAGCAGATTCTGAGTGTTCGCAGAAGATTAGTGCTAAGTTCGATAGACTCCTCGATAACCAGGTAACGACAACATGCTATCATCAATGATGACCGATAAGCTAAACCAACAGATAAATCTTGAGTTTTATTCCTCTAATTTATATTTACAAATGAGCGCTTGGTGTGAAGACCGTAGCTTTGATGGCGCGGCACTGTTTTTACGTAAACACGCCAATGAAGAAATGGAGCACATGAAGCGTTTATTTACCTACGTTTCAGAAACCGGCGGGCTGCCTATTTTAGGCACTATAGAGGCTCCCCCACACAGTTTTAATTCACTGAGAGATGTTTTCGAACAAATTTTGGAGCATGAGTGCTTGATCACTCAGCATATTAACGAACTCGCTCACGTCGCTTTTAGCTCGCAGGACTACTCGACATTCAACTTTCTACAATGGTATGTCGCTGAGCAACACGAAGAGGAGAAATTATTCAAAGGTGTATTAGACAAACTGACCTTAGTTGGTAATGATGGTCCTGCAATGTTCTTAATTGATAAAGATTTTGCGGCCTTGGCCAATGATGGCGGTGGCAGTATTATGGCCCCTGGATCAACCGTTATATAAGAAATTCCCGACTAAGTCCCGCATCTTTACTGCGGGATATTTACCATCTATTGTCTACATACCCAAGCTCAGCCTAGGGCCAAACTCCATTAAGCTTCTTGCCAGCTAATTAGCCGTTAAATATCCCTCTACTCTACGAGTGCACAGCAAAACTTGCACTCTGTATTGATTATTTTATTAGACAACCAATATCCTGAATCCGTGACTTCAAAGTGAATATAGAGTGTAAGATATTGGTTTTACAGTGGAATTGTAAAAATCTTAGCTGCACCCGTAGGTTCAGCGGGTATTTTTCTAACCGCTGTAGAATCAAGAGCTTGCGCTAAATGGTGCAGTGAAGTCACTGATTCAGGAATATGCATAAAACCTGACCTTAACCACAAGAACTTCACTATGCTAAAGTGTTGTGTAGAAAAACAAAAAAACACTGCCTTGTAATATCATGTCAAAATCATGTCTCATTTTAATAACACTTTGCATGTCAGTGAAAATTAAAAAATCCAACTAAATAGTTCCCATATCGGCCAAAAATCAATTTACTAGAGCTTCTCCTTTATTTTCAATCCATTTAATAGTTTCCATACTTACTTTCCCTTTAAATATTTGCCTTAACGCAATTTAAATGACAATTTAATAACTTATAGCGAATATATATAATACAATGTCAATTATTAAGGGTATTTTTCAGGGGAACAACTTATGACGATTAAAAACAAACTGATTTTGAGCACTGCTTTACTGGTTATCAGTATGCTTATTTTATTGGTACTCAGGAACTATACAACTAGTTCGATTAGCGGTTTATCCAAAGGCGTAGAATTAAGCTCTGCAATTGAAGTCGGAATTTTAGAACTCAGACGCGACGAAAAAGATTTCCTTGCGAGAAAAAACCTCAAGTATGTACAGAAGCACCAAGCTAATGCGAGTGTTGTGCTAGAGCGGATTCAAGAAGTTGAAAGTATATTTAATAATTATAATCTCCCCATTGAACATTTAGAAACACTTAAACAAGAAGTGAATTTATATACAGATCAATTTTCAAAACTAGTCGAAGAGCAAAGCATTATTGGCCTAGACCCTAAGTCCGGTTTATACGGAGAATTAAGAGCGGCCTCTCACCGTTTAGAAAAGGCTTTTCAAAATCACCCAGATACCCTTCTGGTCAGTCTGTTGCAATTACGCCGTGCTGAAAAAGACTTCATGCTGAGACTGGACCTGAAGTACGTTAAGAAATTTGATGGTATCTACCAGCATCTAACGACACAGTTAGCGAATGATACAACCCTCATAAAAATACTTAAAGAATACAATAGTAAATTTATCAGCTTAATAGAAGCTCATGAAGTACTAGGACTATCTTCCAGTGAGGGCTTAAGAGGAAAAATGAGGAGCGCTGTTCAAAAGACGCAAGTTATCCTAAAAGAAGTGGTTTACGATAGTAAACAGCAATTGGCAGAAATCACTCAGAGCTCAACGGTAATATTCTACTTAATATTCTTCATCATTTCGGCTGTGGTAATTATCTCTTCTATATTATTAGGCAGAAGCATTATCCTTCCTATAAAAGCGTTAGGAGGTTTAATGCACACTATCAGTAACGAAAACTCACTGTCGCTTAGAGCTAATGAAGATGGAAAAAATGAAATTAGCCAAATGTCCAAAGAATTCAATCTTCTTTTAGAAAACTTTTCCAAAATAATTTCACAAGTTAACTTATCGGTAACTACTTTAAACAGCACTACTTCTTCATTGTTATCAAATATCACTGATAGCAATCAAGGTATGGAAAAGCAACTGCACGAAACTGACATGGTAGCGACCTCTATGTCTGAGATGGCACTTACTATTGATGAAATAGCCTCCAGCACCACAGACACAGCAACCAGGGCAAACGAAACCAATAAAAGTGCTATAGAGGGACAGTCAGGGGTAAAAGATACCATAGCCCAAATAGAGTTATTGGCAAAAAATCTAGAACAGTCTGAGAAGCAAGCTTCTATTTTAGTAGAAGACAGTGAAAACATTGGCTCTGTATTGGATGTTATCAGAAGCATTGCCGACCAGACCAACTTGCTTGCTTTAAATGCTGCAATAGAAGCAGCTCGGGCAGGAGAACAAGGTAGAGGCTTTGCAGTAGTCGCGGATGAGGTAAGAACCTTAGCGAGTCGCACTCAAGAATCGACCACTGAAATAGAGGCAATAGTTGATAAGTTACAAAACCGAACTCAACATATGGTTGGCCTGATCAGCAATTGTTTAGTCCAAGGGAATGACAGCGCTCAGAAGGCAAGTGCAGCTGGCGTAATGCTAGATAAAATCACTAATCATACTAGAGCGATCACCGACATGACCAATTCGATTGCCGCTGCTATAGAAGAGCAAAGCGCAGTCGCTACTGAAGTAAACAAACACGTCACTTCAATCCGCACCATATCTGATCGAACTTCTGAAGCATCTCAACAAAATGCCTTAATGAGTGAAGAGCTTTCAGAACAGGCTAGCAACTTACATAGAACTGTAGAGATGTATCAAGGGGCTTAACTATAACTTGACCCACCGATTTTACAGTTAAATCTAATTAAAATGGCTTTCCATAGGATAAGCCATTTTTTTAACTGTTGATAATCCAGTATTTTATGACCCCCACACTTAATCCACTAGCTGAGCTGCCAACAAAATTTTATCAGATAATTCAAATTTACAAGAATGGATTTTTTGAAGAAGCCGACCAAGACCAGACGAGATCAAGGTCGGTAGAATGGGCAGTTACAATCACCCTCTGGATAAACTTAAATACTTAGTGTTTTTTCACCTCTGGCTATGCCAGACACGCCAGTACGTACAACTTCAATCAAATTAGCCGTCTCTAGTGCGGCGATAAAGGCATCTAATTTTTTGCTCGATCCCACTAATTGAACCGTATAAGTAGTAGGGGTGATATCAATTATTTGACCTCTAAATATATCAGCGGTGCGTTTTATTTCATCACGAGCAGTTCCCGATGCTTTGTATTTGATCATCATTAGCTCACGCTCAATGTGATCGCCTTCAGTCAGATCTACAACTTTTACCACATCCACTAACTTATTCAGCTGCTTGGTGATCTGCTCTACGACTTTATCATTACCAGAGGTAGTAATAGTAATACGTGAGAGCGTTTCATCATCAGTGGCTGCGACAGTCAAAGACTCGATGTTAAAATTACGCTGCGAAAACAAACCGACCACACGAGATAGAGAACCGGGCTGGTTTTCTAACAATACCGATAGTATATGACGCATGCTTAAGTCCTCTCTGTCTTAGAAAGCAACATATCGCGCATAGAACCACGAGGTATTTGCATTGGATAAACGTGCTCATGTGGATCGACAGTAATGTCCATGAAAACTAACTTATCTTTCATGGCAAATGCTCTGCGCATCGCATCTTCAAGATCTTCATATTTATCCACTTTCATACCTACGTGACCGTAGGCTTCAGCGAGCTTAACGAAGTCCGGTAGTGATTCCATATAAGAGTGAGAGTGTCGCGATTCATAGTTCATATCTTGCCATTGACGCACCATGCCCAGTGTTCCATTATTTAAACAAATAATTTTCACCGGAATATTATATTGGCTACAGGTCGATAGCTCTTGAATATTCATCTGAATACTTCCCTCACCCGTGACACACGCAACATCTGCATCTGGGAAGTTCATTTTCACACCCATAGCTGCAGGAAAACCAAACCCCATCGTGCCCAAACCTCCGGAATTGATCCAGCGATTAGGGTGATTAAACTTGTAGTACTGCGCTGCAAACATCTGATGCTGACCTACATCTGAACAGACATAAGCATCACCATTAGTGACTTTACTCAACATTTCAATGACTTGTTGAGGCTTCATCTTCGTCGAGTCATCCGTTAAGAAGCGGCCAGCATGACGAGTGCGCCATTCATCAATTTGATGCCACCAAGCTTTAAGCGCTTCGGTATCTGGCTGAGTTTTGCTCGCTTTTAACAATTTCAAAAAATCTTGTAGCACTACTTTAGCCGGGCCAACAATCGGCACATCGGCACGGACATTTTTAGAAATTGAAGTAGGGTCAATATCGATATGAATAATTTTAGCCGTCGGGCAAAATTTGTCTAAGCCGTTGGTTACTCGATCGTCAAAGCGCACTCCTACCGCTAAAATCAAATCACTGTGATGCATGGTCATATTAGCTTCATAGCTACCGTGCATGCCCAGCATACCGACGAACTGACGATCTGTTCCCGGGTATCCACCCAAGCCCATCAAAGTATTAGTAACTGGGTAATTTAGCGCCCGTGCCAGCTCAATCAACTCTTGGTGTGCACGGCCAATAATAACACCACCACCCGTGTAAAGGATCGGCCGCTTCGCATTCACCAGCAATTCAAAAGCTTTCTTTATTTGACCGCTGTGTCCTTTGGAAACAGGGTTGTAAGAACGCATTTTTACCGTTTTAGGATAGACATATTCAAACTTATTCGCCGGGTCAGTCATATCTTTTGGTACATCAATAACGACGGGGCCGGGGCGTCCAGACTCCGCTATATGAAAGGCCTTTTTCACTAGTTCAGGAATTTCCGACGGATGTTTAACGGTAAAACTGTGCTTAACCACTGGACGCGAGATACCAATCATATCGGTCTCTTGGAATGCATCTTCGCCAATCAAATGACTAGGGACTTGTCCGGTAATAACGACCATCGGAATAGAATCACAGTAGGCGGTCGCTATACCAGTGATTGCATTGGTAGCGCCGGGGCCTGAAGTAACTAACGCCACTCCCGCTTTACCGGTTGCGCGCGCATAGGCATCGGCCATATGCGTTGCCGCCTGTTCATGACGGACTAAGATGTGTTCAATTTCTTTTTGTTGAAAAATTGCATCGTAAATGTGTAGAACGGAACCACCGGGGTAACCGTATATTTTTTTGATACCTTGATCGTGTAGGGCGCGTATCAACATTTCTGCGCCTGATAATAATTCCACTTTTTTATACCCTCAAATCGACGCCGTAAAACTCGGCGAAAGAAAAAGTTCAGAGATTCTGTAGGAAGAACATGACTGCAGTTGAACGTTGTTACGTCAACGAGCAGAGACGGATTTTCCATCAATTTTGGCAGTATTATTACTGCCATCAAGTACCACGTTCGTATGAATGCAGGAAAGAGGATCGTCTCCACCAACAGACTTCTGGACTAAGCTGGGTTTGCTTTTTCACTTTGTGCTATTCGGGATTGCCTACTCAGCAAAAGTGAAGCTTAAATTTAGACTTGCTAAATTAAGCAAAATATTTTCTCATTTTGACTTGCCCGATACAACCAGTCGACGAGAGCTAACCAATAAAAATGCACCAAAAATCGATATATTTAAGTTAAAATTTAATATTCAGATGCGCAGTGGCGCAGACAGGGGTATATTTAGCCTATTATCCTTAGGAGAACAGCATGTCAAATGCAGATATAATCAGTAAAAAACGAGTTATCATAGAACTGACATTGGTCATTCGTAAGATTTTTTCAGAACCTGAAATATGTGCGATAGCGCTTAAAATAGCGGCCAAGCATAGCAACGCAACCAATGCCCATCAGTTAATCGCCGAAGAGTTATCAGCGACCACTAACATTAGGATTCCAGTAGAGCACTCGGAAGCTGATACGTTATTTTTAGATTTATTAATTGATATGGAAAAAGATGCGAGCGCTCTGTATTGAGCGAGTCAAAAACAATAGGAAAGCCAGCCAATATCTTTTTGGTTAGATAGTTTATCACTGAAAAAGTGCTAGAAAAATACTTTAATAGATTAGTTTTACCACAGAGGACACAGAGGAGAGATTTAAAGATTAAGAGCTATAAAATTGTTGTCTTGCTCAGTATTTAGCTCTTTGGTTTTACTAGATTTTAGTTTTTCCTCTGTGCAGCGCAGCGCCTCTGTGACCTCTGTGGTGAAAAAAGCCCTTAGGATTTTGCTTAAGACATAGCATAAACGGGGTCATTGTTATCCCCGTTTTTTATCAACAAAGCACTGACCTCAGTACTGCTGACTCATGCGGAAAAAGTATTGGCCGCGGTGAATCATTAGACTCCTAAGATTTCTACTCGCCATCACACGTTACTCAGGCACTAACCATTCCACTTCAGGTAGTTCAGCGGTTTGCTCCGCCAAGTACTTGTACAGCAATTCGTGCACAATCTGCAATTGCTGATCTAGCTGCCAGGGCGGGTTGATGATTAACATACCACTGCCGTACATACGCTCATCAGCGGCAGATTTAACCAATAGCTCCGCCTTTAAAATTTTACGAATACCAGACTTTTTTAGCTTGTTCAGCATCTCATGGTGATTGCCCGCTTTTAAAAGAGGGTACCAAATCACGTAGCTACCATTACTCCAACGTCGGTAAGATTTTTCAATAAATTTTACCACTTGCAGATATTCAGTTTTTACTTCATAAGACGGGTCCACCAGCACTAAACCTCGATTCGGCTTAGGCGGCATTAAACTGCCAACCCCTTCAAAACCATCCCGATTATGCACAGCCACATTCTGCTGATGCTTAAACACGTTCTTTAATAATAGATGCTCGCCTGGATGCAATTCCATCAGCGATATCTGATCTTGCTCGCGGGCGGCATCACTGGCGATTAACGGCGATCCCGGATAAATCTTTAAGGTCGGGAGCGCGGTGTTCAGAGCTTGAATCAATTTTATATATGGCGCAAACATGCCAGGTAGCGGCTGCTGATAAACGCGGGCTATCCCTTGCTTATACTCGCCGGTTTTTAATGCTTGCTCCGCCGTTAAGTCATAGCGAGCTGCCCCTGCATGAGTTTCAAAATAACTCCAAGGTTTGGATTTTTTATTCAGTGATTGTAGCAATAGCGACAAAATGACATGTTTATGGACATCGGCGAAGTTGCCTGCGTGGTAACTGTGTTGATAACTTAACAAGAGAACCCCAAAATTTTAGACCTGATAATAAGCAGCTATTCTAACAGATTTGGAGACGTGCAGAAAAGATAGTCGACAAAAATAGACACGGAAAAATGCAGCAAGGACCCAAGCAACTCTTCTTTACAGATATAGAAAAAAAAAACCGGCAACAGAGCTATTGCACGTTTAGCTTCCCGTACTCACTGGTAAACGCACTAGTCACGCTCTTCTGCGAGCCGTCTTTTAAACAGTAGACGTTGGTGCTATGAATAGCGGGGAAGTAAAAATGTAACGAGCAAGCAGCCCGCACAGAATTATTACTAATACTGTGCAATCCTTCTTGATCATTGATTGAGCTGGTCGCTCCCGCGACTAAAAGCTTTTTTTCTGTCGCTAACAGCCGAGGCATTTGAGTCGCAGTTTTTATATAGCGCCGCTCTTCTAACTCGCCGGCAAGACATTTCATTACGCACAGAGACCCATTGTGATCGTGGGCGGTAGAGTGCTGATTGGACTGCCAACACATCAGTATTACTTCAAAATAAGCATTGCTAAACACTAAATTTCTACCGTAGCTAGCAGCACCGAAATGGTGATACCGTTCAACATCAACTAGATTCACCTCCATGTTAGCAATCAGTGTTTTGCGCGCTTGATCAGTGCTCGCCTGCTGCAACTGATCAATCAAGTTTGCAACTACATTCAGATCTTTATTGCGGTTGACGTTACTCGGCATTATTTTTACCCATGTTGAGCGAAACCTCCTGTTTCTGATAATAGTATTAGTTAATCACTTATACGAACAACATCGCAATTTAGTTTCACTATTCTCAGATAAGTAGTGAAACTAGATTGCTTAGGGAACCTCAACAATCAGCAGCAGAGGGGTGCGTAAGAGACTGCGTGAGCGCCAGTCGATACTGTTGTCACAGCTCTCTGTTAGATCTTTAAGCTTGAAGATCCTGTGCCGCTCTGCTCTTGCGAAAAATCTGTAGCACCATTAACGGCGTTATTCTCAGAACATTAACGGCACTGTCAAAATGATCAGTTAAAAACAAACTCACCCTCTGCCAACTCTAGGACCACCTCACTGCCTGGCACATAGCGACCCGCCAATAGAGCTTGTGCTAACGGGTTTTCTATCCACTGTTGAATGGCACGTTTTAATGGTCGAGCACCGTACATTGGCTCATATCCCAGCTCAACTAAATGCTGCATAGCTTCGTCAGTTACTCGCAAACTCAGGTCTTTATCGGCTAACCGTTGCTGCAAATATGCGAGTTGAATTTTAGCGATTTGTGCCACTTCAGGTTTTTCTAACCTTTTAAACACCACTATTTCATCAATCCGATTAAGCACTTCGGGGCGGAAAAAATTAGTCACTTCTTCCATCACCGCACTCTTCATCTGCTGGTAGTCGGCGTGTTCACTAACATTTTGAATTTGCTGAGACCCCAAATTAGAGGTCATCACTACAATGGTATTTCTAAAGTCGACGGTACGACCTTGCCCATCCGTTAGTCGGCCATCTTCAAGTACTTGCAGCAGAATATTAAACACATCTGGATGCGCCTTTTCTACTTCATCTAGCAGCAACACGGAATAGGGCTTGCGTCTGACCGCCTCGGTTAGATAACCACCCTCCTCATAACCGACATAGCCCGGTGGAGCACCTATTAATCGAGCGACAGAGTGTTTTTCCATGAACTCTGACATGTCGATGCGCACCATCGCCTCTTTAGTGTCAAACAAATACTGGGCTAAGGTTTTACACAGTTCAGTTTTACCGACCCCGGTAGGGCCTAAAAACAAGAAACTACCATTGGGCCGATTCGGATCGGACAAACCCGCTTTAGAGCGCCGCACTGCGTTGGCCACAGCCAGTACTGCTTCGCTTTGTCCGATGACGGTCTTTTGTAGCTCCTGCTCCATCACCAGTAATTTTTCTCGTTCCCCCTGCAACATTTTGTGCACCGGAATACCGGTCCAACGCGCCACCACTTCTGCAACTTCTTCCTCGGTGACTTTGTTGCGCAGCAATTGATTGCTTTTCTCGGCACTTTGCTCAGCTTGGGCGGCAATCAGCAGCTGTTTTTCTAAGTCGGGAATAACCCCATATTGGATTTCCGACATTTTGTTCAAATCTCCGGCTCGACTAGCTTGCTCCATGTCAATCCGCGCTTGATCAAGCTGCTCTTTTATCTGCTGAGAACGCTGTAAAACCGCTTTTTCAGCCAGCCAAATTTCCTCGAGGTGAGCAAAAGATTTTTCCAGCTCGGCAAGACTTAATAAGAGCTCTTTTAAGCGTTGTTTAGCGGCGGCATCTCGCTCTTTTTTTAATGCTTCACGCTCCATTTTAAGCTGGATGATTTTGCGTTCTAACTTGTCCAGCTCCTCAGGTTTTGAGTCCATTTCTAAACGAATGCCAGAAGCTGCTTCGTCAATTAGATCTATCGCTTTATCAGGTAGTTGGCGATCGGTAATGTAACGTTGCGACAATTTAACTGCCGCGATAATTGCAGAGTCGGTAATATCAACACCATGATGCACTTCGTAGCGACCTTTCAGTCCCCGCAAAATAGCGACGGTGCTCTGCTCATCGGGCTGAT
The DNA here is from genome assembly GCA_029027825.1 of Oceanospirillales bacterium. Taxonomy (GTDB): domain Bacteria; phylum Pseudomonadota; class Gammaproteobacteria; order Pseudomonadales; family Balneatricaceae; genus Rs1. Next base: position 4,641,677 of record CP093399.1, on the reverse strand, counting down.
CGACTAGCACCTTTTGGAAGCGCCGCTCCAGTGCCGCGTCTTTTTCCACATATTTACGGTATTCATCTAAGGTAGTGGCGCCCACACAGTGCAAATCTCCTCTCGCCAACGCTGGCTTGAGCATATTACCGGCATCCATTGAGCCTTCTCCACCACCGGCACCTACCATAGTGTGCATCTCCTCGATGTATAAAATGATTTGCCCTTGCGCATTTTCCAGCTCTTTTAGCACCGCTTTTATGCGCTCTTCAAACTCACCTCTAAACTTAGCACCGGCAATTAGCGCCGCCATATCTAAAGATAGAACTCTCTTATTTTTTAACCCCTCAGGTACTTCAGCATTCACAATGCGCTGGGCTAAGCCTTCGACAATCGCGGTTTTACCGACACCGGGCTCACCTATTAAAACTGGATTGTTTTTGGTGCGCCGCTGTAACACTTGAATAGTACGACGAATTTCATCATCTCGTCCTATCACTGGATCAAGCTTGCCCCGCTCAGCAAGCTCAGTTAAATCAATACAATATTTATCGAGTGACTGACGATTTTCTTCGGCATTGGCATCTTTCACACTATCACCTGCGCGCAAGGCATCAATCGCCTGCGGTAAATTGGTTTTGTTTATACTTGCTTGCTTTAAAAGCTTAGCGACCACGGTTTTATCATCTAACATCGCCTGCAATACTATTTCAGTGGCGATAAACTGATCCCCTCGCTGCTCTGCCAATTTCTCAGCACTGGCAAACAAACGACTACAATTTTGCGCGAGCCGCACATCGCAATCAAGGGAGTTTAAGCGTGGTAAATCATCAACGGCTATGGATACTGCCGCCTGTAAGCTAGGTAAGTTTATGAGATTTGCCAATAGTGCATTGATAGCACTGGGCTGTTCATTAATGAACACAAACAGCAGGTGGATTGGTTCTATTAGATTGTGCTGTTTTTCGATCGCTAATGACTGTGCGTCAGCAATCGCCTGTTGCAGTTTGGCTGTAAAATTTTCAGGGCGCATACTCTGCTCCTCAATCCAAATGATTGGATTTTATTCAAAAGTGACCGCTTTTGGATAACTTCTATATTGGGAGTTTTATAGCTGAATTCAAGTATCGGGGATCGCCAAAGCTGACCTAGATCAAAGGCTTTAGCTATTTTTGATTATATCCTGCAACTTGCCTTTCAATAATTAGAACCTCAATAACTAAAACCTCAATCAGTGAACAACAATGCGACCTAATGACGAGCCCTTGCCAAGTTTGCTGACCAAGATAATCGACTTAACAGCCAACTTGCATAATTGATAGTTGATAGTTGATAGTTGATAGTTGATAGTTGATAGACATGATCGCTAAATAATATCTAGCGGCAGCTCAGTGGTGTTTTTAACTTCTGTCATAGTAAAATGACTTTGCGCTTCTTTAATATGCGGTAATTGTAAGAGTTTTTTTCTTAAAAAGTTTTCATAGCTGTCGATGTCCTTAGTGACTACCCGCAAAGTGAAATCCATTGTGCCAGAGATTGTCCAGCACTCTAATACTTCAGGGAAGCTAACAATCGCCTCTTCAAATTCGTTGAGCATACTCCAACCGTGCATCGATAATTTTACATGCACGAAAACCACCACTTTCAAGCCCAGTTTTTTTCGATTTAAGGTCGCCACTCCCCCCGTGATATACCCCTCTTCTTGCAGTCTATTGATCCGTCGCCAGCAGGGAGATTGTGACAGCCCCACTTTGTCGGCAATCTCGGCTGCCGATTGGTTGTTATTTTTTTGTAGCTGCAAAAGGATTGCACGATCAGTTTTATCTAAATTTTCCATATAGGCCACATATTTAATTTAATTTTTCATGCATATTAACATTCATAATAAAACTATAGCGATTTTTATAGATGCTTAACAAGCAAGGAAGAGAGCCAAATTATAGAACTTGGCTCATTTCAGGGGCAGAGTCATGGATGGATTGAAGATGCAGAAAAATAAATGCCAACTAATATGTAGTGGGCAGGTCGAACTAATGAGACATCCGCTGCAGATTTCTGTTTTTAGAAGCCTGACAAGAACAGACTAATCGACTGCGAAAACTCAGCATTTACGCCGTTAACACAAATACATCCATATAGGCCAACTCATCATTTACCGCTTGTAATGCTGCGGCACTGTGCCAAAAGCGCTTATCGTTTAGCACCACAAATTCACCATTATCAAAGGCATGCTTAAAAATAGGGGCTTGGTCTTTATTGGGGTGTACACAAATTTCACCACCACTAATATTTTGACGATCAATCACAAACACTGCTAAATAATCAAAGCCGTCCTGATGCACTCCTTCTGGGGCCGCTTCTGTGGCCACTCCACTCTTGCCAAGAATTCTCATCTGGTGCACTTCTATCGGGGTATCATCCTGGATTGCCGCCATCTGTTTAAACTTGCTAAACATTTCGCCAAAGGCTTGGCTATTAGAGATGTCTGCTTCTATCGCCGGATAGACTCTGGCGACATCACCCTGAAACTTGTTGAGATCTTGCCCTTGCGAGAATGCTTTGGCGGGGAGTACTGTTAAGGTTTCAGCGGCGTAGTTAAAATGAGAGTAGCGGCGCAGACGAAAGTCACCGTCTAAATAGCTACTTCTGGGTAAATTGGCAAAAGAGCCCGCCAGTGTTTTAACACTACCCTTACTTAGTTGACCTAATTGCAAGAGGAAATCAGTAGCTGCGCTCATTGTTAAAACTCCATCGACTATCATATTCAATCTCTGCAGCAGGATCGTATTAATTGCGTGATTCCGCTGCAGTACTGACACTATTATAGCGACAAAGCAGTGCATTAATTTCGCTCACTTCAGGACAACAGCAAGAATTAAACATGAATAATGCATAAAAATTAAATTAAATAGATAAATTTTACTGTTAGTCAGCAGCTGTTCGATAAATAACCGTAGCCATTCTGCCGGTTGTTGCCGTACGTCGATAGGAATAAAATTGCTCAGATTCACTAAAAGTGCAGTACTCTCCACCGTAAATTCGCTTAGAATTCAGCCCAGCTGCAAGTAGTTTGATTCTGGCTAATTGATAGATATCCGCCAGCCATTTCCCCGGCGTGGCAGCGGCGGTGAACGCGGCGCTCGCCTTGTGGTTATCCGCTATAAATTGTGTCCGCACTTCGTCGCCAACTTCAAATGCATGCGCACCGATAGCAGGACCCAACCAAACGTCTGTTGTCGCAAGATCAAAGTGGCTTAAGGTATTTTCCAACACACCGGCGACTAAACCACGCCAGCCCGCATGTGCCACTGCGATTTTATTGGCTTGTCGAAACGCCACTGGCAAACAGTCAGCGGTCATCACCACGCAAGCGAGATTCTCTTCATCAGTCCAGCAGGCATCCGCCACTTCTACTTTGTTATTTGCTAGGGCTTTAACGCATAACGTACCGTGCACTTGCTCTAACCATTGCGCACTTTCTAATTTGCAGGCTGTTAACAAGGCGTTGCGGTTTTGTTGAACAACAACTGGATCATCACCAACATGTAACCCCATATTAAAGCTTTGATACTCGGCCGTACTACGCCCCGCTAACCTGGTCGTGGTAAAGGCAACTATTTTGCTCGCTTTCAACCCCTCTTTAGGGCTTTTTAGATCAGGCCAGCTAGCGGCTATTACTTGCATCAGTACTCTTCATGCCCCAGTGCATCATTTTTCAGCACCGCCAATAATTTTTCAAAATCTTCAGGTAATGGAATTTCCCAACTCACTTGTTCACCGGTACCTGGATGCCATAACTCCAGTTTTTTAGCATGCAGCGCCTGACGCTTAAAACCGCGCAACGCTTCAATTGTCTCCTCTTCAATACCTTTAGGTAAGCGAGCGCGACCACCGTATGTCTGATCACCGAGCAATGGATAATTAATATGCGCCATGTGCACCCGAATTTGATGGGTACGACCTGTTTCTAACTTTAAGCGAATGTGACTGTGCGCTCGAAATTTTTCCAGTAGCCGATAGTGAGTAACCGCCTCTTTACCCATAGAGACCACCGCCATTTTCAGGCGGTTAGTCCCGTGCCGGCCCATTGGTTCTTCGACACAGCCACCACCGGTCATCACTCCATTAGTGATCGCTTCGTACTCACGTCCCATAGAGCGATCCTGCAACTGACCGACTAAATCTAATTGCGCTTGAATGGTTTTCGCAACCACCATCAATCCTGTCGTATCCATATCTAAACGATGGACAATACCAGCTCTCGGTACTTGAGCAATAGCGGGGCAGTGGTATAGCAAACCATTCAACAAAGTGCCCTTACGGTGCCCAACAGCTGGATGAACAACTAAACCAGCCGGCTTGTTAATCACCATGATATCGTCATCTTCATAGACAATATCCAGCGCCATCTCTTCGCCCTCGTGAGCCTCCATATCCTCAAGGACAGCTTCAATCATGATTTTTTCGCCGCCGTACAATTTTTCTCTCGGCTTTAATTGCTTACCATCGACCAGTATCGCACCCTCTTTTATCCAAGCGGTTAATCGAGACCTAGAATACTCAGGGAACAACAAGGCGACAATTTGATCAAAGCGTTTACCAGTATATTCACTCGGCACGCGACTTTCTAATTCAATATTTTCTGACATTTTTCTTCCGGCTTAGCTTTCATAACAAGCTTTTCAAATACATGGAACAACCTTAACACTCAGTGCAAAAGATCATTTTTATCGACAGTTTATTAGCATAAATTACTGTAAATAATTTGAGTTTTAAATTTAATAATTAGGTTCAATCCGTAAACACGAGCGTCTCACTTGTTCAATCTGAGCACTACTAAAACACTCAATAACAAAAGAGCAACTATTTCAACGTATTAGATCGTTCTCAATACTATTCAGTTTATAAATACAACTGATGAGACAAGACCTAAGCATTATACCTGAAACAAAAAAATTACTGCGGATTTATCAAGGATTGATGTTTCATCAGTAAATTAAACTTTTATTTCAGGTGTTAAACACCCGGAATTCGTCTACCACTGTGAATAATAGATGACATTGCAGTTTTATAAACCGACCAGTGCCACTGGCAGTTAAATACTTAGAGATCCTCTGTGGGCAACTAAAATCCTACATATCTGCGCAACAGAACGAAGCGTAATGAGCAGCCCTTGCCCAATTACTGGCAACGGAGATAGGCTCTTAGCTCTCCACCGGGCGGGCCGTGTGTGACTTGTTCAGAGGTTCCCAAGAGTATTCCCCAGAGATTCCAAGCGTATTTTTACATTAAGCCCCATTAAATAACGATAGCAACAAAGGCCTGAGTAGCAGCAAAAGTTAAGGTTAAAGGCTTGTTTCCCCAATATAACCCGTTACAATATGGCTTCTATGGGATCGTTTTAAAGACGACGAGAGCTGAATAAAACTATTTTTCGCTTGGTAACGTTTGAATGAGAATAATCACATCATATTTTTAGGATTAAATTGAATGAGTTTGTCAAAAGTTTTATTAATCGTCAGTTTTTGCGTACTAACATCAGCCTGCTCCCTATTTGGTCCAGAGCAAGAAAAGCCAGATATTCCCGAAGACCAGCTATACATCCAGTCCATAGAAGCATTAAAAACTGGCAACTATGCATTAGCTGTAGATAAACTTGAATTAATGGAAGCTCGCTATCCTTTCGGCCAGTACTCGCAGCAAGCTCAATTAGAACTAATTTTCGCCTATTATAAAAATGATGAGCCCGACGCTGCAATCGTTTCTTCTGAGCGTTTTATTCGTTTAAATCCTACCCACGAAAACATTGATTACGCGTATTATTTACAGGGCTTAGCCGCTTTTGAGCAAACATCGGGCTGGATAGAAAAGTACTTACCTATCGACCAAAACCAACGCGATCCAGGTTCTGCTCTAGAGTCTTTTGATGCATTTGCCACTTTAGTCGGTCGCTACCCCGATAGCCAATATGCTCAAGACGCTAACAAACGGATGCTATTCCTTAAAAATCGTTTAGCCACTCATGAAGTGCAAGTAGCTCAATACTATATGGAGAGAGGCGCATATGTGGCCGCCGCTAACAGAGGTCGCTATGTGGTCGAAAATTTTCAAGAATCTTTAGCGACACCAAGAGCTTTAGAGATTATGTATCAAGCTTATACTCAGCTTAAGATGGATGATTTAGCTAAGGACGCCAAGCTGGTACTGAACAGCAACTTCCCTAATTACTCGGTTAGCAGCTATCAAGAATCTGTTGATAGCTTATTGAGTACGGCGACTTTTGGCCTGTTTGGACAAACCGCCAACAAACCGCCAATGTGGACACCAACCACCGACGCTTCGCAACCAGCTTCCCAAGTACTAGAAGCGCAGTCGGAGCAAAAAAGTTCATGGGTCAACAAGCTTTCATTCGGTTTGTTTGATTAAAAGGACTTGGCGACTAAAGCACCCAGCGCTGCGAGTAATAATTTTATGCAGCGCTGATTTTAATCATAATTTCCCGGCCTCGATTAATGTTTAGCCTGATATAGAGAGCAACGATGAACGCGCATTCAATTAGAGAGCTTATGCAGGTACTTCCGGAAATTGATCCGAAGTTTGAAATTGAACGCAGAGTTGATTTTATAAAAAAACAGTTAATCAATTCAGGACTGAAGTGTCTAGTGCTTGGAATTAGTGGCGGAGTAGACTCGACCACCTGCGGCAAACTAGCGCAAATGGCCATAGACCAACTAAATACAGCGCACGCTGAATATCAATTCATTGCGGTGCGCCTTCCTTTCGCCGATCAAAGCGACGAAGAAGATGCGCAACTAGCCTTAAAATTTATCAATGCTACGCAAAATATTAGCGTTAATATTGAAGCGGCGACCCAAGGCTTGCACGAACAAGTATTGCTTGGTTTAAATGACAACCCGCACAATTTAGCGACAAAAACACAATCCACAATCGATTTTTCCAAAGGCAATGTCAAAGCAAGACAGCGTATGGCAGCACAATATCACGTCGCCGGCATTCTCGGAGCGCTGGTACTAGGCACCGACCACTCAGCTGAAAACATCACTGGCTTTTATACCAAATGGGGAGACGGAGCCTGCGATTTAGCCCCTCTTTTTGGCTTGAATAAACGCCAAGTCCGGCTGCTGGCAAAAACACTGGGGGCGCCGGGCATCTTAGTGGAAAAAACCCCGACTGCCGATTTAGAAGAACTAACCCCACAAAAAGCCGATGAATTAGCGCTAGGCATGCGCTACGATGATATCGATGACTTCCTAGAGGGCAAAAAGATACCCCAGGCAGTCGAGCAAAAGATTATCAATATTTATCTACAAACTGAGCATAAACGCCAGCCAATCCCCACCTTATACTCAAGTTAAACCCTGTTAAAGCACCATTATAGGATTGCTTTAAAACACTGCTTGCGCAATTATTTAGTCTCTACCCGCACCCTACCTAGCCAATTAATAACTAGCTTGGTTGTTAGCTCACCGCAATTAATCACAAAGCTGCCTGCGCGCGCGCCTTTGAGCACACCAAACTTATGGAATTTTATATACTCGCCTCTATTCCAAGTGATAGTACAGAGCGTTCGATTAAACCGCGTAACTTTTATCAGATGCTCTGATTGCTGATAGATTTTATCGCCGTTAGTATCAGTGAACACTAACCAGCCACTACTCCAATCATGCTTGCCGCTACCTTTACTACCCTGACAAGCTAACTCAGTACTTTTACGACAGAGCATCACCGAGCGATGGCTATCAATAGAAGCAACTTTGGCGGATTTTATCGATAATAACAACTCACTGGTACGACTATCTAAATTACTTTTTTGTACTAAATAATGTAATTGCGGGAAGGCGAATAGCAGTAAAATCGACACTATACACAAGTAGACTAGTAACTCGATTAAACTAAAAGCTGCAGCACGAAATACATTAGTAGTGCGATTCAAGTATTCAGCAGTCGCTGCTGCAGTTATCGAATTTTTTGCCATGAGACACGCTGCCGATGAGTAGTCGAGCAAATTAAAGTCTGCAGCAGCACCGTTGAACGATCATTGAGCCCGACCCCATTAGCAGTAACTCGATAATATTGCGCATTAGTCAACGGGTGTTTAAGCTGCATTTTTTCAATAATATAAGCACTAACAATGCGCTGTTGATTAGTATAAGTCACCGCTGTTTTTTGCACTACGCTATAGTTTTCATCGTCCCACAAAGCAGCTTGCTCGATCATTTGCCACGCGCTTAACCACTCGCCATCCACATCTAAAATTTGTGGGTAGCTACCTTTTACCAGTGGCGTATTACTGGCATTTACTTTGAAAGCGGAGCTTGAGGTAAAGTTAGTAGCAATCGCTACCTCACCCAAAGCGATGGCTATTTGCGCACGCTGTAATGCTAAAGAATGGCTTAAGAAATGTTGTGACAATTTAGTACTTTGGATCGTATTTTGCAGACCAATCAGCGAGAGGCTAGCCAAAAAGGCCATCACGACTAAGGTCAAAAGCAAAAACGTGCCTCGTTGTTTGCGCACCCCAACTAAGCGGCGGTAATGCATAGCGAAAAACACCATCAGACTAGCCTCTGTTACGCAAAGCTATATCTAAGTTAAACACTTTGTACAAGCGTAAATCATCAGCTTGTACGGTATTATTGTGTAGACCTTGATACTGCATTGCAACATCCAACACTTGGTTATGTGAGCTCAGCAAAAGCTGCAACTGCACACTCACCACTTGCTCATAATCAAAATATTGGTCGGCTGCATAGTAGCGTATTGACTGATCAACAGCTGACCTAACCCCATAGTGGATGATTAACATCTCTACATTGGGGATTATTTCATGGCCGTTTTTGTTATTTACTTTACGGTACAATCCAGATCTACCACTGGCGCCTTTAGCTAAATAATATGAAATCAATGACAGGGGGTACACGACTGCACCTTGCTTATAAGGGTGACTCAAATTTGCACTGCTATTCGACGGCATCTCATGACTTAACTGATAGCGCCAAATATCTGATACGGTAAAAATATCGGCGTGTGTGCAGTCGGTAATCAGCAGCTCTTGTCGCTCTTCAATCGATTCGTTTTTGATTAAATCAACCCGGCTATGCACTGTCGACATATCAGCAACAGTATCGACACCCGCATTGAGTATCGTCACAAAACTTATCGCATCTGAATTTTTATAGGCTAAAGTTTTACCGAATATTATGGGATATTCCGCCAAAAACTGACTGACGGGGCCGTTGGAATGATTGCTTAAGTTACTTATACCTTGCTCATAACAACCAGCAAATCCTATTGAACGAAGATCATTGGCTAGAAAGAACAGTGCTAGCGATGAGTTTTCTTGCATCGACTCGGCGGAGTTTTTTAAAGCATTAGATTTCACAGCCGCGTACAGCGTACTTAGAATCGCAGCACTTAGTATCAGCCCTAACAGCGAGGCGATCATCAGCTCGACCAACGTGCCGCCTCGCTGGTTTTTCAATGACTATGCACCAGCGCAATAAAAAGCGCTAATTCTGCACTGCTATGATTATTCGTCCACCAAATTTTAATGACCATTGGGCTACTCTGAGCATTGTCGCAACTGGCATTATTAATCAAGTAACGATTTTCTTGCGAGCTATCTCTACAAACCTCTGCTTGAAAATTGGGTAGTACTTTTGTCAACTGTACTTGCCATTGCAAAAGATCATGCCGTGCCTGGTTGCGTTGCGGACATTTTATATGCCCGATACAATCAGTTGAAATGACTGTTGAACGACTAAGTGTCGTTAAATATTTACTCTGTAGTTCATTGGTTTCAGCGCTGTTTAGACGCATTTTATTAGAAAGATTAGCCGCCAAGTTTAGTGCATCTGAGGTTTGTACTGCACTGCGGCTTAACTGTTGAGAAGTGAGCATCGTACTCACTATACCCGTGAGACTTATCGATATTAGCAAGATGACCACTAATATTTCTATTAGCGACTGTCCAAGATTGGTGATCGTCATAACGGCCTCAAAATTTCATTCCATATTTACTTTGAACAGACAGCGACAGCAAAAAATTACTGAAATCTTGTGAGCTTAAGCGAGCGCCGTAGTTGATACTGGAACAATTAAAGCCTTTGTTCATTTTGAATTCATAAACTTTAAATGAGTATAGTTAGCAAATCAATCGACAAATAGCCTATTTTATTGAACAATCGTATGAATCATTTTACGGAGCGCTGCTTAAATAGGAGTATTTCTTAAGTAATTAAGCAGACTGCAGCTGCCTATCAAACACAGTGGATCCCAAGAGTAGGCTTAGCTCTCGATATTAGCGGTAGTTGGTTAATCAAAACAGTGTGGTAGACTTTCAGATAACAGCTGCTCGCAGTAGCCTTTATTTATCAATGACTACTCAGCGGGATCAATAAAACCAGATTGGTTAGCGTTTACTCGGTACCAGCCGGCAATGCTGTAGCGTCGGCAATTAGCAGCTAATACTTGGTGAGGAAATTTTTCACTGAGAAAAATAATCATAGTACCCAGCTTTGGCGCCACTGTTTCTATGACCTTGCTCCCCTCTTGGTTATACAATAAAAGTTGACCGGCATCGTCCTCCTGCCAATCCTCATTCAAGTACAAGACCGTAGACAGCACTCTATTGCTACGCCCTTTGAGCGCATCAATATGCTTATTGTAAAATTGCCCTTGTTGATAAATTGAAAAATGGCTTTCAAAATCATAGAGCCCCATAAACAAACGTCGATTAATCCCCTGCTTTAGGTTAGCCATCAAAGTTAAATATGCCGCTTCCACTGAATTACTGGTATTTAACCAGTGTATTTTGTCAGACCTGACCTTTTTATCTAACTGGAATCGTTGCTCTCGACCAATACCTGCATCAAGCCAATGCTCTTCGCTGAGAGAGAGCGCTCGATGTCGCAACAAAGTTAATAACTGTGTATCTATTTGCTGATCCAGTATCACATAGCCATGTTCAACAAGTTGATCGGCTATCAAGTCTAGTATTTTGTCGGTGTGTTCTAATGCAATAGCAGGGTTCACAGTGTGACCTAAATCGTATTTCAGTTAATAAAAACCAACGCCACCGTCGCGAGTTTCGCCGGCACAGTACTAATATAATACAGGGACAAATTATTCACTAAATTTTTTTCAATATGCTGTAGCATCAGCTATTGATCCACTCTGAAGCCACGGATTCAGGTATTATAGTGAGATAACCAAGCCAAATTTTAACTAACTGTTCTTAGTTTTGAGTATTATATGATGATTAAAGCCGCGCGCGAAAGAGTTTTCAAGCTAACTAAAGCGTTAGAAAACCCGATTGACTTAATTAATCACATTCCCTTTAGAATAGCGATTGTCAGCAACTTATTGGCATTAAATAGAGACTGGAAAATTCGCAGTTTATGCAATTTAGAGCCGCGGGAGATTCGTGTTTTTATCAATATAGGCTCTTACATGCCGATTAAAGCAGCAGATATCGCCTATCAGGCAAGATTAGATTCTTACACTGTATCCAGAGCGGTCAAGAAATTACTCAGTTTGGAACTGATAGAAGCCGGCGCTGATAAAGAGCACAAGAACATTAAAAACCTAGCTCTTAATGCCAAAGGAGTGAAGTTATATGACAAATTAGTACCCGCTTTAGAAGCGCGTTCAGATGAACTTGAAAGTGTATTATCAGTCACGGAAAAAACCCAGTTCTATGCCATAATTAACAAATTAGAAGATCAGGCAGAGAAAATTTTGGCCGAGCAAGCTATCGCTCTGATCGAGTTGGGCAATGAGCCGCCCGCTGACCAGAAAGAAATTATTCGCTGGTATAAAAAAGGTTTAAAGACATAGCCACCGCAACTTTACTGCTCTCAAACAACGCCTTTCAATTTATATGGATATAGTAAAAAAATGCGACGCTTCCTGATTATAGCCAGCTCAATATTAATAGCCTTTTGTCTTTATTGGCTGCTTGGATCAAATAGTACAGCACGTTATCAAAGCGTCGGTGGTGCCACTGCTATCGAGTGGTTGACGATGCGTTTCAATGAAGGGTCCTTTCCAGAGGTTAACCCCGCTGACATTAAATCAATCACTCAACCGGCCAACCTTGCACTGATCAATTCTGTCGCCGTGAGCCCCAGGGCAACTTGGATCGGCCATGCAACTATGCTGGTTCAGTACCGAGGGATTAATTTTTTAACCGACCCTCACCTTACATCTCGTCCAGCACCAATCGACTTCGCCGTGCAAAAAAGACAAGTCGCCCCTGCTATTAGCTTTAAAGACATGCCTAAGATTGATTTCATAGTTATTTCTCACAACCATTATGACCACCTTGATCATAGGACTGTCGACATGTTCGCTAACTCGGTCACGTGGTATGTCCCTATGGGTCTAAAAGCGTGGTTTTTAGATAGAGGGATCAGGAGCGATAAAGTCATTGAATTAGAGTGGTGGCAAAGCGCTCAATACAATAAAGAGGTACGGATAACCTTTGCCCCGAGTGTTCACTGGTCGAAACGCACGCCTTGGGATACTAATCAAAGTCACTGGGGTTCTTGGTCTGTTAAAATTGCAGATTTTAATACTTGGTTTGGTGGTGACACCGCCTATGATCAGGCCATGTTTCAAGAAATAGGCCTCAAGCTAGGGCCCTATAATATGGCCTTCATTCCAATCGGTGCCTACGCCCCCAGATACTTTATGCAAAGACAGCATATAGATCCTGAGCAAGCGGTAAAGATACATCAAGATATTAAATCAGAATTTTCGATACCTATTCACTGGGGAACCTTTCAATTAACCCAGGAGCCCTACTTAGAACCGGTACTCTTGTTAAAACAGCAGCTTAACCAACAGCATATTAATCTATCAGACTTTTCACCGATCAAGATTGGACAAAGTGTGACTGCTAATAGCAAACCAAACTCAACCGCTAAAAACACTAATTAATAGCACAACTTATTGATTTATCAGTAGTGGCGTATGTTTGTCAGGTGATTGTCGTCACGCTCTATGCAAAATTACTGAATACTTAGGGACTGGAGCTAACTAATCCAGCCAGCGCTACTGAGACTATTTGAGGATAAAGATGATCGTACGAAAATTAAGACTACAGAGAGCTTGGTCACAGGAGCAACTCGCTCAATTAAGTGGACTAAGTGTACGTACCATTCAACGCATAGAGCGTGGCCAGACCGCCGGTCTTGAATCAATGAAATCTCTTGCCGCAGTATTTGAAATAAACATTGCTGATTTAAACCAGCCGGAGACTGACATGAACACTGAGACCCATATATCTACCGAAGAAAGTAAAGTTTTACAACAAGTGCGAGATATCAAAGGCTTCTACTCCCACCTGCTAAAATACACCATTACTGTCGGTGCTCTTTTTATCAGTAATTTACTCACCAGTCCCGACTATATTTGGGCTTGGTGGGTTGTTTTCGGCTGGGGAATAGGCGTTGTCTCACACGGGTTAAGTGTCTTTGAAATTTTCAATTTTTTTGGTGCAGATTGGGAAAAAAGACAAGTAGAAAAGAAACTAGGACGAAAGCTATAAAAACTATAGCTGCTACTGCTGCGTTTTTAAGGGGCTTCAACACCCCTTAACTTGTCCTTTATCATCACTAGCTAGTGATACTGCCCCTAGAACAATTGGCTATAGCTAGCTACGATCCCACTTCTGGATAAAAACTAGTTATCTATTTGGTCCCTATTCATCAGTTGCTGCAAAGTATAGGTTTTATCAACGCGGTACAGTAAATCTTCAGCAAAATTAGGATCGGCCAGTACACAGTTTCTATCACAGACCATGCGCGCAATCCCATCCAGCGTATCTGTGTGCCAAATACGCCCCCCAGGAGTTGCTATAAAGCCATCGATATCTTCAGCTATATCCGCCAGCATATCTTCATAGGAAGGCAGCTCTGAATCAGCATCTACTGAAAAGGCACCATGGGTATGGTAGGAGCCGATCAAATCAAAGCCTAGCGGAGGCTCTTCAGGCAGACAAGAGTCAGGCTTACCTTTTTTGGGTGTCGTGGCGATAAATTGAGCGTCGTCGTTATACCCTATATAGCCACAGTACTCACGGTTATTGGCAAAGGATTGTGGCTGAATACCGTTAAAGAACCGTTTAAAATACTCTAGCTCTGCGCTGTTTAACTCAGTGCCATAGTCTGACTACTGACAGTCAATAAAATCACCAACTGAGCAATTTTTAGTATCTTAAATCCAGCAGTGTTTGAATATTTAAGGTCAATCATCGCAGTCAGCCTCAGACAGGACTGTGACTAGCCACTGAGTATCATTGTCAGGATCGGGGGTTAACTTTAGCAGCATGCAGTTTTCGAGTGCGACTTCGGGATAGATATTAATAGCCTCTTTTAATGCGCTATATACTCCGCCATGCGAGACGATTAAAGCAGTGTCTGGATAAGCCAATACTTTATTGATCCCCACCGCTATTCTCTGTCGAAAATCAGCTCTGCTCTCCGCTCCTGAAATCACAATATCACCTGCTTTCCAGCGCTGATACCACTCTCCTCGCTGATCACCATCACGCACCCCAATAGTGACCTCTTTAAGCTCTTCAATAACCGATACCTGAAGATTTTGCTTAGCCTTAACTATCTGAGCAGTCTCATAAGCACGACTTAAGCTACTGGTAAAAATACTACCTATATCAAGTTCAGCGACTAATTTAGCGACCGCTCTTGCCTGTAACCTGCCGCTATCATTTAAAGGAATATCAGCTTGCCCTTGAATACGTTTGGCAAGATTCCAATCTGTTTGACCATGGCGCAAAAAATAAAACGTCTTTCTTCGTAGCATCTAGAAACCCTTAAAATATAACTATATTCGCAACAGCCCTTCAGCTGTAAGCAGCCGAAAAATCAGTCAAATCTTCTCACATCAAAGTAACTAATATCGATGTTAGATCCTCGCTCTGCGACGAGATCAGCAACAACTACCGCAGTCATAGGAGCACAAGTTAAACCTAGATGCTGATGGCCAAAAGCGTAGATTATCCGCTTATTATCAACAGCGGTTGATATAATAGGCAAGCTGTCGCTCGTAGTAGGTCTGAGACCTAGCCAAGCAGTTGCTTGATCGGTATTCAAATTGGGAAGCATTGCCTGGGCGCTTTGCGTGAGCTGCTTAATATTACGCGCTTGCAATGGCGTTTCAAGCCCGGCAAATTCGACCAAACCCGCAAAACGGTATCCCATACTCATCGGGGTTAAAAAAAACTTTCGATCTCCATCCATCACTGGCCTCTGCACTTTTACATTAGGGGTTGGACAAGTAATATGGTAACCGCGCTCAGCCTCTAAAGGCACTTTTACCTTAATCGCCTTTAATACCTTAGCCGAAAATGCTCCCGTGGCAACCACCAACTTATCGCTAGCGATCGATTGCTTAGCAGTAATAACCTGACACTGCTGTTGATCGCCCCCTATACTGATAACTTGCTCTTTCACGAATACGCCCCCCAGTGCACAAAATTCGCTGAACAAGGCCAGCACCAAAGCTTGCGGATTTTGCACATAGCCGTGATTTTTGATCAGATGAGCATATTGATAATCGGTCGACAGGCTAGGCTCTAAGGAGGCGATGTCGGGTTGCTTTAACTCATCAATTTGAAAACCTAAACTCCGTCTCACCGCCATATCATGATTAGCTTTAAGCATCGATTTCCTAGTTCGATACACTTGTAAATAGTCAGTTACAACCACCAACTCAGAGCAGCCAACCGACTTAGCTAAGCACAAATAATCCTCCACGCAGTGCGTCGTCAGCTGAGCTAATGCCGCCCCTCGCGCTTCTAAGTCGGCGTAAAATCCTGCTTTTATATATTTGTATAGCCAGGGAATTAACTGCGGAAGATAACTAATTTTTATCTTTAATGGACCATCAGCCTTAAATAGCCACTTGGGAACTTGGAAAATACTACTAGGGCTGGAAAGAGGCATAAACGATGAGCGTGCTAAAATTCCAGCATTGCCAAAAGAGCAGCCACTAGCAGGTGTATCTCTATCGATCAAAGTGACAGTGTGCCCCTCTTTTTGCAGCTTTAATGCACATAACACACCAATCACCCCAGCGCCTACGACCGAAACATGGAAATTTTTACCGGGGGTTGGCAGCGATTCTGACGACATCCTCAAAACTCCTTAAAGCACTGTTCAATGAGCGAATTGATCTATATTTCTAGATGATTTCAACAACTGCCACCAAAGATACACCAGCTCAACTGAAAATAAAGTATTTTGTCCTGAGCATAGCTGCATTACTCACCCACAATGTAATCTCTTCACCAATGCCTGTAAATCTGACAGGTAATGTCGCAGTAACTGATCTGCTTTGAAAATGGCTATACTGAACCTATGGGCTTTATGTATGGATGCAGGCCTCCAGTTTTACCGGCCATATCGCTGAAGTGAATCAACGTGCGGTCAGCCAATTACTGCATAAAAAACTAGTTGTTGAGGACTATTTAGTGATCATTACTAAAGGTGATTATATCGATGCCCAAGGGGGAACTAACACTTTGAAATTAATCAAGGTAAGTAGCAACATCCAATAATAAGCAGCAAATTCATCGCATTCCTCCATTTTTTTCATGCGATGGATTCTACAGGTCATTAAATCTGTCGTTCTAGTAGCGAATCAGCGATCATCACACTGCTATTTACAACCATTCATAATCAGTGAGGTTTTTACACAATGAGCGCTAACAGCACTAAAATTTATCTGGTTAGGCACGGTGAAACACTGTGGAATTCCCAGCAGCGCTGGCAAGGTAGTAAAAACTCACCTTTGACAGCACTCGGCATTCAGCAGGCGACACTGACCCGAGATTTACTCGCTACAAACCCTATAGATTTAGCCTACGCGAGCCCTCTACAGAGGGCGACTCAGACCTTGGAAATCATCTTACAAGATCGAGATATCGATACCATCATTTTTCCTGCCATGCGAGAAATGTGTCTGGGCAGCTGGGAGGGCAGAACACGCTCAGAAATTGCTATTTCAGAGCCTGTACAAACTCGCAATTTCCGACAGCGACCTGACTTATTTAACGTAACCGGAGCCGAAACTTTTGCCCAATTACAGCTGCGGGTAATCGCGGGTTTAGACAGCCTTTTCTTGCAACACAGTGGTAAGAATATTTTAATTGTCTCGCACTGGGTCGCCATTAAAGTAGCGCTGGCGTACTATAAAAAAATTGCGCTGCGAGACTTGTCACAATTAGAAGATCCAAAAAATGCACAAGTTATCATCCTAAGTAAAGAACACAGCGGCATAACTATTAGGGGAAGCTCTGACTTCACAGCAGCACCTAGCTTAAGCTCTTGATTCTACAGCGGTTAGAAAAACACCCACTGAACCTTTGGGTTTTATGCATGAGTGCATTTATTTAGCTGATACAGGACGCATATTAGTTTGCTGTTAAGATTATTAATTTCCAAGGTTATACCAATTTTTTACACGCTGTATTCACTTTGAAAACACATGATTCATGTAGTGGTCATCTGTTGTTTTTAGATGGAAACTAAATGATCAGCGCCCTGCAACAAACTTCAGAGAGCATTCTATCAGCTGCTGACCTGACTAAATTTCCACTAAAATTATCTATTTGCGATCTCTGCATAACTACTGTGCTTGGTAATACGACGTTAAAACCACCTACAATCCGCCTGAAGTGTTTTGCAAATTTTTTAGGATAAATAAAACCAACTCTAGTGGCTATTTTACGCCCGGTGGTAAGCTGATTGAGTATTTAAGTTGTTTCAGATGTTTTAAATATATCGCTTGGGTTATCCCTGTACCCCGCATCGCCTTTAGTGCTGAGACGAATTTTTGAAAGGTACTACCTGCTAATAATTGCGTGTTTTGCTTGGCTATAAGCGAATTATTAGTGGCGCTAGCGGTAGCTTGTATTGCAAAATGCTTAGATTTTTTAGCTATCCCTAAGTACATAGGGACACCCCCACCACAGCAATTTTTATGTAATTTCAAACCGATTTCAGATAAATATCTTTCCGGTTTTCCCAACAAGAATCTATCGATAATTTCTTTGTCAAACACATAAAAGTTAACTTGCCTGGTGGTAAAATACCTGCGTAATTTATCAATCGTCAATTTCTGTGTCTGCTCCACTTTAACCTCCAGTCGATCGGCAATTTCACGTTTTGAACTCCCCAACTCCATTAACCAAGTGAGCTGTAAGTCTTTAACTTGTTGGTAGCTAAAAATTTCTGGGATATGCAATGGAGTTAATCCGTATTCAGCCGTCATCATACCCATAGAACTATAATGCAAATATTCAGCTCTTTGATCAGAGTACGAAGCTCCAGGATAAAAATCTACCACCCCTAAACTGAGCAGTTTATGCGCTCTAAGCTTTGAATATCTTTTAATTTCTAATTCACAACCTATAGAGCTCGCTGCAAATTGAAATATATCTTGGAAAGCACCGGTGTTATCGGGAGCTTTAGCCATTAACGGTTTTTTTTCTCCGTCTTTAAAGACCATTTTAAGGACGCAAGCATCCAGTTTTGCAGCCCCTATCGCTGAAAAAACAAGCAGTAAACATAACTTATTTATTATATTCATAACCCTAAACCTTATGGTTGGATACACGTTTTTATATCAATAAATGAGGCGAAATAAGACTACATTTTACTCTAGAATTTGTACTTGTTAGTGTATAGCCTGAATCCGTGACTTCAAAGTAAATACAGAGTGTAAGATATTGGTTCTACAGTGGAATTGAAAAATCTTAGCTGCACCCGTAGGTTCAGCGGGTATTTTTCTAACCGCTGTAGAATCAAGAGCTTGCGCTATGTGGTGCAGTAAAGTCACTGATTCAGGTATAAGTGACCGGACTTGTTAGTGATAAGCAGAAAACACAGCCCACACTATGATATTACGATAGGCAACGATTTCGCCAACATTCGTATAAGCGAGCTATGCGCAACAGAGATTACTTGTGTACAAAAAACTTAGCCGCCAGTCTCAAAAACATACTTAAATTATGACCTATCAATCCGTTAAATAACATACGAATAAATCCAAGTTAGCAACTCTAAATCCAGACCTAACCCTTACCTTTAACAGCTGAAGATCAGAGTAATACTAGCTATAAGAGACCTCTGCATAACGTTGTGAGCGAAGGAAACACAAGGCAAAAACCGGCGATATAGCGGAATTTACTGGTGTAAATGAGCATATTGAGCTGGTTTTTAACGCCGTATTACCAAGCGCAGTTATCATGCCCTCTGGGTAAGTTATGCAGAGGTCTCTATAAAGTAACTATTTAATAGATACCTCAGCATAGCGTCACGAGCGAAGTTAATCCAAGGCAATAACCGGCGAAATAGCAAAGTTAGTATACTCATTACTTTGGGTATTTCTGGCGTATATAGCATATTGAGCCAATTTTTAACGCCGTATTAGCGAGCTCGGTAGTTATGCTTAGGTCTCTAATAATTGGAACCAATTGTTCTCTAGCTTGAACTTTCAAACACAGGTTCCCATTAATGTTGACTTAAAGGTCAGGAATTAATACGCGGGCATTGTAATCCAAGTACTGTCGCTATATTATCTGCGTTCATAAAAATAATACTCTGACCGATAAATTTTAGCTTCGCTCGTTTTAGATTTAAGCTATACCAACAAGATCACTGGCGCTTAAGCAAGAGCAAGAGCAAGAGCAAGAGCAAAGCCAGTTATAAACTAGACTACGAGATTATTTCTATGGATCAAACCACCCTCATTGGCCTCATGGCCGCCACTTGTACGACCGCCGCCTTTGTGCCACAAGTTATCGCAATTCTAAAGACCGGTAACGTCGATGGCATTTCAGTGATGATGTATTCAATATTCACCGTCGGCATTGCCCTGTGGTTGAGCTACGGCCTTTTAGTCAACGATCTACCGATGATATTGGCTAACACGATCAGCCTAGTTCTGGCACTGATGGTACTGGTACTCACTGTTTATAAGCGCTGGCAACACAAGAAATCACAACCATCTGAGCCGCCAATTACCGCGTAGCGTGGCTACATTAACTCCTCTTTAGAAACAAATTTGTACTGCGGATCCCTACCTCAGTACAAGTTCATCACTCAATAAAAACTACCTAGCCAAATCTATATCGTACTCACGCACTAAAGGGCTGTGTCGATCAATATTATGACGTCCCAATTGATTGACATCCCGCTCACCGCAAAGCGCCATCGTAATATCTAATTCGCTGCGCACGATATCTATCACCTTAGTCACCCCAGCCTCCCCCATCGCCCCTAAACCGTAGAGGAATGGTCGACCAAGATAGACGCCTTTTGCCCCCAAGCTCAAGGCTTTAAGTACATCTTGGCCTGAGCGGATACCGCTATCCATATGCACTTCAATTTTGTCCCCAACGATATCGACAATTTCCGCTAGCGCTGCGATAGATGATCTAGCGCCATCTAGTTGACGGCCACCGTGATTCGAGACAATCAGCGCGTCGGCGCCACTTTTAGCCGCTTGCAAAGCATCTTCAGGATCGAGAATCCCCTTGAGAATCAGCGGGCCTCCCCACAAATCTTTAATCCAGGAAATGTCATCCCATGACAACTTCGGATCAAACTGTTCCGCCGCCCACATGGACAGTGAAGACATATCTTCAACACCACTGACATGACCGACTATGTTGCCAAAATCATGACGCTTAGTCATCGCCATTCCCAGACACCACTGCGGACACTGGGCCATATACCACAAATGTTTAGGCGTTAATTTAGGCGGAGCCGATAAACCGTTGCGCAAATCTTTATGACGCTGACCTAAAATCTGTAAATCAAACGTTAAGACCAACGCCGAGCAACCAGCCGCTTTTGCCCTGGCAATTAACCGGGCAATAAAATCACGATCTTTCATCACATACAATTGAAACCAAAACGGTTTAGTGGTATTTGCCGCCACATCTTCGATCGAGCAAATACTCATGGTCGACAAAACGAAGGGAATACCTGCTGCCTCACAAGCTTTAGCTGCCTTTATTTCACCGTCGGCGCATTGCATTCCGGTTAATCCGGTCGGTGCCATGGCTATTGGCAGCGCGACATCTTGACCGATCATAGTGCTTTTTAGACTGCGGTTAGTCATATCGACGGCAATTTTTTGACGCAGTAACAGCTTTTGGAAATCTGACTCGTTAGTACGATAAGTGCCTTCCGTCCAAGATCCTGAATCGGCGTAGTCAAAAAATAACTTAGGTACTTTTCGCTTAGCTATTCTTTTAAGATCGGCAATTTCTAAAATGCTCGCCATTTTTTACCCCTTAGATATGCGTGCTACAAGACGAACCAAACACAGGTTACATCATAGTGAAGTCACCCTAGATGCACTAACCTAGCGCCTCTATAGGCTTAATTTTTACTTATTTTCGCTGCGATCACTTCGCCACTGACTTTAACCGTAGGCTAAGGCAGGTAACCAAAGTACCAATTGCGGATAAAATATCAATATGAAAAGCGCGATTATTTGCAGTATTATAAAGGGAATGACCCCTTTGTATATTTCCATCAACTTCACTTCTGGAGGACAAACCCCTTTTAAATAGAAGAGCGCGAAACCCACCGGAGGCGTTAGAAATGAGGTCTGCAAAGTCATCGCCACCAGCATTACAAACCATACCAGCTCTGGATTTTCTACCACCCCATAGCCATTGATATCTAAGCCTAATGCTGAAATAACCGGCGCTAACAGCGGCAATATAATTAAAGTAATCTCTATCCAGTCTAAAAAGAACCCCAGCAAAAATACAATCGCTAAGATAAACAAAATAATCCCATAGGGACCAAAAGGCAAACCGGTTAAAAATGATTCAATTAGTTCATCACCACCCAATTCTCGCAGCACCAAGGCAAAACAGGTCGCGCCAATAAAGATTGCAAAAATGTAAGCAGTGGTATTATAGCTGTCAGTTAAAACATTTTTTAACACTTTTAAATTAAATTTACGGTAGTAAATAGCCAGCAAGGTAGCACCTAGCGCTCCGACACCCGATGCCTCTGTCGGTGTTGCTATGCCAGCAAAAATTGAGCCCAGCACTGAAAAAATTAAAAACAAGGTCGGCGTCACCGCTTTTAATACTTTAATCACGGTTCCCCAAGTCACTTGTTTAGCGTTTTGCGGAGCCGGTGCTGTCTCAGGTTTAAGCCAGGCGACGCTCAATATATAAAGCACATACATTGCCCCCAACATTAGCCCTGGGATAACCGCCCCCATAAACAAATCACCTACCGACAACCCAAGCTGATCGGCCATAATCACCAGCATAATACTCGGCGGGATTAAAATGCCTAAAGTACCGGCACTGGCGATAGTACCCAGTGCTAATGGCATACTATAACCTTGCTTAGTCATTGCCGGGAGCGACATAACTCCGAGCAATACGACAGAGGCACCTATAATCCCCGTCGAGGCAGCCAAGATAATACCAATTAAGGTCACAGTGACCGCAAGTCCGCCCCGCACCCGGCCAAACAATTCTTGAATAGAGCTCATCAAGCGCTCCGCCACACCCGATTTATCGAGCATATTGCCCATGAAAATGAACATTGGCAGTGCCACCAAAATCCAATTATCCATGATTTTCCACACCCGGTTAACCACTAAGCCTAAGGTTAAAAAATCTAAACCAGTGATCGTATCTAAATATTGATCGGCTAAATAGCCAATTCCGGCGAAGATTACCCCTACTCCCCCTAAAACCCAAGCGACCGGGATTCCGGTAAAAAGCAGCAAGATGAAAGAAACGAACATTCCTATCACTAAAATTTCATTAATTTCCATCGCGTGAACCCCTACACAAAAAGCTAATGTCTCTAATCAATTTGGCAAACATACTCAAGGCCAATAAAAACATACTGAGCGGAATTACTGATTTAACTAGCCAGCGATAAGGTAGACCTGAGGCTGAGTCTGAGCTCTCGCCAATCCGCCAGGCATCGTAAACAAAATCTAAGGAGTGAATAAAAATCATCCCGACAAAGGGCAGCATTAATAATAGCAGTCCGAAAATATCAATGATGCTTTTAGTTTTAGCTGAAAAATTGCCGTACAAAATATCTACGCGAACATGAGAATTTGTGGTTTGTGCGTAGGATAAGCCGAACATCACTCCCGTCGCATAAAAGTGCCATTGCAATTCTTCCAGCGCGACCATGCCACTTGAAAAACCCTTTCTCAATATCACTTGTAAAATAATGGTCAAGATCAGTAGCACGTAAACCCAAGCGATACCTTGACCAACCTTTCGGATAAAGCCATCAATACGATCCGCAAAATAGACCTTATTGGGACTAACTGGCTGCTGCATTGCTAGCTCCTGTTAGTGATTAAAACACTTTGAAAAAACCAAGAGTTTGTCCATTTTATTGCTACAAACTCTCGTCAGTTCAAACCTTAGCAAACCCGCCACCAAACTTTCACCTTACCTGCTAGTCGCTCGCGCAGTAGCACTAAAATGACAGTGGTAAGGCGCTCGCAGTAGCGCCAGTGTGCGAGTGGCAACTACCTAGTTTTTCTCGGTAGAAAGGCATTTTCTTCCCATAAATCGTAACCTTTACGGAAAGTACTCAAATCAGCCCAAACTTTATTGAAGAAGGGATCTGATGAGGTTTTCTCAACCACCACTTCCTCCCATTTATCTGCAAAAGCTTGCAGCATAGTCTCATTCCAATAGCGGAGCTCAACCCCCTGCTCTTGCGCATTGGCCATCACTGAAAACTGCATTGACTCACCTTCGGCAATAGCATTAGTCATCGACGCTTTACAGGTTGTTTCGATCATCGCCTGTTGCGATCTGGATAGCTCTGCCCAAGTTTTAGTGTTTATTAGCAATTCAAAGACAGTCGCCTGCTGATGCCAGCCAGGAAAATAGTTGTACTTCATTATTTTATGAAAGCCTAAGCGCTGATCTATCGCTGGCTGTGAAAATTCACTGGCATCAATAGCCCCCTTTTCTAGTGCGCCAAAGATTTCTCCACCGGGTAACTGCGAGGTAGAAACGCCCAGCTTTTCCATCACTGATGCACCTAATCCGAAGAAGCGCATATTCAAACCTTTAAGGTCTTCAGGAGTATTTATTTCTTTATTAAACCAGCCTGATGTCTCCGGCGAGATAATCGCACAAGGTAAGACTTTGACGTTGTAACCCGCAGTATCGTACATTTCTTGGTACAAGCTCATACCATTCCCATAGTACAACCACGCCATATATTCACCGGCTTCAGGACCAAAGGGAACCGCTGAAAACAACGCCGCTGCCGGCATTTTTCCCTGCCAGTAGCCCGCTGTTGCATAACCTGAATTTACTTTGCCTGATGACACTGCATCTAAAATTTCTTTGGCAGCCACCAATTTACCTGGCTCGTATATTTTCATCCGAATTTTTTTATCACTCATTAGTGACAACTGTTCAGCGACCCACTTAATGGGGGTACCCAATGCCGGCAGGTGCGAACCGAAAGCGATCGGGGTTTTTAGCAATACTTTTTCGCCAGCCTGAGTAACGGCTGGCAGTGCCATAATCGACGAGAGCACGACCGTCGAGAGCATGTTTTTAGCAAAATTTTTCATCATTAATCCTATTTAGATACCCCTGCAGCAGATATAAGCCTCTGCCTAGGTTGTTATTTTTGTAGTTGATCTAAGTGATTTGAAATATTGGTAAGACCAATTTACCAAAGCACATGATTACTTTAAGTTCTCCACGCTAAGTTTGTCAAGGAAAATCTTAAATATGGATCTGGGGTCTACATAACAGTCCACTGTTATAAAATAATTTTTTATACTCCCTAAATGAGGCTCTGAGTAAACGCCACTCGTGCGCAGCACACTGAATATGACTTTTGCAGAGGTTCCTTGCAGTAAACACTAGTGCTATGATTAGGACTTTTATAACCAGTTAAAACAACCCGTGCCGGAACCACATAAAATATGTATCAGCGCATTAAGTCACCCAAAATATCAGATACAATTCTGGCTCAATTAGAAGAAATGATTGTCGAAGGCACTCTTAAACCTGGCCAGCGACTACCTGCCGAAAGGGAGCTGGCAAAGCAATTTGCAGTATCGCGACCATCGCTGCGAGAAGCCATTCAACAGCTGGTCGCTAAAGGAGTATTAGAAAGTAGGCAAGGGGGAGGTAACTATGTGACTGAAGATCTAGGTCGTAGCTTTACCGACCCATTACTCGAACTACTGGCCAACCACCCTGAAGCGCAGTATGACCTGTTAGAATTTAGACACGCTCTGGATGGTTTGTGCGCGTACTATGCCGCATTGCGTAGCACTGCAGTTGATAGAGAGAACATCAAAAATAAGCATCGAGTTCTACAAAATTTTCACGACAAAAAAGATTTTGTTCAGGAGGTAACCGCCGATGTGGAATTTCACTTAGCTATTGCCGAAGCCGCTCACAATATGGTGCTTCTGCACATGATGCGCTCCATGTTTGATTTATTGAAGCAACACATTACGGAAAACTTACAGGAAATTTACCCTAAAGCAGAGATCAGAGCCAATATACATCGGCAACATGGACTATTAATGGCGGCGATTTTTGCCGGCGCCCCCGAGAGAGCTCAAGCGGTCTCTCACGATCATTTTTCCTCGGTGGAAGAAGCCGTATTAGAACAGAATAAAGCACACACCCGCCTTAAGCGATCACTGCGCCGCACCATTGCCAGTCCTGACTAAGCCAGCACTATAAAATCCCGGATTTTCCCGCTGTACTAGGAGCGGGTGCAACTTATTCAAAAGTCTCTCAGATTAACCCCACTTCCTTATAATAACGCAACGCACCTTTATGCAGCGGAGCCGATAGGCCGTCTTTTATCATCACCGGTGCCTGCAAATCATTAAACGTGGGATGCATTTTTTTGAAACTTTGCAACTGTTCAAAGACTGTTTTTACCAATTGATAGATTTTCTCTTCACTAACTGTCGAAGAAGAGACGACTGTCGCCAGCACCCCAAAAGTAGTAATCGGTTGCTCATTGCCAAAGTAAATACCACCCGGTATTTCTACCCAGGCGTAGTAAGGGGAGGAATTTACCAACTTTTCAATATCTGGGCCTTTTACATTCACCAACTTAGCTTCACATAAACCAATTGCTCGCCCGACTATTGGATTGGGGTGACCCACGGTATAAACAATGGCTTGCACTTGGTTATAGCATAGTGCCATGGCCTGCTTATCTGCTGGCAGACCGTTATACAGCTGAAAACTGTCGCGCGTCCAAGCTTTGGCCTCCATCACCACTTGCATAGTGGCACGTTGCCCGGAACCTGGATTCCCCACATTTACCCGCTTACCCAGCAAATCGTCAAAGCTGTTAATTTGCGCATCTCGCCTTGTGACGACAGTAAATGGCTCACTGTGTACCGAAAATAACGCCCGCAAATTCTGGTCTGGCCCTTGCTCAGCAAAGCGCTTAGAGCCATGCGTGGCATGGTACTGCCAATCGGATTGCACCACCGCTATTTCGATTTTACCGGCCTTTAACTGGCTAAGGTTATCGATTGAACCACCGGTTTTAATATACTCACAAGCTTGGTGAGCTGCATTTGCCCGATTCATTAATCGACAGATCGAACGGCCTATTTGATAGTAAATACCCGATCGCCCACCTGTAGCTACAGTCAATTCAGCCGCTACTAGCGGTATTGGTAAGCTACTTAGAGAAATCAAGCACAGCGAAGAAAATACCACAGGGGCAAAAAAAGTGTTTTTAATATTCATAATTATCCCATCCTGTATTCAGTTAACAAGATCATTGAATATGCAGCGGGAACATCATTTAGCGGCCAGTCTATCTGGTTGTCAGCGACAATTTTACAAACAGGGGAACTAAACTCACGACTAAACAGGCATGAGTAAATCCCAGAGCACACTTAAAAATAACACTTCTAATCAGTATTGGGAAGGATCTCTGGAGAAATAGCAAAGCAGCAACTGTGACTAATTTCGCAGTAGCGCAGGACTAATATTAGCGGGAGCACTCACCGCACTACATGAAACTTTGCGGCAGTAATCGAAGTGAGCCGACATCTTAAATCTACGACTGCTATCCTAGATATTCAACATCACCGTAAAAACAAAATTTTATATTCAAACAGATGCAGATAAAAGCCAATTCAATAATCTTCATCAGGCCTGAGTAAGTAATTTTGATACAATTTGTTAGTCATGCCTTCTCTGGCCAATTTAGCCAGTGCCTGTGCAAAATCATGGACAATACTGGCCTTCTTCATATCCTGCGGCTGATTACTAGGAGAAATAGCTTTAGTACTATCGAAATCGAGATTGTCTTCCAGCTGAAGATGGGCTGATTTTTTAGAAAAAGCTAGATACATTGGTCGTATGCCACCACAACAATTTTTGTGCAATTGTAAGCCATTATACTCTAAAAAATAGTCGGGCCTTCTAAAAGTAAATTGATCGATAACTTCCTTATCTACCACAAAAAAATTCACGCCGCGGGTGTCAAAATAGCGCATAACTTTATCCATAGTGACATCATTTGCCTGCTGTACTCTCACTTGCAAGCGGTCAGAAATTTCCTGTTTAGAACTCCCTAGCTCAATCAACCAAATCAAATCTAGTGACTTTACCTGCAAATAGTTTTTAATATCGGGATAATTTAGCGGTGTCAGACCATATTCAGCCGTCGCTAAACCGTTTTTTATATACTGCATATAACTAGCCCGCCGTAGTGAAAAAGCAGCGCCGGGATAAAAGTCTAAAAAGCCTTTTTGTAATCGCTGAAGAATTCTTTTCTTAGATGATCGATAAACAACTAATTCACAGCCAATTAAATTGGCTGCCATCGTATACATTTCAAAATAAACACCTGAATTATCGTCTTTATCACCAATTAAAGGTCTTTTTTCACCATCTTTATAACCCATTTTTAGCACACAACCAAAAGTCACTGTGCTACTTAAAACCAGTAATAATAAAAGACTGATAGTGATGCTATTCAATGTTCGCAACAATTGATATATTCCAATTTTTAAACACTCACTTACAACTATGTACAACAATTGCATACTGCCAGCAGTTATCGTAGATGATGGTGATATCTTAGCCATACTGTGCGCCCAAGATTCAGCCAAATTTCTGATTTTATCGCCCGTGATTGACTATTCATAAGAAGCGATAACTACCCATGACTTACAAACAACCCCAGAAACAAAAATTGTTGGTGAATCGTAACTGTTAACTTACAAATCAGAACGGTACCTCATCGCCGAATTCATCATCTGGCACAGATGTGTCATACACTGGCGTCTGATCATATTGATCCACAGCTTCAGTGCTTTGAATTTTCCAACCAACCAAGTTATTAAAGTAACGACCGTTGTATTCCCGCCCCCTAATATCAAATAACACAGTAACTTGCTGCCCTACTTGCACTGCATCTAACAAACTCACCTTATCTTGCACAAACTCAATATTGATATCCTGAGGATACTTACCTTCCTCGACAGTCACCACCATCTCACGCTTAGTAAAGCCGCTGTTAAAACTTTGAGGGTCCTGAATTAACTTCACCTTACCAGTCAGTTCGTAAGCCATTTTTTCTACCTTGCATCGCTAAATTTGAAGGCTCTAATTAAAACAGAATAAAGTTAAAATTACTGTCGTTTTTTAGCAGAACTTGCTGACATCTATTCATATAGAAGAGAATAGGGTAAGAATAAAGGACAATTTTTTAAAAACAATAGATGTCACTCCATATTTACATATTCACTTTGAAGTCACGGATTCAGGTCTTAGTCATCCACAGGGAATATGTGGGACTTGTTCAAAGGCTCCCCAAAATTGTCAGCTGTTTCTCTATTTGCAGGTACTCATTGAGTACAGAGTGAAGCTCTGCTTGCTTTTGACGGTCAAAAGCACAATTGCGCAACGTTCTACGATAGTGATCTATGCACTGCTGCAGGTAGTTACTGTGCAGCTGTCCAGGGTTATTCCACATCTTCGAACCAGCAGCGATCACTGGCGTCGCGGTCGGTTCGAAAACTCGGTTCCCCAAATGAATGATCTCATAGAACCATTTATTTTCTTTGACCAGACTCTCGTCAATTACCAACAGCGGTGAGGACTGCAGCGCGGCCCGCAATTTATACTGATGACGCAGTGGGCAGAGTAAAAACTCTAGATTGTGTGCGGGGAACGCATCCAGTAAATGTTGTACTATCAACTGCGTTTGCTCACCACCGACCCCGGCAATTATAATTAACTGCGCTTGTTCAATACTACTGGTAGCTAAAGGCAGCTCCAGTACATCAATACAGTGCACTTGCCACTGGCTTGCTCCGGGGACATAGGGAAATTCAATATTCAGCTTAGTGGTTAACTGTTCCATAATTACCGGCACCCTATCGACAAAATGCAGCTGTTGCGCCGCGCCGCGTTTCAAAAGGGTCATCCCTAAGAGACCGTGATCACAGCAACAGTCCCAAATCTGCTGATAGGGCCGTTTTATCATCGCATCAATGGCCGATAATCGTTTGCTTATTTTCAAAGAGACCTCTAGTCAAAGTATTTAATTGTATCATTAGTCGCCGATTAAAATGCAATCACTGTCACTCATACCTTCTGTTGGCTGATCAAAAGATACCATTAAAGGGAGCACAGTCATTAGTACCAACATTCACTCTAGCGTTGGCGGAGCCAATCAAAATTGGCTGCGAAGCTTTTCCTATCACACGCTAAAGGTGCATTAATTTTCTTTCTGACACCATTGAGGGGGAAACTCTCTGACATTTAATAATATGTGGAAGTGGAACGCTTCACAACCTAACGCAATTTAACTCGTGTTATAGTGCAAAATTTGGAGCGATAAATGGTCATTTCTGAGCACCCCTCAAAGCTGAGCCTACCGCAAACTAACCCTGGCGTCGCCACTGTGCTCGAGTACCTGATCCTTAGATTCCCCTATATTAATGCCCAGGTTTGGCAACAGCGCATCGCCGATGGCAAAGTACACTGCCATGACGGCGCACTGATCACCGCAGAATCACTCTTTCAACCGCAGCAGCGCATCTACTATTACAGAGAGGTAGAAAGCGAGCCCAGCATCCCCTTTAAAGAGAGCATTATATTTCAGGATCAACATATTTTAGTGGCCTATAAACCGCATTTTTTGGCAGTAACCCCCGGCGGAATATATGTCAATGAATGTCTACAAAACCGTCTACGTCACAGCACCGGCATCGCTAGCTTACAAGCGCTGCACCGTTTAGATAGAGTAACGGCTGGCTTAGTCATATTTTCTACTAACCCTGACACCCGCCACCAATACCACCATTTGTTTAAGGCCCGACAGATCCACAAAACCTACCAGGCAGTAGCTAAAATAAGCAGTGCGAAAAGTCTTCTAGGACAAGAGTGGCACGTTAAAAATCGCATCGAGCAGGCTGAACCGCGTTTTCGCATGTGTGTAACCGAGGGAGACGCCAATAGCCACACTGTAATTCGCTGCTTGCAACAATCAACTGGGCAGGCATTATTTGAATTAAACCCAGTGACAGGCAAAACCCACCAATTACGCGTCCACATGCAAACACTGGGCTGGCCGATATTGAATGACAAATACTACCCGCTATTACAACCGTTATCAGCAGATAATTATCTAACACCACTGCAGCTACTGGCGAAAAAACTTGAGTTTATTGACCCGATAACTCAAGAGCCAAGGTGCTTTAGCTATGACGATAATTTATCGATTATATAGAGACCTTCGCATAACTTACCCAGAGGGTATGATAACTGCGCTCGGTGATACCGCGTTAAAAACCGGCTCAATATGCTCATTTACACCAGTAATACTCATAAAGAAAGGCACACTGTACCCAAAGTGAGGGGCACACTGACTCCGCTATCTCGCCGGTTTCTTCCTTGCCTAACCTTCGCTCGCAACGTTATGCAGAGGTTTCATATAAATAATTCAGCACTCATTAGATACTAGCGATCAATTAGCGATCAAATAATTTCAAACATGACTTTTGTTGCTTTAAATGGCCTTTCAACTCGTATTATCAAGCGTAGTAGCTATCTTGAAATTTCAATTAACTGTTTATAAGCGACCTTAATACCCCATTTTCAGATGCTTTCAATCAAAAACCAGTACAGGTGGTTATTATATGAGCAGATGTTATTAAATATAAATGATAATCCTTTACAATAATCAGCTGATACAATAAAAGATCTTCTTAATTCACTTTGAGAGGTTAAACGGATGCTATCCAGTTCACAATTATTATTGGTTTGCTTAAAGCGATGGATACAGGTGCTCTGAAAATATTATGCATAACTTCGATAAAAATCTCGGTGAATCAACTGATAACCTTAACTGTATAGATTTACGCAATGTCTGTTTATACATAGAGGGAAAACTGGTACTCAACCAACTATCCCTGCAAACTCAAGTTAGGCGCCTAGGTGTCATCGGCCGTAACGGCTCAGGAAAATCAACACTCTCTCGTGCCCTTTCAGGGTTAATAGAAATATCATCTGGGCAGCTACAAGTCACGGGTATCAACCCCTACAAAAATCGTCGCGCAGCACTACAGCAAATAGGGATTTTATTTCAAAACCCCGACCATCAAATTATTTTTCCGACGGTGCTGGAAGAAGTAGTTTTTGGGTTGCGACAGCTGGGACAAAACAAAAACAACGCAGAGCAAAATGCACTGCAAACGCTAGCCACTTTTGGCAAAAAGCATTGGGAAAATGTGCATACCTCTGCTCTGTCTCAAGGGCAAAAGCATTTAGTTTGCCTGATGGCCGTAGTGGCAATGAAACCGAATTTAATTATCCTTGATGAGCCATTCGCAGGCCTAGATATTCCGACTAAACAGCAGCTAAAACGGTACTTAGACACGTATACCGGGAGCCTAATTCACATTAGTCACGACCCTGTTGATCTGGAGAATTACGACCAATTACTCTGGCTTGAAAAAGGTCAGGTTGCCGCATTTGGTAGCCCAGAAGAGGTATTGCCCGCCTATTTAGAAGAAATGCACAAACTGGGAGGCAGCGATGATATCTCTCACCTCCCCGATTGAAACCAGAGCTCATAGCTGGAGTGCCGGGTTCAAACTAGCTGCACTTTGCCTATCGACTTTGGTGCTATTTTCTATTCACAGCCTGATTATCCAAATCACTTTTTTGACGGTGGTTATCACGCTCTATGCCTTACCTGGGCTAGTTTTTATGCGCTACGGATTATCAAAGTTAAGTATTCTATGGCCATTTATTGTAGTGGTTTTTGCCTGGCACTTGTGGATTTCCGAGCTATTACAAGGGTGTACTATTATTATGCGGATGATCTGTGCGGTCGCTTTAGCCAACTTAGTGACGATGACCACTAGGTTGTCAGACATGATCGATGTAGTTCGCTTTCTTACCCAACCCCTACAGCGTTTTGGGCTTAATCCCCGCATTCTTGAACTTGCTATAGCACTGGTTATTCGCATGACACCAGTATTATTAGACAAAGGTCAATGCCTTGCGATGGCCTGGCGCGCGCGCTCGACGCGCCGCTCTGGCTGGAAAATCATTTTACCTTTTACCCTTATTGCACTTGATGATGCAGACCATGTCGCCGAAGCACTGAGAGCTCGCGGTGGCCTAACTAATTTGGAGAAAAACTAATGGAAAAAAATATCGCCTACATCGCCCTGTTTGCCGCACTGATCGCAGCACTTGGCCTAGTACCTAAAATCACCTTAGCTTTCGGTGTACCAATAACCGCCCAGAGTCTCGGTATTATGCTGTGTGGAACTATTCTTGGAGCAAAACGCGGCGGACTAGCGGTCTTGCTCTTCTTACTATTAGTCGCCATTGGATTACCTTTACTCTCTGGCGGCAGTGGTGGTTTAGGGGTCTTTGTCTCAGCATCAGCAGGATTTTTACTGGCTTGGCCACTCGCTGCATTTGTCACAGGACTAATCGTTGAAAAATGGCGCAGTGGCTCACTCGCCATCGTCGCTGCTATTGCCTCTGTGGTAGGTTGCGTCATAGTGATGTATATATTTGGTATTATCGGCATGGCAATTGTACTGGATAAAACATTGCTGCAAGCTGCCGGCTTTGTTACCGCCTTCATACCAGGCGACATTATTAAAGCCGTCATCGCCGGATTATTAACTTCAGCGATAGCTAAAGCTCGCCCTGCTAGCATGCTGTCTCGTCCTGCGCACAATAATACAGTCTAAACAATACTGGCAGCCTCACCTGATCGTACATTTACGATCAGGCTCTTAGGAAGCCTCTGAACATTTATCAAATTCAGCATCATTAAAACGGTGGGTAAATATTACATTTTTCGTGGTTATTAAGTGTAGATTAGGTAAATTAAAACCCATCATTTATAGCTCTTTGACCAACTACAGCCACATTGACTATCTTTGTTGTCGATACTTCACTAATGCTATTTGAATACTTAAGATCCTCTAAAATAGTGCCTGCTAGTGTCGCTCATATCGAAAAAAAATAGCTTTAACCATCCACCAATCACGCTTAATTTGAGAGTCAGTTTGAATATTCTTATCTACACCGACAATGTGTCAAACAACCATATACTCTACTATGCACTGGGCAAACTACGTGATAAGCAAAGTGTGCACTTTGTTAATGCCAATGAGTTATTAGCGGGAGCGCTTAGCCCAGATATTGACCTTTTAGTCATGCCAGGTGGCGCCAGCCGTTATAAAGCGGCCAAACTAAACGGTCCGGCCAATGATTTAATCAGAAAATACGTGGCCGATGGCGGTAGCTACTTAGGTATTTGCGCCGGGGCATATATGGCCTGCGAAACCACTTACTGGGCCAAGGGCCAACCTTTTGAAATCATCTGTCACAACCAGCTAAATTTTTTCCCCGGTAAAGCTATAGGCCCCATTCAAGATTTTGGCAAGGGAGATAATTACAACGGCACCAATGCCCGTCTCGTCATGCTGGAAATCAATGGAAAAACAGTTCCCTCGCTCTATTTAGGGGGCTGTACTTTTGAGTCCCAACAGCATTGCGACTACCAAATATTGGCCAGATTTTCCGAACTATCTGAACAGCCACCCGCTATCATCAGCGGTAGCTACGGACGCGGTAAATGGCTACTTTCATCAACTCATCCAGAATATGATACTGAAGCCTTACAGTTGATGAACTTTAACGTCCTAGGCAATGACTATCAGGATTTTTCACAGCTTCTAAGTAGTCCAGAATTAAGCTTAGATACCTTGGACTACCTATTAGGCAAACTTGCATAAAACCAGCAGCTTCTATAGATGCTTTCTAACCGCCGTATAAATTAAGAGCTTGTACTATGTGCTACGGCGACGTCACTGATGCAAATAGCAGAGAAAATTTTAGCAGGAGCCTGCTTTTCATTAACGGTGATAACAGCCGGCTACTCTATACTTTCCTGATTGACCATCATACTCCGCTTGACTTGGCAGGGGTCTAACAAAGTCATTAATTCCAACAAGTTAAGCGAAGTTATAATATATTTTTAGCATTTAGTAATGGTTTAGATTATAGCCAGGTCATTTATTTGTAATTTTTATTTACTTTAGCCTGAATCAGTGACTTCACTGCGCTACATAACGCAAGCTCTTGATTCTACAGCGGTTAGAAAAATACCCGCTGAACCTATGGGTTTTATGCACGGATGCATTTATTTAGCGAATGCAGGACGCATATGAGCTTGCAGCTAAGATTTTTCAATTCCACTGTAGAACCAATATCTTACACTCTGCATTCTCTTTGAAGTCACGGATTCAGGTTTAGGTTAGTCTGTGAAAACACAGCACTAATCAGGTAGTGTTTTGTTTTTCCTCTGTGCAGCGCAGCGCCTCTGTGTCCTCTGTGGTGAAAAAATCTTTAAAGGATTGGTTTTACCACAGAGGGCACAGAGGACACAGAGAAGAGATTAAAAGCATCTTTTGCTGTGGCGGAGACACAGGGCTAATCAGGTATGCTTTTGTTAAAGTTATCCACCCTAGGCTGCGAATACCACAGCCTTATTAGCCGTTTTTAACGGCAATGACAGAAAATGTATGCCAGTATTTATCTATCCCTAGAGCTGTAGTACCTACCTCTTTTCGTACGTGAAAATTAATTATATCGAACTTAGATAGCAGGCTTAAAGCCTGATCTTTGGTAAAGGATGTGACTTTAAATTCAGTTTTATTTGCCCAAGAATCTAGATGACCTAAAAAATCCCCACAAAATACACCACCAGTTAATAGCGACTCACTAATTTTATGCCAAGCAAATTGAAACTCCTTCTCAGGGCAAAAATATAAACTTGAATTGGCAATGACGAGATTGGCTTCTGGATAATCAAAATCAGCAAAACTTGATTTTGATATTTTCACCGAGGGACTCTCGTGGAAGCGGGCTTTACATATTTCAAGTGCATTATCTTCAATATCGAAAGCGTAGACACTGAATCCAATTTTTTCTAAATATGCTACATCTCTACCGGCCCCACATCCACAGTCGATGGCGACGACCCTTTCTTTTTTAGGCACAAGATTTACTGCGTCCACAGTAACTGTGCGATGCTGTAAATTGACTACTTTTCGGTAATAGTCATCCCAAGATATTTTCATAAGGTACCTCTAAAGATAAAAACATCGAACAGGCATATTTTTATTTAAGATTAAAAAAGCCCTATGAGTTCAAACTGATAGGGTTAAATTTTCATATGAAAAATAGTGTCTGGCGCTAAGTATTTTCTATAGTCTAATCCCAATCAACTCTCCTTGCCAATAAATTGCCATTAGCGTTTAATAGCTCTGTAAAAAGCATCTTAACGATCACAGTTGTTCTAAGGCATGAGTTTTATCGAGCATAATTTACTAAGGATGATCTATACCTATGAAAGCGGCAGTCCAACCATCTAACATCCCAGTTGAAAGCCAATTATTCACGCAACTAAAAGATGCTTATTACAGCGATGCCTATAGCTACACCGAGCAAAGCACGCTCACCGCCATGCAGATTTGGTTATCTCAAGTGGCTACCATCCCCAACTGGGTCAACCTTTTAATGACGGCGCGTAACAGCATAGTCTCCCGCCTAGGTTTAAAACATTTAGGTCACATTGGTGATGTTGATAAAAGCAAGGCAGCTAGCGCCTACCTAGTCGGCGATAGTGTTGGGATTTTCACTATAAAAGCGATTAGTGAACAGGAAGTTATTTTAATCGACAGTGATAAACATTTGGATGTGCAAATATCGATTTTCCAAGCATCTGACGACTGTCAATTGGTGACTATCTCCAGTGTGGTTCACGTACATAATTTGTTCGGCAAGTTTTATATGACGATGATTACCCCGCTGCATAAATTAATCGTGCCCGCCACTATAAAACGCGCACTGTTGAGCCGCAGTAATTGTCCGAATTAGTGTAAGCAATCATCAGTTCTCTTCTATAAATTTCAGCATAACGTGTAACGGACTCAATAAATAATGCTTACAAAAATACTGATTTTGGGTGGCTACGGTAATTTTGGTAAACGTATCACCCAGAACTTAGCGGATATCCAAGGTCTGACTATTCTGCTGGCCGGTAGAAATAAAGCCCGTGCACAGCAGACTTGCGATAACCTCAAAAAGACAGGCTGCAGCGCCCAGCTACAGGCAGCCTATATCGATATTCACAGTGATAATTTCGTCGCTACTCTTAAGAGTTTAGCGCCGCAGCTAGTGATTCACACCGGTGGACCTTTTCAAGACCAAGCTTATACAGTGCCTGCTGCCTGTATTGAAATCGGCAGCCACTACATCGATTTGGCAGATGATCGACGCTACGTCTGTGACATCATCACCCTCAACGAGCAGGCTATCGCCAAAGACTTGTTGTTAGTTTCCGGTGCCAGCACCGTACCTGGACTTTCCTCTACCGTTATTGACCACTTTATCGATGAGTTTGCCTGTATCGATGAAATTGATTTTGCCATCGCTCCCGGCAACCAAGCCGAGCGCGGCAAGGCGACAGTAGCCGCGATATTAAAATTTACCGGCCAGCCTTTCTCAACCTATAATAATGGTCAGTGGTGCACGCAGTACGGCTGGATGTCTGCAAGAAAATGGTCTTTTGGCGACACCTTAGGAAAACGCTGGCTCGCCAATATCAACATCCCAGATTTGGAGCTGTTCCCGAAGCGCTATAGCGGCGTGCAAAGCGTCAAGTTCCAAGCGGGGTTAGAGCTGCCACTGTTACATTTAGGAATGGTCTTTATGGCCTTATTAGCGAAGATCGGACTCGTAAAAGACTGGGCCTTGTATACCGATAAAATTGTCGCCGCCAGTGACTGGTTTATCGGTTTTGGCACTGACTCTGGGGGGATGCGCATTGATATAAAAGGCCTTGATCATCAGCACCAAGCTAAACATATTCAATGGATATTATCGGCAAAAAATGGTGTTGGCCCATACATCCCGACGCTAGCGGCTATTATTTTGGCCAGAAAACTGATTAATGGTGAGATCAGCAAAAGAGGTGCGACTCCCTGCTTGGGCATGTTTAGTTTGCAAGAGTTTGATGCACAGGCAAGCTTGTACCATATCCACCACCAAACCTTACACAACCCTTAATCGAAAACTTGCTAGTTAAATCAACTAATCAGCATAATTAAGAGCCGCTTTATGGATAACTATCTTTTATTAAAAATGCTGCATATATTAAGTGCGGTGGTACTTACCGGTACCGGTGCGGGGATCGCCTTTTTTATGTTTATGGCCAATCGCAGCAATAACCTCGCGGTAATGGCCATCACTGCTAGGCACGTAGTGCTTGCCGACTGGATATTCACCACACCAGCGATACTGATCCAATGTGTGAGCGGTGTGCTACTTATGAACAAACTTGGCTACAGCTACAGCTCTACATGGTTCCTTATGGTATTGGCGCTATTTCTGTTTATTGGCCTCTGCTGGCTCCCCGTGGTATTTATTCAATACAAACTCAAAAGTGCTGCAGAGCAATCATTAGCAACGGGGATATTAGCACCTCAATTCAAAGCACTTATGCGTCTTTGGACCGCCCTCGGCATCCCAGCATTCATCGCTATTTTAATTATTTTTTGGCTGATGATCTTTAAACCTTTTGCGCTGGTATAACTTGATGATGACGATACAAATTAGATGGGCCGCTAGGTTTTCGCTGGTATTTCTGTGGTTTTTTACCGCCATCACCTCCGCCTTTTTTGGTCGCGAAATAGGTTTAACGGTGTTGGCGAACGCTGATATTACCGGGGGATTAGCTAGCTTTCTATTATACTCTGGCAGCGCAGTAGACCTACTAATCGCGCTGTGGCTAATCACCACTTGGCAGCTGAAAAAGTGCTATCTCGCCCAGATCATCGTCATTACAGTCTACACTTTACTGCTAAGTTTTATCGACCCAAGCTTCTGGTTACACCCCTTTGGCCCGTTAACTAAAAACCTGCCTATCGTTGTAATGCTCTACATGCTTTATCGCAGTGAATAATCACGGTAATTGATGTGAACTACGGCTGCTTAACTATATCGTATTGGCTATTCATTTTTTGAGTCCACTAGAGGAAAATTATAATTTGAGACCTCTGCATAACTTACCCAGAGGGTATGATAACTGCGTTCGGTAATACGGCGTTAAAAACCGGCTCAATATGCTCATTTACACCTGTAATACCCATAAACAGGGGCACACTGTACCCAAAGTGAGGGGCATACTAACTCCGCTATCTCGCCGATTTTTGCCTTGTCTTACCTTCACTCGCAACGTTATGCAGAGGTCTCAATTTATCTTGATTAGCCATAACAGCGAATACTCTTCACCATTCACGGACTGTCTCGATCTAAAATAACAGCTCCGCTGCCTTCAGCACTTAACTTATCTTCTGGGTTGTAGATAGGACAGTTGCTCATCGATAAGCAACCACAACCGATACAACCTGTTAGCGAGTCTCTAAGTTTTTCCATATAGGCTATACGCACATTTAAATCATCGCGCCAAGTGCTCGATAGTAATTGCCAGTCTTGCTTAGAGGGGGTTCGATTGTCAGGCAGTGCGGCAAAGGCAGTTTTAATCGACGCTAAACTTATGCCTATTTTCTGCGCCGCTTTAATGATTGCAATGCGGCGTAATACCTCCCCTTTATAACGACGCTGATTACCGTTGTTACGACTGCTTTGAATCAGACCTTTTTCTTCATAAAAATGCAGCGTACTGACTTTAATACCACACCTTTGTGCCACTTTACCGACACTCCAATTTGCGATGCTCATAAATCCTCCACTGTTTTATTAATAATAATTAAAAAAGCACTTTACCTCAAGTTAAGTTGAGGTTTTATGATGCTCTGACACTTACTACTAACAGCAAATATATGGAGCAATATTTATCATGCATTTAGAACATATAAATTTAGTCGTCGCTGATATCCCCGCCATGTTAAATTTCTACCAAGCAGCATTTCCACACTGGTCAGTACGTGATAAAGGCCGTGGAGAGTGGTCAGGAAAGGCGCGAAATTGGCTGCATTTTGGTGATGATTATCAATACATAGCATTAAATGATAACGGTGTCGGTGAAAACCGTGAACTAGCCGGTCATCAAATTGGACTTGCTCATCTAGCCTACGTTACCGACGATCTAGAAAGTGTTATACAACGTTTAAGCGATGCGGGTTATCAGGTCAGCAACAATGGAGATAAGCAGACATACCGCAGAAATGTCTATTATATAGCCCCGTCTGGCTTAGAAATAGAATTTGTCCAATACTTTTCAGATGATCCAAAACTTCGCAATTCAAGTAACTAATAATTTTTCAAGGAGAGCAATGATGAAAATACTAAGCTTTGCCGCAAGTAACAATGAGAATTCTATCAACCAAATACTGGCAAACTATGTGGCTAACTTGCACCCCAACGCAGAAGTTGAAACATTAGCCATTGACGATTACGAGCTGCCGATTTTCAGTGA
Organism: Oceanospirillales bacterium; assembly: GCA_029027825.1. GTDB lineage: Bacteria > Pseudomonadota > Gammaproteobacteria > Pseudomonadales > Balneatricaceae > Rs1. The sequence goes on along the minus strand of CP093399.1, from coordinate 4,601,628 downwards.
GAAACGCGAAAGCCAACTCGGCCAACCTGCATTAGCCCAACAGTTCTTTGCCAAAATAGGGCAGGCAGATGCACTAGTTGTGTCATTTGCCGAGCATAACGGCAGCTACAGCGCAGCCTACAAAAACTTGTTTGATTGGACTTCACGCATTTCTCAGCAGCTGTTTCAAAACAAGCCGAGCATTTATCTATCGACGTCCCCTGGAGCAGGCGGTGCAGCATCAGTACTGAGCGCTGCAACAAATTCAGCGCCATATTTTGGCGCCGATCTTAAAGCCAGTATTTCACTGCCGAGTTTTTATCAAAACTTCGATACTGAAAATAATCAACTGCTTAACTTAGAAATCAAAGAGCAGCTTATCCAAGCCATTGCTAAATTGGGTCATTGAAATGACCCAATTGTTGCGTGCAAAACATCGTGGTGATGGCGCTACCAGTTATTTTTACAGGCTTTTAACGATTGAATACCGGGCTTTTCTGCCCGGTTGGTTGAAAAACAAAGGCAGTAAAAACACCGAGCTAATTATCTTTTAGAATCTACGACAAAAGAACAGGAAAGGCTGCTCTTTGGCAAATTTCTCGCCATTAAAAAAACGCAGGCCTATCACACAACTAAGTCAGCACTCTTAAACCTGAATCCATGACTTCAAAGTGAATACAGAGTGTAAGATATTGGTTCTACAGTGGAATTTAAAAATCTTAGCTGCAAGCTCATATGCGTCCTGCATTCGCTAAATAAATGCATCCGTGCATAAAACCCATAGGTTCAGCGGGTATTTTGCTAACCGCTGTATAATCAAGAGCTTGCGCTATGTGGTGCTGTGAAGTCACTGATTCAGGTTAAAGATACTTATTCTAAAACGTAAGCGCAGCTCAAAACTCAGCCTATGGTTTCCCCTGTCAACGCTTAACTCGACACCTTACGATGCAAAGCCCATGACTCGGAGTTTCGGCGGTTCGCTAACCTTACCGAACTGAGGAGTTACACCTCTAATCTAATACCGATTTAGCTCGGCGCACTGCATATCCTTTAGTATTTCAACGACTACAAATGGGATCAGAAATATAAATATTTTAGGATCATGAAATTTCAACGTATTTCCTAGTTTAAGTAAAAACTGATGCAGCTAACGCTGGCGACAACTGCAGGCGCACGGCGCGGATTGTGCGGTCTTTTTGCAAAATCCGTGACGTTCAATGTCAGATTGCTTGCGCTTGTTACATGCCGACTGCAACTAAAGGCTGTACATGATAATCGGGGCGATTAGCAGACAGATCGTGAGTAGATTGCAAGTTGAGCCAAAATTCTGGAGTAGTACGTAAAGCTGCTGAAAATAACCAAGCTGTCTGAGGAGTAATACCGCGTTTACCTCGAACAATTTCATTGACTCGCTGAATTGGAATTCCCAGGTGCATAGCAAGAGATTTTTGAGTTAGTTGTAACGGCTCCAGAAATTCTTTGAGTAAAATAACACCTGGATGTGTTGCTGTTCTATTTAAGGGAATCATAAGTAACCTCTTTAAATTAGTGATAATCCATAATTTTTACATCATGTGCTGCATTACCCTTCCAGAGAAAAACGATTCTCCATTGTGAGTTTATTCGAATGCTGTGATATCCCTTAAGATCTCCTTTCAATGGCTCAAGCCTGTTTCCGGGAGGGGATTTAAGATCATCTAATTCTTGAGCGGCATTGATTAAATATAAATTATAGAGAGGTATTTCATGTATTTGATTTGGAAGTTTGCGAGCATAACAGCTCGATACTCCATGAAATAAGTCTGTTGTCGCTCTGTCAGAAAATGAAATAATCATGTAGAAAACATTAACGAATACACGGTACTTATGCAACAGCTACATGGGCATGTATCGCTGGCGACAACTGCAGGCGCGCGACGCGGATTTTGCGGTCTTTTTGCAAAATCCGTGACGTGGGCACTGCTTGCTGATTGTTGTTAACTGTCGGCTGTTTACTGCCATTGCATTTTTAGATCACGCTGCGATTGGGCGCAGTCTCTTAAATACAAATTAATTAAGCTTTGATAAGGAATACCCTTATTGTCCGCAAGCCCCTTGAAGTACTCAATAGTATCTTCATCAAGACGAATTGTTACCTGCTTCTTCAACTTTTTTGCGTAAGGATTTTTAACTGAATTTGAAAAATCATAATTATCACTCATGACGATATTCCTCATATACTTTGCGTGCAGCTCTTAGTTTAACCAAGTACGTTATGCCCACCAGTAGATACTATCAAACATTCCAGTTCTCATATTCACTGAAACACGCTTTACCTGACTTCGTTTGATGATCAAAACTGAATACATGCTCTCGTGGACTTTCAGAACAACAGCCAACTAATCGGTTTTTCATAGCGCCTTTCCCTTCTTCAAGATCAATTCTGCCATCACAAACAGGGCAAGATGCAGTGTAGGTCACGATTCTAAACTTTCGGATTAATCTTCCTTTATCAGTCGTTCTCGTTGTAGGTACGTATTCTAACTGCGCTGTTCTGATGTCACTTGGTGTGAAAAGTATAGGGGAGCTGACGATCCTTAGTGATAAACAGCGGTAGAGCGGAGATATAAAAAGATACAAACTATAAATGAAGGCTCCAAAACCAAACACGATTTTTAGCAGCCCAAGCACTGTCGTAGTTTGCATAATAGAATAAAAGCCAAATAGTAATATGAGCAAACCCAAAATAAGTAGTGATGCAAACCAACCAGCCAGAACGGCAAATTTAATTCCTTCCACCGAATAATTATTCACGACTCTAGCAAAGATATTCGGTTTAGAAATTTTCTCTAACTTGTAACGTATATGTCCTGCAGGGATTTCTATATCTAAAGGCTCTAGGTCAACGCTGATCGCACTGAGTTGATATTTATTTGCAATTCCTGCTCCACCTCCCTTTTTTATTTTCTGTAGTTTTGGCAAAGAATCATAGCCATTTTCCAGAGCAAGCTTATTCAGCTTAGAAATTTGCTCATTTAGCTCTTTGATAGCATCTGAGATATGATTTTTAAGCGCTTTTCCTCCACTCTCAAGCTCATTAAGTTCGGCTATGTCCTTCCAAGTAAATACTACAGTCTCATTATTACTAACTTGATCCCTGGCATAGTCAAAAACTTTTTTTAAAACTGTATATTTTCGGGTACTAGAGCCTACTTCATCAAGAAAAGCATACCCAGTACGTATCGCATCATCTAACTGATTTTCCTGCATTAATTACTACCCCAAAACCGTTCGGTTCCTGTTTAGGGCTGAAATACTATCATAAAAACTGCTCAAATGGCTCGGCACTTAAGCATAAACATAGAGGAATCAAAAATGTGTTACGACGAAGAAAAAGACCTCAAAGTAGGCATAAGAGATGGTGCATTAGTCTTTATCGATGAAGTTGAAAAAGGCCTCAATTGCCAGTGCGTTTGCCCGCACTGTAAAGGCTTGCTAGTAGCAAAGAAAGGCGAGATTAACAGCCATCACTTTGCACATCATGGGATAGACAATTGCGGCCAAGGCACTGAGACCGCACTGCACCTTTTAGCAAAGAAAATCATAAAGCAGCAGAGCTGCGTCACATTACCAGCTGGCGAAAAGCTAACCCAATTAGCCAACGTTGAACTAGAGAAAAGTAGGCCAGGCTATGTCGCAGATATCGGGGCAATTATCGTTGATACAGGGGAAGAAATTGATATCGAAATCAAAGTCACACATGGGATTGATCAAAACAAACAACACAAAATTGAAAGAAACGGAGCACAGGTATTTGAAATAGATCTGAGCCATTTAATTGGCACTGATTTACGCAGGTCAATAGTCGTCACCGAAGTCCTACGTCAAGCACCAAGAAAGTGGGCACAAAGCATTCAAGCTAATGAAACGATAGAGGGAAACAAAATGAGCGATAAACACTTAGTAGCAGGTTTCAAGTCAGTGAGCGGATATTCACGAAAGAAGCAGCGTGATTTTGAGTTTAACGAAATCTATATTTTGTCAGAGATAGAGCCAAGCTCTTCATCCAATTACAACATTCACTTCAAAGGTGGGTTTGCCGTCGATAAAATGTTTTTAACACCTGATATCGAGCTATTCAAAAGACTAGAATCAATGACATTTCCAGTATGGCTAGAGCTTGTGCCAGGGAGAAAAATAGTTAGAGGAAAGGTTGTTGATTTCATTGCCGATGTAAAAATATAGTGGTTGAACCAACCATGAGGAAGGCCTACATGTAAGGTGTTGGTCCTTCTTCTAAATTTTGAAATTCGTATTTGAGATACCGTTGTACTTTTTCAAGCCCATCCTTTGCTTCGGAGATGACTTCTAAAGCACTTTTGCCATTGAAGTAATCGTTAGGTGGGCGAAGCCAGTTTGCAGCCCTGAGAGGCTCCCATACAGTTCCCAGCAATCTGTAGATATTCAGTATTCTGGATAAGCGAATAATGGTTACATCATCCGTCAAGAAAATTAGTCGTTCAACTTCGGTGAGCTGCCATTGATCAAATATATTATTGACTATTTTTAGAGCTATTTGAAATTCTTTTGAATAGGTGGTGTTATCCATTTGGATTTCCTCAGGCTGAATCTATTATAACAACAAATACTCTAAGAAAAAGTCGATTTCCTGCTCAATTAGACGCATGAAAATGCATGACATTTAAGATATTAAATGCTAGATTTTATTGATAGGAAACCATAGAGACTGGATGTTTACAGCTGATGAAATTGCTAAATTTCATGTATAGATATAGCGACTAAATTCAAGAAGCCTTCCTGTCTACTTAATGAATCTGAAAAATCCTAGATATTTATAGACTGAATAATGTGACTTATTTATTGGTTTAAATTAAATGTTTTAAAAGGAATTACTATGCAAATTGATGGACATCACGCACTAACTTATATCGCAGCTCGCTTTGCTGGTTTTTCAGCATTGGAAGCGAATATCGTCGCTTATAGTGCTCAATACGTTGATGATGCAACAAACTCAGGTCACATTAAATTCACTAACGGTGCTATGTACAGCAGAATATCATCCGCACATAAAATGTTGGATTATAGAAACTCTGATGAATTAGCAAATCATCGTGTATGGATACCTTTTCATTTCTTGCCAGGAAACGGAGGACTTAGAGCAGGGGAAAATCCAGCTGGTTCTTTTATAAACAAATTGATTAGTACACCAGATAGTTATGTTGCTAGAGAAATGCTGGATTTATCTATAAAAGACAGGGACAAGCCTTACGGCTTACACCGTCTAGGTATTAGTATGCATGTATACGCAGATACATTTGCCCACCAAGGTTTTGCAGGCGTCAATAACGCCATAAATGAAGTCACAGACTTAAAAAGTGATGACCCCGATTTAGACAAAGGGCTTTTTGATAAGCTAGCCAATTTTTTTCTTAGCCGTACTTTTCCTCTAGGACATGGTGCTTCATTAAGCCACCCTGATAGACCTTATATATCTTGGTCTTATAAAAATGGTAACGAACTTCTAGTAAATAGAAATAACCAGGAAATTTTCTTTGAGGCAACTAACAGCATGTGCCGTGCCATGCAATGCTACAGAGCAAACAGCCTTACTTCAGATTTTAACAAAGTTTCAGGTATACCTAAAAAAGACGCTATCCTCATTAAAGAACTTATCAATAGTATTAGAAAAGATAAAGGTGAAGAGCGCCATCAAATGTGGCTAGAGGCAATTTCGAGTGGCCAGTTTTCATTCGGTGCTGAAGATGTTTCTTATACACCCAAAGGTGAAGGTTCATGGAAATACGCTTCAATTGGCCAATTAAAATCTAATGATTCAGATGAAGATGAATTTAAGTATTCCGAGGACTTTTTATCGTCTGATTGGAAACTGTTTCATGACGCTCTTCAGGCATATCGATTTGATATTTTGCATGACGTTTTACCCAAGTATGGGATATGTGCTGCATAATAATAGATGACAAATTGTCTTACATATTTTTAAAAGCTGAACGTATAAATCTTATATTTAGTTAAGCAATGGCATACTGTTTTCACTATTCAGCGACCTGGCTATGGGGCTTGCAGTAATCAATATGTGCCTTTACTTTGACCCAAGTGCTTGATATTTATTTAAAAGCGGCGCAAGTATGATACATTAAAAGGTCTCAGTGATAACCGCTAAGGCTTTATTTCTGAGTGTCTAATATTTAATTTTAACCTGACCCCAATTATCTATTTTTGCCTTGTCTTACCTTCACTCGCAACGTTATGCAGAGGTCTCAATTTATCTTGATTAGCCATAACAGCGAATACTCTTCACCATTCACGGACTGTCTCGATCTAAAATAACAGCTCCGCTGCCTTCAGCACTTAACTTATCTTCTGGGTTGTAGATAGGACAATTGCTCATCGATAAACAACCGCAACCGATACAACCTGTTAGCGAGTCTCTAAGTTTTTCCATATAGGCTATACGCACATTTAAATCATCGCGCCAAGTGCTTGATAGTAATTGCCAGTCTTGCTTAGAGGGGGTTCGATTGTCAGGCAGTGCGGCAAAGGCAGTTTTAATCGACGCTAAACTTATGCCTATTTTCTGCGCCGCTTTAATGATCGCAATGCGGCGTAATACCTCCCCTTTATAACGACGCTGATTACCGTTGTTGCGACTGCTTTGAATCAGACCTTTTTCTTCATAAAAATGCAGCGTACTGACTTTAATACCACACCTTTGTGCCACTTTACCCACACTCCAATTTGCGATGCTCATAAATCCTCCACTGTTTTATTAATAATAATTAAAAAAACACTTTACCTCAAGTTAAGTTGAGGTTTTATGATGTTCTAACACTCACTACTAACAGCAAATACCTGGAGTAATATTGATCATGCATTTAGAACATATAAATTTAGTCGTCGCTGATATCCCCGCCATGTTAAATTTCTACCAAGCAGCATTTCCACACTGGTCAGTACGTGATAAAGGCCGTGGAGAGTGGTCAGGAAAGGCGCGAAATTGGCTGCATTTTGGTGATGATTATCAATACATAGCATTAAATGATAACGGTGTCGGTGAAAACCGTGAACTAGCCGGCCATCAAATTGGACTTGCCCATCTAGCCTACGTTACCGACGATCTAGAAAGTGTTATACAACGTTTAAGCGATGCGGGTTATGAGGTCAGCAACAATGGAGATAAGCAGCCATACCGCAGAAATGTCTATTATATAGCCCCATCAGGCTTAGAAATAGAATTTGTCCAATACTTTTCAGATGATCCAAAACTTCGTAATTCAAGTAACTAATACCTAAATCCGTGACTTCAAAGTGCAGTGAAATCACTGATTCAGGTAATAACCTTTCAAGGAGAGCAATAATGAAAATACTGAGCTTTGCCGCAAGTAATAATGAGAATTCTATCAACCAAATACTGGCAAACTATGTGGCTAACTTGCACCCCAACGCAGAAGTTGAAACATTGGCCATTGACGATTACGAAATGCCGATTTTCAGTGAGAAACGCGAAAGCCAACTCGGCCAACCTGCATTAGCCCAACAGTTCTTTGCAAAAATAGGGCAGGCAGATGCACTAGTTGTGTCATTTGCCGAGCATAACGGCAGCTACAGCGCAGCCTACAAGAACTTGTTTGATTGGACTTCACGCATCTCTCAGCAACTGTTTCAAAACAAGCCGACTATTTATCTCTCGACGTCCCCTGGAGCTGGCGGTGCAGCGTCAGTATTGAGCGCTGCAACAAATTCAGCGCCATATTTTGGCGCCGATCTTAAAGCCAGTATTTCACTGCCGAGTTTTTATCAAAACTTCGATACTGAAAATAATCAACTGCTTAACTTAGAAATCAAAGAGCAGCTTATTCAAGCGATTGCTAAATTGGGTCATTGAAATGACCCAATTATTGCGTGCAAAATATCGTGATGATGGCGCTACCAGTTATTTTTACAGGCTTTTAACGATTGAATACCGGGCTTTTCTGCCCGGTTGATTGAAAAACAAAGATAGTAAAAGCACCGAGCTAATTATCTTTTAGAATCTACAACAAAAGAACAGGAAAGGCTGCTCTTTGGCAAATTTTTCGCCATTAAAAATCCATGGAAAACATGGAAAAGACTCTTTTTATCACTGTTATTTCAGCAGAAACCAGCTGATATAACTAGTATTAATGAATTGAGCAGACAAAAGCACCGGGGTACAGACAATACTAGCTACGGAGCCTCCAATCCCCTTGTATTGCCGCCGGAGCGATTTGCAAAATTGGCGAGTGGATCGACAGGATGTCGCGGAGAGCGAAGTTGAGCCAGGGATGGCGAATCTGAGCGGCCGTCAATTTTGTAAATCGCGGAGAAATCTTTCGGCAATAGTAGCGGTGGTTGTCTTTGGTTCCGTTTCTTTTAGCCCATCCAAAAGAAATGAACTCGACGCAGTCGAAATTGCACTTGATTTGTTGACCTAAACCTCAAAAAATAAACCCGTTAAAAGTCTTTAACGTTTGAGAAACGAGGCGTTCAATAGACAGATAAATCAGAAACGTTATCTCAATTTACTATATTTTCCGCACAGCATGGTATGCACTGGGTTAATTTAGCAACAAGATATGGGACAGGCATGTCTTCTATTTAAGGGGGAAATTTAAAATCCTTACCAATTCAAACTGATAAGGCTAAATATTTATATAAAATAAAGTGCCTATCCCATAGTAGTATTAAGCTGTTAGCTGCGGTTCAGTAGGTCATGACCATTATTGGTGAAGCTGACCTAAAAGTTCAGTGTATGGTTGTAGAAAGTCATCGTTGCCTATTCAGCTCTGTCATTATGCTGTTTATTTTGTGTCCAGCAATCAATAGAATTGGTCTGTCCAATCACATAGGTAATTTTTTTAAATTAACGCTGTAGTAACTGTAAAGTTTGTAGTTTAAATAGGAATTGCTACCATTGAATCCCTATTAAATTCAAATATAAACAGTCGGTTAATGCAACTAACCACAAACGTAAGCAATCAGACATTCCCACGTCACGTATTTTGCAATAAAGACTGCAAAATTCGCGCCCCGGTCATGCAGTTGTTGCGGGCGTTCTGCATAAAGGAGTAGAAATGGATTTTTTACCTTTAGAAATTGATAACAAAAAGGTTTATGCCGGATTTTGGAAACGCTTTGGATCGGGTATAGTTGATGTGCTAGTTTTAATACCCTTCATGTATCTTTTTTACCTAATTGATAGCTTATCTTTATTGGCGGCAGTGTGTGTCGTGGTCGTTTCAAGCCTATTATACAGTTCATATACAATATATTTTCATTATAAATATGGAGCGACTATTGGCAAGATGGCTACAGGCATTAAAGTCACACTACCGAACGGCAAAAAAATTGGGATTAAAGCCGCAGTGCTAAGATCTTCTGTTGATTTAATCTTTGCTGCTTTAATGGGAGCTGCTCAAATTCAGGCACTTTTAATAGCAGACTCTGATATGTTTTTGAACTCTAGCTTTACGGAACGTTACGAGTATCTTTTGCCGTTATATCCTGCTTGGTATGCGTTAGTTAATGTTAGTTCTCAATTATGGGTCTGGAGTGAATTGATTGTATTGCTTTTCAATAAGCGTAAAAGAGCCCTACATGACTTTATCGCAGGTACAGTGGTAATAAACCAATCATACGCAAAACAAGTTTAGGCACGGCGAATGACTCGCAGCTCCAACCATCGCGTGCTAAAAACGTTAGCTCTCCAGGGGAAATAATATGCCATATTTGAATGTACGGATATCGATGAAGGAATCATCAGATATCGCTGAAAAGGTAGTATCAACTTTAATTGGCTCATACCACTGAGTTACTCGGAAAGAAATCAGAAGTAACTTCAATTACAGTTGATTTCGTTTCGCCGGAATTGTGGTTTATCGGTGGAAAAAGACTAAGTAATAATAAGGGACAGGCACTCTTTATCACTACTATTACCGAACAAGCCAACTGAGATTACTAGTCTTAGTCATTATTATAGGCATAAGCATCGCCGAACACCAAACATTAGCTACGAAGCCGCTAGCCCCCTTTATTGTCGCCGCCGCTATTGACTGAATTGCCGAAGCGGAGCGACAGGACGTCGCGCAGAGTGAATGAGACAGGGATGTCTCTACGAACGGCCGGCAATTTAGGCGATAGTGGTGGAGTCTGTCGACAATTACGGGTGAGCTTTTGCTTTGCTTACTTTCATTTTGCTCATCAAAAGAAAGTCAGTCGCCACCGGCGAAATTCTTGTAATGACTTGATCTTAAAACTTAAAAAACAAATCAGTTTAAGGGTTTGATTTTGAATTTTTTGAACTAAAGGCGTGAGCATGACGCGGAAACTTTTCTGATAAAGAACCAATCACAATACCCTCCTTAATATTCCAAGTAATACAACTTCAAACTTACAACTCTAAGCTCACAGCTGACTCCTACCTAAAATCCCCCCTTTACCTCAAACCAAAAATGCACTATCGTACTAGTACATGAATACACTCTACCGAAAGCAACTACTCGCACTCCTTTGCGACATCACCGACCCTAACGAGATGTCGGCTGCCTTGGATATCATCCTCACTGATAAAGAGCATGATGATGTCGATCGTCGCTTGCAAATATTTCATCAACTAGAAGATAACACCCCACAACGAGAGGTCTCAAAATTATTGGGCGTAGGGATTGCCACTGTTACCCGTGGTTCCAAAGCTATGCAAACTGATAGCTATCAATTGTTAGAAAACAAACTGGCCGAGAGCCGAAAAACTTGTAAGGCAAATCATGAATAGTAAACCGCTGCCAAAAATTGAATTACCCGGTAAACCCACTTACTTGAAATTAGCTGAAGACTTTGACTTCTTTCAGCTGTTCCGCAGTATTGAGGCTAAATACGATAACTGTTTTATTCTTGAATCCCTCGGGGAGGAAAGCTATGTATCCCGCCATCACATTATGGGCTTTGACCCCGAGCAGGTTATTTTCGCCAAAGACTATAAAACTTTGTGTATTGAAGATACTAAAACGGCTGTGGTCGAGGAATATCCCTGTGATAATCCCTATTACGCGCTGCGCGATATAGTCCCACAGCATATTATTTCCAGAAGTTATGCCGGGGGGATTGTCGGTTATTTAGGCTATGATGCGATCAATTTTTTTGAACCTCAGCTAAAAGTGCAGAGCAGTAATTTATTCCAGCCATTTAAGTTTGGCGTCTACAAAGACGGTTTGGTTTACGACCACACTACCGGTGAAATTTTTTATTACTATTACACAAACAATCGCTTTGCTGAGGTAGAAGCCCTGCTGCATTTACCAGTCTGCGAGTATGGTAAAACCACCACCGTTTCACTGGGCGATACGATGACTCGTGAAGAGCATGCGGAATCGGTGTTGAAGGTGAAACAAGATATTATTTGCGGGCGGATATTTCAGACTGAGGTCGGCTTCAAAACTCGCTATAAAATCAGTGGCGATTGCACGCAAATTTATGCAAAATTGCGTGAGGTGAATCCATCTCCCTATATGTATTATATGAAATTTGGCGAGCAAAAAATTATTGGCGCCTCCCCTGAACTGCTGTTCCGCTTAAGCGATGGTGAGATGGAGACTTTCCCACTCGCCGGCACCGCGAGACGCGGTGTCGACAGCGCTGAAGATATCAAGCTGGCCCGCGCTTTGTTAAACGATAAAAAAGAAATTGCCGAGCATAATATGCTGGTTGATCTACACCGGAATGATATTGGTCGGGTGGCAAAGTTCGGCACGGTCACCGTCCGTAACTTGATGTCGATTAAGCGTTATTCGCATGTACAACACATTTCAACTGAGATTTTCGGGATTTTAGCCGACAACCAAGATATGTTCTCCGCGCTCGCTTCTAATTTCCCAGCGGGCACTTTATCCGGCGCGCCAAAGATGGAGGCGATGAAAATTATTGATCAACTTGAACCTGACGGGCGCGGCCCTTACGGCGGTGCTTTAGGTGAATTCAGTTTTAACGGCGACTGTACTTTTGCTATTCCGATTCGCACCGTATTTATCAACGGTGAAGAAGGCTATGCACAAACCAGTGGCGGCAATGTGTTCGATTCTAATGCTGATGATGAGTATTTAGAAATTCAACGAAAATTATCTGCTATGAAAAAAGTACTAGCGTATTTTGAGGGAGAGCAATAATGCGAGTACTAATAATCGACAATTACGATTCTTTTACCTTTAATTTGTATCAGTACATCGGCGACATTTTATCCCGTGAACTAAAATCTAGAGATTTTGAGGTAGTGGTCAAACGCAATGATGAAATTTCGCTGCAACAGATCCAGCAACAGGCCTTTGATCGAATCATCATTTCTCCAGGTCCTGGCACCCCGCTAGATCCCGCCTATTTTGGGGTCTGCGCCCAAGTGATTACCACTCTTGGCAAAAGCACTCCGGTTTTAGGTGTCTGTTTAGGAATGCAAGGTATCGCGCACTGTTTTGGTGCCGATATTGTCCGCGCCACGGTGCCGATGCACGGCAAGGTTTCACCGATAGTGCACGATGCCAGAGGTGTCTATCAAAATATGCCGCAAGCGCTTGAGATTATGCGCTATCACTCGCTGATGGTGGATGTGCACAGCTTGCCAGAGTGTCTGGAAATTACTTCGGTGATCGACGATCAATTCACAGTCGCCGGTAACTTTCAGCAAAGCGCGATCAATGGCAGTGAAATCATGGGCATAAGACACAAACTGTACCCGATTGAAGGTATTCAGTACCACCCTGAATCCTTTGCCACCGAAGGCGGAAAAGCGTTGCTTAAGAACTTTTTACTCGCCCAAAGATAAGCTATAAGCTATAAGCTATAAGCTATAAGCTATAAGCTATAAGCTATAAGCTATAAGCTATAAGTTTGAAGTTTGAAGTTTGAAGCTTGTAGCTTCAAGCTTTTAGCTCATTCCCCGTAACTTATTCACTAGCTCACTATTCACCGCCCGTGGTCCAGTGTCGTTGCGCATTTTATGACGTCGCTGACCCGGTAGGCGAATCCCCTCGTATGACTCTAGCTTGCTGAATAATTTTTCGGCGTGCTCGGCCCAGTTGTCTCCACCCATGATCTGCGGTGAAATCGCCAAGATAAACTCGCCGCCCTGCGGTGGCCCGCCATCACCATTATCAGAGGCTCCCGCTTCAAAGCTAAAGCCCTCGCCCACCATCGGCCCTGCCATTAATTCAACCATCATTGAAATGGCAGATCCCTTGTGTCCTCCAAAGGGCAGTAATACCCCTTTTAATATTTCTTTGGGATCTTCGGTCAGTTCTCCATTTGGCCCCAGGCCAGTACCTAGCGGTACGCTGTGATTATCTCTGGCGGCTATTTGTACTTCTCCCATTGCCATGGCTGCGGTGGCCATATCAAAGACCAGTGGTGGCTGGTTAAGCCGTGGCCAGGCAAAGGAGATTGGATTGGTACCAAACAGTGCTTCAGTACCACCAGCTGGGGCTACCATCGGTGTGTAAGAGACACATGCAAAGCCCACTACTCCACGCTCCGCCAGTGCTTCTGTTTCAGGCCACAGCGCGGCAAAGTGATGCGAATGGGTTAAACTAAGCGCCGCGACACCACATATTTTTGCCGAGTTAGCTAGCATTTCAATACTGCGGTTAATCGCCAGTGGCGCGTGACCATTCTCGCCGTGACAGCGAATAAACGCCGGGGTCACTTGTTCGGGCTGCGGATCAGCAAGACCATTTACCTTGCCACTTTTTAAGGTCGCTAGGTAGCCTGGAATGCGAAACAGGCCGTGTGAAACTGATCCATCGCGCTCCGCTCGCATCACGGTATCTGCCACTGCATCTGCATTGTCATGATTGGCACCCGCTTGGCGTAAGCAGTCGTAAGCTAGCTGATATATATCTTGTAGTGAAATTTCGATAGTCTTCATAGTTACCTTTTTAGCCGTCAACATAGTGATATATTGGGTTTTATCGAAAGATAAAACCGTCTTTTAATGGATCTTTGGGATCGATAATAAATTCGCATTTCGCCGCAATAAAAGCGCTGCCGGTGACCCGTGGAATGATCGCAGCATGGGGACCGTAGACTAATTCACTTTGCACTTGCACTTGAAACCGCGTGTCTAAGATGGAGCCGATGGTGATCGATTGCTGCAACGCTAATTCACCACGAGCATAGTGGATTGCAGCGCGCCCCGATACCCCCGATCCGGTCGGACTTCGATCAACCTCACCCTCGGCAAATACACAGACATTGCGAGAGTGGAGCTGCTCATGTTCTAATTCTTCGACAAAGATGGTGCCGTACAAAAAGCTTAAATCTTCCTCAAAGGGGTGCTTAATCGTAAACTGTTCCATCACCGCTTGTTTGATGAGCCGCCCAGTGCGAATTAGCTCTGCGTAATGTTTGGCCTCACAAGTCAAACCCAGATCAGCGACATTCACATACGCATAATAAGCACCGCCATAGGCGAGATCAAAACGTATCTCGCCTAATTCAGGGACGCTAACCAGCGCATCTTTTTCAGCGACAAATGATGGTACACAATCAAAGGTGGTCGCTATTATTTCGCCTTGCTGATTGCTTTTAGCCGACGCGACGATCAATCCGCAAGGGGCGTCTATTCGCACCTCTGTATATTCACCAGTGCGGCTAATTAAGCCCGATTCGACGGCAAATTTACTCAACGCTATAATCGCGTGGCCACACATCGTTGAATAACCTTCATTGTGAATAAAGATAGCGCCGAAGTGCGAATCCGCTCGTTCAGGCTCGGTAATCAGCACCCCGTACATATCAGCGTGACCGCGAGGTTCAAACATTAGCGCCGTGCGCAAGTGATCAAAATGCTGCATGCAGTAGCGCCGCCGCTCCAATACGGTGCTCCCCAATAGTTCAGGAAAGCCTGCGGTGATAATCCGCAGTGGCTCGCCTCCGGTGTGGCAATCTAAAGTTGTTATTTTTAAATAGTCAGCGGGCGCTTGCCAGTGTTGGAATACACTAGAAATTTGACGACTCATTAGACTCTCCACAGTGAATTGCAGGTAAATTGGACGAATGTCGAACTTACCAATAACACAAACTGTGTACAATGTTTAATTAACGATTACCTGAATCCGTCACTTAAAAGTAAATACAGAGTGTAAGACATTGGTTCTACAGTGGAATTAGATATATTAGCTGCGACCTCATATGCGTTCGGCATATCCTCCATAAATGCATCCCTGCATAAAACTTATCAGTTCAACGGATGTTTTTCTAACCGATGAAAAATCAAGAGCTTGCGCTATGTGGTGCAGTGAAGACCCTGATTCAAATATTACTTACCAGGCATGCAAAACTAGTTGAGGGGCTCTCTTATGCTCAAAAATTACTTGGCGTTCAAGTAACTGTCTACTTCATGCAAAGGTAGCTGTATGATCCTAAGTACAGTCATTGGCTGCAAAGAATGCAGCAGCTGCTATATATTGTAGCTAATAAAGTTCCAAATACACTGGGTCCAATCTCTGTCAAAAGAAATTCCTTAGATCCGCAATCAGTTATATAGCGCAGCGAATACCACGGAATTTAAGTTCCACAAGCTCTTAGCACGCTTCAACCTAATAATTTCTAGTCGGTATTTTTTACATGCAACAGAATAAAATAGTAAAGCCTAAACGAGCCTCCAGAGAGAGAACCGAGCAAAAAATATTATTGGCGGCAGAGGATATCTTTGCGCAGTTCGGCTTTCAGGGCGCATCTATTAACAGCATTGCCGAACTGACCGGTTTAACTAAACAAAACCTGCTCTATTATTTCCCCTCTAAGGAAGTCTTATATCAAAAAGTATTAGAAAATATTTTAGACATTTGGCTGGAAAAAATGGCGTTGCTGGTACAGCGCGGTGATGATCCTAAAACCATGATTAGCAGTTATATTCGTGGGAAAATTGAAATTTCTCGCAGCCACCCCAACGGCTCAAAAGTCTTTGCCAATGAAATAATTCACGGCGCTCCGCGACTAAAAGACTATTTAACTAGCCATCTACTGCCACAGCTAGAAGACGATGTAGCACTGATCAGAAGCTGGATTGAAGAGGGTAAAATGGATCCTGTTGATCCCTATCATCTATTTTTTATGATTTGGGCATCGACGCAAACCTATGCTGACTTCTCCTCGCAAATTGAAATCGCCCTAGATAAACCTAAATTAGACGCCGAGGATTTCGAGAGGGCTAACGAGTTTCTAATTAAGCTGATAGTAAAGGGGCTGGGGATTGAGTAAAACCTGCCGTCACTTTAACCGCTTACCGCTCGAGTTTCTTGTTCAGCTAAAGCTTGCACTCTGCAGCGAGTAAGCTTTAGCCAACCAAGCATTTAAGCAGAAGAAGCGTGCTCCGCCTAACTGCGGTTCTAAAATAAAAGCAGGCCCTAACTTAAATTATGCTTATTTACACGTACTCAGTTGCTGTGTTACTCGGCATTAATCGCCATATCTTCAAGTAACACTGAAATCTTCTCTAGTGATGATTCATCAAACATAATCCCCACCAAAATATGACCATTCTCTAGCCTGTTATTTTTAACATGTGCCTTAATCAAAAACGGTTCATCCATACCCATAAGAGTGATGGCTATATATACAGGGCACTTTTTTATCCCCCCTTTGCCTTCACCTGGTCTAAATGAAAACTGACAACCGTGTGCAGAAATATCGACTATATAACCATCGAGGCAACTACCTGTTAATTTGTCATTAATTTTATTGGGTGAAATTTGAGCGGGCAAATGAGTTCTTTCACGCTGATATGTTCTCAGTTGTCGATTTTCAATCCGAGTAGGATAGTTTAAAAAAACCAAGCGATTAGGTTTAAGCGATACATGCTGTATTGTCGTTGTAAAAGCAATACACTCTCCGTGCTCTCCTTCAAGAATATAGCGAACAATGACCCTTGTCCCTTCGACCAGTACGTCTTTATAATCAGCGGGATTTAATTTACTGGGAAATTTCACCAGCAAATAAACGCCTAAATCAATGCCAATCACTGTCGGCTTGATTCTCACGATACTGGTACTGCCGAGCTGCAGATCTATCACCTTTCCTGGCGTTAGGTGGTTTATAAACTCATTGATAATTTGGTTATTTACATCCATAATTCACTAGCTTTTCATTTATTTTTTTTAATACTGCATGATTTATCTACAAAAAACAATTAATTAATCAATTGTTTTTTCAAGGTTTTTAATGAGTTGGTCGCCAAATAGACGTTATGATTTAAATAATCAAAATAAAATCATAATCACACCATTTTTATAAAACATTTTTAAGCATTCACTAAACTTTGGTAAAATAGCAGAGCTTATTCACAGAAGATGAGCACATTGGATCAGCTTTTAACACGGTATTAACGGCTTTCGCCATTATGCTTGCTACCTTAATCACGAACTTTTCTATGTACAATGTAAGGCGAACGCATGCACGTTTATGAATTAATTCAGGCTATGTTTTATAATCGTAAATAATCCTATTTTACTTGGCGATATGAATTTGATTACGGCCGTTTTGTTTCGCTTTGAAGAGAGCCATATCCGCAGCGCGCAGTAATTCATCAACCCCCTGATAGTTATTTTTGTCCAATACGGCAACCCCGGCACTGATCGTCACTAAATTTAAAGGTGATTTTTGATGCGGCATCTTCAACGCCGCAACCGCTGTGCACACTGCTGTCGCTAAATGCTGTGCAGTAACCACATCTGTATCAGGATAAATTAGCAGGAACTCCTCACCACCATAGCGAGCCGCCATATCTTCAGCCCGTTGCGCACTGCCCTTTATAACAGCAGCTACCTCCTGCAGACACTTATCACCAGCCTGATGACCATACTGATTGTTATATTCTTTAAAACAATCAACATCTAGCATAACTAGCGCCAGCGACCGGTCATGACGGCGAGCACGGGCCCATTCATTACTGAGAGCGGTGTTCATACTGCGTCTATTGGCTAACATTGTCAGCGGATCGGTATTTGATTCTTTTTTTAACTTCAATTGAGCTTCTTCAGTAAAGCTAAGTATAGCGAACATTCCGCTAATCACACTAAAAGCTGGCCATATTATTTGTGATGAAATAATAGTCCTACTAAACACCTCCGGAGCTAACTCGAGTAACAGTGAGCGAGAAACCACAATTATCGCCATAAAAAAACATGCGTAGGATAAGATGACGTCGGATGGATTTCTATTTTCTTTAATATTTATGAATAGATAGCCAACAATAATGAATGCAAAAGGTACAAAAAAAGCACTCACATGCAAGGCACTAGTAAGTTCTCCACGATAGGTAAAGTATCCCAGAAAAAAACTATTGGTCAAAAAAATCGCCAGTAAAGGGATCAGCGGCAAATCCAACTCGCAGCGCTTAAAGCTAAAAACCACCATCCCCCATACAAAGGCCGCTGAGAGAATGACCGAAAGCATCTTTAAAGGTACATTTATATCAAAAGCGTATAAAAACCAACTTATAAAATTGATGAAGAAAGCAATCACAAAATAGCGAATAGACTGCTGCTTTCCTTCAGGATCACTCACTCTGGTGCCCGAGAAAGCTAACACTAAATTTATTAATGCTACGGTAACAAAATAGGCTTGTGTGGTAGTCATTGGGTCCTCTCAAATGTGCGATATTAAAACTTACTGACTGTCTACAACAGCGAGTTAATAAGGGCTGATCTTAATTATTTGCATGGAAAACTCTAGGTTGGCTCTCTGAGTCCTCCTTAACTTTACAAGGTATTAGTATGCTCAAGTGCCTTAAGCATATACTTGCTTTTTTATTTACCTTAGCGCTATAGCTAGTTCTCTGCATTGGTAATTCAGGTGAGTGGGTAATATTCGACGAAGATAATCATCAGTTAGGTGGGGCGCTTGGAGGGATTATTCAGCTTTGCTGAACCCTTCCAGGGTTATCGTCGTAAACTCCGATATGTGTCGCTGCGCTCGACTCGAACCCGCGGGGCTTCTCACCCTCCAATATGACGTCCTAAACAACTTTTACATATTGCATTTTGCGTTCCGTATCTCGCAGACCTGTTGCGCTTGGAGGGATTATTCAGCTTTGCTGAACCCTTCCAGGGTTATCGTCGCAGGCTCCGATATGTGTCGCTGCGCTCGACTCGAACCCGCGGGGCTTCTCACCCTCCAATATGGAGTTCTAAACAACTTTTACATATTGCATTTTACGTTCGACATATCACAAATTTGGTGCGCTTGGAGGGATTATTCAGCTTTGCTGAACCCTTCCAGGGTTATCGTCGCAGGCTCCGATATGTGTCGCTGCGCTCGACTCGAACCCGCGGGGCTTCTCACCCTCCAACATGGAGTTCTAAACAACTTTTACATATTGCATTTTACGTTCCGTAACTAACAAATTTGGTGCGCTTGGAGGGATTCGAACCCCCGACCAATAGGATCGGAACCTACTACTCTATCCAGCTGAGCTACAAGCGCACTGTAACGACTAAGTCATGCATGTCGCGGAGCAGTATATTACCTATGACAGTATGATACAGCAAGCCTTTATGATCAATTGGTCGCAGGTTCCAACCCCTCCAGGCGATAAAAGGGGTTAGCGGCACAATTGTCACGCCATTAGCGTCATTAAGGGACTCTCTGAGGGGGAAGAAGCAAGCGGCACTATGACCGCTAAGTGTCGTTAAATAACTTTTTTAAACCAACGGCCTACTCCAGCCTTCTGCAATGGCTGCAACAATAGCTACCAATATTGGAGGAAGTATCATTTGAAAACCTATAATGGCTACCTTCTTATCTAGGGGAGGCCAAAACACAGCGATTAGAACAGAAATATAGATAAAGCAGGCTGTAAAGACGAAGAAGTGTCCAGAGTATTCGAAGTAGAATGGCAACAATAAATTAGTAGGCAGCATGAACAAATGGGTGATTTTCAAACGTAGGTTTATTATTTTCCAACGTGCTATTAAATACGGAACCATTGCCAAAAAAGTGACGGTCCAATAATCCAAATACCAAATTTCAACATTTAAATTAAATACATCTACAAGCTGCAGGGTTACTTTATGCCATTGAATTACAGCCTCAGCCATAAAACCTTTGAATTTATATACATTATCAGCTAAAGAAGCTATCGACATAAACTGGATAGCTATCAATGCTGAAAAAAATATTTTTGAAGCGAGTGTTAGTGCAGGCCAGTGAGCCTTTAATCCTTCAACATCTTCAGGGACACCCATTTTTCCATCTCCATAAAATTAAAATTGTTTTATCGCACATACTATATATTCACTATCCCGCAGCATTTTGGATACTGAGAACAGCCCCAAAACTCCTGTCCAGCACGAGCGCCTTGACGCGCTTTTCTCTTAACCATACTAGCACTACACTTTGGACAACTAAGCTCTTCAGGCGAGCTGACAGCCTCTTCAACAGGAAGGTTAATCGTTGGCTCCTGCCTACCTTTCAACATTGCATTTAAACCATGCTGATCGACTAATTCAATCTGTTTATTCTCAGCAAAATCAATTGCATCTCTGGTAAATCCACCTGAAACGACAACGAAACCGCCCTCTACTCCGGCACCTGCGATCACACCATATAACTCTCTTACGACAGCCACGCCAACCTTTCGAGTTTTCCAGTGCTTACATTGGACAAAATACTTCAGTCCATCTTTTGATAAGTGCACATCGACACCGCCATCCGCACCTAGGTCACCTCCATCTTCCACAGAGTAACCTTTACTGCGAAAAGCCTGACCCACCAATAACTCGAACTGCTGCCAGTTCATTTCATCCGTTGGTTTTGAAGCCTGTTTTGAGTCATTCTGAGAAGAGTTTTCGAGGTCTGATACAACATACCGCTGCGCTAGTTTTTTGCCTTGAGCGGCTTTAATGGCCTTAATTATCGCACCGAAGATAAACATCATGGGGATTATGTATTGGAAAGCCGTTGCGGCTCCTATAAAGACTATACCTGTTATATTAGGCATCGGCACTTTACCCTGCTCCACAATCACAGGCTCTAATTCACTGACAGCAATTGAGTGCAGAACCACATAGCCAATAACCGCAATCAATAAACTCGCCCAATATGGCAGCTTAGTGGCAAGTTCAATCATCAATCCCATTGATGACGATTTCTTCCTTCGCATTTTTTCCCTTTCCTTAGGTTATTCATTTAAGCTGAGAATCATATCAACTATCTGATGAACAAAGATATACTGATGGCTGGTGACTTACAAAGGGTTATAACACTACAAGCTAATACCGAGCTGATAAGCCCATTAAAACTCAGTGCAGATCAATCTACATCCGAACAGATAAAACGGATTTAATCGTGTTAATAGAAGCGCTTAGCAGAGCGTTATCCTGATATAATACGGAAACCTAAAATCAGCGGCGGCGCAGCTGTAGACCCATTTAAAGCACCTGTCAGAAGATCAAGTTCACCCTCTTCTAAGCGTCTATCGCGTCCGTTTGGACGCTTTGGCTTGCGCACATTAGGTATGCCTTTAGGGAAAGATATATTCCACTCTTGATGCGCTATTTTTAGGACTGTACTTAATAGAGAAAGGCGGTGCACTACAGTCGTTGGGCCAACCAATTTTATCTGCTGATCGCGAAACTCGGCAAGGTCTTGATTGCTCAGATTGAAAAGGGAAATGTCGCCTAGATACTTAATCACAGACCTAGCTGTAGTGACCTCCACGCGATTACTCTTATTATTCTGCATAGATCAGCAGGTAACATTCGATAGCAGCTCTGACAATCATCTGCGGGGCTATAGTTGTATCAACAAAAACACCGCGCTTAATCTCAGCCTCGATCATTCGTGCCCATGCCACAGCATCAGATTTCAAGGTAAATGACTTTGCTTGAGGTTTTACTCCTTTCAGGCGGACTTGCACTTGCCATTTTTTTCTTAATTTACGAATTGTTGGCATTACATATCCCCGACTAATCAATTGCTTTTTGCTAAACTCAAATCGATTATATGGGACCGTTTCAGCGGTGTCGGGGCTTAAATAGGGTAAAAATACTACCAATGAGATCGGATTGTGACCAACGTATCCGGCACACCAGCAAAGGACAGGTAAAAAAAGGGAAAGCAGCGTGGTTACTGATTTCCCTTTATATTCTTGATGAGATAAGCAACGGTCTGTTGCTCTGACTAAGAGCCCCTTACTAACTCTAATAACACCAAAACGTATCGGCCAAATCGCAAGTTAAGAAGCGGCTGATCTATAATAAACTATAAGTTATCAACCTGCTTTCCGTCAAAAACAATGGGATCCGAGCTATACTTTTTCAGTCCTAACTAATTAGTTTGATTACTTGGAGCACAAAAAAGCCCGAATCAACGGGCTCCATAAGTAGATACAACTAGCTTAAGCAGTTTTCAGAGCCACTTTTTGGCTGGACTTCTCAACTTTATCAAGAGCCAGATCCCAAGCAGCGTTCAACGCTTTCACTTCTTCGATGATAGTCTTTAATGCAGCAATTTTTGTCATATTATCCACCATTATTTATTAATGTGTAAAAATTCTTCTAAATGAGACATACAATCTATTAATAGTTGATCATCAAAATCAACTATTGATTGAGCAATTTGATCTAATATTTCTGCATACTCTTTGACGCGTTCAAATATTTTTAATTCAGTAACGTCTTCGTGGCTGATTTCTGCAACTACTTGCTCAACTTTTTGAAGCAATGATGTTGCTAATCTAGCGAGCTCAGCAAAAGTTGGATTTTCAAGCGTCAAAGCGTCAAACTCTGCGCCACTTATCTTCAAAAGCGTTTTTTCTGCGCCCCTGATTACAAAATCTTTAAGCTGTGCTTCAAGCGCATCAGCAAAATTGTGAACTATAACCATTACTTCTTCCTTGTCCAAACCGAGCGGGAATTATAATGATGTGTGCACACAAAGCAACCAATACAATATTAAAATATGCTATGTATAAGCTTTTAGCAATAAAACTCTTGCCTTCGGATCAAAATATTAGCCATATTCTTATAAAACAGATCATATCCTTCATATCACTGCTCTATTAACTTTACAATATCGGCAGCAAGCACTATTTCTTTAAATTTTATAGTAAGATCATCGTTAGTTGACTTCAAGGGTAACTCTAAAACAAGTAATTCAAGCATCTATGAGCATCAAAATATGATTCTATTGCTTTTGCAATAAACCATAGGTTAATAGTCTGTTGATCTACTTGAGTGATTAGAATCACTTTATCCTTTTCCAACTATTTGTTTACCCTAAATATCCTTGCCAATTCATGCCCGTTAACGTCTAATATATTTAAGTTAAACTGTTAAGCATCATAGTGTTGCCGAAAGCAGACACCCATAACAACAACTCTTTTCATTTTACGGAATATTTATGGAAGCCACATTCGAAGACGGATTTTTGATCAATGAAATTGGATCTATTGCTACTAAAGCTGATGTCGCTATAACAGAATTAATTGCGAATGCTCATGATGCAGGGGCGCTCGAAGTTAAAATAGTGCTACCTGAAGCTTATAATGAATATATCATTGTCGAAGATAATGGTTGTGGATTAACGCATAAACAATTCACTGATAGATGGCTGATGCTTAGATACGACCGACGCAAGCATCAAGGCGTATTCGTAAGTAAGCTAGCTACGAACACCACTACAGCAAAAAGGCTAGCTTTCGGTAGAAACGGAATTGGAAGACATGCAGGCTTATGCTTTAACAACTCATATGAAGTTGAAACTTGGCGTGACGGAACATCAAACAAATATACTATATCGCTAGATTCAGGAACATCCCCAATAAAAGTAGACCAACTACCTTCTGAAGAAAAACAAGGTCATGGAACCAGAATTAAAACTCTTTTGACAAAGAATTTGGTTTCTGAGGCTACTTTATCTGAAATTATTTCTGCACGATTCTTATTCAACCCTGAATTTAAAGTATATCTAAATGACAGTTTGGTCTCATTATCGGAGCACCCCGGTGTAATCAGAGAAGAAACCATTAATCCTATTGGTAGTATTCAACTAAAACTTACACTGATCGATTCCTCAGTTGTCGCAAAAAACACTAATCAACACGGTGTAGCTTTCTGGATAGCTGGGCGGCTATTAGGTGAACCTTCCTGGAACATTAAAGGTAAGCAAGTGATTGATGGTAGGCGCTCTTTTGCAAGAAGATATACCGTTATAGCAGAGACTGACGACTTATTAAATCACATTCAAGCAGACTGGTCTGGCTTTAGAAATGACTTTACCGGAATATCAGTAATTAGTGATGAAATTGCTCTTTTTGTTAGAACCTGTTTTCTCGAGCTTTCTAAAAAAGATATCGAGATTACGAGACGAACCGTTCTTGATTCTAATAAAAGCGAGATTATAGAACTACCCAAATTAGCAAGAAAGGAAATACTTGAATTCATTGATCAAATATTGATTGAGAGTCCCGATATAAAAATTGAGCTTTTAGAGGTGGCATTAAAAGCAGCAATAAACCTGGAAAAATCGAGATCAGGAATACAGTTACTATATAAACTTACTAACATATCTCCTGAAGAATCCGACTCAATGAATGCACTATTGGATGAATGGTGCGTTTCAGATGCGATGAATATCCTATCTGAAATAGATACCAGAATTAAAATTATTGATGCAATTGAAAGACTAAGCAGCGACTCTTCTGTTGATGAATTACACACCCTGCACCCGTTAATAGAAAAAGCACGATGGGTGTTTGGTCCAGAATTCGATACTCCTGAATATTCGAGTAATAAAGGGCTAAGAACAACAATGGAGACAGTCTTCAAAACCAAGTTTACTAAAGGCCAATTTATTAACTCGGCTAACAGACCTGACATTGTTGTAGGTGAGAACCAATCTATTAGTTCACTGGGCTTAGATGAATTCCATGATGAACTAAAACTAACTAAAAAAGTTCTTCTTATTGAATTAAAAAAAGGTGGATTCAATATTGGACGAAGTGAGATGAACCAGGCAGTAGGATATGTTGAGGATATTTGGCACGCTGGAGTTGGTTCGTCTCAACCATTCATTAAAGCTTTTGTAGTTGGGGATACTATTGATCCTAAAGTGAGTAAATTCCAAGAAATTCGCACGAATAAAGAAAATTCAATTGGGGTTGTTCAAGCTCTAACTTACTACGAACTTGTTAAGTCCGCTGAAGCTAGGCTGTTTTCCCTCAAAGAAAAAATTGAGTCTAGATATGAGAGCATTAACACTGAAGACCTTTTATCCGAATTGACAGGTAATCCAACACAAACAACTCTGAAATTAGCATCAGCGAGTTAAAGGGAGGAGGATATGAGAGGGTCATACAAAACTAGGCTAAGGATAAAAAGAAAAAGACAAAAAATAAAAAAGAGAAAGCTACTAAAAAAGCAGCTTCGCCTCGCCAAAGCTAACATGGCTAAGTCCGATCAGAAACGATCAAATAAAACTAATCGTAGATCAAGTAAAAGCAGCTATTGCTACATGTGCGATAAAGAAGCGAGTTCTGTTGAACATGTCCCTCCGAAGTGCCTTTTCCCAAAAAAAGCAGATGTTAAAGATGGAATTAACTATAGGCAACAGCTCATTACAGTGCCATCTTGTGAAGAGCATAATACTGCGAAATCTACAGACGACGAATATATTTTATATATATTGGTGATGAATATTTTCACTAATCATGTCGGGAAGAAGCAACTATCTACTAAAATTGCAAGAGCGGTAAAAGCACGCCCTAAATTAATGATTAGTTTTTTGGATAATCAAAAGGAAGTATTTCTAAAAGCTAAAGACAGCAGTTCTGAAGCAAGTGCGACAGCTGTAAAAGTAAATTTACCAAGATTCAATTCAGCAATTGAGACGCTAACAAGAGCACTATATTTTCACCACTATAATGAAAAATGTTGCGGTGCAATAATTGTTCACCCTGATTTTATACCTTCACTGGGCACAAAAAATTCAATAGAAGTTAACCGAGATATTAGTGAACTCTCAACTTCCATAGAAAAGTATTTCGAGGATAATGAAAAATTCGGAAGTAATGCTGATGTATTTTACTATCAAGTAACAAAACCGACAACGAAATTCGATACCATTTTTAAACTTGTTTTCTATGGCGAATGTTCTATCTCAGTATTGATGAATTAGAATCACTGTGACCAAAGTGTGAATTTTTTAACTGACCACTCATGGATGATCTACCGATAACACTACAACTCAATAACGGTAAGGCGGGAAAACATAGCTTTTAACTGAGAATAAATTAAATCGAGGGATCGGAACCTACTACTCTATCCAGCTGAGTTACAAGCGCTGACAGCGCTTTAGTCTGCGGACGGTATCTTACCTGTGTGCCCACTGACTGTCTATGCCTCTATGTGTGTGGGCGTATTTTATTATACAAAGAGACCTCAATCCGTAGCTTCACAGTGAATGCAGAGCGTGGGATATTGGTTTTACGGCACAATTCAACAACTTTAGCTGCAAGCTTATGGGAGTCATTGATTAAGAAATATCTTTTACCCCCATGATAAATCCCAACAGACGATAACATCCCTAAAAGAGATGACAATTATATCAAGAGCAGATTTTTTCATGCTAGTTAACGGAGTTTTAACGGCTATTAGCTATCAAAAAAATTGTTTTTTTATAGATAGATGCCTCAAACAGCCACAATATGCTGAGAAAACAGCTATCTTTAACCATACAGGCATGAAACTTCATATTCGAAATGCTATTTTACTAGTATACTTGCCGAAACTAAATATACGAGATCACTAAGCAGGTTCTTTTAAAAACCGTGAAAGTAGATCCGCTTTACAATGACTAACGAGGCCGTTACCGTGAATTTAACGTTAAAAATAGCATCAATTGCGAGTGTTTTGAGTTTGAGCTTACTCCTTTCTTTAAACACTAATGCGACTTCTTCTGAAGATAAAATTATTGAGCGTATTAAGCCTATCGGACAAGTATGCTTAGAAGGCGATGACTCTTGTGGTGGCGCCAGCGCAGTCGCCGCAACCAGCGGCCCCGCTAGATCAGGGGAAGAAGTCTATACTTCTAAATGTGGGCTTTGTCATGCTGCAGGCGTTTCAGGTGCACCTAAATTTGGTACCGCTGACTGGGCCGAGCGCGGTGCCCAAGGTATTGACGCACTACTCGCCACTGCTATTAAGGGCATCAATGCAATGCCGGCAAAAGGCCTGTGTACTGACTGTACTGATGATGAGTTAAAAGGCGCCATCGAACACATGCTAAATAGCGCCCCTTAACTTTATTGAGCATAAAAAAGCAGCTTCGGCTGCTTTTTTTATGCTCAATAATTAGCTTCTAGCTTTAAGTTCGTAGCTTCTAACTGCTCACCTCTCCAACATTTCATTCACCGCCGGCCAGACATTTTCTAAGATCAGCGGCTGGGCAAGAGCATTGGGATGCAGCCCATCGGCTTGCATCAAAGCTGACTGGAGTGCGATACCTTGCATGAAAAAAGGCACTATCGAGATGTTCTGCTGCAGTGCTAACTCTGCAAATTGTCGGAAGAATTGCTCGGTATATCTTGGTCCATAATTAGTCGGCAAGCGTACTCCTAGCATTAACACTTGCGCTGGCACTTGCTTTGATAAACTGATTAACTGGTCGAGATTTTTTTTGATTATCTGTAAAGGCATACCGCGTAAACCATCATTTGCTGCCAATTCAAGAACTATGTAATCAGGTTGGTGTCTATCAAGCAGCTCAGGTAGACGAGTAAGACCGCCACTCGTTGTCTCGCCACTAATACTGGCATTGACCACCTTGACATCTGGGTGCTGAAGGGCGATTCGTTCCGCCATCAGCGCCACCCATCCTTGTTGAGGTTGCATGTTGTACGCCGCTGAGAGACTATCACCTAAAACTAAGAGCGTTTTCGCCGCTGCAGATTGGGTGCTAAATACAAATAACACCACCAATATTTGGAATATTTTCATGCCGTTAAAAACCCCTTTTGCCATTGACGCACAACACTTATCTAAATCCTTTCCCAGCACTAATGGTGATATTTCACTGTTCCAAGATTTAGATATGCAGATTGAGAAAGGCCAGAGTGTAGCGATTATTGGTCCTTCAGGTACAGGTAAATCTACATTATTGTCGCTGTTGGCAGGCCTAGATACGCCGAGCAGCGGCACCGTGACTCTATCAGGCATTGCTTTAAATGAATTAGCCGAGGAGCAAAAGGCCGCCTGGCGGGCGAAAAATATTAGCTTTGTATTTCAATCATTTCACTTACTTGCCGAACTAACCGCTCTGGAAAACACTCAGTTACCCTTAGATATTCAAGGACAAACAAATGCTCCTCAACAAGCTCAGCAATGGCTAGAGTCAGTTGGTCTAGGCTCTAGAACTGGTCATTTTCCAGCCCAGTTATCCGGTGGCGAACAGCAGCGAGTGGCGATTGCCCGCGCTTTTGTTACGCAACCTAGCTTGCTATTCGCCGATGAGCCGACCGGCAATTTAGATACTAAAACAGGAGAGATCATCATTAAGTTACTGTTTGATTTCAGCGCTAAAACTCAAGCCACTTTAATTTTAATCACTCATGATGAGCAGCTGGCGCAACGCTGTGATCAGGTCTATAAACTTGCCGATGGTAAAATCACGCGCTGGCAAAGCACCTCACCACCAAGTGTTGCTGTGCCAACAATCGAGAACAGGCAGTCCGACGAGGCACAACCTTGAATCCTGTCTGGCGATTAGCCGCCAAACAAATTCGCAGCCAGTGGCGCCGTTCTGATTGGCTAACCTTAATTTCATCGCTATTTATGATGATAACTTTAGTGACGTTACTCACGACTACTAGCGATCGTTTGCACAGCAGTTTAACCACGCAAAGTGCTGAAATTCTCGGTGCTGACTTAGTCCTGCGAAGCCGTACCCCGATCAGCCTCAAAAAACAGCAACAAGCCACCAATGCACAGCTTAACAGCACTAGCGTAACTCAGTTTGTCAGTATGGCAGAGGCAAAAGAGCAGCATGTTTTAAGTACCATCAAAGCTGTTGCTCAGCCCTATCCGCTGCGCGGAAAACTGATCACACAACCTGCCACTGAACAACAGATCCCAGCTCCAGGCCAAGTGTGGGTCGATAAAAGCTTACTCAGTCGCTTAGACATTAAGCTCAATGATAAGCTTTTTATTGGCTACAGTGAGTTTACTATCAGCCACCTACTCATCGAAAGCCCAGATCGAGGTAGCGGTTTCGCCAATTTCAATCCACAAATCATGATGCGTGCCGATGAGTTGCCAGCAACTGGGGTATTAGCGCCCGGCAGTCGCGCCAACTATCGCCTGCTGATTAGTGGTGAACCACAACTGATTCGTAGCTTACAACATGATTGGCAAGCTAATCTAAACAAACAGCAGAAACTAGTTAATGCACTAGACACCAACCAGCTTGAGGGCAGCTCCGTAGCGGATGCTAGTCGCTACTTAAAACTCAGCGCCTTGTTGTCTATACTCCTCGGTGCTGTCGCCATTTTGCTGTCGCTACAGCGTTACAGTAGTGAACAGCGCACTCGCTCCGCGCTGCTATTAAGCTTGGGGATGACGCCGCGCCAACTATTGCATATTTATTCATTACAACTGCTGATTGGCTGGCTAATTGCCGCAGTACTTGGCACTGCTCTAGGCCTGTTTCTACATCAGTTAATCGCCTCGCAAATCACGGAGTACTTACCGAGCATTTCCAGCTTGAGTATCAGCTCTATCATCACCAGCCCACTGTTAGCACTGGCTATTTTGTTCATTTTAGGCCTGCCTACGCTGCTACCTTTAGGCAAAGTCTCTATTTTACAAATGCTCAGAAAAGAAGCGAGTAGCGGGCAGCGAAAGCAATATTTTGCCTGTGCAGTACTGTTGTTAGTGGCAATCAGCCTCTATATGAACTCCGTGCTGCTGGCACTGGTTATTACCCTGCTATTCATTAGCCTTGGCTGGATAGCTGGCTTTTTGGCGCAACACGGGATTAAGTTTGCCGCTGCCAAACTGCAAGGGAGGATCGCACTCGCGCCATTGCTAACGCTGAGGTTACGCCAGCAGCGACACTGGCATAGGCTGCAAGCGGGCGTTTTTTCGCTGCTGTTGGCTATTATGGCGGTGTTATTTTTTGTCCGCAACGACCTAATTGATCAATGGCAAGCGCAAATACCCGCCGACAGCCCCAATCACTTTGCCATTAATATCCAGCCCTGGGAAAAAGATCGACTCAATAATTGGATGCTAGACCAGCAGATCGCAGCCAAACTGTACCCTATTATCAGGGGTAGAATCAGCCACATTAACCAGCGACCTGTGGCGCTAGCGCTCAATGAAGAGCAGAAAAAAACGCATGCCCTGCACCGCGATTTAAACATGACTTGGCTAGCGAAACTGCCCGATCAAAACAGCATTATCCAAGGGCAGTGGCGAGAGAATGTGCCGGGTGTATCGATCGAGCGTGGCTTGAGCGAAAACTTAGGGTTGCAGATTGGCGATAGCCTGGGCGTCAATCTAGCGGGTCAGCTACTCACCGCGACCGTCACCAGCATCCGCACGGTTAACTGGCAGTCATTTAGGCCAAATTTTTTTCTCATCTATACACCTAAGATGTTAGATCCATATCCTGTCACTTACATCACCAGTTTTAAGCTCGCAGATGATCAGCAAGCAAAGAGCAATTTGCTGCTCAAGGCCTTCCCTACTATTACCTTAATTGACATCAATAAGATTTTTAAACAAGCGCAAAGTATTATTAGCAAGCTCGCTGACAGCGCCAGTTTAGTGATGTTTTTAACGATCATCAGCGGTGCGCTGATGCTACTCACGATACTCCAGCAAGAACTGGCTCTGCGTCGCTATGAAGGAGCTTTGCTGCAGACTCTAGGCGCCTCTGAAAAGCAAACCAAACAGCTAGACTTATTAGAATTTTGCTTACTGGGCATCACTTGTGGATCAATTGCCGCAGTTATAGCGGAGTGTCTACTCGCTTTAATCAGCGCTAAATTTTTTAATCTACCGGTCGTTTATCACCCGTTATTGTGGATAACGCTACCCCTTGTAGCGACATTTACTTTTACCACTATCGGTACTTTAGTGCGCGGTAAGCTCAATTTAGCAGCTTGTTACGCTCTACTGAAAGCCAATTAACCAAGAAGCAGCACACAGAGCAAGTTTCGCTAACGCTTAGCTATACTTGCACTGAACTTGCACTGACTGAATACAATTGTATCGACACCAGTTTCGAAACTTACTGGGTTTTTTCAGCTGCGTGCTCATTTATCGATGTAATCTAAGTCCTTTTACGCTGTTCATATATTGCCTTTTGGTCGATAAAAGATAAAATGATCGGCACTGACCACTGCTTATAAACTATTGATTCCTAAAAGAAGCGGATCTATACACCTCTAACAGCTACTTTAAGCATATTAGATGAAATCTCTGCAACACTGCGGTGTCGGCATACGTTTTAGCTATTTATTGAGTTTGATATTCATGAAAAAAAATCTAATTCTCGACACCGATTCTTATAAACTGTCCCATTACAAGCAATATCCTCCAGGCACGGAATTAGTGTTTTCGTACATTGAGAGTCGCGGCGGCGTCTTTGATAGCACCTTATTCTTCGGTCTGCAAAAAGCCTTGCTGGACTTAAATAAATATTTCCCCAACTGGGATAATTTCGCCGAAGCCAAAACGTTGGCGATCGCCCATGGTGTGCCTTTTAATGAGGAGGGATGGCACGATTTAATTGAACTGGGTTATTTCCCTATCGAAATTCGTGCCGTGGCAGAAGGCTCGATCATTCCCACCAAAAACGTCTTAGTGACGGTGGTTAATACCGACCCGCGGTTTTATTGGCTGACCAGTTATCTAGAAACCGCATTATTAAGAGCTGTCTGGTATCCGACCACCGTCGCTACTTTGTCATTTGAGTGTAAGAAGGTGATTCACCGCTACATGCTGGCAACTTGCGACACCCTGGATGGATTAAGCTTTAAACTGCATGACTTTGGTGCCCGTGGCGTGTCTAGTGAAGAGTCTGCCGGTATTGGCGGCGCTGCTCACTTAGTTAATTTTTTCGGCACTGACACCCTTTCAGGAGTGCGCTTCGCCAGAGAATATTACGATGGCGGCATCAGTGGGTTTTCGATTCCCGCCACTGAACACAGCACGATTACTAGCTGGGGAAAAGAACATGAGTTAGATGCCTATCGCAATGTTTTAACCCAATTTCCCGAGGGTATCCTAGCCTGCGTTTCCGACTCTTATGATATTTTCAACGCAGTCAGTGCGCTTTGGGGAGACGCTTTAAAAACCCAAGTTTTACAGCGCGACGGAACTTTAGTGATTCGACCTGACAGCGGTGACCCGGAAGATATCTTACCTATTCTACTGGATACTATGGGTGAGCGTTTCGGCTATAGAGAGAACAGCAAGGGCTATAAAGTACTGAATGACAAAGTGAGATTGATTCAGGGAGATGGAGTCAGTCTAAACTCTATAGGCCGAATTTTAGAAACAATGACCGCCACTGGCTGGAGCACTGAAAATATAGCCTTTGGCATGGGCGGCGGACTGTTACAGCAATTGAATAGAGACACTCAAAAATTTGCCATGAAAAACAGTGCTATCCGAGTTAACAGTCAGTGGCGCGACGTTTATAAAGACCCAGTTACCGATCACGGTAAACGCTCTAAAAAAGGCATTTTGGATTTACAACAAGAGAAAACCGTTAGTATAAGCCCCGAGCTGCTGTTTACCGAGCGCCCTAACTCTGCACTGCAAGTCGTTTATAGAAACGGTGAGTTATACAATAAAACTAATTTCCAGCAGGTGCGGGATAACGCTAATAAAGCCTTCTAAGGAACCTCTGAACAAGTCACACACGCCCTTATCACGCTTCAATCGCATATAAGGGCATCTACTTTGTGCCGGAAACAGGTCACACCCAGCAAACTCGATATACGTAATTAACAGTACGCTAACGCCTGAAAACCGCAGCACTTTTTAGTATGTGTTAAACGAGCATTTTTAGCCCTGTTGACGCGCTGCTTCTCGAATTATCATGCGTCTATAATCAATACACAATTTCTGTGGATAAGCAGTTGAAGAACTTAGGTAAAACATATCAGTAAGTAGCTACAGAGCCCACACCATAAGGGACTCACTTAAGCGCTCACTATTCAACCAACCCCAAGATATATTGCTGAATTTGATTTAAAAACAACCAAGCATGCGTGTTTATTGAACAAATTTTACAATTTAATAAAGTTTTGTTAATAACTATTCAATTACGTAAAGTACTAACAAAATATGTGGACAACTACTTGGATAGACCATGCACAAGCTTCTGATAACTCTTTGCAGGCTAATGAATACGGCACCTTCAGCTTGACGTACAAAAAACACTCACTGTAGATAAAATCCTAAAAAATAAATATAATACTATCTGTATTTATAGCTAATACTGACTGCAATATCAGACAAAAAAGTGCTGATACTGCTGCGGCGTTAAAGCCGTGCGGCTCTTAAAGTGGCGCTGAAAATGACTTTGGTCAGCAAAACCTAAGGTATTTGCAATAGCCACCAAACTCAGCCCAGATTTTAAAAGTAGTCGCGCCTGCTTGATCCGTTGATCGAGCTGGTAAGCATGGGGACTTTGGCCGTAGCGATGCTTAAAACTTCTGATTAAATGAAAGGGACTTAAATTAGTTAACGCGCAAAAATCAGCCAGCGGTAAATTAGTATCAAGTTGGTCCATAATGAGCTCTTGCACTTGTGCAATATTACCTAGCGCTAATTTTTTTGGCGTCGCGGTAGCTGCAAACATTGGCGCGACATATGCAATCAGCGCCTCTTCAGCGATTAACGAGCTAGGCTCGGTTAATAGGCAGGAATATAGTTGCGAAAAATTTCGATAGCTTAGTCGATTTTCTAATAAATGCTGACCGAACGGCTGAAAATCTTGCTGCACATCGACACAAATTTCTCTTTGCAACTCACCCATCCAAGCTGTTTCAATAAATAACATACGGTACGACCAAACACCCTGCTGCGCATTGCACGAATGGGCTTCTCCAGGGTTAATCGTGACTGTCGCACCGGGTGTTATTTTATAAGTTTGACGCTGATTTTTGTATTCGGCAGTGCCTAAATCAACCACCCCAAAAGAAAACTCATCATGAGTATGAGTGCGATAACAGCTGCTTGAATGGCTGGCACTGCGCATTTCTACAAAATTGAGTGCGGCGCTTTTAGTTAAGTGCGCTGTGGCTGTTTTTTTCATAAGGTACTCACTCCCATATTCAAAGTTACATCTGCAGCGCTAATCTGAACAAGATCCGCAGCTGATTTCTGGTCTATGACCAAGTATGCGAATGTTTCAGAAGTCTCTCTAAACTTGACTAACAGGTCTATGCCGTTACTATCACCTCAGTCAGACACCGCTATTTATCGAGTGCTTTTACATAAACATCGCCAGCACTGTTAAACTTAATAGTAAACCCATCGCGCGATTAAAGGCAATTTGATACTGCTCAGTAGCCAAGAAACGACTTAACAGACCGCCGAGCACCGCCCATAACCCCACGCCTAACATGCAGATAACGAATGACAAACCCGTGAAGATAAACAGGTACAAGTTATTCGGCAGATTAGGCGTCACAAAAATACTCACCCCAGAGATCGAAACCAGCCAAGCCTTAGGGTTTAATCCTTGCACTAGCGCGCCTTGCAACAAACTGGGAACTTTTTGTAGCGACATATTTTGGCGGTTAGCCAGTGCTTGGCCAGGCTCGCTATCCGCTATTTTATACGACATATATAACAGCCAAGCAGCCCCTAGATACTGCAAATACACAGTAGTTTTTGGGTTTGATAATAACACTTGATTTAAACCCGTCCCGACAAAGAGCACGATAGCAGCATACGATAGAGACGCGCCAAGTACATGTGGAAAAGTCCGCTTAATACCAAAGTTGGCACTGCTACTAGTGGCTATAATATTGACTGGGCCCGGTGTCGCCGCCCCAACGAAAGCAAATACTGCCATGGATAGAATAATTATGATCATCTGTTTGCCAATAAAAAATAACGATTTGCCATGCACCTATTAAATGCGAATGGCCCAGTGAATTAACACCAAGAGTATAAATTGCGCTACGTGCTAATTATTGAACAAAATTGCTATATCTTAACTATTTTATGTAACTAGTTACGTAATTAGTTTATATTGATGTTTTTCTCTCACTATTTAATGGCTGGTTACTCCTTTGGATCATATGCAATCTCTTGGCTGCCTATCACTTGGCAGTCGCTGTAAACGCTTGTCAGATAGGATGTATAAAGATGTTGCCTGCATTTACCAAGAGCTGGACATAGCTTTACATCCCTCCTTTTTTCCACTGTTTAATCTGCTGCATCAGCAGGGGCCTTTGTCGGTCACTCAAGCTGCTGACTGTTTAAATGTCAGCCACCCAGCGATCAGTAAAATTGCCAATAAAATGCAGGCTGAAAAACTACTCTACAAAACCGCTGACCCCAGCGATGAAAGGCGCTATTTTTTAGTCTTAGATGATAAAGCGTTACTGTTACTGCCGAAAATTGAACCTGTTTTAAACGCCATGCGCACTTACCTCGACTCGATAATCGACAACCAACAGTTTCCGATTTTACCGGCCTTAGATGAGTTTGAACGCGCCTATCAGGAAAAGGGGCTAATTAACCCGGTACTCAATGCGCTAGCCACGTCAACACAGCCACAACCACAGCCCGTAACAATCGTGCAGTGGCGCAGTGAGTACAAGCAAGATTTTTATCGACTCAATTATGCATGGCTTAATAAATATTTTAATGCTCAGTTAAACCAGTTGGATCAGCAGGCACTGGATAATCCTGAAAGCTATTATTTATCTAGAGGTGGCTATATATGGTTTGCCATACTAGAAAACCAACCGGTCGGCTGTATTGCCTTAGCCAACCACGGCAATGCTGTGTATGAGATCTCGAAAATGGCGGTAGACGAGCAACATCAAGGCTTAGGTATCGGTCGAAAAATGTTGTTGACAGCCCTCGATAAAGCCCGAGAATTACAGACAACGACAGTTTATTTAGAAACTTCCAGTTTGTTACCTCGAGCATTCACTTTGTATCAACATATGGGGTTTAGCCAAAAAACCCACCCTCAAGGCGCTGCACTTTATCAGCGCTCTGATATTTATATGGAGTTAAATTTATGAGTACGCAATCACCAGCGGTGCTCAAACCCTCACGCGAATTTGTCGCCGGTGCCAGTGCCACAATACCGCTCTTAATTGGAGCGGCGCCCTTCGGGATTATTTTTGGCACCCTCGCTGAACCCAACGGCTTATCTGCACTAGGTGCGGTACTCATGTCAGTGGTGGTTTTTGCCGGCGCCAGTCAATTTATTGCCCTGGGTCTGCTCGCGGTAGGCACTAGTGTGCCAATTATTATCGCCACTACTTTTGTGCTAAATTTTAGACATATATTGTACTCGGCAAACTTAGTCTCGAAAGTGAAACACTTACCGCATTACTGGCGCGCTATTATGGCTTTTGGACTCACCGACGAGACTTTTGCCGCGGTTAATAATCGCTATTTGCAGCTGGGCAATTTAAAGAACGCGCACTGGTTTTATTTAGGCTCTTTTTTGGCGATGTACACCAATTGGATTGCCTGTACTTTTATCGGCTTAACCTTAGGAAATATCTTTCCTGAAATGCAGAACTGGGGTTTAGACTTTGCCATGTCGGTCACTTTTATCGGTATGGTAATTCCCTACTTAAAAAATCGACCGATGATTGCCGCTGTTATCGTCGCTGCAGCCCTGGCAGTAGTCAGCTATGAGCTGCCACATAAGCTGGGTCTACTACTCGCTTCTTTTAGTGGTATCGCTGTGGGCTTATCACTGATGATGCTGGAAAATCGCAGGCAACCCGTTATAGAGGAGCCCACATCATGAATGAGACATTACTCATTTCAGGTATGTTTGCCGTCACCTTCAGTGTCAGGTATGTGTTATTTGCGGTGGCCGGAAAAGTTAACTTCCCCACTTGGCTAAACAAAGCCTTAGAATTCGTCCCCCCAGTCGTATTGATGGCCATCATCGCACCTAGTGTTTCTATGCCCAAAGGTGAATTATGGCTGAGCTATACTAATCCTTGGCTATTAGCTGCACTAGTGGCGGTAATTACGGCATGGGTGCGCAAAGACTTACTCACTACCATTGTCGTTGGTATGCTAGCTTTTGCTGGATTAAGGTTTGGATTGGGCCTGTAAAATAGTTATCACTTCCCTGAATCAGTGACCTTCATGCGGCGCTTAGCATCAGCTATCGATTTCCTCTGAAGCCACTGATTCAGGACTACGATAGGCTTGGTTCTATTCTGCTTTTTACTATCACTTGAATCACGCTGCCAAAACGCCTTAACTTTACTTTAGATTAATTTGTTATTTAAATTATCCTCAAGATAATACCTTTCATGATTTATCGCACAAATTGGTGATTCTTTTCACTAGATATCCACTAAAAGATTGCTTATACCCGCACCCAGTAGTTTATAATCGGCTTTCAAACAACCTAAGTTAGGATTTAGATTTGCAATCAATTCTTGAATCAAAGCTAGAGAAGCTTAAAGCCGCTGGCCAAGAAAATCTTTTGACCGAGGTTATGCACGGTATTGAAAAAGAAGGCTTGAGAGTAACCGCTAAAGGCCGACTTTCGCAAGACGACCATCCGTCCGGCTTAGGCTCTGCTTTAACTAATGGTGTGATCACCACCGACTATTCCGAAGCACTGTTAGAGTTTATTACCCCCGTTTATAAAAACTCTCTAGATGCCATTAATTACTTAACCGACTTGCATCGTTTTACCTATCAGCACTTAGGTGAAGAGATTATCTGGAATGCAAGTATGCCCTGTTACTTGAGCGGCGCTGAAGACATTCGCATTGGCGAGTATGGCAGCTCTAATAGCGGCACTATGAAGCATATATACCGGGTAGGTTTAGCCAGTCGCTACGGCAAAATGATGCAAAGCATTGCCGGCATTCACTACAATTTTTCTCTTTCTGACGACTTGTGGCAAGTGCTGCAATTAATGGACGGCGATCAGCGCAGCCTGCAAAACTACCGCTCCGATGGTTACTTTTCATTAATTCGTAACTTTCGCCGCCAATCTTGGATACTGCTCTATTTGTTTGGCGCATCACCTGCCCTGTCAGACTCGTTCTTAAAAGACCAAGAGCATCACCTGCAAACGTTAATTGGACACACTCTGTACCTCCCCTATGCGACATCATTGCGGATGAGTGATTTAGGCTATTCCAATAAAGCTCAGGAAAGCTTAGATATCTGTTTTAATTATCTTGATAGCTACGCCAATTCTTTGCAATCGGCGATCAAAACCCCCTTCAAAGCCTACCAAGATATTGGTGTAAAAGTGGATGGCGAGTATCAACAGTTAAATACTAACGTGCTGCAAATAGAAAACGAATACTACAGCGATATTCGTCCCAAGCGCGTGGCTTGCCCCGGCGAAAAGCCTGTGGATGCCTTAATTGATCGCGGTGTTGAGTACATTGAAGTACGCAACACTGACATCAATCCCATGCTGCCGGT
The DNA here is from genome assembly GCA_029027825.1 of Oceanospirillales bacterium. Taxonomy (GTDB): domain Bacteria; phylum Pseudomonadota; class Gammaproteobacteria; order Pseudomonadales; family Balneatricaceae; genus Rs1. The sequence continues at coordinate 4,562,950 of CP093399.1, read as the reverse complement.
TGGCATTGATAATTGCCAAGCGCAGTTTATGGATGCTTTTTTACTGACCTGTCTGTTACAAGACAATAAAGAAATCGATGCCGCTGAATGTGGACGCATTAGCACCAACAACAATTTGGTAGTGACTAAAGGTCGTGAACCAGGCCTACACCTTGGCACCATACAGGGCGAAGTACCGCTGGAAGAACTCGCCACGCAAATATTAGACCAAGTAGCAAAAGTGGCTGCAGCCATCGATAGCACCAAGGGCGGAACTAACTATTCTGACAGTGTTAAAATACAGCGCAGTAAAATTGCCGATAGCAGCTTAACGCCCTCAGCTATTATTCTCGCGTCCCTACGTGAGAGTGGCTTGCAATTTACCGATTGGGCGCTACATGTCAGCAGACAACACCGTGAAGATTTGATGTCTTCGCATCTCGATGAAAAAACCGCAGCTGACCTGAGCAAACAAGTGAGGGATTCCATCTTACAACAGCAACAGATGGAAGAGAGTGACGTATTAAATTTCGAGCAGTTCTTAGCCGAATATATGCACAACTAGCAGCCGCTTATAAAAGGTCACTATCTTATGCAAAATGGTCGACCTTTTCTAACTTAGTGAGGCTTCTTAGTCAAATTAAGCGGAAGCTGACAGCTAAATTATACTCATGAAGCGCACAGCCAGTGACCTAGATCGTAGATGTTAGAATTTTATTACAATGTCATTGAGCGACGAAACTGACAAAAAACAGATCATCGACATCACCAGCCTCTTCACCCACTTCTTCAACTAGTCTTTGTTTGACTAATAATATTGCCTTTTTTGCCAAAATTTTCTGCGCGGATATTGAACTCATGCTCTCTTCACTTTGTGCCATCAGCAAGAATAAGATATCGTTGCGAATCGCGTCAATATGGTCACCTAAAGCTTGTTCAGTCGCTACAGAACCCGCTTGAATGGTTATTTCACATTTAACAAAGTGTAGCGCTGTTGTTGCACCAAAATTGGCCACGAAGGGCTTTAATTCAACATAGCCCACATAGTCTTCGACCTCCTCCTCTCCTTCAGCCATAAGCAGGGGAATCCAGCAGCTTAACAACAAGATTAAAAACGATTTCAACCACATTTTCATATTCTCCTTAATTGACCAGTATCAAACACTATGACTGCTGATAAAATTAATTTTTAAATTGTTCCTGAATCAGTGGCTGCACTGCGCCATATGCACAAGATATCGGAATCATTAGGAAAACCAAACAAATATTAGCCACCTTAATTTGGGTGATTATAATATTTTACGATTTTATTAGAGTAGTAGGAACTTGTACGTACTTTGCTACAAACAGTTGCATATTGGATAATACACACTTGATCATTTTTACTGATACTTACCCTTAAGTGTAGCCGCAAACCGACTAGCAACCTAATAAATTTGTCTTATAAATTACTATTATTAGACTTGATGACGATTCTTTAGCTCAGGCTATTGCGCCCATTATCTGCTTGGGATTAAGATTGAGGGATCACAACTTTAAAACTTGCATGCAAGAGCGGAGGATTTAATTATGTTAGATAAATGTCAGGGTTCACAAGAGCGATGGGGAGGCGTTAGCGACATTATTGACGCTTGGCTAGAGGGAAGACAAGTATTAATTTCACACTTTGTGGCCCTTCCATCGCAAAGCATTTCTCACGGGCTCAACGAACGACTCAGCATGTTTTGTGATCTACTTATGGATTACCTATCTTCTGGTCACTTTGAGATCTACGAGCAATTACTGCGCGAAGGCAGTGAGTTTGACGACGGCTCATTAGAAAAAGCGCAACAGCTATTTCCGTTGATTCAACCCACTACTGATCAAGCTCTAGATTTTAATGACAAGTACTCTTCAATGAAAGATCCAACGGTACAGCAAATCCGTGAATTTGCAGAGCAACTGTCCATTCTAGGCGAGTCGTTAGAAAGCCGTTTCTCCCTCGAAGACACAATGATAGAGCTGCTACACTTAACCCATAGTGAAAATACTACTAGCTAAAGGATCTCTATGCTGCAAATGCCGTTAAAAATGCTAATCGCTGGATGCTTTACTGTTGCACTAGCGGCCTGCAGCTCGGGAGACCCACCGGTTGACTGGCAAAACTATGCGACGTTAGGCTTGTACAGTGCTTCTATTTCAGACGACGGCAGGTACGCGGTGATCGGTGCCCAAGAAGAGGGAGGCAGCCTCTGGGAAATAGATACCGGCGAGCGACTCTACGACTGGAACCATCAAAAAGGCAGCCGCTCACTGATTGCTAAAACAGCATTTTCACCAGAGGGTGAATTCGCAGTCACGGCGAATCAACAAGATTTAGTGCTATGGCATACCGCCACCGGTAAAGCAGAATGGTTTTGGAGCTCTCCCGGAGAGATCTTAGCTATTGCACTCACGCCGCAGGGACGTCTTGCTCTGGTTGGCTTAGCTAATCATACAGCGGTCTTTTTCGATATAGTCAACGGCGGAATCAAGCGTACATTTCGACACGGCGGTAGGGTGCGCTCTGTAGCTCTGAGCAAAGACGGAAAAACCGCCATTACTGGGGCTGATGATTTTACTACTAGCCTCTGGGATGTCGCCAGTGGTAAGTTGCTGCATCGCCTCACTTTAAAAAACATTATCGATACCGTCGCCATCAGTGATGATGGGCAAACTGCTTTTAGCGCCAGCAGCTTGGATAAAGGGGTTATATGGGACGTAGCCAGCGGTCAAGTGATCGCCTATATTAGTGGCGATGAGTCTTTTTCTCAGAAGCGAATCAGTTATTTAAGCGCTAAATTTTCTGCCGATGGCAGCGAGTTGTTAACGGGGACGTCCTCCGGCTCTGTACAGCTTTGGGACCCGCAGAACGGCACTATGCTAGAGCACTGGAAAGCCCACAAAAAAGACCCTTATGGGCCTAATAGCGTCAGTGTTATTGCGGTTGGCTTCGGTACAACCGGGTATTACATTGGTTTAGGCAGCAACGGCGTTATCAACGAGTTTGAATAGTTTTTCACGCAGTTTCACTACCGTGTAACGCCATCATTCTCGCACCACCATTAACAGCCGAAATAGTCGTGCATGCTGTTAATGGTGGAGCCTAGTTTATTTCGACTTTGGTGCTTTTTCTTTATCTTCAACTGGTACTTCTTTCTTAACAATTTCAATCAGTTCTACATCAAAAATCAACGTTGCACCAGGACCAATATGCTCCCCTGCCCCCTGTAATCCGTAGCCGATTGACGATGGGATATACAATTTCGCTTTAGAGCCGACCGGTAGTAATTGAATGCCTTCTTTCCATCCTGCAATGACCCCGCCAAGAGGGAAAGTAGCTGGTTTTTTACGTTTTATCGAACTATCAAATTCTACACCATCAATCGTTGTCCCTGCATAATGCACCACAACCGTATCTGCTAAGGTGGGTTTAGCGCCTTTTCCCCGACTGGTTATTTCAACTTGCAAACCACTCTTGGTGGTAATGACACCCTTTCGCTTTCCATTTTTAGCCAGGAATTTTTTCCCTTCCTCAATATTGACTTTTGCGATTTTTGCCGCTGCAGCTTGCCCTTCGATAGCCGCTTTTTCAGCCGCTAGCTTTTGTGCCGCCATCTGCTTTTCCTGAAATTTTTGCAGTACTGCCTCTACTTGCTTTTTATCTAATTGTGACTCCTTGCCGGCGTATACATCTGTGATTGCTGCCGCAAATGTTTTCACATCTAAATCTGCAAAATTACCTTTCAACTGATCGGCAATCATCAATCCAAAACTGTAACTTAATTTTTGATTCTCGCTCTCTAACGTTGTAGCAAAAGCTGAGGGAGTTGCAATTACTACTGTCATGGCGATTGCTAACAATGATCTTTTCATTCTTAAATCCTTAATTACATTAAAAGGTTTGCGCTCTATCTGGGACAATATTAAATAGAAAAGTTCTAATCAAATCTATATAAAACATCAATAGTTTAAATACTAGGAGAAGTATTTCGCCACCCCACTATTTTTTACTACAACCTAGCACTTAAAAATTCCAGCGATATATTTTTAAACGATACTTGGGCAGCTGTACAAGTCGCAGGAAGCTGAGAGACAGGTAAGTTATTTCGCCAGTAAAACTCAAGATTATAGTCTAGCAACTGCTGCCAGCTACCGGCTGTTGTATCCCTCTCACTGTGCTCAGAATGTTGATGACACAGTAGTCCTAATTCAAATTTTTCAGCTGCCAACTCTGCATCTAGCAACTGCTGATAGCACAAAGTTAATGCTGATTCTAAGTTTGGATTAGCTATTTTTTTTTGATTTACTAACTGCCGTATTTTTCGCAGCGGCGAGGTTATTTCACTTTGCCAAGCACTTACATCACCGATAGCGCCCGGCAAAGTAACTATTTTACGTTGAATGCTAGCCAACCAAATAACATAAATATGAAGATTGACGCTTAGGTTGTGGTTATCTTGCAGCACCAACAACTGCTCCGCCACACCCGGATAACGATAGTATTGATTGGCGAACAGCCATAATTGATTGTCTATATTCATTTATTTCCTGATCCTCGCGTATAGATAAGGGATACAAAAATCGCCTATCATGTTAAAATCTCCGGCTGAATTTTTTGACTATTTAAATACTTACCGAGCTTTTATGATTCAATTATTAGAACTTAGTTTACTTCGCGGCCCCCAGCAACTATTAAATCAAGCAAATTTAACATTACACTCCGGCTGGAAAGTAGGAATTATTGGTGCGAATGGGGTCGGTAAATCAAGCTTATTTAAATTATTACTTGGTGAGCTGCAGCTAGATGCTGGTGAATTGAAGATGTCAGGCAATCAAACTATTGCCCATATGGCACAAGAAGTGCATAACAACGACAGCACTGTTCTTGACTGCGTGCTAGATGGAGACAAAAATCTCAGAAATATTCAACAGCAATTAGCGATCGCTGAACAAGAACATCAAGCAGAGCGTATTGGTGAATTACACGCACAATTGGATAATATCGACGGTTACACTGCTGAGTCGCGTGCCCAGCAACTGCTAAACGGTTTAGGTTTCGCCAGTGATGATGCGCAGCGCAATGTCAGCGATTTATCCGGTGGCTGGAGAATTCGTTTAAACTTGGCCAAGGCGCTAATGTGCCAGTCTGATATATTGCTATTGGATGAGCCCACCAACCACCTAGACTTAGACGCGACCGTGTGGCTTGAAACTTGGCTAAAGAATTACCAAGGTACTTTACTATTAATCTCTCACGACCGAGATTTCCTCGACCAAGTTGTCGGTCATATAGTACATATGCACAGTGCCAAGTTGGATATTTACAAAGGTCAATACAGTGCCTTTGAATTAGCCAAAGCTGAGCGTTTGGCACAACAGCAAGTGCAGTACGAAAAACAACAGCAGCGCATTGCTGAAATAGAACAATTTGTCACCCGCTTTAAAGCCAAAGCATCTAAAGCTAAGCAGGCCCAGAGCCGGGTTAAAGAGCTAGAGAGGATGGAAATTATTTCAGCAGCTCACATCGACAACCCTTTTACCTTCACCTTCCCCTGCAGCAACAAGGTATCAAACCCATTACTCAGCATTCGCAAAGCAGATTGTGGCTACGGTGACACCAGCATTCTCAAGCAAGTCACACTGATCCTGGAACCAGGTTCCAGAATCGGCTTACTGGGCCCCAACGGCGCTGGCAAGTCGACACTGATCAAAACCTTGGTCGGTGATATTCAGCAGCTCAGTGGCGAGCGGATCGCAGGAGAACATTTAAAAGTAGGCTATTTCTCGCAGCATCAATTAGAAGCATTAGATTTAGAAGCGTCAGCACTCGTACATATTATGCGCATTTCACCGAAATCTACCGATCAAGAGGTGCGTAATTTTTTAGGCTCTTTTGGCTTTTTTGGCGACGATGCTTTCACTCCAGTTAAGAAGTTTTCAGGTGGCGAAAAAGCCCGTGTGGCACTGGCTTTGATCGCTTGGCAAAAGCCCAATTTATTGTTATTAGACGAACCAACTAACCATCTAGATTTAGAAGTGCGTCATGCTTTGACCATGGCCATGCAAGAATTTTCAGGCGCAGTCATTTTGGTCTCTCACGATCGTCATCTACTGAGAAATACTGTCGACGAATTTTTACTGGTAGCCAATGGCTCTGTCAGTGAATTTAAAGGTGACCTTAGTGATTATCAGAATTGGCTAGCGGAACAACGCCGCAATTTATCCCCCACTAAAATGGTTAGCCGAGAGAATAAATCATTAAGCGCCGATCAGAAAAAAGAACATAAGCGCCTAGCAGCAGAGCGACGCAATCAATTACGCCCCCTTAAAAATAAAATCTCAAAATTAGAAAAGGAGCTCGATAAATTACAACTGGAGCTCAGCAAATTTGAAATTTTGTTATCCGACCCAAGTATGTATGATACTGACAACAAACAAACTTTAAAAAAGCTATTAGCTGATCAAGGATCAAGTAAATCGAGCATAGAAGAGACAGAAATGGATTGGATGAGTTCACTTGAAGAGCTTGAAGAAATAGAAGCGGCACTAGATCAGTAATATTTGGCTAGCCAGAGATATTCTCTGGACAGCCAATTCTGATAGCGTATTTTTATTCTAAAATAAATATCTTGAGCGAAAAACCTATGCTTTAACTCGGTTTGACTCACGTTTCTGTTGTGTTTCAAGCATTCTGACCAGCTCTAACAGCTCCTCACCTCTCTCTAACATCAAATCGAGTTCTTCAAACACCTCACCTTCTAACAAACCAATAGCCTGTAATACCTTAGGGTCTAGCTTTTCAACAGGCCCATCTGCAAACCCAGATGGGCGCAGCGCTCTTGATGCAATGTTGACTAGATGAGCATACGAGTTAGATTTACTATGTAAAGGGTTGTTAATATACCGCACCCCCTTACACACTTCTTTTGGTAGCGACCAACACTCAAATAACCAAGCTGCAATTTGTTCGCGCGTTATATTTAATACATATCGCTCTGTTTGATCGATACTCATGTGCGGATTGATTTCAAGATACCGAGACAACAAAGCAAAGTGCGGTGGAAACAAATGCGCTAACGCAGCATAACCAAAGTTATGAATCAATCCTGTGAGATAAACCAAACCTGGTTTGACGGCATTATCAGAGGTCATTCTTTTACATAAGCGCTCTGCTAATGTCGCTGTATAAATAGCTTGAATCCAATAGGGAGTATGACCTCGTGGAGCCTCATCTGGGATTGTTAAGGTTTTCCCCATGGAAACACCAAGCGCCAAGTTCACCACTAAATCAAAGCCTAATACTCGAATTACAGCATCATCTATGGATTGCAACTCTCCCGGTGCTGCATAATAAGGAGAGGCCGCCCAACTCATTACTTGCGCAGCCAGCGAAGGGTCCACCTTAACTATCGGCACCAAACGATCGACTCCTGCCAATGGGTCAGCCCTAAGTTCAGTAATTTTTTGCGCTGTAGGTGGCAAGCTTGGTAAACCTAGCGTGTCTTCTACTCTTTGCTTAATACGTAAAGCGGTAAAACGCTCCACCGCTTTCACAATAATCTCCTCATCACCACCTTGTGGCTGCTCCGCGAGAATTTGTGCGGGGCTAATCCCCACTGAAATAACAGTAGCAGACCCTGCTAACCACTTCCTAGGGACTTCAAAAGCCAACCCAGAATGAGGCTCTAAAACAGACATCGACTGCATTTCTTTACAAGAGGTATCGAGATAAACAGGCAGCGAAAACAGCTTGCGCTGCCCCTCAGCGGTAGCTAGTGCATCTTGATTAAAAAACTTAACAATATTTTCCGCGCGCACAGGCTGAAGCTGGCGAGAAGTTTCACGCCACAGCACCACTAAATTAAGTAGATGCGATGCAGGCAATAAAACTAATACCTTTCCTTCATTATCATGCAATAGAGCTATGCGGATACTATCATCAATAATATGATCCAATCTTGATACTCCAACCGCCAAACCATCACCTCTCTTTTAAATATGCTATTTCTATCTAGAACAATATAGAGCCTTTTTGGCTCACCAAAGCTCACTGAAATTTGCAATAATACTCTTCTTAAAAAGTATTTATTTAGCGAAAAACCAGAAAATAGTTATACAGAAAAAAAACACTAGATGCCAGTGTAGCGACTAACATCCATTAGACCCAATTCGAGCTAAGTCTTTCCCTTAATGCTGACAACTAAATCTACCATTATGACTTACTTAGACTCTAAACTTATTTATCGAGACCTCTGCATAACTACTGCGCTCGGTAATACGGCGTTAAAAACCGGCTCAATATGCTCATTTACACCAGTAATAACCATAAACAAGGGCACACTGTACCCAAAGCGAGGGGCATACTAACTCCGCTATCTCGCTGGTTTTTTCCTTGTCTTACCTTCACTCGCAACGTTATGCAGAGGTCTCTTATCATTATAACAGCTAGGATTTCGCTCTTAAACTCTAGACACTCGACTCACTGCACGTAATGCGCGTAATTTTTTGATAGCTCTGGCCAAATGAACCCTACCTTTAACCCCCAGCTCCATATCCACCGAGCACAGCAACCCTTCTTTCTCACCTAAATCCATCTTTAAAATATTGGCTCCCACTGCTGAAGCGGTTGTCGCCAAATGTGCGATGATGCCTCGCTCTGATGCAACTTCTAATTTGAGACTGACACTAAATTCATCTTCTGAATCGTCGGACCACTCAAGGAAAATACACTTTTCTGGATCATCTTTCATCGAGCGAATATTTTTACAACTGATACGATGCACAACAAAGCCTCTACCACTACTGGTATAGCCGACAATGCCATCCCCAGGAATAGGCTGACAACATTTTGCATACTGTATAACCACTCCTTCGGTGCCTTCTATCGCCAAATTTTGCCGCTGCAGTTTAGATTCAGATGAGGCGTCTTGGTCTGGTCTAAGTTTTATAGCCACCCCATAAGACATCAGATTGCCATTCCCTATCTCCTTAAACAGCTCATCGACAGAATTCAGACTGGCCTCTTCAAGTAAGTCAGACATTTTTTTAGCGTCAACTTGATCAGCATTAACGCCATACTGACTCAAGAATTGATTTAATAACCTCTTGCCCATTTGGATAGATTCATCAACTTCCTGGTTTTTCAAGAAATGACGAATACTTGAGCGCGCCTTGCCTGTCACCACAAAATTAAGCCATGCCATATTTGGTTTAGCACTGGGCGTTCTTATAATTTCAACCGTTTGACCACTTTCAAGAGGCTCAGACAAAGGCACTAACCGGCGATTAACCCGACATGAAATACACGAATTTCCGACATCGGTGTGAATAGCGTAAGCTAAATCAACAGCGGTAGCGCCTGGGGGCAGTTCATAAATAAGACCTTTAGGGGTAAAGACATACACCTCATCGGGGAACAAATCTTTTTTAACATTATCGATAAATTCCATAGAGTCACCGGCGCGTTTTTGCATCTCCAGCATATCTTGCACCCATTTACGGGCTCTGTTAAACGAGCTAAGTGCAATGCCTGAACCACCACTACCTTTATAATAGCTATGCTCTGCAATACCTTGCATGGCAACTGCATCCATTTCTTTAGTGCGGATCTGCACCTCTATAGTAATATCTTTAGCGCCAAATAATTCTGTATGCAAAGACTGGTAACCATTACCTTTGGGTATCGCTATATAGTCTTTGAAGCGACCGTGAACCGGTTTGTATAAGTTGTGTACCGAGCCTAACACTCGATAGCATTCATCAACGCTGTTAGTGACGATTCTAAAAGCAAACACATCCATTATGTCGACAAACTGTTTACGCTGGGTCTTCATTTTCAAATAGATGCTGTATAAATGTTTTTCGCGACCAAACACAATACAATTGAGACCTTCTTGTTGCAGCCTCATCTGAATGGACTTTTCTATACTAGTAATTAAATCTTTACGCTGGCCGCGCGCATTACTGACAGCGTGACGAATCCGCTTGGCACGCATTGGATAATAAGAGAAAAATGAAAGTTCTTGGAGTTCGATTTGAATATTCCGCATCCCGAGGCGCGCTGCTATTGGGGCGTATATGTCTAAAGTTTCTTTCGCGATACGACGACGTTTGTGAGCGGGCATCGAACCTAAGGTTCGCATATTGTGGAGCCGATCAGCGAGCTTCACCAATATAACTCGAATATCTTCAGCCATGGCCATGACCATTTTTTGAAAATTTTCTGCCTGCGCCTCTGCTTTAGTTTCTACTTCAAGGTGGGTAAGCTTAGAAACGCCTTCGACGATCGTAGCGACTGCAGCACCAAACTGTTCTTGAATGCCGATAAAATCGACGTCGGTGTCTTCTATAACATCGTGCAGCATAGCCGCCATCAAACTTTGATGGTCCATATGCATGGTAGCGAGGATGCTTGATACAGCTAGAGGATGGGTGACATAAGGCTCACCAGATTTACGCCATTGGCCCTCGTGAGCTTGCTCGGCGTAAAAGTAGGCGCGACGCACTTGACGAACCATTGCTGGATCTAAATAATCAACCAGTCGGTCAGAAAGTGAATCGATATTGGGCATTATTGTTCCTGTATTCCAATTCAGTTAAGATATACAGTAATAATGCCCCAAAATTAAGTGCTTAGATACCTGCTAAACAACTATATCGTTAAGAATTGTGTTATCAATGTGCCCCTCGGCGATTTCACGTAAAGCGATCACGGTTTCTTTGTCATTTTCTTTGTCAACAAAAGCTTCTTTTCCGCCTGTCGCTAACTGACGCGCACGCTTAGCTGCTACCATCACTAGCTCAAAACGGTTTTCTACATTTTCTAAGCAATCTTCAACTGTTACACGTGCCATGGTAAACCTCAAATCTTAATATTAGTATCACAGATACATATAGGACGCAGCATAATACAGAAGCTGCTAGCAAATTTCAACGAGTATACCGTCTATATGACATAAAATTATCACCGAATCTCTGGAAAGTTCGATAGCACTAGGATCCCAAGCAGAGTTTTTCTAACAGCTGCTGGTGCTTTTGCTGCTGCACTTTTCGGCATAATCTCTGCGCCTTAAATACCGTTAATAAATCGGTCAAAGCAGTAGCAAAATCGTCATTGATAATTAAATATTCAAATTCAGCGTAGTGCTCTATCTCTCCCACTGCATTATCCATGCGATGATCAACCACAGACTGACTGTCAGTTCCACGACCCTGCAATCTTGATCTCAACTCTTTCTGGGAAGGAGGCAGTATAAAAATAGAAATGGCGGCGGGGACAGCTTCACGGACTTGCTGCGCCCCCTGCCAATCAATTTCTAATATAACATCGGTACCTTGCTGCAGCTGCGCATCCACCCATTTTCTAGATGTGCCATATTTATTAGTAAACACATCGGCGTATTCAAGGTAAATACCGTCGCCAATTTGCCGGTCGAAAACCTCCATACTAACGAAATTATAGTCGATACCATCTGTTTCGCCTTCGCGCATTGACCGAGTTGTGTCAGAGACAGAGACACGTAACAAATTATCCCGTGTTAACAGCGCTTTTACCAAGCTGGTTTTACCCGCTCCAGAAGGCGCTGATATAATATATAAAGTTCCCGTGGCGATCATACTTAAAATCCAATCATTTAATTAGCCCGCTAATATAGCAAAAAAAATAATTTTTTACAGGTATCCCGACTGCTATTTATTTAGCTAATTTAGCGCCCGTGGGCAGCATTTTTTACACTGATTTGCACAATAGCGAAGATTTAAGTAGCAAAACACTGCTAAGCTATCGATCATCTCGCTGGTTTTTTATTACAACCAACAACAACCGCTTGATTTATAACGATAAAAAATAAATAGCCACAAACACCCCCAAAGACTATTTTTTTCCTGTATAATGCAGCGCTATTTATTTCTTAACATCACGAGAACCATGTCAAACCAGCCATGGCTTTCTAATATTTATCCAATAATCCGTCGAGTAAAGCAATGACTGACTTATCCAAATACAGAAATATTGGTATTTTCGCCCACGTTGACGCGGGTAAAACTACTACCACTGAACGTATCCTGAAACTAACTGGCCAAATCCACAAAACCGGCGAAGTACACGACGGCGAGTCAACAACTGACTTCATGGAACAGGAAGCAGAGCGCGGAATAACTATCCAATCAGCAGCGGTAAGTTGCTTTTGGAAAGATCACCGCTTAAATGTTATCGATACTCCGGGCCACGTTGACTTTACAGTTGAAGTTTACCGCTCGCTGAAAGTTCTCGATGGCGGCGTTGGTGTATTTTGTGGTTCTGGTGGTGTCGAGCCTCAATCTGAAACAAACTGGCGCTATGCAAACGAATCTGAAGTTGCACGAATCATTTTCGTCAATAAGCTTGACCGTATGGGTGCTGATTTCCTACGCGTTGTTAAGCAAACAGAAGATGTACTAGCCGCTAATCCGCTAGTAATGGTACTGCCAATCGGCATCGAAGAAGATTTCGTCGGCGTTGTAGACCTACTAACTCGTAAAGCACACATTTGGGACGATTCTGGTCTTCCTGAAAACTTCGTGATTACCGATGTTCCTGAGGACATGGTTGATCTGGTTGAAGAGTGGCGTGAAAAGTTGATCGAAACTGCTGTTGAGCAAGACGATGACATCATGGAAGCGTACATGGAAGGTGAAGAGCCTTCAATGGAAGACATTAAGATGTGTATCCGCAAGGGCACACGCACAATGGACTTCTTCCCTACGTACTGTGGTTCTGCATTCAAGAACAAAGGCGTTCAGAACATCCTTGACGCTGTTATTGACTACCTACCGAGCCCTGATGAAGTTGATCCACAGCCGCTAACTGATGAAGAAGGCGAGCCGACAGGTAAATTTGCAATTGTTTCTACTACAGAATCATTTAAAGCGTTAGCATTTAAAATTTCTGATGACCGCTTCGGCGCCCTTACTTTCGTACGTATCTACTCAGGTACGCTGAAGAAAGGCGACACGATCCTCAACGCCGCTACAGGTAAAACTGAGCGCATCGGCCGCATGTGCGAAATGCAGGCAGATGAGCGTAAAGAGTTATCGTCAGCACAAGCCGGTGACATCATCGCGATTGTTGGCATGAAGTCTAACGTCCAAACAGGTCACACACTTTGTGATCCTAAAGACCCTATCATTCTTGAAGCAATGGTTTTCCCAGTGCCAGTAATCTCTATCTCTGTCTCACCTAAAGATAAAGGCTCTACTGAAAAGATGGGTATTGCTATCGGCAAAATGGGTGCAGAAGATCCAACCTTTAAAGTCGAAACTGACCAAGATTCTGGCGAGACAATTCTCTCTGGTATGGGCGAGCTTCACTTAGACATCAAGGTTGATATCCTTAAGCGCACTTACGGTGTAGATCTTGAAGTTGGCCAACCACAAGTTGCCTACCGCGAGACAATCACTGCTGAAATCGACGATTCTTACACACACAAGAAACAGTCTGGTGGTTCTGGACAGTTCGGTAAAATAGATTACAAAATCAAGCCGGGCGAGCCAGGAACTGGTTTCGTATTCACTTCAACTGTAGTCGGTGGTAACGTTCCCAAGGAATTCTTCCCTGCAATCGAGAAGGGATTCCTGAGCATGATGGAGACTGGCACACTAGCCGGATTCCCAGTACTTGACGTTGAAATCGAAGTGTATGACGGTGGATTCCACGCGGTTGACTCCTCGGCAATTGCTTTCGAAATAGCTGCTAAAGGCGCTTTCCGTCAGTCAATTCCCAAGGCTTCTCCACAGTTGATCGAGCCTATCATGGCCGTTGACGTGTTCACTCCAGACGATCACGTTGGTGATGTTATTGGCGACCTTAACCGTCGTCGCGGCATGATCAAGGATCAGGAAGCAGGTGTTACTGGTGTTCGCATCAAAGCAGACGTTCCTCTTTCAGAAATGTTTGGCTACATCGGAAGCTTACGTACTATGACATCTGGTCGCGGTCAGTTCTCTATGGAATTCGCACACTATCTACCTTGCCCTAATTCGGTTGCTGAAAAAGTGATCGAAGAAGAAAGAGCAAGAAAAGCTGCTAAAAGCAAATAATTTTGCTTTAGCTACTTGCTGAACTAAAAACTCAGTAAAAAAAACCTCAGTGGTGCAAACCACTGAGGTTTTTTTGTGCTGATACTCAACTACAGTAGAGAACAATAGTATGCCCGCATCAAACAAATGGGCCACAGCAAATAACCCTCTTCTATCTAACCCCCATCAAATTGAACTAAATTTGCATTAATTTAACTACTCTAAAAGCAGCACACCTAATATATTTGTTAACACTGGCAACAACTACAGATAGAGATTAAAGAATGTACTATTACAGCTAATAACCAAGCTTTTGCATAATCAGCTCGTTTTAAACTGATGGGTAATTTCTTGCAGATTGTCTGACAAACTGGTTAACTTCGCACTAGTTTCTTCTATTTCTTGAATACTTGTCGCATTTTCTTGTGCGGACATATTAATAGTCAACAGTGAGTTATTAATTTCATCGGCTGCCAAGAACTGCTCATCAGATGCAGTTGCTATTTGCTGAGCATTTAGCGAAATCTCTCTAATTTCATCATATGACCGACTAATTGCCTCGGCAGTTTTTTCAGCTGCTTCAACTGTCTGCTTAGCTTGACTTGAACTATTCTCCATAACAACAACTGCTCTTTGAGTACCTGTTTGCAGGAGCTCAATCATATCTTTGATATCGACAGTCGAGGTTTGAGTTTTCTGTGCCAACTGCCTGACTTCATCGGCGACGACTGCGAATCCTCTACCTTGATCTCCAGCCCTAGCAGCTTCTATAGCAGCATTCAGTGCCAGTAAGTTAGTCTGATCAGCAATACCTCTGATGACCTCCATTATGGTACCTATCTCTTGTGAATTTGACTCAACTTCATGGATGACCTGTTTTGCATTATTAATTTCTGAGGACAGCGCACCTATCACACTAATCGTTTTTCCTACTTGCAGGTTAGCTTGCTGGGATACTTTTTCTACATTTACCGTGGAGGAGGCTACTTTGCGAGCATTAGAGGCAACCTGCGATATGGTTGCTGTCATCTGTGTCATTGCACTTGAAACGTTTTCAACACTAAAACGTTGATTAGCCAAGCTAACATTAGCTTGCTTAACTGTTACACTCGTTTTAGAAGTAGATTCAGACAACTTAGTAGTGACTTTATTAATATTGATCATTATTTGGCGTAAGTTGTAGGTCATTTCTCTCATTGAGCCATAGACACCACCACGCTTTCGGTTCGTTTCAAATATATGAGTAAGATCTCCAGCAGCAATTTTCCCGGTGATACCCTGCATTTCTTCAGGCTCTCCACCCAGGGGCCGGACAATTGATTTAGCCGTAAAGAAAGCGATTGCTATAATTGCGGCAATGGATGCGCTCAATATAGCCAATACAATCCACTCTAAATCATGTACCGGGGACATCGCCTCAGCTTCATCTATCTCCGCTAGCAGCACCCATTTTACGCCTTTAATATTGACGGGAGCAAAGGCAGACAGCACAGAATTACCATTATAATCCTGCACAATCTCAGCACCTGACTCTCCCTTTAAACCTTTGTTTAGCGAAACAGTATCGACAACATTGTCTTTGATGGTTCCCGCAAAACTGGCTTTAATCGAATGCCCCTCAGGATCCAAAAAAGAATCCGATCGCATTCTTTTATCACTGCCGACTAAGTAAGTCTCACCAGTCTCGCCCAATCCTCCTCGCTGCTGCATTATTCCATTGATAGTATCTATGGATAATTGCAAAGCTACCACCGCCAACACCTCCCCATTTTCACTGACAAGAGGATAAGCAATGAATGCTGCAGGGTCACCATTACTTGGTGCATAAGGCGCAAAATCGGTTAAACTAAACTCTCCACTGGCGACCACATCGCGAAATAAAGTGCCTAAGTTTGAATCTTTATAGGGGCCATTATTTAAATTTGATCCATAATCAGCCTCTTTTTCAGCGCTATAAAGAACATCCCCGTTTTTGGATATTATGAATACATCATAGTATCCATTTCTTTGAGCAAAACTTTCATAATACTTAGCAGTTTGTTCTGCTCCGCTTTTAATAACTGACGAGTTACTAAGATCTAATTGCAATAGCACCGACTCCGCTAGCATCACAATATCTTTTTCACGGTCTAGAAAATACGATTCTATTTGTTGTTTTTTAATATTTCTCACCGACGTCAATTGATTATAAGCCTGACTTTCCAATGAACTAGTGGAGACATAGAGGGATGAGATACTTAAAACTAAAGCAGGAAGTAATCCCACCGAAAAAAATGCGATAAATATCTTACGCTGTAAGGACATGAGCAGAATTCCTTTTCAAAGTTTTAAAAATTAATAAAAAAAACGTGAAAAAAATGCTCTGATATATAATGTTTTTTTCAAAAAAATATGTGTATAACCTGAATCGGTGATTTCACTGCACCACATAGCGCAAACTCTTGATTCTAAGGCGGTTAGAAAAATGCCCGCTGAAGCTATGGATTTTATGCATCAATGCATTTATATGGCGAATGCAGGACGCATATGAGCTTGCAGTTAATATTTTTCAATTCCACTGTAGAACTAATATATTACACCCTACATTACACTTTGAAGTCACGGATTCAGG
Source organism: Oceanospirillales bacterium (assembly GCA_029027825.1). Taxonomy (GTDB): domain Bacteria; phylum Pseudomonadota; class Gammaproteobacteria; order Pseudomonadales; family Balneatricaceae; genus Rs1. The sequence continues at coordinate 4,546,284 of CP093399.1, read as the reverse complement.
TATGACTAAGAAACATCACTTATCAGTAACACTTATTGTGGAAGTTTAGACCATAAAGAGAGAATAACAATTTAATTAATATTCTTTTTCATATTGTTTTTCCGATGCACCTCGGTAGAGATGCCACCAAAAAACATCTACGTCCAGATCAATGAAATAAACTCAGATAGCATTGCAGCTGCTCGGTTTGCACAGCTTTAATTTTCAAAGAGGACTTGTCAATACGTAGTTATTTTAGTATTTACAGCTATGTTGTTTTATGACTATTGAAAATAGATGAGCACTAGCTAAGCCGCAGACAGTATACTACTATGCCCCAATATAAAAACTCGAATAGATTAGGTATTCTATGCAAGCAAGTATTCGACCATCCATAAATACAAGCATTTTTAGGTTCAAAGAAGATCGCTGGCCAGTCGCTATTATTCTCAGTCTAACGGTTATCGATTTCATACTTTATTTTGCAGTCACTAGCATTTCCGTTTTTATTACTTACTATGCGCTCATGCTAATCCCTAAAGGCGTGATTTGCGCATGGAACCATCATCATCAACACCTTTTCACCTTTCGCAATAAAAGCTTAAACAGAGTTTTAGAATTCTTTTATGCACTGCACACTGGTGTTTCAACCCATTTGTGGCGTTTACACCACGTTCTAGGGCACCATTTAAATTTCTTAGATCAAGAAAAAGATGAAAGTCGCTGGAAACGTAAAGACGGCACGCAGATGGGTATACTAGAGTATTCTCTCAACGTTGCGTTAACCGCTTACCCCCGTGGCTATACCGTCGGTAAAAAACACCCTAAGCAGTTGAAAATTTTTGTCCGATATACCGCACTTACACTAGCGATCATTATTGGATTAATAATTTGGAACCCGCTAGCGGCACTATTTTTGTTTGTGCTACCGATGATAACCAGCTTGTTATTTACCGCCTATGTAACTTATGAACACCACTCTGGCCTAGATACGCAAAATGAATTTGAAGCCTCTCACAACAATCTAAATCCGGTCTTTAATTTCCTTACCGGCAATTTAGGCTATCATACTGCACACCATTACAAACAGGGAGTGCACTGGTCAAGACTACCGCAACTGCATGCTAAAATTGCACACAAAATACCTAAAGAAATGTATAAAAAATCCAACATCACTAAGCTGCTCTTAGGTGGCACAATCCTTGATTTATTTACTAAAAAATCCTAGCCTGGAACTTATGCATATAAGTTTGCTTGAGCTGTTTCATTAAATACCATCGTAAACTTAAACTGAGGTCAAATGTAACTATCTACATTTTACCTCAGTTTAAAAAAGCATCTTTAAACCACCCCCACACACCGAATGAAAAATTTGGAAAGATATCAATTCCCGCGGCTGACTTAACCAAGTAGAGCACCAGCACACCTAGCATCGCACTGAACGCCAAAAACACTGCAAATACAGAGGCTTGAATCAGCAAGCCAATACGCCTTTCTCTAACGCTCAACTCGCGACGGTTTCTACCGGCCACCAGCACATAATAGTAGCGGTAGCGAAAAAACTTTACCGTGCTACGCACATCAATTGCATGATTCCCCCAAGTTCGAGCGCCTATGGCTATTTTAATATTAGCCAATTGCTCCTCAGTGAAACTGTCTTGCACTTTTTCCGGCATTCTCTCTAACAGTTTTCGTAAGCCCGTCTCATTTTTAAGCTTATCCCTGGCAGCTGTATTTTCAGCAGCAAGCGTTTCCATAGTGAATCCTTTATAGGTATTTCTTCAATGCTTTTAGCTCAAGGTATTGCTATCACTCTTGGCAATAGCAGAATCCGTAACGGCAAAGCGAAGACAGTGGATGTTTTTCCAACCACCGTACAATCAAGAGCTTGCGCCATGTGGTACCGCGAAGTGACTGATTCAGGTAATAGTTAAGCAAACAGCGCATCGAACACCCTACAAAACCATTAATTGGCAATAATCGATTAAGAGTATAGTCGCTCTTATTCGTTACTGCTGTATAAAACGAACCAGTTTGAAAAATAATTCCGGTCGAGAAACCCACTAAATAAAATCAATTAATTGCATTATAGCGCGGTGACGCTAAGGTACAATTTTCAAAAATTATGTCATACTTAATTAAGGTTTTTAATACGAGACCTCAATATAATAAATTTCCGGATTAATAATGACAGAACAAACCAATAACCACACAAAAAGCTTGGCTGAAATTGGCCTATCTCAATTCGCCCCCTATTTAATGAATCGCATTATGGGGCGTTGGAATGTCAATTTACTTGAACAATTACGCCCGCATAACCAAACCCCCGTCAAACTGCGCACTCTAGCGGTGCTCTCCATCATGCCGGGCTTAACCATCAATGAATTATCGATCTACACGGTTGCCGAGCAATCAACCATGAGCCGCTCTCTCGATGCACTGGAAGCACAAGGCTTGATTAAAAGAATTTCAAGTGACGCCGACGGTCGAGTCCGCAAGGTTTACCTTACCGAAAAGGGCAGCGAAACTTTCGATCGTTTATGGCCGATTATGTATGATGGCGAAACTAATTTGATGGAAAACATCAGCGCTGAAGAACAAAAACAATTAATCGGCACTCTGCAAAAAATGCTCTCCAACATTCAACTTCCGGTTGTTGATTGATGCTACTAGCTCGGATATTGGCTGCAATATTCGGGCTCGTTCCAGCAGTGCTTCTTCTTCACCAGTCACCGAGCCCCCATCCATAAAGAACAACTCAGCAGATACTTAAGAACATTTGAATAAGCCCCGTGTCTTACTCTTTCCATGGGCTTGTATGATTTTTGCAGAGGCGCTTCACTCTAAACATCTGCTGATCACACATTCAATTCTGGATCGATTATTCAGCTAATATTAAATCCGGCCATTTTTCCAGCCACTGTTTAGTCTGGATTCGCGCGCTAAAAACTGCTTTAGCCCGCTTCGGGTTATGGCTTATCAAACCGGCAAACAATGATTCTACGCCAAAGGAGGCAATCACTGTAATTGCCTCGTCTGCCTCTAACTTAACAGCAACTGCTGTCTCTTTTTCCGGCCAAAAGCTCATTGCATCAGCAATACTAAGGTACGGATTATCGGAGTTCCTGATATGCATTAGCGCTTGGTTTTTGACTTGCCAGTTCAGCGTTGGCGCCACACTGTTTAATTGCGCTAGCAGCTCTTTTTCTGTAACTGCTGCCAAAGGATCAAAGTATATGACATCAATATCATTCCAGGCGGTACTGCAAAAACCATGTAAATAATCCCACACCATATTTCTGACAAATCCAGCTGCTACATAACACTCTTGTTGATGCAGGTTTGCCACCCACTGTAAAATTTGATAGCGGTACGGATCGCCTCTCAGTAACTCTGTAATTCTATGCACAGATGTATCCTTAGGCTGCCCCTACTGATCCTGGAACTCTATCTGCTGGATGGTTATTCCCATCGTAGGTGACAATAGTTTGAATTTTTAAAGGGTTTATAGATTCTAAACAAGCTACATTAAAACCGTACTCCCCCGGGTTAGAACGGCGTTGATGATGCGTATAAATACCGCAGTTGCCACAAAAATAATGTTTAGCTGTTTTGGTATTAAATTGATACAATTTCAAAACATCCTCACCTTTCAATAACTTAATTCCGGCTAAAGGCACACTAGCGACAACCGCTCCCCGCCTGCGACATATTGAACAGTCACATCGACGAACATCAATCAATCCCCTAGGTAAATCAAGCTCTAGCTCTACAGCGCCACTATGACACCTTGCTCTGTGCTTTTTCTTAATTGCCACACCATCTACTTCCATTAGATTAGTAATGATATATACCTCCTTATAACTAATATTTTAGCCGTTCAATCTTCCAGGCTCACTATTTCCTTAATCACGAATTTCTCTGTGGGTCATAGATCTGTATTATTTACTCAAAGAACCCCCAAGTTATATTTAAAGCAAGCATTTATACCCGGTGCAAATGGCTGCCGATAATTGCCGATTGCTCAATTCCTGCTCAACTAATGAATGACTCAGGCGCAGGAATATTGTATAGATTCCTAGACAAACCATCTGGAAATTCCATTCTGCTCGATATTACACCACCCAGTTTCTCTACCAGCGAACGCGCAGCCTGATTATCGTCATGCATATAGGTTTGCACTTTATCCCAGCCAAATTGCGTGTAGGCATGCGCTATTGCAGCATTAGATGCCTCTTGAGCATAACCTTTACCTCTGGCCGATTTTAGCAACCACCAAGTAAGCTCTCTTGGCCAGCCTAACGCCTGCCAATAGCCGCAGCTGCCGACGATGGCACCTGACTGCTGTTCTTGAATCGCCCAGACACCAAACCCGGTCAGGTGCCAAGATCCAACATCTACCATTAACCGCTCCCAGGTTTGACTGCTAGAGCGCGGCCCACCGTAAGCTTTAGAAGATTCAGCGTGGGTATAAAATTGCTCATACGCAGCAAAACAACTTTTATCTGGCGCAATCAACTTTAGTCGCTCGGTGCTTAAGGTTGGAATCATCAGTAATCACTCTATTTTCGGTATAATATTTAGCCTAATCTTAAAGTGTCGTTACTTGGTTTGCAATATTCTGAATCTGTGGTTTCAAGAACATACTAGCCATTAAACAGGCATCTAAGATGCGCTTCAACACTCGCCAATAGCAATTAGCTAGATGCAGAGATTCGATAGCTAAAAACTAGTATCATGAGTTAGAATTGATTCATTTTTACAAATCCACGGCAGCTGATTATGTCTAATCTTTTCACTAAACTACTAAATGAACGCCCCTATCTCCTCACCGATGGCGCACTGGCCACCAACCTTTTCTTGATGGGTTTACAAACCGGGGATGCACCTGAACTGTGGAATATTGAATACCCTGAACGGATCGCCGAACTGGGCCAGCGCTTTATCGATGCAGGATCCGATATCCTGCTCACCAACACCTTTGGTGGCACTGCTTATCGATTAAAATTGCATGGCGCTGAAGATCGGGTGCAAAGTTTAAACATCGCAGCGGCAGAAATTTTAAAGCGCCTCGCCGATAACAGTGAGCGAGACATTGTAGTGGCGGGCACAATGGGCCCGACCGGTGAAATTTTAGAACCGACCGGCACGCTGACTTACGCACAAGCTTATCAAGCTTTTAAAGACCAGGCTGAGGCATTGCAACTCGGCGGAGTAGATGTGTTGTGGATAGAAACTATCTCCGATCTCACTGAAGCGAAAGCAGCTTATGAAGCTGCCGCTAGTACTGGCTTACCGGTAGTTTACACTATGAGTATAGATACCAATGGCCGCACCATGATGGGAGTAACTCCCGCCGAACTGATTAAACTAAACAGCCAACTAAGCAGCAGTGCCAGCGCCTGCGGCACCAACTGCGGTACCGGCGCAGCGGAAGTAGTCGCTGCAATCATGAATATGAAACTGGCCAGCAAAGCGTCAGCCACAGACCCGATACTCGTGGCAAAAGCCAACTGTGGTCTTCCTGAATATGTCGATGGAAAAATTGTTTACTCGGGCACACCTCAGCTAATGGCGGATTACGCCCGTTTAGTGTTTGATGCAGGCGCGAGAATCATTGGTGGCTGCTGTGGTACAACCCCACAACACATTGCGGTAATGAGCCAAGCATTAAAGAATCAACAAACGACTGTTACCCCTGATATCGACACGGTTGAAAAAGTTTTAGGCGCTGTTACTACCGGTGCAAAAGCACAGCTGCAAGGTGATTTAAGCATCCAAGGAGGCTCTTTGAGTGGCGCTGCGAGAGAGAGAAGACCGAGACGCGCCAATCGTCAAAGCAGCCCTAATAAGTGAAATACCTAGCGCCTTGCTGTCTGGCAATCTTGCTCAGTGGTTGTGATACTGTCTATCAACCGCTCGGCTGGGATGGCGGCTACGAGGAGAAAGAAATCGCCGCACAGCACTATTGGCTGCAGTATTTAGGTAATTCAACCACGTCCAGAGAATGGGTAATCGCCAGCTGGCACCAAAGAGCGGCACAACTGTGTCACAATCGCTACACGGTACTAACCATAAGTAACATCGCAGCCGCTGAAAAATTAGACTCGATAGAAAAAATAGTCACCACCCCTATGAATAGAAAAAATCCAACTCTGACAGGGGAAATAAGGTGTGATTAAGCGGCAGTTAAAGACGCTAATTTAAATCCGAAGAGACCTCTAGCAGGAATCTGTAGAAGCATTTAATGCCTGAATCTGTGGCTACAGCACGTAAGCCATGTGCTGTAGTGAAGTCACTGATCCAGGTATTTGATATTGGTGCTTATTCTAGATCCAACCAAATGGTTTTAACATCAGTGTACTGATCATGTGCCTGCAGTGAATTATCGCGCCCACCAAAGCCAGATAGCTTAAAGCCTCCGAAAGGTGTGCTGATATCCCCTTCACTAAAGCAGTTAACTGACACGGTACCCGCCTGTAGTAAGCGTGCGTATTTATGCGCCTTTTTAAGATTGGCGGTATAGAGGGACGCTTGTAAACCGTAGCAAGATTGATTGGCAAGCTCTAGTGCGTGCTCATCGGAATCAGCTTCCATTAAACAAAACACCGGGCCGAATATTTCCTCGACGGCAATGGTCATATCCGGTGTTACATGATCAAACAAAGTTGGCTCAATAAACAGACCTTCTTTAATGGCAATTGACTTACCACCGGTTAATAGCGTTGCACCTTGATCTTTGCCGATCTGGATATAACCCATAATTTTATCAAATTGTGGCTTGCTGATGATCGATCCTAACATATGCTCAGGATTCATCGGGTCGCCAGTTTTCCAGCTTTGCATAGCCTGTAAAATTTTGCTGGTTAAGGTCGCTTTAATATCTTTATGGATAATGATGCGAGAATTAGCGGTGCAATTTTGCCCCATATTCCACAGTGCTGCATTGACGATATTTTCGGCAACTGAATCTAAGTTCTCAGCATCGGCCAAAACCACGCTCGGGCTTTTGCCGCCACACTCGAGAACAATCCGCTTGAGGTTACTTTTGGCAGAGTATTCGAGAAAGCGTCTACCGGTCGCAGTCGATCCGGTAAATGACACAACTTGCACATCTTCATGCATACCTAACGGCTCACCCACATCCGGACCAAGCCCTGGTAAAACATTGAATACACCGGCGGGAATTCCCGCTTCAATGGCTAATTGTGCGATGCGCAAAGTGGTCATGCTGGTTGTTTCAGCAGGCTTGACGATAACTGAGTTACCCGCTGCCAGTGCCGGACCTAATTTCCAGGCCACCATCATCAAGGGGAAGTTCCACGGCAAGACACAAGCGACCACACCGAGTGGTTCACGAACAATCATACCAACCGCATTATTCCCTGAAGGAGATAATTGATCGTATAATTTGTCCGTAGCTTCAGCGTGCCATTGAATACAGTGCACAGTTTCTGGCAGGTCAGTTAACACGCACTCATGAATCGGTTTACCCGCTTCCAAAGTTTCCATAACCGCTAGTTCTAAGGCATTTTCCTCAATTAAACTAGCCAGCTTGGCAATCGCAGTTTTACGTTCACTTGGGTGTAGTTGCGACCAAGTTCCCGCGGCAAAAACCGCTTTTGCGTTCGCGACAGCGACGTCGACATCTGCCGCTTTACAAGCGCTAATATTCGCCAGTACCGCTCCCGTAGCGGGATTAATACTCTCCATGGTGGCACCATCGATAGCATCGACATATTCACCATTGATAAAAGCTTGGGTCGGTAAACTAAGACCATCCGCAATTTTTTGGTATTCTTCTGTGGTTAGTAATTCTGACATGTTTTCTTCCCCGACAGCGATGCTGTTTAAGCTGACATTATTTGATCTAGCTTAGCTGCAGCTTTTTCGATGACAGTTTTTACTTCTGCAGACATAGCGTCGTCCATAGCCATCATTGGTAAACGCACTGGTCCACCTTCAATTCCCTGTAATTTTGCTCCAAACTTAACGCACTGTACAAACTTACCGCTTTGCTCTAACAGCGCCATAACTGGCATTAGTGCAGCCATAAACTGCTGGCCTTTAACGAAATCTTTCTCGACTACGCACGCTTCATAGAACGCCACGCAAGCTTTCGGGAAAATATTAGCGCAGGCACAAACCCAGCTTTGCGCGCCCCAAGAGAAAAACTCTAGCACTTGATCTTCAGCACCGGCACTTAATTGCACTTGTGGGTAATCTAGAATTAGTTGGTGAATACGGTTCACATCACCACTAGACTCTTTAATCGCTACAATGTTTTTACGATCGGCAACTAGATCCATAAAAACAGTACCCATTTCAACACCGGTACGTCCAGGATAGTTGTACAGAATAATCGGCAGATCTGCCGCTTCGTCAATGCGAATAACATGCGCTGCAAGCTCAGACTCGTCAGGTAGAGAATAAGGTGGCGCCGCGACTAACATAGCGTTTGCTCCAGCATTTTTTGCCGCCGCTGCGTATGCGTAAGCTTCTGTCGCTAGCATATCGTTGACACCTGCAATCCAGGGAACACGCCCAGCAATGTATTCATTGGCGAATGCAAACTGCTCTAAACGCTCAGTTTTAGTCATTGCGTAAAACTCACCGGTTGAACCGCCGACGATTAGACCGTGTACACCATTATTAATTTGGTTATCGATAACAATTTTACAAGCGTCGTAGTTAATGCTGCCATCATCATTAAATGCAGTAATAATCGGGGTGTATATTCCTTGAAGTTTCATTGTTCTTCCTCATTGTAAGCGGCATCAACATTTTATAAATGTAGCTGATACGGTCTTTTAAATTCATCGTTTGATTACTATTTGACAAAAATATACTACATTGGATACAGTATGTATACTAAATAAATAATCAATTACAAACTCCTCAAAAAAAGGTATTATTCGCGCAGCAAATTTTGCCTGTACTTTGTCTAATACAAGGATCCAACTTTGAGTAAAACCACGGTAGTCAAAGAAAAACGTACTCGAGGTGAAGGCGCTAATCGAATTTTCAATACTTTGCGCGAAGAGATCCTCTCGTTAGACTTGAGTCCTGGACAACCCGTTGATGAAGTTGGTCTAGCTGAACGCTTTGGCGTGTCGCGCTCTCCGGTAAGAGAGGCGCTAGTCAGATTGGCCTCCAAAGGGCTAGTTAATACACTGCCCAACAAGAGCACCATTATCGCACCATTGAACATTGAAGAGTTTCCACAATATATTGATGCTTTAGATTTACTGCAGCGAGCCACTCACCGCTTAGCCGCTAAATTACGCACTGAAAAAGATCTCGAAGAGATTGAATTGTGCCAGCAGCAATTCACCACCGCAGTCGAGAATGGCCGCGTAGTCGCGATGATAGAGCGCAATCAAGCTTTTCACATGGCGATAGCCAAGGCCTCGCGCAACAATTATTTAGTCAAGAGCTATTCCAGCTTGCTCGATGAAGGTCGACGTATTCTACGTTTGTATTTTCGCTCATACAATGACACGCTACCGCCAGCCTTAGTAGTAGAACACAATCACATTTTAGAGGCGATTCGCAGTCAAGATGCCGATTTAGCGGAGCGTTTAGCACACGAGCACAGTATTGAAGTAAAAACTCGCTTCCTAGAATATCTATCGACCAGCCACACACCCGCTGTTTCAGTAAACATGTAATTATGCTGATCGCTGAAAAAACACTGGCGAGCACCAGGTGATCGCTAGTCACTGATTCAGATTCAGCTTAAACCTCACTCACTAACAACTCTAGCACTCGTTTTGCCGTACTAGGCCCCTGAGTTAATCCTAAATGACCGTGTCCGGTAGCAAAAATAATATTCGGATTGGCGACACTGCGCTCGATGATCGGTGTGGAGCTCGGCGTAGAGGGCCGATGCCCCATCCAAGAGTAGCTTTGCGCTCTTTGCAGCTTGGGGAACATCTCAGCCGCGATACCGTCAATCGCTGTAAAGTATTTCGGGTTAGGCGGCCTTTTAACACCGGCAAACTCCGCCCAGCCACCAATGCGCAAACCGTGATCTAAAGGCGTCGCAACCACGCCCCTATCGCCAAATACAACCGACCTTTGCAGATTAAATCCAGGGTCGGTATAGGTCAAATTATAACCGCGTTCCGCTTCAAGTAATCGATTAGCAGCCAGCTTCTTTAACAGCGGCTTTGACCAGATACCGGCACTTAACACCACCTGATCAAACTGAGCTTGCCGGCCATTTTTATAGTTTAAGTTGACCCCTGTTTGCGCAGCATCAGCTTGTTGCTGCCACTTAAAATCAACCACTTCTTCACAGTGTAATTGTGCTCCGTTTGCCAGACAAAAATCAATTAAGCCAGTGACCACCTTTTGTGGGTCTTGCACCGTCATCCACTGCGGTATGTGATAGGCGCCGGCAAAAACTTTTGCCAAATTTGGCTCTAAGGCGTACAACTCATCACTAGTAATGAGCTCTGATGCAAAGCCGAAGCTGGACTTTATAGCAAAACCCGACGCGGCTTTTTTAAGGCTATTAGCCGTTTCATATAGATACAAAGCCCCATCTCTGCGCAGTTGACAGGCAAGACCCGTCTGCTCAAAAAGCTGCTCTACGTCGGTAAACACTGATTGATTGATCTCAGCCAACTGTTTGATATGCTGCAGGTGGATCGATTTTTTTGAGTTTAGTATAAAACGACTCAGCCAGGGAGTCAGCCTCGGCCACTGACTTACCGGGACTTTTAAGGGGGATTTAGCATCGAGCAGCATACCGATCGCGGCGAAGGCTATCCCCGGGGTCGCCATTGGAATTATTTCAGAAGCAGCTATATGCGCGGCATTACCACGCGAGGGCCCAGACATTCCGGGTACTGCCCTATCTAAAATCGTAACTTGTGCTCCTTGCAACGTTAACTGCGCAGCACAACAAGCACCCACAACACCGGCCCCAATTACCGCAATACGCCGACCGGCCAACTTCTGATTATTAGTCATTTACCCTCTTTTTACTGTAAAATTTAGAATTTTATAAATAGCATTTATGATAAAAACATAAGACTTGCTCAGAGGTCCTTAACGCACTAAATCGTCTGCATCGCCCCAGCAGTCAGCTACACTGTAGCCCTCTTGATAGGGATCGCTTGGATCGACGCCGATTTGGTGTATACCGTGAATCCAGCCTCGACCTGATACTTTAGGCAAAACCGCTACTTTTCCGGCAACTTCAGTAACTCCTGCAACTTTCATGTCAAAACGACTGCCAATAATCGAATATGCGCTATAGCTATCACCGACCGCCACTTCGCCTCGAGCCAGCATAACCGCCATTCTCGCACTGTTGCCAGTGCCGCAGGGCGATCGATCGATCCTCCCTGGGGGAAGTACTGTCGCACCACGCAATTCCTGATCCGGACCTTTATCAATCAGCATAGTGTAGGCAATACCGTTTAACTGATCGTTTAGCGGATGCACTATCTGATGTTTTTTATTCAATTGACGGTGTACTTCGCAGCCTATTTCGACAATTTTTTTCGCATCTTTACGCTCGATGCTAATCCCTAATTGAGCGCAATCTATCAGTGCATAAAAAATCCCGCCAAAGGCAATATCGACAGTTAAAGTACCGTACTTTTCGGTTTCTACTTTGACATCCAAGCTATGCACAAAACTCGGATTCATATCTAACTCAACCCGCTCACACTTACCTGCATGACACTGCGCGGTTGCGGTAATCAGGCCCGCTGGCATATCAAAGCGCACCACCGTCTGCGGCTCTTTCATTTCCAGAATGCCGGTTTCAAGCAATACGGTAGTGACACAGATACAGTTGGATCCCGACATCGCATGGGCTTGATCGCCCTGCAAAATAATAAAACCGGCGTCCGCATCATCCCGAGTCGGCGGCAATAATAAATTAGTACTCATTTGCGCATAGCCGCGTGGCTCAAAGACGCAAAAGCGACGAATACTGTCATCGACTTCGTTAATGTAGGTCATTTTCTCTAGCATAGTGCGACCGGGAATATCTAGCACCCCGCCAGTCACTACCCGCCCAATCTCACCTTCAGCATGAGCTTCAACCATAGTCAGTGTTTTTTTCCAGCGCATAAAATTGGCCTCTAATGCGATTATATTTTGGCACATTATATTGCATACAAAGTGTCGTCAATAGTTTTGTTGATTAGATTAAAGCACCGAAGTAGATGAAAATACCTTTGTCAGACTCAGCATCACTCAGGTAATTTGTCAGACAACGGTTGCTTTTAGAGGCGTAAAGGCGGGGAATCAGCTATGCAAACTTCCAGGAGACCCTGAACAAGTTTAGTACGCAGATATAGCTGTTATTAGCGGCTGCAACGATTATTTTTTAGGGTAGTAATCAAGGTACCAAGCGACGAATTTTTGCATGCCGCTACCTATGTCGGTCGCTGGTTTAAAATCGGTTAGCGCCGTCAATCTATCAATATCTGCATAAGTTCTCGGCACGTCACCCGCCTGCATTGGCAGCATGATCTTCTCGGCGACTTTACCGGTTGCCTGCTCAATAGCCGCTATAAAATCAGCCAGTTGAATAGGTTGATTATTGCCTATATTTAAGATTCGAAACGGCGCTTTAGCCGTCGCCGGGCTGGCTAATTTATCGGCCTGATTGGGAGCGGGCACCTTATCTTGAATGCGCAATATTCCCTCGACAATATCGTCGATATAGGTGAAATCTCTCAACATTTTTCCGTGATTAAACACCTTGATCGGGCGTTGATTGACGATAGCATCGGTAAACAAGAAGGGCGCCATATCAGGTCTGCCCCAAGGCCCGTAGACGGTAAAAAATCTCAGCCCGGTGATCGGTATTTTATAGAGGTGCGAATAACTGTGCGCCATCAACTCATTAGATTTTTTAGTCGCGGCATACAGGGAGACCGGATGATCGACAGCATCGTCTTCGGCAAAGGGGATTTTTTCATTCATGCCATATACTGAACTGGAGGAGGCGAACACTAAGTGCTGCACTTGGTTGTGACGACAACCTTCTAAGATAGTCGCCATACCGACCAAGTTCGAGTCGACATAAGCCATCGGATTTTCCAGCGAGTACCTAACTCCGGCTTGCGCCGCCAAGTGAATGACCCGGTCAAATTTTTCTGTAGCAAATAAATGCGCGACTCGATCGCGGTTAGCTATATCAATTTTTTGGAAACTAAAATTAGCATGCTTTTGCAGATTGGCGAGGCGATCTAACTTTAATTGAGGATCGTAATAATCATTGAGATTATCAATGCCTACCACCTGGTTGCCTGCTGTGCAGAGTTTGTCAGCGGTAGCGCTGCCAATAAAACCTGCGGCACCTGTCACTAAAAACTTCATGGCTACTTCCCTCGATTGACGTTGAACTGCATATTGGAACTTATTTGGTGTCTAAAGCTGTCTTTTACAACCCAGGCTAGCTCTCACCATAGTTAATCCATTTTTTAGACAGTGGCGTGAGATCTGAAAATACTAATTTATAATCAGTAGCTTGTAATAAAAACCATTAAAGCAGATACCAGCTAAAAAACAGGCCAGCTATGCTCAAAAAACATCCGCTGACTGGAAAATTGTTTTGCCTATCTGCAGTGGTGCTGTCATTATCTAGCGGTATGATGCACAGTGCGACTTAAGCTTATATATTTTAGGCACTGTACTGGCATCATGGTCGGAAAACTTTCCGAATTCACCTAAATACTTACATAAAAAAAATAATAATATTTTTCTGTGCATTATGCTGGAACATTAAATGGACGCAATTAATACGCCTTTAGTTGAAGTTAAACACCTTTCGGTAAACTTTATCGTCAATGAATCTGATATACCAGTCGTCAAAAATATCAGTTTTAACATCCCCAGGGGGAAAACCGTCGCCATCGTCGGCGAATCAGGCTCTGGGAAATCAGTCACTGCGCAAGCGATACTCGGCATACTACCGAGCAATGGTCGGATTACGTCGGGCAGCATAAACTACCTTAAAGACCATCAGATTATTGATATTGCCCAATTAGATCCGCGCTGTAAAGAAATGCAGGGACTGAGGGGCGATCAAATCAGCATCATTTTTCAAGAGCCGATGGTCTCGTTGTCTCCGGTACACACTCTGCTTGACCAAATTGGTGAAGCACTAAAATTGCACCGTAAAATAAGCAAGTCTGAACTGCGAATCAAAGTTAAAGAGCTGCTCAGCAAAACCGGTTTTCCCGACCCAGAGCAGGCACTCACTCAGTATCCGTTTGAGCTGTCCGGCGGCTTGCGGCAGCGCGCAATGATCTCGATGGCGCTAATTTGTCAACCGGCACTGTTAATTGCCGACGAGCCCACTACCGCCTTAGATGTCACCATTCAAGCACAAATTCTGCAGTTAATTAAATCTCTACAGGCCGAGTACGGAATGTCGGTGTTGTTAATCACTCACGACTTGGGAGTCGTGGCGAATATGGCAGATGATGTGGTGGTGATGTTTCGCGGCGAAGTAGTTGAACGAGGTCCGATCAAAGCCCTCTTTGACAATCCACAACACCCTTATCTTAAAGCACTGTTTGCGGCAATACCGCGCTTTAACATGGGCGGCGAAGAACGGCTAATCTCGCTGCGACCGATTGACTACCAAGAGACGCAACAGACCTCTCATCGCAAGAAATGGACAGCGGCACAAAAAGCCGCCGGTCCACATTTGAAAATTGAAAATCTGTGTCGTGAGTATCAAGTTCGCCATGGTAATTGGCAGAGCCAAAGCAAGACCACGCTCGCCGTTCACGACTTTAGTTTAGATATCCAAGTCGGTGAATCTTTTGGCTTAGTCGGAGAAAGTGGCTGCGGAAAAACCACTTTGGGTAAATTATTAATGCAAGCTCTAGCGCCTACTAGCGGCTGCATTACCTACAATGACAAAGGAGTGTTAAAAAACCTCTGCACTGCAAGTGAACAACAGTTACGTGAGTTTCGACCTAAAATGCAGTTTGTTTTCCAAGACCCTTTCAGCTCACTAAGCCCGCGCATGACCATCTTAGACATCTTGCGTGAGCCATTCATCATTCACGGCATTGGCGATGCCAAGTCGCAGACCCAGCGCGCTTGTGAATTAATGAGAATGGTCGGTCTCGATGATAGATTACTCTCTCGATACCCGCACAGCTTCTCCGGTGGCCAGCGACAGCGCATCAGCATCGCCAGAGCCCTAGCACTAGAACCCGATTTGCTGATTCTCGATGAACCGGTCTCAGCATTAGATGTGTCGGTACAAGCGCAAATTCTTAATCTGTTAAAAGATTTACAGCAAAAACTCGACCTAACCTATCTCTTTATTAGTCATAACTTAGCAGTTGTCGATTACATTGCCGACCGAATTGGGGTGATGTGTCGCGGTCAGCTCATCGAAGTAGCACCGCGCGAAACGCTCTTCAAACACGCTAAACATCCTTATACCCACGCGCTGTTAGCAGCTATCCCCTTCGCCGATTTGAACAACCTATTGGACCATTCACAGCTCGACAGAGCACACATGGAACCGGAACATTGGCCCGAACCCTATCGTTTGACCGAAGGTAATTTTGGGGTGTTAAAAGCCTGTGGTGAACAACATTTTGTCAGGGAGAGCCGCTAGTGACTATTTTATTGCAACGATTATTACTCTGCTGTTTTTTTAGTGCCATGCTGGCGATGCCAGCGCATGCCATTCCCGAAGTGCCGATACTGCAAGCGCAAGTTGCCTCCGGCGCATTACCCCCTGTCGCACAGCGCTTGCCGAACAATCCCGCCAAACCGGACTTTACTGAAAAACAGATTGGTCAATATGGTGGCCAGATTCGGATGTTGATGGGCAAAGCTAAAGACATCAGAATGATGGTCGTCTATGGATATTCGAGGCTGGTTGGCTACGATGCCAAACTCAACTTACAGCCGGACATTCTGCAAAAAGTCGATGTACAAGACGGTCGGATCTTTACCTTGCACATTCGACCCGGTCACCGCTGGTCTGACGGTGTTGAATTTACCGCGGAAGACTTTAGATTTTTTTGGCAAGACAAAGCCACCCACCCGGTACTCGCCCCTTATGGCCCACCACCAGCACTGATGCGCGGCCCCAAAATCCCGCATTTTGAAGTGCTCGACAAATATACGGTGCGCTATACTTGGCAAGTACCCAATCCTTATTTCCTCCCCGCGCTGGCAGGCCCCAGCCCATTATTTATCTATATGCCAGCCCATTATATGAAGCAGTTTCACTCTGATCATATCGGCGAACAGGCCATTGCTATAAAAGTAAAGGCCGCCAAGAAGCGCAATTGGCGAGGGCTATTTGTCAGCAAGGGTCGACAATATAAGCTCACCAATCCTAAATTACCGACTTTACAGCCCTGGATGAACACTACCACTCCCCCAGCTGAGCGCTTCGTTTTTAAACGCAATCCCTACTTCCACCGGGTCGACCCCGAGGGAAAACAGCTGCCCTATGTCGATGAAGTGATCATTAACATCTCTTCCAGCGGCTTAGTGCCCGCCAAAACAGGTTCCGGAGAGTCCGACCTACAGGCCCGCTACCTACGATTAGATAACTATACTTTTCTCAAGGCGGGGGAAAAAACTAACCCCTATAAAGTCAACTTGTGGGGAACTGGCAGAGGAGCCCACGTAGCTCTCTACCCGAATTTGACCGCAAAAGAGCCCAAGTGGCGAAAGTTAATGCAAAATGCTGATTTTCGACGCGCGCTCTCGCTCGGCGTCAACCGCGAGGAAATCAATCAAGTTGTGTACTTCGGTTTAGCGCTCTCCTCGGCCAATACCGTACTCCCTCAATGCCCGCTGTACAAAGAAGAATACGGGCGAGCTTATGCTCAATTTGATCCCCAACGAGCCAATCAGTTGTTAGACAAGATCGGCCTGACTAACAAAGATGCCCGAGGAATTCGCTTGTTTGCAGACGGCACTCCGGTCGAAATTTTAGTGCAGACAGCGGGCGAGAGCACCGAGCAAACGGATGTGCTATCACTGGTCAAAGACAGCTGGCGCCGCATCGGCATAAAAATGTACATCAAGCCCATTCAGCGCGAAGTACTGCGCAACCGAGTATTCTCTGGCGCTGCGCTGATGACCACTTGGTTTGGCTTGCCAAACGGCTTGCCCGTCGCACAGATGAGCCCCGAACAATTAGCGCCTACCCGCCAAGATCAATACCAGTGGTCGCAGTGGGGTCGCTACTTTGAAACGGGCGAAGGCGAGGCACCCACTCTGCCTAAAGTACAGCGTTTAGTAGAGCTAAACCATGCCTGGACCCAGGCAAGCAATGTTGCACAACAGCGAGCAGTTTGGCACGAAATGTTGGCTATTCACGCCGACCAAGTCTATTCCATCGGTCTGGTTAGCGGTATTTTACAACCGGTGGTGGTCAACAAAAACTTACGCAACGTGCCGCAAAAAGCCTTTTACAACTGGAATCCCGGAGCCTTTTTTGGCATTTATAACATGGCCAGCTTTTGGTATCAGCAGGGGAAAAACTAGTGGCTAATTATTTTATCAAACGCATTTTAACCATGATACCGACCCTGATCATTATCAGCATGCTGGTATTTATCATTATCCAGCTGCCACCGGGAGATTATTTAGAGAGCATGATCGCCGAGTTGGAGAGCCAGGGAGAAAGCGTCGATCCACAACAAATTCAGTTTTTACGCCAAGAATACGGCTTAGACAAATCTATCTGGGAGCAGTACTTTGTCTGGATCACCGGTTTTGTACAAGGTGATTTAGGCTATTCTTTCGAATACAATTTACCGGTCGCAGAAGTCGTCGGCGACAAAATGTGGCTGACCATCTTAGTCTCGTTTTTCACCATCATCATCACTTGGCTCATCGCTTTCCCGATTGGTATGTACTCCGCCACTCACCCCTATAGTTGGAGTGATTACAGTCTGACTTTTTTAGGATTTTTAGGTCTGGCAACTCCTAACTTTTTACTCGCTCTAGTGATGCTCTACCTGGCCAATCAATACTTCGGCACTTCAATCGGCGGCTTAATGGACAGCGAGTACATAGATCAGCCTTGGAGCTGGGGCAAATTTAAATCAGTGTTGGAACATCTGTGGATTCCAGTCATTGTGATCGGCACCTCTGGCACCGCTGGCATGATCCGACGACTGCGGGCAAACTTATTATACGAGCTGCGTAAACCTTACGTTTTAACAGCGCGCGCTAAGGGAATGGGAGAGTTTAAACTGCTGACTAAATACCCACTGCGCCTCTCACTGAACTTTTTTATCGCCGACATCGGCAGCTTACTACCGAGTGTTATTTCCGGGGCAGAAGTGGTCGCCGTCGTGCTCTCACTACCGACCACCGGCCCGATATTACTCGCCGCGCTCCAGAGCCAAGACATGTACTTAGCGGGCTCGTTTTTGATGTTCTTAGCCATACTCACCGTGGTCGGGGTGCTGGTTTCTGACATCGCCCTAGCCATGTTAGACCCACGAATTCGCCTGCAGGGAGGGATCAAAAAATGAATAAGCACTGGGTCAGTGACCAACCATTCAATCCCTATGCCTGCGACGAGCTAACACCGAGCCAAGAGAAGTATTTTCTCGCCTCGCAGTGGACCCTCATTTGGTGGAAGTTCAAAAAGCATAAAGTGGCGATGTTCTCCGGATTTTTTCTGCTCGCTATCTACCTAGTGGCTTTTTTTGCCGAGTTTTTTGCGCCTTACGCATTAGAGACCAGGCACACCCAGAAAATTTACTCGCCGCCACAGAAAGTCCACATCTTCGATAATGGCAAGCTGGCCCGACCTTTCGTCTACGGCTGGACGTATCAGTTAAATATGGAGATTTTACTGCGCGAGTACAAGGAAGATAAAAGTAAAAAGTACCCTGTGCAGTTTTTCTGTAAGGGGGATGACTACCAACTCTTCGGAGCTATATCTGCCTCTTCGCACCTCATCTGTGTCGACCAGCCCGGTACGCTGTTTTTACTAGGCACTGACCGCCTCGGCCACGATATGTTATCTCGCATTCTTTACGGCGCGAGAATATCACTGACTATCGGTTTAATTGGCATCATCCTCAGCTTCACCTTAGGCTTAACGCTCGGTGGTTTAGCCGGATTCTACGGTGGCTGGATAGACAGCAGTGTGCAGCGCGCCACGGAGATCATTCGCTCCTTCCCCGAACTACCGTTGTGGATGGCACTTTCCGCACTGCTACCACTGAGCTGGAGTCCGCTGTGGATATTCTTCGGTATCACCCTGATCCTCGCCATGATGGATTGGACCGGCTTAGCGAGAGCGGTGCGGGCCAAGATTCTGACACTGAGGGAAGAAGATTATACCAGCGCGGCAATATTGATGGGCGCGACCCCCGCGCGAGTGATTAAAAAACACATGCTGCCGAGTTTTTTTAGCCACCTAATAGCCTCTGCCTCACTGTCGATCCCCGCGATGATTTTAGGTGAAACGGCGCTGTCCTTTTTAGGCTTGGGGCTACGACCGCCGATTACCAGCTGGGGAGTACTATTAAATGAAGCGCAAAATATCAACAACGTCGCTATTTACCCTTGGCTAATGATGCCCGTGGTGCCGGTTATCTTGGTCATTTTAGCCTTCAACTTTTTAGGCGATGGGCTCCGTGATGCAGCAGACCCATACACTGATTAGCCAAAATTCTGACCATCATCAGCCGGATTTCTTGCTGATGGTGGCCTTGTTACTATAATCATCAGTCTTTGATCAGCATTTAGTCAGTCATAGCACCCTTAATCCACTCTCACTCGATAGGACATCTCATGAGCCGTATATTAGAAATATCTATTACCGATAAAAAAATTGCTCAGCTGTGGGGGGCAGATAGCCAGCTCTCTTTCACTGATAATAGTGCCATTATTCATTTAGAGAGCACTGCAGATAATGAAACTAACCTGGAAACAATCCAGCAGAGCGCTCGTACTCTGTCCAAAATGAAAGTATCCAGCGTCTCTTTAGTGGGCAATTGGTCAATCGAAGCACAGTGGTTTTTTTGGCAGGGCGCCTACGATCCAAAAGGTACCCTGGAGATTAATTTTTCGAGCTTGGCACCAGATCTCGCAAAACAGCTACAAAACCGAATCGACGTTTACACTTGGGTCAAACAACTGATCAACCAAACACCTGAAGACCTAGCACCTATGGATTTAGCCAACCAAGCGGCAGATTACATTAGCAGCTTGGCTCCCACCGCTGTCACTTGCACTATAATTAGTGGTGATGAATTAGCAAAGCAAGGCTATGTCGGCATTCACGGGGTTGGTCGCGGGAGTGTGCGCCCACCAGCACTGTTAGAAATTGATTATTGCCCAGCCGGTTGCGCTGAGCAGATACCGGTGGCGGCACTAGTCGGCAAAGGCATTACTTTTGATACCGGCGGCTACAGCATGAAATCCACATTGGGCATGTTGCACATGAAGTGCGATATGGGTGGCGCTGCCACTGTTACTGGGGCCTTAGCGCTGGCTATATTAAACGGCTTGCAAAAGCGGGTGAAGGTTTATTTATGCTGCGCCGAAAATCTAATCAGCGGCCATGCTTACAAATTATCTGACATTCTCAAATACCGCAATGGGGTCAGTGTTGAAGTGGTTAATACTGATGCCGAAGGTCGGTTAGTACTGGCAGATGGTCTAATTGATGCCAGCGCTTCTAAAGCGCCGATCATCATCGACGCCGCCACCTTAACCGGCGCGGCAATGACTGCAGTCGGCGACGAGTACAACGCATTGTTTTGCATGAACGACCAGTTAGCCGCTAAATTTGCAGCGATCGCCAGTGCTGAAAACGACCAAACATGGCGTCTGCCAATTACCAAAAAGCATCAATTCAAATGCCCCTCTGATTACGCCGACACCGCCAATAGCCGCGCGATAGCAGGGGGAGGTACCGGTGGGGCAAGCAATGCCGCAGGATTTTTATCACGATTTGTAGAGAACACCGATGGCTGGATGCACATCGATCTGGCCGCCTGTTACCAGGCTAGCGCAAACAGCTTGTGGTCGGCTGGCGCCAAAGGTCGTGGAGTTCGCAGCATCGCCGCCTATTTAAACCAACTGTAACCTTTAGCCTTTAGCCATAAATCTAATTGTTGGCTGTAAACTGAGCTTAAGGATTTGATTTTACGCTGGCATTATAAAATTTAACTGCAAGCTCAGATGCGACTGTAATGCTTGAATCATTGCAGTCGTATACAAACCTCAGCGGCTTTCTGTTTGAAAACATATAATTATTAACCCCTGCCGACCCTCATAACTTAATCTGTAATTTTCTAAGCAAGCTAGGCGACACATGGCAGGCGGCGGTTAGCACAAAAGAGCCTTGCATTTATCAGCTAAAAAAGTTTCAATGCGGGGCTTGTTTTAAAAATTGTTTTATGCTTAAAATACTTTGCACAACAGGCTCTACCAGAGCCCAGAAATTAGAAGACAGTGCATAGTTAGCAGCGTTGATTTTGATTTCCAGCATATCCATAATACCTGAATCAGTGGCTTCACTGCACCACATAGCGCAAGCTCTTGATTCTACAGCGGTTAGAAAAATACCCACTGAACCTACGGGTGCAGCTAAGATTTTTCAATTCCACTGTAAAACCAATATCTTACACTCTGCATTCACTTTGAAGTCACGGATTCAGATAATAATAAAAGCTAGTACTCTGCAATATCTTCATAAGAGATAGCTATTAGTTTAGCCGGAGTCAGCTACACAGGAGAATTTTCTTGATCAAAGTCGATGCTATTTCCAAGCATTTTGGCGGAGTTCGAGCTATCGATGATGTAACCTTTGAGATAAAAAAAGGCTCCATTACCGGTTTAATTGGCCCTAACGGCGCCGGCAAAACCACGATGTTCAATACTATTGCCGGGTTGCATAAGCCAACTCATGGTCGTGTCTTACTAGATGGTCAAGATATCGCCGGATTACTCCCACACCAGTTATTTAGCAAAGGCCTACTGCGAACATTCCAACTAGCCCACGAATTCTCTACGATGACCGTCATCGAGAACCTAATGATGGTTCCACCTCAGCAATTGGGAGAGAGCATCACCAATACTTGGTTTCGCCGCGGTGCGATTAAAATTCAAGAGCAACAAATCAGAGCCAAAGCCGAAGAGGTGATCGATTTTCTTAAAATCAGCCACGTTGCCTATGAGCTTGCCGGCAACTTATCTGGCGGTCAGAAAAAACTTTTAGAACTGGGCCGCACGATGATGGTCGATGCCAAAATAGTACTGCTCGATGAAGTAGGCGCAGGCGTAAATCGCACCTTATTAGGGGAAATTGGCGATGCTATTATCAAACTTAACACCGAGCGCGGCTATACTTTCTGCATGATTGAGCACGACATGGATTTTATTGCCAGATTGTGCGATCCAGTGATTGTGATGGCACAGGGGAAAATACTGGCACAAGGTACCGCTGCACAAGTGACCAACAATGAAACAGTGATCGAAGCCTATTTGGGCACCGGTTTAAAAAACAAAGACCTCGGCGCCCCCATTGGAGGTCAATCATGAGCTATTTAGTGGGTAAAAATCTCTGCGGCGGCTACGGTGGCCCAGATATACTAAAAGGCTGCGATATCGAAGTCGGCAAGGGCGAAGTCGTGGTGATTGTCGGCCCGAACGGTGCGGGCAAATCTACCGCAATGAAAGCTTTCCTCGGCATGCTACAAATGACTGGCGGCAGCATCACCTTAGGTGGCGAAGACATTATGTCACTCTCCCCACAACAGCGGATCCGCGCAGGGATTGGCTTTGTTCCACAAACCCATAATGTGTTTACTGGAATGAGCGTAGAAGAGAACTTAGAAATGGGCGCGTTCATTCGCGATGACGATATTTCAGGGACCTTGGAAGAAATCTACCAACTGTTTCCAATATTAAAAGAGAAGCGCTTACAAGCCGCCGGTGAATTATCGGGCGGTCAACGTCAACAAGTAGCTGTCGGTCGGGCAATGATGACCAAGCCCTCGGTACTGATGCTGGATGAGCCTACCGCTGGGGTTTCACCGATAGTCATGGACGAGCTCTTTGATCGCATTTTAGAAGTGCGAGCTAAAAACGTCGCCGTGTTAATGGTCGAACAAAACGCCCGCCAAGCACTGCAGATCGCAGATAAAGGCTACGTGTTAGTGATGGGTGAAAACCGCTTCACTGGCACCGGTGCCGAGCTACTTGCCGACAACGACGTCCGAAAATCTTTCTTAGGGGGTTAAACAATGCCAGAATTTATCGACATTTTAAATGCCCTAGTACTGATGACCAACTATGTTATCTTACCGGCACTTACTTACGGATCACAACTTGCCTTAGGTGCCCTAGGGGTCACCTTAGTCTTTGGCATATTACGTTTTTCTAACTTCGCTCACGGTGACACTATGGCCTTTGGCGCCATGGTGACGATCTTGATCACCTGGTGGTTCCAATCGCTGGGACTGTCTTTTGGCCCCTTGCCTACCGCCTTGCTCGCCCTGCCCTTTGGCATTGTCGTCACCGCGGTATTTCTACTATTTACCGATCGCTTTGTCTATAAACACTATCGCGGCATTGGCGCTAAGCCGATCACTTTTGTGATGGTCTCAGTGGGGGTGATGTTTATCATGAATGGCTTAGTGCGCTTCGTGATTGGCCCCGCCGACCAACGTTTTGCCGACGGTGCACGCTTTATCTTTAAAGCACGCGAGTTTAAAGAATATACCGGCCTAGCAGAAGGTTTAGCCCTGAGAAGCTCTCAAGTTATCACTATTGTACTGGCGATTATTTTAGTCGCGGCGCTATTCTGGTTTCTGCAAAAAACCAAAACAGGCAAGGCGATGCGCGCTTTTTCAGACAATGAAAATCTGGCGCTACTCTCGGGAATAGACCCGGATAAAATCGTCCGAATCACTTGGATTTTAGCTGCGATACTCGCCACAGTGGCAGGTGTACTATACGGCCTAGACAAGAGCTTTAAGCCCTTTGTTTACTTCCAGCTACTGCTGCCAATATTCGCCGCGGCGATTGTCGGTGGGTTAGGCAAGCCAATTGGCGCTATTGCCGGTGGTTTTATCATCGCCTTCTCCGAAGTTGCCATCACCTACGTTTACAAAAAGTTTTTAATCTACTTACTCCCCGAGAATTTAGAACCCGAAAGCTTAATGCAACTGTTGGCCACCGAGTATAAATTTGCCGTGTCATTCGTGATTTTGGTCTTAGTACTACTGGTAAGACCGACCGGTATATTTAAGGGGAAAGTAGTATGAGTTTACTAAAAGGCACCAGCTTACGCCCCTTTATCGTCTTTGGCATCATGGCAGCACTGCTCACTTTCGTTGGTATCAGCCAGTCTTGGGGAGTCTCGCTGACCATTATTAACATGTGTATTATCTCGGCAATCATGACCTTAGGAGTCAATATTCAATGGGGTTATGCAGGCCTATTTAATGTTGGCATCATGGGTTTTTGTGCATTAGGTGGCGCCGCGGCAGTACTCGTATCAAAAGCTCCGGTGACCGAGGCTTGGAGCGCAGGCGGCGCCGGTATGGCAATGGCTCTATTGTGCTTAGTCGCCGGTTGCTGCTTTGTCTTTATCCTAAACAAAAAATGGGGTAAACGACCTTTTCGCATCACCGCTACTTTCATTGCCGCCCTCGGCGTCTATTTTTTAGCTCGGCATTTTTACGATCCAGCCAGCGCCGCGATTGAAGCGGTAAATCCTGCTAAAACCGGCTACCTCGGTGGCTTGGGCATGCCGATTGTCTTCTCTTGGATAGTTGGCGGTCTATTTGCGGCGGGAGCTGCGTGGCTGATCGGTAAAGTAACCTTAGGCTTACGCACTGATTACTTGGCGATTGCCACCTTAGGCATTGCTGAAATCATTGTCGCGCTACTAAAGAACGAAGATTGGTTAACTCGTGGCGCAAAAAACGTCACCGGTTTACCTCGCCCAGTACCCTTTGAACTTGAACTGCAGCAAGACAGCTGGTTTATCGATCTAGTCAGCCGCTTCAATACCGATCTACTAGCGGGCCTAGCCACTGATGAAAGAGCGGCAACACTGCAAAGTTTAGTCATGGACGCCTCGGGAATTTTCGTCAAACTTTGTTACACAGGGCTGTTTTTAATCGTGTTGTTAGTGCTCTTCACTTTGTGCCAACTCGCCTTAAACTCCCCCTGGGGGCGAATGGTACGTGCGATCCGCGACAACGAAACCGCCGCTGCCGCGATGGGCAAAGACATCAAGGGCCGCCATCTGCAAATTTTTGTACTCGGCTCAGCAGTCGTCGGTATTGCCGGCGCGATGATGACCACCTTAGATGGACAATTTACCCCGGGCACTTACAACCCCTTACGCTATACTTTCTTAATTTGGGTAATGGTAATAGTCGGTGGCTCGGGTAACAACTTGGGCTCGATCCTCGGCGGATTTTTAGTCTGGTTTATCTGGATTGAAGCGGAGCCAATGGGCACTTGGTTAATGAATGTGGTCACTTTAGGGTTAGATCCAGCCAGCGCCCTGAAGGCACATTTGATCGGCAGCGCCCAATATATGCGCTTGATGGTTATGGGTGGGGTGCTCTTATTGGTACTGCGCTACAGCCCAGGTGGAATATTACCGGAAAAATCAGGACACAAATAAGCACAGCTACTTATCGCTAATCTAAGATAAGTACCTGTAATTAAACCGCAGTCTGTGTAAAGATGTCATAACTGCACAAACCTAGATTTAGTCATTGAATCGCTGAGTCTAGAAAATCAAAATAAAATAAAAAATGGTATTCATAGTCTGATTATTGAGCTAAATTTTTGACTGAAAAGAACTCCTTTAAAGGCACTAGTTTAGCTTTCATCCAGACACTACATTTGTAAACTTGGAGATTACTGATGAAAAAGCACCTTTTAACCGTCGCTCTAGCCGCGGCACTAGCGACTAGCGGATTCGCCAACGCTGCTGATACAATAAAAATAGGCGTGATTTTAGGCTTCACCGGCCCGATTGAATCACTCACCCCTGACATGGCAGCCTCTGCTGAACTCGCGTTCAAAGAAGCCTCAGATTCAGGAATGCTATTAGATGGCAGCACCATCACCCCAATTCGCGCCGACTCAACTTGTGTTGATGCATCAGCCGCTACCGCCGCCGCTGAACGTCTGATCACCGCCGATAAAGTAGCAGCCATTATGGGCGCTGACTGCTCAGGTGTAACCACCGCAATCGCAAATTCAGTCGCTGTACCAAACGGCGTGGTAATGGTTTCCCCCTCTGCCACTACCCCGGCACTGAGCTCTATTGAAGATAAGGGATTTTTCTTTCGCACCGCACCTTCCGATGCTCGCCAAGGGCAAGTACTAGCAGATGCAGTTTTTGAAAGTGGCACCAAGATCATCGCTGTCACATACACCAACAACGATTACGGCAAAGGCCTTTCGGACGCTTTCGTCGGTGCTTTTAAAGCCCTCGGTGGTAAAATTGCGATAGTCGCAGCTCATGAAGATGGCAAAGGTGATTACTCTGCTGAAGTAGCAGCCTTAGCAGCAGCGGGCGCAGACAAACTAGCCGTATTAGGTTATTTAGATCAAGGTGGCAAGGGTATCATTCAAGCCTCCCTAGATACCGGTGCATTTGATTCTTTCGCACTGGGCGACGGCATGATTGGTCAAAGTTTAATCGACGCTTTCGGCAAGGACATGGTAGATACAATAGCTACTTCTCCCGGTGGATCTAGTAATGCGATGACCAATTTTATCAGCCTTGCTCAAGCCAACAAAATTGGTGGCGAAGGCCCGTACGATGGAACATCTTACGATGCAGGTGCATTAATCGTACTGGCTATCCAAGCGGGTGGAACAGCGGATCGCGCTAGTATCCAAGCGAACATGAACAAAGTTGCCAACGCGCCAGGGACTAAAATTTATCCGGGCGAGCTGAAAAAAGCACTGGAAATTCTTGCCGCAGGCGGAGAAGTTGACTACGTAGGCGCAACTAACATCGAGTTTAACGACGTTGGCGAAGTTTACGGTACCTACCGTCAGCTAGAGATTAAAGACAACAAATTCTCACTGGTGAAAGTACGCTAAAACAACCGATCCTGAGTAGAATCTACAACACTGAGCAGAAATCGGCTAATTAAAAGTTCGTAAAATCAAAGCCAAAAGTTATTGTAGGTAATATTCAAGCACCATCAGCCAGTAAAAAATTTACTGGCTTTTTTTTATCAAAAAACTGCTGTTTATTTGAGCAAAAAAAGACTAGTGTTACTGCTGATCTCCGCGCAACTCTCTCGTTGAAAACCCATCACAACTCAATTATTACAACATTCTCAATCTATCTTTAGAGGTAACTTTGAACGATACTCAAAATTTAAAAGCAGCCTTAATTATGATGCTGTCAATGGCCTTGTTTACCACCGGCGATGCGATCATAAAATTCCTCAGTGATACTTTACCTTTGGGGCAAATATTATTTTTGCGCGGGCTAGTGGTCTGCATACTCTTTGTCATATTACTCAGCTGGAAAAAGCAGCCGATTCTGCCCAGAGCAAGCTGGAACCGCTGGAACATACTACGCTCAGTCTTTGAGCTGTTAGTTGCTTGTACTTATTTAGCAGGGCTAGTGTTACTGCCTTTGGCAACCGCTGTCATCCTGGTCTTCTCATCGCCCATAATGCTGACCATTTTAGCGGCGCTGGTCTTAAAAGAAAAAGTTGGATGGCGCCGCTGGTGCGCGGTGTTGGTCGGTTTTATTGGCGTGATGTTCGTCGCTGATTTACAGCAGGCCTCACTTGATTCCTGGGCGATCATACTGCCGCTAACGGCCGCTTTTATCACCGCCTTACGAGACATCTTTGTCCGCAACATTCCCAGTGTACTATCCTCAACGCAGATAGCGTTCACCACCGCATGGGTAGTTACTTTAGGTGGGCTGGCAACCTTACCGTTTGGCTGGCAGGCAGTCAGCATTGAGCACATCGGCCTACTTTCCATAGGCGGGGTTCTGATTATGGCGGCCTACCTAACCTACATCATCACCACCCGCATCGGAGAACTGTCGTTCCTCTCTCCCTTTAAGTACGCATCCATCCCGCTAGCGATGTTGATCGGTTATCTAGTATGGGGAGACGTACCTACCGCCAACTCTTACATAGGCACGGTTATCATCATCTCCTCCACGCTGTTTATTTTAGTGCGCAGGAATAAGCAGAAGGGGAAAATGAAAGCTAAGAAGCTTGAAAGTTAGAAAGTTAGAAAGTTAGAAAGTTAGAAAGCTGGGAGACTACGGATTTACTCACTGTTTACTCCCTAGCAAAGCTTAGAATCTATCGGTAATTTAAACGCCTTAGAACTGTTGAAGAACTCACACACCCCATAAGTTGAAATGCGGAGGTTGTTCAGGGAACTCCTAATGACTCGGCCGATTAAAGCCTAATATTTTATACTCGGCATCGCGTAAATTATTCAGTAGCAAATGCCCCTTACTATCCACTCTAAACTCGCCGTACTTGGCGTTTTCATAAAGAGCAGCGGTGCCCTCTTCAAAGAAGAAAGCATGCGTGGCGAGCTTCAGACGATTATCTCTAATCCTAAACAACATTTTAAGCTGATTTTCAGCCAGTGCTTGGCCCTGGTAGCTCCCCGCGAAACTCGCGACTTGGTGAGCATCCAGATTAACTACGAAATAGCCTTGCTCGGGATTTTCTGCCGATGCCCGGCTCGTCTCTAATACAGTGCGCTCTATTTTATACCTTAAATTCATATAATCGCCTTGCATCAAAGATCTCGGATCCACAGGTACTAGTGCCAACAAGGCAATATCACCATTCTTTAAAATTTGCTCTTTCTGGAAAATAGCGACATTGATCACCATTAGCACACATAACACCCACAGTGCAGCCATTATATTGATACCCGCTAAGCCCGACTTTTTTCTCTCCAGCTTTTCGCTGTCGGCTTTTTCGGTGTACTTAAACCAGCACAACACTGCTGTAAAGAGGATGCTCAAGCCGAGTAACAGCGCTGACTTATACAAAAAGTTCCAATTTAAGCTGTAATAATAAACACTTAAAAAACTTAACAGGAATACGACACCCAGCATCACTAATATTTTTCGCTGCTTCATGAAGCCAAGCATAATCAGCAGAAAACCAGCGCTGGCACCTAGCACTAAATAACTGATCGCAAGTATCAGCAATGCTGCAATCAACACACCCAACTTAGTTTTAAAAGTGCGATCAGCGCCAAATGTAGCGCTGATACGATGTAGTACCACTATAAAGATCGCGGCGATCAACCCTTGGTTGAGCCAAAAAGAGACGGTTGGTGTCAGCAGCTCATCTGCGGTTACTCGCTCGATCAAGTAACTTAGGTCAGGGCTGAGAAAATGGCTATTAATACTCAAAAATGCAATCGCTAAACCATAACCTACCGGCTCCCAAATTCGCTGATACGCTCCCCATTTTCGATCTGTCAGCCACACTAGTGCAAACAGCAGATAACAGATGGCGAGGCCGATATCATTAAAGCCGAGCCGACTTAATCCAAAATACAGCGCTATGCAGGCAAACCAAGTAGAGAGTAACCGGGTGGTAAAGTCATTTTGCAGTGCCACTTGGATAAGCTGAAAAGCCGCCAAGTAGATAAAAAAACTACTAGAAAACAACTCAAAGACCGAAGACAACCCCAAAGCCACCAGCAACTGTCCACACAGATTAAACGCCAGCGCCAGCTGCTGCAGAAAGCTTTGCAGCGCAGTTAGTCGAAAAATAACCCACGAAAAACCACAGCAGCCCACACCGATCATCAATATGATCAAGTAATCATCACTTCTGACATCGCTGAAAAACAAAGCAGTAGCGATGAAAGCAAACAAAAAGCAGGCCGCTAGCCAGCCGGCAAAACCCTGTAACAGTCGAATATACCAAGGATTAAACTGGCTTTCACTAAACTGCGCCTGCGGATCAATTAAATGCTTTTTCTGGAGCCTATTCCACAAAATTTGGCTGGCATTAAGCTGATTAGTCATGCTTGCTCTCCCGCTGCGATCGCGCTACTTTCAAAGTGCGCCGCGGTTTTCTTTAGCCAGCCAAAACAGTAAGCTGAAACCCCGACAGTATATAGGCCAGCTGCCAATAAAAACCCGATATCTAAAATATCAAACAACAGATAAGAGACGAAGAAAGTCGAGATCGAAATAAAGCTCAGAGCGGTAATAGCAAGCATCAATAAATCTTCAATCACCCAGCGATACAGCAGTAAAGAAATAGCTAACCAGCCCCCATAAAAGAGCAACAAATAACCATCGGTATCACTTTCCAGAAGGCTATAAATGGCCATATGTGCCGCGAAATAGCCGGTAACGCAAGCCAAGAACTGTTGGCTATACCGATTATTACTCAGTGAAAAAGTTAAGCCTAAGTACGCTTTAACCGGCTGAAAGCTCAACAACTCAAAAATAGCTAACAAGACCAAATTAAGTAAAAACAGCATTGCGACTGCCAATCCTTGAGTGGAAAACAGCGAAAAAATATCTATTGATATACTTAAATAGAGTACCGTTGCCAAATTCAGTAACGCCACCCAGAAAATCCACAGCGCACTCGCCCGAGCCACCACCACCCAAGGCAAAATAAACAGCCCCCAATAGGCGAACAACTGCCAGGGATCGGCCCCTGTTTGATAAGTCTGACCGACCAGCGCCAAGAGCGCGCCAGTCAACAAACTAAAAACCATCAGCAACACCGTACGACTGATCGCCTGCCTAGCAACAATCAAATAACTAGCAGCGACCACCAACATCGAAACTTCGAGCAGGGCAAACTTATACAACCTTGGAATATGTTGCCAATTGTATGCAAAAAAGAAAATAGCAGCAGAACAACAACAAATCGCCGCCAACCACATCATCGACAACTTACAAAAAGCCAACCACTCATTCAGATCAGGCTCAGCCTTACCTTGAACGAGCGCGCCCTTCAGATCAGCTTTTGCTATATGGCCACTTGCCGCCCAGTTTAAAATTTTATCGCGATTACTCTGCATAAATAACGTCCTGTATATTCAACCTAAAGCAGTGACTTCACTGCACCACTTGCCCATCTAAAGAAGCATTTAATTGCTAAAGATAATATAGAATCAATCGCATTTACGACACCTATAATATGCACCACAACAAGATTTAATAACACCCGTCATTATCAACATCCTGAATCTGTGGCTTCAAAGAGAATACAGAGTGTAATATATTGGTTCTACGGTGGAATTGAAAAACATTAGCTGCACCCGTAGATTCAGCGGGTATTTTTCTAACCGCCGTAGGATCAAGAGTTTGCGCTATGTGGTGCAGTGAAGCCACTGATTCAGGAACATACTATTAAACAAGAGACACACCAGCCACTCCCAAAAACACGACGAAGCTCATAAACCCCTTTTATTGCCGCCGGAGCAATTTGCTAAATTGTCGAAGCGTAGCGACAGGATGTCGCGAAGAGCGAGTGGGGCATGGATGCCCCTTACGAGCGGCCGTCAATTTAGTAAATTGCGCAGGAATCACTCGGCAATATTGGGTGGCATTTACATAGGTTCGGTTTCTTTTGGCCACGCAAAAGAAATGAACTCGCCACCGGCGAAACCGCACCGCAATCCCTGGTCCTTAAACTACAAAAAAGAAATCAGCTAAATTTCACCTGTTACATTTTCAGCCCCAAAATAATAATAAAAGCACCCAGCCACTCCCCAAAAAACACGACGGAGCTCAAAAACCCCTTTTATTGCCACCGGAGCAATTTGCTAAATTGTCGAAGCGTAGCGACAGGATGTCGCGAAGAGTGAGTGGGGCATGGATGCCCCTTACGAGCGGCCGTCAATTTAGTAAATTGCGCAGGAATCACTCGGCAATATTGGGTGGCCTTTTCTTTGGTTCGGTTTCTTTTGGCCACGCAAAAGAAATGAACTCGCCACCGGCGAAACCGCCCCGCAATCCCTTGACCTTTGTAGTGACTAGATATTTTAAGTGATTTTTTTTGAGGTTTTAAGGTCAAGTGATTTCAGGTGCAGTTTCGCTGCAGCGAGTTCATTTCTTTTTTGCGAAAAAAAGAAACCGAACCAAAGAAAAATTCGCCCTACCATTGCCGAAAGATCCCTACGCTATTCACTAAATTGACGGCCGCGCAGATTCGCCATCCATGGCTCAACTACGCTTTCCGCGACGTCCTGTCGCTACACTCGACAATTTAGCAAATAGCTCCGGCGGCAATACAAAGGGGATTGTAGCTCCGTAGCTGACATTTTACGCAAACGATACTTTTAGCTTCTAAAATTTTAAAGATCAGGGATATTGTTTGATTTGTTTGTGTATTGCAGTTATATAAACAGTGTGTGCCTTATATTGTTCGCCACCGGCGAAACCGCACCGCAATCCCTTGACCCTAAGCCACAAAAAAAGAAATCAGTTACATTTTCAGCCCCAAAATAATAATACAAACACCCACCCACTCCCTAAAAAACACGACGGAGCGCAAAAAACCCCTTTTATTGCCGCCGGAGCAATTTGCTAAATTGTCGAAGCGTAGCGACAGGATGTCGCGAAGAGCGAGTGGGGCATGGATGCCCCTTACGAGCGGCCGTCAATTTAGTAAATTGCGCAGGAATCACTCGGCAATATTGGGTGGCTTTTTCTTTGGTTCGGTTTCTTTTGGCCACGCAAAAGAAATGAACTCGCCGCAGGCGAAACCGCACCGCAATCCCTTGACCCTAAGCCCCAAAAAAGAAATCAGTTAAATTTATTCATCACCTTTCTCAGCTCTAAAAACCACCCATAAGACGTAAAATGCCAGTTAACATATCCTATCAAGCATAAACCTGAACTGGCTATTTTTTATCAAACAAAACAGCCGGACAGTTCCACATCGGTTATCTAAATTTAACATTCTGTTGCGGGTCTTTGTTAATTGGATGAATAAATATCGTGTTGGTAGTCGATGTGCAGGATGGACCTTTGGTCGTTATAGTGAATTTACGATAGGGAATGTCTACAATAGGCCCGATGGTACTCACACCTGAACTAGCAGAAATAGCATAATCTAATGCTGATGTTGGTTTCGGACTTATTTCAAATTTGTCACAACCTGACGGAATTGTATTAAATATAACCTCAAAACTTTGACCGGAAATTGAGTAATCCTTTTTATAGATAACCACGCTCTGATCTGCTTCGTATTGGGCATATTCACTAGTACTTTCTCCCACTGCTCTATCTAACCCTAGCGAAGTAATCGTCAAAAGACCACCACTCGCCACTGTAGTTGTAATAGAATTTGACCAACCATCGTAGAAATCATTGTCATTGTTAGCTCTAAGATACGGGCCATTCCAGTTAGCGTCAGCTACTGACCACGTAGCACTGTTACTTTCACAATCTGCTTTGTTTATATAACTTACATCAGAGCAAACTCCAGCCTTCCATTCTGCTGGCAAGACACAACTAGCTTTATTAGTGAACTCAGGCTTCGTACAAAAATCAATATTGCCTAATAAATTAGCTGTACTACCAGGCAATCTGCCAGTGTCTGCTATAAAACCACTAATTGTTGGCTGTCCATTTAAAGATCGGCTACTATCACCAATAATTGCATATCTAACCTGTTCTAAGCGATTTTTGGATGTATCAAAGCGCTGCTGATTAGACTCATTAATCATAAAATCACTCGCCAAGCTAGTTACTAACCCAAGCAACCCAATCACCACAATCAACTCTAAGAGGGTAAAACCTGTTTGCTTATTAGCTTTAAAATTAATCATTTATTTACCCTCAAAACTTTCACTATGTCATCACATGTATCTACAGAGCAGTCTACTGCCAAAGGATCTGCCGATGGATATGATTCATATATGCCATTTTTCCCAAGACTTGTTAGTGCGACACAACCATTACCGCTTTCCACACAATCTGGATAGAGATTATTTTTAAAATTAACTTCATAGCGATAAGCTTGCCCCGCATAAGACCTGGCAATACTCTCCCTTGTAGTCGACAGCTTATTTCTTTTAGTATTAAGGATCACGAAACATTGAGATTGTGACGAATAGCCAAACTTACCTTCTCGTGCACGTTGAAAAGGATCTTCTATTGCTATAAAAGAGTTACTAGCATTTAGAACTCCGAGTTGCTCAAGTTCACAATTACTTTGGCTATCCGCACCCTTATAGTGCATTCTCTGTTGAGTATTTTTTGCCATATATGGCCCATTCCAGCCAATACCAATTGCAGAGTCCCATACAACACCTTCTGTTGGAGCCAGATACAATGAACTTAAATCATTGCTAATATTGTTGTTTGAATACACTCCAGTCTTTGGAAAATACCCTGTATCCGTTTGAAATTTATAAATCGCATCGGCAATATTATTCATTTCCACATGCACTAACTCTTCGCGAGCTCTCTCATTATAAAGATCGACCGCCGAGGTCGCGATGCCAGCCATCGCCGCCAATATCGACACGACCACGAGCAACTCCAACAAGGTAAATCCCTGTTGTTTTAACAAAGGTTTAGTGGTGATTTTATCGCTAGTATTCATCTTAAACCTCTTCCACTATCGGGGTAATTTGTGGTTTTTTACGGGTATTGATAGCGTTGCTGACGGGTGGTTGGTAGTCGTCGATAAAACCTAGCACTCGCTCTACTTCGTCTATATCAGTAATACCTGCCTTCACTTTGTTCAACGCACTGCGCCGCAGATCTTGAATACCTTGCTGCTGTGCGTAATTTTCAATTTCTGCATCTGAGGCGCCCTGTGCAATTAATTTTGCCAGTGGCTGGGTGATCGGCATCACTTGGTAAATACCGATGCGGCCCTTATAGCCTGAGCTATTATTTTGTACGCGGGCGCGGAACAAGGTTAAACCTGCTATTTCATCCTCCGCAAAACCTAGCGCTAATAAGCGGCTTTTAGGCACGACGATTTGCTCAACATTGTCAGGATCTAATTTGCGCAGTAAGCGCTGACTAATCACTAAGTTGACGGTTGAGGCGATGTCATGTGCGGCCACTCCCAAATTGCGTAAACGCAACACTGATTTTGCCGCGGTGTTGGCATGCAAGGTAGACAACACTAAATGACCGGTGTGTGCGGCTTTTATTGCGGTGTCAATCGTTTCACTGTCGCGCATTTCACCGAGCATGATCACATCGGGATCTTGACGTAAAATAGTACGCGCGGATTCCGCAAAGCTAATCCGCTCATCAATGCTAATTTGATTAACGCCATCGAGATCAATTTCAACCGGATCTTCTATAGTATAGATACTGCGCGGCTGCTGATTTATGTGCTTGATCAACGTGTACAAAGTCACTGTTTTGCCGCTACCTGTTGGGCCTGTGACTAACACCATGCCCTGCAATTGTTTAATGGCATTGAGCACGGCTGGCAATTGTTCTGCTTCAAAACCTAGCAGGTTTAAATCGAGTAATTTTTCAGGTAAGTACAGCAGACGCAAAACAATAGTTTCGCCGTGTAGAGTAGGGATAGTCGAGCACCTGAAATCTAATCCCTGCTGATTTCCTAGCAGTAGCTTAAAACGTCCGCCCTGGGGAATACGCTGCTCTGATATGTCTAAACCGGCGATCACTTTAATCCGGGCAGACATTTGCTGGCCGAATACTTTGGGCATATCTGCGGTTTTGGTCATCACTCCGTCAATGCGCATGCGGATCCGAAAATGATCGACATAGGGTTCAAAATGGACATCCGAAGCGCCGTGATTAATTGCCTCTATTAAGGTCCGGTTTAGGTACAAAGGGACATTCATTTCTTGATGAGTCGCCGGTGCTGGATCGCTGTTATCAACATTATTTTCTATAATTGCAAAGCTTAAGTTAGCTGGATCTAAGCTTATGTCTTGTAATGATAATTTCATATTTATTACCTATAAATAAGTGACTAACCCGCAGAAACTTTAATCATCGCGGTAAAGAAGCCGATATAGACAAAGGCCACCATGCCGCCCACTATGATGGTCATTGCCGGCTCAATCATCGCCACCATGGCTTTGATCCGCGACTCGGCGCTTTGCTGATAGTATTTTCCGAGTTCGAGCATCACGTGCTCTAACTCGCCACTGCGCTCACCAATCCCGGTCATATGTTGTACCATCACTGGGATATGCGCCTGTTGTAGACCAAAGGCTAAGCTGCGCCCAGCCAATATTTCATTGCCCGCATGTTCAAAGCACACCGCTAAACGCTGATTGCCAGTAATACTGCGCATTACTCGCAGCGCTTCAATCACGGTCAACCCTGAACCCAGTAGCATTGACATCGTCCAGCCCATTTGCGCCATACCTGAGGTGCGAATACTCGAGCCAATTATGGGCATGTTTAGCAGCACGCCATCGATAATTTTTTTGCCTGACACTGTGGTATAGGCCGCGAGAATAGAGAACGTCACCACCCCTAAACTAATCCCTAAAGCAGCTCCGTACTCTATCAACCAGGCCGACACATCGAGCATTGCCTGGGTAATCGCCGGTAGATCCGTGGATTTATTTTCTAGCATCTTGGCAAACTTAGGCACTATCCCTAACGATAGGCCGAGAAAGACAGCCACTGCTGCTGAAAACAAAATTCCCGGATAGGTTAAGCTGGAAACAAACTGGCGGCGTACCTGCGCGCCGCGCTCCAAATTTTCCGCTAGCCGCTCTAAGGTAACTTGTAACTCACCAGACACTTCAGCAGCGGCAATCAGCTTGGCGACAATTGATGGGAACATACCCTTTTGTTGCTCTACCGCAGTTGAGAAACTCGCTCCACTTTGAATACTCACCAACATTTTAACCAGTGAGCGGCGCAGCAGCTTGTTCTCGGTCATTTCCGAGCAAATTTCTAGCCCCTGAGTCAAGGTATTGCCAGAGCGAATCATCAGCGCAAGCTGCCTAAACATCATCACTTTGTCGATAGATTTAGGCGAGCGATACTGACCAGGGCTAAGCTTGGATAGCAGCCCAGCCAGCAATTTAAACGGATTAGCACCGCTAGTTGCAGCCTTAATACTCAATAGATGCAACGCTTTACCGCGTAATTTGGCACTGGCTTCGTTAACACTGGTCGCTTCAATTCGACCTTTAGTTTCTCTACCTTCTTGATCTAAGGCTCGGTACTTAAAAATGGCCATAGGCTAGTCACTCTCTTAGTGGTTTAACCTAGATTCAGCCGTTGGACCTAGGTTAAAAGGTTATAGAAAAAACACATTGCTGGCAGGAAGTTAAGCGTAGTAAAGTAACTCAGCCTCCTGGAGATCAATCACCCCCGCTAGCACTTTGTCTCGCGCGTCTTGCCAGAGCGTATGCAGTAAGTCATCGTCTAATGCTTGTTGTTTTAGTTGTTCATCACTGGCACCTTCGTGGATCAACTGCTCTAAGCTTTTGTTCATCCACAAGGTTTCATAAATACCGACCCGACCGCTGTAACCACTACCTGAACACAGCGAACAGCCCTCTCCTCGATACAGAGTTAACGGCGCTTTTACTGCCAGCAAGCTTAATTGCTGTTCACTGGCCTGATAGGGTTGTTGGCAGTGTTTACAGATGCGTCTTAACAAGCGCTGCGCAACGACCCCAACTAAGGTACTGGCGATTAAGTAACTGGCACAGCCGATGTCGATTAAACGATTAATCGCTGATACTGCATTGTTGGTGTGTAAAGTGGACATCACCATATGACCGGTCATCGCCGCACGCACCGCGGTTTCAGCGGTTTCTTTATCGCGGATTTCACCGACCAGCATGACATCTGGATCGTGCCGCAAGAACGAGCGCAGCGCGCTGGAAAAACTGAGTTTGTCGGACACTTGGATTTGCGAAATACCCTCGATCACTTGCTCAATAGGGTCTTCAACCGTCATAATATTAATTTTTTGCGCATCAAGCTCACGTAGAGAGCCGTACAAAGTGGTACTTTTACCACTGCCGGTAGGTCCGGTTACTAGCACAATCCCGTAGGGTTTTTTAATCGCTGCCTGCATCGGCTCCAGTAGATGTTGCGGCATGCCCAATTGACTTAACCGCATATCCGCAGTGCTTTGCCCCAATATTCGTAACGTCGCGCGCTCACCAAAGCGAGTTGGGATTACCGCGACCCGCATTTCTATTTCAGAAATATCATTCCAACTGAGAATACGGTAGGCAAAGCCGCCATCTTGAGCGGTATTTTGCTCGGCAATGTCCATCCCAGATAACACTTTTATCCGGCTCATTAACGCATTCGCCAGATCTTTATCTATAGGTCGATCGTAGAGTTGCAGGCGTCCGTCGACCCGTACTCTGAGCTGCATGCCCTCTTCTAACGCCTCAAAATGCAAATCGGTCGCCTGGCGATAGTAGGCTTCTTTCATGATGTCATCAAAAATCCCGATGGCATTAAAATTATTGCTGTAAATGGCAAAGTGCTGCCGCAAAATTGCCTCAATCATCAGTGGATCAGCCAAGGCTAGCACTGGTTTTTTATTAAGGCTGCGCTGCACAGTGTCTAACACCATGTTATCTTCCGGATCGCTGCTTAACACCACCAGCTGACTACCGATCTCGACCGGCAAGAACAGTCGTCTGAGCATAATTTGACTGTTAAAAGGTGTGATCAGCTTAGCATCGACAACAAAGTCATCGCGGTTGTAAAACGCCAATTGACGACTGCTGGCAAGCGCTCTATACATAGCGCTTACCGGGAAGCGACCCTCGCGGCATATCAACTCAAGTACTGACAAGTTTTGCTGACGTGCTTGGGTTTTATAGGCTGCTACTTTTTCACTGGAAACTAAACCAGCCAGTACCGCAGCACTGATCAATACCGTCTCTGAAACCGCCATTAGTTAAACCCGCGCTGCAGTAATTTACTAAAGCTCTCGGGGTCGCGACACAAACGCTGGGCAGCTTCTACAGTAATCGCTTTAGATAGTGCCAAGCGCACCAGTGCTTGATCTAAGGTTTGCATACCCTGACGGCTGCTGCTTTCCATCACTGAATAGATTTGCTTGGACTTGGAAGATTCAATTAAGTTGGCCACCGCATTGGTCACCATCAAAATTTCGGCGACCACCTCGCGACCATTACCTCTGGCTGAGGGAATTAAATTTTGTGATATTACCGCCTTCAATGCGTGCGCAATACGCTGGCGCGCAACACTTTGCTCGTTGCCGGGAAAGCTGCCAATTAAACGTTCGACAACCCCAACTGCATCATTGGTGTGCAAGGTAGAAAACACCAAATGACCGGTTTCAGCGGCGGTTATCGCAGTGCGCATGGTATCTATATCGCGCATTTCACCAATCATGATAACGTCCGGATCTTCACGCAGTGCCGCCTTTACCGCACTGGGAAAATCCAGTACATCGGTGTATAACTCGCGCTGATGAATAATAGATTTGATATTGCTATGCACGAACTCTATCGGGTCTTCGACGGTCAGAATATGTTTTTCTTGGTTCTCATTAATGTCGTTCAAAATAGCCGTTAAAGTGGTACTTTTACCGGATCCAGTAGAGCCACAAACGAGTACCAAGCCGCTTTTTAAGCTAGTTAAATAGCTAATTTGCGGTGGCAATCCCAGCTCTTTAGTGGTTTTTAGACCACCGTCTAAATAGCGAATCGCCATCGCGATACTGCCCCTTTGCCGGTAAATATTAATTCGAAACCTAAAGCCCTGCGCCGATGAAAAACCCATATCTAAAGTCATATGCCGGGCAAAGTATTCACGATGATGCTCATTCATTAAACTGTAGGCCATCGCCTCTATATCAGCCGCCGCTATCGGCGCTGAGTCAGTGCGAGTAATTAGCCCATGAATACGATAAGTCGGTGATATGTCTTTCGATAGATGTAGATCAGACGCCTCTAGCGTCACGCAATCGTCCATTAACTGTCGAATAACTTGCTCATTATTCAAAATTTATCACCTTTTTAGAACATTAATATCAAAGGTTTGGCTCATTTCACATCTGCAAATCGAAGGTGATAGTAAGGTAACCATTATGTGTAACGCCACTATCAGCCACAACAGAGCTGGGCTGGATGCTTAAATTGCGGATTAGATGATAGTAAGGCAACTGTTTAAGCTGCTCAGTAAAACGTACAAAAGCATGGTAATTGCCTTGGCAACTCACCTGAAATACCGGTCTGTTTTGCAATAAATATCGTAGTTCTGGCCCAGCTAGGATGGCGGGCATAGTAACAATTTCAGCATGACTAGAAGTTAAGGAAGTGATCGCTATGCCATTTTTAGCGGCCATCCGCGCCAGCGCTAATTTTATTTTTTCCTGCGGCTGAGGAGTATCTAAAGGCATCAACTTGGCGCTGTAGCGGATTAACTGCCGCTCTAGTGAAGCTAGCTGCTGTTGCTTAGCATCAAAACCCGCCTGACTATAAGAAGTATCTATGTCTGGAGTTTTAAAACCGCCTAAATGGACCTTGATACGGTTTTCTTTGCGATTGGCCATTTTCTCGGCTTGGAACATTTCCTCCCAGAGCAATGAAGCGGCGAATCCGTAACTGCCAATTATGGTACAAAACACAATAAACAGCAGTTGCTTACGCTCTTTTGTCGCTAACAGGTAAAACCTGTCCCGCACTAGATCGATCATTGACTGAGCTCCACTGAGCGTGCTTGATCAGTAGTTGCGGTTCTTTCAAAACGCGCTTTGGCAGGCTGTGCAACCTTTGCATTAAGCCTGACGAGTGTATTATTTAAACCGCTTTGATAATCCATGCTGACTTTAATTTCATACAATTGATCATCGGTTAGCCGCACACTTGAATAAGTGACTTGATAGTCAAGCGGTTGTAATAAATGGTTGAGGCTATCAATAAACTCATTCCCGGTGCGATTATCGGTAGTTTTAGCCACGATAGTCCACACATCATCCACTTTGGTTATCTGCATTAAAACAATCTGCTGGGAGAGCGCTAACGAAAAAGTTTTCAGTAAAATAGTCGGGGTTAAACGACGATAACCACGGTCTTTAGCCAATTTAATCAGTAGCCGATTAATCGCCTCACTCTCAGTGGCGACATTATTCAACCCCAATTCAATATTTTTGCTTTTTGCATATATCGCCGTTAGCTGCGCTTGTACTTTGCTCTCTCGGATGAATTTATTTTCTAATACCACTAAACGTTTAGTTTGCAGGTCAGTATTCCAGTACATCCAAATAATAAAGCCCAGCGCCAGCACCCCGGTAATACAAGCGGCACTGGTTAATAACACTTTAGGTTGCAATATTTTTTTTAATATTGAGACCTTAGTTTCCTGGCTGTTTATCCAACTCAAGCGGCTATTGGGCGTATGTTTTAAATAGTGATTTACCGCACCTTGCAGCCCAAGCAGCGCATCATTAGTCAGCTTACTGGGTAGCACTAGCTCGCTTTTAAGTGCGCTAAAATGTTGAATATCACAGCCCAGTTGCTCGGCTAATTCACTCATCAATGGCGCTAAATTTTGGTTGCTGGCATCGGTGATATACAAGCGCTTTACATCGCGGGGCAAAATGCCTATTAAGTCGAGACAAGCTTGTGCGGTAACCGGCCCAGATTGACGGGCACTGGTCAGTATTTCTGTCACTAACTGACGATCGCCGCTAATTAAGGCAATTTGTTCTTGGTGTATTTCCAATAGCACTTGCTGATCTTGATCACTGTGCTGCCAAAGATTGGCAAAGGCACTGCCTAGGGAGGGGTAAAAAGCTTCTAAATGGATGTTATTTAATTTAAAAGCACCTAACCAGCGCCGCCGAACACTCTGGCTAATACCGCTAACCAACCAAGAGTGACTACTATCGCTATCTTCCTCTTGAGAGAGTAGAACCTCGTCACTTAGGCTATCTACCTTTACATCATTCGCTTGCCAGCCATACATCAAATCATCATCAATCGCGACCAGCTTACCTTGTAGCGTAAAACACTCTTCAAGTTGCTCGCGATTAATATAGCCCAAGCGCACCGCCAAATCACCAAAACGAGTCAGTGAGTTAGGTCCACCTTGGCTCTGGCGAAGCTGCAATTCTTCAACAATTTCATCACGTTGCTCTGGGGTTAAATTGCCGCGCTCAACTAACATCGAACCTATCATCCAATGCTTGTTTTGCTGGCTCATGACACTTTCCAGCTCCCAGCGAATCAGCTCTTGCATCTGCGCATCAGTACGCGGTCGCAGCGGACTTACTGGCAGCTGCACAAGCGCTGAAACCACCGACGGGGTCAGTAGTATCGCCTGTTTCGGCAAACGCTTGTGGTGCTGCTTTAGCTCACTAAGCACTTCGGCAATAGCACGGGTGAAATCGACAGTATTAGATTGCGCAACATATTTAATTTGCGCTTGCTGCTTGGCATTTTGCACTAAGGCGCCACGCAAGCCAAAGCTACCCGCCTGAAAGGCAATTAGCGAATAAGACTCACCAAACAGGGCGGATATATCGGGTAGGCGAATTGATTTTTTAAGTTTCATGGCCGCAGCGGCTAGTTCAATATCAAACGGCTGCTCTGTTTTTATCTGCACCTCGCCACCGTCACCCGTTGCAAAACCTGCGGCGGGAGTCGTTACATTAGGGGCAAACGGATTTTGCATCTCTTTGGCGAAACCAGGGGTGGCACTACTGTTATTCGGTGCTTCGGAGCTGTTCATCGGCGATTAGCTTGTGCGCCAATTACCACTAGGCGGGGCCCATGCGCGTAATTGTAAATATGCATCGCGTAAATATGCACACCTATCGGCTGTTGGGCATTGCTATCGTCAAACAGCTGCTGCATTTGCGCGGCCGCCACTTTCGACACATAGACACTAAGCACCTTGCCATCAGCCGCTTGTAAAAAGGCGCTGTGGCTAATTTCAGGTAGCGGCTGCGTTGACGGCCAAAGCTGTAGCATTTCATAGACCAGAGAATACTTACCCGCCTGCGGCGCCTGCATCAACTTAGCTGAAAACTGAATAGCATTGGGCCTAAGAATCACACGATGCTTGGCTTCGATCATTTTTTTAGGGAGTTGATGCTTAGAAACAAACTCACCCAGTTCAATTTTTTGATACTGCTGGTTAATACTTTCTGCACTAGTTTTAGTCATGCCAGTTGTTGGACCTTGCCCATAACTAACACTAGTGCACAAAATACTGAGGACAAATATAAGAGCTAAGCGCATTTCTGGAATCTCAATCAAAGAGAAGGCCGACAGTCACCTGTCGACCTAATTGGAACATGGTATTTATACGTTCACACTAAATCTTAGATAGTGTTACGTGTACCATCCCACTCACCTAACTCTTCTTCTTTAGTATCACCGGCACCATCAACGATAGAAACAAGTGATACTTGATCAGTAGCTACAATTGCACCACTAGCAAAAGTACCCACATTGAATATAGCCATGAAACGGCCGTACTCTGTTCCTGATACGTGACGATATACAGGCACTGAAGTTAAACCACCTAGATCATTCGCATTAAATAAGTTTGATGCAGGACCCAAGCCTACTGTCATGAATGCAGAACCTGTTGCGGTAGCTAAATTCGTACCATCGAATTCTATAGTTGGAACTGCGACAACTGGAGGAGTTGCGGTAGGATCAGCTTCCACTAAATTAGGAGCTGGCTGACCAACTAAACGCTCCTGACCTGCAGTCCACATCATGGCCATATCACCAGCTTCTAGTGTACGAGCAACGCCACAACCATTCGCAGCAGGGCTCATAAATATATTACCGGCCACAACTGCGTTAGCTCGACTTGCAACAACAGCAGTTAGATCTGAACAATCCACTGGTGAATCAGCAGGCGTAAGCGAAGAATCTATATATTGCATACTGGTGATACCACCAGCAGCCATTACTTCAACAGTCGCAGCAGGTAATGCAACTGGCTCAACATCTTCAATCGCGGCAATCGAAATTAATGTACCGACAATTGGAGTGCCTGCAGCAGGAGAAGCAGCTGCTTGAATCAAACTATCAAAACCTGTTGGCAATGTATTCTTATTCAATACACGGAAAGTACGAATACCTTTGTTTAGCTCATCCATCATCGCTACGTGAGCAGCCGCTGATGCACGTGCATCAGTATCTTGTAGTGCGATAGTTGCTGTACCAGCAATTGCCGCCAAGATAGCCACTACTACTAATAGCTCTAGCAAAGTGAAACCACCTTGTTTAGCTTTTAGCTTAGCCGCTTTTGCGCGTAGGCCTGAATCGGTAATATCATTAGTGTTAACAGAGGAGAATTTAGCTTTAAGTTGAGCAATCTTTGCTTTAGAGAACATGGTTAAACCTTTTAGGTTAAAAATCGAAAATTAATAGACCGTTGTATA
This sequence comes from Oceanospirillales bacterium, assembly GCA_029027825.1. GTDB lineage: Bacteria > Pseudomonadota > Gammaproteobacteria > Pseudomonadales > Balneatricaceae > Rs1. Next base: position 4,501,972 of record CP093399.1, on the reverse strand, counting down.
AGTGCAGACTTTTCCCAAAAAAGCTGTGACAACCTAAGCAGTCCGATTTAAAACGCATCCATTGACTGTTCAATAATGAGGCGACTTCTCACCTTACTTTTATTGCCAGCCATTTCAATTAGCTTCCTTGCCAATCTACCCAGCGCTTATCACCCCGAGGGCAATCAAGCGCGTTTAAATTATTGATGATTTTTTGTATCAGTGTTTTTGTACTTCAGTGCTTTGTTCATCAACACTGAGTTCGGCAGAATATTCGCTATACTTATTTGAGCAAATCGCGCTTTAGCAAGTGCTTTAGCGCCGACTCATTCGCTAGCGCCTGATCACAATCCAGCACAAAACGATACTGTTTGCCGCAGTGAATAATCACTTCTTTTTGACCGCGGCGCAAAATTTTCATCTCTATGCTGATATCACCATAGCCATCGTGACTAAATAGTTCAGAGTAAACTTCGATCAGCTTTTCCAGCACCATCGTGTGCTTGCTATCTTGGTTTAGCATAGTAACTTGCGCGTCGTTCATGACTTTTTAGCTTCCTATTTATTTTAAATCTAATGGTTATCATTATCATTCGCAATTAATGATATGTCAATGAATTCCTTGCTATTTATCTAGCTTTATTCACTGTTATTTAAAAATACCGACAACATCAGCAAGGGGCTTTGGTGAAATTAGATACAGATAACTACTATCGTTCATCCCACCACTTGTCGTGCCTTTAGCCGCTAAAAATGGCTGCTCTCTGGCGGCACTCAACCAGCGACCACGGAGTGTTTGTAAATTAATTGGCTGGCTTTGATCGCTGTTATTACGCAGTTCTAACACGCTAATATAAAGGCGATCCTGCCGATAACTAGCGATGGCTATACTACTAATATTAGGGTTCTCCAATACTTTAGCTGGCTTATTACTAAGCGCCACTGCCTCTACACTGCGATCTTTAGGCCGACGGTTGTGCGCCGCCTTAGCAGCATAGCGACTAAGATAGTGGTAAATAGCTTGTTTGCTAGGCTTTGCCGGCCTAGTGACAGCGATATCACGCCTGGCAATTTGGCTTTTTATTTCTTTGATTTTCTCGGAAGCACTGGCTCCCTGATGCGGGCTGAGGATAACATGGGGGGTAATAAGCATAATAAATTGAGATTTAGACTTCGCCTTTTTACTGTTTTTAAACATCTCTCCCAACAGAGGGATACTAGCTAGCACTGGCACTTGGCTGCCTTCATCTCGAGTGCTGTCTAAAATACTGCCACCCAGCGCTATAGTTAAACCATTTTTGGCTACGGCGATGGTTCGCAAAGAGGACTCTTCTACCGTGTCGAGCAAGTGGGTCTTTATTTTGGACTCCGACATATAGGGAAAGGACATACCCTTGCGCTTTAAGCGAGTGGTAGTTTGCTGTATATCCAAAGTAACCGTGCCATCACTGTTTATACTGGGTAAAATAGACAGCGTGTTGCCTATATCCTTTGTTTTTGTCTCCAAAATCATTGAAGAACTGATCAAGATATTTTTGTCTATATCAAAGGTAGCAGGAATACTTTTAGTGCCTACCGCTATCACTTGCTGTTCACCAATAAATATTCGCGCCGGGCGGTTGTTGGATGCAAGCAATATAGGCCGGGCAATGATCTTCGCTGCTCTGTTTCGCTCTAACGCCTCAATTTTCAATCTAATATGTTTACTAAAAAACTCGTAAAACCCGCCAGTGGTTGCCGCTAATCCCAGCCGTGTGACTTGACTATTTACGGCAAGCTTGCGTGTATCACTGTCATCAAAATCAAAAGAGAAGCCGCGATCATCCTCATTGCTATCATCTATCTGGATAATTTTTGTCTCTAACAACACCTGCGGGGTCGGCCTATCACTCGTACGAATCAACGCTGCTATTTCGCTCATCGCCTCATTGTCGCTGGTACGCACATGAATAAGATTATGAATACGATTAGTGGCGATAAATATAGGAGTTTGGATGCCTAAATTGGTATTCGAGCCACTATTTAAAGAACCATTTTCCTGAATACGCCTTAAAACGCCGTCATTTAAATCACCTTCCAACTGCTGTCGAACCCTAGCAAAGCTTTGCTTATCGCGGGCTATTGTATCGATTTCAGCCGAACTATTACTAGCTGAGCTGCTTGAGCGATTACTTCGCGAATTACTACCACTACTACTCACAGTCAGACTACCTTTTTTGCGAAAGTCATCTGGCAAACCATCAAAATCATCCTGCTGGTTGAGCTGCTTTAAAATCACCCGCTCGCCAAATAAACTTTGGATAGTGAGCGCTGTTGCCCGCACATTTTGATGTTTTAAGGTAAAGGAGCGAATTCCGTCTTTACGATACACGACGATATCGCTTTGGTACTCGCCTTTAGTCATAATGATGAAACTGTTATTTGCCTGACTGCGCCGATACCAGAGCCCAGTTATCCGCGCAACTGTTTCAACAGCGTGCTCTAAGCTGACGTTTTGTAGCAGCAAGTCTACTGTTGCATTACTGGCAGCTTGGGTGACGGTAATATTGGCGCCCGTTAGACTTGACAGTATCCGTGCGGCATCGCGAATATCAGCTTCTTTAAGCTCCAGATGGTCAATTTGTGCAGCTTGTAGCGATTGAATCAGCAGTAACGACAAAACCACAATGATTTTTAAGTAAGCCAAACTTGCTTTAAACATTTTATTGCACCACCATCTTCTCTTTGTAACTACCGGTTTCAACAATCAGGTTTAAATCGTTAATTTCTAATATATGCAATACAGCCGCCGAGCTACCGACTCTCTGTATCCCGACCTTATCGCCTTCTTTGACGACAAAAGTCCCTTGTCCTTCAATATTTAGCAGCGCTATTTTTTTTTCACCTTGCTGCAATATGCCCCTGAAACTCAACTTAGGGACTTCGCTTTCCCCGAGAGCTCTTTCTTGCTTGCGCTTAAATAAATTATTACGGGAAAACACCGAACCTTTTTGCGAAGGTTTTTCGATGTGTTGCGCACTAGGCAACGTATTGACGAACGGATCTCTGCGGTTGCTAGGTGCTCTTTTATTAAGCTGCTTATCAATCGCCTGATAATACGCTTCTATTTTTGGCAATAAATTTTGCGTATCCAGGACTAAGCTATTCCCTTCGGCAGCCAAAAAACCACTTAAAAAAACACATAGCAAGAGACATATAGCGCTTTGAATTTTCGGTTTTCTGATAGTGAATGACATAAAGTTGCGCTCTGCAGCTACTATCCAGTAGCAATTATCTTGTTGATTATGCATACAAATAGATCATTAAGAATTTTGACTAGTTTTGACGAGGCCATTCTATACTCAAAATCAATTTAATCAAGATGATAATCATTATTATTTTCATTAGTGTTGTTTTGTATGTTTAGCTGTGGCAGAATTCGCCCGCTTTAATAAGCCGCTGTAATACTCTTCTAAATTTTTAATATTTTTCATTTATCAGTAGCATCATCGGCGTTTCGATGACCAGGAATGAAGACTAGGATATGAATATGACTAAGCATGCTTGGCATTGCTGCCAATTAGCTAAACTGCTGTTGGTAGTGTTTTCGCTAACCGGGTGCGCTGAGCAAGGATGGCAAAAATTTTCAGCAAATACTATTCTGCAAAATAATACTGCTGCCAATACAGCCGAGGAAGTAAAAACACTTGAAGTATTTATTTTTGCCGACGGCAAGCAACCTGCAAGCCAAACGGTGATAGACATCTAGTGTTTTCTTTAGCGCACTTTTACTTAATATTTCACTATTTTTTTGCGCAGCTAATCGGCGACAAGTTGCTATTAACCCACAAAGCCGACCATCTAACTCTTACCGTTTTGATAGGCATTTTTCTGTGTTTTATCAGTCCTAAAGCATCGGCCGATAGCTTAGGTGGGGCATCCATGAGCGTGACCCAAGGCGTCTATAATGCAACGCTAGGTTGGAGTATAGCCGGCATCGGCAAGACACCGAACATACTTAGCGAACTGCAATGGAAAAGACTACGTATTTATAACACTCAAATCAGCAGTGAAATTTGGTTTGAAAACAGCTTAGTTATCAATGCCAGTATCGGGCGCGGTAAAGTACTTAGCGGCACTTCCCAGGACTCTGATTATCTTTTGGACAACCGCCAAGCTGAGTTTTCTCGATCTTTCTCTGATACTGGTGGCAGCACCAAAAATAGTAGCGTGGCACTGGGACTAAGGTATTTATTCATTCAGCCCAGTAGCGGCCAAGTAATATCTATCACCCCAAAGATCGGCTATCAACTAGACCGACAACATTTAACCATAAAAAATGGCCGCCAGGCTATATCAGGTATCGGTAACAATTTAAATCCACAGCCAAAAATACAAGGTTTAAACAGTAGCTATACTGCCAACTGGCGCGGCCCTTGGCTCGGCATGGAATACCGAGTCCACGGTGATAAACAACAATTAATAGCGCTGGTACGTTACCATCATTTGGATTACACTGGCCGCGGAAATTGGAATTTACGCAGTGATTTTCAGCATCCGGTTAGTTTTAAGCACCAGGCTAAATCACAGGGCCTCAGCTTAGACATTGATTATGAAAGACGACTCACTAAGAATTTGTGGGCGAAACTTAAAGTCAGTTATCAGTTATTTAAAAGCCACGAAGGTGATGATACAACTTATTTTTCTGACGGCAATGTCTTAACAACTAGTTTTCGACAAGCGCGACATGAGCAAATAGGCATTCAGTTAGGTACCGCGCTGAGATTTTAGTAACACTTGAATAAATAGTTTCAAGATACAGATACGAAAGAGATTATATTGATTACCTGGGAGAAATGATTAGTTTCTTGGTAATTATATTTTTCATTATGCTCGATTATCAGCGTCCTCGGGGGATGTGATATTGACAGTAAAAGAATTGTCGTACTAAAGATTTTTGTACGCTGACCACGACCTATTTAAGGTCGCGGATGCGGACACTCTCTCTTTGCTATGGTTTTTTAATACACTGGTTAATATTAAGGACTTCGAGATGAGCATATTCACCCTCGCCAAAAAAAATGTAGGGCCCAACCCCTTACACCACACGCTTAATCAGCGCTGGCTGTTAAAAGTAAGTTTAGTCGCTTTAAGTATTACTGTAAGTCTATTTGGCTATACCTACTACCAATCTAAAATCAAACCTATGTCCGGCTACGGTGACGACTGGGCGGCAATTGAGGCGTTAAAAGAACGTGATCCCAGAGCGCTGTCCGGCGGTGATTTAACCCATTTCATGTTTGGCGATGTCTCTTTTGAAACGGAGGCGGCTAATTTACCTTGGCAGCTTTCAGCTACTTTTGATGCGGGGGATGGGGTCTTCGAACGTTTTTTTTCAGAAGCCAAAACATCGGGTTATCGTGATGATGCCGATGGAGTTGGCCCTTTATTTAATATGAATGCCTGCGAAGCCTGCCATGTTGCCGATGGACGCGCCGCGCCACCACTTAAAACCGGTGATGTATTACAGGGGTTGTTATTTCGTGTATCTATTCCCGGTACCGACGCTGTCGGCGGACCAAAACCACATCCTATTTACGGCGGTCAATTGGCCGACAAAGCGATTGACGGTCACGCGCCTGAAATTGCTTATCAGTTGGACTTTATCAATATTGACGGCGCATTCGACGATGGCGAGAGCTACCAGTTACAACTACCCGTTTACAGTTTCCCCGAACAAAATTACGGCCCCTTAGGTAAAAACGCCATGATTTCGGCGAGAATAGCCCCCTTTATGATTGGCATGGGCTTAATTGACGCGATTACCGATGCCGATATTTTGCAAGGTGAAGATATTGACGATGCCGATGGTGACGGCATTTCCGGTAAAGCTAACCGAGTGTGGAGCGTCGAAAACCAAGTCTATCAAGTCGGTAAATACGGCTGGAAAGCCGAGACACCTACCCTTGCGCACCAGTCTATGGATGCGGCGATTAACGATATGGGGATCACTAACCCACTTTTCCCCAATGAAAACTGCACCCAAGCTCAAAGCCACTGCAATCAGGCACTCTCGGGGACAACCGATGCCCCTGTTGAGATGACCGTCAGCAAAATGAACCAAGTGGTTACCTATTTAGAGTTTTTATCAGTGCCTGGACGTGGCTATCTAGATAATCCTGAGGTGATGTTAGGTGAGCAGTTATTCAAGGATACCGGATGCACAGCTTGCCATACTGCCAGCTTTGTCACTGGAACAGAGCAGCGTCAACAGCGTTTACACAATCAAAAAATAGCCCCTTATTCAGACTTTTTATTACACGATATGGGTGCCCTTTTAGCCGATAATCGACCTAGTTTTTCCGCGACTGGCTCTGAGTGGCGCACTCCTCCACTATGGGGTATTGGGATGGTTGAAACGGTCAATGGACACACTCGTTTTATGCACGATGGCCGAGCGCGCAGCTTACAAGAAGCTATTTTATGGCACGGTGGCGAAGCGGAAGTCACTAAAAGAAAATTTGTGATGCTAGCTAAGAACGAGAGATCAGCGCTACTTAAATTTTTAAAGTCCCTGTAATAGCGATTAACTTTAGCGCACTTTGATCACGCACTGGATGATTTATGTCATCTCCAGGCGGCGGTCATTTGGCGCTTTTTTTTGCTAGTAGCAACTAGCGTAAAACCTTAAAAGGCATTATATGAACGCAGTTTTCGATCCTAGCTCACTAACTATTTGCCCGCCAATGCAAACCGTTGCCGAGCAATTAAACAGCATAGTGCTCGGCAAAGAGTTGCAAGTAAAGTTATCTCTAAGCTGCATTTTAGCCGGCGGCCACTTGCTGATCAACGATTTGCCCGGCATGGGCAAGACTGTGTTGTCACACGCCTTAGCCAAAGTATTCGGGCTAAATTTTAAACGGGTGCAGTTTACCAACGATTTACTGCCGGCCGACTTAATAGGCGCCTCTATTTTTCAGCGAGAAACCAGCAGTTTTACTTTTATGAAAGGGCCGATATTTTGCGAGCTGTTACTAGCCGATGAAATTAATCGCGCCACTCCTAAAACGCAAAGTGCGTTGTTAGAGGCAATGGAAGAGCGACAAGTGACGGTTGAAGGCGAGCCTCTTGCTTTGCCCTATCCTTTTATAGTTATCGCCACCCAAAATCCTGACGATCAGTTAGGTACTTCGCCGCTTCCCGAATCGCAGCTGGATAGATTTTTACTCTGTATTTCTATGGGTTACCCAGATAAAGAGGCAGAATTAAGAATACTCAGCGGTAAAAATCGTCGCGATATTCTACTCGAACAACAGCAGTTAATTGCACTGGAACAATTGCGTGAGTTTCAAAAGCACTGCAGCAACATCGACACACCCAAACTCGTATTAGAGTACTTATACGCACTATTGTCCCATACTCGCCAAGTGGAGGGAGTTTTAACTGGGCTATCAACACGTGCTGGCTTAGGGGTGCTATCAGTCGCTAAATCTTGGGCGTGGCTATCCGGTGATCAGCTACTAATGCCCCATCACATTCAAAGTGTATTTACCTATGTTGCAGGGCACCGCTTACAAAACTTACAAGGTAAGGGCCTTGGGCATGAACAGTGTTTAGAGATAATCAACCAAGTACCGGTGCCTCGATAAATGCCAGCTGTTGCTCGCAAATTAAAGCTCCGCTGGCGAGTGACCGCGCTAGGTTATGGCTATTTACTCGGTGCTGTACTGGTATTTTTACTAGCCTTGAATTTCAGTAACAATTTACTGTTTACCTACAGCTTTTTGTTGGTGTCGATTGCGCTGGTCAACATTTTCATCGCCAAAGGCAATATCAAGGGAATTAAGGCCAATATTGTGCAAGTCCAGCACGGTTATCAAGGTGATTATTACGCCTATAATTTAACCTTGCAAAACGATAGCCTACAATCGCAGGCAATCTATTTAGCAGCGCACGATTATCAGCATAAAAATCACTGCTTTGATTTACCACTGGCGATTGCCCGTACTTATCAACACAAACTGCCCGCAACGGTGCGCGGCAAAACCCCGAATCAGCCGTTAGTCATCTACAGCCGCTGGCCCCTAGGGCTGATAGAAGTGACCAAAGAAGTCACCATTTTATCCGGTGCGATGGTCTATCCAAAACCAGAACAGCTGGCTGAGGCTCCTACACAGGCCATTGAAAACAGTGAGTTACAAAAACACGAGCCTGAAAATCTAGAGGGGGTAAGAGCGTATCAAGTGAGCGACAGCCCCAAACGTATTCACTGGCAAGCTTTTGCAAAAACTGAAACTTTACAAGTTAAAGATTTCAGTGGCGGCACTGGCAGTACCTCCAAACTCCTAGACTGGGCTAATTTATCGCAACTTTCTACAGAACAAAAACTGAGCTGCCTTTGCTATTGGTTGCTTTTTTATCAGCGCCAAGGTGCACCAATCGGCTTGCAGCTCCCCGCACAACTTATTTCACCAACCACAGGCGCCGGGCAGTTAGAGCGGTGCTTGTCAGCATTGGCAATCATGCCTAAAGAGCAGCTTACAGATGCAAAATAGCCACCCTGTCACTCGCTCACTGGGCAATTTTTTGATTCCCACACAACCTCTCACACTAGTAACATTGTTGTTGCTAGTGGCGATGCTGCCATCATTACACACTTTACCTTGGCCGCTATTATCCGGCTTTATCTTGATTGTATTGGCTAAATTTATTATCCCGGAACCATGGCAACATGCCGGCAAGGCGAAATTTAGTTTATCTGTAGTGCTATTAATTCTGTGGGCGATATTTATTTACTTCGCCAAGGTTCGCTGGCTAAGTGGCGAAACTTTTCTCAGCGCTTTACTGCTAATAGTCGCTCTAAAATGGCTGGAGGCACGCTCGCGCGCCGAAGGAAAATTTTTAAGCTTGATCGCTGGCATATTGTTGGCGATTAGCAGCCTGTATTTGAGTGGAGTACCCGCTCTATTATTTTTACTGCTGGGCCATTTGTTAGTTATTTACACTTTATGGGCGCTCAATCAGCCGGTATCTCTACAAGCAGAAGCCGCTGTTTCTTTAAAAAAATCTAGCGCTAATATAAAGCGCGGTTTTAACCTCTGTACTTTTATCTTGCTGGTATCGCTACCTTTTGTCAGCGTCTTATTTTTAGCTGTCCCTCGTATACAGGGCCCATTGTGGGAGATAGGAGTGGTGATGGGGCTGCCTTTAGAGTTGATGGTTAATCAAAATAATCGTCAGCAAGCTGGCAGCGTGCAGCTGCGCTCAGGAAATGTTTCACGGGCCAAAGGAATAGATGAACCTGTACTAGTAGCCGACTTTGTCAGTGCCGTACCGTCTAAATCAAGGTTGTACTGGCGCGGCCCAATTTATGACGCTTTTGATGGTAAAGACTGGCTGAGCACCGCGCCGACTGATCGTAACTCTCTGCTTAAAAAATCTTTTAAACGTCGCAGTCAATTAGATAAAGCGTTAACTAAAGTGACGGACTTAGTCACCTACGAAGCACGCATTACCACTCAAGATGAGCGCTGGCTATACGGCTTAGACTTGCCTTATGGAAGCAGTGCTGAAACCTTTATCTCCGAAGATTTCCAAGTGCTGCGGCTCAATAAGCGTGATAGTGAGTTTAATTACTTGCTCAGTGCCTATTTAGAATATCGAGGAGGCCGCCCGTTGACCGCAGAGCAACTACAGCAATACACCGATCTGCCTAAAAAAGGCACTATTAAGTTGCGCCGCTGGAGCAGCGAATTATTTGCCAGTAGCGAGAGCACGAAAGATTTTGTATTTACATTAAGTCAGGCGCTGGCCAGAAGTGGTTTCCAATTCGACGCCGATGTAAAAGCCCCGTTAATCGAAGGTTTAGTCGATTATGAGCAATTGTTCTTTGAGAAAAAACGCGGCAGTATCGAACAGCTAAATGCCATTGTTGCCTATATATTACGTGCTGCAGGTATCCCAGCAAGAATTGTGACCGGCTATCGCGGCGGTAATTTAATTGCCCTCACCAATTTTATTGTCGTAAAACAGACCCATGCCCATGTCTGGCTAGAATTATGGATTGCTGATAGCGGCTGGCAGCGCTTGGAAATCAAAGATTTGCTGGAGCTAACCAATCCCGATAAAAAACCCAGCAGTGGGGCAAACGTTAAGGTGACTGCCGTTAACAAAACACTTCAAAAGAGCGCATCAGCTGCTAGCCCAGCGCCAAAAACCTCAAACAGTAACACTAAAGGTAGCACGGAAAAAACGTCGAAAACTGACACTGATAATCCCCTGCTCTGGTTGGCAACGCTCTCGAAACAGCTCAAAAATTGGGTGATGAATTATAGCCCGGAGCAACAAGTTGAAATATTGCAAAAAGCCGGTATCAAGCAGGTAAATTGGAAATTATTACTGCTGATTAGCGTGCTGGCGGTCGGCACTTTAATCGTGCTGTTTTCTGCGCTGTGGAGCTTTAAGCGTAAACCTAGGGATGCGATTGCCGATCAATTTTTAAAGTTTAATAAATTTTTAACTGGCCATCATCTAGCTTGTGCGCCACACGAGTGCCCACAGCGCTGGCTGCAGCGGCTGGAAAGAGCCAATCCTGAGTGCTTACCCGCACTTAGGATAATTATCCAACGCTACATAAAAATCCGTTATTTCAATGAAGATCAGCAACAAATAAAGCAAGATTTTAAAATACTCAAACGCGATATGCAGCGGTTTAAGGGGATGATGTAACCATGAAAGGCCTGCGATACTTTATTTTATTTTGTGCTCTACTTTCCACTTCGGCAAAAGCGACTGATTACGAGTTAGTGATGTTGCAGCTTTTATCTAAGGGGGATTTATACAGTGAAAAATATGATCCTCAGCAATCGCTAAAATTTGGCAATGCTTTTTCTGAACTTTACTTCGGCGGCTTCGAAGGTGAGGGGCTAGAGTTTGCTGTAGGGCAAGCAGATGCGACTTATATGATCGAGATAGAGCTGCAGTTTAGCCAGCTGATCGGCAGCGCGATGGCGGGCGCTAAACAGACGAAAATACACACTCTATGGGCAAACTTGCGCCACAAATTACAAAACGCACCAATGATTGAGCAGGGTGGTGGTTACTGGCAGCTAGTCGTGCAGTCTTGGCTAATATTACTTCGCGAGGGGGTTGAAGCACTGTTGGTGATCGCCGCTTTATTGGCTTACTTGCGAAAATCTGGAGCTGCCGATCGAGCCCCGCTGATATGGGGAGGCGTTGTGCTAGCGCTTATTGCCAGCGCACTGACCGCCTGGGGATTACAGCTAATCATCAAGGGCAGCGGCGCAGCACGAGAAATGCTGGAGGGGGTTACCGTATTAGTCGCTGCCGTCTTGTTAAGTTACGTCAGTTTTTGGTTATTTTCGCGCCGCGAAACCCAACAGTGGCAGCGCTTTGTGGCCGATAAATTAGCCGGTGCTATTGATAAAAAGAGCTTAATGGCGATTGTCGGGGTGGCTTTCTTTGCCGTGTACCGAGAGGGCGCTGAAACCATATTATTTTATCAGGCATTACTCAGTAATGCCCAATATCAATGGGAACCGATTCTATTGGGAGCGGGAATAGCGCTGCTGTCACTCGCCATGGTGTATATGTTAATTTTTATACTCTCTATCAAGCTGCCTTTAAAAGTGTTCTTTACAGCCACCGCTGCGCTACTTTTTTCACTCTCAGTAGTTTTTGCCGGCAAAGGCGTACTTGAACTGCAAGTCTCTGGCTGGCTCAAGACTACCATCCTGGAAAATGTACCGACAATTAGCTGGCTGGGAATTTATCCAAGTTTAGAATCGCTGTTAGTACAGTCTGTATTTTTACTGCTACCACTGCTGGTGTATATATACGTCCAAAAAAGCGCCCAGCGCAAGGCTATCAGTTAACTAAATCATGAATCGGCACCAGTGGCTTAAATACAGATACAGCAATGAGCTAAGCGATCTATCAATAATCAAGCCTGATTTTGATTAAATAGCTTAGCAAGTTTTCAATATCCGGCTGATTGTGCTGTAATCGGTTTTATTTACCGTCTTACATTGGATATTGAAATGGCCCTTAATGATTTTAACGCAGCTTTAAAATTCGAAAATAGCTTTGCTGAACAATTAGATGGCCTGTACGCTTTTGCCACTGGGGACAGCGCTATCCAACCCAAACTGGTGAAAATCAACCACTCACTAGCAAAGACCTTAGGCTTAGATAGCCAAACCTTATCTGCAGAGCCTGAAACCGCGCAGCTATTGGCAGCGATGTTATCTGGCGGCACCTCACCTAACGGTGCCAAACCGTTATCCCAGGCTTATGCAGGGCACCAATTCGGCCATTTAAATCACCAGTTAGGCGATGGCAGAGCGCTATTATTAGGCGAAGTCATCGATACAGAGGGCCGTCGTAAAGATATTCATCTTAAAGGTTCCGGACCCACTATTTTTTCCCGTAACGGTGATGGCAAGGCAACTTTGGGGCCCGTGCTTCGCGAGTACTTAATCGCAGAGGCGATGCACAGCTTACAAGTGCCGACCACTAGAGCGTTAGCAGTAGTAAGTACCGGTGAAAAGGTGATGCGCAGCCAACTATTGACCGGAGCGGTATTAACCCGGGTCGCTTCCAGCCACATCAGAGTCGGTACTTTTCAATACGCCGCTTCGCGCAATCAAACCGAGACGATCCAGCGATTGGCAGATTATTGTATCGCCCGCCACTATCCACAAGTGAAGCCAAAAGTGAAACAGGCAGAGAATTGCTACTTAGATTTTTTTCGAGCAGTGGCTGATAAGCAGGCGCTGTTAATCGCCAAGTGGATGAATATTGGCTTTGTACACGGGGTCATGAATACTGATAATACTTTAATTTGCGGTGAAACCATCGATTACGGCCCCTGTGCCTTCATCGACCAATACGACCCGCAGGCGGTATTCAGCTCAATTGACACTCAGCGGCGTTACGCCTATCAGAATCAAGCTTCGATCGCCCTGTGGAATTTAGCGCGCCTCGCTGAAACTTTACTGCCTTTAATCGCTGCAGATGAGGAGCAGGCAATCACCCTAATCAATCCGATTTTACAAGAATTCACTGAGACCTATCAGCAGTATTGGCTGGCTGGCATGCGCTTAAAACTGGGTATCGATAATGCAGAGGAAGATGATTTAGCACTGGCCAATGACCTGTTACAGATGATGGCCAAACAACAGGTAGATTTCACGCAATTATTTCGCGCACTCGCGTTCGCGATCCAAGGGGAAACCAGCTTGGTCAGAGCGTTATTTAAAGATCCGCAGCCTTTTTATATATGGCAAGTTAGCTGGTCTCAAAGATTAGCCAGAAACACCGCCCCAGCCTTCGATGCGATTGCTAAAATGAACGCTATCAATCCTTTGTACATCCCTCGCAATCACAAGGTAGAGGAGGCTTTGATAGCGGCCGAAGCGGGTGATTTTAGCCTTTTCGAAAAACTGTTATTAGTCGTCACCGATCCATACCAGCCACGCGATGGATTTGAGGAATACGAAGGGCCGGCACCTGCCAAAGCGGCGCGCTATGTTACTTATTGCGGTACATAGAAGGGTAAGATTTAACTTCGTTTAACTTGTTGCTATTAAAATATTTTTATAAAAGACAAGCTAAGCGGGGGATGAAGGGGAATTGGTGATTTTTGGGGTTTTCTCTGCAGTGAGACCAAGATTATAAAGATTGTTTTACCACAGAGGGCCCAGAGGAAAGACAAGACACTAGAGAATTATAGCCATGGGTGACCCATAGTGCTGTTTGAGATTTAAGGTCAAGTGATTTCAGGTGCAGTTTCGCTGCAGCGAGTTCATTTCTTTTTTACGAAAAAAAGAAACCGAACCAAAGAAAAATTCGCCCTACCATTGCCGAAAGATCCCTACGCTATTCACTAAATTGACGGCCGCGCAGATTCGCCATCCATGGCTCAACTACGCTTTCCGCGACGTCCTGTCGCTACACTCGACAATTTAGCAAATAGCTCCGGCGGCAATACAAGGGGGATTGTAGCTCCGTAGCTAATATTTTACGCAAGCGATATTTTTAGCTTCTAAAATTTTAATTTCAGGGATGTTGTCTGATTTATTTGTGCATTGCAGTGATATAAACAGCCTGTTCCTTATATTGTCACCACAGAGGGCACGGAGGCGCTGCGCTGCACAGAGGAAAGAATTAAGCCTTGGGTGCCCCATAGTGCTGTTTTAGGTTTTAGATTTAAGGTCAAGTGATTTCAGGTGCAGTTTCGCTGCAGCGAGTTCATTTCTTTTTTGCGAAAAAAAGAAACCGAACCAAAGAAAAATTCGCCCTACCATTGCCGAAAGATCCCTACGCTATTCACTAAATTGACGGCCGCGCAGATTCGCCATCCATGGCTCAACTACGCTTTCCGCGACGTCCTGTCGCTACACTCGACAATTTAGCAAATAGCTCCGGCGGCAATACAAGGGGGATTGTAGCTCCGTAGCTGACATTTTACGCAAACGATACTTTTAGCTTCTAAAACTTTAAAGATCAGGGATATTGTTTGATTTGTTTGTGTATTGCAGTTATATAAACAGTGTGTGCCTTATATTGTTCGCCACAGGCGAAACCGCACCGCAATCCCTTGACCCTAAAATCGCAAAGCCCAGTTTATGCACCCCAGCAAAATTTAACACCCATCACTATCCACATGCTATGAAACAAGAGATACACCACCCGCTACCAAAAACACGACAGAGCTCAAAAACCCCTTTTATTGCCGCCGGAGCAATTTGCTAAATTGTCGAAGCGTAGCGACAGGATGTCGCGAAGAGCGAGTGGGGCATGGATGCCCCTTACGAACGGCCGTCAATTTAGTAAATTGCGCAGGAATCACTCGGCAATATTGGGTGGCCTTTTCTTTGGTTCGGTTTCTTTTGGCCACGCAAAAGAAATGAACTCGCCACAGGCGAAACCGCACCGCAATCCCTTGACCTTTGTAGTGACTAGATATTTTAAGTAATTTTTTTGAGGTTTTAAGGTCAAGTGATTTCAGGTGCAGTTTCGCTGCAGCGAGTTCATTTCTTTTTTACGAAAAAAAGAAACCGAACCAAAGAAAAATTCGCCCTACCATTACCGAAAGATCCCTACGCTATTCACTAAATTGACGGCCGCGCAGATTCGCCATCCATGGCTCAACTACGCTTTCCGCGACGTCCTGTCGCTACACTCGACAATTTAGCAAATAGCTCCGGCGGCAATACAAGGGGGATTGTAGCTCCGTAGCTAATATTTTACGCAAGCGATATTTTTAGCTTCTAAAATTTTAATTTCAGGGATGTTGTCTGATTTATTTTTGTATTGCAGTGATATAAACAGTGAGTGCCTTATATTCTTGCCTGTCAGCGACCAAATCAAGGCAACTATAAACCCAAGGCTATCCAGCCTAACAATACATTACAAGCTGCTATCGCAGTGCGCTATTGTGATTTCGGCCATAAGCTATAAAACAAGCTGCAAAATAAAGAATGAATAATATAATTAGTGCTGCTGAACTCACGATATCGCTCCTTGTTAATGTGTCTACATTTTCACGTTATAATCGTTTTTTTGAGCAATGCTAGGCGCTGTTACTAAGCCCAATATTTTATTTTCAAGATTCGACGTTCGGGTAAAATCTCAGAACTTTACTGCACAATTTTGATCCTTAGTTAAGGTGTTTATTTCATCATAAGAGCTTTCACGAACAGTCCCACATCTAATAATTTCATCGTTGGTAATCCAACTTGATTGGTTTTAGTGCTTAGCTATTAGCGGGTATTTTTCAGGATGTTTGATGCCGTCCATCGACAAATCAACATCTAGATCAGCCCAACAAAAACCATCTCGCCCTTGCGCCTCAACATTAAAAACGGCACTTACTGGTGCGTCTTTAAACCACGGGAACAACGCGAAACTTAAAAAATGCTCTTCACCTTTGGCAAATAACCAAAGGCCATGAGGCGTTAGCCCCAAAACTTTAACCGAAGTGTTTAAACCAAGCTGCTCTGATTTCATCTTGATGCGCCTCTACGCTTTTTTCTAGTTTTCCAAGTTCTCTGACAGAAAGGCTATAGCTCTTAGCGAGTACAATTTCTGGCTCAAGCCAAAACTTTGCTTCACCTTCATGGCCTACAATGTGAACATGAATTCTTTTCTCTTCGTTTGAGAAGAAGAAAAACTTAAAACCATGTTCTCGATATATAGCTGGACTCATTTTTTAGACCTTCTACATCTGTTTGATATTTAACCATAATAGCAATATATGACCATTATATCAATTTAAACTAGCACTATATTGCTATTTTGTTGGTAATCCTGCAAAGGCATCATCATAATATTGATTACGGTCGGGATCTTGGATGATCTGGCTCATGCGCCTAGGCTTAATTCCCCATCTTTCGGCCACTTCTTTAGCCATCCAGCCTCTATATTTAAGCAGCTTATGTATTTGCGCGGGTTCCATCTTTGGCGAACACAAATCAACTGTCTTGTCGCATTTTTCCATTTTATAACCTTTTATAACCTTTTATAACCTTTTATAACCTTTTATAACCTTTTATAACCTTTTATAACCTTTTATATCACTGGCAATATATTGCTATAACATTAGCACGACATAGCAATATATTACTATGTTTGGGTTATGCGCCCATCCTCTCGAAATCGCCATTAAGGTATTATGGATCTATCTACAACGCCTAAACTGTGAGATCTCTACGTTAATCTTTTTCATAGTAAGCTGTAATAGAATAAGTACTTAAGGCCTTGTTTATGAATAGCACAGATGAATGAGCCAATATGATAGCTGTCCGATAGGGTCTAAAAGAACACGCCTTCAATAATACGATATCGAAAGCGTGCCATCTTGCATCTAAAACTGGCTAGGCTGTATCTCGGCCAAGCTTTACAGATATAAGGGAAACCACTTTAAATTACCTTAAGGTCAAGTGATTTCAGGTGCAGTTTCGCTGCAGCGAGTTCATTTCTTTTTTGCGAAAAAAAGAAACCGAACCAAAGAAAAATTCGCCCTACCATTGCCGAAAGATCCCTACGCTATTCACTAAATTGACGGCCGCGCAGATTCGCCATCCATGGCTCAACTACGCTTTCCGCGACGTCCTGTCGCTACACTCGACAATTTAGCAAATAGCTCCGGCGGCAATACAAGGGGGATTGTAGCTCCGTAGCTAATATTTTACGCGAACTGCAAAAAAATATGGGACACCCACATATTAATCGCTGATGAATACCAAGGAGATATCGCAAGGTAAATGCAGGCTTAGATAAATATCTGCAATTGGTCGGTACCGACCTTTACAAAAAACTTGCCAATTTTGAAGGGCAAAAGACCAGCCCTAATCCCACATTCTTTTGACCCTATTTTTCCTCTGTGCAGCGCAGCGCCTCTGTGTCCTCTGTGGTAAAAAAAATCTTTAAAATATTGGTCGTTGTTTTAGAGCTTTTAACTTTTAGCTTTTAACTTCAAGCTAATCTCATTCCTCTGCAAATATCTTGAAATGCCGCTGCAAGCTAAATGCTCGGTGAACGCCATTTGCTTCAAAGATATAAGGCACATAGAAGTGTTGTTGGTGGAAGATATGCACTTGCCAGGTTTTGTCGGCAATGAATTTGAAACGCACCACATTGGGCTCGCTCACCGCTATTAATTCAAAGATCCCCGCGGCATACGGCCAGTATATAGCTGCGTCGTCTAAAATCTGGTTATCATGGCTTAATAGGTAGATGTTCACTGTTTCTTCAAATGGGCAATCATCAGAGGTGAACAGCAGATAGTTGTCGCCGCATCGTACGCAACACTCTAAACACGCTCCATTGACGCCTATTGCTATCTGGCTATTGCGGATTTTTATTATGCTTTTTGCGGAAGCTGTTTGTGTAGCACTTTCGAGTAATTCTAATGAAACCTCTTCCCTGCTCAATATTTCCATACCCATACTATCCCAACCAACCAACTCCATTGATGCTGATTTGCACCGCTAATATCCTGCCGATTTAGCTCGGCAGACAATCAGTAAAAGAGCGGTGTTTGTTCAGTACTTTTATAGCTTGTAATCTTTTTTGTCTAAGCCGTATTTTTTCATTTTGTCATACAAGGTTTTTCGCGGTAGCGCTAAGCTCAGCTGCGTGTCTCGAATAGAGCCGCCGCACTTGGCTAGCTCTGTGTGGATTAATAGTTTTTCAAATTTGGCCACTTGCTCTCCAAGGTTTGACACTGCTGATTCTGGGGAGATTAGCTCATCGTCAAAACCAAAGGTGCAGCTTTCGCCGAGCAGTACGTTTCGCTCTGCGATGTTGCGTAACTCGCGAATATTCCCCGGCCAGTCATGGCGCATTAATGCCGCCATGCGCTCTCTGGATAGCTCTTCAACATCGCGGCCGTACTGGGTCGACGCGATAATTGAGAAGTGCTGAAACAGCAGTGGAATGTCATTTTTTCGCTGTCTTAATGGCGGTATGGTGACTTTTACTACATTCAAGCGATAGTATAAATCTTCACGAAACAGTCCCTGTTCTGCCAGTTTTTTTAGGTCGACTTTGGTGGCGGCGACGATCCGCAAATTTAACTTGATCGACTCGTTAGAGCCCAGCCGTTCGATGCTGCGCTCTTCGATTACTCGCAGTAGTTTAACTTGTAGCACCAGTGGCATACTCTCTATTTCATCGAGAAAGACGGTGCCGCCGTCCGCGTATTCAAACTTGCCTATTCTGCGCGCTTTGGCGTCGGTGAAAGCGCCTCTCTCGTGACCAAAGAGTTCGCTTTCGATCAAATTTTCCGGCACTGCTCCGCAGTTGATCGCCACGAATTTGTGTTCGCGCCGCTGGCTGTGCTCGTGGATATATCTCGCTAATAAATCTTTGCCGGTGCCCGTTTCAGCTTCGATCAAGATATCTGTTGGCGCGTCGGCGACACTTTGCACTAAGCGTCTTAACTGGATGATCTGTGGGCTATTGCCGATAATTCTCGGCCCGAGCGCGGTCTGTGATTCCAGCTCATTGCGCAGTTGGTGATTTTCCAGTGATAAGGTTCTCTTTTCACAGCCGCGACGAATCACTTCTACTAGTTTATCCGGTGGAAATGGCTTTTCTAAAAAATCATAGGCCCCCTGCTGGATAGCAGCTACCGCCATCGATATATCTCCGTGGCCAGTCATCAGCACCATAGGTATGTCTCGATCAATGGCATTCACTTGCTGCATCAGCGACAAGCCATCCATTTCCGGCATGCTGATATCGGAGACAATCACCCCTTCCCACTGTGGGTACAGCTGCGCTAGTGCCGCTTTACCGCTATCGCAGGTGATGACTTCAAAACCTGCCAGCTCGATACTCTGCGCCAGCGACATCCTAATCGACCGTTCATCGTCCACCAGTAGTACTTTGTTGCTTAGTTTATGCATTGCTTGGCACCTTGCTGTTCCCCTATTTGCAGTATGACGATGAATTCTGCGCCACTGATGGTGTTTTGCCCCTCTGCACTACGATAATTTCTCACCGATAAGTGCCCAGCCACATCATCAATGATTCGCTGTGAGATTGACAGTCCCAGCCCCAGTCCCTGCCCCTCTTTTTTAGTGGTATAAAAAGGTTCGAATATTTGTGCTAATTCATGTTCTGCTATGCCGGGCCCATTATCACGTACGCTGATTTGTATTTGCTGGGCATTTATTTGCCGGGCGAATATATCAACGTGCGCCGCCAACTGCACCTCCACTGCTTGAATGGCAGTGTCGATCAAATTTACCATCACTTGTTCCAATCGCAGTAGGTCACCAGAGACGAACAGTTCAGTGGTTAATTCAGGCCAGCTGACGGTTACCGGCGACTGCTCTAACCTTGGATAGAGTATCGCCAGCACGCCACTGCGCAAAGCCGTCACTGACACTGTCTGTTGTTGGCCACTGCTTTTACGTGAAAATTCCTTTAACGGGTGGATGATTTTCGCCATGCGTTCGGTCAGTAGTGATATTTCATTGAGATTGTTGTCCACCGTGGATTGTTTATCCAGTTGCAGATATTTTCGGGCATTGTCCGCATAGCCGCGAATCGCCATTAGCGGTTGATTGAGTTCATGATTTATCCCCGCAGACATCTGCCCTATAACGGCTAACTTGGCGGTTTGGATCAGTTCATTCTGGGTTTTGCTGTGCTGATTTATCTCCTGTAGCAATCGATCATTGGCACTGGTCAGTTCTTGGGTGCGCTGCTCTACGCGGCTCTCTAACATTTGTTTTGATTGATCGAGCTGCGCTTCATACTGCTTGCGCTCGGTAATATCTTGCACTGTCACCAAGAAGTGCAACTCATCTAACTGCTGCATTTTTCCGACCACAAATTCTATCGGTATTTGCCGGTCATCAGCACAGTGAGCGCGCCCTTCAATTAAGGTTTGCCCGCTGCTGGTGAGCTTGGGGTTTATCTGTTGCCGAAACAGCGCTTGATCAACATCGTCGATCAGTGACAGCAGCTGTTGCCCTTTGAGTGCCTGCTCTGAATAACCAAATAATTTTTCGGCGGTGACATTCATGGTTTCGATGGCGCCTTTAGTATCAAGGGTAATCAAACCTGCCCAGGTATTGTTGATAATCGCCTTTACTCGCGCCTCACTATTTTCCAGCGCCTGCAATTCTCGCATTTCAAATAAGCTGAGCTGTTTGGCTATTCTACGCCGAGCAATAATCACCATCACCAACAGCACCATAGCGAGGTAAACGGTCCCCACATATAACATGTTGGTCAGCACTTGACGCTGCACTGTCTCTAGATTAACCAGTATAGACACATTTAAATCGCTGTTGCCCACCATGCCACTTTGCACTAGATACTGTTGTTCATACTTTTTAGCTGGAAACTCAAAGTCGCTTGCAGGTACTTTAAAGTCCGCGGGCGGCTCTTTTTCAATTGTCGGTGGTCTTTTTATATTCGCCAATAGCTTTTTATTATTAGCTAATGGCTCTTTTAAGGTAATTATTTGGCTATTATTACCACTTGGCAGCCACTGACTGATATTCAGTGGCTGAAAATTTTCACCTGCGTAACGTTTACTGGCGGTAATTCGGCTAATATCAGCACTCGACAAAGGCTTTAACGTTCTAAACTTCCAATCTTTGCGAGTGGAGATAAAAATAACCCCGTCTTCATCGCTGATCAGTAGTTCGGTATTTTTTTGATTCCAATCTTGCTCTATTTCATTGAGATCAATTTTGACGACGATCACCCCGAGAATTGCACTTCTGTAGCGCACTGGATAGGCATAAAAAAAGCCGCGTTTTTTGGAGGTGGTACCCAGCGCAAAATATTGCCCGAGCTCGCCGGCTAGCGCCTTGGTAAAATAGGGCCGATAGTTAAAATTACGCCCGATAAACGACCGCTGACTGTGCCAATTACTGGCAGCTATAGTCAGCCCTTGACTGTCCATTAAATAACTATCTCTAGTTTCCAGGATTTTATTGACCCGCGCTAAATGTAAATTAGCGCGAATCAAATCGTTAGAGTTGGCATGGCTGCGCAATGCCCTCACTAAGTCGGGATGGCTGGACAGCAATTGGGGAATATCTCTATATCTGGCGAGTTTTTGGCGCATGCTAAGAATATAGCGATTTAAATCAGCTTGAGTACTGATTTGCAGCTCACTAAGCGCCACTCTTTTAGAAAAGTCCGCCACTAAACTAAGCAGCAAGGCCAATCCTAGCAGCAGTAGCAAAGTGATAAATGAGCGCTTAAATATCAATGTGATAGAACCTTAAATAGATGATTGAAGCAGTGCATTGAACAATATTTACATTCTACCCGTTTTTGCCTGGGATAATATCCCCTAAATAGCTGCTAGCAGTTTATACTCACTCTTTTTTAGTATGAAGCTGGCGATACTTGCCAGTCCCCATCGAGCGCTTTTAAACAGGTATTTGTATGATCATAGCGGCCCAAATCGCCTCTGAATTAAACGTCCAGCTGCAGCAAGTAACGGCGACTATTGAGCTGTTAGACCAAGGTGACACTGTGCCTTTTATTGCCCGTTATCGCAAAGAAGTAACGCGCGCTCTCGATGATATTCAGCTGCGCAAGCTGGCGCAACGGCTCGACTACCTGCGACAATTGCAGCAGCGCCGCAACAGTATTTTGCAAAGTATCGAACAGCAGGGTCTGTTAACTTCTAAATTGCGCGAGGCACTCAATAACAGCCTCAGTAAAACCGAAATTGAAGACCTGTATTTACCCTTTAAGCCTAAAAGAAATTCTAAAGCAAGTTTAGCTAAACAGGCGGGCCTACAGCCTTTAGCCGATAAGATACTATCCAGTGCCAGCGTCAACCCTGAGTTTATCGCCAAAGATTTTATCGCTAAAGACCGAGCGATCGACAACATTGCTCAAGCTCTGAGCGGCGCTCAACAAATTATCATCGAACAGTTGAGCGAAGATGCTCAGCTGCTCGGTCAACTGCGCCATTGGCTAACTGGCAACGGCTATTTAAAGGTGCAGGTAAAACGCGGTAAAAACGACCCACAAAGTAAATTTCGCGATTATTTTGCTTACAGTGAAGCCTTTAATAAAATCCCTGCACACCGCGCACTGGCTATTTTTCGCGGCATCAAAGAGTCGGTACTTAAACTACAGCTCACGCCCCCGGCACACAACGCGCTCTATCCGATAAAGTTGATTGAACAGCAGTTACTAGCTGCCAATAATCGACGTTCACAAGATTACTGGTTAAAACAGCTGGCGGCAGACGCTTGGCAGGCAAAACTGCAGCCGCAACTTGAATCCGACTTAGTAAAATCTTTAAAGGAGCGCTCTGAGCACCAATCTATCGAGGTCTTTGCGGATAATTTATCGGCTTTACTGATGGCGGCCCCCGCTGGTCAAAAAATCACCTTAGGTCTGGATCCTGGTTTGCGCAGCGGGGTAAAAGTAGCAGTGATCAGCAGCACTGGGCGACTTTTAGCACACTGTGTTATCTATCCCCATGCACCGCAAAAAAAATGGCAGGAGGCGTTACACAAGCTGCAAAGCTTAGTCGAAAATTATCAGATTACGCTCATTAGTATCGGCAACGGCACCGCCTCTAGAGAAACCGAACAGCTGGTAAAAGAGCTGCAGGAAAATACCCATTTAGATTTTATCAGCGTGGTGGTCAGTGAAGCTGGCGCTTCTGTTTACTCAGCCTCGGAACTGGCTAGCAAAGAGTTTCCCGATATTGATGTCAGTATTCGCGGAGCCATTTCTATCGCTCGACGCCTGCAAGACCCACTGGCAGAACTGGTTAAAATTGATCCTAAAGCGATCGGTGTTGGACAATATCAACACGATGTCAATCAAAAATCCCTGCACGATAAGCTAGCCACGGTCACTGAAGATTGTGTTAATAAAGTAGGGGTGAATATCAACAGCGCCTCTGTGCAACTACTGACCCAAGTCTCTGGAATCAGTCAAAGTATTGCTGAAAATATTGTCGCGATACGCGATGCGAAAGGTGCTTTTAAAAATCGCCATGCGCTGTTAAAAGTTCCTAGATTGGGTGCTAAAGCCTATCAGCAATGTGCCGGTTTTTTACGTATCCAGAACCTCGATCAACCGTTAGACAATAGCGCGGTACACCCTGAGAGTTATGCTCTAGTGAAAAAGATGGCCGACAGTGCGCAAGTCACCAGCGCCCAACTAATTGGTAATCAAGCGCTATTGCAACAGCTGGATGTCGAACAACTATCGGCTCAATTTGGTCAGTATACCGTTGCAGATATTATCGCCGAGCTCGCCAAGCCTGGCAGAGACCCTAGGCCTGAATTCAAAACTGCCACCTTCGATGCTGAAGTTAATACTTTAACTGATCTGGAACAGGGAATGCTACTAGAGGGAGTGATTACCAATGTCACCAATTTTGGTGCTTTTGTCGATAGTGGCGTCCACCAAGATGGCTTAGTCCACATTTCACAACTGGCCAAGCAGTTCGTGAAAGACCCCCAGCAAGTGGTCAAAACCGGCCAAATTGTGCAAGTTAAGATTTTAGAAGTCGATCTGCAGAGAAAACGCGCATCTTTAACCATGATACTAGACTGATCAGCAGTGCTGATCAGAGTTTTTTAGAAGCCTAGCGAACTAGGCACTAAGCTAGTTTTTCTAGCAGGATCTAGCCTGTGCAACTTGCGCAGTAGACAGCTTGCTTTAGATGGAAACTAGTTAGTTTTCATCTAAAGGCAGAGGTCGTAGCGAGGGAGACCCAATGGTTCGAGATGCACGATACTAGATGTAGGCGTTTGGTCATTCCAAATAACTGCATCTAGTATTGAGCAGATCGAGTTAGTGGGGCTTGCGCAGTAGACCGCTGCCTCTAGATGGAAACTAGTTAATCCTGTAGAGAAAACTGGTTTTGTGGGGCCGCGCTCGCTGACGTTTCAGCACTGAGTTTAATCATTAAGCGCAAGTCATTGGCCGAATCAGCCGATGCAATCGCAGAGTCATAGGTAATTTCGCCCTTGATATACAAATTGTATAGCGATTGATCAAAAGTATGCATGCCCAAATTATTGGATTTTTTCATCACCTCTTTAATTTCGCTAAACCTACCTTCGCTGATTAACTCTCCGATTAAAGGCGTATTAGTTAATATTTCAGTGGCGACCCGGCGACCGTCGCCGTTTTTTGCTGGGATCAATTGCTGGGCGACAATCGCTTTCAAATTAACCGACAGCTCTAGGCACAGCTTTTTCTGATATTCAGCGGGGAACAGATTAATGATCCGGTTGAGTGCCTGATTGGCATTATTGGCGTGCAGTGTCGCCAGACATAAATGACCAGTTTCGGCGAAAGTTAAACCGTAGCCCATCACCTCTGAATTGCGTAGTTCACCCATTAAAATAACATCGGGTGATTGTCGCAGACTGTTGTGCAAGGCGTTTTCAAAGGACTCTGTATCGATGCTGACTTCTCGTTGGGTAACGATACTCTTCTTGTGATCGTGCATGTATTCAATCGGGTCTTCGATGGTAATAATATGACCGGCACTGTGGGTATTTCGATAGTCAATTAACGAGGCTAAAGAGGTGGTCTTTCCTGTTCCAGTTGCACCAACGAACAGAATAAGCCCCCGCTTGGACAGCGCTAAGTTTTTCAACACTTCAGGTAACTGTAATTCGTCCATGCTAGGAATTTCAGTATAAATACGCCTAACCACCATTGCAGGGGTCCCACGCTGATAGTAAGCGCTAACTCTATAACGTCCTATATCATTGCCGATAGCAAAATTACACTCTTGATGTTTTTCAAAGTCAGCTTTTTGCCGTTCGTTCATCGCACTAAAAACTAGCGAGGTGACCGTCTCTACATCTAATCTTTGTTGTTCGAGAGGCAATAAAACTCCGCTCACCCGCACACTGGCTTTTGCCCCCACGATCAAAAACAAATCGGAGGCTTGCATTTCTACAATTTTTTGTAACAGTTCAGAAAGAATCACGATGTACCTATTTGCTAGACTTAAATCAGTCTGCATCCTACAACAAACTTTCTTAGTAAATCCAATCATTTGATGGATTTATGAGCTTATTTAGCAACAGATTTTCTAGCGTATTAAGATTCATATAATACTGGTCTAAGATAGACCCAGCCTATAAAAAGTAATTTAAAGAGCAGCGCTCACTTAAACCTGGATCAGTGACTTCACTGCACCACATAGCGCAAGCTCTTGATTCTACGGCGGCTAGAAAAATACCCGCTGAACCTACGGGTGCAGCTAAGATTTTTCAATTCCACTGTAGAACCAATATCTTACACTCTGTATTCACTTTGAAGTCACGGATTCAGGTTAAAGCAACAATGATTACAGCACATGCTATCGCTCTGATGATTGGCGACCTAAAAATAGATCGCCAATATTAGCAGGTTTTAAAAGGCTGTCGGTACCTTAGCTTTCTCCCTAGCTGTTTCACGAGTAATAGATCCATCGCGCACCAACTGAGCTAAAGCTTGATCCATAGTGATCATGCCCACCGCAGAGCCAGTTTGAATTGCCGAGTATATCTGCGCCACTTTAGATTCACGAATTAAATTACGAATCGCAGGTGTACCGATCAAAATTTCATGCACCGCCACTCGACCACCACCGACTTTCGGCAGTAAATTTTGTGAAACAATCCCCTCTAATGACTCGGAGAGCATCGCCCTTACCATGTCTTTTTCACCCCCTGGAAATACATCGATAATACGGTCCATGGTTTTAGCCGCAGAAGTCGTATGTAAAGTACCGAAGACTAAGTGCCCTGTTTCAGCGGCGGAAATAGCCAGCCGAATAGTTTCTAGATCACGCATCTCACCGACTAAGATAACATCTGGATCTTCACGTAGCGCAGAGCGCAGAGCGGCACTAAAACTGCGCGTATCACGGGAAATTTCGCGCTGATTAATGAGGCTCTTTTTGCTTTCATGGACAAATTCGATAGGATCTTCTAAGGTCAGAATATGATCGGCTCGGGTTTCATTAATATAGTTGACCATCGCCGCTAAGGTGGTACTTTTACCAGAGCCGGTCGGCCCTGTGACTAGCACTAAACCACGGGGTTTATTGGCTAAAGTTTCAAATATTTTACCCATTCCCAAATCAGCCATACTCAATATGTCACTGGGAATGGTACGAAACACTGCAGCCGCACCGCGATTCTGATTAAAGGCGTTTACCCTAAAGCGCGCTAAGCCGGGTACTTCGAAGGAGAAATCAGCCTCCCAATTATCTTCATAATCTTTGCGCACCTTATCACTCATAATATCGTAAATAAGGGTCTGTACTTCTTTGTCTTCAAGGGCGTTCATTTTAATTCGGCGGATTTCACCGTCCACCCGTATCATTGGTGGCATTCCCGCTGTAATATGCAAATCTGATGCTTTTTGTTGCACTGAAAAAGACAGTAACTCTGTAATATCCATAATTAATATTCTCTTTATATAATATTTATTACGCCAATATAATTGCGCGGTGTTAATGAGCCAGTGTTAATACCGACACAACAGCTTTGATTCTGAGCTTAAATTAGGGGCTATTAATTAATACTAATGTTAATAACCACTTAGTTACAGAGAAAACAGCGAATAAACATGTCTATTCTTCTGCCCTGCCCAATCGGACTAAATCTACTCTGACGCGCACGAGCAAATTCACGGATAATTTTTCGATTTTTAGCCTACAAACGATGATGAATATGATAAGCATAGCAAACAATTTCACCAAGGTAAGCCAGAACATCACCGATTTTTGCGCCGCCAATCACCGGGCCAGCAAAAGCGTGTTATTACTGGCGGTAAGCAAAACTAGAAGCGCCGATCAACTAGCTGAACTATATCAAGCTGGGCAACATCATTTCGGCGAAAACTATCTACAAGAAGCATTAGATAAACAGCAATTATTAGCCGATTTACCGTTGATATGGCATTTCATTGGCCCCATCCAATCCAACAAAACTCGTGCTATCGCGGAAAATTTTAGCTGGGTGCACAGTATTGATCGTTTAAAAATAGCCAAGCGCTTAGCTGAGCAACGCCCTGTTGATTTGGCACCACTAAACGTCTGCATTCAAGTCAACATTTCTAATGAAGCCAACAAGGCTGGCTGCCTCTCTCAAGACTGCCTGACTTTGATTAGTCAAATATCAAAGTTTAAGCAACTGAAAGTGCGCGGCCTGATGGCAATTCCAAAAGCCACAGAGAATGTTGTTGAACAACGTGCGGCATTTGCCGCCATGGCTCAGCTTTTATTACAGTGCCAAGCCAAGTACCCTGATCTAGATACGCTATCAATGGGTATGTCGGCCGACATTGAGCCCGCTATTGCACAGGGGGCAACCATAGTAAGAGTAGGCACCGCGTTATTTGGCCCTAGAATTTATAGCCAAGACCCTTGATGCCTAGAGGCTTAGATACCTAGATAGAATAGCCAGATAGGATTGATAGTCGCAGTAATCCGTCACTGCACCCTTTAAACTTTACAGATTGAGAGCCACGTTATGCAACCCAGTATCGCTTTTATAGGCGCAGGAAACATGTCCAGAGCTATTTTTGGCGGCATGTTAGCCAATGGCTACCCCGCCCAAAAAATCACCGCCACCGGTAGAGACATTAACAAGTTGGCCGATCTCGTCGATCAAGGCATTCATGTAACCACCGACAATAGCGTCGCGATGGCGAGTGCCGATATTGTATTTTTAGCGCTCAAACCGCAACTCATGCAAAGCGTTATAAGCCCTTTAGCGGACCTTGCCCAACAACATAAGCCGCTGATTGTATCAGTTGCTGCAGGTATTACTGCCGACAGTATTAATCGCTGGCTCGGCGGTAACTTGGCGATTATTCGCTGTATGCCCAATACCCCGGCACTAGTAAAGCAAGGCGCCAGTGCGCTATGTGCCAATCCACAAGTTAGCGCACAGCAAAAACAGCAAGTACAAACCATGATTGCCAGTACCGGCATCGCTGTCTGGGTAGAGACGGAAGAGCAATTAGATGTTGTCACAGCTCTCTCCGGTTCCGGCCCCGCTTACTTTTTCATGCTGATGGAAGCAATGATCAATGCGGCAGTCTCACAGGGGTTGCCTAAAGATATCGCGCAGCAGCTCGCCTTACAGACGGCACAAGGCGCAGCGACTATCGCGCAACACAGCGATGTTGATCCCGCTGAACTGCGCCGTAGAGTGACCTCCCCCAAAGGCACCACTGAACAGGCGATACTGCATTTTGAGCAAGAAAACCTTCCTGAGATAATTAAACAGGGGATGCAGAAAAATATTAATCGCTCTAAACAGTTAGCCGTTGAACTGGGATAGTGGTCGCGGCTTTGGTTACTTGCCTTCAATACAAAAGGCACCCGTTACCTGCACTAGCACAATAACTGCATGCTAGACCTAGATTTTAACAACAATTCAGGGCTCTTCTACGGTTAGATGAGTGAGATAGGATAGCTGATAGCCCCATAATCTGTTGAAATGTAAGGCTTCTCACAACTATACATACGACAGGTATATGGCTACCAGTATCCCGATGAATATTTTGTCCTTAAAGGGGCAATGCGTCAATCAAATTGAGCACAATAAAGCTCTGAATAAAATTGTTATCCATTGCCATCGTGATAAACGTTTTAAGGCAATAGATCCGCGTACTAAGGTCACTGGCACGATCAATCGATATGTCAGACGCTCAGTTCAAGATCTCCCGTTATTTGGGTTACCTTGTATCTTAGAAATTGAATTAGCACAGGTATGGATCAGTAAAAACGAGAGGCGTATTGAGTCTTGTGATTTCGTCTATAAAGGTAGCCGCTATACTAAACGGTTCTGCCAGCTTGTTAGTGGATTGTGCCGCCATATGAGCATACAGGCCGTTTCGCGTCACCTGGATGTGCGCTGGGAAACAGTTAAAAATATGGATAAATTCCATTTGGAATCGACGCTTCCAGCGCTCGTTCCTAGTCAACTGAAGGGCTTAGAGTACATAGGTGTTGATGAGGTAGCCAGAGCCAAAGGTCATGATTATATGACCGTCGTTTATGACATGGTTGCAGGGCATTTAATCTGGGTAGGTACGGGCCGTACTGCTGATGTGTTTTCAGGCTTTCTCGAGGCGCTATCAAAAGAGACGGCGGCAGGTATAAAGGCTGTAGCAATGGATATGGGGCCATCTTATCAAAAATCAGTACGTGACAGCCTACCCAATGCAGACATGGTTTTTGACCGTTTTCATGTGATGCAGAACTACAGCAAAGCGCTTGGTAACCAGCGAAGAATAGAGTTCAGAAAAGCCAACAAAGCGGGTAAGGAGCTGATTAAAGGGACGCATTATTTAGTGCTCAAAAATGCAGATAAATTGAGCGAGAAACAGACGGTAAAACTGCAAGCTCTTCTCAGTGAAAATGCCAACCTGACACGCTGTATATCATGAAGGAACAACTACAGAGTTTATGGCAATCAGAGACCTTTGAAATAATGAAAGCAAGGCTTGAGGAGTGGTGCCAAATAGCAGATGAATCAAAGATGCTATATCTTAAAAAGTTCGCTAAGTCGCTGAGAAGACACCAAGTAGGTATCTGTAATTATGCAACACACAGGCTCACAAGCGCTAGAATAGAGGCAGGGAATATTAGTATTGGTATGATTCGCAAGCGTGCTAGAGGTATCAGAGATACGGAGTACTTCAAGCTCAAGATACGGCAATCATCGTTACCAGACGATCAGTCAATGTTCTATAACTCGGGCTGAGCACACTCATCAAAGCGGAGAAGAACCCAATTCAGTAAATTGAATCACTAGTGTCCGGTTAAGCATCTTGTAACCAAAAAGTTACTTGTTCCACGCTGTTTTTGTCTGGTATTAACCGTACAGAGCATGGGTTTAGAAGTTCCATTATGTCTCTTCGCTCCATTAAATTAGCACCGATTAATAGGCAGATTTGATAGAGCGTTTGCTTGCTTAGGTGGGTTAATTGCGTCAGTTTCAAAAGTAGATAGGATATTAATGCTATCAAGACCTGAATCATCACTCCATTCCTATTCTGACTGATGAAGCGTTTTATTTTGAGGTTTTGTTTGATCCATTTAAAAAACAGCTCTATCTCCCAACGCTGTTTATATAATGCGGCGATCTCAACCGCTGAGCGCGATAAATCATTTGTGATGAAAACTAGCTCTTTTTGATCTTCTTCTCGAACGAAGGTGACGCGCCGTAAATCTATTGGGCAATGCTTCTTTCCTTTAGCACTGCTTAGGCGGGTAACTTCATCTGCAATGACTCCTATGCCAATAGGAGCCTTTGTTTCCATCACTGTATAGCAAGTATTTGTCTTCATTCGACCGACAAATTTAGAATTATCCTGATCCAACGAATAAAACCAACCAACTGTAATTATTGTATGCACGATCAACAACATAGGTTGTATTTGGCATCATCGGCAGATTATTCAGCTCTTTAGCGTCATTGGTTTTTGCCTCTGTTAGTGAGAAAAAAACAGGGACAGCGGCGTTAGGGTCATACACGGTATGAAGCTTGATTCCAGCCTTCTTTGAACGAAACTTTGCCCACTTAAATTGATTTAAATTCAAATCTATCGTCGTTGAATCAATCAGTCTTACCATCTCATTAGCTTCATTTTTAGGGAGTTTTGAACGCACTTTTTCGAGCAGATAATAGAACGTTACACTGCAAATAGCGGCGGGTCGATTGGCGTTAGCATCCGCTAGAGATGAACGGCTGATGCGGCTAGCGCCTAAATGGTAAAGCTTAGATCTTTGGCTATTGAAAGTTGTTTCAATACCTCTTAATGACGTCTGACTATTAAGTTGCGCAAAGAGTAAAGCAACCAATTGATCCCAGCATGAGAGCGTTCTTACTCGATGATCACCCTTATGTCGATCAACCACTTTTTGGAAGGTATGACGGGGAATAAATTTTAATAGTTGGTAGAAAATGCTGTTAGAATGTTTCACGCTTAACCTCAGGTAGTGAAAATTGGTGTCTCGATAACAACAATTCTACCGTAAACCCCGAGGTTAATGCTTTACAATCTGTTCTCTATTTTTAAACCGGACACTAGTGATCTACGAACTTCTTTTTCCATAACCGAGGCGTTAGTTCCTCAACCTTAGAGGCTGGGTGCAAGCTGACACGCTGGAGTACATCAACTAAATAGGTGTAGGGATTAATACCCTGCAAACGACAAGTCACCAATAAGCTCTGTAATATGCCTAAATACTCAGCACCTAATTCTGTCCAGCAGAAAAGATAATTTTTCCTGCCCATTGGGATCACCCGCAACGCGCGCTCTGAATCAATGGGGTCAGAGTTAATTGATAAACCTACCTAAGTATTATATGACCCAAGTCATGGCTAGTCAGTCAATACCAGCATGGTGGTGATCATAAATTTTAGAAATATCTGGAGAGTAGGGCAATGATTGATTTGCGGAAAAATCAATTTACTCTGACCCTATTGATTACTATTGATTACTATTGATTACTATTGATTACTATTGATTACGACCACCTTGTAAGTATCTTGTCCCATACTTTAACTCATGTGTTTCATCATCACCGTCTGCGAATATGACACCATCAAATTTGCTACCATCACTTGACATAATGTAATATTTTTCGTCTAAACGAATATTAATAACTAATCATCCATGAACTCCATCCCTTCCTCATATTCATCTACCCGATAGAACTTAGCTTTATCACCTACCAATGGTTCTAAAAGATTTTTAATTTTCTCATGTACATAAATATAGTTGTTTATAATATTGCTGATTTTAAATATAAGTCTTTTTTCTTCTGGAACTTGGAGCATTTTGTGAAAGTCTAAAGCAATCTTATCCGCTCTCGGAAGATCCCCATCTGCTATATCTTCATCTGCAAATTCGTCTAGTGTTGATCTATCAATATCACACCAATCATAACTTTCGTAAACGTTAACAAACCAATAGTTCTCATGATAATTACCAATTTTATCTATATATATGGCTTGATAGTATTGGACAGATTTCACATCAAACTTTATCAATAAATTGCGTAATTCATCATCAAGTATAAAACTTTTACCTTTGAACATAATATTGGTTATATTTTCTTTTTCACCGTACCTATTCAGACCATCGGACCTCTGGTCATCATTATAGGCATTAGTATAAAATAATGGCCTACCGTGCGTTATAAACTGAGATCCAGCTTTCAGTTTTTTGTTTCTAGGATCAGGTTTTAATCGAATTACGTCCTTTGCAGTCTGTCCGCAAATTATATAATATTCTTGCTCGAGGTGTATATTCATTGACCTGCCTTCAATTTGTAATCTTGTTTCGGAGTTGTTATACCATTTTTACTTACTTTTAAAATATTTAGTAGAGTAGGTACTTTTATTTCTGAATGATCTCTATCTTGGCTACACTGAGGGCTTTCATCATTTATTTTTGAAATTGATACTTCGTTACTACAACCTTTTTTGTTCGTATTAACTGTACCAAAATTGGTGTGAACACTTGATAAAGCAACTTTATTTTTGTTTATCTTAGCTGCTAGTTTTCTACTGTATTTATTTAATTTTTTTATCAAAACTTTTTTGTTAATGTCACAAAAGTTACCTTTATTAATTTCATCTTATATTTCTTCTATCATTGTAGCGACTGTTTCATGATAACTTGGTTCATGTTGGTCATCATCATCTATTGCCGAGGCCTTAGTCGAACCATGGTTCCCTCGGTGTATTTGTATATTTAAGTCCTGAATCAGTGAGTTCATAAATATGAAGTTGACACCCCCTGCATTTTGATGCATCGATTTTAAAAACGTAGGTTTTACCTAATCAAAATCAAGGCGAGATGGTTAGTACTCCCTATTTTCGTAATATTTCACGATACTCTGCCAGATGCTCATGCTCTTTATTGAGTTTCAGGTACAGTCATTTCCTGCGTAAGCACTCTTTTGTAAAATTTGACGACCCTTTACTGTGTTAAGTACTGCCGTAAACACAGGTAAACGCTTTGAACCCAGGGCAATGCTTGCCAAAGCGAAGTGTAAGCCGTCTACCACTGGATACCATCCTGCAGGCTATATACATCATTTCTTGGATGACCGTTTTTAACCGACGTCGCTTAGCTTTATGCCGAACCGGGGCATCTTTTCCCATTAACCCTTTAAGGCCCATATAGCGCAGCATATTGTAAGCAAGTACAGCGAATGCCATGACTAGATCATTGGTATCAAACTTGCCTGAAGGGAGTCGTTCCAAGTCTAGATCTGTTTTAAACTCACTGTGAAACTGCTCTGATGTAGCGTGATCACAATACAGCTGAATAAGTGCGTGATCATCGATAAGATCAGCTGATAGTGTGGTGAGCCAACCTTCAACCTCAATTTCAGGCTCAAGGAATAGCTGCCCTTTCGCATTACTTTGACGCACAACAACTTTGATCACTCGCCGTACATAATGCTCTTCATCAAGTGCTTCACTAAAGATAGCCACCATTTTACCGGGTCGTTCGTGACACCATACTGTTTCAGTTTCCGCTTTTGTATACCAATCCAAAGGATCATGTTTACGCGGGTTCCATTTAATGAGGTAATCGACTGAGCGCTCATGTAGATATTTTCGATTCTCTGCAGCATCATGAGCACTGTCTAAACGAAGTAATATAGGTTTGTCACACAGTGAACGAACGCGAGGTAGAAGCCTATCTAAAGTATGAAGAAATTCTTTATTGGCATGTTGATTACCGGGACGCAGTTCACAGGTAACACACCAGCCTTCAAGACCAAGATAAGCAGCAATAGGTGCGTAACCATCATGGCCTTTATAGGTGTAAGCCACTCCTTCTTTCTTTGAGTCACTATTGTCCATCGGAAACACATCAATATCTAGCGGCACATGGCCAGTCGATAACCCGCTGATCGGCACCTTAACATTTTTCATGAACTCCACACTAGCATCGTCTAAAAGGGGGATCAATCGAGCAGCATCTTCATCAAAGCGCTGACGTAGTCTTGCTGAAGAGACGGATTGCTTGATGCCCATCGCGGCTTTAAAAAAAGGATCATGACGAGAGTTTTCTACAGCTTCGAAGTCGCTTTTTCCTAGACACATCTGACCCAAATAGGTACGGATAAGGTCTATATTTGAGATACCATGGCGCTTAGATATGGTGCGAGAGGTTTTATTTAATGTAGTCTGCTGGTTAAGATAATGACCTACTAACGCTAATCCAGCATGTGGGGACAGGATTTCAGTTTTGGATTGTTCTAGCTTAAATGTGCGCATTGAAAACATCACTGATTGGGTGAGTATAATAATGAGGGATTTTACCGCGTAAACACCGATGATGCATGGCTTTGGTACAATATTTGTGATTTTTAAGTCACGGATCCAGGTAAGTGACAAGCACTAGGCAAAGTACTAGGAATTAAAACGATATTATTGTGATGGTCAATATCATACCCAAGGTGCTTTAAGTCTTCTGCTAAACCTGTATCACCTACTCCTGATTTAGATAACAAGTGGTGGGCTTGCATCGTTATACCATGGTGTCTAGGATGATTAGGCATATCTTCTTTTGTAGTTCTATTTAATACATTATCTCTGTAGCCCATGGTTACGCCCTATACTCTACATTACCACCACGGTGTAGTGGTGTTTGATGATCTTTGTTGTCGCAAACACGGCAGCGTCCATCGCGTTCAGTGGTTTTTCGTTTTTGTGCCAGTGTAGTACCTGAACTGCCGTTGATTGAACGTGCTCGGCGAGAGGTGATTAGTTTTTCACGTAATTTATTAAGATCTTCTGCAACTTTAGTGAATGCCTCAATAGTTCTATTGTAGGCGCGTAGTGCATCTTGGCTACCCTCAATAGCTTTGCCGCCTTTTGCAGTGACACTGACTAAGCGGGCAGACATTGAAGTAACACGCGCAGCGGCAGCTCCACCAAACATCAAACAAACAAACAGAAAAAGTAATTCAATAATAATGTAAAATGCGCCTTTGCCATAATAATAAAAATAGAAGTTGGGTGGGATCAGTTTTATGATTAGATCACCATAGACAGTGATACTAGTGAGCGCCTCGCCATCATGTGCCAACTCTAGGAACTCTTGCCATGATTTGTCGTACTTAAGCTCTGTAGCCAATTGTGGATCTATGGCATATAAATCTATATCGATGAAGGCTTCGATTTCATCTACTTTGCCAGCGACGAACAAGTTAGGTAAGGCTAAGATTGCTTCTCTTCTTTGATAAATCTCTAAGGCACTTTGTGCAGATTCATTGATATCTTGCGCAACTTCCTTAACGTATTCTTGGGCTCCTTTTAATTTTTTATTTTGCTCATCAATATATTCATCCGCTTTAGTCAACCACCATTGAGGACGTTTCATATTTTCACGGTTAGCCCGTACTTTTTCAATATCATCTATGAGATCATCAATATACTCTTGGCCCATGCTTTTTGCTGTATCGTACAATTTGGGAGTATATTCAGCAATGGTGCTACCTATATCTTGCCAATACTTCCAAGTCAGTAGTTCTTCTTGATCTTTTAACCACTCCTCGGAGGCTTCTTGATCTGCTTTCTCTAGAGCTTTAAGGATTGAACGGGGGCCAGATTTATCCCACTCTCTATTGTAGGGCAGCATTTGTTTTACAAGGTTGCGGTACTCTCCATCTAGCCTAGCGGCAATCGCTTTGTTGATAGCTTCTATCTGAGCCTCCTCACTAGCTGAAGCTTTTACTAACTCAAAACGAGCCTTGCCTTGCTCACAACTAGGATGATTAAAAGTACCTAGTTCTTGATATTTTTTATACCACGGGCCGACCTCTTGGGGGTTTTGCGGTGGACCTTCCCCCGTTATTAACCCTACTTGCTCATAATCTTTTAAGTGCTTACCTTCTAATAGCAACTTGTCTTCAACATACAAATTGAATTTAGCTCCCGCCATTGGTGTTTGCCATCTATCCGCATAATTGGCTTTGACTTTAATCCAAGTACCGCAAGGTGAGGTAATACCATCAATAGGGCCTTGGAATTTTTCAATAGCTGTAGCTTCTGTACGTTGAGCAATTTCTGCGGGTTTTAGTGTGTTGGGATTACTCATACTCATTCGCCTCCTCAATAAAGGTCAATTGAGTCATATGCTCCATGAACTCATTAAATTTACTGGTTTCGTCTAAATCACTATGGCAAATTTTTACAAGTTCACCACTGTTCTCTTGAACCTCGTACTCTTTACCATAAAATATTTCAAAAGCTACCAGTTGAAATAAGTACTCTCCAGAGGTAAAGCCATAATTTCTCATCCGAGTAACACTGTTAAAAACTAGTTGCTCAATATCTTCAGAGTTTTCTAACTCCTTGGGGAAAAGCATTTTCAGTTCTTTTGTTATTAAATGGCACTTCTTGCGTAATTCTCGCTTCTTAAGACCTGCTTTATCTCTTGCTGTAATAGCAAAGAGAGGGATAGCACCTGAAAAGTCAGCCAGTAGCTGATTAGGCTCAATACAGACCAGTTTCTTACCATCATCTTGCTCGCTTAATATGCTAAAACTTAGAGAATTGTCACGGGATGACATAAACAACTTACATCTTTCAGCCCAGTCATTTATCGATTGAAAGTAATCGACAACAACTCTCGGGTCATGAAAGCGGAAGAAACACCATTTGCCGGTCTCCTCATCCATAGCCCTCATGAATTTTCTAAAGTGTTTGTGTACTTCTTCAAATGTAGCGGTAGTGCGGATAAAAACACCAACATTTTGCCCCCAACATTTTTCAAAGTATCTGTTATGAAAATCCAAAATTGAATATTTGTCGGCATCTTTCGAAAGTGTTACATCAATAAGATAAGGAGCCACATGCTTTAGATTCTCAGCCGCTTCACCTGTATACATACATGCTATTTGTACATCAGTGATTGAATCTGAGAAATAGTAAAACCCTGTTCTGTCAGAATAAAGGCCGCCATCGATAATAAGATAAGTGCGTAGTAGGGGAGCTTTACTATCAGGATCCGCAAATAATTGCGCTTTAAGCTCATCAGTAATCCACTGTTTTTCCCAGAAGGGTAAATGGTCTTGCTCTGGTAATGGGGGAATATCATGCTCAGTGAAGGTAAGAAACTGTTTGTCAGTGAGTAGTGATTCACTGCTAATGAGTCTAATTTTTTGAAATACAATAGGATTTTTTTTGCTTACTTGTTGAGATAACTCAATAGCAACCTGATCATAGAACTCAGCATCTTCTAAATAATGGACGATAGGCTTAATTTCATCAGAAAAAATACAAAGGTAACAGCTATACATTAGGAGAGTAGTCATCATTTCATCGAGCTGCTGGTGGCTTTCAAGCAATACCGCTACGCGCAATTCATAGCGTTCTTGAACATCTGCGCCAGTTTTCATAGCCTCACAGCTTAGAATCCAAGGCGTACCGTGGGAATGGTCTTGCATTGATTACATCCGTGTAATAGTAATAGTTGTATTTATGTTAATACTAACTGAATATGTTTGTTATTAAACTAAATTTTAGGAAAAGAAGCTATGCTAAATATGAAGGATTGCCATATTAGGGATAAGTTTGAGTTTTAAAATCAACGGGGTCAGAATAAATTGATAAACCGACCTAAGTATTATATGACCCTATTGATTACGGTTCCGGCCCCGCTTATTTTTTCATGTTAATGGAAGCAATGATCAATGCGGCAGTCTCACAGGGATTGCCTAAAGATGTCGCGCAGCAGCTCGCCTTACAGACGGCACAAGGCGCAGCGACTATCGCGCAACACAGCGATGTTGATCCCGCTGAACTGCGCCGTAGAGTGACCTCCCCCAAAGGCACCACTGAACAGGCGATACTGCATTTTGAGCAAGAAAACCTTCCTGAGATAATTAAACAGGGGATGCAGAAAAATATTAATCGCTCTAAACAGTTAGCCGTTGAACTGGGATAGTGGTCGCGGCTTTGGTTACTTGCCTTCAATACAAAAGTCACCTGTTACCTGCACTAGCACAATAACTGCATGCTAGACCTAGATTTTAACAACAATTCAGTAAATTGAATGCTAAACTTTAACCTAAGTCAAACACTACCTTGGGCACTTTAATTATGGAAACAAATCCGCTAGTTTTTATTATTCGCACTTTGGGCGAATTATATATTTTCATTTTACTGTTACGTTTTTTATTGCAAGTAGTCAAAGCCGATTACTACAATCCGATCTGCCAAGGCGTGGTAAGCGCCACCAAACCGGTATTAGCTCCACTGCAAAAAATACTGCCTAAAATTTTAAATATCGATATATCACCGTTAGTTTTTGCCTTTGTTGCTAAAGCAATTGTGCTGTATGTCGCCTATGCGATCGGCAATCAAATCATCCCGCTCCCCATGCTCAGTGTCTACGCTTCGCTCGGTGTGTTTAACACCTTTTTAGACGTAATATTTTATGCAATGGTAGGCTCTATCATTATCAGTTGGATTGCACCAGACAGCCCCCATCCTGCACCGCAGTTGATTATGCAAGTGACGGCACCCATCTATAAATTAGTCAATAAAGTGCTGCCTCCACTTGGCGGTTTTGATTTATCGCCGATTGTGGTTATTCTATCGATTCAATTGATTCAATATCAAATGCGTCAATTTATCATTTGATTATGACCAAGTAATGAGAAAAACATAGATGAAAAAATTATTAAATAGTATTGCCAAAATACTAATTTTTAGCACGCTGAGTTTCACTATTATTAGCCAGAGCGCTAGCGCTGAAAACGTTCTTGAAACGCCTGATTATATAATCCACTACAACGCCTTTAATAGCACCGCTATTGAT
The DNA here is from genome assembly GCA_029027825.1 of Oceanospirillales bacterium. Lineage (GTDB taxonomy): Bacteria > Pseudomonadota > Gammaproteobacteria > Pseudomonadales > Balneatricaceae > Rs1. The sequence continues at coordinate 4,462,657 of CP093399.1, read as the reverse complement.
GCGACTGCCGCCAAGCAAAACAATTTAATTCGCAGTAAGTATACCGGCATGCTGAATATTGCGGTGCTGAAGAAACAGGACGATGGCAGCACTGTACCAGTAAAAAGTATTATCCGTGGCACCGTGGAAAACCTGTTGCGCCAACAGCAAAGCTTAACCTTTAAAGCGATCGTAGAAGGCAGCGCTAAAAACCGCGCTATTTACTACATCGCCAGTTTCCGTTTTGCCGATGAAGAGCAAATGAACTTTGCCATTGAACTGCAACCAGATCCGAACCAAGCCCCGATAAAACTGACCTTAACGCAAGTATTTTACGCCCAATAGAGCCCCTAAATGATAGACAAAATAGTACTAGCCAGTTCCAACAAAGGTAAATTGAAAGAGTTTGGTGAAATTTTTGCCGCGATGCGCATTCAGCTAATTAGCCAACAGTCATTAAACGTCAGCGACGCCGATGAAACTGGGTTAACCTTTGTCGAGAATGCTATTTTAAAAGCCAGACATGCCTGTCAAGCCACTGGTTTGCCAGCTTTAGCAGACGATTCAGGTTTAGAAGTTGATGCGCTGTTAGGTGCCCCTGGTATTTATTCTTCACGTTATTCAGGGGACGGCGATGCGGCGAACAACCTTAAGTTATTAGCAGCTATGGCGGGGGTAGAGGACGATAAACGCAGCGCTAGATTTCGCTGTGCGCTGGTATTTATGCGCCACGCAAACGATCCGACTCCGCTTATCTGCCAGGGGACTTTGCAGGGCAGTATTTTAACCACAGCCAGAGGCGAGGCAGGCTTTGGTTACGACCCAATCTTTTTAGTTGAGCCGAGCTTAATTGACGGTCAATCGAAATCATCGGCCGAGCTAAGCCCAGCACAAAAGCACAGCATCAGTAATCGAGGTCAATCCGTAGAGGACTTTGTCCAAAAGATAGATAGCTATTTAAAATAGCTATCAATACTTTTACACCGCCCCTAACTTCAACCCGATAATACAGTCAACTAGATTAATGCCAATCAACAACAACCCAGCACAACCACCAGCTCTGCCGCCACTAGCGCTGTATATTCACATTCCCTGGTGCATTCGAAAATGCCCATACTGTGACTTCAACTCGCACGCGGTACGTGGCGAAATCCCCGAGCAAGCATACGTTAAAACCTTACTGGCGGATTTGAATCACGAGCGAGAAGCCGCCCAAGGACGAGAGATCAGCAGCATTTTTATCGGTGGTGGAACCCCAAGTTTATTTAGCGCGTCGGCTATCGCTGAAATTCTGCACGGCGCCGACAAAATAGTGCCTTTTGCCAGTAATATTGAAATCACTATGGAGGCAAACCCCGGTACTTTCGAGCAGCAGCGCTTTGAAGGTTTTAAAGCCGCGGGGGTCAACCGTTTATCTATCGGTGTACAGAGTTTCAACGATCAGCATTTAGCACTACTGGGGCGCGTGCATTCCAGCGCGGAGGCAAGCAAGGCGATTAGTGCCGCGCAACGAATTGGTTTTGACCATATCAATATCGATTTAATGCATGGCTTAGCCGAGCAAACCCCCGCTCAAGCCATGCAAGATTTAGCCACTGGCCTAGCGCTCGGCTCTGATCATCTCTCTTGGTATCAACTGACTATAGAGCCCAATACTGAGTTCCACGCCCGACCTCCCACCCTGCCCGATTTAGATATTCTGTGGGATATTCAACAACAGGGCCAAGCGCTAATTAGTGACGCCGGTTTTAACCAGTATGAAATTTCCGCTTACGCTCAAGCCGACAGTCAAGCGCAACACAATATCAATTACTGGCAATTTGGTGACTACTTCGGGATCGGCGCAGGAGCACATGGCAAATTGAGTTTTTGGGATGCACAAAAGAATAGTTTAGAGGTGCACAGGCGCTGGAAAAAGCGTTCACCTAAGGCCTATTTGAACAGTGTTGATTTAGTCGGAGGGCAAAATTTAATTAAAGCAGATGAGCTGCCTTTTGAATTTATGATGAATGCATTGCGCTTAATTGATGGCGTGCCCACTCAGTTTTATCAACAGCGTACCGGCCAATCTTTAGCCTCCATTGAAAAAGAGCTACTGCTTGCACAGCGCAAAGGCTTGTTGCAAGTTGACCAGAGAATAGCCCCCACTAAGCAAGGCGCTCTGTTTTTAAATGATTTATTAGAATACTTTGTCTAAAAGAGCTCTGCACAACTAATTTTTATCAAGATATATGTGCCGCGCCGAATCATGCATGCAAGATTCGGCGCGGCGCTCAATAAGCCGTGTTTACGATGGGAAAGCGAACTGCGCCCCTTCACGAACACCCGCTGATGGCCAGCGCTGAGTAATAGTTTTACGCTTAGTGTAGAACCTGACTGAATCAGGGCCGTAAGCATGTAAGTCACCAAACAGTGAACGCTTCCAACCACCAAAGCTGTGGTAGGATACAGGCACTGGTAATGGCACGTTGATGCCGACCATTCCCACTTGAATATTATCGCTAAAGTAACGTGCTGCTTCACCATCTCGAGTGAAGATACAAGTACCGTTGCCATATTCATGGCTATCGATAAGCTCCATTGCCTCCTGCATAGTATTAACCCGTACCACGACCAGTACTGGACCAAAAATTTCTTCTTTGTAACTCACCATATCGGTGGTTACATTATCAATTAAAGTGCCGCCGACAAAATAGCCGTTTTCAAAGCCTTCAACTTTAGGATTACGTCCATCGACAACGATCGTTGCACCATCATTTTCAGCACCGGTAATATAGCCATTCACTTTATCTTTATGCGCTTTAGTGATCACCGGACCAAAATCGTTAGAGCTATCTGAGTAGGCACCTACTTTTAAACTTGCCATGCCTTTTTTCAATTTTTCAATCAATTGATCAGCTGCTTGATCGCCAACCGCGACTACGCAAGACAGTGCCATGCAACGCTCGCCAGAGGATCCAAATGCTGCGCCTATTAAGGCTTGTGCCGCGTTATCCATATCGGCATCAGGCATAATGATCGCATGGTTTTTAGCTCCACCTAACGCTTGGCAACGCTTGCCGTTAGCACTGGCTGTCGTGTAGATGTACTCGGCAATTGGCGTTGATCCAACAAAGCTAACCGCCATTACTCTTTTATCCGTTAACAAAGTATCAACCGCGACTTTGTCACCATTGACCACATTCATCACTCCGACCGGTAAACCCGCATCAATTAATAGCTGCGCGATGAACATTGTAGAGGAAGGGTCACGCTCTGATGGCTTTAAAATAAAGCAGTTACCGCAGACAATCGCCATTGGGTACATCCACAGAGGCACCATGGCAGGAAAGTTAAACGGCGTAATACCGGCAACCACACCTAGTGGCTGAAACTCGCTCCATGAATCGATAGCTGGCCCAACATTTTTACTGTGCTCACCTTTTAGCAACTGTGGCGCATAGCATGCGAATTCAACGTTCTCGATGCCGCGCTGTAACTCACCCATCGCATCGTGGGAAATTTTACCGTGTTCCTCACCAATCAACTGACAAATTTTCTCAGCGTTATCTTCCAGGAGTTGCTTAAACTTGAACATCACACGTGCACGCTTAGCCACCGGAGTATTACGCCATGCAGGAAAAGCTGCCTGCGCCGCGGCGATTGCATCTTCGACTGTCTCTTGACTAGCGAGCGCCACTTGCTTAGCTACTTCACCAGTAGATGGATTGAAAACGTCTTGAGTGCGTTCGCTATCGGCAACGTTTACGCCATTAATCATGTGTCCTATTGTGTTCATTCTAACCTCGAGTTTACGCTGAAAATCCTATCACTCACTTAAAAGATGATCTTAATCTGACCAAAAGCGGATAAAAATTTTCAATATTAAATAATAAATCTGCAACCTTGTATTAAAAGGACACAGATCAAGGTGTAATCTTAACTTGCACCAAAATTAGCGGCTTCCATGCGACGCTGAGCATAAATTATTTATCTTACGCTCTGCATTCACTGTGAAACCAGCAATTCAGGTCTGTACTTTAGCACTACTGTGCTGCTATTGAATCAGCCATTTATTTATGGTGATTGCGACAAATGCCAAGCGCAAAGGTCGCACTTCTTCAATTAACAGGGTTTTGCTAAGTGTTGCTAGTATCGATAATATAAATAGCATCGATAAAAACTAGCTCAGCTCGTTAATAGACTCACCGAGAGCATTCATTAAGTTATCTATTTCTGCAGGCTCTACTATAAAAGGTAGACCCAATTGAATAGTGTCACCACCGTAGCGCACGTAAAAACCTTTTTCCCAGCACTTCATCGCTATTTCATAAGGTCTCTTGCCAGGATCACCTGGAATCGCTTCAATTTGTAGAGCGCCCGCCAAACCATAATTGCGAATATCAGTGACGTATTTGCAGCCTTTCAAGCCGTGTAGCGCCTCTTCAAACACTGGGCTAATCTCTCTAACGCGCGGGATTAATTGATCATTCTTTAAGATATCTAAAGAAGCCAAGGCCGCTGCACAGGCAACCGGGTGTCCAGAATAAGTGTAACCATGTGGCAACTCAATCGCATGTTCTGAACCACCAGTATCCATGAAAGTTTGATAAATTTCACTGCTGGCGATCACTGCACCCATAGGCACAGCGCCATTGGTCAGCTGTTTGGCCACATTTAACAGATCCGGTGTCACGCCAAACTCTTCGGCAGCGGTGTATGCACCGATCCGACCAAAAGCGCTAATCACCTCATCAAAGATCAAGAGTATATTGTGCTGATCGCAAATTTCGCGTAGCCTTTTTAAGTACCCTACTGGAGGTGGTAGCACCCCAGCAGAACCCGCCATAGGCTCAATGATCACTGCGGCGATGTTTGATGCGTCGTGCAATTCAATCAGCTCCAGTAGTTCATCGGCCTTTTCAACCCCATTTTTTGGCATTGATTTGCTGAAAGCATTTTCTTTGAGCAGCGTATGTGGCAAGTGATCACAGTCGACACCTTGGCCAAATACGGTGCGGTTGGCACCGATGCCTCCCAGGCTAAAACCACCAAAGTTAACGCCGTGATAACCCTTGGCGCGACCTATCAATTTGGTCTTGCTCGCCTGACCCTTTTTACGCCAGTAGGCGCGGGCAATTTTAAGCGAAGTATCCGCAGCTTCGGAGCCTGAATCAGTAAAAAACACATAATCCAGACCTTCTGGCATCAACTCTTTGATGCGATTAGCCAGTTGAAACGCTTTTGGATGACCGTATTGAAATGCCGGCGCATAATCCAATTCCGTTAACTGCTTGCCGACCGCCTCAGCAATTTCTCTGCGACTGTGACCAGCACCGCAAGTCCACAAGCCCGATAGCCCATCAAAGACTCTACGCCCGGTCGCATCTGTTAAGTAACAGCCGTCACCTTTGACGATCATACGTGGATCTGCTTTGAACTGGCGATTGGCCGTATACGGCATCCAATACGCTTCTAACTCTTGACGAGACAGACCCGCCGATTTTTCTAAATTAAATTCAGACATCGTCATCCTCACTATTCGATGATTGTTTAATAATTCGAGTGTGCACTTAAACTCACTAGCGAAAAATTTAAATTTACTTAAACTTAGATTAGTATTTACTTACCTAATTATAGAAATTAAGCTGTACTGAACTCGAGAGCTGCACTGCTAGAACCTGAGTTAATACGCGCAGACTAACAACCCTGAGGATTACCCGATGCAGAACAAACTAAATCAGCGACCCAAAGGATTAGCAGGACGTTTAGCAGACACCGATATACGCTTGTTAAAGATTTTTAAAGCGGTGGTCGAATGCGGAGGATTCACCAATGCCGAGGTGGAGCTAAATATATCCAGGGCGGCGATTAGCATTGCGATGAGTGATCTTGAACACCGTTTATCACTGAAGCTTTGCCAGCGCGGCCGCAGTGGCTTTTCGATGACTAATCAAGGTGATGAAGTTTATCAGGCGACGCTGCAGTTGTTTTCTGCACTGGAAAATTTTCGCACCCAAGTCAACAGTATTCACCACCAGCTTAAGGGCGAACTCAACATTGGTATCACCGATACTTTGGTCACTATGCCGAAAATGAAAATCACCCAAGCGCTGAGCAACCTTAAACAGCGAGGACCTGAGGTAAAAATTAATATTCGTATGGTGCCCCCAGCAGACATTGAAATGGGAGTGCTAGATGGTAAGTTACACACGGGAGTAATTACCGTCTCGAAAAAGCTCCCCGGGCTAGATTATATTGCCTTGTATGATGAGCAATCTCATCTCTACTGCAGCGATACCCATCCGCTATTCGCTTTAGCGCCCGACAAACTAACGATTGAGCTGATTGAAACTTATGATGCTGTGCTTCCAGCTTATGCCCAATCGGCGAGTATTAAATCGTTATTTCAACATTTGAACGGTACCGCCACCGCGACTGATCGAGAGGGGATTGCCTTCTTAATTTTAACCGGACACTACATAGGCTTCCTACCGGATCACTTCGCTCAGCGCTGGCTCGCAGAAGGTACTTTACGGGCATTATTAGCCGATGAGCTACACTTCAAAACTCCCATTTCAGCGATCAGTCGCAAGGGCAGCAGTGCCAACTTAGTGCTTAACTGCTACCTAGAACAGCTAGACAAAGATAAATAATAGATTCAACTATCTGATTTTTATATACTTTAACTGATTGATTAAAATTTTTACAATTTTCTCTTGCCAACTATAATCTCCCGTCATAATATTTACCAAATGGTAAAAATAAATATAATAACTAAATATTGATCATTCTGGCTGACGACAGTGTCCTAGCTAAACGGGGCTAATTTCTAATCGAAAGCAGTCATACAGTAGTCAAAAGCAGCTCAACATCACTGTTAATCTATTGCTTTTGAAGAATAAAACTGATCAATTAGCACACAGCTAAACGTTTTGTATGGCTGGCTGCTTGGTCGTTTTGAAATGAGTTATTTATCTATCTTTGCCGTAGGTTTTCTGCAAATTCTCGATCTTATTACTGTTCGAGACCTCTGCATAACGTTGCGAGCGAAGGTAAGACAAGGCAAAAACCGGCGAGATAGCGGAATCAGTGTGCCCCTTTTTATGGGTATTACTGGTGTAAATGAGCATGTTGAGCCGGTTTTTAACGCCGTATTACCGAGCGCAGTTATCATACCCTCTGGGTAAGTTATGCAGAGCTCTCTGTTCAATTTTCCCTGATATGGGATTAAACCTGAGGCAAAGTAATGAAAAAAATCAAGTGTGGCTTAATCCAAATGGCCCTCAAAGGCAGCACCGACCAATCGACTGAATCGATCCGCGATCAAATGATTGCCGCACATATCCCGCTGATAGAAAAAGCCGCTGAACAAGGTGTACAAGTACTTTGTTTTCAAGAGGTTTTTACCACTCCTTATTTTTGCCCTAGCCAAGATAAAAAATGGTACGCCAGCGCTGAAAAAATCCCCGAAGGCCACACGGTACAGCTTATGCAAGCTCAGGCAAAAAAACACAACATGGTGATTGTCGTGCCTATCTATGAAGAAGACCTACCGGGCGTTTACTACAATACCGCGGCGGTTATTGATGCAGATGGCAGCTATTTAGGTAAATATCGAAAAACTCACATCCCCGATACAGCCCCAGGTTTCTGGGAAAAACTGTATTTCAAGCCAGGTAATCTAGGCTACCCAGTCTTCGATACCAAATATTGTAAGCTAGGCGTATACATATGTTACGACCGACATTTTCCTGAAGGCTGGCGAGCACTCGCCTTGAACGGCGCTGAATATATTGTCAACCCATCTGCAACAGTGGTGGGTAAGAGTAAGTATTTATGGGAACTGGAACAACCCGCCTCCGCCGCTGCTAACGGGGTCTTTATCGGTGCGATTAACCGGGTCGGTAAAGAACAGCCTTGGGATGACAAAATGGGTGAATTCTATGGATCCAGCTATATCGTCAACCCACTAGGCCAGATCGAGGCGCAGGCGAGCGCCGACCAAGACGAGCTACTGGTACATGAAATCGATTTAAATATGATCAAAGAAGTGCGTACCGGATGGCAATTTCTCCGTGATCGCCGCCCCGAATTGTACGGTGATCTTACCAAACTGTGAGATCGCTTTTATGGCACTAGATTTAGTGCCTAAATTTGCTGCACATTGCGATTTCGCACTGTCCAGCAAAACACAGCAACACCTAAGCACACTGATTAATATATCCCAAAATAACCAAAAATAACTACAAAAGGTAAATCAAATGAGTGATCAACAAGCTAGCCGCTCCGAGGTTGTACAAGTAGGCGAGTTCTATGAACTCCACTATGGTGTAGTGATATTCGCGCGTTGTTAGGTTACTTTTGTGGTACTAGATTTAGCACCTAAATTTCTTGTGTATTGCGATTCTGTACTGCACAGCAACAACTAAAACACTGATTAATATAATCCAGAGCAACCAAAAATAACTACAAAAGGTAAATCAAATGAGTGATCAACAAGCTAGCCGCTCCGAGGCTGTACAATTAGGAGAGTTCTATGAACTCCACTATGGTGTAGTGATATTCGCGCGTTGTTAGGTAACATTTGAGGTACTAGATTTAGCACATAAATATCTTGTGTATTGCGATTCTGTACTGCACAGCAACAACTAAAACACTGATTAATATAATCCAGAGCAACCAAAAATAACTACAAAAGGTAAATCAAATGAGTGATCAACAAGCTAGCCGCTCCGAGGCTACATAAATAGCTGAGTTCTATGAATTCCACTATTGTGTAGCGATATTCGCGCGTGGTGCGGTCAACTTTTTGACTCTATCTTAAGCACCAGAATTGCATGTGCATTGCGATTTCGCACTGTCCAGCAAAACACAGCAACACCTAAGCACACTGATTAATATATCCCAAAATAACCAAAAATAACTACAAAAGGTAAATCAAATGAGTGATCAACAAGCGAGCCGCTCCGAGGCTGTACAAGTAGGCGAGTTCTATGAACTCGATGTAGGTAGTGATATCAGCAGTAGTAGCCACTACAATGCTGATATCGCGCCGACTAAAATAGCACAACGCACCTGGGGAACCTGGAACGTTGCTGCACTTTGGGTGGGAATGGCCATCTGTGTTCCCACTTATACTTTAGGAGGCGTATTAACCGCTTACTTTGGTCTATCGGTCAGCGAGGCACTCATCACTATTTTAGTCGCCAATATGATTGTATTAATCCCGCTGACCCTAAACGCATTTCCCGGGACTAAATTTGGCATACCTTTTCCGGTGTTGCTCCGTTCCTCTTTTGGTATTTTTGGCTCAAACATCCCCTGTTTGATTAGGGCAATGGTGGCCTGTGGCTGGTTCGGCATCCAAACCTTGTTTGGTGGGATAGCTATCCACATCCTATTCTCAGCAATTTTACCTGGCTGGGAAAGTCTAGGAGGAACCGGCGAAGTGATAGGTTTCTTTATCTTTTTGGTGATTAACTTATACATTGTTATTAAAGGTTCAGAGTCAATCAAGATCCTTGAAACAATCGCTGCTCCACTACTGCTCGCTGTCAGTATCGGTCTGATGTTGTGGGCATGGCCGCAAATTTCAGTCACTGAGATTTTAGCGACTCCCGCTAACCGTCCCGCTGACGCCTCTTTTTGGGGTTATTTCTTCGGTGGTTTAACTGCCATGGTCGGCTTTTGGGCAACGCTCTCTTTGAACATTCCCGATTTTAGTCGCTATGTTAAATCGCAAAAGTCGCAGATTGTCGGTCAGATAATTGGTCTACCGGCTACGATGTTCTTCTTCGCTGCGCTCGGTGTGGTATTAACTGCAGCATCAACCACTTTAGTCGGAGAGACAATTTCTGATCCGATTAATTTGATCGGTAAGATCGATAGCCCGGGATGGGTGGTGATTGCGATGATTATGATTATTATTGCGACACTATCAACCAACACCGCTGCTAATATCGTCTCGCCAACTAACGACTTCCAAAACATCGCCCCGACTAAGATTAATCAGACTCGCGGTGTGCTAATTACCGGCGCTATTGGTATTTTATTGATGGGTTGGGAGCTATTGAAAAAACTCGGCGCCGTTGAATCCGATGTCAGTGTAGAAGCGATGTATACCAACTGGTTACTTGGCTATTCCAGTTTACTTGGGCCTATTGCTGGAATCATGATTGTCGATTACTTCTTAATTAAAAAACAGCAACTTAACTTACGTGATTTATACCTAGGCGAAGGTGAGTACTCAGGTACTAATATGGCTGGCATGATTGCCTTTGCCGTACCTGTCGCTTTAACCTTGTTTGCAATAATGACTGGTTCGCTAAGTTGGTTCTATCAATTTGGTTGGTTCACTGGCTCCGCCCTTGGCGCCACCATCTATTTCTTTATTGCGAAACGTCCCAACTAGCTTAACCGGTAAACAGCATAATCTAATGCTACTCGCTGTTTATGCTGGCAAGCTAAGTAAAATTTCAACGACAGAGGACCGCTCATCATACGGGCGCTCCACTGTTTAATTTGAATTACTAAAAGGAGGCATTTCATGTCTATTGTCATTCGTGGCGGCACTGTAGTGACTGCCGAGCATAGTTTCAGCGCCGATGTTTACTGTGAGAACGGAAAAATTGTTGCCGTCGGTGAAAACTTAGAAGTTCCTTCATCAGCCGAAGTTATCGATGCGACGGGACAGTTAATAATGCCCGGCGGCATAGATCCGCACACTCATATGCAACTCCCTTTTATGGGCACTGTCGCCAGTGAAGATTTTTATACGGGCACTGCTGCAGGCCTAGCCGGCGGTAATACCAGCATTATCGACTTCGTTATTCCCGCCCCCCAGCAACCGTTGATGGAAGCTTATCAGCAATGGCGAGAATGGTCTGAAAAGTCTGCTGCTGACTACGGATTCCACGTCGCGGTTACCTGGTGGGACGAGAGTGTTAAAAAGGACATGGAAAGCTTAGTTAAAGATCATGGCATTAACAGCTTCAAGCACTTTATGGCCTACAAAAACGCCATTATGGCTGACGATGAAATCCTAATTAACAGCTTTAAACAATGTATGCAGCTCGGTGCGATGGCCACAGTGCACGCTGAAAACGGTGAGTTGGTATTCCAACTGCAAAAAGAAATTCTTGCCCAGGGGATTACCGGCCCCGAGGGACATCCTCTATCACGCCCACCCATTGTCGAGGGAGAGGCCGCCAACAGAGCCATTCAAATCGCCCAGGTAATGAACGTGCCCATCTATATTGTGCACGTATCTTGTAAAGAATCACTAGAGGCCATCACCCGAGCGCGCAATGAAGGCCAGCGAGTGTTTGGCGAGTGTTTAGCCGGGCATCTAGTGATCGATGACAGCGTGTATCGTCATCCAGATTTCACCTTTGCGGCAGCGCATGTGATGAGCCCGCCATTTAGATCAAAAGAGCACCAAGACGCTCTGTGGAAAGGCTTGCAAAGCGGCAATTTACAAACCACAGCCACAGATCACTGCTGTTTCTGTGCGCCGCAAAAAGCCGCCGGCAAGGACAACTTCACCTTAATTCCCAACGGCACTGCTGGCATCGAAGATCGCATGGCTATTATGTGGGATGCAGGGGTCAATACTGGCAAGCTGACCATGAATGAATTTGTCGCCGTCACCTCCGCCAACGCGGCCAAGATATTTAATATCTATCCGCAAAAAGGATCGGTAACAGTCGGCGCAGATGCCGATTTAGTGGTGTGGGATCCTGCTGGGACACGGACCATTTCTGCGAAAACTCATCATCAAAATATCGATTTTAATATTTTTGAAGGGCGTACCGTCACCGGTATACCTACCCATACACTTAGTCGCGGCAACTTAGTGTACAAAGATGGAGATCTAAGAGCAGTGAAAGGAGCGGGCAAGTACGTCAAGCGCAAGCCTTTCTCGCCGGTGTTTAAAGCGATGACAAAACAAGCACAAATGAACCAGCCTAGCGCTGTTAAACGCTAAGTCATACTGTGCAGCTAACGGTGAGTTAGCTGCACAGACCTGTCCCCACTGTTAATAGCAGTAGTCAATTCAATAAGCTCGGCTTTGTCAGAGCTGTTTACTCAATATTTTTGCTTAAATACCGACTATAAGGGTCTGCTTGATAATTAGAAAACGGCTCACAATCAAGAAAACCAAATTTCTTATATAATTGCTGCGCGGGAATAAACACATCCATACTACCGGTCTCTAAGCTGATTTTTTTATAAGCTCGCGCCTTGGCTTCTGCTAGTAAATGCGTCAAGATTGTAGCCGCCACTCCCTTTCTTAAATGCTGGCGAGAAGTGCGCATTGATTTCAACTCTACATGCGTTTTACTTAGCTCTTTTAGCGCCCCACATCCAGCCAGTTGACCGTTAATTCGCGCACTCCAAAAAGTAATATTTGCCTCGCGCAACGCCGATAAATCAAGAGCATGGACACTTTCAGGCGGGGAGTGCTTCAACATATCTTGATGATGCTCCTCAAGCAACTTGCCTATTTCCAAACCTTCAAGATTATCTATCTGAATATCCATTAATACCTCCTAATGCTGGTTATTTGCTAGCAGTTTAACCGAGAACAGCTAGCGCGGCGAAACTCAGTTTTTATGCTCAACTCTTAAGATCAAATCTTTAGCTGATTAAAGATGTGTTTCAGTTACAATTGCCAAAAGCAAAAAATTCTACGAACAAATGACTAGCTATAATCTAAACCTCATTGAGTTGTCAGAAATATATTCCAACTTAACTTTTTGGCAAGACCGATCTCTTAAAGATTTTTTTCACCACAGAGGTCACAGAGGCGCTGCGCTACACAGAGAAAACACTAAAATCCAAAAAACCTAATACTTAGTATTAAGACAATCTTCTAGGTTTTAATCTTTTAAATCCCTCCTCTGTGTCCTCTGTGCCCTCTGTGGTAAAACTAGTCTTTTAAAGTCTTTTTCACTACGCTACAGAGGATAAACACAACACTAATACCTGAATCAGTAGCCTCACTGCATCACATAGCACAAGTTCTGTGCTTCAGTTTGAAGTCACGGATTCAGGTTCAATTTATGCTAAATGATCCGGCATTGGTAATGCTTCGACATCTAGGCCCAGCACCTTGAATAGAAAACTATAAGATACTCGCCATTTACCGCCATCGCAGTTTAAGGTAACGGTTTTTTGGTTTAAGCGTACAATATCTCCATAGCGTTCAACATTGTTTTTATCGATGAAGCCTACTTTATCGCCGATTTTAACCTCATTTCGATCAAGCCCCTGCTGGTTAGCTGACCCAGATATGGTGGTATCAATGGCGTTTATATTGATGTAATAATACGGTATGTTCCATACTCGACCATCATCAACATTTCTAACCGACACCCGAGTTCTTTTAAATTCAATTATAACAGCGCTTATCGCTCTATTTTCAGCAGGGTCGAAGTACTCTATCTGCTGGCCTTGTCGTAAATTCTGTTTTAGCTGCATGCTGCGCTTAGGATCGTCCAACATCTTTCCAATAGCGACGTTAATCCTGAATAAGTCGAATCCTGTAGCATGGTTTAGTGCAGCAATTATTTCTGAATAGTTCACTGGTGGTTTTCTCTTGTTTTGGTTTGCTCTCGCTCGTCAACTGCAGCGAGTGCCTGCGATAATAGATCGCAGCATAGGTTAAGGGCCTGCGTAAATCACACACCTTCCGTGCACGCAGGGTACTGGCTTGTTCAGAGACTCTCTAACAAATAAGCAATGATTTGTACTTGCACCGGCAGTAACAATGCCTTCTGCCGATAGCCGACAAAATTTTCGGTCTGACATAAAGATTTACTCAGCTCGTTCCCGACAGTAACCGGCGGCGTAGGCAGTACTATTGGACTGCCCAGCTCACGTAGCTTATGCTCAGTAAGGCAATAATTTTGATCAAAAAAACCTGCTGGCCAAGCATCGGTCACTAGCACGTCATACTCACCGGTATAGTTATCCGTGTATGCTATGCCCTTTTTGTCTAGATGGTACTCGCGAGGACAACACTGGGTAATATTTAGATCTAAAACCTTAGCTAGTGAATGCCAAGATTTAAAGACATTCGTCACTGGTCCCCACAGCAGTATACGTAGCTGAGGTAAGGACTCGTACCTAGTTGCCAAATAGTATGCGTCAGTTAAAACCTCGCATGGGTGTGCTTCACCGGACATCGCATTAATAATCGGCCTAGAAGTAGCGGCTGCAAATTCTTGCAATCTTTGGTGGCTGGGTTCACGAATAATGTACATTGAATAAAAGGAATCCATATAGCCAGCCAAGTCCTGCACCGACTCCCCAGTTTGCAAAAAATTAGGCAATTCTACATAATTTATCCCAAGATTTTGAAAGGCTTGTATAAATGTAGTCCTAGTGCGGATCCCGTTCCCGGCAAAAGACCAGCCGATATTGGCCGTGAAATCACGATTTAGATTTTCCCGAACATTACGCCATATCTTATAGATGTCAGCTTTTGTTAAATCATCAATATCTAGTAACTTAAGCATAATTTTTTAGTCCTCTTTTAAACAACCGGTAAATTAACCAGCTACTAGCGACAAAAAATACGGGTATAGCGATATAAAAATGTATTTCTAGCTGTTGATCAAAATAATAGTTATGACCATATTCAGTATCTTTAGTTGGGTTTAGAGTTTTATATATCTGCAAGTGTATTAATGAGCTACCGAGAAATAAGCCTAGCGCTACAGGAGCCGCTATTAGGCCACTGACTATTATTTTGACAATTTTATTCATAGTAATAAGACAACTAAAACATTAGATTTATGGGGACTATCGGGATTGAGCGATCATCACAGTAAATATAGTGATCTACTTAAGACTATTGTTATAGCTGCTTTCACATGTTTAAGTTGCCAGTCAGTACTTTTACACTGGCTATGCCAAAGAAAACCGCAAACACGGATTCAAAAATACGCCGCGATTTTAGATACAACACCCGTACTTTAGGTATCGAAAACAACAGTGCATAGCCAATGAAAATGCACAAACTAGTCAAGCCAACCGTAGCGATGACCTTTAAAAGCTCTATGCTACTCACTTCTTTAGGCAAGCCCAGTGAATACAGAGCAACAAAAAACAAGATTGCCTTTGGATTTGACAAATGGATCAATAGCCCACGTAAATACGCTGATTTCAACTCCGAAACTGGGCTATTTAACAGATCTTCTTGATTGGCACTCAAAGCTGAACGCAATGATTTATAAGCCAAATACAGGAGGTAGCCGGCCCCAAAATAGCGCAACACTTCAAACAACCAAGCATTTGCAGACATTAGTACGGCTAAACCAAAAGCTGCTGAAAATGACCATAATAGAGAGCCAGTTAACACGCCTACCGCTAGCGCTAGTCCGTATTTTCGCCCTTGGTTCAGCGACGTACCTGATATAGCAAGTGTTGCCGGCCCTGGGCTGGCGATCGCAATCAATGCGGCGAAAAATATTAGTACGTAATTAATTTCTTGCATAGCCTACCTCTAATTTTGGATATTGCGCCGAATTGCGCGTGTCCTAGTTTATTATTTTTTTTACTGACTTTTATTTTTCAACCAACCAAATGCATTAGTACGGCGTTCAATCGGATAGAATTATAAGACAACTATATAACATGGCATTGCACGAAATATTCAAGTGATATCAATAGAGTGCTAACTAAGCAGTATTTTTCCATCGGATAATTGCTAGAGGCGACAGTTACCGCCAGCACCCAGCATGAAGATAAAGCCATAAACTGAAAGCCCTCAGCAGAACAATCTACCATTCATTTAACGTTAGCTACTAGCGATTTGCAAGAGCTGTATTTAGAGGAAATTATTTCAAACTGCGCGGCTCAGTTTGGCGGAATAAAACATTCAGGTTTAGATCGTTAAGGGTCGAAATATGAGATGGATGACTACCTTGAACTTAAATATATGCTGGTCGGCGATTTTTAATAAAGGATCAACTGTGTTGCTCGCGATATTGAACAGGGGAACAATGCACTAATTGTTTAAATGCGCGAGCAAAAGTACTGGGTGAGCTATAACCTAACTGATAGGTAATTTCTGTCACTGAAATGTTCTTACTGGTGAGGTATTGCTTTGCCAGTGCGATACGTAATGAATGCAATAATGCAGAGTAAGATTGCCCCTCAGCATTAAGACGACGCTGTAATGTGCGCTTACTCATATTCAATTTAAAGGCTATAGTTTCCTCGCTGGGGCATCCCAGCGCCAACGAGTCAGTCACTGCATTTACTACTTTGTTACTCACGAAGCCAGCTTGCATACTATTAATATATTTTGCTACGGCTGCTTCATTCAATGCTACCAGTTCAGAATCATGAGTTGGTAACAATTCATTAAGTAAAGATCGAGAAAAAGCAATTCCACTCACTTTACTATTACCATGTACTGGGCACTGAAAATAATTTTCATAGACACTTAGTGATGATCCAAGATCGAAAGTAAAGTACACGGCCGTTGCGGGTATTCTTTTACCGGCGGCGAGACAAAACATTTTTAAGAAAAAGCCTACCCCTAGCTGAATAGCACACTGGTGACCTTTCAATACAGGTTCTATATTCGTCTGAGATCGATATTGAATTAACAGATCATCATCTCTTTCTAGTAATTCAAGTCGCATCACAGTGTTCATCAATTGACTATTTTTCGCAAAACGCCGCAAACCCTCTTCGAGAGTTGCACTGGCCATCCAAGAGAGCCCTAGCCCTTTCAAATATGCAGGTTGGAACAATTCAGCTGCCACTAGACCAAGTTCAGGATTGCCTGTAGCTTGCACTGAAAGCTCCCAAAGCTTCTGCATCTGGTCCATCGACACGCGTGTGTTGTTATTGTCACTTGGAATCAGGTTTATGCCGACTTTTTTAAAAATAGCTAGGGTATCTACATCATATACTTTCAGTACTTGAGATATGAGTTTAGGGATGGTGAATAAAGTTGTTTGAGACATAATTACTATCTTGGGCCTTAGGGGAACTCATAATAGTACATTTATGGCACTAATTGCACGAAAGTTGGCACACACTGCAAAGCGAGTATAAACAAAACACCGCATAATTCACCAAATCAACCAGCGCAGTTAATCGGCGATTCTAACGATACCCAATATTAACTGCTATGCAATTTATATGGAGTTCATTATGCATAAATCAACTTTTATCTTAGCCGCTTTAATCAGCAACTTAATGTTAAATCCAGCAATATCGCAGGCCAAAGATCACTCCTCTTTACTTCCTCTACCTAACAGTCAAGACAGACGCCATGACAATCGACAAGATCGCCGTCAAGATGTGCGTCAGACAACCAGACAAGTGAAGCGGGTGATCAACAGGAGCAGACATTTTCGCAATGTTATTATCCTGCGGCCCCACGGTCATTTGCTAACCGGTTACGGCTTCTACCACAATGACAACGACGCTTATAAATGGTTAGCCTTCACCGCGATCACTTTAAAAATATTAGATAATATTAATGAAGATGCGCAACGTAAACACGAGGCGGCGCAAGTCAAGGCGACGACCGCAAGGGTTGGTGATAAAATATTCTGGTCAACTAACGATGCATCAGGTTATGTGGTCACGACTAAAGTCGGAAAAAATATTGACGGCCGAACTTGTCGTGAATTTCAGCAATCAATTAAGGTGGGTGGCAATATTGAAAACGCTTACGGCACCGCTTGTTTACAGCCTGATGGTGCTTGGAAAATAATTTAGTCAGCCCTACAATGATAGAGTGAAAGAGACTCTATCATTCTAAACAAATTCAGCACATCAAGTGCAGTTCTAATTTTCAGGCTGATACTTACAAACTGTCTTAAAAAAACTAGCTTCGATATGCTTTTCAGATAACTTAAATTAAAATCGCAATCATTTCTAGCTGGTGTTTTAAAGTCGATAAATACATCGCGAAAAGCTATAATATTGCGCTACTTAGCAATTTCATGTAATGAGTTTGAATTTTAGCCAATCGTTTTTACCGGGAATAAAAATTTTGATTAAACAATTTACGACCATCTGCCTAACCGTTATTACGCTGTTAGTGATTAGCGGTTGCGCCACGACCACCCAACAGAAAAAAACCGGATTTCTTGGCAGTTACGAGCAATTTATCGATTCAAAGCAATATAAATTCACTAAGATTTATCAGGAGAAAACTTTTTCCGACACTGATATCGCCGCAATCACTACCATCAAATTACATCCGTTTGAGTTGTGGATCGATAACTCCAGTAGCGAGAACTTTAATCCTCAACAACTCGCTGAGTTATCTAGCTACTTCACCCGGACTTTAAGAGCTAAACTCAAGGCCAAAAATTACCATTTAGTCGATACTCCTACCGCTGATACGTTAACAATCCGCGGCGCCTTTTCAAATATTCAGTTTACTGCTCCGCCACTATCTCCCACTGACTTTATTCCCTTTAGAATTGTCCTTAATGCCGGGAACGCCGCCTATTTAAACATCACCGACAAAAAGGACATTATTACCACTGTCTCTATTGAGGTAGAGTTTCTACACGGTCCGGCACAGCGCAGAGTGTTCGCCATGTTAGCAACTAAGCATTTAGAGGTGACTGTCGCCAATAACGGTACTGATAACTTAGCGGCCGTCACTACAATATTGAACAAGTGGATCGATAATTTTGTCAAAAAAATTAGTGATCTTAGAGATGCTGGCTAAGCCAGCGTCAAACAAAATTAAACAATCTCACTTAGGCTTGTTGTTATGAAAAAAACCTGCAAAATTTTACTTATTGCCAGTTTACTACCTTTGACCTTGTTAACTGCCTGTGGCGAAAACGAAGTTACAAGTTCATCTACAGACCAAGCAACGCAGATAAGGCCTGCTAAAATAATAGAGTTAGTCTCTAAAAAAGCTGATTCGCTACTGAGTTACCCAGCGGTAATTGGCTCTCAAAATTTGATTACGCTCGCCTTTGAGATCGGAGGACTATTAGACGAGTTACCAGTAGTTGAAGCGCAAGTAGTTAAAAAAGGTGAGGTACTCGCTAAACTGGATCAGCAAGATCTCAATACTAAGCTTAAGTCTGCGCAAGCTCAATATTATAATGCCAACAAGGAATACAAGAGAGCCAAACGATTAATCAAAGCGGACGCTATTTCACGCAGTGAATTGGATAAACGAAAATCTAAAAATGACGTCGATAAAGCGGCCTATTTAAGCGCTAAAAAAGCCCTAACAGACTCCGTGTTGCTTGCTCCTTTCGATGGTAATATTGCAAAAATATCGGTCAATTTACGCCAAGTACTACAGCCAGGCGAACCAGCTCTATCTATTTTAGGCAGCGGTGGTTTAGAGGCGAAATTCAATTTACCATCCAACATTATTGCCAAAGCAAATGCTGAAAACAAGGGAAAGATCCAAGCCACGATCACGCTGGATTCTGCACCTGACATAGAAATACCTGCCACTTTCAAAGAGCTAGCATTACAAGCAGACCCAAGCTCGCAAACCCATGAAGTAACCTTTGCTTTCGAAGCACCTCCCAACATTAATGTACTTCCTGGAATGAACGCTCTAGTCTGGCTTTCTGATCCGCGTAAAACATCAAAAAACAACCAGCTAAATGTTCCACTAACCGCTATTGGTATCGAAGGCGAGTTAACAACATTTGTTTGGGTAGTGGACAAACAGACCATGAAAGTCTCTAAGCGAACGATTATTCTTGGCGATGATATTGGAGAAGCTATTCAAGTACTTGATGGTTTAATGGCTGGTGAAAAAATCATCGCCGCGGGCATTTCGTATCTATCTGAGGGTATGACCGTGCGCCCTTGGTTAACTAAACCCTAGTTAGTTTCTACTTAAGGATCAGATATGAATCTCGCTGAAATTTCCATTAAGAACCCTCTATTAAGTGTCATCGTAATTTTATTAGCACTTTTTGGCGGCTGGAATGCCTACCAAGAAATGCCTAGGTTTGAAGACCCTGAATTTACCATCCGCAGCGCAATTATTGTCACTAAATATCCGGGAGCTACCCCCTACGAGTGTGCTCGCGAGGTAACCGAGCCGCTCGAAAGTGCTATCCAACAAATGCAAGAAGTCAAAAATATTAATAGCAAATCTTCTGCGGGAATTTCTGAAATCACCGTCGAAATCAAATTTGATTTTTCTAAAGATAAAGAAGCTCTACAACTTATTTGGAGCAAGTTACGCAATAAAATTGACGACGCTAAAAGCTCTCTTCCTAAAGAAGCTCAAGCACCGTTGGTAAATGATGATTACGGTGACTTGTACGGACTCTCTTATTTAATTAGCGGAGAAGGTTACAGTTACAGGGAATTAAGAGCCTACGCCAAGCAATTGCAGAAAGAAGTTTTGCAAGTTAAAGGAGTGGCCAAGGTACAGCTTGCAGGAGAGCAACAGGAAGCTATCTTTATTGAAATTTCCCGTGAAAACACTGCTGCTCTTGGTGTGTCAATACATAAATTATACGATATTTTATCCAGCCAAAACTCAGTAGTTGCTGCCGGTAGTGTTGATATTGGCGATCAGCGAATTTCAATTGATCCATCTGGTGCTATTGATTCAGTTGCCTCGATTGGCAATTTGTTAGTGTCTAATGCCAATGACGGTAAAATTATTTACCTAAAAGATATAGCCCATGTTTACCGTGGCTACAAAACGCCAGCAACTAAAATAGTGCGATACAATGGTGAAGCTGCAATCATCTTCGGCGTGGCAAACGTCAGCGGTGGTAATGTGGTAAAAGTAGGACTAGCCGTCGATAAAAAAATCCATGAAGCAAAGAGCCGCAGGCCATTAGGCATCAAAGTACACGAGTACTACCACCAGGTAAAAATTGTTGTGCATTCAGTAGATGCTTTTGTACTTAACGTGATTGCCGCGTTAGTAATCGTGATTATCTCACTGTTGATTTTTATGGGACGTCACTCAGCTATCGTCATGGCTTTTATCCTATTGATCACTGTTGCGGCAACTTTAGCCACCATGAAAATCACTGGTATTCCAATTCACAGGATTTCTTTGGGCGCACTGATAATTGCTCTCGGGATGATGGTTGATAATGCTGTAGTCATTACAGAAGCTATACTGGTTGGTGTACAAAACGGTAAGAAAAAACTCGATATAGCCAAACAGATTGTCAGCCAAACAAAGTGGCCTTTACTGGCAGGTACTATGGTGGGAGTCATTGCTTTTGCCCCTATAGGTTTTGCCCCTGGATCCACCGCCGAGTTCACTGGAGATCTATTCTGGGTGGTGATGATAGCACTATTATTTAGTTGGTTGTTTGCCATGACAATAACCCCTTTAGCCTGTTACTGGCTTTTCCCCGATAAAACAAACCAGCAGCAAGAAGCTAAGCCTGAAGGGCTATTCTTCGTCAAATACAAACAGCTGATGCGCTGGGCACTTAATTTTCGCTACCTAGTTATCGCTCTTGTCTTGAGCTTGTTCGGCTTATCTTTATGGGGTTCTCAGTTTGTCACCAAAGGATTTTTTCCACAGTCAACCTCACCTCAGTTAGTCGTTGACTATTGGCTTCCCGAAGGCACTAATATACAGCGCACCGCATCAGACATGCTGCAAGTAGAAAGCTATATAGCTAAGTTGGACGGAGTTAATGCCATTCAAACTTTGATAGGCGGTGGTAGTTTGCGCTACATGCTGACTTACAGTTCAGAGTCTGCTAATAGTGCCTATGGTCAATTACTCATTAGGGTCGACGACTACAGGGAATTAAACGCCATGATCCCCAAAGTACAAAATTATATTGCAAACAATTTTCCCGATGCACAAGCCAAAGCATGGCGCTTTGTTTTAGGCCCTGGAGGTGGCTCAAAAATTGAAGCTGAATTTAAAGGGCCGGATCCGAAAGTGCTGCGCGACCTTGCCAGCCAAGCTAAGGCTATTATGAGTGCTGATGGCGGCGCACTGTCTGTCAAAGACGATTGGCGCCAACCTGTGCCAGTGATTGTTCCTATATTCTCCGAGATTAAAGCACGTCGTGCTGGTATTTCGAGAAAAGATTTAGCCTTGGCAATACAACACTATTATCAAGGTGAAAAAGTCGGGGAATTTCGTGAAGGGCAAGACCTGATTCCTATTATATCAAGGCAAGCATCTAGCCAAAATGCAACGATTGAGGATATTACAAACGTACAAGTTTCCAGCGCGCTCACCGGAGCAGTAGTACCTATTACTCAAATCACTGATGGCTTTAAAACTATTTGGCGTGATGGACAAATCCGCAGCGAAAATCGAAGTTTCATGATCAAGGCGCAAACAGACCCGTACCCTAATGAGCTGGCATCTGATTTAATGCTCCGCATCGCCCCGAAAATTAAGGCGATTGAATTACCTGATGGCTACCAATTATCATGGGGCGGGGAACATGGTGATTCCGCTGAATCTAGTGGCGACTTAATGTCTACCATCCCCCTGGGTTTTTTGGCAATGGTGTTAGTCGTGGTGCTATTATTTAGAAAAATCAGACAACCACTAGTTATTTGGCTAGTCGTACCTCTTGCATCAATTGGTGTTGTTTTTGGCTTGGTGGTGACAAGTATTCCACTGGAATTCATGGGGATTTTAGGCTTATTATCACTGTCTGGCCTACTGATTCAAAACGGAATTATTCTCGTTGACCAAATGGATCTTGAAATTGCCGAAGGAAAACCGAGGTTTGACGCTATTGTCGACTCTGCTACCAGTAGGGTACGTCCTGTAGTTTTAGGATCTTTCACTACTGCACTAGGTGTCATTCCGCTATTTTTTGATGCTTTTTTTCAATCAATGGCCGTCGTGATTGTCTTTGGCCTGACTTTCGCCACTCTAATTACACTGTTGATAGTTCCTGTTTTATACGCCGTATTTATGAATGTTAGCGCCAAGGAAAGTACATATGTTACGAAATAACAAAATACCCGAGCAAAGACGGGCAAATATGAATAGTTTTTACTATCTGACTAAAGCGACAGGATTATGCTTGAGCCTATTCATGGTTGGTTGCGCTTCAGTGTCCGATTACAGCTACGACAAACCTAAAGTTGCAGAGATAATTGGCGCCCCAGATAAGTGGACGTCAGCCGACATTGATAAAAACATATCAGTTGACTGGCTAGCTACTTTCAGTGATCCTGTGCTTAAACAGTTGATTGAAGAGGGTAAATCTAACAACATTGACCTTAAAATAGCATCCTCCAATGTCGAAAAAGCTTCTTTACTCGCACAAAAATCCGCCACCAGCTTACTCCCTGTTGCAAACTTATCGATAACTAGCAGTCAATTAGGTAATGTCACCAGCTCATCAGCTCCTGCTTCGCACAGTGTGGGGGTTAATGCTAGCTGGGAACTAGACGTTTGGGGGAGGCTCCAAGCCGGCGTAGATTCTGCAAATACCAGTGTTCAAGTAGCACAAGCCGACTACCAATTCGCCATCCATTCTCTAAGTGCTAATATCGCAAAAACCTATTTCAAGGTTATAGAAGCAAAATTACAGGAGAAGATCACCCAGAAAAACTTACGACTCTTGTCTGAAATGATGCGCATCACCAAAGTAAAATACGATAACGGAATTGCCAGTGGTCAGGATGTTGCTGTTAACCGGGCAAATTTAGCGTCTGCAAAAGACCAACTACTCAATTTGCAAGGCTCACAGCGCAATGCTTTACGTGCTTTAGAGCTATTACTCGGCCGCTACCCTAATGCTAAATCTGATATTCCAGGCGTCCTGCCGCTGCTACCAAGCCAACCACCTGCGGGCATTCCGTCCAGCCTGCTGGAGCGTCGACCAGATCTCATTTCAGCGGAGCGTAATATTGCCGCAGCTTTCAATGCGACGAAACAAGCCAAGGCCGCGCAACTGCCAAGTTTTTCATTAACCAGCTCCATAAGTGGTGCATCGCCATCACTGAGTGATGCGATCAACCCAAGCAATTTAGTTTGGCAATTGGCAGGCAACCTAGTCGCGCCACTATTTGACGGTGGTAGAAAAAAAATTGATCTAAAAATCGCTAACACTGAGCAACAGCAAGCCATTGCTAACTATGCACAAAAAGCTCTAAATGCTTTTTATGAAGTAGAAAACAACTTAGATCAAGGAGAAGTACTTGAGTTGCGTCATCAAGAGCTGCGCTTAGTGGTTAAGGAGAGCCAGAAAGCTTACAACATTGCTGCTATCCGTTATAAAGAAGGAGAGATTGGCCTGTTAGATACACTCAATTTACAGCAGCAAGCAATTTCAGCACAAAGCAACTTGCTCTCTCTAAAGCGTGTACAACTTGAACAGCGCATTAATTTATATTTGGCACTCGGCGGAAGCTGGTAACTAGCTGATTGGCGCCAAGTGCACACGCTCTGGCGCCCTAAGTTGCGATTCCCATTAGCAATGTCCTTATACTGCATTAAACCCCTTAATAATCCGTACCTAGCTACGTTTCACTGTGAATCAAAGGTAGGCATTGATGCAGCAGGACAAACTCATGACACTATTCAAGAAACTGGTCATCCTTTGCTTTTTAATCAATACTTGCTCTATCAGCTGGGCATTGGAAGAACAGCAAGTTCAGCTTTTAAAGCCTAATACAGGTATTGCCTTTAACAGTGCGGAATTACTTAATTCTCTGGATAAAAAAGCCGTGATTTGGGACTTCTAGAGCGGCCATACCCACATAATCAACGGCACAGCGATAAGCACAATAATGATGTCTAGTGGCAGCCCCATTCGCCAGTAATCACTAAATCGATAGCCGCCGGGGCCCATCACTAAGGTATTCGATTGATGACCGATTGGCGTCATAAAAGCGCAGGAAGCTCCAACCGCGACCGTCATAAAGAATGGGTCTGAATTGACTCCTAAGCCCTGCGCGATACTGTATGCCAATGGTGCCATCACTACCGCCGTCGCTGCATTGTTTATGACATCAGACAGCCACATGGTCATCACTAACAATAGCCCGATCACCACATAAATTGGCATTGCAGAGGTGAAAGCGAGTACTTGATTAGCCACTAGTGCCGTCAAACCGGTGCTTTCTAACGCTTTACCGACGGGGATTAAGGATGCTAACAAAATAATCACCGGCCAATCAATCGCATCGTATAAATTACGGACCGGGATTAAATCTAGTAGCACGTAGATCAAAACCGCCATCACAAATACAATCACTAGCGGCAATATATTTAACACGCCCAAGGCTATCGCCACTGCAAAAATGGTGACTGCTAACGAGAGTTTACGCCGCCCTCCTAAGCTCAGGTTTCTAGCTGCCAGCGGCACCATACCGAGCTCAACCAGTTGTTCATCTACGGTATCTGCGGCTCCTTGTAACAGCAGGATGTCTCCCGCCCTAAAATTTTGTCGCCTAATCCGCCGCTGTACTTTTTGCCCTTCCCGCGCCAATCCCACCAGCGCTAGAGAGCTATTACTTCTGCGGCGCAAAAAAGGTACATCTTGGCCCTCGAGACACGAGCCACGTTTAATAACCCCTTCAACTAAGGTTAAATTTCCTTTAGTTAACTCTGCAAATTTTTTATCGGCGCTGGTGATGAGCTCTAAATCATTTTTATCCAACAGCGGCTGAATCTCAGATGGATCAGCTTGCAAGATTAGGATATCGCCGGCTTTGAGTAGTTGAAAGCGCTTCATCGACATCGTTTCGCCGTGCCGGTGAGCGATCCCGACCACTTCTATATTGCCTGCTTCCAAACCTTTAATCGCATCTACCGACTGGCCGACTAATTCTGATTCTTCCCTAATGATAACTTCGGTTAAGTAATCTTCAATCGCAAATAGCTGTTCAGGCGCACTGCGCGACAGTCTTGATTTAGGAATAAAACGCCAGCCGATCAAGCCGATAAAAAGTACCCCGACAATTGCAATAGAGACACCGACCGCAGAAAAATCAAACATGCTAAATGGCCGACCTGAAACTTCAGCGCGCATCATCGCTATGATGATGTTCGGTGGTGTACCTATTGCAGTGGTCATGCCACCGAGGATACTGCCAAAGGCCAGTGGCATTAAGAGTATAGCTGGTGATCGATTGTGCTTAGCGCAAGTGCTAATTGCCACCGGTAACATCAGCGCTAAAGCGCCGACATTATTCATAAATGCTGATGCGATAGTTACCACACTAGTGAGTAATAAAATATGCGCTAACAAATTTTTGGTATAGGGCATTAAAGTGTGGGCAATAAGATCGACTACTCCACAACGGCGCAGCACATCTGAGATGACTAACACTGCAGCCACCGTGATCACGGCTGGATGGCCAAAACCGACAAAGGCCAATTCGGAGGAGACTAAACCAGTTAGCACACAGGCACCTAGAGAAAGTGCCGCTACAATATCGTGTCTGAATTTCCCCCAAATGAAGAGCGCAATAGTCAATACTAAGATTACCGCTATTAACACTTGTTCAAAAGTCATAAGCGCACTACCTTGTGGATTTTACTAGCAAAAATAATATTTAGACGACGCCTTCTGTGCAGCCTAAAGAGCAGCCCAACAGTGTCTTTACACTGACATACCAGCAATAGCAGACAATTTAAATTTATTTAGGCTTGGGTAAATATTAGCATTTTTTTTTGTACAAAAAAAAGTGCTTTGGCGCAGAAGGTTTTACAAATAAGAAAAATAGGATAAGCACTTAAGAGGCTAGAAGAGATAATTATCAGTTTACCCACAGGCGGTGCTTTTCTACTACCTGTGGGTAAACATAATTGGATCAGTGAGACGAATTTATGAAGGAGTTAACCCTCGCTGTCGCTCACTTCGACGGCGCAATAGTTCTAGCACTGTCAGTAACAAGATTGAGATTGCCACTAGAATAGTCGCTACTGCTAATATAGTTGGGCTGATTTGTTCACGAATTCCGCCCCACATTTGCAGCGGAATTGTGCGCTGCTCTACGCCAGCGACGAAAATCGCGACGACCACTTCATCGAAAGAGGTAATAAAAGCAAACAGGGCACCCGATATAACACCTGGCGTCACTAAAGGCAGCATTACTTTAAAGAATACCACTCTTGGATTCGCACCTAGGCCAGCTGCAGCTCTGGTTAGTGAGTGATCAAAACCAGACAAGGTTGCCGTTACTGTAATCACCACAAAAGGTATCCCCAACGCTGTATGCGCTAAGATCAGTCCCAAAAAGGTACCGGCAAGATTAATACTTGAGTAGAAAAAGAACATCCCCGCTGCCGATACGATCAAAGGCACGATCATCGGTGAAATTAAAATGCTCATGATCAACGCACGATACGGCATTTCAGGTCTGGATAAGCCCAGTGCAGCTAATGTGCCCAAAGAGGTAGCTAAGATGGTTGCTGCAATAGCCACCATGAAACTATTCTTGATAGAGCGCATCCACTCTTCACTGGCCAAGAACTCTTCGTACCAACGCAGTGAGTAACCTGCCGGATCAAAAGCGAGCATCTCGGGAGTAAAAGTAAAATACGGTTGCACGTTAAACGACAACGGTATGATGATTAATATTGGCCCAATCAAGAACAAAAATATTAAGGCGCAAATGATCCGGTATGAATAGTACCAAGTGCGTTCTAATTTACCTGCATAAATAGGTATAGCCATAGTAGTATCTCCTCTAACCCATCTTCATTTTATCGATGCCAATTACTTTATTAAAGATGGCGTAAAAGATCATAACTATCACTAACAAGATAAAGCCAAGCGCACCTGCCAGTCCCCAGTTCAGCGAGTTTTGCATATGATATGCAATCATATTACTAATCAACACACCACTTTGTCCGCCCACTAAGGCAGGGGTGATGTAGTAACCAATCGACAATATAAAGACCAGTAAACTACCGGCGCCAATGCCGGTCACCGTCATCGGAATATAGACTCGAACATAGGAAACTACTGGATTAGCGCCCAGCGATAAAGCGGCACGCATATAAGAAGGTGGGATGGTTTTCATCACACTGTATAAAGGTAGCACCATGAAAGGTAATAAAATGTGAGTCATTGCAATGATAGTACCGGTTTGATTATAAATCATTTGCAATCGTCCCGAGTCGTCAATGATATTCATCCACACTAATATATCGTTGAGCACCCCGTTGCTTTGTAACAACACAATCCAAGTGGTGGTTCGAACCAGCAGAGATGTCCAAAATGGCAACAGCACTAGAATCATCAACAGGTTACTTTTTGCCATCGGTAACGTCGCGAGTAAATAGGCGATAGGGTAAGCCAACAGAATACAGATGATGGTAATAGCAAAACTCATCATCAAGGTGCGCCCAAACAGCGATTTGTAGATTTGCTTCTCTTCAGATTTGGCGACAATGTCGCCTTGATCGGTAATCTTATAATCAACTGCGGCGACTAGATAGGAATAGGTAAACGCTCCCGATTCTCTTTTAATTAATGACCAGGTAGCAACATCGCCCCAGGCTTTGTTAATCTTAATCATCTGCTCTTTGTAAGGACCCTCTTTTAACTTAGCAGCCTTGCGAGAAGAGCCGGAAATTACACGGCGCATACCACTGCGTTCATAATTCAAGCGCGAGGCAACTTTACCGATATTTTTGTTCTTTCGACCTGCTGTGAGGTCAATAACTAACGCCTCGTATGCAGCTTCATCAGGTAAGTCCACACCATCCCAAACGTATAATGCATCAACCACATTCGGTAAAATATTGGCAACTTGCGGATTTTCTACACCGCGCATTGTCATACTGACGACGGGTAAGATGAAACTAACAGTGATAAATATTAGCAGTGGGGCAACCAGTAAAAATGCCCATAGTTTGAGTTTACGTTGTGAGCGCTGCAAGCTTATTTTAAGCGGCACCCCATCGTTTGTTGTCATCTCACCTACTTTTGAGTATGTGTTCGCCATGTGTTTTGACCTAGTTGCAGATTGGATGCTTTTCTTATTTTTATAGTTACTAGAAATCTAGAAACTGGATAAATCGAGGTTTTTTCTCATATCAGAACAGGATTAGCAAAATAGACTAATCCTGTTCACCGCAAACGAGACCGTTTGCAGTGCTTTTACTTTTTCTTACTTAGATAACCAAGCGTTGAAACGTTCACTCATGTCATCGTTGTTATTCGCCCACCACTCCGCATTTTTAATAATTGGATTGGTAAAGTTTGCTGGGCTAGTTGGCATATGAGGCTTCATATCAACCCCAGTATCCGCATGTTTATCTACTAAAGATGCTGAAGATTTACGTGCAGGACCGTAAGAAATATACTTTGATTGATCAGCTAAACGCTGAGTATCTGTAATGAAGTTGATGTATTTCTTCAGTTCTGGAGTCAGCTTGCCTTTAGGCACAACCCAACCATCAATCTCTGCTAGCTGGCCATCCCAAATAATAGTAAACGGTTGTTTTTCAGTAACTTGAGCACCGAAGAAACGACCGTTGTAACCACTGGCGATACTGACTTCTTTATCAGATAGTAACTGTGGTGGCTGCGCGCCTGCCTCCCACCAAATAACTGAATCTTTAATCGTATCTAATTTCTTAAATGCACGTGTGACACCTTCTTCAGTGCTTAACACATCATAAATATCTTTAGCGGCAACGCCATCAGCCATTAACGCCCACTCTAAGTTACCGGCAGGAATTTTCTCTAGTGAACGCTTACCAGGGAATTTCTCTAGGTCAAAAATATCGGCGATAGTTGAAGGCTTTTCACCTTTAAACATTTCATCATTGTAAGCAAAAAGTGTCGCGTAATAAATTTGTGGGATGAAGCAGCCATTCAGTCCACCTAGGAAATCTTTACTAGCAAGTGTTCCATCTGGTGCAGGAGCCAAAATCTCATCGTAATTAATTTCTTCGATAAGGCCTTCATCACAAGCGATCATGGCATTACCTTCTAACATATCTACCAAGTCCCAACTTACATTGTTGGCTTCAACTTGAGAGCGAATTCCCGCTAGGCCTGTACCTGACTTATCTTCATGTAGAATTTTGGTACCTGTTTTGGCAGTCCAAGGCACGTGATATGCGCGCATTTGGCTTTTAGAGTAAGACCCACCCCAAGAGACAACAGTGAGGCTAGACTCAGCTTGGACAGCAGTGGTCATCATAGTCATTGATACAGCGGCAATCGCCGTGGCGACAATAGAACGTTTCAGTAACTTCTTCATCTTCTTGTTTTCCTTTGTTTTTATTTAGTCTTTTTAAGGCAAAAATTGATTATTTATTGAAATTTACTTGTTCATGTTTTTGTGATTTTATGCTTTATAAATAGCGTCCCTTAACCCGGAACGCTATGCATCTAGAGCGCGGCAATCGGCAGTATTCCAACCAATTTTAATCGACTGACCTCGTTTCATATGCTGTTGATTATGAGTATTAGGTACTTTAATGATAAAGTCGGTACTACCTGATACAGAGACCCGAGTACGAGTGTGGTCACCATGATAGATTAGCTCTTCAACTCTTGCTTCACAGTTATTTGGGCATTCACCTGCCGCCGGATCAACGATCACTCGCTCGGGGCGAAGTGACAAGGTAGTTCGATCACCAACACTATCTACATTAATCTTTTTCGCTTGTACTAAACCACCACCGCCATCCAACTCTACACTGCAAACATCGCCTTCAATCGAGACAACTTTACCCATTAAACGGTTATTTTCACCGATAAAGTTGGCGACAAAGGCATTGGTTGGCTCATCGTATAATACGTGCGGAGAAGCCAGCTGCTGTACAATGCCGTCATCAAAAACAGCAATTCTATCTGACATGGTCAAAGCTTCTACCTGATCGTGGGTCACATAGAGCATAGTGACACCTAAATCTTCGTGGATATGCTTAATTTCATACTGCATTTCTTCACGCAAGTTCTTATCTAAGGCACCTAATGGCTCGTCCATTAGGACTAGTTTAGGTCGAAACACTAACGCTCTGGCAACTGCGACACGCTGCTGCTGTCCACCTGATAACTGTGCGGGTCTGCGATTGGCGAAATGATCTAATCGCACCATTTTTAGCGCGTGATTTACCTTCTCAGTAATTTCAGATTTACCCATTTTTCGAACTTGCAGGGGAAAAGCTAAGTTTTCTGCGACGCTCATATGTGGGAACAGTGCATAGTTTTGAAATACCATGCCTATCTCCCGCTTATGCGGTGCAACATTATTGATTGATTGACCATCGAGTATGATCTGACCGCTAGTGGCAGTTTCAAATCCCGCTAGCATCATAAGACAGGTGGTTTTCCCTGATCCGGAAGGGCCTAACATCGTTAAAAATTCACCTTTAACCATGTCGACATTAAAATCTTTTACGACTAAATGGACTCCATCATAGCTCTTTTGTACATTCTTAAATTGCACCAAAAAATCTGGATTTGAATCCATATAACTCTCCAATATGTTCTTATTTTTAGTTGGTTTGATACTAGCACATGCATCGAAAATTACACAACCGCTAGACCTTGTGTATTTATTGTATGGTAATTTTTATCCTGCAATTCTTTGCCTTTACGACAAATAACTTCTCAGTTACGACAGATCAAAAGTGTTTTATAGGGTTTTATTACTGAAACTTATCAAATAAAGTTGTCAGGTTTTTTTTAAAAGAACGAATATAGACCACTATATTTACTTAAAATCAATAAGTTAAAGTCACTAACAATTACAATAATAAGATTACACTAATGTTTTGGTATTTAAAATGTAATATTAGTTACTTTTACTTAACTAATTACTTACCTTTAATCCAGATTTATGTGTTTCGATAAATACAGTGAGAGCTTTGCATAACATTGCGAGCGAAGATAAGACAAGGGAAAACCGGCGAGATAGCGGAGTTAGTATGCCCCTCACTTTGGGTACAGTGTCCCTTCTGTATGGGTATGACTGGTGTAAGTGAGCATATTGAGCCGGTTTTTAACGCCGTATACCGAGCGCAGTTATCATAAACTCTGGGTAAGTTATGCAAAGGTCTCAGAGTATTATTTTTATGAATACGAAACCGGTGTGATTATCGATAAAACAGCGGACGATATACAAGGCGAACATATTAAAGCGAGGTTTTTTCAACTCAGGTAACTGGCACCTGAGTCTGCTTTCTACGCTCGATAATAAATGTTAATTAAGCAGGTAGAATTAAATGTTCCGGCCCATATGGAAATGCCGTGATATTGTCACTACCGTCTTCTTTAATTACTAAGATATCATGCTCTCGATAGCCACCCGCTCCCGGCATTGAATCGGGAATAGTGATCATCGGCTCCATTGAGATCACCATACCAGGCTCTAAAACAGTATCGCAATCTTCACGTAATTCAAGCCCAGCCTCTCGACCATAGTAATGACTAAGTATGCCGAATGAATGACCGTAGCCGAAGGATCGATACTCTAACAGCCCATGTTCAGCATAAATACTATTCAGCTCAATGGCGATATCCGAACACTTATTACCCGCGACCAACAGCTCTTTACCGCGATCGTGAATCTTACAGTTTATCTCCCAGAGGCGAATATTTTCATCTGTTGCGGAACCTGCGAACATAGTTCGCTCTAGCGCCACGTAATAACCCGCGACCATAGGAAAACAATTCAGCGAGAGAATATCCCCTTCTACTATCTTTTTCGAAGTCACTGGATTGTGCGCGCCGTCAGTATTTAATCCTGATTGAAACCAAGTCCAAGTATCTAACAGCTCGCCATCAGGCCAAGTTTTGGCAATTTCTCGCACCATAGCTGCCGTTGAATGTAACGCCACTTCTACTTCACTTACACCCACTCTAGCAGCCTCTGCACAAGCGGCCCCACCGATATCGGCAATGCGAGTCATCTGTGTAATGTGTGCGATCTCCTCCGCTGACTTAATCATTCGCAAGCGCATAGCTGGCCCACCAATATCAACGAATTCTACCTCTGGGAATGCCTGTTTTAAACGCTGTAATTGATCTAAATTACAGTGATCAAATTCGATCCCGATCCGCTTAGCGCCTTTAGTGAGTTCTTTGACCGCTTTAAAAAAGTTATCTTTCTGCCAATCTGTGTAAGTAATGTTGTTACCACTAGTACGTCGCCAAGGCTGACCACCATCAATACCGGCACTAATACTAGTTACCGTATGTTGATCGATCACTAGCCCGTAGTTGCGGCCAAAATAGCAGTACATGAAATCCGAGTAGTAACAAATATTGTGATACGAACTAAACAAGGCGGCATTAATATCTTGAGCGGCCATATAAACGCGTATGTCGGTTTGCCTTCTGAGCATTTCTGCGGCTGAAAAGGTTGGTTTGGCTTTGTTGCCGTTTCCAGCAAAACTTTGTAGTGATGGCATCTGCATGCGTCTGCATCTCCTTAAGGTAAATTGATTGCTCTATTTAATGCCTTGCCAGAGGAGAGATCAAGCGAGTGTTTTTCAATACTACGTTGAATTAAATTCATCTAAATTTTATGTTATGCTACTGTTAAGAAGATGCTTATCGCCATTAAATATACACTTATGTAGAAGCAATTAAATGCGCAACCTACCACTCAAAGCTTTGCAAACTTTTGAAGCCGTCGCTAGACACACTAATTTCCAAGGGGCTGCTCAAGAGCTTTTTATCACTCCTTCTGCAGTTAGCCACCAGATTAAAAACTTAGAAGAATGGCTAGATTGCAGCCTTTTCAGTCGCCATGGCAACCAGCTGAACTTGCTGCCGCACGGCCGACAATTAGCCAGCAGTCTAACCAGCTCTTTAACTGAAATAAAAACCGCCTGCCAACTGGCCAAACAGGCTACTTCGAGTAAAAAATTAGTGATAGCTGCCATCCCCTCAGTTGCCACGTGCTGGCTAATCCCTAAGTTGAATATTTTTCAAGCGGAACACCCCGATATATCGCTGCGCGTCACTTATGCCATACACGGCACTGAAATAGATTTTAGCGATGTAGATATCGCCTTTATTTTTGCCAACTCTACTCCAAAAATAGCAGGCATTAACATCGAACGATTCCGCTCAGGAAAAAGCTATCCAGTGTGTAGTGCTGAATTTTTACGACGCCATGATTTGACTGCGGATTTATCTATCAGCAACGGACCTTTCCTACATGATTCCGTGATAGCCGATGGCTGGCAGGAATGGTTTGCAAAAGCTGACCAGCATCCTAATTATAGCAGCGGCAGCCTTTCTTTTGATGATTTCAACTTACTGCGCTCTGCAGCTCTTGCAGGGCAAGGTATTGCTCTTTGCCCTCTGGCAATGATCGAAGATGACCTGCGAACCGAACGACTGATCAAGCTCTCAGATACTTACGTCTCAGAAAATAGTGGCTACTATTTATTAAGAAAATCTAATCCCCTAGCCACGAGTTTAGCGAGTATCAATCTGTTCAGAGATTGGGTGTTTGATCAAGATGACACAGCACTTTAAGCCGACTTTGGCTCTTTCTCCTGTCATTCCTCGTTACATCACAAGCTTGCCTAAGTATTCTAATAAATATCTGCGGGGGGCAGCTCGTCCAGCAATCCATTACCCCCCTGATAGGTGATTAGCTCTAATTTTTCAATTTCCTGTGTAGC
Organism: Oceanospirillales bacterium; assembly: GCA_029027825.1. Taxonomy (GTDB): domain Bacteria; phylum Pseudomonadota; class Gammaproteobacteria; order Pseudomonadales; family Balneatricaceae; genus Rs1. Next base: position 4,428,150 of record CP093399.1, on the reverse strand, counting down.
TACTGATACCTCAGTGATAGCGGGACTAATACCTTTGATACTGGCAAAATCAAACTCATCCTCAGTAAAAATATCAGCATCACTAATAACCGCACTGTTAGAGGAACTGTTTATTGCTGTGCTATTTGTTTCTGTAGCATTTGTTTCTGTGCTAAGGCCAACACTAAGCTTAGCTTGATATTCAAACCACACATCTGCCAGCTGTTGCCGAGCACCACTACTGTCAATATAGTGGCCCAATAAACCCACTGTATTACCATTACTGTCAACATTGGTAATTTCACTGTTCAGGGAAATCTCTGAGACCCCCGCTTCGGCCAGTGAAAATAGCTCTCCCTGCTGAGTGATACCATCGCTATTTAGATCTCGCCACACCTTTAGTTCATCAAAGCTGTCATCTAAACTATTCATCACTCCATCTGAATTTGAATCTAACTCACTAAGGGCCGCAAAGCCATCGCTAGCTTTAGTGCTATCATCCTTAAGAGTGTGTTCCCCAAACAGCTCTGATGCATCATTGATGATGCCATCCCCATTGAGATCTCTGACCAGTAAACCATCATCAGCACCGACCCATCCTGTTTGATTGAGTGTGCCATCGGCATCAATATCAAAACGAACACCTTCAGAAAAAGAGAGTGTTTCTATGCCATCCCCATCCAAATCTAAAATTAGCGGTGTTACTAAATTGGTCGCCACCGCACTGGCAACCGTCACAGTTGCCAGCACATTACCCGCGCTAATAAATTCATAGACACTGGTACTTGCTCCCGTTTCAACCCAAAGACCAACTCCACCAGCTGAAATATCATTGAGTTCGACCTGATCGCCAGCACTTCCCAATATCGTGAGGGTATTGGCAATGGTGGTACTAGAACTGAGATTTAGCACATCGGTTAAATTAAGTGTAATCGAACTATTACCGCCATCTTGGGTTAAATCTATCACTTCTATATCAACCATTCGATTATCTGAAATTGTCGTAAAATCGGCTGTTAGAGCAACATCAAAACGCAGCGTATCGGTACCTGAAGAGCCACCATCAACGACGGCAAAATTCAAATCGGAGATGGCAAGCACATCGTCGCCCTCGCCGCCGCGCATCACATCAGCGCCACCATTACCGATTAAGATGTCATTACCCTGTTTTCCGATAAGGCGATTCGCCCCGACATTGCCGATTAGGCTATCGTCATTGGCACTGCCAAAGTAGATGTCATCCCCGGCGTCGGCGGCTCCGTATATAACGTACGTGCTACCAGAGCTAGTGCCGTTTTGATCGGACCATCCACTGCCTATAATCAAATCATCAAAACCATCACCATTGATATCGCCGCCGCCACTGACTGCAAGCCTGTCGCCGCCGGCAATACTATCACTGCTGATCAAAAAACCTTGAGACGTAGTGCCGTTGTCAAAGTTTGCCAAATCAATCGAGGCACCACCCATCTTGCCATAGACGACATAGGTGTCTTTATAATAGCCCAAGATCAGATCGTCTAGCCCATCACCATTAACATCTCCAGCGCTGTGTATGGTGTTCGCATTACCTAGAAACCCGTTGGGCGCCGAGCCCACAATACTAAACCCCTCCGTATTGGCATCGCTGGAGAGCGCCACTATATCTACTTCTGTAATATTACTTTTACCAAACACCACGAAGGCAATCCCGGCATTGCTGCCACCTAAATCTGAAAAAGGATTCCCTATAATAATATCGGCAAAGCCGTCACCATTCACGTCCCCCGCCTCGGCGACACTGGCACCAACATCTTCAAAGTTGCTATCCGTGGTGCTACCTTTAATAGAGAACCCAAGACTAGGCGCAGCTACAAAAGCGTTCAAATCTATGTTATTGCGAACATTTCCGGCCTGCCCGTAAATAATATAGACCTCTCCTCCACCACCGTTTCCTTCTCTATCCCCCACCACCAAATCGGCAATACCATCACCATTCACATCTCCCGCACCACTAATTTCCGTGTAGTCAGTATTCGCTAAGGTAAAAATTTTAAAACCATTGGTGCTAGCGGGGTTCGCTATATCTGACAGTAATATGTCGACGCCAGAGGCACTGCCGTAAATAACATAGACCTCGCCATTTCCGGTACTACCAGCTTGTGAGACAATCACATCATCAAAACCATCGGCGTTGATGTCTCCAATGTTACTGACTCGATGACTGATCAGAGTGGCCGAGGGGTTATTTATAGTAAAACCACCGCTACCTAATGCGGAAAGTTCAACGGTGGTGGTACTGGTTTTTCCGTAGATAACATGAGCTACGGCATCAGAGCCTGTTGCACTCGATGTACCGACAATAATATCCGCCAGACCATCATCATTCAGATCTCCGGCACTGCTGATGGAGGTAAGTGCATTTTTTGTCGCTTCGACGTTGATAGCGAAGCCCGCTATAGCGCCGCCTATATCATTAGTATCCAGTAAGTTCCCCGCGCCACTAGCCGAGCCAAAGATCTCATAAGCCGCCCCTCTACCGTTCGCGCCTTGCCTACTGGTCATCAGCACGTCGTCATAGCCATCACCGTTGACGTCTCCGGCATTGCTCACGGTATAACCTAATTGCTGATTCCCCGCCAGACCATCTACTTTATAACCCTCACCAGCGCCATCTTCGATACCTTGCAATAACAAAGTAGAGCCGGCATTGATAGTAGTGACCACCACAGCATTTACTATTGCCTGTATCTCTGCCGTGGTATCGGCCGCGCCGGAAATCGCATTTAATACCAGCGCGTTGACCCCCGCTAAATTCTGTTGACTGACACCGTTAACCCCCGCATTTAAATAATCTTGTAAGACAGGTGCAGCGGGGACTGTTCCATTGCCATTGTTATACGCTTCTATTTTAGCTATGGCCGTCGTGACCAGCGTCACTTTTGCTTGGATTTCAGGCACTGTATCAGTATCACCTGGCGCCGAGGCTAAGATTTGCGCATTGATGACCGCTAAATTATCACTGTTGACCTCGCTAATACCCGCTTCTATATAGTCTTGTAATACCAGTGCCGCTGGCAGGGTGCCATTGCCATTGTTATACGCTTCTATCTTGGCAATGGCGGCATTTGCCGCGATCACCAAGGCTTGTATTTCAGCGACAGTATCCGTGGCATTAGCCACTGAAGCGAGCACTTGCGCATTCAGTGCCGACACATTATCAGTACTCACTCCGGTTATCCCTGCAGCTAAATAATCTTGCACAGTCAGTGCAGCGGGACTACTGCCATCCCCATTGTTATAGTCTTCTATCTTGGCGGTCGCAGCATCAGCTGCAGACACCAATCCCTGAATTTCAGAGACAGTATTGGCAGCACCTAATATGGAGGCGAGAACTTGCGCATTCACTGCGGCCAAATTTTCAGCACTGACGCCAGTTATTCCTGCAGCGGTAAAATCTTCAATAATCAGCGCCGCGGGGCTGGTGCCATTGCCATTGTTATAAGCTTCTATTTTGGCGATCGCCTGATTGACTAAAGTAACTTTGACTTGAATTTCAGGCACTGTATCAGCGACACCAGGAGCAGCAGCAAGTATTTGCGCAATCACAACACCAATGTTGTCGCTGTTAACACCCGCGACTCCCGCCGCTAAATAGTCTTGTAAAACTAATGCCGGCGGCGTTATACCATCACCGTTGTTATAAGCTTCAATCTTGGCAATCACCGCATCGGCCACCGCAACCAGCACCTGAATTTCAGGCACAGTATCTGTATCACCAAGCACTGAGACGAGCACTTGCGCATTGTTCGGAGCGATATTATCAACACTCACTCCCGTCACTCCCGCATCGATAAAGTCTTGAATAAATAGTGCCGCGGGGCTGGTACCATTACCGTTATTATAAGCTTCGATTTTGGCGATTGCGTTGTCTGCTGCAACCACTTGCGCCTGAATTTCAGCCACGGTATCTGTATCACCCGTCACTGAAGCGAGCACTTGCGTATTAACCGCCACGATATTATCAATACTCACGCCAGTGATGCCCGCCTCAAAATAGTCTTGTAAAACTAATGCTGGCGGAGATGTTCCATTGCCGTTGTTATAGGCTTCTATCTTAGCGATCGCCGTATCCGCCACAGCAACCAGTGCCTGAATTTCAGGCACTGTATCTGTATCACCCGACACTGAGGCGAGCACTTGCGCATTCATGGCCGCAAGATTATCAGCACTCACTCCTGTGACTCCCGCATCGATGAAGTCTTGAACAACTAGTGCGGCGGGACTGGTGCCATTGCCATTGTTATATGCTTCGATTTTGGCGATAGCGACATCTGCCGCTGTGATTAGACTTTGAATGTCAGCATTGCTATCGGCAGCTCCCGTAGCAGCGGCCAAAATCTGCGCATTGGCAGCGGCGAGATTATCAATACTCACGCCGATAATACCCGCCGCTAAATAATCTTGTAAAACTAATGCTACAGGAGATACTCCATTGCCGTTGTTATAGGCTTCTATTTTGCCGATAGCGTCATCTGCTGCTGTAATTAAACTTTGAATCTCAGCGTTACTATCGGTGGCCCCCGTCGCAGCAGCCAAAATTTGTGCATTGGCGGCGGCGAGATTATCTATACTTACGCCGGTAACACCCGCCGCTAAATAATCTTGTAAAACTAATGCTGCAGGAGACGTTCCATTACCGTTGTTATAGGCTTCTATCTTGGCGATTGCAGTATTTGCTACAGCAACTAGTGTCTGAATTTCAGGCACCGTATCTGTATCACCCGACACTGAGGCGAGTACTTGCGCATTAACTGCCGCGACATTAACAGCACTCACGCCGGTGATACCGGCATCGATGAAGTCTTGAACCACTAGTGCCGCGGGACTAGTGCCATTGCCATTGTTATAAGCTTCGATTTTTCCGATCGCGACATCTGCTGCAGCGATTAGACTTTGAATTTCAGCGTTACTATCGGCGCCCCCCGTCGCAGCAGCCAAAATTTGTGCATTGGCGGCGGCAATATTGTCACTGCTGACGCCAGTGATACCCGCCTCTAAAAAGTCTTGTAAAACTAAAGCAGGTGGAGCGGTACCATTGCCGGTGTTATAAGCTTCTATGTTGGCGATGGCGACGTCTGCGGCGGCGATCAGACTTTGAATCTCAGCAGTGCTATTAGCGGCTCCGGTTGTAGCAGCCAATATTTGCGCATTGGCGGCGGCGATATTGTCACTAGTGACGCCGGTGATGCCATCCTCTAAAAAGTCTTGTAATACTAGCGCCGCCGGTGAGCTGCCATTACCGTTGTTATAAGCTTCTACTTTGGCAATAGCGGTATCGGCTGCAGCCACTAAGCTTTGAATTTCAGGCACGCTATCTGCAGCATTTGGAACCGAGGCAAGTATTTGCGCATTGACGGCGGCGAGATTATCGGCACTCACGCCAGTGACACCTGCATCGGCGAAGTCTTGAATAATCAGCGCCGCGGGGCTGACTCCATTGCCATTGTTATAAGCTTCTATGTTGGCGATGGAGAGATCTGCAGCGGTGATCAGACTTTGAATCTCAGCATTGCTATTAGCGGCCCCGGTTGCAGCAGCCAATATTTGCGCATTGGCGGCGGCGATATTGTCACTAGTGACGCCGGTGATACCCGCCTCTAAAAAGTCTTGTAATATTAATGCTGGCGGAGAAGTTCCATTACCGTTGTTATAGGCTTCTATGTTGCTAAGCGCCGCATCTGCTGCGTTCACCAAGCTTTGAATTTCTGAGACAGTATCCGCAGCGCCCGGTACGGCGGCGAGTATTTGCGCATTGACTGCAGCCAAATTATCACCAGTGATGCCACTAATACCCGCATCTAAATAATCTTGCAGCACTAGCGCCGGCGGACTTGTGCCATTGCCTATGTTGTAAGCTTCAATTTTAGTAATGGCGCTATTAAGTATCGTAACTAGCGCCTGAATTTCCGCGGCACTATCCGTATCCCCGCTACTGGACGCAAGTATCAGCGCATTCACCGCCGCTAAATTATCGCTACTGACGCCGCTGACAGCAGCATCTAGATAATCTTGTAGCACCAGTGCCGGCGGCGTACTGCCATCCCCGTTGTTGTAGTCTTCAATCTTGGCGATAGCCATATTCAACACCACATCAGCAACGATGACCTGTACTTTGGCGAAAGTATCCGTGGCGCTGGCATCAATCGGCGCGGTGTCTAATGCGCTGTTCACCGCCGCTAAATTGGCGGTGTTGACTCCCTGAATATTTAAAGCTTGATAATCGCTTAACAGTATTGTCGCTGCGGCATTATCGAGCCCCGCTGCGCTACTAATTTTTTCAAGAGCTGCATCTCTGTCCTGGTACAGCACTTGAAAGGCGATATAAAAACCGCCAGTCAGTGAAGTGGAAGACACTGAGCCACTGCCCATGTGTATATAGTCATAAAAGTTCGAAAAACTATTGGTAGATGACCAATAGGCACTGGCTTTCCATCCCGCGGGCGCGTCATCTATCGGATCTTTATAAAGCGCTCGAAACTCTGCAATGGTTGGTAAAATAATAGTGTAGCCATCGACGATCACCGTACGTGCATCGTCAACACCTTCAACTGCGCCACTGAGCTGTGTATCTTGAGTATCGGTGCCGCCATTCAGTAAAGCGCTCAATTCACCGCGGGTGATTAAATCTCCCGTACCACTTAAACCATTGCCGCTGTTATCAACATAGTAATATACTTTACCGTCTGCGGTGACTACTGGGTTGATCAAGTTTAAGGTGATACCGGCAGTATCCGTTAAATCTAGCACCAGCGGCGGGTTAGTCGCGATCAATCTAAGCGCCGGCAAGTTATCGACGGCGGAGCCATCATCGACCGTCGCGGCTATTTCCAACTGTACTCGGCCAATATTTTCGCTATTGACACCAGCTACTCCCAGCAGCGTAAGCTGGGCGATAGTTGGTACTCCCGCGATCCCGCTGGCGCCATCCATGACCCCCTGCACAGCAGCACTGAGCAGCTGTAGTTTGGCGATGCTATCAATCTCAGTGGCATTTTTCAGGTCTATCGCCTGCCCCATTAACAATACTTTTTCTGCGCTATCTATGCCTGTTATTCCCAGTCGTGCATAATCGGCGGCAGCGGGTAGCACAGCATTATTATGTACTCCATCGGCGGCATCCAGCACCCGTTGATAACTGTCCACCATTTGCTGTAATTCAACAGCACTATCGACATCTTCACCTAAAATGCTACTGGTATTTAACACTTGGTTGAGCTGCGCTAGATTGGAGGCACTGACACCAGTAATACCCAATACGCTATAGTCGGCAACGGTCGGGGTAACCGCTGTGGCGGTGTTGCTATCGGCCACTTCAACAATCAGCAGGTAACTATCCACTAACTGCTGGAGCTCTGCAACGCTATCAATATCTGTAGCTACAACATTAGCAGTGTTTAAGATGCCATTAATATTGGCTAAATTAGCCCCCTCTACGCCGACGATAGCCAGTGCCTTATAATCATTGACACTCGGTGTCGACGCTGTGGCGTCATTCGCATCTGCCGCCGCTGTCAGCGCAGTCAGTGCAGCAATAAAAGCTAGCGCTGTCGAACCAAGTAAACTTTGCAACGCCAATATACTCTGTACACCACTGCCATCAACAGGAGTCCCTGCTATCGCCTGTTGCTGCGCTGCTAAATTCTCAGTGGTGACACTGTTTAAACCTAAGCTAATCAGCTGATCGAACGTGGGGGCTACTCCACCAGCCGCTCCCGTCAACACTGCTGCTACCGCATCTGCTAATGCTTGCAGCTGATCATATGAGTCAACATCAGCGTTATTTAGCAGATCAAGCGAGCCACCGAGCAAGTGCGCTTTAAATGGCGTATCTACGCCCACCACCCCTAAATTAGAATAATCTTCAATACTCGGTTTAGCGGCGCCGTTATACACCCCGTCAGCGGCGTCCAACACAATTTGATAGCTGTCAACCAGCGCCTGAATTTTAGCGCTGGAATTAACCTCAGCACCGGTGATATTAGCGCTATCTAATACACTGTTAAGCGCCGCTAAATTACTACTACTTACCCCGGTCACTATGGCACTTGAGTACTGACTAAGAGTGAGGGCTGCAGCTATGGCACTGTTGTTTTCCGCAGCATCTACAATAACGGCAATGGCATCATTGATGCTTTCAGCAGCAGCGGTTGCTAACTGCTGCAAAGCGGTTAATAATTGGACCTCGCTACCATCATTCGCACTGCTTGCTATCGCCTGTTGCACTAAGGCCAGACTATCAACTGTTACATCTGTCACTCCCAGCAGTTGCAACTGCGCTAGACTAACTGCAACCCCGCCAGCTGCAGCCTCAAACACGGCATTCACAGCCTGCGCCAAAGCTTTCAGCTTCGCCACTGAATCAACATCGATTGACTGTTGTATATCAATAACATCGCCCATCAAACTGACCTTAACCGGTGAGTCGATATTGAAGATGCCCAACGCTTGATAGTTTTGTTGGGTCGCTTTTTGATCTTGATCATCAAGACCGTCGGCGGCCATTAATAGCTGATTATAACTATCCACAATGAACTGCACTTCGACAAAACTATCCACCTGAAATGCACCAATTGTCGCTTCATTTAACACCGTATTAAGCGCTGCCAAGTTATTAGCGTCCACGCCACTCATACCTATATTTAGATAATCCTCAACACTGGGGGATAAAGCAGTGGCGGTATCATTTTCAGCAGCCGTGCTGATCAGCAGTAGCGAGGCGTCGGCAGCGACAATAGCGGCATTAATCAGCGCCTGCAAATTAACTATATTTGGTATTTCACTCCCGTCATCCGCACTAGCAGATAGTGCGTTATGTATGGCCGGCATATAAATTTCGACGATAGGATCGACGCCAAGTAACTCCAACTCCTCCTTAATGACAACCCCGGAGCCGGCGATAACTTGCATCACATTTGCCACTGCTTGCGCTATTGCCAACACCTTTGAGATGGGTGAAATATCGGCAGCAGACTTTTCATCTACGATGTGATTAAATAAAACTAACCCGCCAACATTCAAGCTGGCAGCTCCCAGTGATTCCAGCGCTGGTCGGGTTAAATTAACATTATTATTATCAAGTTCATCAGCGCCGCTGAGCAATTGATTATAGCTATCTACCAACAACTGAATTTGACTGACGCTCTGCACTTGATTGGCGCCAACCAGTGCTGTATTCAATACTGAATTAATCAATGCATGGTTGTGCTGATCAATACCTTGAATACCGATAATTGTAAAATTTTGCAGCAATAGTGAAACCACGCTCGCATCATTTTGCTCCGCACTGCTTTGTATTTCAGCAAAAGCAGCCAACACAGCATTAACTACGTCTTGCACTTTATCCAAAGAATCTAATGATTTTCCGTCATCAATATTTTTTACAATATGATGCTGCGCACCTTCAATATTATGTGTATTTAAACCTGCTACACCCAGTGCCTGCAATGCAGATAGAGAGCCACGTAAATTATTAGCGAACAGCCGATAAAATGCATCTTTAAAAGTTTGATGACTAGAGTTGTAGTCAAGCTGGTCAAACTGAGAGTGGAAACTTGGCCGACTCTCCCTGGCTATACTGGCCTCTTTGCTGACTCGCGTAATCACCGAAGGCAATACTTCTAAAGCCTCGCGTGCAATCCTACCGGCTATTTCCTGAGATCGATCAACACGCAGCACTTGACGCTCTGCTAGTTCATTTTCGGGTACGTTTTCAGGGTTAATTGATTGAGTGTTAACCACTGTAGCGGTTGCTTGGCTGAGTTCTAAATTTTCAAATAATGATCTTTGGCTGCCGACAGTCTCTGTACTAACAACTTTCACCACCGCTTCATTTAACGATGAAAGCTCCGTGACTTTAGCAAACCCGTTCTCTGAAAACAGCCATTGCGCTTGTTGCTGAAAATCAATCAATCGTCCACTACTCAGCGTTATTTTAGAACTTAGCTCTTTTGAAGATATGATATCTCCACTATGAATCGAGTCTCCAATCTGTAAATGTCGAACCACTCCCTGACTATCGCTAATTAACACTCGACCAACGATTGAATTTACAATTCCAATTAACATACACTTAACTACCTAACACTTTATTTATAGATAAGAAAAGTATAGTAAAGAATAAAAAATTCGCGGGATTCCCTGTAAATAAGTTCCGCGGATTTAATAAAGCCCAATCTAATTGCACTTCCAACTAGAAATATTTGAGTTTTGAGAATTTTGGTAAAATAAATTGAAATTATTGCCATTAGTCATGATCTGGAACAATCAATAATGGCAGCAACGGATAGGTGAAAGAGCTTCAGTAGCAGCTATTTAATTTACGATAGTGATTAATTCGCTAAAGCTAGAGCTACGGCTGATTGAGCGTGAATAGCGGTAGTGTCATATAAAGGCACTGCAGTGTGCTGTTGCTCAACCAACAGGGAAATTTCAGTACAGCCCAAAATGACCGCCTCAGCTCCACGGGCAAACAAACTATCGATCACCGCCAAATACTCAGCTCTTGAAGAGTCTTTAATCTCTCCCAAAACTAATTCAGTATAAATAATGTCGTGCACTCTTTGCTGCTGATCTTCTAACGGTACTAATACTTGCATAGCAAATTGGTTTTCTAGTCTAGATCGATAAAAATCTTGCTGCATAGTAAATTTGGTACCTAACAAGCCCACTTTAGTTATTTTGTCAGCCTGCAATACTTGCGCCGTTGCATCGGCAATATGGTGAATAGGAATACCTATATTAGCTTGTATTTGCTCTGCCACTTTGTGCATGGTATTGGTGCAAATCAGTAAAAAATCAGCCCCAGCGAGCTCAATATTTTTCGCCGCTTTAGCCAAAATCAGCGCCGTCGCCTGCCAATCCCCTGTGTGTTGCAAGCGCTCTATCTCTGCAAAATCGACACTAACCATCACCACTTTAGCCGAATGCAAACCACCCAGCTGCCGTTTTATTCCCCGGTTAACCTCTTGATAATAACTAACACTGGACTCCCAACTCATACCGCCTAATAACCCTATGGTTTTCATTTTATGCCCCTTAATTTGTCCGTTTTCGAGTTGAGATTGATCGAGTTTCTAAAAGTAGCAGATTCGATAATTACTGCTACTCTTAAATGACGAACGGTGATTTTGTATCATATTACATGCCTACTTAATTTGCTCTAATCAGTTTTATCGTCAACTGCTATCAAAGGTGTAATTGCATGACATTTTCTTCAAATTTAAAGCGACACAACTTACCAGTTTATCTTCTTTTAACCTTTTTAACCTACTCAAATTTCGCTCATTCAAAAGAAGCTATTACCTGGAGAGTCACTGATTGGCCGCCATTTTATATACTTGATGGCGTACAAAAAGGGCGAGGTATTTATGACGAAATGATAAAAATGCTATCTGATAAAATGCCCGAATACGATCATCAAACAGTGCAGATGAACACTGATAGAGTAAGAAAAGCATGGAGTAGAGGAAATAACGTTTGCCACCCATCAGTGCTGCCAGACAACAACCCAGATATCAAAACATCTGTATATAATAGCGTGCTGTTACCTCACCGAATAATTTTTAATAAAGAGCAAGAAATTGCTAATGTTAGTTTGATGGAACTGTTAAAAGACGTAAACATTGTAGGAGGCATAACACCGGGGAGATACTCAAAAAAAATAAATAAAATAATCGATGACCATCAAGAAAAGGACCATTTAAAGATCAATACCTCATATAAAAGCTTGATTGGTTTACTTTTTTCTAAGCGCATAGATTACATTATCGAGTATAGCCCAATCATTGAATACTATGCAAGACAGCATCAATTGGCGAATATCACACACAGCGTTGCCATTCAAGAGACAGCAGAATCTCCGTTTTTGCTGGTTGCAATAGCTTGTACTAAAAACCCATGGGGAGAAAAAATAATAGCAAAAATTAATAAAATTTTAATTGAAGAAGCTAACAAACCCAACTATCTTGACTTTAGACTGAAGTGGTTCGATGAAGCTAGCCAGCAAGAACTGAAGTTAATATATGCCAATCAATATCTAAAGGACAAGCATTAACCCCTCCTCTTTCTCACTAAAACAACACTCTCCCTACCACGATCGATGCTAGGTGAGAGTGAGAGCTGTACTAATGCGCTTTAGTGACTTAATACCTCTAGTACATCGGCACTTAGCAACTGCTTTTTGCCTTTAAATACTTCTAAAAATCCTGGTACAGAATCACTTTTACCCATTACGTTAACGTAACAGCGGTAAAGGTATTTACCTTTGGCAAATGAATATTGATGATTGCCACCACTGCCATCAAACTCCAGTTTTCCGCCAGTTAACACTAAATCCGGTTTTTCGCTCTGCGACTTGTTAATACTCCATGATGCGTAGCGATAATTATCACTGCCGAGATCATCGACCCGAATCTGGAATTTAGCAGTTTTCCACTCTAAAATTGGCTGTTTATATGCTCTGATGCTCGAGTGAAGAGTTTTTTTCTGGCTGGCAATCAGCTGCTGCTTAAGCTCTTTTTCTTGCTCGGACTGGTAGTTTACCCGCTTAATTTTACCATCGTCATCCAGCCACAGCTGACCATTGCCGAACATAACTCCTCTCCAGCCCACCACACTCCAATCATTTTCTAGGCTAGAATCGGCGATTAGCTGTATCAGCTGCTCATCAAATACTTGCTCAAAACGACTCACTAGCTGTGCTGCATTGTCGATCATAGGCACCGGATACTGACGCTTTAGTGGATAGGAGATCAGCGCCGCAACTGCCTGCTTATCCTGCAGTTTAAAGGCACTGACAATTTTAGAGATATCATGGTGATACTTTTTATCTATGGCTTGGGCATTGACTGTAAAAAAGAGAGAAAACAGTAAAATTGTACTGGTTAAAAATTTCATTAAAGCTTGAGACTCCGGTTGGTGCTAAAAAAAGTGAAGTTTATTATAATGTTTACTAGCTTGTTATAAAACAGTATTTTTTCAATAAAAAACTAATTGCTGCTGACTTCACCGTTGCTTTGCAACAGCATGCGATGGTTTTCCCATGCATAGATTAAGTCATTGACTTGCACATCGCTGCCAGGGGGCAACCACAAATTGGTTTGTTGGTGACTAGCGCCCAGTCGCTGATAGAAATTGCGGGCACTTAAATTATCTTCTAACACTTCCAAGTAGATACCTTGGTGCTCAAAGCAGTCATTTGCCCAGCGCGCAATTAAGTGCATTAGCTGCTTGCCAACACCCCTACCTTGGGCGGCTTTTGCCACGTGCAAATTATCAATAAACGTCCCCCACTTGGCGCTTTGATCACCGAAAGCGCTAATAAAACCCAACATTTGACCATTTTCGGTGGCAACCACGACCCGTTGATTGGACTTAGGGGCCGATAATTGCTTAGTCCAAGCGGTCTTTCGCTCATCCCACACCTCATCATCAAGATAGCTATCGGAAAAGATCCCTCGATAAGAATCACGCCAGCTCTGAGCATGTAACTCAGCCAAATTATCTAAATCGTCAAGGGCAGCTAATCTATACTGCATAGTTTGGGGTACTCCAATGAAGCTGAAAGCTGAAAGCTGAAAGCTGAAAGCTGAAAGCTGAAAGCTGAAAGCTGAAAGCTGAAAGCTGAAAGCTGAAAGCTGAAAGCTGAAAGCTGAAAGCTGAAAGCTGAAAGCTGAAAGCTGAAAGCTGAAAGCTGAAAGCTGAAAGCTGAAAGCTGAAAGCTGAAAGCTGAAAGCTGAAAGCTGAAAGCTGAAAGCTGAAAGATGAATTATTTGCATCGCGGCGGTTGAACGCAAGCTATTTCGCTTATTTTTTCAACAAAAACAGCAGCTTAATATTGATGTCTGGGTTTTGGCTTATATAAAAAATTAACAGGGAAGGGGGATTACTTGGGCTGAAAATAGTGGCCGCCAGCTTAATAGAACAGGCCGTGTACACCGGCAACTCCCGCAAAAACGGCAGCTAAACTTACCGTTAGTAACACTATATGCATCACTTGCACGACAAAAAATGTTCTCTCGCTATTTTTTTTAGCTTGTCGATGAAACCAAGTGTGTAAAAATAATGGCTCGAACACGAACAGTACCAAGCTAAAGATAGTCCAGACCAGAATCATCAGATAAATCCACCACTGCATGGATGCCCATCCATTCATGACGTACAGCATATAAAAACCAGATAAACCGGTGATTAGTGTAGTTATTTTTGCTTGGAAGCTAAATTTTCCTTCGAGGACCTCGAATATTTTTAAGCGATTTTCAGCAGTCTGAGAAGATCTGATCGCGGGGATTAACACTGTCGTCACGAATGCAACGCCACCTATCCAGAGAACCACTGCAATGACATGCAGCGCTCTAGCGACCACCAACAAGTTATATTCCATATTGACTACAACGCCGTATTAAATTAAAGAGAGTCCGAAAAAAGCCATAACTATGCATTGTATAGCAACGATTGACACAGAACCATGAAAGCGGAGTATCAAAACTGACCACCTAAGTTGCGAATAAAGCCTAACAACTCGTCACAGGCGCTGCTCAAATCACCACTGTTGTTGATCCTATAGGCATCCGCTGCGGTCTCTTTAGCTAACTGCTGATGCCGATTAAGACGCTGTTCTATTGCTGCGCTGCTCTCCCTGCCACGGGCCAGCAATCGCTCTCGCAAACAGTCGGTATCCACATCGATATAGATAACTATTAACTGCTGATGAAGTTGCTGTGCCCGAGCCAGATAGCCTCGCGAGCCATTGACAATCACATTCAAGCCCGAGGCTAGCCAAGCGTCAACTTCGCAGCCAATAGCGTAGTGAAATCCATTGGCTTGCCAGTCAAATTTAAAAAGTTGCCGCTTTTTTCGACAGCCAAACTCTGCCGCACTCAAAGCAATATGGTTTTCGCCAGTGGCGCTTGCCGGGCGAGTAATATAACGATGTGCTATACCAGTGTTTAGCTCGATTAGCTGCGAGCGACACTGGCTGAGAATCGAATCTTTACCTGCGCCAGAAGCACCGACGATATAAATTAAATGTCCGGGCATGAAAATAGTCTCTAAGCTCCTTTTAGGCCTCACATTTTATCAAAAACCACTCTCTAGTGCATACTTAAATTTACCCGTGATAGCCTTGACCGAGAATAGGTAAAAAGCCTTGACCGAAACTAGCTAAAAAGGCCTGACCAAAAACAGGTAAGAAGCCCTGACTGAAAGTGGTAAGAAACCCTGACCGAAAGTGGGTAAGAAGCCCTGACCGAGATAGGTGAATAGACCTGATCGAAAGCGGGTAAATATACCCGCCTTAAGCCGTTTTAAGCCGCTTTCACCGACTGCTGGTAACTCAGTAATTTAGCATAGTAGCCATTTTTTGCTAACAGCTGTTGATGTGTGCCTTGCTCTACTATTTCGCCGGCATTTAAGACGACAATTTTATCTGCATCTCTAATGCTGGCCAAGCGATGCGCGATCACTAAGGTAGTCCGATTGTGCATCAGTTGTTTCAGCGCACGATGTACAGCCGCTTCACTAATCGCATCTAAATGGGATGTAGCCTCGTCTAAGATAAGTATCGGAGCATCTCTTAAAAAAGCTCTAGCGATAGATAAACGCTGGCGCTGTCCACCCGATAGGGCGTAGCCGCGCTCACCGACAATCAAGTCTAGCCCCTCATTTTGTCGCTCGATAAAATCAGTTAACTCGGCCATGTCGATAGCCCGCAATAGTTCGGCTTCAGTCGCTTGCGGGTTGGCCATCAGTAAGTTTTCACGCACGGTGTCGTTAAATAAATAGGTATCTTGTGTGACAATCGCCACATACTGCCTAAAGTGCGCCAGGGGCATATCTTTAATATTAATACCATCGATACTTATATCCCCCTCTTGTGGGTCCCAAAAGCGCATTAACAAATGCGCTAAAGTGCTTTTTCCGGCTCCCGATGCCCCGACTAATGCCACCTTAGAACCGGCTTCTAAGGTCAAGTTTAAAGCAGTGATTACCTGAACCGGCTTCGCCTGGCGCAGCTCTATCTGTGAGTGATCATCTGTCTGGGGCTGGTCTGCGTCGTAATTAAAAGTCAGGTTGCTAAACTCCACTTGCAGCGCTCGATTAGCTAGGGGAAATGCGGGCGTTTGCAGCCCTTGATCTAAGACCACCGGCTGGCTCTGTTCTACTTGCATCAACCGGCTAGTAGCCGCCAGTGTATCCGACAATTGTCGCCCGACATCCGCCACTTCAATCACCGGTAAAAACGCAGCGACTGCAGCCAGTGCAATCAAAGGTAAATACGCCGCATCAAACACCCCAGCAGCTGCTAAAGGCGTACCTATTACTAACATTAATAGAGCGGAGCTCAAGGTGATGAACTCCACTAGGGTGCTCTGCGCAGAGCTGATTCGAAAAAATCTCAGTCTCTGTTTTTTATGGCTATCGATTAAAGATTCAAATTGCGCGCGCCTGCTAGCGGTTGCCTGATAGTTTAATAACTCAGCCAATCCCTGTAGTGATTCAACGGTGTGAGCAGAGAGTCGACCCAGTATTTCTCTCGCCTTGGCCGCAGCCACATCAATACGCTTGCGAAACAGGATCGGCATAAACAACACTAATAATATCAGCGGTAACAGCGCTGCAGCCAACTGCCAAGAGAAACTCGCCAGTAAGACCAAGATAGAACTGGGCACTAATATGGCGACAAAGACTGGCGCAATGGTATGGGCGAAGAAATACTCGACCATTTCAACGTCGTGAGTAGCTAAGTTAATTAAATCGCCGCTGCGATGTTTGACCATAAACGCCGGCGCCAAACTCTCTAACTTGCGAAATAATTTAATTCGCATTTCTGACAGCATTCTAAATGCCATATCATGCGCAACCCAAGATTCCAGCCAGTGCAACAGTGCCGCGACCACGGCGCTGGCAATCAGCAATTGTACCCACAGCGTATAATCGGTAGAATTTTTAACCGCCACTGCCGCCAGCGCTGAAAAGTTACTGACTGAAATGTAGGCAAATACTCGCCCCATGCCGAACAAAAAGGTCAGCAACAGCCGCCCTTTCCAATTAACTGCATAGGACAATAAGTGCTTGATGACCTGCGACCAGCTGTGCTTGTCGCCCTGTAAAATATTATCCTCTGCTACTTGCTCACTGGTTGCATCTACCGTGCTGGTGACAGTTTCATGTCGATCATCTGCCGTCACTTCCGCCGTGTTAACAGCCAGCTGAGCATGCGACTCAACCCCGCGACCCGCTTGAACTTGCGAGTCCATCAGCTTAGCGTACAGCCCCTGTTTAGCTAACAGTTCAGTATGGCTGCCACACTCCGCTACTTTGCCTTTATCTAACAGTAAAATTTGATCGCAATTAATGACGCTGGCTAAACGATGCGCCAGTATCAAGGTGGTACGCCCCTCCATCAGCTTATCCAAAGCCAGCTGAATTAAGGCTTCATTTTTCGCATCTACTGACGATAAAGCCTCATCTAAGATCAAGATCGGCGCATCTCGAAGCAGCGCCCGCGCAATCGCAATGCGCTGCCGCTGGCCTCCCGACAAGCGCACTCCGCGCTCGCCAATCATACTGTTATAACCTCGGGCGAACGATTGAATAAACTCATCGGCATTGGCCGCCTTAGCCGCCGCTAGTAACTGCTGATCAGAAGCATCGGGGTTGCCCAGCTGCAGGTTTTCTTTAATAGTGCCGTGAAAGAGATAAGTATCTTGGCTAACTACCGAAAACAGTGAGCGCAACTGCTGCAGCGACATATCTTTAATGTTCTGATCGCCAATTTTAATGGCACCAGATTGTGGATCATAAAAGCGCAACATCAAACTAACTATCGTCGATTTACCTCCGCCACTACTGCCAACCACGCCTACTCGGCTACCTTGTGCCACTGAAAAATTTAACTGATCGTGAATGAGCGGTGCCGCTTTAGCAGCGCGCTTTTGGTTATAGATGAATGACACTTGCTCAAAACTGATCGAGGTATTTTTCAACGTTAGAGGTTGCGGGTCCTGCGCCGCTGTATCAAGCACTTTTTCGCGAGCATCCAGCAGCGAAAATACTTGTTTGGCCGCTGACTGCGCCAGCATTCCCGCATGCATTAAGGAGCGTAATTCACGCAGCGGTTTAAACACTTCCACGCCGAGTAACAAGACTAATAAGAGGCTTTCAAAGCTCATCAAACCCTGCTCAACTCTGACTGCCGCCAGCGTTAAAGCACAGGCGGCACCTAAGGTAATACCGATATCGGTGATCCCCCGCGCCATCGAATTTGTCGCCATCACCCACATCGTACTTTGAAACAGATCATCAGCTTTTTCGGCCAATTTAGATTCGCGAGCTTTACTTTGGGCAAACGCTTTCAGTGTCACTAACCCTTGTAGCGCATCTAAAAACTCTGATGCGAATGCTCGATAAGCGCTCGCCCGGCGCATCGCCAATTTGCTATCCCAGCGCTGAAAAACACTGGGGGCGAACAACGTAAACAACGAGGCGACCAGCAAGACCGTAGCGACCGGCAAATCAATTTGCGCCACTATCATGAAAATAACCACCGGGGTTAATAGCGCGACCAGCAATTGTGGCAAATATCGACCAAAATAGACCTCTAACTGCTCTACCCCCTCAACCGCTGCATTAGTGGTTTCACCACTGCGCTGCTGAGAAAAATACGCCGGACCCAAGCTGAAAAACTGATCGAACAGCTTAGTGCGCAAACTGTGCTGTACTATCGATGCAGTACCATGCACCAAAATCAAGCGCTGGTATTCCCACACCGAATAAACTGACATCAACGCTAAAGTGGCCAGCACTAGCGGCCAAGTTTCGGCAATGCTCGCTCCATTGATCACTTTACCGATCAACCACCCTAACATCAGCAATCGACAAATACCCAGCACCGAACCCACCAAACCCATTAATACCGAACCGTAAATACGGGGTCGCACTTGCTCGGTTAACGACCACAATTTTCGATTGAAATACATGTTATTCCTCATTTAAATGATCTCGACACTCGCGTCTCTGGCAACGGTAATTAGCGATTAATAGTCGGGATAATTGACAGTGCGAACAGCTTACTCTTAATTAATTTGTATAGCTCTAAACTTATATCTATACTAGCTATACATTTTTGAACAGCTGAACTCACAACAGCTGGTGAGCTAACTGCGCTGATAAATTGATCATTAAGAGATAAAACCAATGCCATTTGACTGGGATGATTTGAAAGTTTTTCTGTGTATTTACGAACAGGGCTCGCTTTCGGCGGCATCCAGAGCGCTAAAAATTAGCCAGCCGACAGTCGGCCGAAGATTGAAGTCTTTAGAAGAGAGCTTAGCCACTCAGCTATTTACTCGCCAGCCCGACGGTTTAATCCTCACCGCACACGGCGAACAGCTGATCCCCTTTGCGCAAAAAATGGAGTCCGCGGCCAGCGCTCTGCACCGCCATCAAGCGAGCTTTAGCCCGGAGATAGCTGGCACAGTACGCGTATCAATGTACGAGCAAATAGCCCAATTTGTTGTGCCGCACCTACCGCAATTGCGTAAAAAGTGCCCCAGTGTAGAGATCGAAATATCGATTGCGCACACCGCTGCCAACCTCTCCAGACGAGAGGCCGACATCATGATCCGCAAATGTGTCCCGGACTTACCCGATATCATTGCCAAAGATCTAGGTCACTACCACTACGGCGTGTATGCGACTCACAGTTATTTAGAGCAGCACCCGGCGGCCTTAACCGACGCCAGATATTCAGAGTGTGATTGGGTGGGATTTGACGATGAACACGTTTATTTTAGCAGCCAGGTATGGCTGCGTAAAAAACTCGGTAAGCGCCAGCCGGTGATCCGCTCCAACAATGGCGTGACTATTCTCGATGCAATGATCCAAAGCTGTGGACTCGGGGTTTTACCCTGCTTTGTCGGCGATCGACAACCGAGCTTAAAAAAACTCGAAACCATCGCCGATGAAAGCGCCAACTTATATTTAGTGATCCATAAAGATATGCGAAAATCACCGGCAGTCCGGCTGATGATGGATGCCATTGTCGATATGTTTCACCAGCACAAAAACGACTTTCATGGCTTTTCGCATCAGATAGATAATAGATGACTTGGCTATACTCTAAACCATTATTAAATGCTATAAAACATATTCGAACGTCACTTAACTTGTTGTAATTAACCACTTTGGTAGATAATCACCAAGTTGAGCGGAGTATGATGGGCAATCAGATTATTATGAGACCTCTGCATAACGTTGCGAGCGAAGGTAAGACAAGGCAAAAACCGGCGAGATAGCGGAGTCAGTGTGCCCCTGTTTATGGGTATTACAGGTGTAAATGAGCATATTGAGCCGGTTTTTAACGCCGTATTACCGAGCGCAGTTATCATACCCTTTGGGTAAGTTATGCAGAGGCCTCATTAGTAATTACTCTGCTTGATGACTAAGCCTCTCACCGGTCAAACACGCCCCTGGCGTACAGAGCAGTAGCGGGCCTTGTTCAGAGGCCCCTTTACTTAAGCTGTAGATTTCGCGGTTAATAACGCCAGCAATTTAGAGCCGAACAAAGAGATAAATAGCAGCGCAATAATTACCAAGGTAATCGGTCTCTCAAAAACATAACTGAATTCTCCGCCACTGATTTGCAGACTATGCAACATCGAGCTCTCTGCCATACTGCCCAGTAAAATACCGATCACCGCTGCAGGCACCGAATAATCATAGCGCTTAAACAACCAGCCAACGACGGAAAAAACTAAAACAGTGATCGGCCCCGACATATTACCCACCAGCCCAAAGGAGCCGAAGATAGCCAGCGCTAACACTGAGGGAATCAAATAGTGCATCGGTACCCTCACCACGTTAGCCAATAACGGCAGGCACATTAAAGCCAGCGCGATCAACAGAAATACTTGACCAAAGTTGGCAAAGATAATCGCGTACACAATATCGGTTTGCTCGCGAATAAACTGCGGCCCACCGGGAATATTGTGCATCGAAAAAGCCGCTAACATGACCGCTGTCGCCCCGCCGCCGGGAATCCCCAGCGCTAACAAAGTCGCCATAGAGCCCGCTTCCGAGGTGCTATTTGCCGACTCCGATGCAATCACTCCTTTCGGATTGCCCTTGCCAAAGCTGTCTGGATCCGGATCGCGTCGCTTGGTTTCAATATATGAGAGTAAATTGGAGACCGATGACCCGACACCGGGAACAGCGCCGACAAACACCCCGATCAGGCTGCCTCGAATCAACACCACAGGATATTTAAAGGCGTCAAAGAACCCTTGGATAATCAATGACATCTTTACTTTTCTGGCCGATTCATTTTCTACCAAATACTTAGTATTGACCAAGTTAAGCAGCTCAGATGCTGCGAACATCCCCATCATTGCGGGAATGACCGGCACTCCGTCCAGCAAGTAATCGCTGCCTAAAGTCCCTCTGAGCACCCCTGTTTCGTTAAAACCAATAGTACCGATCAACAGGCCGACAAAACCGGCGATCAAACCTTTTAAAACGTAGCTGCCACTTAAACTGGCGATTAACGTCATGCCCCATAAAATCACCGCAAACAGTTCCGCGGGGCCAATTTTCAAGACAAAAACAGAGATCGGTTTGATCAATAAGAATAAAATAATATAGCCGATCAGCACCCCAAATGCCGAGGCTCCCAAGGCCATTCCCAGCGCTTGATTGTGCAGCCCTTTGCGCGCCATAGGATAGCCGTCAAAGGCGGTGGCAATAGCCGATGAAGTGCCGGGGATATTCATTAAAATAGCGGGCACACCACTGCCAAAGGTACCGCCGGTAAAGATCGCCGTCAAAAACAGCATCGCCTGCATAAAGTCCATATACAGCGTCATAGGCAGGAAGATCGCCATCGCCATCGAGATCTGTAAACCGGGAATAGCACCGAAGACTAGACCAATTAAAATACCCGGAATCACCACCAACCAAGGGGTAAAACTGCTAAAAAGTAAATCGATGGCTGACGCCGCCGCTGAAAAATCAATCATGGTATGTCGCCTTAATAATCTGTTGCTAAAAATGTCATCGGCATCGGGTATGGCAACATGTTGGCAAAAAATACAGCTATCACACCGCTAAAAACGACACTGTAAAGAACAATTCGCACTAAGCTTTTCTCTCCTTGTAGATACAAAAAGCTACCGACAAATAACGCCGTTCCTAAATCAAAGCCCAGTGTCTCCAAGGTTAAAACATAGGCCGCGAACAGCCCCATCACGATAAACACTGAGCGAGTGTTACTACTTTCATCCGCCGCAACAACTATGGCAACGGGCTGCAGCAACTGCTTAACTATTTCCACTGCACACATCACAAAAATGGCCAGCGAAATCGGTAAGATAAAGATTAGATTCTCAATTTTATTCGACGCCGAGTAAACATCTGTTACATACCAAGCGGTAAATGCGGCTAAAGTAATTAACAATAATAAATTACTGATCGCTATTTTTTTAATATTCATCGACAAATATCCGTCATCAAAGATCCTATTTAAATACAAAATTCGGCAGGCAGTGCCGCAGCTCAAAGCACAACATTGACTGCTGTACGCTGTTTATTGAAGTGTAGCGGGAATTGAACTGCGCAGAGGTGACTAACGAGTACCTGAATCAGCGACTTCACAGTGGACTAATAGCTGATGCTAAGCGCCGTTTGGATGTCACTGAATCCGCGTTACACTCTAAACATCCTTAGAGTGTAACGCTCGCCAGTGATTAATCTTTCATTAGATAAGCGTACTTTTTAAAAGCACTGAAGTTACTTTCCATCAACTGCTTGGACTTTTCTGGACCGACCCAAACGCCGCCGATATTACTGCGCTTAAGAAATTTTTGGACCTCTTTTCTCGCCAGAGTGTTCTGAATTGCCAAGCTTAATTTATTAAAACGCTCAGGATACTTCTGTTTAAACTCAGTGCTGACCGCAAAACCACGCATCGAACCCGGTAATACTGGCACAGTGATATTCGATGATTTTAGCGCATCATTGATCGTCGGCGCATCCCATTTATCGCTGCGCTCATCACGAACCACCGCCAGCGGGCGTAAAAACTCACGAATTCCCTCACTGCCTTGCGCGCTAATCGCGATCATATCGACTTGTCCACCAGCCACCGCTGCCCGCGCTTTGCCGCCACCGTTATAAGTGACTAAAGATAAGTTTTCCTGGGGAATATTGTGTTTTTCAAGTAGTAAGCGCAGCATCAAGTGTCCGGCTGACCCTTGCACAACTGAAGCTTTTACCTTCTTCGGATGTTTTTTAATGGTCTCTAAAAGCTCGGTTAAGCTCTTATATTTAGTGTCTTTGTTGACCGCGATTAGATCGAAGTCAAACCATTGAAAGTTAATGTAAGTGAAATCATCAATCGTATAACTGGCGTTGCCATTTAACACCGTGCTGGCCAGATAAGGGGCGAACGTTGAGGCGAATACTGTGTAGCCATCACCTGGGCGCTTCAACACATAATTGGCGGCTATCTGCGTAGCAGCGCCCTTTTTATTGATTATTTTTAGCGGCTCACCGAGCACAACTGCCAGGAAAGTAGACATCGCTCTAGTCATGCGATCAGCACTGCCACCGACTCCAAACCCCACCACTAAATTAATTGGTTTATTCGGATAATCATCTGCAGATGCAGCATGCACATTTAAACTAGTAACCGCAATCGCCGTTACTACCACACTTTTAAACAGTGAGGTTTTCATGAACCGGTTGAATAACATTGTTGTTTGCCTCTTTATTTTCATTATTGACATATCTAGGAGCCTGACCAAGCACAGACTAATTTACTGCAGCAGAGCTGTTTGCTTAGCATTAACGCTCAATTTTAGTGTTTCACCATAGCTTAGTCTCTGGTCCGACTGCTGCCTAGACTAATTCACTAAGCTGGCACCAACCTTGCACCGCCAATTTATTTCATCCACAAGCTTGCATTGCCCCTGTTTTGGGATAAAACCAACTTGGCTATAAAAAATTTTCCTGATTGACCATCATACTCCGCTTGACTTGATAGCTGTTTAACAAAGTGATTAATTCCAACAAGTTAAGCGAAATTATAATATATTTTTATCATTTAATAATGGTTTAGATTATAGCCAGATCATTTATTTGTAATTTTTTTTTACTTTAGGTTAGTCTGTGAAGACACAGCACTAATCAGGTAGTGTTTTGTTTTCCCTCTGTGCAGCGCAGCGCCTCTGTGTCCTCTGTGGTGAAAAATCTTTAAAGGATTGGCTTTACCACAGAGGACACAGAGAAGAGATTAAAAGCATCTTTTGCTGCACTGTGTCAGAGACACATGGCTAATCAGGAAAATTTTAGCCAAACTACAATACTGCTATCAACCCCGCACTGCACTAGTGATGTTACGATGAAAGCTATTGATTTTATAGAGATTCCTCAATCTGAATCCACACAGATGGATGAAACTATGTTTTTTTAATGCTAGGGTTAAACCAATATTTTATAAATATGTGGGGGGGGGGGATCTATGCGACTGCTGGTACTAGAAGATAATTTGACCTTGGCGCAAGGTTTAAAAACCAGTCTGATTAAAGCTGGCTACGCGGTGGATTTGATCCACGATGGCAAGCAGGGCTTGGCGTTGCTCAAGTATCAAGCATATGATTTGCTACTGTTAGATTTAGGATTACCCTCCATTGACGGCATCGATTTATTAAAAGAATTAAGAGCCTTCAACAGCGTATTACCGGTACTCATTATTTCAGCCCGCGACCAACTAGACCAACGTATTCACGGCTTGGATTTAGGTGCAGATGACTATATTTGTAAACCTTTTGGCTTAGATGAAGTCTGTGCTAGAGTGCGAGCCCTGCTGCGCAGAGGCACCAACCAGACCAAATCTATACTTAACTATGCCGACCTCACTTTAGATACCCACACCCGGCGGCTCAGTTTTAAGGGCCAGCTAATCGAGCTGCATCGTCGCGAATTCACCGTGCTGGAGTATTTCTTATTGAATATCGGCAAAATATTGAGTAAAGAGCAGATAGCCGAACACATCTGCAGTTTCGATGACGACATTAATCCGACCGCCATCGAAACTTATGTCTCTCGACTGCGAAAAAAACTCGATGAATCTCTCAACTTAAAAACCGTCCGCGGCTTAGGCTATCTACTCGAAAATGAATGAGCACACCCCCTCCATACGCTCGCAACTAATCTTAAAGTTAGCGATACTGTTAACTATCTTAAGCCTGATTACCGGCCTTTTAATCTCGTATTTAATTACCGACAACGCCACTAAAGTTTTTGACCACAGCTTACTCGCAGCGACCAACTCAATCGCACAACGCTTGAGTAGTCGCGACGGAAAAACCTATTTACACATGCCTTATTTCGTCTTAGATATTATGCAATCTACCAGTGGCGAGAAAATTTTCTATCGCATCCAAAGAAGTGACGGAGAGATCTTAGCCGGTTTTTCCGGGCTGGCATTTCCGCAGGGGTATCAGCAGTCATCGGCACCGATATTTTATAGCACCGAATTTGCCGGCAACCAACTGCGAGCCGTCTACCTACCAGTGCTAGAAAAGACCTTAGGCGATACTAAATACACCCACATTATCCTCGCAGAATCACTGCATGGACGCAGCAGTTTCTCCGCGGAGATACTCGCTATTTTGGCAGTGGTTACTTTTTTCGGGGTGATACTTTCGATTGTTATCGCCGTTTTTGCCGTCAATAACTGCCTCTCACCGCTGCGCAAAATACGCCAATCTCTGATTACCAGATCGATGTACGATTTGGCCCCTCTGAACACCAAAGTGCCTAAAGAAGTAGAGCAGTTAATTGCCAGCATTAATCAATTAATGACTCGTTTGAGAGAGGGTATCGAACATATTCAGCATTTTAATTCCGACGTCTCTCATCAATTGCGCACCCCCCTAGCAGAAATAAAGACCTTGGCAGAAGTCGCCTCCACTGAGTTTGATCAAACCTCAGCGCAATCGATACTCAGCAAAATAAACCAGCGGGCAGACTTTCTAATACGTACCACCCAGCAGCTATTGATTTACGCAAAAACTAACAAAAGCTTTTTGGATAACAGCCATTTAACTATCGTAGACCTAACTAAGTTGTGTCGTGATACCGCCGCTAACTTAGCCCCCGCCATCTATAAAAAAGGCCAACAATTAGCCTTTATCACCCCACCAAACCAAGCTATCTACATTACCGGTGATCCTATCATTCTCGAGGGGTTAGTGATTAATCTAATCGAAAATGCCTCCCTGTACAGTGACAGTGATTCCTCCCCCACTAATGACACCATCACCATAAAAGTATTTAGCGAAAACTGCCAGGCGATCCTCGAAATTATCGACCAGGGCCCGGGCATCGCAGAGGACCAACTAGCCAAAGTGACGCAGCGTTTTTACCGATTAGATAGATTAAAACAAGGCAGCGGCTTAGGTTTAGCGATCGTACGACAAATCTGCGACTTTCACCAAGCGACCCTGCAATTATCAAACAGCAAACCGCATGGGCTCAAGGTCAGAATTGCATTCGCCCTTGAAGACAAACCCACCGACACTCCTCAGCGAGCTGGGGAATAGTTAAGAAATGGCCTATGGACAGGTTTATGGAATATTTTATAGAAAGAGCTATTGATAAGTTAAAAATAGAGTTACAAATAAATTAGCTTTTCGCTCGTCTCCCCGACACCAGCAGAAACAAGCCACTCACTATCACAATCGCACCGCCCATATAATCATACAAATCGGGAAGCTGCGAAAACATCAACCAACCTAGCAGTATCGCCCAAAAGATTTGCGTAAACATAAAGGGCGCAACCACTGTCGCGGCGGTATATTGATGAGCGGCAATAATCAAACTGTGCGCCACCCCACCAAACAAACCAATGCTGATCAACGCCGCCCACTGCATTGCACCTTGCGGCATTTGCCAAAAGAAAGGCACCAGCAAAGAACTGACCAAAGCCCCGATCATCGCCGTGTAAAACAGCGTCACCGGCAGCGGATCAGAGTTGGCTAACTTGCGGGTGATTACATTGTAAACGGCAGTGCAACAAGCGGCGCAAAATATAAAAAAAGCGCCGAGTAACATATTGCTTTCCGATGCTAAATCAGCACCGGGTCGCACGATCACCAGCGTCCCGATAAAGCCGACAGCAATCGCAATTAAAGCCGTCATCTTGACCTTTTCACCCAACAGCGGCATAGAAATAATAATCACCAGCGCCGGCACACAAAAGAATATCGCGGTCGCTTCCGCCAGCCCAATCATCGTTAAACCATAAAAAAAGCAGCCGGTATCGACCAGTAAAATCATCGAGCGCAGCACTTGCATAGAGAGCCGATTAGCCCTGACGATACTACTGCCATACTTAGGCCAAAGCACCACCAACATCAGCAGCAAATGCCCTAGATAGCGCGCCCAAACCACTTGCGCAATCGGCATTGACTCGCCTAAGTATTTAGCAAAAGCTTCTTGAACTGAGATAAAAGCCATCGCACCCAGCATGCAATATATGCCTCGAGAATGATCTGCTATCATTTGATACCTTTAGATAAACGTATATTGCTAATAGTTGATTTGGAATGGAGCTTTAGAGCTTTAGTTATTATTTGTAACTTTCGAAGGTAGCTTACTTTTATAGTTAATTCTAGCCATATCTGTAATAAATTCAGAACTTTACCGTAGGGGTTTTGCTGAATGGGGCTGGTGTTTTTAAGGCTGCCTAAAAAAAATGTGGGACAGGCATGTTTTTATTTAAAGTCAAAAATAAAAAACCAACACAGTTCAAACTGATGGGGTTAAAGTTTCATATATAATAAAGTGCCTGTCCAAAAATATTTTAACCATCGCGCGCTAAAGCGCTTTAGCAATCAAGGATAGTATGGATGATAAGCTGATAGGTTTAATAAAATCTCTTCCGGAATTAATAGAGACTGCTAAAGTTTGTCAAAGTGTCGGTTTGCCTAATTTTTACATTGCTGGAGGTTCAATCACCCAGTTGATATGGAATAGCTTACTAGGGCAAAAGCCACTCGATAAGGTTAGAGATTTTGATGTTGTTTACTTTGACGGTGTCGATCACCGTACAGAACAGGGCAAACGCATGAACACTATTTGACCATTTTAAGGCATTGTAATAAATAATCATCATTCAAAACACACAGTGTTCTTTTGTTTTTAAGACTTAGTTTTCGCGAAGTGTTTTGTCTTAATATGTTTAGTACTAGCTGCCTAAGCACAGCCAGATTTTCTCCTGAATACCCTTGTCGTGCTCTACTTTCATCTTCACCAAAAGACACGTCTAATGCCCAGTGTAGATGATTTTCAACCGACCAATGCGATCTGGATGCCCGTAGTGCTTCTTCGGCTGTTAGACCACGGCTACAGATATAAAATCTAATCAATGAACTAAATTTATCCCCATTCGTTCTATCTGATTGGACGGCAACTAAACTCTCTGCGTTCCAGCTTGCGCTAAGCGGCGTCTCATCCGTGACAGGTAAAACCCAGCATCGGCGGTGCTCCTTGCGACCGTGGCCTTCATCAAACCCTTCTGTGAAGACAATATTTTCGCAGTCTTCTGACTGGGCTAGCCAGTAATTGTCAAACACTTCATTGACTTCTGTCGCCAGTTTTTTCTGATTACCTTTAACGGATAAAAAGTAATCAGCACCACCAGTGAGGATTTTTTTCGCTATCTTTTTCTGGGTTCCCATGGCATCTATGCTCACTAGACAGCCATTAATATCCAATAAATCAAGCAACTCCGGGATTGCTGTTATTTCATTAGACTTATCATCTACTTTACGTTGAGCTAAGCATATCCCGTGCTCTGAGGCCCAGGCATTAACCATATGAATAGTTTTTGCCCCCTTACCTTTCGCTGCTCCTCTGAGTGCCTTGCCATCAATTTCAATCTGGCCTTTGATCGGAGAATGCTCTAAAAAGTCTTGTACCCATTCGCGAAAGACCTTTTGCATCACCTCTGGTGGCATAATGGAAAAGAGCCTGTTAAATGTGTCGTGAGAGGGGATACCATCAGGTAACTCAAACCAATTTTTAAACCACTCTTCGCGCTCTTCACAATAAAGTGCTACTTGCTCCCAATTCTCTTGACCACAGAAAATAGCGCAGATGGCCATGAAGACGATCTCAGACAATACATAGGTGCATTTTTCTTGTTGCCTAGGATCGTCTATACTTTCTAAGTAACTGATTAGTGGTTTGTTTGCCATGAATACCACCTGCTAGAGAAATAGGTAACTAAATATATGACGTAGATCTAAAATTCAATTCAAATCGTAAAAATAATCCATTACACGGAAAGTTGATCATAAAACGTTCGTGCGTTTGCCCTGCCGTACAGAAGAGTGGTATGAAAAAGAAATTATTAGTCGTTTAAGACATAGCATTAAAATTGACATTAAAAATCAAGCTAATGTTCATAAGTGGTATCCCATTAAATTTGGGCAATCCATATCTGCTTATAATAGAGTAGAGCAAGGTATTGATTCATGGTTATCTGCATTCGCTTACGTTTTACTTTGAATAATGAAGGGTGCGTATCTGTCTACGCACCTTATGGCTTAGAAGATGCTTTTAACATGATTGTAAAGCCAAATAAAATAGCAATGTCCGAAGCTAGCTACATTAAAATGACTAGTAGCTTTAAGGAACGTTGGCCAGAAATATCAGTAGAGCCTCGGGTAAAAAACAGCTAACTATAATATTGTGTTGTTAGCAACCTGCGGTTGCTGTCTAAGCTTGATGGCAGCTTTAAAAGGTAGGACTGTAATTAGAGTGTCTAAGCAATTTCCGCATTTGAAAAAGCGACCGTATTGGGGCAATCATTTTTTGGCTTAAGGCTATTGCGTTTATACAGTCGGTTTAAATGCTGAGATGATTAGGAAATACGTCAAGTATCAAGAAAAGTTTGAAAAGCGTCAAGAGCAATTATACTTTTAATCTGTCCATAATTCTCAGGATTAAATTTAACGTAGAAGTTGGTAATTACTAGTTTCATGAGCTTAACTTAGAGGGCGGTATGCTTTGGGTTTGTTTGCTGTGACGTTATGGTTGTAGTTTAAATAAATAGACTTGGATGTGAGTTTGTGTAACCTTAAACTGATTATTAAAGTTGATAAAACTGTACAACGTATTGATGCACTTGGAAAATCAGGTAATTCACATATTGCTCTTATAGCTAACATTCAAAAAAGAACACATCCAAACGTAAGCCAATAAAAATAACAACGATGCATTATCCTCCCCATGCGCACTAATATCTGCACACATTTTCTTCGTGCTCAGCCATCGAAGTGGATATAAAGGCAATGATAGATGTTTTTGCGGGGGAAACGAATATTTTTAAAAATATAAAATATGGATACAATTATCATGACAAAACTTGTTTCAGTATTAACAATCTGTAAATGTTTATTTTTAAGTTTCTTTACAGTAAGTAGTGCTGTAGCTGATTCAAACTTAACTTTCACAGGTGGAGCAAAGCAATCGGCATACATTCCAAGTATCATTGTCCCAATTTTGACGGAAGCTTTTAAACGAATAGACGTACAATTTAATGCAGAATATAACCCCGCAGCAAGATCACTCAAATTATCAAATTCTGGTGATTTTGATGGGGAGTTACATAGATCAAAAAACTTTCAGGAGGCTTCAGGAGGAGGATATGCAAATTTGAAAAGAATTGAATTCCCCTTTCTTACTATGTCAACAGCTGCTTATTCGAAAAAAGACTTTAAAATAAACTCTTGGGATGACTTAAAAGGTAAAAGTGTTGCTTTTAAAAGAGGCAGGAAAAAAGTACAAAAAATTCTATCTGAAAAATTAGATCCTAGTTTGATTACACCCGTCACAACAGACCTCCAAGCATTCAAAATGGTTGCTTTAGGCAGAGTTGATGTAGCTATTTCTGCAACAATAGAAGGAAAGAAGTTAATAGCTTCAAATCCTGAACTAGCCGAAATTAATCAAACTGGAATAATTGAACAATATGATGTTTATTCCTATTTGAATAAAAAGCATGAAGTATTATTGCCAATGCTTGTAGAGTCTTTAAAGGAAATGCAGAGAGATGGGACACTATCTGAGATAGTAAAAAAAGTTGAAGTTCTTTATCATTCAGAGCATTAGCCAGTCCTGATAATTAGGGTTAGTTTAAAACGACGCTTAGTTCATCATTGAGGTATCTTATCGTTTGAATTTGTAAATTATTAGATGGTATATATTGAGTGCCTACTCTCAATATAGCTTGTACACCAGTACCACACTTAATCTATTAGGCGACAATTAACTTGGCCGGTTCGCGACAACTAGCTTGACCAACAAAATATGGGGCATACAATATGAGACAGGCATGTTTTAATTGAGATAAAAAAATGTGGGACAGGCATGTTTTTATTTGAGGTCAAAGAGGTTCTTCTCCGCTTTGATGAGTGTGCTCAGCCCGAGTTATAGAACATTGACTGATCGTCTGGTAACGATGATTGCCGTATCTTGAGCTTGAAGTACTCCGTATCTCTGATACCTCTAGCACGCTTGCGAATCATACCAATACTAATATTCCCTGCCTCTATTCTAGCGCTTGTGAGCCTGTGTGTTGCATAATTACAGATACCTACTTGGTGTCTTCTCAGCGACTTAGCGAACTTTTTAAGATATAGCATCTTTGATTCATCTGCTATTTGGCACCACTCCTCAAGCCTTGCTTTCATTATTTCAAAGGTCTCTGATTGCCATAAACTCTGTAGTTGTTCCTTCATGATATACAGCGTGTTCAGGTTGGCATTTTCACTGAGAAGAGCTTGCAGTTTTACCGTCTGTTTCTCGCTCAATTTATCTGCATTTTTGAGCACTAAATAATGCGTCCCTTTAATCAGCTCCTTACCCGCTTTGTTGGCTTTTCTGAACTCTATTCTTCGCTGGTTACCAAGCGCTTTGCTGTAGTTCTGCATCACATGAAAACGGTCAAAAACCATGTCTGCATTGGGTAGGCTGTCACGTACTGATTTTTGATAAGATGACCCCATATCCATTGCTACAGCCTTTATACCTGCCGCCGTCTCTTTTGATAGCGCCTCGAGAAAGCCTGAAAACACATCAGCAGTACGGCCCGTACCTACCCAGATTAAATGCCCTGCAACCATGTCATAAACGACGGTCATATAATCATGACCTTTGGCTCTGGCTACCTCATCAACACCTATGTACTCTAAGCCCTTCAGTTGACTAGGAACGAGCGCTGGAAGCGTCGATTCCAAATGGAATTTATCCATATTTTTAACTGTTTCCCAGCGCACATCCAGGTGACGCGAAACGGCCTGTATGCTCATATGGCGGCACAATCCACTAACAAGCTGGCAGAACCGTTTAGTATAGCGGCTACCTTTATAGACGAAATCACAAGACTCAATACGCCTCTCGTTTTTACTGATCCATACCTGTGCTAATTCAATTTCTAAGATACAAGGTAACCCAAATAACGGGAGATCTTGAACTGAGCGTCTGACATATCGATTGATCGTGCCAGTGACCTTAGTACGCGGATCTATTGCCTTAAAACGTTTATCACGATGGCAATGGATAACAATTTTATTCAGAGCTTTATTGTGCTCAATTTGATTGACGCATTGCCCCTTTAAGGACAAAATATTCATCGGGATACTGGTAGCCATATACCTGTCGTATGTATAGTTGTGAGAAGCCTTACATTTCAACAGATTATGGGGCTATCAGCTATCCTATCTCACTCATCTAACCGTAGAAGAGCCGTCAAAGAACAAAAAACCTCCATATATTCAATATGATAGAGTTGAATTTTAATAAAAACATAGTGCCTGCCCCAAAGTATTCTCTGATTATATACAGCGTAGGAAATTATGCTTGAAATTTTGAGATATACCCCGATATGGGTCTACATAGTTTTTGCGGTTATTTTATATTTTGGTTTTCTTTCATGTGTTTCTGGAAATATTAATATTAAGAAAATCTTCTATCTTCCGTCAATTTTTATATGTCTTTCGATATATTCTCTGGTTATAAATTATGGATTGGTAGTAGAAGTCATACTGTCCTGGGCTTTAAGCTTACTATTCGCAACCACTACAGTATAATTATTGTCACGGAATAATGACAGTAATTTTTCTTTGGACGAAGGCAAACTTTTTGTACCTGGTGATTATAGTATTTTGCTAGTCAGCATATTTATTTTTACTGTTAAATACTGGTTTGGATATACGTCAGTAGTAGACCCGGAATTATCGAATCTTACTTATTTTAAAATGACTGATAGCCTGGTTTCTGGTTTGGCTGTAGGATTTTTTTGTGGCCGAGGTTTAGCTCATAATACCATCGCAAAAAGGCTATATTCTAAAGTAGATACAAAAAAAATGTGAGACAGGCCCTTTTAATTTGAAAACAAAAACACTATAAGTTCAATCTGATACTGTTAAATTTTCATATTAAATATAGTACCTGCCACTATTGGCTGAATTGCCGGCCGTTCGTAGAGACATCCCTGTCTCACTCACTCTGCGCGACGTCCTGTCGCTCCGATTCGTCAATTCAGCCAATAGCGGCAGCGACAAATAAAGGGGATTAGCGGCTCCGTAGTGCAGTGTTAGTGGTGCTGTGGTTTCTTCCTTGAAAATCGGTACTTAAGTAAAAAAAATGCTATTAAAAGGATGTTTAAACTTAGCTAAAGCCTGCAAAAGCTTAATATTAGTACAAAAATATGGGACAGACATCTTTTAATTTGAGATCCAAAACAAAAAAAACCTATCAGTTCAATCTGATACAGTTAAATTTTCACAAAAAATGTGGGACAGGCATGTTTTAATTTGAGATCAAAAAACAAAAAAACCTATCAGTTCAATCTGATACAGTTAAATTTTTATATGAAATATAGCGCCTGCCCCAGAGTATTCTATTTGCCGCGGTGTATATCGCGGTAAAAATTCTCGTGTGATCCAAGGTTCATTAATTCGAGAATAAGAGCACCATCAGTAAAGCTATAGCCTAAAAGTGTCTGCTGTTTGTTCATTTTGAATTTGTATACGCGTAGAAAAGATAGATTTCCTTTTTTCTGTTCGCCGAGATTAGGCTCAATTATTAGCTTTTTTATGGCTGCATCTAAGTCTATCTTTTGGTTCGGCTTAAGTTTTTTTACAGCCCTTTTAAAGGTAGGGGTTTGTAAAACATGCATTGCCTTAGCCAAAGTCGTAGCTCTCCAACTTTCCGGCTTGTTTTTCGGCATCAGCTATTATGGCGTCTTTCACAAACTGATATGGCAGCTCGGGGTTACTTTCCATAATTTCACCAATCTTAGCCCAGTGCTCTATTTGTTTCGGTGGGGTACGGTTAAGCGCTTTAGCCATTATCGTTGCTTTTTCAATAAGGGATTGGTCTAATCGAATACTGGTGGTAGCCATTGGGTAGTCCTCGTACAAATTTCAATCAAGTGTAGCAAAGCGCCACAATTGAGGCAAGTTGCAACAAGCGATTGCATCGGACTACTTTCCGCTGTCACCTTCTGCAAGAAGACGCGAAAAAATACACAAAGATAAAGATCTGGCATGTTTTTATTTGAGATAAAAACAAAAAAAGCTCAATCTGATAGAGTTAAATTTTCATATAAAACATAGTGCCTGCCCCAAAGCACTTCTATTATTCCGACTAGATAATTTGCAAAGCTATCCCGATTTTCTAACCTCTTCATTGAGGGATTTGGAGGCTAGTTTATCGTTTGAAATTGTAAGAGACCTCTGTAATTTATTAGATGGTATATTGAGTGCCTACTCTCAATATAGCTTGCACTCCAGTACCACACTTAATTAAAACCAAACCCAAGAAATCAACTAACAGCGCTATCACCACGGCATTGCATCCAATTTCTGAGCTGGTTAATACAATCCTTCACTTTAATATTTATCGACTATACTTAAGGTATTCCTAAGTTTAGTGTTTGTTTATTACCTGTACTCAAGGCTTTAGAGTAGATACAGAGCGTAAAATGTTAGTTTTACCATGGCGTTGGAGGATCTTAGCGACACCCTTAAGTTCATTGGGTATTTTTCAATCCGTTGTAGGGCAAATAGCTGCTGCTAAGCGCAGAATGCAGGTCACTAATTTATATGTTACTTAGCGATTATTCTATTATCAGCTTTATTACTATTACTGGAAGGACTTGTAAATGCAAAGCCCACCCTCTTTTGCGCAGAACCAAAGCACCAGTTTATTACAGTCAGTTAAAATTAGTCACAAAAATGGACTCGGCCGTAAACTGCTGATTGCCGTGTTACTAATCAGCTCTATATTCACCATATTTCAGGCCTCTTTCCAACTCTACCAAGATTACCAATTAGGTTTAAATGAGGTCGATCGCCAATTCGAACAAATACATCTTAGTTATGAGTCAGCCTTAGCGCGTAGTATTTGGGAAGTTGACGAAGAGGCCACTCGAATTATTACAACAGGGATATTGTCTCTATCAAATGTGGAATTCGTGCGCATTAACGAGCAGACGACTGAAGGAGAAGTCCCAATATTATCTTTGCACACCAATAACTCCGAAAACCTTACCTCTAAAACTTACCCCCTGACAGTTGAAGAGGAAGGCGCTTCAATTTTGGTCGGCAAGCTCAATCTCAAAATAAGTTTGAGCCCTCTATACTCCGACTTACTGGATAAATTAATTTTTATTATCATATTCCAAACCATAAAAACATTTTCAGTCTCTATTTTAATCTTTGCTATTTTTCACTATTTAGTGAATCAACACCTCATAAAAATGTCAGAATTTTCACAGAACATCAGTATTGATAATTTAGATGATAAACTTACTTTGGAAAGAAAAGCACCTAACACAAAAGATGAATTGGACCAGATGGTGCAGGCCTTAAATAACAGTAAAGAAACCATGAAAAAAATGTTGGAATCTAATGCCTCCAGTAAAAGCCTACGTTTTGAACTAAATGAAACACACAAAAAAGAGGTCTTAAATACACAGCACCGCATACAGATTGAACATAAAAATGCAGAACTCAGTGAGATGATAGAGACGCTGAATAATACTCAAGAACAATTAATTAACTCAGAAAAAATGGCTTTACTCGGTAATATGGTGAAAGGCGTATCCCATGAATTAAACACCCCCATTGGTGTCTCCATCACCGGTATATCACACTTACAAGCTGAGGGTGCTAGACTATATAAACTCTTTGATGAGGAAAAAATGACCAAGACGGATTTAGTCAGTTTTCTTGAAGAAACTCAGCTATTAAGTAAATCCATTAATATCAGCTTACAAAAAGCAGCCGAACTCATTCAATCTTTTAAGCTCGTCTCGGTCGAACAACATCAAGACCTATCTTGTACTTTTAATTTGTACCAAAATTTTGAAGATATTACTAAAAGCTTACAGCACTCCTTTAAAGTGCGGAACATTGAAATTAACAACGAAATCCCCCAGCACATTGAGATCACCAGCTATCCAGGGATTTTTTATCAAATTTATACTAACTTAATAAACAACGCGAGCATTCATGCTTTTGAGGATAAAGATCAGGGAGTCATCCGAGTGCGAGCAGTGGTTATTGACGAATTGCTAACGCTGGAATTTAGCGATGATGGAAAAGGTATGCCCAAAACAGTATTAGACCAACTGTTAGTACCTTTTTTCACCACTAAACGCGGCTCTGGAGGTTCTGGGTTAGGTATGAGTATAGTAGACACCTTGGTGAGTGAGAAATTAAAGGGGAAAATGCGCATCTCCAGCGAGGAAGGGTTCGGTACTAAATATACGATAATAATGAATTCCAACTGTGCATAAGCCACCCATTTAGTTGCAATTAATACCTACCTAGCAGGGCCGTCGTACCGCTATTTTGCTGACGCTTTTATCCGTGTTCATGTTTTGATTCAATCGACTTTATTTCGAAATTGTCCAGCGTACTTATTTAATTTATAGAGTCCGTTGGAAGACCATCCACTGGCAAACAAGATATGCGTGCAAATACAATTAATGGCTCTGTATTTTATTAGTCATTGGCCTTGGAAATAACAATAGCAATGTTAATCTGTATGAAAAACCGATAATTATCATTGTTTTGATTAAAATGGAATAGGCTTAAAAGAGTTAGTGTGTTTTTAGATTTTTTACACCAATCCAACTTACTTAACGAAGGGCTATAGTTGATGGAGTCCGATTTGATTGGGGAATGTGGGAAAGGCATGTTTTTATTTGAGATAAAAATCAACCAATCACATCAGTAACAGAGAGTTAAGTTAATTGGGAAAGCAGATCACACCTAGAGATTCTAATAATACGCTTTGCTGTCAATCGCTTATTTTCACACCCTGCAGATCTACTTTTCTTATATCTAGGCCGTCCAACTGAGCATTTCGCAAGTCTGCACCCGCCAGTAATAAGCCCTCAAATTGGATACCGGTTAGGTCCGCATTGATCAGCTGACATTTTTCTAAATTACTCTGGAAAAAATTGGCATTTACGAACGAGCTACCACTCAAATCACAAGCCACTAATTGGCAGCCTTCAAAATCTGCATACCGAAAATGGCTATCAGTTAAATGTGCACTACAAAATAATTT
The DNA here is from genome assembly GCA_029027825.1 of Oceanospirillales bacterium. Taxonomy (GTDB): domain Bacteria; phylum Pseudomonadota; class Gammaproteobacteria; order Pseudomonadales; family Balneatricaceae; genus Rs1. Next base: position 4,390,479 of record CP093399.1, on the reverse strand, counting down.
CCTGCGACTCACTACACTGGAAAAATTAGCCTGTTTAAACGAGCAGCCTTGTGCTTTGCTGTTGGATATTTCAATACCAAACATATCCGCCCGCTCAAACTCCGCGAGCGAGAGATCACAATTTAAAAATTGGCTATTAACCAAGTCAGCGCCATAAAAGTAACATCCTTTTTGTGCATCGCTATCAAAGAAACTACATTTTTTAAACACCGCCTCTTTTAAACCGCTATTTTTGAAATTACAGTCGTGGAAAATACAACCACTGGCCTGCATGAAATCTAACGCCGCGTTGCTAAAATCACAGTGATGAAACTCACAATCAACCAGCTGCAACTCTTGTTTAGATTGATTACTCCATTTCAAATCGTAGAAAATCTGGCTTTTAAAAGTAACTTGATCATCAGCTATATGCTCAGTAACTTTTTCCTTAGGTGCTTTTTCCTTAAGTACCTTTTCCTTAGGTACTTGAGCCATAAGCTCTTTAGCTATAGGTTGTGGGTTGTGGCTTTTCCTATCACTGGATGATAGATAATTGGCGCTAATTTTAGCCAGTGATTGGCTAAGCGCATCTTCGGTATTTTGACTCATTGGCTCACCTTAAAGTTGTCTAGATTTTAGCGCATGCTGACAAAAAAAACCAAAGGGAATCTGCACAGGCATGTTTTTATTTAAGATCAAACCACCAAAAAGCTATATCAGTTCAGTGTGTTAGAGCTAAATTTCAATATAAATTACAGTGCCTGTCCAAAAGTATTACAGGTTTGTATTAGATTGATATGTCGTCCAAAAAATCACGTTTTACACCAAATGTTTGGTCAATGAGCAGTTACTAGATCTTAAGCAGGAACGCAGTCTGTAGCTTGTCTCTGCTAACCGATCCCGCTGCTTTCGTCATCGTCAGGGTTCGTTATTAAATACAAAGGGGTTATTGATATGCGTTAATGCCCCCATCTATCTTAACTCAATCCCGTTCCAACAGGATCCCAGAATACATTAGAGCCCCGTTTATCCCCGCTTTCACATTACCCCCAAACTCCCTGCCCAATCCCGCAACCACTGCATTTTCATCGTCAATTGGAATTAATATGGATGAACCTTTAGTTCCGTCTTGAAGCGTAGTAATCACCAACAGATGGCCATTTTTTCTTTCAAGAAAAAATGTTTCTATTCTCGTTCCTTGCTTAGTTGCATTACTTACCTTGTAGGTCCCTAGTTTTTTCATCCAAGCAGAAGGCGTATCAATTGAATCAATTTTCTGCCCAAACATTACTGTCTCACCGTTATATTGTACGATCAACAAGTTATGGCCTTCTACCGTTTGATTGTAGAAATCGAGGGACTCCAACCCCTCTAAATCTACTTCAATAATACCCAATAGCTTTTTAGACAAACGATAAAGACCATTTTTTTGCTCCCGTAGATCCATCGTGAAACCGTCTATATTAAATAGATAAGAATCCCCTTTCTTCTCAATATCTACTAATCCCATAGATGACATCATATAGCTGCCAGAAAGATCATCACCCGAACTAATTCTTGCAAACGAACTTTTTCTGGATTTATTCAATGAAATCGATGGTTTGATACCTGTTTTCATAATGTAGGCCGTACGCATCACCTCGCTAGCTACGGTTACACTGATAGACGTCATTTTACTTTGGGCAGCAGAACCTTGGTCGTTAGCCAACACAATAACGCCGATTTGTAAATCCGGTGCTATCATCATGCTGGCGTTGTGACTCAATAAATCACCATCATGACCGACGACTCTGATATCGTCCTCAAGTACGCCATCTACCAAAAACCAACCCATGCCAACACGAGTATCAAAATTTAACAGAGCTGTTGGGTGCTGTTGAGTCCACATGGATTCAAGACTTTTGCCCGACACAACCTGTGTTTTTCCACTGATTCCCTTACCGTGAATCATCTTGATAAATTGGCACATATCGTCAACAGTAGTGATTAAGCCGCCTGCCGGGATATCTCGAATCCCCAAACTATCAACTCGTTTTCCTTGTTGGTATTCCAGAGAGGCTCGGCTATCCGCTTTATAATGACTAGACAGGTAGCTACGCTTAAAATTTAGTGGTTTAAAAATGTACTGACTAAGGTAATTTGAATAATCTTCTTTTGACACTTTCGATATCGCATTGCCCAACAAGCTATAACCCAAATTGGAGTAGTTGAAAAATTTATTCGCAGGAAATGCAACAAATTCATTTTTTAGCCTAGCCACCAATTTTTTATATTCATTGCTATCGGTGCTATGCCATCCGTGCAAGTAGTCGGTAGGCAAGCCTGCGTGATGACTCATAATGTTGGCTGGTGTAATGGTATTTGCACTGCCAAAACGGCTCTGTAACACAAGTTCGGGGAGATAGGATGTCAAAGCAGCGTTGATATTCATCCTGCCCTGCTCATGAAGTTGTAGCGCGGCCATAGCCGTAAATGTTTTGGTGAGTGATGCAGCACGATACTGTGTATCTGATCGAGCCAAGATCTTTTGTTGTTTGTCTGCGTATCCAAAACCTCGACGCCAGACCACCTCCTGGCCCTCAACCAATGCAACACTTAACCCAGTGACCTTGGCCTTTTTTATTGCACTTTCTATATATGATTCAAGATGACGAATGAGTTCTTTTTCCCTCGTCGTCTTTATGCGCGCCGGCTCGGAATGTACGTAGGAAGAATCTAATACCAGTGATAAGGCAATAAATGGTGTTACTAAACCCAATGTTAATAAATTCGTCATAGCGCTTGTCTGCCTCAATTACCCTTAACCATTAGTCTTATGTCTGTTAAGAACTCAATATTTTAAGACAAGCGATATTAACACAGCGTTAATACTTAGGTTTCTATGGCGACAACACTATTTGTCGCTGACAACAAAATCGCCTGGGATGCAGGAACTGAAGACAATACAACAGACTAAAGCCCACGACTCGCTAGCCATGCATCGCTGGAATCAATAGGGCCAGAGTAGAACGGCACTTAGTTAGCATGTACTTGCTGTTTATTAAATTATTAATCTTTACTTGGGTGCCCGCTGTGTATAGAACAGGCATGTTTTCATTTAAGATCAAACCACAAAAAATCTCTATCAGTTCAGTCTGATAGAGCTAAATTTCAATAATGAAACAGAGTGCTTGTCCCAAAAACAGAGTGCCTGTCCCAAAGTATTCAAAGTATTCAAAGTATTAGTAGAACTCTTAACTTACTATTCCCCGTCAATACCTTCGAGTTTAAGAAACATGTCTGTGGTATTCTGCGGTTCTTTTTTAGCTTTCAGCTCGGCATTTTCTTTAGGTGCTTTTCTTGCTTTACCATCTTTTGATTCACCGTCAATACCGTCTAGTTTAAGACCTGACGCTTTCTTTACACAAGATAAATCATGATTTTGACATTTACCAGCTATTGTTTTTGCAGCTGCAGTATTCTCTTTAAATGACCGCTCCAGCTTGTAACGTCGCCGAAGACGCCAACATCATAATTGATAGGCCCGCCGTGATGATGAATTTACTCATAAAAAAATTCCTTTAATTAATGATCCATTGATGCTAGAAAACCCGAGGTGACATGTCAAATTTATTTTATAAAAAAGGAAATGTAGGACAGGCATCTTTTAATTTGAGATCAAAAAAAAGGCCTATCAGTTCAATCTGATACAGTTAAATTTTCATATGAGATATAGATCGCCATAAAGCCCTAATCTACAACATGTTTCCACATTATAGACCAGGCCTCCGGCACAGATCCGTACGTGCGCTACTAACGCATACGGCTCCTACATTAAGTCAAAGGGTGAAGCGATTTTGCTGCTTCCCCTCGCTGCTCCAAAAAATATAGTGCCTGTCCCAAAGTATTACGAGGAAAGTATTATCAGCCAGTTTTTAAAAATCGACGCCAACACTAGCGTGTTTTTTGGCATAGTTTTAATCAAGCCTCTAATTCAGGATTTTTTTATCTTTCCCGCTAAAGGTAAGTGATTAGATTTAATTTTGACTACTTTTTTATTTAAAGGTGATGCTCCATTAAATAAGCAGGCCATTTGCTTGTCTACAGGAAGCAAGCCACATTTGTCTTTATTCTTTTCAAAAATCTTTTTTAGTTGTATTTTAGAGTATTTTCCCTGAGCAGATGAGCACTGGGCCGTAGATCCTGTACATTCTTTATCCTCTAAAGGAGCTGCTATTCGGTCATTCATTGCCGCTCCGTAAGCACAACCCCAAAAGCCACCACCCGCTTTTCTGCAACCGTTGTAATCTGCAAACGCAGTTGTTGATACTAAGCCTAAGGCAATCAGCATAGACATATTTCTAAATATCTTTTTCATAATTTTGCTCCATTTTTTATAAATTATCAGTCGATGAGTTTGTGAATATGTTTTGTTGTAGTTTAGATAAGCTATTAAAGGATATTTTTACTCTGCATGTAATTACTACAACTAGTGAATAATAGTGTTAGTAATACCTAAACTAGTAATTGACCTAGGGATTCAGGACGTTGTATCAGATGGCGAGTGTTTTATAACCCCTGTATAGTGGCGCATGTTTAAAGATAGTAAAGATAGGGACAGGCACTTTTTATCACTGCTATTTTCACAAAATAGCCAGTTTGCTTCACTACAAGGATTATCATGAAAATTTTTACCAGCCTAACCATTCTTTGTCTTTTGTCACTTCCATGTAATGCGCAACAAAGTGACCAGGAGCGAATTTTTGAGGATATCGATACACTCTCAGTGCATATATTTGTTGGCTTAAAAATAATCACTAGTAATCCAAAAAACTTGCCCGAGCTTACCGAAACCAAAAATTCAATAGATGGCGTTTTTCAAACGTCCTCTTTAAATAAGACATCTACTGGCTTCTCAATCTCTGAAATCACCCAGTTAGCTAAAGCTACTTACCATGCCCGCGCACTAGGTAAAGAAGAAGTTGCGAAGGGGAAGGATAGTAATTTAAAATATATTTCTTTATTGAAACAGTCTTTAGGTGCAGCTTATGAGGGTGAGTTGAGTGTAGAGGAAGATCACGCCGTTACTCTTGCCTTTATGCAGCTTTTGAAAATGCAAGGTGTGTTGCCTATCCCGCTAACTAAGAAAATGAAGTTATATGAAGTTTGGATGGCCGGCAATGCTGAATTTAAGCTGCCTTTAGCGAACTTAGTGTTACGAGCAGCGCAAGTTGTCACTTTTGCGCAAAACGATTATTGTGATTTTGCGCAAAAGAACTTAGTAAAGATGCGTAGTATTGAATTAGATCAGGTCGATATTGATGAGGTGATGAAAACTTTAGAGCAGCTACCTGGTCTACTTAGGGTTGCAACTCATGCACCTAAGGCTTTGGGATATGTGTTACCTGTAGTTTTATCCCCCGCACTGATCACTTTAGCACCTAGCGGTCTAAAAGTTTTTGCATATACTGAAGCGGCCGGTTGCTATGAGCGAAAAGGGCAGCCTGAAAAGGTCATTCAGCAGTATAATTTTGCTGTAGATGAAATGTTAGAAATGGGCATTGATGATGCTGATGCAGCATTTTTTAGAGCCTACATCGCATTTAAAGAACATGATTACATACAGACTAAATCTCATTTGCAAAAAGCAGCGACTAGTTCATTAATTAATCAACGCACTCGCACTGATTTATTAACCTTGGCTGATAATCTTCAAGCTGCTGATAATGAATTAGTGGAGAAGTACTTCAGTACTGCTAACCTGTCCCTTACTCTTGGAAAAATCATTAACCAAAGGCTAGTTGATGAGGGTTATTATGATAATCTTACTCACCTAACAGAACTGAAAAACATGACTAAAATATATAATAAATTGATGTCAGTAAATACTGAAAATGCAATTAACTTCGGTAAAAGTCTATTCAACAAACTTTTTTAGAATATTCCTTAAGCGGAAAACCAGCGTAAAAAAATTGCATCAGTACTGCAGCTTATCTAAGAACTGAATCCGTGATTTGACTGCACCGCATAGCACAAGCTGTTGATTTTACAACAGTTAAAAAACAGCCGCTAAACCTACGGGTTTTATCCATGATTGCATTTGTTTAGCGAGTGCGGGACGCATATCAGCTTGCGGCTAATATTTTTCCATTTCACCGTAGCACCAGTATCTGACACTCTGTCTGCATTTTTAAGTCTCGAATTCAGCTATTGATTTTGTCTCTGAATTATCTATCTCAGTCAATGGTCTTTAACTGCACTCATGCAATTTAGCTATCAACGCAATCAATTTTCCTAATTAGAAACCAGTGCTGTGCGGTGTTATGTTTAACCTGAATCAGCGACTTCACTGCACCACATAGCGCAAACCCTTGATTCTACAGCGGTTAGAAAAACACCCACTGAACCCATTGGTTTTATGCATATATGCATTTATTTAGCGAGTGCAGGACGCATCTGAGCTTACAGTTAATATTTTTAATTCCACTGTAAAACCAATCTCTTACACTCTGTATTCACTTTGAAGTCACTGATTCAGGATAAATAATATAAATGGAGCTATATGACATGAACGATATAGATAAGTGTCCGATCATGGGCGCAAAGCAAAAACATAAAACAGCAGCCACTAAAAATGAAAATTGGTGGCCAAATACTGTCAATCTTAAAATCCTCCATCAAAATACCCCCACATCAGATCCATTAGCGAGTGACTTTAACTATGCGGATCAATTCAAAAAATTAGATTTGGATGCTCTGATCAGTGATTTAAGCGCACTGATGACTGACTCCCAAGACTGGTGGCCTGCAGATTACGGGCACTATGGGCCTTTTTTTATTCGCATGGCTTGGCACAGTGCAGGGACTTATCGCACCGGCGACGGTCGCGGTGGAGCAAGTACCGGCAATCAGCGTTTTGCGCCGCTCAATAGCTGGCCAGACAATGTTAACCTCGATAAAGCACGGCGTTTACTCTGGCCTATTAAGAAAAAGTACGGTCAAAAAATATCTTGGGCCGATTTAATGATCCTCACTGGCAATGTCGCTCTAGAAACTATGGGTTTAAAAACCTTTGGTTTTGCCGGTGGCCGTGTCGATATTTGGGAGCCTGAAGAAGATATTTATTGGGGCCCCGAAGGCGAGTGGCTCAATGATCAGCGCTATAAAGGTGACCGAGAATTAGAAGGTAACTTAGCCGCTGTGCAAATGGGCTTAATTTACGTAAACCCTGAAGGCCCCAATGGCGAGCCAAGCGTCTTGGGTTCGGCCCGAGACATTCGCGATACGTTCGCTCGCATGTCGATGAACGATGAAGAAACGGTGGCGCTGATTGCCGGGGGGCACACCTTTGGCAAAGCCCACGGCGCGGGAGATGCCAGCCAAGTTGGGGTAGAGCCTGAAGGTGCTGCTCTGGAAGAACAAGGATTTGGATGGAGCAACAGTCACAAGAGTGGCAAGGGCGCCGACACTATTTCCAGTGGCTTAGAAGGCGCTTGGACAAATACTCCCACCCAGTGGGATAACCAATACTTTGATATTCTATTTGGCTATGATTGGGACATGGTTAAAAGCCCTGCTGGTGCCACGCAGTGGATTCCAACGGACCCTTCTGCGGCAAATATTCCAGATGCCCACGATAGCACCAAGCAACATTTACCGATTATGTTTACCAGTGATTTAGCACTGCGTATGGACCCTGAATACGGAAAGATATCACGGCGTTTCCAGCAAAATCCCGAGCAATTTGCCGAGGTATTTGCCCGTGCTTGGTATAAACTTACCCATCGAGATATGGGGCCTTACTGCCTAGGATTAGGGCCATTAGTGCCCAAAAACCCACAATTATGGCAAGATCCGATCCCCGAAGTTGATCATGAGTTAATTGATGGAACAGACATTTCAGCCCTTAAAGCTAAAATATTAGCCACTGGTTTGTCTGTGAGCCAATTGGTCAATACTGCCTGGTCATCTGCTGCCACTTTTCGCGGCAGTGATAAGCGCGGTGGAGCCAATGGAGCTCGCATCGCACTTGCACCGCAAAAAGACTGGGAAATAAACAACCCTGCGCAACTCGCTACGGTATTAACGGCACTTAGAGAGGTCCAAAGTGACTTTAATGCCACCAGCAACAGCAAAAGAGTCTCTCTTGCTGATTTGATTGTACTAGCGGGTGCAGCGGCGATTGAGAAAGCGGCGAAAGACGCGGGAAGTGAGATCAACGTCCCTTTTACTGCCGGTCGTACCGACGCAAGCCAAGCTGAAACTGACATAGAGTCCATTGAAGTCCTCAGACCTATTGCCGATGGGTTTCGCAACTATATATCGACAAAAACCCATTTTCAGGCGGGAGATTTATTAGTTGATCGCGCTCAATTACTCAACTTAAGCGCACCTGAAATGACGGTGTTGATCGGTGGTTTGCGAGTGTTAAACGCCAATACTAATGGTATTAGCAATGGTGTGTTCACTGACAGACCTGAAACATTAACCACTGATTTCTTTGTCAATCTCTTAGATATTGGCACTAAGTGGCACAAAACAGGCAGCAATATCTATCAAGGTAATGATCTAAAAACAGGTGCTGCTAAGTGGAGCGCAACGGACGTCGACCTGTTAATAGGTTCTAACTCCATCTTGCGGGCAATTGCCGAAGTCTATGCTAGTGATGATGCACAAGATAAGTTTCTGGCCGACTTTGTCAGCGCCTGGAATAAAGTGATGAACGCTGATCGTTTTGATCTTGCGTAAGGAGACTCTAAGTTGTCTCTTTACACATCATTAGTGCGACACTTTGACGCTGACTGGAACGATTAACCATCCACCACAAAAACGCTTCACTTGAAGCGTTTTTTACTGTCCTGAATCAGTGACTTCACTGCACCACATAGCGCAAGCTCTTGATTCTACTGCGGTTAGAAAAATACCCGCTGAACCTACGGGTGCAGCTAAGATTTTTCAATTCCACTGTAGAACCAATATCTTACACTCTGTATTCACTTTGAAGTCACGGATTCAGGACTGTGATAGTAAAAAGCTTATCTGGTTAGTTAGCATCTTAAACCTGAAGCAGTGCTGATACTGATCCGAAGTGGCTATCCATTTTTGACCTAGCTCTCTAGGGATCCTGACCTGAATCAGTGACTTTTCTTTTTTTTTTTTTGGGGGGGGGGGAAGTAATCAACATTGAATCCGTCAATCCATATCTAACGTATTTATTATTAATAGTCCGCTGAATAATTGTAACTTATTCTAAATAAAGAGGGTGTAATGTTTACTATAAATCCAACCACTTTATACGTTGCTGCGAAGATAGAACAACCTTTGTCGGCGGTGACGAACACTCAATTACTGGCCAAGAATGTGGATGTTAGTCAGAGTGTAGAAGCGAGCGCTACGCAAGAACATAATGTAGCAATCAGCAGCCAAGCACGTCAGTTGTTAGCTACCGAAACAATCATCCAAGCACAACAAAATCAGCAACTCGAAAACAGTAATGCCCAAGATTTAGAGTCAAAAACTCAATATTTGCTAAATTTAGAATTGTTTATAGATTACGCGCAGCGCTATGCCCTGCAAGATGTAGCTGTACAATTTATTGAGAACCGTGCGGCTATAGATACATATAATTTAATCGCCAATAAGGTAGTGGCGACGGTTGCTAGCAATGAGCTACAGAGATAAACCCTAACTTAAAAAGATCATGAAGGAACGAACTCTCCCCTACAGCGTCAATACACCAAGTTATCTAGAGCATAAATAATTACTGCAGATAAAAGGATCGTCATATACCAAATACTCGCTACGAAGCTTCTAATCCCCTTTTTGTGTCGCCGCTATTGACTGAATTGACGAAGTAGAGCGACAGAGAGTCGCGCAGAGTAAGATAGAGGTGTATCAATGATACGATCGGAAATTTAGGGAATAGCGACAAATCTATAGACAACTTTAAGCAATTTTTTTGTTCAGGACGAACGATCAGTTTTTTGTTCTCGACACTGCTTAAGTACTTACATCCCTGTAAGTACTTAAGCAGTGTCATGGATGACAAGGAGCTTGCTTTGCTTACTTTCATTTTTCCTACTAGGACATAAGGGGCGTGAGCAAGACGTGTAAGCTTTGCTCAGCAGAAAGAAAGCCAGTTCTCGCAGGCGAAATTATTGCGTCACTATAATAAATATTTTGATCTAATAATAATCAATGGTTAGTTGCAAAATCACTTTGGCTATCTGCTTTTCAATATTATGGCAGTAACCACCATTTAGATCCTAACTCCCAGAAGTACAATTATCGATTCATCACTGGATTAAAAATCAATTCACATAACAATAAAAATATATTATAATCAATTAGTTGAAAGCAAATTTTTACGAGACGATGAACAAAATAACTTTACAGTTGGCTGTTTTCACTCCGTTCAACATTTAAGCCGACAATATTTTTCCCCTTATTGGGGCGTTCAATCAGTAATTGATTGAGGCCTATGCATAACGTTGCGAGCGCAGTTACATACCCTTTGGGTAAGTTATGCAGAGGTCTCTGATTATCTATACAGGAAAGGAAGTAGAAGTATGTCACTAGTAATAAAAAAATGGTACGCCGGAAATGATGCCAATGAAGATGGTAATTTTGTGCATTTGGTTGGAAGAGAAGCAGGTCTTATTTCTTGGTTATTATCATTGTTTAAAATTGATCCTACCAATGAAATTGAAATAAAAGACAATTTATTAAAATTCACCTCATCTTCATTCGCTGGTCAGGAAAAAAGAATCATACCGATGAAGTCGATAACATCTGCGTATTATGGTTACGAAAAACCGTGGAAAATGGCATTGTTACTAGGGGTTGTATTTATGCCGGTATTTTTTATTGGTCTAATAATTGGTCCTTTATATTACATATTGAATAAAAGTTTAACCGTAGGTGTTGTTGAAGCATCAGGTTGGGTCGGTTCTTTTTCGTTTAAGCGATCTATCATTGAAGGTCAAAATATAAATGAAGAAGAAGCATATGAAGTGATCGAAATTATTAGAAAATTAATAGAAGATAAGACTACTTAATAGAAAAGCTGAGGGCCTCTAACCCTCTGTCACACAACGCCCTACTTGCGGATCCGCAACGGGCGTTTTCCAGTTCCGATTTTATCTTTTCCAGCAGTCCATAGTGAAAAAACCTAGCTTACCTTGAAGCCTGTGACTAGTGTCTGTAAAGATCCCGCTAATTTATATAAATCTTGGCTGGCATCTTCGGTTTCTTGAGATCCCTGTGACGTCTGTTCAGCTATGGCGCTAATTGATGAAATATTACGACCTATTTCATCCGCTACATTTCCCTGCTCGTGAGACACTTTCGATATCAGCCTATTAACATCATTAATCTCCCCGACAGCTTTAACGATATTGATCAATGCCGTTTCTGCCATTGATATATGTTCGACACTTTTTTTAGAAAACTGATTACTTTCCCTCATGACGCCCACGGAATTGGCAGCGCTCGTTTGCAAAGATGCAATCATGTCGTGTATTTCTTTGGTAGCATCTTGGGTACGTGTAGCCAACACTCGCACTTCGTCAGCGACAACCGCGAAGCCTCGCCCCTGCTCCCCTGCTCGCGCCGCCTCAATAGCAGCATTTAGAGCAAGCAGATTGGTCTGTTCTGCTATTCCACCTATCACTTGCAAAACATTGCCAATATCGGTAGTTTTTTGTTCAACTTGCTGAATAGATTCCGCTGCCCGCTCAATGCTATCAGATAAGGTATTGATCATTTCTGCGGCCATATTCACTACTTTACGTCCAGAATCGGACTCGGTCTTTGCCTTAGTGGCGCTACATTCAGCTTCATTAGTCTTCTGTGCCACTTCTTGAACGGTCATTGACATTTTCTGAATCGCTTGCGAAAACTGATCGGTTTGTAACTGCTGCTCTTGGATTCCCTGATTGGTTTGTAGAGTTACACTTGACATTTTTTGCGAGGCAAAACTGATTAAACCAGCGGATTCGCTGACTTTAGCTAGACTGACCTGAAACTTTGCCAACATCTGATTAAACGCAGTACTAGCCTCTCCAATCTCATCTGCAGTGATCGTCTTAATCCGCATTGTTAGATCATTGTTGTCCGCGGAATCCATCATCGCCTTAGCCAGCATTTGTATAGGCCGAATGATGCTAATCGCCACCCAGGATAAAGTAATCAGCACCAGGGCTGCCAAAAATAGAACAATCAGGCTAGTGGTTTGCTGAAATGACTCTAAACTGCCTATTTCAGTACTAATTAAAACCTTTAAACTATCAGCCAACTCTGTCAGTAATTGTTCAGCAGCGTGCACTTTAGAGCGCATTTCGCCTAAATTTCCCTCCGTTTTAGTCAACCCCTTAATTTCTGTATTTCTGACATACTCTCTGAACTTAGCAGCATATATTTGCAGTGAAGCCTGAAGACTTATAATAGTATTTTGGGGGTAAGAACTGCTTGCTAATTGTTTGAGCAGCTTAGTCATATTATTATCGAATCGACTAAGATATTTTACATCGAGATTCAACATGAAATCTTTTTCATTGCGCCGAAGTTGTAACATCCCCGCTTCAAGTACATAGTCTTTTATACTGATAATTTCAGCTTCAGTATTGTGTACTGCATTTCTTAGCTCTCCATGCAAACCATCCTGTGAGTTAAGCCCTATAACTTTCTGGATAGTAATTAGGTCCATGAAACTGGTATTGTAATCTGCAAATTTTTGTTTAATTCCCTCTATTTTCGAAGTATCCAAACCTACAGCTGCAACTGATGTTTGTAAACGCTCAACTGTGCCGAGTAAAGTAGCGAAGTTCGCTGTAAATTTATCTTTATACTTCAGGTCATTGCGAAGTAAAAAGTCTTTTTCATTACGTCTCTGCACTAACATTTGACTTTCTACTTGACTAATCAGCAGACTAATTCTATTAAATTTTTCCAGTTTATTTACCGTATATTGACTAATAGATAAAATACCCAACATAGAAATGAGTGCTATCAAACTCGAAAATATGAATTTATTCTTAATAGTTAACACTTTAATCACGCCTTACAATTATTGTTATAAAATATAAGAACAGCCGTATTGAGCAAAGGCTGATATGCATTGGTACTATCAGCATAGATCAAAATTTTACTATTGCTTGGTATAGCCTGCTAATTTTTACCTCCAAGCACTTGAGAGAGTGCGATAATAAAGAATACATATAGATTAACTGCTGTGCTGGAGTGGATGTTGTGATTTCTTCAATAGGGATAACCAAACAACAGGATGGTTTGTCTTATATGGATGTTGATTATCAAGCGAACTCAAACCTACTTATCGAAGCTAAGCGTAGTGGTGCTAGAAAGTTTATATACGTATCAGTACTACATGGGGACAAACTTCAACAGCTACAAATTTGCCGAGAGCTCTTTCAGTCTCCACAGCACCTGTATGCAATACCCCGCTAGGGGTGTGATAACTAGGATTCTGCACTACCCGATATTCGCCGACTTTAGGGAACAGGCACCAGTGAGTTTAGGCGATATCAGATGCTCATTTAACAATTTTTTTCTGTTGCTATCATTATTAACACCGCAGCTAACCCTCGCTTACTTCGAACAGTGTTGGACTGTCATGATCATTGCAAAAAGTCATGATAGATCCACTAACATAAATGCATTCGATGAGTCGCATATTGCTGCCTAAAATCCTGCCAGCACCTATAACTGTATGCATACAGTCACTGCTAGTTAGAATTGTGCGAACATTATCATTTTCACTTATTCAATCTATATTTATGGGTCTAATCACCATAATAGCCCGAACTCTCTCTACACCAAAAAATCCAGAAAACACTCTCACCACCAATAATAGTCTGGTAACAAAAATATAATATTTTCTTTTTGAATCAAAATATTAAACTATCTGTCACGCTCTATTGCTTAGTCGATTCTCAACTAGTTTAAGGGATCTAGAGATTAAATTTCATCAAAACTGATATATTTATAACTTACATTTGACTATGAGATAAATATACCATATGTTAAAAACAACATGAATATAGGAGATATCAATTGTCCCAAAATGTTATCCAGCGAATCGAAGAGCGGTTCGACCATTTAACTAAATCAGAAAAGGTGGTTGCCAACTATCTCATTGGTAATCCCGGTGCGTTGCTCCTAGAAAATGCAGGCGATATTGCGCTCTCTGCTGGCGTTAGCCCTATGACAGTGACGCGGTTTTTTCGCAAACTTGGATTTGAAGGAAACGTAGAAGTTAAAAAACTCATCCGCACTGACGCAGGTCACCCGAAGCGTCGCGCTATGTGGTCGGTCAGTGATAGGTTTGCTGCAGCTTCTGTGGCTGAGGGAAGCCATCAACAAAGTTTAGAGCTAGAGATTGCCGGTATGCGCCGCGCCTACGACCTAGTGCAAACACCCCTTTGGACCGAACTGGTGACGATGGTCGCTGAAAAACCACGCGTTTTTGTGCACGGGCTGCAAATCACCCGCGGCCTAGCCACTGAACTGGCGTATCGACTGGAATATATTCGCCCCAGAGTAGTGTTATCAGATGGCCACAATGGCACGTTCACTGAGATTCTCATGGATGACCCCAAAGAATGCTGCGCTATTCTTATCGATATTCACCGCTACTCAAAAGCCACTAGGGATCTCGCGCAGATGATGACTGAGGCGGGGATTCCATTTTTCGTGGTAACAGATGATTATTGTCACTGGGCACGTGATTTAACTGACCGGGTATTTTCTCTGCCGACCGCCACGGAGCTATTTTGGCACTCCACCGCTGTGATGGGCGTACTGTTGAATCTACTGGTGAATGATGTCGTAGTTCATCTTGGTCCAAAAGCCAGAAAACACATTGAACAAGTGGTCAAAAATCAAAATGGCTTTGGTCAATTTTTGGATGCAGCCAGATGATAGACTTTTTAACACAGGGCCGTGGCAGACGCATAAGCACACTGTTCTTGGCTGTGCTTCCCCTGGTAGTAATCGCCATATTGGTATTTGTCTTCATGGGCAAGGGGGAAGTTCGGACTTTATCGCTAATGTTTGTCACTCTGACCATGGTTATTGGCTTGGGGGTTTTTTCAGGAAACTCCGGTGTCGTTAGTCTAGGGCATATGTCATTCGTCGGTATGGGGGCCTATTTTTCAGGACTGATGACGACACCAGTGCAGACCAAAGCGATGATGCTACCGCATTTACCGAGCTTTCTGGCCGAGCTGGAGATTTCATTACTGCCCGCCTTGATTATCACTTTGTGTCTTGTCGCTATCCTAGCGTTTATCACTGGGTTACCGATAGTACGCATGGGAGAGGCATCAGCAGTGATATCCACGCTGGGCCTGTTGTTAATTTTTCACAGTATTGTGGTTGGTGCGTCGGATTATACGCGCGGCAGTAATGCCTTTTTAGGGGTGCCCCGCGAAACTGGGATATGGAGTGCACTGGCAATTGCTGTTATTGCCGTTATTGTTGCACGTCTTTTTAAAGATTCAAAAACGGGTCTTGAAATTAGAGCCGCACGCGATAATACACTGGCCGCCCAGTCTATCGGCATTAATGTACATAGAGGAAAACTTCGCGCATGGGTGCTTAGTGCGATGATTTCAGCAGCAGGCGGTGTGATGTTGGGGCATTTTTTAGGCGCGTTTTCTCCCACCAAATTTTATTTTGACGATACCTTAATTATTTTAGCGATGTTGATTGTAGGTGGGATGCACACAGTTACCGGTGCGATAGCAGGGACGCTTTTGGTAACGCTAGTGGTTGAAGTTCTACGCCGGGTCGAGCGTGGTGGTAGTGTGTTCGGTTTCGAGTACCCAGAGATGTTCGGGCTGACTATGTCGGGTGTCTGTCTGCTTATTCTAGGGGTTATGTATTGGCGCCGCTCCGGACTTTTTGGACGTTTCGAACTAGATGAGCTGTTATTCCCGTTCAAAAAAATCGCCGCAGTGTCTAAGGTGGAAACCAATCCTACCGCGCAGACCAAAGGTAATATCCAACTAACCGTTACCAATCTCAGCAAAGCATTCAGTGGTGTGCAGGCTATCGATAATGTCAGTTTTGAGGTGGGCGCCGGTGAGATCGTGGGTCTAATTGGACCCAATGGTGCGGGTAAGACAACACTGATCAATTTGATTATGGGAGCTACACCCCCAGATTCTGGCCATGTTACATTTAAAAGTCGAAAACTGACCGAATTATCAACTGAAAAAATTGCACCACTAGGTCTTGCCCGGACTTTTCAGAATATTCGTCTATTCAACAATTTTTCGGTACGCCAAAATGTTGAGATTGCCGCACGCAGTGTCGGAATCGCTAACACGCAAATCAATGCTGAACGAACATCTGTTCAGTTAATGGCGGAGATGGGCCTGACTGAAGTCGCTAATAATCCTGCCGATTCATTGGCATACGGTCAACGGCGACTGCTTGAAATTGCCCGCGCGCTGGCGCTCCAACCGGACATTCTATTACTTGATGAACCAGCTGCTGGCATGAACCCTTCCGAAACGGCTGAGCTAATTACCGCTTTTCGCAAGATTCGCGATGATACGGGCGCTGGCATCTTGATCGTTGAACATGACCTTCATCTCATCATGCGCCTCTGTGATCGGCTAGTCGTTCTAAACAAAGGCGAGGTCATCGCCAGTGGAACACCGTTAGAAATCCAAAAAAATTCAAAAGTAATCGAAGCATACCTAGGACCAAACTTTACCGATAATAAGGGAGAATAAAAATGTCACTATCAAAACTTATCCGTATAAGTGCAATCTGTACCGCCAGCCTTCTGGCAACCTCGGCCGTGGCCGAAGATTTCACCATCGGCGCCGCTGTCGCAAAAACTGGCTGGCTGGCACCCTACGACACACCCGTTCTGGACGGCTTTTCGCTGGCCATGAAAGAGATCAATGCCAAAGGCGGCATAGCGGGTAAATACAAGATGAAGCTGACAGTCCGGGATAATCGTTCGGACAATGCGCAAAATTCCATCATTACTCAAGAACTGGCTGATGAAGGGGTCAATTTCCTCATCGTAACCTGCGATTCCAGCATGGTGCATGCGACGGCAGCTATTATCGTCGAGGCGAAAATCCCGTCGATTTCATCTTGTTCGTCATCACCGACATTGCCGTTAACCGGGAAAGGTTACATTTTTGCCAATGCACCTGCGGATAATATGCAGGCGACAGTGCAAGCTACGTACGCCTTTGAGCAAGGATATCGCAATGCCTATCTGCTGGTGTCTCCCGATATTGAATATACAATGATGCCCAACTACTTTGCCACCGTCTTTAAAAAGCTCGGCGGGAGTATTATCGGTACTGGAAACTATGCATTGAACCAGCCAGACTTTGCTGCTGAAGTATCAAAGATTAACGCCTTATCGCCGCAGCCTGATGTCATTGTAACCGCTGCATTTGAACCGGATTTCCCCGCATTTATTCGTCAGTTTCGCGCCTCAGGTTCAAAAGTGCCCGTGGTTGCCGGTGATGGCATAGATTCTCCGACCACTTTTGGACTTGGTGATATTACCGAAGGCGTGGTATTTACCACCGCGGGATTTCCTGAGCCTGGCTCCACACATGCAGCTTTCATGGAACGCTTTCAAGCCCATTATGGCCGGCCATCTGAAACGATCATGGACGCATTAGGCTATGACCTTGCTAAAGTGATAGCAACAGCCATTGAAACCGCCGGCACCACCGACAGTGTTGCCGTTCGAGATGCACTTAGCAATCTTGCAACAGTGCATGGCATTACTGGTGATATCACCTTTCGTGGCACCAACGGTACACCAACGCGTCCTGTGGTTATGATCCGTGTCACAAAAGGTAAAGCTGAATTTGTCTCACGGTCGATCCCCGATGCCGCACTTGTTCCAGCGCCTAAGTTTTAACAGACTAAATTATAAATAAAATATCACAAAATCAGCTTTCACCCATAGTCGAGGCGAGACGCAACACTCTTTTATACTTGATAAATCACACTTTAGCTGTGTTGCGAATTTTGTAAATGGAAATACCATTTACTGCAGCTACAGCATGATTTATCGGCGTCTAATAAAGTGTTCAACTGCTGACTCTAGGATTAAGGAAAATAGATGTTATCTGTCAGAAACTTAAATCTGTCCTACGGTGCAATTAAAGCCGTTCGCGGTGTCAATATTGATGTAGCGGAAGGGGAAACAGTTGCACTGCTTGGCGCTAATGGCGCTGGCAAAACATCGATACTCAGCGCGATTGTTGGGCTGACACCGAGCAGTGCAGGAGATATCATTTTTGACGGCAAACACATAGAGTCGGCTGCGGTAGAGGCGAATGTGCAGAGTGGTTTAACCTTAGTGCCCGAGGGAAGGCGGGTTTTTCCGTCACTTTCTGTACGTGAAAACCTTTGGCTTGGCGGTGCAACCTTAGGTGACAAAAGCCTCATTGCAGAGCGCCGCCGCGAGATGGAAGAACTTTTCCCTATTCTTGCCGACAGGCACGATCAGCCCGCCGGGACTTTATCAGGTGGGCAACAGCAACAATTGGCGATTGCCCGCGCGCTTATGCCAAACCCCAAACTGCTGTTGATGGACGAGCCCTCACTGGGTCTTGCCCCGCTGATCGTTGCTGAAATTTTTGCGTTAATAGCGCAACTTAAGGAACGGGGACTCACCATTCTTTTGGTGGAACAGAACGCGCATGCAGCGCTCAAAGCTGCTGATCGCGCCTATGTATTAGTCAATGGCGTCATCGCCACCTCAGGTCGTGCAGATGATATCCGCAAAGATGGGGCGATAGAGGCGGCCTATCTCGGTGGCGATATAACAGAGGGTAAGGCATGAGCTACTTTCTCGAGCAAATCGTTAATTCTCTGAGCCTTGGCGGGACATATGCCCTGCTGGCACTCGGCTTAGCGGTGGTATTTTCGATCCTCAACCTGATCAATTTTGCCCATGGGGTATTGATGACATTGACCGGCTATATACTGGTCTATCTTGCATCTATTGGTGTCCCTATGTACCTGGCCATGCCCGCTGCGGTAATATTAACCATGTTATCGGCCATGTTAATGGAGAGGTTGGCTTTTCGTCCAGTACGCGGCGCAAACGGCGCAACACTGCTGATCACCAGCTTTGCTGTGGCTATCCTAATGCAATTGGCATTTCAGATATTCATCTCAACGCGGCCACTGATCGTGCCCCTCCCCGAGTTCCTTTCACAAACATTCCTGGTTGGCGGAATTGTCATCGGGGTCAACCGCATTTTAGCCGTGGTAGTGACCACTGTAGTGTTGATCGCTTTAGCACTTTTCCTCAAACGCACCACCATCGGTTTGGCGATGCGCGCAGCAGCCGAAGACTTTGAAATCGTACGTTTAATGGGAGTGCGCGCTGACATGGTCATTTCGATGGCCTTTGCAATTTCCGGAGGACTGGCCGCGATAGCGGGGATACTATGGATTTCCCAACGAGCATCTGTTGATCCGCTAATGGGCCAAGTGCCGGTCATCAAGGCATTCATAGCGACGGTGCTCGGTGGCTTGGGCAGCCTGTCAGGCGCCGTTGTCGGCGGGATCACCCTCGGCATTATCGAAGTAAGCCTGGCCGCTTATCTACCTGATGCCGCGCTGCGTTTTCACAGCGCAATAACGCTCGGTATCGTAGTCTGCATTCTAATACTGCGACCCAACGGCATAATCGGAACACCCAACAAGACTGACCGTGCGTAATATCACATCACCAACATTTTACAGGAAGATATGATGGCATTTGCAAATTTGAACGGACTGAACATCCACTACAAACTTGAGGGAGAGGGACCGGACACTCTGGTTCTGATCAACGGACTCGCTGACGACCTTGAAAGCTGGGAGGGACAGATGGGTGACTTTCTGGCCGCTGGGCTACGGGTTTTACGCTTTGATAATCGCGGTATTGGCAAAACAGACCGGCCCGCTGGACTCTATACTACACAGCAGATGGCCAGTGACGCCAAAGCACTGGTAGACCACCTTGGCATCACAGATTTTCACTTGCTTGGGGTATCTATGGGCGGGATGATCGCACAGCAATACGCACTGGCCTATCCCGGTGATCTGCGCAGTGCTAGTTTTTGCGCCACATATGCTTGGCCGGGGCCATTTTGCCGCCGAATGTTTGAGTTTTGGCGCGATGCCGCCCATACAATTGGCCCTGCCGAAATCATGCGCGATGTTACCGTCTGGGCTTTTACCCAAGAGTTCTTTGAAACCCGTGAGGCAGAGCTGCTTGAATTTGAAGCCGAGATGGCAGCTCTGGATCAAACCCCAGAAGACTATTTGGCACAGCTGAATTCGATCATCATGCACGACACTCGCACGCGCTTAAAAGAGATAAAGCTACCTGTTCTGGTACTTGCTGGAGACGAGGATATTTTAATACCCGTCGAGTTGTCCAGACGTTTGCATGGAGGTATTAAGGATGCCGTTTGGGCCATATCAAAAGGCGGACATGCCTTTCTCTGGGAGCACCCAAAGTTGTTTAATGCTCAAGTATTAAATTTTATTTCTGCGCTTCCAAAAGGCTGATATTTATACCCTAAATTCAGCCATTGAATCTAAGTTTAAGCGGACCCTAAATCATGAGCGAGCAATATTACCAAACCGCAGAGATGCTGTGCAATAAACTGGCGACGGGCAAGATTAGCGCCCGCGACGCACTAGAGATGCATCTAGAGCGGATGGATGCCGTTAACCCAAGCCTAAATGCCGTGGTCACCTGTGACCTCGACGGTGCGCGCAGACGTGCCGACGCTGCGGATGCTGCGCGGCGCAATGGATGCCTGCTGGGACCTTTGCATGGTCTGCCAATGACGATCAAGGAAAGCTTTGATTTTGAGGGGCTTGCTACCACTTGGGGTCGCCTTGACCTGAAGGGAAATATTGCCACTTCTACCGCCGTCGCACCGGCGCGACTGGCAGCGGCGGGAGCCAATATTTTTGGCAAAACAAATTTACCGCTAATGTGCGCCGACTGGCAGAGTTTCAATGAAGTGTATGGCACCACCAACAATCCATGGGACTTAACCCGCGTACCTGGTGGATCATCAGGAGGCTCTGCAGCAGCGTTAGCTGCTGGGATTACACCACTTGAACTAGGTAGTGATATTGGCGCATCCATCCGCAACCCAGCTCACTATTGCGGAGTATTCGGACATAAACCCACTTATGGCATCATCCCGACGCGCGGACAGGCGACACCTGGCATCATTGCACCGGCCGATCTTACAGTGGTGGGACCTATGGCACGCTCGGCTCGAGACCTGGCGCTGGCGTTGCAATTGATGGTAGGGCCGGACCAGTTGGATGCGCGGGGCTGGTCTCTTAAGCTGCCACCATCAACCACCACCCAGGTAACAAATTTTCGCGTGGCTGTCATGTATGACCATCCCTGTTGCGCGGTCGATCAAAGCATCACCAATAGCATGGCGGCACTGGTCGAACAGCTCAGCAATGCCGGTGCCCATGTATCGGATCAGGCGCGACCGGATATCGACCTCACACATTCCCATGCACTGTATATCCAGTTACTGCGTGGCACCAGCCACGCTAGAATCCCCGAGAGCGATTTTAATAATTGGCAGCGCTACGTCGATGCTCTACCTAAAGGGGATAATAATTTCAGGGGCCAGGTTGGTCGCGCCGCTGTTCAGCGCTTTCGTGATTGGGTGGTGGCGAATGAGTTGCGCACCCAAATGCGTTATGCATGGGATGCCTTTTTTGAAGATTATGACGTGCTTATTTGCCCAGCGGCTGCATCGCCCGCTTTCCTTCACGATCAGAAGGGTGATCGCATTGACCGAGAAATACCAGTGAATGGCCAGTCACAAAACATGAACGATCAATTATTCTGGGCAGGTATAGGTGGTGTCAGTTATTTGCCATCGACGGTTGCCCCTATTGCCCCCTCTGCAGATGGATTGCCTATCGGCGTGCAAATTATTGGTCGATCACTGGGTGATCTGACGACCATCTCTTTTGCAGAGTGTATCGAAAAACTGTTGGGTGGATTTCGAGCACCATCACTATAAGCGCATTAGCATCCAAGATAGAAATGTAAGCTCTCTAAAGGCACCTCTGAACAAGTCACGCACCTTTCCTGTGCGCCAAGCGCGTGTGTGACTTGCTCAGAGGACCCCAATTAACTCAACATGCTCACTATTTATTCAACGTCTTGGTACTCCTCTATTCTAATACCTTCCATCTGGTAGCCAACTTCCGCCAGCTCGTGACTAAACGCCTGGGTGCGCAGCTTGCCAACAATGTAAACCACATCCCAGAGTTCTTTAAATTCAACGCCATCCTTAAAGATCACGTGGATTATTTGATTTTCAGGCGGTGGCGGCACATGGTAGCAAGCTCCAAAATAGGGTACTAACAAAAATTCAGTGATTTTATGCTCTCCCCCTTCCAGTGGAATAACAAAGCCGGGGATCTTAATAGTTTTACCATTTAAATCGCTGCGCACTTTACCAAAGCCACTCGGCAGTGGCGAACTTTGTTGATTGAGTGAACTTGCCGCTTGCTGCTGCCAGATATTCAATAACACGCGTTCTGACTTTGGGATTAAATCTTCCCAAGTCAATGTCGTAATTGAATTAGCAGATAATTGCAGCGTAAAAAAACAGCAGCTCAAGACGATGCACTTTTGCAAAATTTTCGACAATAGCTTCATGCTTAAACCCTCACACTCATGCCATCGACCAGTGATTGTCGATAGGCGTTAATCGCGGGGATAAAACCAATTAATATGCCACTCAACTGCACCAATAAGATTAGATAGATTTCATAAGTTGACAGCCATTTAAATTCAAGACTGACCCCAAATTGAGCGCGCACCATAGGGGCTGCTAACCACAGTGCCAAATATAATATAATCACCCCCAGCGCGATTCCCATCGCACAAGTAACTCCCGCTTCGCTGACCAAGAGAGAGTAAATGTGCTTGGGCCTAGCCCCGATTGCCCGCAATATCGACATCTCACGTCTTCTCGCCTGTAAGCTACTCAGCAAGCTACTGAGCATTCCCAACATGCCTGCCACGACTACAAAAAACGAAACAGCTTGTAATGCCTGCTCGGCCACTGACATCATGCTCCATAGTTCATGCAGTGCTATTCCGGGAATAATCGCACTCAATGGCTCTTTTGCATAAGAGGATATTTGTCTTTGCAGGGAGAACGTCGCCACTTTCGCATGTAAACCTAACAGAAACGCGGTGATTTGGGTGGGCTCTAAGGAACTGCCCTTAAAGGCAGCTGGTGCTGCGGAGGAGACTTTCCAACCTTTGTGGATCGCCTCAATTGCCGATAAAGTGACATGTACCGTTTTATCCACTGCGGTACCTGTCGGCGCCAGAATGCCGGTTACGACAAAAGGTAAATTTTTATGTCGATTGAATTTTTTATCGCTAATACCATGTGCGAGGATAATTTTTGACCCCAGTACATAGTTCAGCGACTTTGCTACATCTGCACCAATCACCGTCTCAAATAATCCGGAGAATTCCAACCCTGAAGAAAACCCCAGTGACTGCTTTTTGCCGTACTGATAAAATTTAAAATAATCTCGGTTGGTGCCTAACACTCTAAACCCACGGTGCGAATCGCCAAGCGAGAGCGGCACCGACCATTTCACCTTAGGGTTTTCGGCCCATTCTCGATAACTTTTCCAGCTTATATTATTGGTCGGATTTCCTATTCTAAACACTGAGTAAAGCAGAAGATTGACTTGCCCAGAACGGACCCCTACGATTAGATCAGTATTGGAAATGGTATTGGTAAAGCTTTGCTTGGTCTGGGTTTTAATTCGCTCTACCGCTAACAACAAGCTGATAGAAATTGCGATAGTTAACACTGTTAACAAGGTTGTAAAACGCCGATTTTGCAAACTTTTCCAAGCTAAACTGAGCATGCTTTTCATAGTTTTTGTCCCGCTACATGATTGAAATCAGACAAACTCAGATGTGCGTCAAACAATGGCTGCAGCGACCGATCGTGGCTGACGAACAACAGCGCGCTATTACTTTTGCAACATTGGCTCAACAGCAGGTCGATGAAGATCCGGCAATTATCTTGGTCTAAAGCGGATGATGGCTCATCGGCGATAATCAGCGCCGGCTCACCTATCAGCGCCCTAGCAGCTGCGACTCGCTGCTGCTGACCGACACTTAACTCGGTGACTGGGGTGGCAAAAAACTCTGAACTTAACTGCAATTTCTCTAACAATTGCGCTGCTTTAGCATAGGGATCACTGCCGACATTGGCCCGCCTAAGTGGTGAGAAATCACAGGCGAGTAGGACATTGTCCAGCACTGAAAGATAAGGTATTAAATTGAATTGCTGAAAAATATAGCCGATATTATTAGCTCTAAATTGGTCGCGGTCCGGGTCACTCAACTGGGTTAGATCTGTGCCTAATATTTTCAGCGTTGCTCCTGGAAAAGGTGTATTGATACCGGTCAGTAAACTTAAAAATGTTGATTTACCACTACCGCTAGCGCCATATAAAAATAAGGTCTGAGCGGCTGCCAATGTAAATTTTTCGATATTGATCAGCAGTTCTGTCTGCTGTGGCCAACCAAACCTCAAGTTGTCTATCTCAATGATATTCATGATGTTAATAAGCGCTGTTACCAGCGCTTATCCTCTATTAGTAAAAACATGTTTGAGCGAGGCAAGCGCTGAATACTGATTTTTTTGCGACTTGCCGACGCTGTATTACAGCAGAATTTTAGTGTGGTCTTTATTTAACGACCAAGCTTGCTGGACCCCTGAGCGCAACACTTGCACATCAATTTGTTGGCTATTGGTAAAGTGCTTAAACCAATGGCTATCCACAAACTGCAACTTTTCTATACTGGCACATCGATAGTGATACACCGCGGTTAGCTCCCCATGCTCCTCTGCTTCATCCTCGTGATGCTCCTCTGCTTCGTCCTCATGGTGCTCAGCAGTTTCTTCATGATGAGCAGGCTCTGCATGCTCTTGCTCGTTATCAAAATTAGCTTTAACCTGCACCGCTTGTATTTCGCACTGGGCCGCTTGATTAATACCAAACAGCAATTCAGGCTGTTTCAATGTCGCTAGCGCCCGCTCTAGCTGTTGCTTTTCTGACACGGTACTAGGTGCGTGTTCAAAGCCGACAGCATCACTGCCGGGGACTAATAGTTCGAAGGCTAATTGTTGTTTATCCACGGCAATATTCAGCTCGACTATCCCGTGCTGATGAGCTGAATATTGATGGTGTTGAGTTTCTGCATAGACGGCGCCTGAGAGTAACAAGCCCGCGCTCAACGCAATTACTGACTGAGAGTGAGAGTGAGATAATTTAAACATGATTTTTCCAACCGTTGGTTAATTAGTCCTAAATCGATGGCTTTCAGCAAGGACTATCCTAAACAATTGATATTACAGCGGTTAAAAGTTCACTGAATTATCAATATTTTAAGATTTTCGCCCACCTTCAAGCCACAAATTCAGGTAAATGTAAGCTGTAATGAATAAACCACAACCATCGGCGGTCCTCGAGCAAGCGCACCAAAGTAGTCTGCATGTGCCAGCTCTAATGCTTGATCGAGATTATTGAAAGCATTGCAACGCCTCGCGCTAAAACTATAGGTAACAGCGCTAATCGCCACCTTAAGTGACTGATATGTGCTGCAATCGTGGAGGCTATGCAGCGCGCTATCTGCCTCTAGCTGATGCGCAATCACCTCTTGATTAAACAGTAAAAAGGCCACCGTTAAAAAGTACAACCAGTACTTTCTCGGGCGCATAAGTTCGGGCATAGAATCACTCAACACTAATTTATATTACGTAATGTTATATCATAACAATTGAAGTATATTGATCTACTGAGACTTTGTCAAAAAAAACATCCCACTGCCTGCTATCTTCATCAAGGGGATGAACTGTTTCTGGTTAGCCATGGAAATTTAACGGCGATTTCAGCTGTTTCGGTACTAACATAGGCAATAATCGCGCGACAATAACTGCTATAATGTGCACAAATTACTCAGCGCATTATCACTTCTACCTGAATCTGTGCCCTCAAAGTAAATACAGCGGGAAAGCTATTCGCTGTAGTGAAATCACTGCTTCAGGTTATATCGAGAGAATAAAATTTATAATGAAAGGACTTACCAGCAAACCCAAGAAGACTTCTGAAGATCTTTCCGTGAAGGCCTATGACGGGATTAGAAAAATGTTATTTCACAATGAAATAGTAGCTGGACAGAAGATTCCCTTTAAAGATTTGGCTCTAGAGATGAATATGAGTGTCACGCCGGTAATCCAGGCACTTAAGTTTCTTGAATTTCAAGGTTTGGTGCGCAGAGAGCCCAACAAGGGCTACTTTATCGAGCCGCTAACGCTCGAAGAAGTCAACGAGATTTACCACTTTCGAGAATTACTGGAAGTTTCGCTCATTGTTGAGACAATCAAAAATCTAGACGAGAGTGGCATCGCTAAATTGCAACTTTGTCACGATAATTATTCAGAGTCTCTAGCGGGTGTGTTCATCAACAAGAAATTAATTACAGATATGGAGTTTCACCTGATGATTGCGCGTTTATCAGGGGAAAAAATTCGCTTTAAATCGTTAAAAAACACTTTTGATTTACTGCATTTGAAATACAAGACTAGCCTGCAATACGTGACCAGTGAAAAATCCAACAATAAAGACCACCAGCACATTCTTGAAGCGATCATTGCCAGAGATACTGAAACGGCAAAAAAATTGCTATCTCAGCATATCAACAACAGCCGAAAACACGCCTGTCTCAATCTCACACGGATGATGGAAGAAAAAGCATCGATGTTCTACTGAGCATGGGCCACGCACATGGCGTGGCGCTGCTTATTGATCAAACTACTTTTGAATCCGCGTACATTTTTTCGATCACTTTAATATAATCGGCGTCTAGCTCTAACTCCTTCGCTCCCTCTAGCATGCCTTTTACATAACTTTCAGAAGGCTTAAACGGTCCTTGAGGGTCGATCACTTGATAGAGCTCTGATGGATACCATTTTCCATCTTCACCCAGCGCCAAAAATGTCTTACGCGAGTAATCACCCACGTAGATCCCCTCCATCGTATCCAGTGCTATCATTTCCTCTTCTGTGGTTTCAAACAACGCGCCATGTACCATTTTTCCCGGCACATGCATTATATTACTGATCCCAGCTTGCTGGGTTTTAGACCAAAAACTGTATTGAATTTCACTGTTTGGAATGCATGCTTTCATCACATACTTCGCGTTGGGTAGAATGGTCTTGAGAAATTCAATTTTTAAGTTTGAGCCGTAGGCAAAGTGAAGCATAGTTTTTCCTTTATTTTTGAGGTTTATCTTAAATTTAGTGGTTGTGTACGAAATAAAAAGCCGATATTAGCCCGCTAAGTGCATCTAAAACCGATCCAGCAGCTAAGCTACGAACTGTTGTCTGCATCATTCGGCACCGGTTTATGTTGCAACAACTTGCCAATCTGCAAGCCAAGTTTTGCACTGGCGTGAAAGCCAATTTCAATTAGTTCTTGAGTGACGTCGACCGGCAACTCAAGATCTGGCATTTTTTGATTGAGGATCCCGCCAAAAAGTACCGGCGTATCCACGGATTCAGTGTGTAATTTATCTTTAAGTTGCCGTGCATAATCCAACGCCATGCCATTGTGGGTACTAATCAGAATCGCATCCATTGACTGCTCTTTAGCTCTGGCGACCACTTTACTGGGGTCAGCTTCTGCACCTAGATAGTCAATTTTTGCGCCAGTACCCAACAGCAGCCAATTAAGTACAATGATCGCGTGTTCGTGCACGTCGGTAGAGGCCAATAAAATCCGCTTGCCTCGCACTCTTTCCACGAATTGTGGATCTTCGAACATCGGTAGGTATTCTTGATAGCACGACATTGACTGGGCAAAAATATCGGTGGCGATAATCACCTTGTGACCGCGGACCTCCGATGCATCTACCTCCCCTGCCGAGAACATCTGCTCGAACAGCGCCGGTCCCATCTGTTTCAACACATACAACATCTGCAGCGGATTTTTAATATCAACTCCCGCGCTGTGCAAACCATCCAAGGCATTGTTAAAGACGCGCTTGCCCTGTGAACAGATGGTCTCAGCAAATTCTTCACTGGCGGTAAAGTCGACACTATCCACCAGCCTGCGAGCGGTTTTCTCGATCCGGTTACCGAGTATTTGAGCTTCTATAATTTCCTGCCATGACGGTGCCCGAATTGCCTCGGTAACAGGTAGCGGCAATACCGCATGCCCAGTTGGGCACTTCAATTGGGCCATGATATCCCAGAGCATATACTCGGCAATCATGCCGCGATTTTGATCGAAATTGCGGGTGAAGGAGATGGTATCTCCGTAAAACATCGAACCGATGCACTCGCCATTGTGGATTTTATCTAAGGCAAAAACCCAACCGGCGCGTTTTATAGGATCTGATGTCAGGCCGCCAATACAGTGCGACAACTTGGCTTTCAACAAATCTTCGACGATGTATTTTTCCAGATAAGCCCAACCGGCAACTGTAGCACAGTCGAAAAACAACGCCCCGTATCCATCTTCAAGGTAGGAGTGCAACATCACCCCCTGCTCTCGAAACTCACCGAGCAGCGCAATCGCTCGTGTGGTTTCCACTGCCGTTACTTTATGGTCATGCCAGCCCGGTGCCTCGTGGGCAAAGTATTGCGAGAGGTTGCCAATCGTCGTTACCCCGGCCTTCAGCGCCTGCACGGTGTTAATCGTCGATGAAGGAAAACCAATCATAAAATCGCCCATGTGGGGCTGAATTGGGGTCTGTTTGCCCAGCAGCTGCCACTGTTCCGGGAACTCTAGTAGCGGTCCCGTTTCAGCGGCGGTGCGCGCTCGCCACTCCTCGGGCAAACCCATTCGTCTATCCAGGCAGATACCCGCGCGGTGCACACTAATATCATTGAGCTTCGCCTCGTGGTATACGTTGGACAATGCCTGTTCAGTAAGCTGCCAGTTACCCATCCCGATGTGTGCGTGATAACTAATCGACCCGCTTTTTATACACTGCTGCTTAAACTCCCACTCGGAGCTGACACCCCATAAATCAAAGGCGCTGGTGCGGCCGATGTTAATACTTTTGGCGATATCCCGCGCCTCATTGCGCAAGGTTGAGGAGTCGAAGGTCTGCCCTTGCAGTATTT
This sequence comes from Oceanospirillales bacterium, assembly GCA_029027825.1. Classification (GTDB taxonomy): domain Bacteria; phylum Pseudomonadota; class Gammaproteobacteria; order Pseudomonadales; family Balneatricaceae; genus Rs1. The sequence continues at coordinate 4,361,284 of CP093399.1, read as the reverse complement.
GCCCAATACGCTCTTCGAAACTGACTGAAGTCATGCGCCGACCCTCTGGCTAAGCTTGCTTGGCACTGTTTGTTTAGCCTTGGTCACTCGCATCATTTATCCATCATCTTAGTGACGTCATCCAGTGCGCTACTCCACGCCTTAATGCCGCCCATCCGTTCAATTTTTTGTAGACCGCGCTCAGAAATACCGCCCTCGGTGGCCAGCGACTGCCATATTTGCTCGAACGAGTTCGCTGCTTGATCACTGGCCATGGCGCAGGCTCCCTGATTTATTTCTATCAGTAATTGTCGACTCATACTCGCCTCCAATCCCTGTCCTTGTGCCCAGTTGGATAGCTCCCCCATCATCGGAAACAACCATGCATAATAGGCACCGACCAAAGCAGTTGCCGGATTAAACTGTTGCTCATTTTGCAATGTGTGCACTTTGCCCAACAGGCTAAAGAACCACTCGGCCTGCGCGTTTGACGGATAGAGTAAGGTGGGGCTTAAATTAATCGCCACACAGGAGATCGGCATGGCACGCACCGCTTGCGCCGGTGCTACCAACCCCTGCAACTGCTGCTGACCAAAGCCAGCCGCGACACACACCACCACTTGCTTATCACTAAATACTAGCCCCTGCAGCGCGCGCTCAACAACAGCGGGCCGAGTGGCAACAATAATTAACTGCGCCCCTTCAATCGCCAGTTGCGCCGTGGAGAAAGCTTGGCTGTTCTGATCTTCAGCCGTCAGTTTTTCCAGCCGTGTTTTCGAAGGGTTGTATAAACGTAACTGCAACTCTGGCGCCGCTTTTCTCAGTCCTTGAATCATATATTCACTGAGATGACCCACCCCGATAAAGGCAATAGTATTAAGCATTTTTGATCTCTCAATGAACATGTAATTTTATTTGTAATTATATATAAAATAATATTTATGATTAAATGTTGCAAGTACTATTTCAATCATTTTTCTACAGCGGTGAACGGTAGGGTTTATCAACGGTTAACTGGGTGAATTCTTGCCTGGCTAACTTTAAATGTTCTGGGTTTTGCAGTAAATCCACCGCGGTTAAAGCCAGCGCTTTTGCTGCAAACAGCATACCTTTATGACCAATCGACATACCGCAGGTCGCCGTGGCTTGCCAGGTATGTACCGAGCTGCCAGTAGTCAGGCAAGCTGTGTAGATATTGGCGGTCGGGGTTATCCAACTGACATCGCCAAGGTCATTTGAGCCGTTGCAAATATCCAGTTGGTTGCTGCAGGGGAAGATATCGCCATAGATAGCAGCCTTGGGTAGCGCAGCCTCTGGCTGATCGATAAAAAACGGATTTTCAAAGAAGTTATCAATTTGTTGCCCGGCACAGCTCTTATTGAGCTGTTCTGCAAATTTATATTCACTGGGACTATATTCAATCGGCCCGACCTTTTGCATGGCGCTGTACATGCAATCCGTTAAATAGCTGTTGGGTAGATAACTGCGACAGGCGCCATTAATTTTATCTTGCACCTTAGTACCAGTCATTAAAGCGGCGCCGGCGGCCACCGCTCTGATCCGCGTCAATAAATCATCTAAATCAGTCTCTTTCAAGGCGCGCAGGTAATACCAGACGACGGCTTTGTCCGGCACTATATTGGGCTGTTTGCCGCCCTCGGTAATGCAGTAGTGAAACTGCACATTCTTAGGCAGGTGTTCGCGTAAGTAATTGGCACCTACATTCATTAACTCCACCGCATCCAGAGCAGAGCGGCCCAAGTGAGGCGCCTCTCCTGCATGCGCCGCTATGCCGCTGAAGGTGAAGGTAATGTCATACAAACCGAGTAACTTTTCCTTCGAGGGCTCATTCAAACGCGCCGGATGAAAGGTCAGCGCCGCTGCCAAATCATCAAACGCGGCGGCTTTGGCCATTAGCGTCTTGCCTATAATGCGCTCTTCGGCCGGACAGCCGTAATAGCGGATACAACCGGGTAAAGCGCTCGCTTGTAAATATTCTTTGACCGCTGCCGCAGCCGCCAAGCACCCCACGCCAAGTAGGTTGTGCCCACAACCGTGCCCGGCAGCATCCGCTTGGACCGCCGATTTATAGGTCACTAGCTGTTGCGACAGTCCAGGCAGGGCATCGTATTCACCAATCATGCCGATCGCCGGCCCCTCGCCCCAGCTGGCAATAAAAGCGGTTGCCAGCCCACCGACTTGCCGCTCTATCTTAAAACCCATTTTTTCTAAATATTCGGTTTGTATTTGTACTGCTAAATGTTCCTCAAATGCCAGCTCTGGCTGTTGCCAAATACGATCTGACATCTCGGTGAACACTGCCTGTTGCGACTCTAACCAATTGACGATATTAAATGCGTGCACCGCGATTACCTATAGATTGTGACAGTTGACAAAATGCTGTTCAGAAACACTGCGCGCTGCTGGTTGCTCGATATAACACTGGCTGGTGGCCCTCGGACAGCGAGGGTGGAAATAACAGCCAGAGGGTGGATCGAGTGGGCTCGGCAGCTCTCCTTTTAATAACTTTCGAGACGGCTTGCGCCGTGGGTCGGCCACCGGAATCGCCGACAGCAGAGCTTGGGTGTAAGGGTGCTGGGGATTGCTATACAATTCGGTAAAGGGCGCGGTCTCGACGATTTTACCGAGATACATCACCGCCACTCTATCGGCCATGTGTTCGACAACCGCTAAGTCGTGGGAGATAAACAGGTAAGACAATTTAAATTCGTCCTGCAAATCGATCAACAAGTTGATGATTTGCGCTTGTATCGAGACGTCCAGTGCCGATACCGCCTCGTCACAAATAATCAGTTCCGGCTCTAGTGCCAGTGCTCTGGCGATGCCAATTCTCTGTCTTTGTCCCCCCGAAAACTCATGTGGATAACGACTTGCCTGCGATGGATTCAAACCGACTTTTTCCAGTAAATAGGCAACTTTATCGCGTCGCTCAGCCGCATTAAAACCATGGATTTTCAAGGGTTGATCTAAGGTTTTAGCCAGCGTCATGCGGGGATTAAGAGAGGAGTAAGGATCCTGAAATACAATTTGCAGACGCTTTTTTAAGGCGCGTTTTTCTAGTTTGTTTGCATCTCGCAGATTGAGTCCGTCAAATATTATATCTCCAGATGTAGGGGTAATTAAATCAATCACTGCCATACCGGTAGTGGTTTTACCACAGCCGCTCTCTCCTACGATCGCCAACGTCTCTCCTGGATACAGATTAAAACTGACATCGTCTACCGCTTTAATCACCCCTTTCTTAGCAGGAAAATGTACGTCCAGATGCTGTACTTCAAGCAGCGGGACTCGGTCTGAATGATCCAACATATAAAGCTCCTAAGCTGTCGCGATTACGCAGCGTACCTGTCTGTTTGGTGAGATTTCCCGCAGCTCTACCGCCTGACGTCGGCATTGATCTTGCGCCTGTGGACAACGGTTGAAAAAACTACAGCCCCTGGGCAGATTTAATAAATTTGGTACCATTCCCTCGATCTCTTGCAATTTTTCTCTGCGATGGCGAGTTCTTCTGCCCAATACCGGAATCGAGCGCAGCAGTAATTGGGTATAGGGGTGCAGCGGGTTATCAAAAATGCTGTATACATCCCCGCTCTCCACGACTTGGCCGGCGTACATTACGATCACTTTTTGCGCCATTTCCGCGATCACCCCAAGATCGTGGGTAATCATCAGCACTGCGCTACCGGTCTCTTCCTTTAACCCTTTAATCAGATCCATTATTTGACATTGGATAGTAACGTCGAGTGCCGTGGTCGGCTCATCGGCAATCAGTATTTTCGGCTGGCAAGCCAGCGCCATGGCAATCATCACCCGCTGACGCATTCCCCCTGACATTTGATAGGGGTAATCTTTTAGCCTTTTCTCCGGGGCTGGTATCTGTACTTTTTTCAACATTTCTAACGCTTGATGAATGCTCTCTGCATGACTCACTTGACGATGCTGCTTGATCACTTCCGCGATTTGCTCACCGACTTTCATCAGTGGATTGAGCGAGCTCATCGGCTCTTGGAAGATCATCGATATACTGTTGCCGCGAATCTTCTGCAGATAGCTTTCATCGCGTTGCAGCAGGTCTACGCCATTGAACTCAATACTGCCCTTGACGATTCGCCCTGGCGGAGAGTGGATCAGCCTGAGGATCGAGAGCGCGGTGACACTTTTCCCAGAACCCGACTCACCGACGACGCCTAGCGTCTCCCCATCCTGCAAATCAAAAGAGACTTCCCGCACCGCTGGGACAATGCCCGCGGGGGTATTAAATTGTGTCGTCAATTGACGCACCGACAGCAGTGGTTTATTTTTTGACATAGTTAATCTCAATTATCATAAATTGCAGACTTAATCTTTACTTTTTAAGACATTGCGCGGGTCTAAATAGTCTCTTAAACCATCGCCAAACAAGTTCAGACCCAACACGGTGATAAAGATTGCCAGCCCGGGAAAAATAGACATCCACGGGGCAATAAAGAACAGTTCCCGCGCCGAGGCGAGCATCCCGCCCCAACTCGGAGTCGGTGGCTGTGCACCTAGCCCTAAGAACGACAGCGCAGCTTCCATTAAAATAGCTTCGGCAGCCCCGAGTGTCGCGATCACTAATACCGGACCTAAGACATTGGGTAGTATTTGACTAAACATAATACTGAAATGACTGTAGCCCAGCACTTTTGCCGCTTTCACATAGTCACTGTTTTTTACTGACAGCACTTGCGCGCGGGTTATTCGACAGGAGTAAGCCCAGTTTGTCAGGCCCAACGCGATGTAGATATTAAACAAGCCGGGGCCCAACGCCGCCATAATCGCCAGTGCAAAGACCACCACTGGAATAGAGAGCATGATGTTGGTTAAGCCCATAATCGCATCGTCCCAGCGACTGCCCATATACCCAGCCACTAAGCCTAAGCTAACCCCGATAAAGGTATTAATTACCTGGGTAACTATCCCGACACTGAGCGAAACTCTAGCCCCATAGACAACTCGGGAGAAGACATCCCGCCCCTGTGGATCCGTGCCAAAGATAAAACTGTCATCCGGTGGCATTTCTGAAAGCATCAGATCAGCGTCAGTAATGGGATCAAAGGTGGCGATAAATGGGGCAAATACAGCGACCCCAATCGCGAGGAAGACAATGCTGCCACCGATTAATAGATTTTTTTGACGAATCATTTTTTGAATGTTAAGCATTATTGATAATCAATCTGCGGGTTAATAAAATGATAAAGGACATCGACCAGTAAGTTTACCGCTAAAAAGATCACGATAATAACGATTAGGCAGCCTTGGGCTACTGGGATATCCCGTTGGAAAATAGATTCGACCAACAGCGAGCCAATACCTGGCCAGGAAAATAAGCGCTCCACAATCACCGTTTGGCCGATCAACGAGCCAAACAATAAACCAGTGGTGGTCAAGATCAGCACCAGGGCATTGCGTAGTACATGGCGAATATTAATCCGTGCGCTACTGAGCCCTTTGGCTTTTGCGGTGCGTACAAAATCCGCTGACAGCACTTCTATCACCGCCGCCCTGGTGGTTCTTGCCAACATCGCGGCGTAACCTATGCCGAGTGTTAAAGCGGGCATTATCAAGTTGATAAAGGCGCCGTTGCCATAGCCACTGGTCGGCAGTATCTGCAAGCTATAGCTAAAGATGTACATCAAGATAATGCCGAGCCAAAATTGCGGTATCGAGACGCCTCCGACCGCAATCACCGTCGCGAACACATCCAGCCAACTGCCCTGCTTGAGCGCGGCAAAAAAACCGAGCGGCACCCCGAGCAAAATAGCGATAAGCATCGCAGTAAAGGCGAGTTTTAGTGTCGCTGGCAAACGCGTTAGCACAATCTCTTTGACATCGTAGCGACGCAGATAAGAAGTCCCCATATCACCTTGCGCCAACCGCGAGACATAATTGAAGTAGCGCACGTAAGCCGGTTTATCGAGCTCTAAATCTTTTTTTAGCTGCTCGACAACTTCCGGAGACAGCTCCAGACGACCCGCAGTACTAAGCGCAGCATTACCGGGAATCATATTCAATAACACGAAGATGATTAAGGTAATACCCATAATAGTCGGGATAAATTGCAACAGACGACGAATCGTAAATACAAACATAATGACACTAATAGTAGGTGCTGCGCCGAAATATACTGACAGCAGGAGGAGACAGGTGGGCTAAATTCAGCCCACCGAATTAAATAATCACTAGCAGATAAAGGTTAACCCGCTAGCAAACGTCGGACTAGCGATTAGCACGTGGCGAGCTTTTATCAACCCACACATCGGCAAAGTCTTGATACATCGCCTCGATCGCGACAGGCTGGATACCATGTACCCAAGGCTGTACCGCCAGCACTGCTTTGTTGTAATTAAATATCCAAACCGCGGCATCTTCTTTAAAGATTTGGTCCGCAGCTTGTAAATATTTAACCCGCTCAGCGGCGTTAGTAGTAACTTCTGCCTTATCAACTAATTTGTCGTATTCAGCATTGTTGTAGTTAACGTAGTTACCCGACGTGTTTTCAGTTTTAGAATGCCATCTCTTCAAGGCCTTAACCGGATCGGCACCAGAGCCAAACGACCAAATAATTCCCTGATAGTCATTTGCCAGCAATTTGTCATACAATATTCCGCCTTCCAACTGTTGGGTGGTTAGCTTGATATTGATCTTAGATAAAAACTGTCCCAGCACTTCTGCCACTGATACCCCATAAGATTTATTGGCGGTGCCCAATATTTTGAGCGGGAAGCCCTGCTCGTAGCCAGCTTCTTTCATCAAGGCTTTCGCCTTAGCTAGATCATAGCCGAAGCCCTTGGCGTTTTTATCAAACCCCTCTGAAGCTGAAGGCAACCATCCCACTGGGTTATAGGCTTTGCCCTTTAAGAATTTCCTATTAATCAAATCCTCATCAATAGCATAGCTGATAGCTTGGCGTACTTTTTTATTCGCCAGTGGCGCGTAGTTTGGATTCAAACTCACCAGCCGGGTAAACATTTCAGCGACTTCAACTAAGCTCTTCGCGTACGTTTCATCAGTCTTATACTGCGAGTACTGCGAGGCCTCAATCAAAATACTATCTAACTCTTTGGCTCTAAAGGCGATGTCTCTAGAAACCCCTTCTTGCATGATCTTAAAGACCACATTGTCCAAATAAGGTTTGCCAGCTTCATAGTACTTATCAAAGCGGGTTAATTTAACCTCGCTGCCTTTCACCCAATTAACAAATTTAAACGGGCCACTGCCAACCGGCGCTAAACCAAATTTATCACCTGCCAGCTCGACGGCTTCCTTAGGGACGATAGCCGTACCTGGGCGATATAAATAGTAGGCGGGATTACTCGCTTTAGTGAGCGTTATCGAAAACTGTAACTCACTGATTTTTTTCAATCCAGATACATGGTCTACTTCACCTTTCTCGAACGCTTTCGCACCCTCAATAACTTGCAGGTGCCCAACATTCGGACTAACCGGTTTCATCGACAACATTCTCTGGTAGGAATAAATAATATCATCCGCTACTAGCTGGCGATTATTATGAAAATAAATCCCATCTTTCAAGGTGTAAGTATGAGTGCGCCCCTCGTTCGAGACATCGACCTTAGCCGCTAATTCAAGCACCGGCTTATTTTCACTAGGGCTCCACTGGTACAATGATCTGAAAATATTGTAGGTGACCAATAAGTCTTGCTGCTTACTGGTTTTATGTGGGTCTAAAGAAAGGATGCTGCCATCGTATGGGGCGACAAAATTAAACGTGCCACCTTTTTCAGCACCTTGAGAAACTGTTGCAAAACCAATCAAACCGACCAGCAATGCTGTATTTATCTGTTTACTAATTTTCACGATTACCTCCACTTCAACTTTTAAACGAAATTAATTGTTTTTATATTCATTGTGCGTTGGAAACTGGATAGCGCCGGATAAGGGCGACTAATTCGTTAGAAAAAGCAACCTAATCATCAAGCTCTGTATATTTTTATAGCATTTAATTTAACATGTCAAGATTATAAATAAAATCACAAATAAAATTTCATTTGTAATATATAGAATTTATACACATAATAAATTGATATTAAAGAATAAAATATTATTCATGAGTGCTTATTTTTGATTTGTTTTTCGAAAAAATATTCTATTACATCTTGACTCAGAGACATCTGCATAACGTTGCGAGCGGAGAACAGCGAGATAGCGGAGTTAGTATGACTCTCACTTTGGGTACAGTGTGCTCTTTTTTATGGGGGTTACTGGTGTAAATAAGCATATTTAGCCGGTTTTTAACGCCGTATTACCGAGCGCAGTTATCATACCCTCTGGGTAAGTTATGCAGAGGTCTCTTCAAGATCAGATGTGCCATACATCCGCTAAATTAATGCACTCATGCATAAAAAAACATAGCTTAGTGATTATTTTTATAACCGTGCAAAATCAAGAGCTTAGGACAAATGCACAGTTAAACAGCTGCTTCAGATGCAATATGGGAAGGGTATTACTGACGGCCAGAGATTTAATAAGTGGAGGACTGAATAGCAAAAATCATTGACTCCCCCCTTCGAAGCCAGCTGCCTGAAGAGGTGAATCAGCAACTCTTAATTGTCCGTTTTATCGTAACAGAGTTGGGCTGTGTAGCTTGTTCAGAGGTTCTTTAGAGTTCACCCTTCACACACACGTATACAGTGTTAGTCGAATCACCATTTTTAAACGGGTTATAAAAGGAAATCACCTGCGAATCTACAGTTTCGAATACTGTTTTCAACAGAGCTTCAAATTTTTCTTCCGGCAGGTTTTGTGACCACATGGCAAATATTCCCTTAGGTTTAAGCTGCTCGGCCATCAGCGCAAGGTTTTTGCTGGTATAAAAACTAGCGTTAGCGCTATTTAAAAATTCACTGGGGGAGTGATCAATATCTAACAAGATTGCATCGAACTTTTTGCCGGTACAATCACGATCAAAACCACTGCTCGGATCTGTCGCTAAATCGAAGAAACTACCCAGCACATAGCGACTGCGCGAATCGGCATTCAGTATTTTACCGAGCGGTACCAGCTCATCTTGGTGCCAGCCGATCACGGTCTCCAGCGCATCCACCACCAGCAACTCTGAAATTCGCGAATCTTTTAAAGCGGCCACTGCCGTATACCCGAGCCCTAATCCACCGACTACCACACTCAGATCATCGCCTTGCAATGCAGCTAAGCCCAAGGTAGCCAAGGCTTCTTCGGCTTCGACAAACATACTCGACATTAAAAACTCGTCACCGAGTTTAACTTCATAAATATCTTTATCACCAAACACCGCTATACGTCGTTTACGTAGCGAAATTTCGCCGAGCGAGGAGGATTGACTATCTATTTCTTCAAATAAAAGGGACATTATTACATAGTCCTAACACTAGTATATGGCCCACAATGATACTTGCTTAACCCCTCCTTGGGAAAGCAAAATAGCTGGGATGTTATAGATTCACAGCATGGCGTTTCGCAGCAGTATGACTGCGGAGGAAAAGTAACTTGTCAGTTTAAATTTTGCCGCTGTTTAATGGGGCTCCGACTCTGCACTGGTTTTCATTTTTACGAGTGCAGGAAGAGTTTTTCAAACCCGTTTCACCCCTTGGTGCTTCTGAATAAAGCACCCATTTCTCTGTACGACTCGCAGGGCTTTGTTCTGCATCTATTTTGAGCCTCTTTAAAAGAGCTCGCCAAACAACACTTTAATGAGACCTCTGCATAACGTTGCGAGCGAAGGTAATACAAGGCAAAAACCGGCGAGATAGCGGAGTCAGTGTGCCCCTGTTTATGGGTATTACAGGTGTAAATGAGCATATTGAGCCGGTTTTTAACGCCGTATTACCGAGTGCAGTAGTTATGCAGAGGTCTCGTAATATTAAATTTCGGCATAACGTATGCGAATTCAGTCGCTATGTTGAGGTCTCATTTAATCTAAAGCTGGCTTCAAGTATTAAAGAACTTTTTTCAGCTGTCGATAACATATACGACAAATACTTTAGATATTCTCATTACTGTAAAATATAGATTGTATATTAACTGAGCATTAGCATAATGCTGTAAACGTCTCTATCAGCAAGAACAAATTTAGGTAATTTTATGTTTGGCATCCATGGCGAATATCAACTGCAGCAAGAAGGCGACATTTTAATAATTCATTCAAAGGGCCCTTTTAACATTGAGTTGGTCGATCAATTCAGCAGGGAAATGGATGCTATCATTAAAAACATGTCGGCTTCTTGGGGGCAAGTTGTCTTTTTATATGATGAGAGCATGCTGCCGCCAGATGCAGAAAAAGCTTTGCAAGATGCTTGCACCCGGCGCCGGGAGCAAGGTCTAACTGCTTCCGCTATTATTTTCGTATCAGCCGCGACAACCTTCATCATGCGCGCGCAAATCTGTCGTATTTATGATCATGTTGGTATCAACTACCAATTTTTCGATACATTGGCTGCCGCGCAAGCTTGGGTAACAACTCAGATAAAGCGATGAGGGGCTATAAATCATGGCTAATTGTTATTTAGTAACCTTGTAGCACGCGTAATATTTATCTCCCCTTCCAGTACCATTTTTTTAGCGAGATTATCGACTTCAGTACTCGCCGCCCCCGCGGCTAACGCTACATTCCTAGCGTGTAGGGCCATGTGACCTTTTTGAATTCCCTCTGTAGCCAGCGCTCTCAATGCTGCCATATTTTGCGCTAAGCCTACCGCAACCACTACTTCTGCCAGCTCTTGCGCCGATTGAATATTCAGCAATTCTAAACAAGCTTGAGCACAAGGGTGTGACTTAGTGGCACCACCGACTATCCCGAGCGCCATTGGCATCTCGATCGAACCGCTTAAAAAACCTTGCCGGTCAATTTCCCAGTGGGTTAATGCTTGATATCTGCCGGTATGTGCAGCCCAAGCGTGCGCCCCAGCCTCCACAGCTCGCCAATCGTTACCTGTCGCTATCACCACTGGATCAATGCCATTCATTACTCCCTTGTTGTGAGTAGCGGCTCGATAGGGATCTATCAGCGCTAAGGTACCCGCTTCAACTATCCCCAAGGCGACTTCTTGCCCGGCTAAATTCGACATAGCTAGAGTTTCAGGATTAACCCGCACACTCCCTCTGACCATACGCCGATCGGCAAGATTCGACAGTATCCGCAAGCGAACATTGCCACCGGTTACTTCCTCTATTTTAGGGGCGACCGCCTCAGCCATAGTGTTGACGGTATTCGCTCCCATTGCATCGCGAACATCAACTAATAAGTGCAACACTAGCATTGGCCCGATAGCGGATTCCTCAAATAAGTGCACTTCAATCCCCCGGCAGCCACCACCGAGGGAGAGCAAGACCGGGTCCTTGCTGTTTGCCAGCCGAATCAGCTCATCTTCAATGCTTAATAATCGCTGTTTAGCGCGGCCAATATCCTTAATAGCTAATACTTGAACTTGCGCACGCATGATCGGCTGATCACTTTCCATTTGAAAGCCCCCATTGCGTCTAACAATTTTAGCCATGTGTGAAGCGGCAGCCACTACCGAGGGCTCCTCTACCACCATCGGGATTAAATAATCCTTATCGTTAATCACAAAATTCGCGGCGATGCCGAGGGGGAGTTCGAACTTACCGACTAAGTTTTCTATCATCGCATTGGCCACATTTAGCGGTAAAACCGCTTGCTCAGTAGTAAAAAACTGAGTTTGCCACTGCGCATCCATATCGGCTTGTTGTAAGGCTTTAGCTAATCTCTCGACAGGCGACATATGTCTGAAATTTTCTATCCTAGAGTTTATTTTTCGATCTTTTTGGTAGTGGCTTTGCATGCTTTTCCCTCTGTTAGCATCCTGCTAATTAATTACTCACCATTCAGCCTGAATCACTGTTTTTTTGCTTTAACCTGTATCTGTGACTTCAGAGCGAATTCAGTTCGTAAGATATTTTTTTAAGACCGTGTTGAAAAATTTTAGCTCCTCCCTTAGCTGCAGTGGCTATTTTCAATCCGTCTTAGGATCAAGAGTTTATGCTAAGCGCCGCATGGAAATAACTGTCCGTCTCGCAGAGACGGAACGCTGTTCACTCGGCTCATAATAAGCAGAATGGGGCTGGCCAGAAAATTTAATCCGACTGCTAATAGCTGAACTTGCATTATTTCAACTAGCGTCGCTATCTTCATAAGCAGCTGTATCTATATGTATCGTTTAACGCCAAAGGTAAGATTAGAGTGCTCAATTTAAGACTGTTAGACTCTTTACACAGTTCTTTTCGCGCTACCGGATCAGCCACATAGCGGTTGAGGTACTCGGTATTAAACACCGGCTTTCGCCGCTTAATAAATGGCGCAAGAGCAGCACATTCTCGATACTCAAAGCATTGCTCACTCACTGCAAAATCAAAGAAGTCGACAAGCTCACGAACTTGTTCAAGGTCATTTTTTAAAGCCACGGAGAGGTTTCTTCGATGTGCTTCATTGGCGATAAATTTATTAAACGCGAGCTGATCAGATGCGCTCAAATCAAAACCGCTATGATTAGCGTATCCATCCATATTATCGGGTTCAACGCCATCACAGTTTTTCTGTTTTGCCAGCTCTAAGCGCTCTTGCATAATAGTATGGACATTGGTCGACCGTATATCTAACCATCGTTCATCATCCCAGCCAGCTAAGCTATTACCGAGTTCTACGGCTAAAAATTGCTGTTGGTCTATGCGGAAGCTTTCATAGGACCCCGCCGAAAAATAACAGATTACTTTTTTTCCAGAAGACTGGAGTTGCAAAATAGCGGCACGTGAGACATCGAAAAGATCCACATCGTAGATTGCTACGTCATATGCAGTGTTGAGCTCTCCCTCCAATTGCCACTGCCATTTGGAGAGTACTGCTGGTCGATACCAATCACCTGCAGTAACAGGGGAAATATTCGGATCTAAAGTGACCCCAGTACTGCTCTGTGCCATAAGATTAGTATCAAAGCCAAAAATTATTAACGCTAGCAGATAGCGCTGTAATGATGAGATTTTAATGCAGCATCTCGCCAGTAAACCGGTCTCGATTGCGCCAATAACGGCATTCATCGCAATATTCACCCTCGGGATAATCTACTCCCTCCTCGTGAGGACAGCCGATTATCTGTTTAATCATACTGACAGTTTTTACATTATTTTCGGCGATGAAAAGCAGAATTTCACCCATCACCTTATCCGACTTTCTCAAGTCAGATAGAGAAAACCATTTTTGCATGGGCGCAGGATCTCCACCGGTGTAACTTATGATAGCGCAAACTACTTTGCTGGCACTTTCCTGATTGGGACCGTAAAAGGCAACCGTTGCCATCGGATACCCCCGGTCGCCTTTGCGAATTTTTTTGTTTAGCAGTTTCTTATGATTACCTTGAGCCATGCGTATATTCCTCATCCGTAAAAAATATTTATAAGACCGAGAGATAAAATTTAATCCTAAATCTGTGACATCCATAAACATACAGTACTTAACATCAGCTATCGCTCCACTGTGAAGCCATGAATTCATAGTTAAAGCCAAGGAATTCAGGCCAGCAGAAAATCTGACCACGATTATTCGTGACCTTGCTTCACTATCTATAGAAACAGGTGCCTACTGCGGATGCCCCACTGATAGGCGAAATATTAGGCTCACAAGTAGAAAAAAATAGCCTTGTGCAAGCAAGATCAATAAATAACCGCATGCTTATATATCGGCAAAAAACTCTATAAAGTACAAAAGATTAGCAGTGCTTACTTTTTCTAACTCAATGATCGAGTCAAAGTATTGCCTAGGTCTATTACTAGTTCTAGGTATAACCAACACTATCATTCACTTATTGTAGTAATTACATACGGAGTCAAAATATCTTTTAATAGATTAACTAATCTTCATTCTTAAAACATCTTAATTGAGATGAAAAATAAAGATTAGAGCAATAATAGCTGAAACTCATCTAGAAACAGATGCCTACTGTGAACTTCCCCTCGCTACGGCCCTGTTTCTAGATGAGAACTAGTTAATTAGTGCAATTATCTAAAAACATCAATTTCTTTCACTCTAAAATTAGGATCTATTATGAACATTAAAAATCAGCTATTACTCCTCGTCCTCTCAGCGCTGCTAGCAGGCTGTGCCAGTAGCTTAACCGGTGATAATTACTCTGCAGCAGAAGCGAGAAAAGTACAAAGCGTGCAATTTGGCCAAGTCATTTCTCAACGTCCGGTGGTCATTGATGGACGTGAGAATGGCGTATTAGGTACTGCTGCTGGCGGAGTACTGGGCGGAGTTATTGGCAGTAATGTTGGCGGCGGTTCGGGTCGTAGCATAGCCACTGGCATAGGTGTGATTATTGGCGGAATATTAGGCCAACAAGTAGAAGAAACAGCTACCCGCAAGCAAGGCCAAGAAATTACCGTCCACTTAGACAGCGGCGAAACACTCTCCGTCGTACAACAAATTAGCAGTGCCAACTTTTTCTCAGTCAATGATCGAGTCAAAGTATTGCAACAGGGAGATACTTATAGAGTTAGTTATTAATCTAGCAGGTTAAGTGTCATTACTTATCGAGTTTGGCACTAACCACCTCTAATCCCCCTTCGCAACGCTCATCGATCCTACTTAAGCAAGTTAGCAATATTATTACTTTTACTACTTTGCAGTAGATCATAATTTTTCATCATAGATATTTTGTAATAATGGTCTAGAGCAACGAATGATGGATAATTTTATAGGTTGAAATATGAATGCAAAATAATTGGTTGTAACTTTATTGAGGGTTTCGATCGAAGCCACTAAAGAGTGGTTTTACATTGCACAGCTATCATTGATTAATAAAAGCACCCTAATACTTAGAGCGCTTTTCAGCTAAGATTCTATATTAGAACAACTCTTTAATCGGTGTAATATAATCATCCGCTTTGCGTGTCATATAATAACCGGTGGTTACTGTGATGACCTTATCTGCGAGAACAAAAGAAGAGCGATAATCATCGGGCTTAGGCTTAGGTACGATCTTTATCATTGTCACTGATGCAATTTCTTCTTTATAATCAGCATCATTCACACATATTTTCTCTAAAGCTTCTAAAACAGATACAGTTCTAGCGCCAACATCATACATTAAGCTAGGGGCTAAATAGCGCTTCTTCTCAAGTGCTTCTTTATTAGTACTTGTCATTTCAACAAAGCCTTTCCAGCCCATATCAACAGTTAGGTTTGGGTTTGCACAACTTGTTTTGGTTTTTTCAAGTTGGGCACTGACTGCTGCATCAGCTGCGCGCATTACTTTCTTTTCCTTGACCCCTGCCATAGCACTAGTAACAGCGACTGATAGTATTAAGGCAGTAATTAATTGCTTCTTCATTGATATTTCCTTTCCTATGAATTGTTAAAGCTTTTCTGTTAATAATTTGTAAAATATTTGAGCTATATTTGACGTACTCTTATCTAGTTGAATCGATAAAGTACCTGCAGTTATTGATAATTCTGGCTGCTTAGAATGATTAGCAAGCCCCACTTTTACCGTGGTTATCGCCTGAATTGCCGCTTTATAATCACTATCTTCATCACAAAGTATTTTCATTGAACTGTATAAACCAACCAGCATCCCCGGTGTTGTTTTTTGCTCTTTAACGAAATTAGCCCAATCAATGGTGGGGATTAACGTCACACCACATGCATTAGCTAATTCTAGTGTCGCCTTTTTTATCGCTTGCTTAACCGCTACTTTACTTTCTAACAACCCCTGTTGCGTTAAGTACAGCTGCTTAATTTTACGTACTTTTCCCGGGGAAACACGCCCATAGTAAGCAACTCTAGTCACTGATTTATTTGCCAAATGTACTTCAAAATATTTAAGGGATGAGCCATTTACGAAACTTGATCGACCATTACTATGGAAATTTCTTTGATTAAGGAATGGCATTTGAAATACATAATTATTGCCTTCAATACCATTATTACTTTTCTTATATAGATGCACTTTTCCATCTATTTGATGCTCGAATCCATCATAATAAATTAAATATTCTTTATTTTCATAAGGGACGACATAAACGTTGCCTACATAGTCAGCATCATAACTTTGATAGTGTTTAGCTAACTCTGTGGCTTGAGCACTAAAATGAAACATTAAAAATAAGGCGGGGATTAAAAACTTCATATTATCTTCCTTTATCCTAAATCAGTGACCGCCATGCAACACTATACATAAGCTCTTGATTCTATTGGGTGAGAGGGGATGCCATAGTAGCAGATCTTCTGCGCTGGGGCACGAGTCATAGACCCTTCCGTTCAGATACCCCCCCCCTAGATTGTATTACCAATGAAAGGAGCCTTACTCTTTGATTATTTATTTAGGTGTGGCAGATTATTATAACCTGTATCAGCAACTTCCAAGCGGCGCTTAGTATCAGCTATTCATCTCATCCATTTTGAAGCCAGGATCCAAATATTAAAACTTAACGGTATACAGAGTCAGATTTAATGTAAGTTTGTTAAATGCTCTTTTTTTAGAATTTAACAGCGCTAAGTTTGATAACCTCGTTGAGCTCCGCAAGCTTAGCTCCATTTCTCGCCATCACCGACAAACCAAACTGCAATGACAGAATATAATTAGCCATGATTACTGGTGAGGGTTCACTCGCCATATTTCCTGCGGATAGTTCGTTATTGAAAAACTCTGTCAAAAAAGATTTCGTTTGCTGGTTTATTTTGAAGATAACCTGCAAGGCATCAGTTGGAATACGAGTTCCACCAACTTCACAGGTACTTATACAAACGAAACAGCCACCCGGTAATTTCGGGTCTGTAAGCATTTCCGCAATCGATGTTAAATAACATTGCACTCTTTCACTTAAGCATTTATCCGCTGCAAAAAGATGTTTAGCGTGGATTACTCCATGTTTTTGAACGTACCTCTCTAGCGCACTTTGATACAGTTTTTCTTTATTGCCAAATGCCGAATACAGACTGGGTTTATTAATCCCCATCGCATTAGTTAGATCCGACAGAGATGTTCCTGGATAACCATTACTCCAAAATACTTCCATCGCTTGATCAAGTGCGATGTCTTTATCAAAAGTACGGTGACGACCTGCTTTCATTTTCTAACACCTCTGTTTAGTTAATTCTGTGCTTGCAATTATGTACCGATAGGTATAGATTGTCAATATCGTACCGATCGGTACATAAGTGTTTTATCAACTAATAAACAAAGAGGTATAAATTTATCAGTAACTTATCAGGTAAAACGGCAGTAATTACCGGCGGAAACAGTGGTATAGGCTACGCAACTGCGAAGAAATTTAAGGCAGACGGAGCCAATGTGATAATTACCGGCAGGTCGATAGAAAGAGTACGAAACGCAGCAAATGAGTTAGGGGTTAAAGGGATTGTTGCCGATGTGACTAATTTGTCTGCACTGGATGATCTAGTCGAGCAAGTTAAAAATGAATTTGGTCAGCTTGATATATTATTTGTCAACGCGGGAATATTCTCGCCTGCACCTATAGGACAAAATACCGAAGAGCTTTTCGATACTCAGATGAGCATTAACTTTAAGGGGCTGTATTCACCATTGAAAAATTCCTACCGGTGTTAAAGGATGGCGCTTCAATCATTAATCTATCATCGATCAACGCGTACACTGGCATGCCTAATACCGCTATTTATGCCGCGTCAAAAGCCGCCTTAAATGCTTACACCCCGACCGCAGCAACTGAGTTAGCGCCGAGAAACATCAGAGTCAATGCAGTTAATCCAGGTCCTGTGGCAACCCCTATTTTCGGAAAAACCGGCATTCCGGAGGCACAGTTAAATGACTTTGCTGCCGCCATGCAAAACAGAATCCCGCTAAAACGCTTTGGTCAACCTGAAGAAATAGCAAATTTGGTGGCTTTCCTAGCATCGGATGACGCTTCGTTCATCACCGGTGGTGAATACAATATCGACGGTGGCATGAATATCAATCCACTTTTATCGTAAAATCTAACCCCATTAATCTGGCTGCAGGATAGCTGCAGTCGAAGTAATGGCAGAAAAAAAGAGCAGATATATATGACAAAAAACATCTTAAGAATTGATACCAGTATGCGAAAAAACGGCTCCTACAGCCGTAAACTGGTAGATAAGTTGATCGTACAACTGAATAAAAAAGAGCAGTACACAACAAAGGTACGAGACCTTGCCGACGGAATACCATTTATCAATGAACAATGGATTGCTGCAAATTTCAAAGCAGCCAGCGAACGCACCGCAGCGCAACACGCTGAATTATTAGTATCTGACACACTGGTAAGCGAGTTGCAGGAAGCTGATATTATCGTCATCGGATTGGCTGTTTATAACTTTTCCGTGCCTGCCGCGTTCAAAGCCTGGATTGATCAGATTGCCCGATCAAAAGAGACCTTCCGCTATGCTGAAAAAGGGCCTGAGGTTTTGCTTAAAAATAAAAAGGCCTATGTGATCATTGCTTCTGGCGGTACACAATTGGGCAGCGATATCGATTTCTTCTCAGCATATGTGCGCTATGTATTGGCTTTTATGGGAATTGAAAATGTAACTTTTATTGATAGTAGCGGAATTGGTCGAGATGAAGCACAGGTTTTGGCTCGCGCTAATCAGGCCATCGCGGTCATTTAGCACTTCAATGATAATAAAGGGAGTGTTCAGTGATAAAATGCTGAAATGAACTCTAATGACAGTAAGACGTGATTTTTGGAGCACAGAGCAGCGGAAAAATTCCACTGTGGCTATTTTTTTCAAGCTCTGTCAGCTATACTTAGACCTAATTAACGACCACATTAGAGTACTGGTGAGAGCATGACAACTAGAATATTACCTGAAGCAGCTGCAAGTATTAGCGAGCTTAAAGCAAACCCAATGAAAATAGCAATGAGTGCTCATGGAGAGCCAATTGCAGTTTTAAACAGAAATGAACCTGCATTTTATTGTATACCAGCAGAGACTTATGAATTTATGATGGATTATATTGAAGATCTAGAATTGCTTGCCATTGTTGCACAACGTAAGGACGAAGAGAGTATTAAGGTCAATTTTAATGACTTATGAGCTTGAATTTAAAAAATCTGCGCTCAATGAATGGAAAAAACTAGGGGCTACAATTCAATTACAATTTAAGAAAAAACTTACTGGAATTTTAGATAATCCACATATTCAAAGCGCTAAGCTTTCAGGCGGTAATCAATTATATAAAATCAAGCTCAGGCAAGCAGGATATCGACTAGTCTATGGAGTCAACGATGAAATTATTACCATCACTGTTATCTCTGTCGGTAAACGTAACAGAGGAAAAGTTTACAAAGCGGCAATGGATCGCATCAATTAGCGAAACTTAACGCTATCAGCTGATTACAGACCATAAGATTCACACTTAGCAGTGTTAGCTGATCTTAATCGGTGTTCTTTACTTATCAGGTAGGAAATAACTTTCCGCTAAAATTTATCCCTTTAATCCATTTGATACATAAACTTTTAGCGTGTTTTCGTAACGCTTCGCAGCGCCCCATCGCACGGCTAAACTGATGTACACCTTTTGGCTGCATTGTCTTAAGCCACTGCTCACCATCAATTCCTAAACGCATTAATATCGGGGGAATACGGTCATCAATTGCACCGCGTTTACCTGCCCTGACCGCTCGGCCACTCCAATCAACTAGCTCTAAATACTCGTGATAATGAAAGGGTATTTGATCAGTGAGCTGATGACCTTCTGACACAAATTCTTTCAGTAATAATTTTGACTGGGACTTTCCTGCGCCCTTAGCATTCACGCTCTCTGCTATTGGTTGATCATCTTCAATTCTTTGTTTTATAGAAGTAAAATCCGAATTTTCCGGGGTCTCTGCCATCTGAGCGCGGATGGGGTTTAATTCAACATAAGCCATACAAGTGAGCAGTGCTTGTTCATCTAACAATGCTTGGCTCTTGAACCTACCTTCCCAAAAATGGCCTGTGCAGTTGTCTTCTAGGTTTGCTCTGCGGGCTATCGACTCATTTAAGCTCTTCATAAACCAGCTGATATCTTCTAGTCGCTGCCGCCATATTGCAACGATTTCAGCAATAAGATCATACTGCGCACTGGACATTTTCTGGCCATTGACGAAGCGCTGAATTATATCTGGGCCGACATAGATAGTTCGCCAACGCTCTATTACTTCTAAGTCTGTCAGACTATCTACTTGGCATTTATTAATATATAGAACAATATGATAGTGGTTTGACATAATGGCGTAGGCGCAAACATCGATACAAAATACGGTATCAATTTCAGCCAGACGATCTAGCATCCACTGGCGTCGATGCTCAAAATCTTGTTGAGTGGCTTGATCAAAGCCGCAGAGAAAAGCTCTTCTCACCACTCTAGAGATACAGTGGTAATAAGGGGTATCTTGGCAGCAGATCTGCTGCGCTCGGGCACGAGTCATAGAACCTCCCGTTCAGAGAAATCATTCCCTAAATTGAATTATCAATGCATTAAACCCTACTCTTTTTTGTGTTCATATTCAATTAATCCTTGTGTGTCCTTTATTATTTCATAGAAGTAAAATCCGAATTTTCCGGGGTCTCTGCCATCTGAGCGCGGATGGGGTTTAACTCAACATAAGCCATACAAGTGAGCAGTGCTTGTTCATCTAACAATGCTTGGCTCTTGAACCTACCTTCCCAAAAATGGCCTGTGCAGTTGTCTTCTAGGTTTGCTCTGCGGGCTATCGACTCATTTAAGCTCTTCATAAACCAGCTGATATCTTCTAGTCGCTGCCGCCATATTGCAACGATTTCAGCAATAAGATCATACTGCGCACTGGACATTTTCTCGCCATTGACGAAGCGCTGAATTATATCTGGGCCGACATAGATAGTTCGCCAACGCTCTATTACTTCTAAGTCTGTCAGACTATCTACTTGGCATTTATTAATATATAGAACAATATGATAGTGGTTTGACATAATGGCGTAGGCGCAAACATCGATACAAAATACGGTATCAATTTCAGCCAGACGATCTAGCATCCACTGGCGTCGATGCTCAAAATCTTGTTGAGTGACTTGATCAAAGCCGCAGAGAAAAGCTCTTCTCACCACTCTAGAGATACAGTGGTAAGAAGGGGTATCTTGGCAGCTGATCTGCTGCGCTCGGGCACGAGTCATAGAAGCTCCCGTTCAGAGTAATTTTCGCTAAAGTGAATTATCAATGCATTAAACACTCCTCTTTTTTGTGATCATATTCAATTAATCTGTGACTTTCCTTTATTATTCCTGAGCTTGAATCTACACCTGAAATATCTCCATCACAAAGCGATGCATATAGATCCGCTGCTTCTTTATTAGTAAGGCGTTCTTTAATACTCAATATTCCTAAATCGCAACTCACTAGATACCCCTAACGCCAGTATATTGGGCGGCTGTAACAGAACGAGGAACGAGTGGCTTGAAGGCCGTCCCAGCAGCCGAAGGATGCGAAAATCATACTCTTGTTAGGTTTTTCTATTCGGATTGGATAATGCCATTGCAAGTGTATAAACAATCTCTAATCGTTGATTCTACTTTTTCGAAAAAATCATCATCAAGGACAATCTCTTGTTTACCATCACTGTAATACTGCAAAAGATAACCGGCGTTTAGCTCATGAATGATTTTACCGTGAGCAAAAGCATTGCGCCATTTCATGATTTTCGACAATCCAGCTTTAAAACTCTTCATTCTATCGGGATCAAGAATTCCCATTTGCTCTATCAAGCGTGTAAAAACACGTCGCTTAAATGCATATGAAAAATAGGAAGTATCCATAACTTCATTTATAAAGAAGTCGCGACTCTTTTTGTTGGTTTTACTACCACCAAAAAGAATTTTACTTACTGCTTCAATCATTCTATCTTCGATCATGATTGTGGCTGTTAGTATTTCAGTACCATTTTTCTCAATAATAGCCATTTCATCGGTTAAATCATTACCTGCAGCTCGTGATTTAGGTCCCTTTTCATCGTAATGAAAACGAATTTGAACAGCTTTGGGGAGTTTAAGTTCTCTCATGTAAACCTAACGCTTTTGTTTGGGGCAGCTGGAGCGGAGCGTAAGCTGTCCCAGCCACGTGTTTATGTGGCGACAACACAAACTTGTTAGGTATTGATCTTAAACTCTTTCTTGATCGCTGGATTAAATAAAGCTTTAATTAGTAAGGCAGAAACTATGAAAAGCAATAGTGCTACCCAGCGCCCATAGCCAACCCCAGTCATGTTTTCAACAAACAATGGCCGGATTATAGCGCCATACACAGTATCTAAATTACCCACACAGAATAAGCCAAATAAAACAACGCAAGCATACCAAGACCACTTTTTTCGTTTAAGAAAACTAGTACCCACCTGATACCAAAGCCCTCCGATAAATAAATATAAAAATGATCCATAATTTTGAGTAATTGTTACAAAAAATGTAATACATGCGATCGCAGATAAACAGAAACAAAAACACCCAATCAATTTGATTCGACTAACATTCATTTGGTTATACTCACACGCAGACCTAACGCTAGCGACAACTGCAGGCACATGGCGCGGTTTTTGCGGTCTTTTTGCAAAAGCCGTGACGTGGGACTGTCAGATTGATTGCCTTTGTTAATACGGCGCCACAATGAACTTTAATTAGCACTGTTACGCAGTATTGTTAATTTGAGCGACCGCTGAATAAATGAGCTAGCAGCCACCACGATATTTATTGAGGCAAACCTTAACGAATAATTTAGATTTGCTAAATACTACAAACTCTTAAGTGGCAACAGGAGCGGAGCTATTGATATGTGGCTTAGCACTTTCCCTGATGCCAATTACTTTGCTATTGGCAAAGACTTCCTTGTTTACTACAAGCTTTAGTTAAGACCTAAGGCTAGCGCCTATTAACGCCCGCAGCAACTGCAGGCTAAAATTGGCGATTTTTGTGCGTTTCCTTGCACAAAAGGTGACAGTTTTAGACTGTCAGATTGACTGCGCTTGTTATAAGGCAGTTTATAGGAACTCCTCGTTCGGGTTGTCTCTCTTGAATTCTTCCGCCAATTTGTTGCATTCATAAGACTCCGAGTAGCATAAGGAGCCATAAGCCCACATTCTTACCTCATAGTAAGGGCTAGATAGCTCCGACTTTAATAAAGTGATTGCTTGGGGTCGAGTAGATTCACCTATGAGTTCCACTAATTTTGCTTTCATTTGTTCATTGCATTCTTTTTCTTCTAGGTCAATTAACCACTCTAGAACCTCGTCAACATGGCCTGTAAGAGAATGATAGCCATCTTCGTAAGTCATCGGATCAGCACTTCGCAATAATGCGATGGTTTCTTCGAAGTCTATTCGTTGCACAGTAATGCCTTATAACGCTTTGCACACGGGCGCGTGAAACGCGTCCGAGCCCCGTAGGGGCTGAAGTGCTGCAACTTGTTAAGTGCTTAATTTTCAACAGCTTCGATGAAGTAAGCACAGTTATTAAAATCCCAGTTTATTCCTACAATGTTTGGCAAATATTGTTTTAAAAACGGCAGGTTTACTACCTTTACCTCATAGCAATCGTACATTGGATTTTCAGAATCAACATTAAATTCAATTTGAAACTTTTGCAGATCAAAACCCTGAAGTTGAACATCAAAAACTATACGTTCATTTGAGTTTAAGTAGCAAGTGAGAGTTCTAATGATACGATATTCCATAATGGCATTTAACGCCTCGCATCAGCGGTCAAAATGAACGCGTAGCGGGCATATTGATCCGACTGCATGCGTTTGTTAGGCAGCACTTTGACTAGCCCTCAGGCATGTGTATGTCATGTTGTCCCCCGATCACCTGTACCGCGTCATCTGATATATCATAATAGTTGCCAGCCTCCTCAATAAATATATGGGCCGACAGCTTGAGCCCAAAAGAACTATCAAGCGTACCAGTTGCAATAGAAATTCTATCGCCAGACTCAGGCTCAAAAAACAAACTCGAACCACAGTATATGCAAAATCCACGCTTATTTAATCCTGGTGGACGATACCAACGTAATCCCCCGTCCTCGGTAATGATGAGATTCTCTGGGCGTGTGGCAGTCGCAGCGACGAAGTGACCACTAGTGCGGCGACACTGTATACAATGACACGCGACTACATCTCGCAACGGACCGAGAATTTCGTAGCGGACAGCTTGACAAAGACATCCACCGCTAGCTGTTATTTCGGGATTTGACACGGCTTTTCCTCAGCGATGAAATTTTGATTTGTATAGTGCCTAACGCTGGCGACAACTGCGGGCACGCGGCGCGGATTTTGCGGTCTTTTTCGCAAAATGCGTGACGTGGGACTGTCAGATTGCTTGCCCTTGTTAGTTGCAGAAATCTATTGTTAATACTCGTTTAAGTACATGCCTTATTACTGCTTGTGCCTTAAACAAATATAATATTTTTAGTTTACTGCAACGTTAATTTAAAAACACTTAGCAGGCATTTAAAGATAATAAGTGCCGCCAGTGTTCATTCGGACTATTCCAGTGCGTTTAATAGACACTGCCGTAGCCATTGTTTATTTTAATACCTAACCACATATACATGGGATCGTTATTCAGCGGTGAAATGCTGAATAAGCAACTAACGCTCACCTAACCGGCGGCTTCAGGCGCAGTTTTTGCGGTTCGTTGCAAAAAATGCGACTGAAAAGCCGTCCGATTGAGGTGCTTGTTATTTGCTTTGTGTTACAAACGCTTAAGCGCCCGCATATTAATTGTTAGTGATGGTGACAAAGCTAACGCATGGCAACCACCACTGCCCGCCAAACTCGACTTTGAGCCCGACGCAGATGTAAAACCAGCTAATGACGTATCCTTTTTAGGGTTTATAAAAAGTAATGTCTATTAGCGTCAGCGCCTAAACTTGATGGCGAAAACACACCAAGAATCACGCGCCAATGTTTAAGCTTAGCACTGATTAATTTAAATTTTAGAAACTGAATCAGTGGTGCAAAATAACGCCTAATTAACAGGCAAAAAATAGTTGGTTAAAATAAGCGACGAAGGAGCAAAAACCAACTGTTTTTTGTCCTTGTTTAATTTCTTGTTATGTCTCTATTCGACAAACTACGTTCTTAAAAACTTAGTGATTGGTTTACTTATAACTCTGCCATATCCTGTATGACGAACCATTACACGAACATGATTATAACTTGCAGCCAAAGCGCGCTCTTTGTCGTTTATAGCCATTAGACCTTCCCAACCATGTCCAGGCTCTATTTTTAAAGGAAACATTTTATGCCATTCATTTCCGACAATTTCCTCAGGCTCTTTGCCTAAAAAATAATGTAATTTAGATTTATAAGCCGCAATGTATATAGCGCAAATTGAAGTCGAGTTTTGAGTTGCTTGAACATCAACTTCAATATGGCTGCAACGCGGTGGTTTCATAGGGTGAACTCTTGGCGAAGCTGAAAGTTTTGCCCCAATTCGTTGGTTTTTCCATTGGCTAAATTGAATCAACGCAACTACGGTAGCAACTATGGCTGCGTATATAGGTACCCACTTTTCCATTTTAATATAATCCTATTTGCATACACTGATATATAGAGAGACATAACGCTTTGCACACGGGCGCGTGAAACGCGTCCCAGCCCCACAGGGGCTGAAGTGCTGCAACTTGTTAGACATTCTACTGTTGAACTCTCAACGACTTCATAGTTTGTGTATATATAGACACAGCCGCCTCGCATTCTTTTAAAAACTGCGGGAGTGTTTTGCCTAATCTAGCAACCTCTGTGTTAAGAAAGCGTAATAGAAAATCATCTCCACCGGGCATTTTGGTAGTTTCTTGAAAGGCTGAAAGTTGTTTGATTGTCCCGCACATACCTGTTGCTTTAGACGCTATTAATAAGTGAATTAATGGATCGTTTTCGCTCGCGTGGGCACTACCGATGAATAAGAATAATACTAGTAAATATTTCACTCCCACTCCTTTGCTGATATGTCTAACAGCATATTATATTGCAAAAGCGCAATGTTTAAACATTGCGTATTCGCAACCTATCAGATTCGTTAATATTTAATTAATGAAATATTAACATTAATTTTCAATATATTACCAGTTAAAATGAAAACATGCCTCTGTAGAAATGCGGCGCTATTCATGATAACAACAAAATCAAGATGAATTCTTTAAAACTGTACGCATATCCAGCTAAAATAAAGGGGTATTTATATCACGTACACTTTTATTAACTCATATTCGTGAACGGGACGCGGAAGATTACCACAAAATGAAAGCAGGTTGTCCAAGTTGAAATTACCGTATGTGATTTTATCTTAGAGCTTAAAAAAAATCAGTTGAGGGGTTTGATTTAGGCCCTGGCTGGAGGTATAAACTACACTACGCTTATCACTACACTACGAAGCCGCTAATCCCCCTTTTATTGCCGCCGCCGCTATTGACTGAATTGCCGAAGCGGAGCGACAGGACGTCGCGCAGAGTGAGTGAGACAGGGATGTCTCTACGAACGGCCGGCAATTCAGGCGATAGTGGTGGAGTCTGTCGGCAATACTAGGGTGAGCTTTTGCTTTGCTTACTTTCATTTTGCTCATCAAAAGAAAGTCAGTCGCCACCGGCGAAATTCTTGTAGGAATTTGACCTTAGATATTAAAAAAGAAGTCAGTTAAAGGGTTTGATTTTGACCTTTGGGAACGAAGTATAGTATGTATGCAGTTACACTAATAGGCGAATTCGAAATACAGTAAATCACCGGACTAGTCGTGCGGTAGTGGAGCACGATTTTAAAAGCTTCAAACATTCAGGATAGTCAAAACTGCCCTTGCAGTGCTTTCAAGAGATAGCGCAAGCGCATAAAGAATATAAGTAGAGTACTAGAATAGTACTGAGCGTAATTGAAGTTATTTTAAAAGACAGCGCAAGCGCATAAAGAAAAAAGAAGAAAGAAGAAAGAAGAGTACTAGAATAGTTTGAAGTGTAATTGAACTGTTTTTTAATGCAGCCGCAAGCGGCACTTTTTATGCGATGACCTACAATGGGTTGAAAACACGTTTTCAATCGCTGTGCGATGCCTGCGGCTCCCAATCCCCGTACCTGTGGTACAGGGGCTTTCACATGGGGTAAGGAGCGGCAAGCCGCTGCTTTCTGTTTTTATCTCCCCATGGGAGATTAGGACATCGCCACTGAAAGCGTTAAGACGAAAAAAAACCCCAAACACAACGTGCTTGGGGCTTTTTTCGTATTAAAGCTTGGCGATGACCTACTCTCACATGGGGAGACCCCACACTACCATCGGCGCTAAATCGTTTCACTTCTGAGTTCGGTATGGGATCAGGTGGTTCCAATTCGCTATGGTCGCCAAACATAAACTGTTATCTCTAAAGACTTTCTCGTTATTGCTCTTATTCAATAACCTGTCTCTAAAGATCAATCTGGATTTGATGTCGCTTTTCTTCTCTTAGAAGAGAAGGCGTAGTCTATACAATTTTGTAGTTTTATCAACATGTTAATGTGATTTCATCTTGGTCTTTCGTTACGTTATCAGTCTCTTCCAAACGCCTTTGGCGTTATATGGTCAAGCCTCACGAGCAATTAGTATTGGTTAGCTCAAGACCTCACAGCCCTTACACACCCAACCTATCAACGTCCTAGTCTTGAACGGCTCTTTAGGGGTCTCAAGGACCCAGCGAGATCTCATCTTGAAGGAGGCTTCCCGCTTAGATGCTTTCAGCGGTTATCCCGTCCGAACGTAGCTACCCGACAATGCCACTGGCGTGACAATCGGAACACCAGAGGTTCGTCCATTCCGGTCCTCTCGTACTAGGAACAGCTCTTCTCAAATCTCAAACGCCCACGGCAGATAGGGACCGAACTGTCTCACGACGTTCTAAACCCAGCTCGCGTACCACTTTAAATGGCGAACAGCCATACCCTTGGGACCGGCTTCAGCCCCAGGATGTGATGAGCCGACATCGAGGTGCCAAACTCCCCCGTCGATGTGAACTCTTGGGAGGAATCAGCCTGTTATCCCCGGAGTACCTTTTATCCGTTGAGCGATGGCCCTTCCATACAGAACCACCGGATCACTAGCACCTACTTTCGTACCTGCTCGACGTGTCTGTCTCGCAGTTAAGCACCCTTATGCGCTTGCACTCATTGCATGATTTCCGACCATGCTGAGGGTACCTTCGTGCTCCTCCGTTACTCTTTGGGAGGAGACCGCCCCAGTCAAACTACCCACCACACACTGTCCTCGATCCCGCTTAGGGAACTGAGTTAGAACCTCAACATTATCAGGCTGGTATTTCAAGTTCGGCTCCACACGATCTAGCGACCATGCTTCAATGCCTCCCAGCTATCCTACACAAATAATGTCAAAGTCCAGTGTGAAGCTATAGTAAAGGTTCACGGGGTCTTTCCGTCTAGCCGCGGGGACGCTGCATCTTCACAGCGATTTCAATTTCACTGAGTCTCGGGTGGAGACAGTGTGGCCATCGTTACGCCATTCGTGCAGGTCGGAACTTACCCGACAAGGAATTTCGCTACCTTAGGACCGTTATAGTTACGGCCGCCGTTTACCGGGGCTTCGATCAAGAGCTTCGCCGAAGCTAACCCCATCAATTAACCTTCCGGCACCGGGCAGGCGTCACACCGTATACGTCCACTTTCGTGTTTGCACAGTGCTGTGTTTTTAATAAACAGTCGCAGCCACCTGGTATCTTCGACCACCGATAGCTTAGGAAGTAAATCCCATCACCCTCAGTGGCGTGCCTTCTCC
>CP093399.1:4297500-4327500 GCA_029027825.1 Oceanospirillales bacterium | reverse complement strand
AATAGGTCGCTTGATAAGAATATTGGCTTTCGAAAAACCTTACTCGGGATTTTCAAGAACCCGCTGATTATTGCCATTGTGCTAGCTTTGCCATTTTCCTACTTCAATATCCAACTGCCGGCTTTCAGCCTAAAAGCTGGGGAGTACTTCGCTAATATGACTTTGCCATTAGCGTTACTCTGCATTGGTGCTAGTCTTGATTTTAGCGCGATGCGTCACGATTTACGCCAGGCACTTGTCGCCTGTAGTGCCAAGTTAATTTTGGTTCCAGTGGTAATGATGGCTATAGCCCTTTCCCTTGGGTTTAGAGGGATGGAGTTAGGTATTTTATTATTAATGTCATCAGCCCCCACAGCAGCGGCCAGTTATGTGATGGTAAAAGCGCTGGGCGGTAATGCGTCACTTGCTGCCAATATTATTGTGCTCTCAACTTTAGGTTCTTTACTCACCACCAGCGCGGCGATGATGCTATTGAATCAATTTGCTTTAATTTAACATCGCTCACGCCCTAAACCCTCCATAGTTGGATAGACACTACTGTTTTTCATATTCCTATGGCAGGGCTCCGCTAGTACTGAAACTTTAATCCACATGTTGTTATTCAACCCTGTTGGATACTCACTATTTGGGCGCGATTCCCATATCATCAAGACGCTGTAATATTTCAGTTTTTCTGGTTCTTGATATTTCCAGCCAGTGCAAGTTTTCTCTGGCACCCAAAATCGCATATATTGAGTTTAAACCAGTACCTTTAACTGCTGTTTTTAAGAGCCTATAGAGTTCATAGGGGTCGATGTTCATAAAATCATCCACATTATTAATTCCCAGCTCGGCAAATACCGCTTCACTTTTAGGGCCTAAGCCAGGTAGATCACTAATTCTTTGATGCATTATTTGGCTACTCTGTTATATGCTGCTGCACGATGTTTGCTATTGATGCTGGTTAAGCTAGCACAGTAAAGGTGAACTTTGGCTCAATCATATTTTCCAAAAGTTTTTTATTGCTACGTACTGTCATAGACCGAAAACCAGTTTTTAACCGCTAATTTTCGGTCCCACTACTAGACTCTACCTATCCAGCTGACTAACAGCAGCGCGTAAACAAGAAGCTTTATATAAAGCATTGCTCAGATAGTTTGGCCTCACCACTAAAAACCATCAGCAGAAGATGTGCTACGTCTCGGGTCTGCCGCACCGTAAAAAACACCGTCTATCACTTGAATACTTTGAATCGCACCCATCGCAGATTTTTGCACTAGCTTGTGGCCCTTAGTTTTAAGTATTTCAATTGTGTCGGCGCTAATCCCCTGCTCAACTCTGATTTCATCGGGTAACCACTGGTGATGAATTCGTGGAGCACTTACCGCTGCTTGGATGTTCATACCATGATCAATTACATTGATTAACACTGGTAAGGTGGTAGAGATGATAAGAGAGCCGCCTGGGCTACCGGTGACTAAAAAATTTTTACCGTCTTTCATGACGATAGTCGGAGACATGGAGCTCTACATACGTTTATGCGGTTCAATTTTATTCGCCGCTCCCCCAAGTAGACCATAGGCATTTGCCACACCAGGCTTAGCACTGAAATCATCCATTTCATTGTTAAGCAAGAAACCAGCACCGGGCACTGAGATACCTGATCCATAACTGAAATTAATGGTATAAGTATTGGAGACCGCGTTGCCATACTTATCAACGATCGAAAAATGCGTGGTCTCATTACTTTCATAACCTATCGGATCCCCTGCATGTAAGGTTTTACTGTCGGTGGCTTTTTCCATATCAATGGTAGCTCGTAGTGAATCAGCATACTTTTTCGATGTTATCCCGGCTAGCGGCACGCTGACGAAATCTTGATCTCCTAGGTATTCGGCGCGATCAGCATATGCCCGCTTCATCGCTTCCGCCATTACATGAATGGCTTTGGCTGAGTTGTGTCCAAATTTTGCTATGGGAAAGCCTTCTAGAATGTTCAATATTTGTACGACGTGCGCCCCACCTGAGCTGGGAGGAGACATTGAAAATATATCGTAACCTCGATAACTACCTTGTACTGGCTCTCGTACTTTTGGCTGGTAAGTTTGTAGATCTTCCAGTGTCATGATACCGGCATTTTTCTGCATATCATCAATCATCAGCTTAGCGGTTTCTCCCTCGTAAAAACCTTTTGCCCCTCGATCGGAAATTCGCTGTAAGGTTTTAGCTAAATCTGGTTGTACAAATAAGTCGCCGGCTTCATAGAAGCTCCCGTCGGGCTTGTAAAAAACGCTGCGCCCGTATGCAAATTTAGATAGCCGTTCTTGGCGCTGTTTTAATCCGTTGCTAAACCTTAGCGGCACAATAAAGCCTTCCCGAGCTAATTTTATAGCCGGCGCCAGTGCCTGTTCTCGAGTAATGGTGCCGTATTGCTCTAAGGCCAATAACAAACCGGCGACAGTACCTGGCACACCTGCTGATAAATGACTAAAGCGGCTGCTATTTTTAAGTACATTACCCTGCGGATCCTGAAACATTTTTTCAAAGGCCGCTTGCGGTGCCTTCTCGCGATAATCAATCGCGATCACTCGATTATTTTTCTCTGATGAAATCAGCATAAAACCACCGCCGCCAATATTGCCGGAGCGCGGTTGAGTAACTGCTAATGCGAATCCTGCGGTCACCGCGGCATCGATAGCATTACCCCCTTTTTTGAGAATATCTAGCGCCATTTTAGTCGCTAATGCATGACTAGTGGCGACCATACCATTTTTAAACTCTACCGGATGGCTCCTTTGACCTTCAAGAATTGCCGTAGAATTCGCCATCAGCAATCCAGAGTAGAGCAAACTGATAAAGGTAAATGCTGCCGATTTGGCACAAAAACTAGCTGGGGTTCTGATCATTTTCATTGAGAGTCCTTCCTTAATTTGACCTGCAGAGAGCCTGCGTGACGTCGAGCTAAATGAATTGATAGATTTTATAATGGCAGTTAAATCGGCTAACACTCAGGCTGAGTAGTGTTTTCAGCCACCTAGGGTTAAGCCGAGCATTGAGTGTTTCTTCGCACTGAGTAACAACAGCGCCATTGATAAACTAAAGGCTAATTATTCGCAGCGCAAGCCGAATTAGCATTTATTATTTCCAGCGTGCATAAATACAAATAACTTTTAGCCTATAACTTATGATCTGCAAATTTTCGATGTAGCTATTTTATTTTCACCCTGTCGCTCAGGTAGCGTATGATGATCCAAAGCAGCTATTAATTTACCATTATCATTTATACTGATCTACGCTGTAAGGTGAATGCTGCTCAGTTAATCAACAATTAGTTTGGTCCAACTTCAGGAAATTATATGCATATCTTAGTGTTAAACAGCGGTTCTTCTTCATTGAAGTTTCAAGTTATTGATATTGTCATAACCGAGACAGGCGAGTGCCAAGCCCATTACTTAGCCAAAGGTTTAGTGGAGAGTATCGGCAGTAATGCTCAACTGACCTTTATGGTCAGTGGCAAGCAGAAGACCCGACAAAACAAACCCATTAAGAACCATCAGATAGCCATCGATACTATCCTCCAATGGTTAGTGTCTCCGCAAGCGGAAATCGACGCTATTCAGAGTTTCGATGATATTCAAGCCGTGGGACATAGGGTAGTACATGGCGGTGAACGCTTTGCCAAATCAATTTTGATCGATCAAACCGTTATCTCCGGTATCGAAAAGTGCATGGAACTTGCCCCTTTACACAACCCGGCGAATTTGAAGGGTATTGAAGCAATTACTGCGCTGCTCGGCAGCGACATACCTCAAGTGGCCGTTTTTGATACCGCTTTTCATGCAACCTTACCCGAAGCCGCTTATTTATACGGCCTGCCCTACCAATTTTATCGTCGCTATAAAATAAGACGCTACGGGTTTCACGGTAACTCACACCGTTACATTGCCTACAAGTACCGAAAAATTCACAACATACCGGCGAAAGAAGTCAATATTATTTCTTTGCACTTAGGTAACGGTTGTTCTGCCTGTTCTATTCATGCCGGTAAATCTATAGATACCTCAATGGGCTTCACACCTTTAGATGGTTTAGTGATGGGCACTAGGTCTGGAGATATCGATGCCTCTATCCTCAATTACTTGCACTCTAAAGAGGGCATGGATTTTGCCGAAATTGATAACTTATTAAACAAGCAGTCAGGTTTGTTAGGTATTTCCGGACTGACTTCGGATATGCGGGAAATACTCGACGAAGCTAACGAGCACGATGATCGCCGAGCAAAATTAGCGATTGAGATTTTTTGCCGTAATATTCGCAAGTATATTGCCGCCTATTTTGTCGAGGCCAGCGGCAAAGTCGACGCGATTATTTTTACCGGTGGTATCGGTGAAAACTCAGCACAAATTCGCGAGATAATTTGTACGCAATTAATGGCGATCGGCCTTGATTTCGATCCCCTGGCAAATAAGCAAGGTCTGGATGACTGTGAATACCGGCAAATATCAACGCCCGACAGCAAGTTGAAAGCTTGGGTTATACCGACTAATGAAGAGTTTATTATTGCCGTAGATACTATTCGGGAAGTCACGCTTAAGAATAACGCCTGCAGCTAACAATCATAATAAGCCAGTTGAGAGCTTTTAAAATCAGCGCATAGCCAGATCACTTTTAGATAATCTGGCTGTGACTGATTTTCCCACCTCATTCAGCAGCAGGGCCCGATTAACTATTGCCCTGAAATTGATTCTTTAGCGCACAGATTTAACACTTCACCTACCGTTCGATTTCAGTTTGCCGCGCATTGCGGACCACGGCGCTGCGCCCAGCGAGGCAGTCTCACCTCTCGAGCAATCTTATCGCTGATGGTTAAGTCCTGGACAGAGGGCTCCACCAGCAGCACTTTTCCAGTTTCACCCAACTGACAGGGATCCTCAGCTAAGGAGCCTCTGAACAAGTCACATGCGCCCCTCGCGTACAGAGAAGCTCGTGATTAAGGCAACGTAGAAATACTGGTGGTATGGCGAAATCCGTTAACGCAGAGCACGAATTTCTCTGCGCACCCCACAGGGTGGATAGCTAACGGCCTTCTATCGATAATAGAAAGTCAGTTTATAACCAATTTATCATCCAAAAAATATAATTTACAGGGCCTATTCAGTTTCTTAAGCAATCTTTGCTTTTCACAGCTTTTAAGTACTGCTTGTTTAGCCCGGCGTTCGCTTTTTTGGTTCGAAACTATGCTCATCGTCCAATTTCCGGTTTTATTTACCGCATATGCCAGTGCTTTGTGGTTGGTTTTTTCTTGCAACTTTAATACATGTTTGTCGATCCGCGTCGCCAATTTCGGTAGGGCGGTGAGCCGCGCATTTATCTGTGCTGCCGATTGCTTATAAACGTATTGATCGCTCATCATATAGAGCTTGCATGTCCCAGAGTTGCCTTTAGCCCGCCACCGAGCAGTGCATTGCTGCAATGCTTGATAATTGGCAGCGCGCTGCGATAAAAAACCTACTTTTTGACTCGCTGTCCAACCACTGCGCTTATTTAAAGCGACCGCTAGCGCTTTATAATCATCTTTGCTCTGCAAATACTTATGCAAAAAAGTTTCGAATTTATCAGTGATGACCAAGCTATTCACCTTGCCCTTGCCCAATCTGTCGCCATACAGTGGCAGACGATTTTTAGCTATAATTATTTGCACTTCCGCGAGATAGCGCGGCATTTTCTGATAGTTAGCAGTCGCTAACCTTCTTAAAATTCTACTGCCATGCAGCACCACTGTAACTGGAGAGTGATTATTTAATCGATACACTAAGCTAGTTTCCAGCTCTTTGGCTCTCCAGGGATGCGTATTAACAAAGACGAACTCAAATACATCATGTTTCGATTTACTGAGCTGGTAGAATGCTCGATTAGCAGCATTACAGGTTTTACAAGCCCGATCAAAAGATGAAAACAAAAGCACTCTTGGCACAGCGCGCTGAGTGCGAATATAGTGCAATACCTTATCGGGGGTAAACAGCTTAATAGATTGACTCTTTTGCAGCGTGTTTAGGGTAATTGCAGCTGCTGACGCCGTGCAAATTTGTGCGTAAAGCAACAGGCTGAAGCAGATATGCTTTAACGAGAAATAATTAATTTTAATGGGCATAAAAGTATTGAGTGTACTTAGTAAGTGTATTTATAGTGAGCTTCCATGCACGAATAAAAACCAATCAGACGGCACTAGTTTACGGCCTTGATCTGCTTTTATCTAGCGCTAGCACAGGCTGTTATCAGCAAGGCTTGAATTTTCTTGATACCGTGCTCTGCTGTAGCCAAACATCACAGCCCTGAACAGCGTCGAGTCATAATGTAACGGCGCTAAAGTATATTGAAACAAAGGTTTAAATGGTCGCTAGCAGAGCGGTCTTGGTCCTGTATCCACTAAATAAATCCAGACATCAATAAAACCCATCACTTTAATCAGTATTATCTAACCGCTGCAAAGTAAGAACTTGCGCTATCTAGTGCTGCCCCTGATTGAAGTTATATAAATAGCATCCATACGGCCACTGCGGCCAATACCGCTGCGAATAGCAGGTTCAATCTTTGTGCACCCTTTTTTGTGCGAAATCGGCTGGCAATTTTATCGCCAACGGCCGTCCAAATTAAAAAAGCTAGAAAATTATTAATGGTAAAAATGCTAGTAATAAGAAGCACGGCAAAAACCGGCTCACTGTCTATTTTCGGCAGAAACTGCGTGAACATCAACAAGATGATGATATAAGCTTTAGGATTGAGGACCAACAGCAGCACGCCATCGAGGAAGGAGATAGATTTAGCTGTTTCGCTACCAGCCAAAGTCCCTGGTTTTAGTAGTTTCCATGCAATCCACAGCACATAAAAAGCACCGCCTATTTTAAGCACTTGAAACGTATATGGATAATCGGCCATCGTCATACTAAACCCGAACCCAATCACCAGGGTAATCACCCAAGTGGCGACATGATAGCCAATATTGGCTGGCATAGTAGGCCAAAAACCAAACCTTGCACCATTGGCGGCGAAAAACATATTGCCGGGCCCCGGGCTGTAGGCCAGCGGAAAGAGGAAGATAATTAGTGCGACGATTGTGTGTAGCAAAAGTATGACTCCTTTATTGAACGGGACTATAAACGGGACTATAAATGTGCAAACTAAGCCTTAAGGAGACTCTGAACCAGTCGCACACGCCCCTGGCACACAGAGGCTCCCTAAGTTGCAAAGCGTTAATTTGCAGCATCATCAATCTTATCAGCGACCCGTTTCTTGCTATGCCTATATATTGAAATCTGTCACTGTGATTGTGCATGGCACTGCGCTCTTAGCTACTCACAAAGTTCAGAACATACTTAAATACTGAGTTCAAGCACCGCTTGCAACCCAGCAGCAGGCATTTTATGCTGACTAACTTTGTCCGATAAACAGCTAATACTGGGATAACTACTGACACTACCTGTCAGTAGCAGTTAGCTATAATTTCCACTGCACATAACGAGTGGCTACTTTGCAGCCACTCAATCAATCAGCAACTATTAAATTTAGGAGTAGCAAATGAATACCGATAAATCTAGCCGGGGGAGCTGCCTGTGCGGTCGGGTAAAGATCACCGCTAACAATATTAATCCAAAATTTACAGCATGCCATTGCGATACATGTAGACAGTGGGGTGGAGGCCCATTTTTTGCTGTGCAATGCGGTACTGAAGTGGAATTTGAAGGCAGCGAAAACATCCAAGAATACCAATCTTCTGCTTGGGCCTCGCGCGCGTTTTGTAAAAACTGCGGCACACATTTGTACTATAGACTACTAAAAGCCAATGCTTATAATATGCCGGTGGGGATCTTCTCGAATATTCAAGGGCTGGTGATGGATATGCAGTATTTTATTGATAAACGCCCCGATTATTACTGCTTTGCCAATCAAACCAAAGAAATGACCGAAGCTGAAATTCTCAGCTATTTTGCAACGCAAATGTAGAATGTAACCCTACACTGCTCAATCTTTACCTTTATATTATTACTTATGAGCAACAAGGCTGGCGCTAAAACCGTTAACCCAGCGCACGATTCTTAGGTGCGCTCCTTAAGTCTCTTAGCGCTGCGCTTAATTGAGTTTTCGAATACTGACAAAAGTATCATAGAAAGCAGCACCATCACCGATATCGGTTTTACTGGTATTGCTGATGAGTGCATTGACTGTCTGCCCGGTGCTACTACTTTTACACCATGCACCTTTTTCGCAACAGACTACCCCTACAGCCACTCCCTCCGTCACTTTGGCGATTAGCTGCACTTCTCCGAGCTGATTACTCACGATGACTGCTTGCGCATCTTTGATTTGTAATTTTTGCGCATCTTCCGGATTAATCTCTAACAACTCACTGTGCTGCGCTGTACTGCCGCCAAAGGTAGCATTAATTCGCTTATCTGAAGCGGGACTGATTAACAAGTATTGCGCAGTTTTGACAATCGCTTGATAGCTAGGCAGCCCATGTCCAAAAGCTTCTTGCAGCGATTTGGAATACAATTCAATTAATCCTGAGGGCGTATCTAGCGATGACTCCGACAGCCATAAGCGTTCGACTTGCTGCATTTTGATGACTTGATTAGCACTAAGTTTGGAAGCTTTGTCGACACCGTGTTGCCGCTTATTTAAAGCAAAAGCTTGATCTACCAAGGCTTGATCACTATCGGTAAAGTCCGGATCTGTATAGCCGAATTTACTGGCCAACCTTCTAAATATTTCCATATTTGAAAGGCTCTCTCCCACACTGGGAATCACTGCGTCTGCCCTTTGCAAATAGCCGTGCCCGTAAGCAGAAAAAATATCTTGATGCTCAAAGTGAGTGGCGGCCGGTAAAATCACATCGGCGTATTGCATGCTGTCAGTCATCTGCACATCACAGCCGACGATAAATAGGGCTGATTGCTCTAGTGCTCGACGCATTTTGTTCTGCTCGGGGTGCGTGGCTACGGGGTTGTGGTTATAGATAAACACTGCGCTAATCGGACAATCCATCTCGCGATCGAGCAGATGATTGGCTACATCGACAATATTAAAGACTCGGCGCGCGCTGATCGTCGTCAAGTCCACTGATGGTGCGAGTGACTTAGCAGCAAATGCGGCACTGTAACTGCCGAGAATGCCTTGGCCTTGCTCACCAATATTTCCCAGTAAAACTGGCAGTACTTGGGCGGCCCTAATCGCAGCGCCACCGTTGCGAGTTCGCTCTAGCCCCACCCCGGTACTTAAGGCTAGCCGGTTAGTCTCACGACAATAGTCGACTAATTGAGTGAATTGCTCTTGTTCAATGCCACATAACTGCTGCACCGGGCTTTCTAAATACTGCTCGGCATGCTTGAGAAATTTATCCAAACCATAAACTTTAGCGTGCATTTTTTGTCTGTCGATGACTTTTTCTTTGACTAAGGTAGCCACCAGCTTCAACGCTAAACAGACGTCAGTTCCCGGCGTGACTTGTAAATATAAGTCGGCTTTTTTGGCTATTGGGGTTTTGCGGGGATCAATGACAATTAACTTGGCGCCTTTTTTACGGGCACTGTCGATACTGCGCATTAAATGTAGGTTGGAGACAGTTACATTAGAGCCCCAAATTATTATTAAATCGGAGAACTCCACTTGCTGCGGAGGCATGCCCTGAGCGCTGCCAAACATCGAGCGATACGCCAGAGACCGAACCCCGCCACACAGCGGAGCACGATTTAATTCAGTGGCACCAATGCGGTAGAAAAAGCGTTTATCTATCGAGCCACCCGCCAGTTTGCCATGCGGGCCAGCGTAGTTAAGTGGCAAAATGCTCTGCCCACCATGCCGATCAATCGCCTGCTGCAAGCCTGCATGCACTGCCTCTAAGGCTTCATCCCAACTAACCTTGCGGTACTCACCGCTGCCCCGAGGTCCAGTACGCTGTAATGGGTGAGTTAAACGGTCTTGGCCATGCACAAATTCAGGATAGTATTTCGCCACTTTTTTGCAAATACTACCTCCGGTGAAGGGATTTACTGTTGAACCGCGAATTTTAATAATCTTATTATCCCGCACGCTCACTTTTAAGCTGCAGGTATCGGGACAATCTAGAGGGCAGACACTTGGCAATTCAACACTGTTTTGTTTATTCATCTCTTTTACCAATAAAGACAGTGAATGCTCACTGTTGCAAAATCAATATTCGAGACTAGTCTATAACTTGCGCTTAGATAAGGCCCACTTTATACAAAGCTAAGGGCCCAATATTAACCGGCTGTAGCCAATCTATCTTCTATCAGCTCAGCTTCGACATACAGCTGCCCTTTACTAGTGCGTTCCAGGTTGGTCCAGACTTGGTAAGTTTCACCGAGTAGCGATTGCGACAGTACTTCACTAGGTTGGCCCTGCGCTTGAATAGTGCCATGGTTTAAAATCATCAATTGATCGCAGTACTTAGCCGCGAGATTTACATCATGTAAAGCCGCCACTGTGATCAAATTGCGTTCAACCGTGAGCTTTTTTACTA
This sequence comes from Oceanospirillales bacterium, assembly GCA_029027825.1. Taxonomy (GTDB): domain Bacteria; phylum Pseudomonadota; class Gammaproteobacteria; order Pseudomonadales; family Balneatricaceae; genus Rs1. The sequence continues at coordinate 4,316,984 of CP093399.1, read as the reverse complement.
AGCTTAGGATCGCCAGTTGGTGATGTAAATCTAAGGCACTGGTCGGCTCGTCTAATAGAATTACTTGCGGTTCGACAATCAATATTCGCGCCATAGCCACCAGCTGCTTTTGCCCACCGCTGAGCTCAAAAATATCTTTATCGGCTAAGCTGGAAATATTTAGCAACGACAGTATATCTCCGACTTTGTTTAAATCCGCGCTACTTACTCGCCAGCCAGATTGCTGCTTCAGCGAGAGCAATATAGATTCAAAGACACTCAAAGCTAGGCTTGAATGGAATGACTGTGGTAGATAGGCAATTTTCTTCGCCCGTATTTTTTTACTGTAGCTGCCAATGTTTTCAGCGTTTAAACTGATCTCGCCACTGCTATCAATCAATCCTGCAATCGCTTTAAATAACGTTGATTTACCCGCCGCATTTGGACCCAACAAGCCGGTAAAAGTACCCGCAGTTAAGCTTTTGAACTGCAACTGTTCTAAGACATTATGCGCGCCGTAATTAACCGATAAATTAGTTACTGATAAACTCATACTCCACGCTCCTTAGAATGTTTAATGATAATCGTTAGAAAAACCGGCACCCCGATTAATGCGGTAATAATCCCTATCGGGTAAATAATGCCCGGGGTTAAAGTCTTACTAACAATAGATGTCAGACTTAACATCAGCGCACCTAGTAAAGCTGACAGGGGGATAAAATAGCGCTGGTCTTCACCGACTAGCAGACGGGCGATGTGTGGCCCGACCAAACCAACGAAGCCAATTGCCCCGACAAAAGCCACCGCTGTCGCCGCGAGCAAGGATATACAAATCAGAATTTCAACTCTCAAGCGGCTAATATCAACTCCCATACTCATCGCACTTTCTTCGCCGAGTCGCAGCGCGGTCAACCGCCAAGTTCGAGACATACAAAATGGCAGCACCACAACCAGCAGCGCTAATCCCCAACCAATTTGTATCCAGCTGGCGCGGCCTAATGAGCCCATCATCCAAAATATAATGCGCTGTAGCTGGGTTTCTGACGCCGAGTACTCCATCATGGCTAGCATCGCATTAAAGGCAAAAAATATGGCGATACCAAACAACACAATTGACTGTGTGCCAATATGCTTATAACGCATCAGCCCAAGCAGCAGCACACAAGTGCCCAGCGCAAAGAAAAAGGCATTTAAGGTGACCAGAAAAGAGCCGACATTTGGCACTAATCCAATCCCGGTCACTATCGCCAGCGCCGCTCCAAAACTAGCGGCCGATGAAACACCTAAGGTAAAAGGCTCTGCCAATGGGTTGTTTAATAGCGTTTGCATCAAAGCACCCGCCACTCCGAGCATCGCCCCCACAATCACCGCGGTGATCGCGACTGGCATTCTATAATCCCAGATAATCACTTCGAGCTTCACCCCGTGTGACGCTTTATCTAGCAAGACTTCAAAGATAGTAGCCAGAGAAAAATTACCTGGCCCAATCGAAATATCGACCACGGCACTAATCAGTAATAGAATCGAAATCAGTGAAAGCAATTGCAGCTTTCTAGCAATTCTTTTTTGAAAACGAATCACCGTCGTCTCCGCAAACTCGCTTGGGTTTCTGACTAAGTCTTGCTTACCTTCACTAATTCTATCCACAAACATTTACCTGAGATCGTTGATCTATTACCTGCATCAGTGACTTGGATACGGTGCTTAGCATAAGCTTTGCAACCATCCTTAAATCACGGATTGAGGAATTAAAAATTCTGTAAAAATACGACCGTCGCGAGCCTATTTAGACATGTAAGCTAGACGTTACTAAAAATTGGCATTTGAAAATAATCAATATGCTCACTTTGAATCAGTACAATCTAGGCTGTCACTTGCTGTGGACGGGGAAAACACCATCAACAGTGTCTGCTCATGCACACAACTGTTGATGGGTAAGGCGAGTTACTTCAACTTCTGCCAAAAGACTCCACTTAGGTCAATCGGTAGGAATTTATCATGCAGTTCTTTAAAGTTTGCATTTGGATCAAGGTCTTTAAAGTCTTCAGGATAGAACCACTTTGCAAATGTTTGCAGGGCGATAAAATGGTAGGGACTGTTATAGAACTGGTGATAGATAGAATAGAAGTTCTTGCTTTTCACCGCTTCTAGCTCAGGCCAACCTTTACGCTCAGACAGCGCTTTTAAACGTAGTTGAGCTTGCTCTTGAGTAGCTTCATAACCAAACAATACCGCTGCAGTATTTGGTTTAGCTTCCGCCCAGTTAGCACCTGTTCCAATAATGTAATCTAACTTTTCAGTAAAGATTGCCTCTGGATTGACTTTACCGCTAAAGCCGGGGAATTTTCTACTACCCCAGTTAATACCACCAGCTTCATCAACCAAACGGCCTAAGTTAGCGGCGCCAAAAGTACTACAGCATTTATCTGGATTAAATCCTGCCGCTTTTTCGATAAAGACAATCGGTCTATCTTCAGCTTTTTTCTGCAGTACCACCGCACTGACCTTGTGCATTTGATTGACATAGTAATCGACAAATTTATTGGCGTTAGCTTCTTTGCCTAGTACTTTACCTAGCATAAGTAAGCTGGGAATGGTGTTTTGCGTAGGTCTTTGACGAAAATCAACGAAGACCACTTTGATTCCGGCTTTCTCTAGTTTTACTAATAGGCCACTTTCTTGAGCTTTAAGTAAGTTACCTAAATTCAGAATAAACAAATCAGTATTTAAAGTAATAATTTTTTCTAAGCTGAAGTCGCCAGCGTAAGGGCTGCCTAAATTTTCAATGTCTTTAATGGCTGGAAATGCCGCTAAATATTTACGGTATGCATCTGGATCGTATTTGATTAGATCATCTTTCCAACCTACCACTCTTCCCAGAGGATTTTTTTTGTCTAACAGCGCTAAGGTGTAAGTCAGACGTCCTTCGCCCAAGACAATTTTCTTGATCTTATCTGGATCTAAACTGACCGTTCTACCGGCGATGTCCGTTACTTCAATGTTTTGTGCAGCGAGACTGCACGACATACCAAACAGACATGGCACTATTAGTTTTTTAACTAACGAAAAATTTAGACTAAGCACTTTATGCATCCTTATTGAAAATAAAGATGCAATCATATAAGAAGCATCACTCTAAGTAAATCTAAATGGTAAGTATTACTATTAATGCTTGCTTTAGATGTCCGCTTGTTGATTGCCGATACTACTCTAGCTATACGGATTCTTTGAACAACTCACACACGCCCCTGACCTACAGGGATATTTGTAATTAAGGGCACGACTACAGATGTACCGTTGGTCTGGTGAAAGTCATTAACGCGGAGCACTAATTTCTCTGGTCGTAAGGTATCAGGCTTTCTCAAAGGCCCATTACAAACCCTCTTAACTAATCCTGTATCTTCCCACCCTAGCCCTACAGAAAATTCGTGCAGGCTAAACCCCTTGCTCCTTATTTATGACCACGAATTTCTCCTCAAATAGCCTTGCTCTTGTTTCAAGAGCTATTCTCGGTAACACTCCGAGAAAGGCGCCAGACTTACTTCACCAAAAAACGCTGTAAATGAGATATATGTCCGAGTTATAAATTTAGATTTCACGCCATTAGTTTAAATCTCAGCCTGATTTAATAATTATTATTTTTGGTAATCTATTGATTATTTTTATCTATATATCTTCATTTACTCGTTAGTTCACCTGATTTTTTCAGATTTTATAACAAATTAGTCATATTAGGCATGTTTTACCGTAATCAATATTATATGAAATACGTTGTATTCAAGCTGTATACGTAATACATTTCAACTTCGTTTTAAATAACTAAAAAAACACACTAAAATGAGGCATTTCATGAAATTTAACAGAGCACTGCTTGGTGCAGCAATTCTATCGACTAGCTTAAATGCATATGCGAATCCGGTTCCCGCCGGTACAGTACTCGCTGAAAAGCAAGAAATTGTACTGAATAACGGTTCGGAAGTTACTTCTATCGACCCTGCCAAGCAAGGTGCGGAGCCTGCTTTCAATTTAGGCAGAGACCTTTTCGAAGGGCTTACTCTACAAGACAAAGAAGGTCGTACTATTCCAGGTATCGCTCTAAGCTGGAGCGCCAACGCTGACAACACGGTTTACACTTTTAAATTGCGTAAATCTAATTGGTCTAATGGCGAGCCTTTAACCGCCAAAGATTTTGTCTACAGCTGGCAGCGATTAATCGACCCTGCAACCGCATCTCCCTACTCTTGGTTTGTGGCGATTCCCGGTATTAAAAATTCCGCTGCAATTATGAAAGGCGATCAGCCTATCTCTACACTAGGGGTACGCGCGGTAGATGACTATACTTTTGAAGTCACACTCGATGCACCAGTTCCCTACTTTGTTAAATTACTCTCCCATCCTGTTTTAGCCCCCGTCCATCAGGCCACTGTGGAAAAACATGGGACTAGCTGGACCCAGCCTAAAAACATTGTCACTAACGGCGCGTTCACTGTCAGTGACTGGAAAGTAAATGAAAAGCTAGTGATGCAGAAGAACAGTAAGTACTGGGATGCATCTAATGTAGTTCTGAATAAAATTACCTGGCTGCCGATTGGCGACGCTAACGTCAGCTTAAACCGTTTCCTAGCCGGTGAAATTGCGGAATTAAGAGTGATTCCCGCGGCACAAAAAGCCAAATTACTTAAGAGCCACTCAGCAATGGTCGCCGATAGAAGTGCCTCTTTAGGCTCTACCTTCAACTATTTAAACATAGCTAAAGGCCCGACCAAAGATATCCGAGTACGTAAGGCGCTAGCTTACGCGCTGGACAGAAACATTATTACTAAGGCCATTTTAAAAGGCGGTCAAGTACCGATGTTCACCCTGGTTCCACCACAGACCGATGGTTTTAAGAGCTTTAAGCCCGAGTTTTCCCAGTGGACGCAAAAAGAGCGTAACGCCAAGGCTAAAGCGCTTATTGAAGAGGCCGGTTATGGCAAAGACAATCCGCTAAAATTGACCTTTACCACGCCTACCTTTGCCACTGATGTGAAAATGGCCACCGCTATGGCAGGCATGTGGAAGCAAACTTTAGGCGCACAAATCGACATTAAGCAGCAGGAACCTAAAGTTTTTTACGGTAACAAAAACCCCGGCAACATTCACCGTGGTGGCTGGACTGCCGATTATAATGAGGCCTCTACTTGGTTAGATTTATTTGTCTCTGGCGCGGCTTACAATAGATCTTTCTATAGCAATGCCAATTATGACAAGCATATGAAGGCGGCAAAAACCATGGCCGATCCCTCTGCAGCATACAACTTGGCTGAGCAACAGTTAGTCGAAGATATGGCTTTCCTACCTATCTACCGCAACGGTGCCGATAAATACTTGCTGCACCCAACAGTGGGCGGTTATGAACTAACTAACCCGGAAAACTCGTTCTACCGTAAAAATGTTTACATTAAAGCTAAGTAAACAACACCGCTGTTCCAGCTAATCCTTGCAGCGAGCATTGCTCGCTGCAAGGAGTTTCCATAGATGCTCCTAACGTACAGAGAAGACGTGGGATTTATTTAGAGGTCGCTGACAGGTTCGCCTTTTAACTCCGACGTTACCTGATCGTTAAAAGGCGTTCTATCTTGTTACTTGACAAAGTAATAGCAAACAGCGTTTATCATTAACCTGAATCCGTGACTTCAAAGTGAATACAGAGTGTAAGATATTGGTTATACAGTGGAATTGAAAATTCTTAGCTGCACCCATAGGTGCAGCGGGCATTTTTCTAACCGCTGTAGAATCAAGAGCTTGTGCTATGTGGTGCAGTGAAGCCACTGATTCAGGATTAAAGCATCAGATTCTTTGAGCAAGGTTGTCTATGTTTCTATATATCCTCCGCCGCTTTCTCGTGGCTATTCCGACCCTGTTAGTCATCGCCTTAATTTCCTTTTGGCTGATGCACATCGCCCCAGGTGGCCCCTTTGACATGGAGCGGCCGATGCCCGAAATTGTCAGGGCCAATATTGAGGCGAAATTTTTCTTAAATGAGCCGTTTTTTGTACAGTTTTATATTTATATAAGTAACTTTGTACAGGGTGATTTAGGCCCCAGTTTTGTCTATCAAGACTTCACAGTAACTCAATTGGTGGCGCAGGCATGGCCGGTATCCGCGGTATTAGGCGCGCTATCCTTTGCGATCGCGGTACCTTCAGGAATGCTATTAGGCACGATTGCCGCCCTCAATCGAAACACTAAAATAGACTACATCTTGATGTCTCTGTCGATGACCGGGGTGGTCATTCCCGCCTTTGTGCTCGCCCCTATTCTAGTGACGATCTTTTCTATTCACTTAGGCTGGCTGCCAGCGGGAGGTTGGGAGGGCGGAAAAATATCCTACCTTATCTTGCCAGTAGCCAGTATCGCCATTGCCTCGGTAGCCTCTATTGCCCGAGTGATGCGTGGCGCGATGATTGAAACGTTAAATCAGCCCTATATTCGCACCGCACGGGCGAAGGGCTTATCTACAGCCTATATATTAGCGCGACACGCCATGCGCCCCTCGCTTATTCCAATTATTGCCATGTTAGGACCTAGTTTTGTGTCGGTGATTACCGGCTCGGTAATTATCGATATTTTCTTTGGTACCGGCGGTATGGGACAGCACTTCGTCTCTGGTGCGCTCAACCGAGACTATGGTCTGGTGATGGGTATTACCTTAATCGTTGCCACCTTAACGATTCTCTTTAATCTAATTGTCGATTTGTTGTATGCATTAGTCGATCCACGTATACGTCTTTAAGGAGCCTGCGATGTTTTCAGCAAAATTGAACGAAAAAAATCTGGCGACGGCGGTTTCCCAGTCACTTGAAGATGAAGTGCAGGGCCGGAGCTTATGGCAGGCAGCATGGCTGCGATTTAAGAAAAATAGAGCGGCGATGACCTCAGTGTATGTGCTGGGATTTATAGTACTGTGCTTGGTCTTTGGACCGATGCTGTCACAATTTGGTCACGATGAAATTGATTGGGCGGTATTAATGGACCCCTATGAGCTGGGCAAACCATCGATAGCCAGCGGCCATTATTTTGGCACCGATGACCTTGGCCAAGATCTATTTGCCCGCACGATGGTCGGCGGCAGGCTATCGATCTTAGTTGGCTTCATGGGAGCGGTTGTCGCGGTGATCATCGGCTGCTTATGGGGCAGTATCTCCGGCTTTGTCGGCGGCACTTTGGACAACGTGATGATGCGAATTGTCGAAGTATTAGACTCAATTCCCTTCATGTTTATGGTGATACTATTTGTCACCTTGTTCGGCAATAACATTTACCTGATCTTTATTGTAATTGGCATGGTCTCTTGGCTAGGTATAGCAAGGGTGGTGCGCGGGGTTACCTTCAGCCTTAAAAATCGTGAATTTATTGAAGCGGCACACTCAATTGGAGTTTCGCACTGGAAAATCGTGCTGCGCCATATTATTCCCAATGTGCTAGGTATTGTGATGGTGTACGCCTCTTTAATGGTACCGGGATTTATTATGTTTGAATCATTTCTCAGCTTTTTAGGGCTTGGGGTACAACCACCCGATACCAGTTGGGGGGTGTTAATTTCCTCGGGGGCTAAAACCTTGGACGTAGCGATCTGGCAGCTGGCCTTCCCGTCTCTATTTTTAGTCACTACGTTATTTTGCTTTAACTTTATCGGCGATGGCTTACGTGATGCGCTCGATCCAAAAGACCGCTAACCGATACGAGAAGGAGTTATTATGAGCATTTTAACCTTAAATAATATGAATGTGCGCTTCAAAACCGACGATGGTTTAGTGCATGCAGTCTCTGACTTATCCTACAGCATCAATGCCGGAGAAACCTTAGGCATCGTCGGCGAGTCAGGTTCAGGAAAAAGCCAATCAGTGTTTGCCCTAATGGGCTTAATCGCAGACAACGGCGTGATTAGCGGTGAAGCTATCTTTCAAGGTCAGAATTTATTGACCATGACCAACAGACAGCTCAATCAGGTCAGAGCATCAAAGATTGGCATGATTTTCCAAGACCCAATGAACTCTCTGAATCCCTTTATGAAAATAGGCATACAGCTCACCGAAGTTTTGCAAAAACACAAAGGGCTCAGCAAAAAAGAAGCGACCGTACAATCGATCGCGATGTTGGATGCTGTGCGGATTCCTTCAGCAGTACAGCGCATGAAACAATACCCCCACGAGCTTTCAGGGGGAATGCGACAACGAGTGATGATTGCGATGACGCTGTTGTGCAAACCGCAGTTGCTGATTGCCGACGAGCCAACCACGGCGTTAGATGTGACAGTACAAGCACAAATTCTAATGCTGCTAAAAGAGTTACAACAAGAGTTTAATACCGCTATTTTATTAATTACCCACGATATGGGAGTGGTGGCACAAGTCTGTGATCGAGTGCTGGTGATGTACGGCGGCAGAAAAATGGAGGAGGCGAATGTGCTCGACCTATTTGCCCAGCCAGCCCACCCTTATACTCAGGGATTATTAAGCGCTATCCCATCGATCACCAACGATGTGGATAAGTTACTGACCATTCCCGGCAATCCTCCCAGTGCTCTGTTTGCACCTCGAGGCTGCCCATTCGAACCCCGTTGTCAGAAAGCAGACCAGAGCTGTGCGGAACAGATACCAACTGCTGAACCTTTTGCCAGCAGCCGGATGATTGCCTGTCACCATAATGAATTTGTCAATTGTCATCCCCAGGAGGCTAAAGCATGAACTCAGCTAAATTATTACTCAAGGCCAGAGATCTCAAAGGACACTTCCCGGTTGGAAATTCCTGGCTATTTGGTCAGCCAAAGCAACTGGTAAAGGCTGTCGATGGTATTGATCTTGAAGTCTATCAAGGTGAAACTCTCGGGGTCGTCGGTGAGTCAGGTTGCGGTAAATCAACCTTGGCCCGAGCGCTGTTGCGTTTAATAGAACCTACCGGTGGCACTTTGCAATGGTGCGGCGAAGACATGCTGGCCTTTAGCAGAAAACAGCTGATCGCCCAGCGGCGCAATTTTCAAATGATCTTTCAAGATCCGGCCGCCTGTCTCAATCCGCGAATGACCGTCGCTGAATGTATAGCAGAGCCACTTTACACTCACGAAGCACAGTTGAGCCGCAAAGAAATTGAAGCTCAAGTGATACAGATGATGAACCGAGTTGGCTTGTCAGCTTCGCATCGCAACCGCTATCCACACGAGTTTTCCGGCGGCCAGTGCCAGCGTGTCGGTATTGCCAGAGCACTAATTTTAAAACCTCAACTTATCATTTGTGACGAGCCAGTCAGCGCTTTAGATGTCTCCATCCAAGCCCAAGTGATCAACTTGCTAAAAGATGTGCAACAAGAAATGAATTTGGCACTGGTGATGATCGCCCATGACTTGAGCGTGGTCAGACATATCAGCGATCGAGTGATGGTGATGTACTTGGGTAAGCAAATGGAGAGCGGCACTTATCAGGCGGTGTTTGACAAGGCTACTCATCCCTACACAAAAGCGCTGTTATCTGCAGTACCGATTGCAGACCCAGTGGCATCGAGGAACAGAAAAGTACAATTGCTGTTAGGTGATCTGCCCTCGCCAATGAATCCTCCGAGTGGCTGTGTATTTAGAACGCGCTGCCCTGAAGTCAGCGAGCACTGTGCTAATATAGCCCCACAATTTTCAGGAAACATTAGCCACCAAATTTTCTGTAACAATGTGCAGCTTTAAACAATCTGAAATTTTACTATGATCTAACCCCGTTGAGCCCGATGTTGCTATTCAATATCGTCAAGACAGTGGCTTCGGGGCAGATTTTTGCTTTGATTCATCATACCCTTGGAATAATCTAATGAACGATTCTCTACCCGATACACTTGCACGCCTAGCTAAATTACGCAGTAAAATGCACCAGCATCAATTTAGCGCTTACCTAGTCACCAATGCCGACCCGCATCACAGTGAATATTCAGCAGATCATTGGCTCGCGCGCAAATGGCTAAGTGGCTTTACCGGGTCAGCTGGAGATGTAGTAATCACGGCTGATAGTGGCGGGCTGTGGACTGATGGCCGCTATTTTATTCAAGCCGTTGAACAGCTTGAGGGTACGGGAATAGAGTTATTTAAAACTAGAATCGCCACCACTCCCACTATCCCGGAACATTTAGCCGAAACATTAGCCGAAAATGCTAGGGTAGGCGTTGATGGTCGGACCATTAACCATAAATTGTACATAGAATTCAAACAGGCCTTCGCCGCAAAAAACATCGAGTTAGTATTAACCGAAGATCTAATCGCAGACATCTGGCTAGACAGGCCCGCTCGCCCTCAGGCTCCAGTATTCAATCACGATGTTCAATATGCGGGCCGCACCACCACGCAGAAACTCGCCGACATTCGTCAATCAATGCGAGAAGATAAGGTCGCACAAGTGCTGATATCAGCCATTGATGATGTCATGTGGCTAATGAACATTCGCGGCGCCGACTCAAAATTTTTTCCAGCGTCTGAAGCCTACGCTTTTGTCAGCAGCACCACAGCGGTACTCTTTATCGATCCGCAAAAACTACCCAAAGAAGTGCAGCAAACCCTGCAAAGCAATGGCGTAAGTTGCTTAGATTATCAGCAGATAGCCACCTTTATCAGCAGTTTACCTAGCGTTGACAACATTAAATACTGCCCTATATCCTGCAGTAGTTTACTGGCTAGTCAAATCCCTTCCAGCACGACCACTCTTCAGGGGAACACCTACGCAGCACAAGGTAAAATCATTAAAAACTCAACCGAACTTAGCCAGATGCAACAAGCACTCAAGTTAGATGGTGGGGCCGTTGTACAATTTATGTATTGGTTAAATGAAAATATAGCGACCGAGCAAGTGACCGAGCTCAGCGCTGAATATAAATTGCGCAGCTTCCGCCGACAGCTACCTAACTACGTCAGTGACAGCTTTAGCACCATTGCCGGCTACGCAGAGCACGGCGCCATCATGCACTACAGTGCCACTGAAGAATCCAATAAAGTGATTGGCACCGAGAGCTTATTTTTACTCGATTCAGGCGGACAGTATTTGGGAGGTACCACTGACATCACCCGTACCTTTGCATTTGGCGAGCTGACGGAACAGCAGAAAATTGATTACACACTCGTCTTAAAAGGCATGATTCGCCTAACGCAGACCAAATTTATGAAAGGTACCGCTGGCTGTCATCTCGATATCATGGCACGCGGTGCTATTTGGCAACAATGCGTCGATTACAAATGCGGCACCGGTCATGGGGTGGGTATATGTTTAAACGTGCACGAGGGCCCACAAAATCTGTCCCAGTCCCTAAAAGATACTGAACCACTGGTGCCTGGGATGACAATTACCGTCGAACCAGGTGTCTATCGAGAGGGCGAGTACGGAATTAGAATCGAAAACATCCTAAAGGTAGTGGCAATCACAGAGAATCAATTTGGGATTTTCTACGGCTTCGAAACCATGACTCTAGCGCCGATAGCCACCAAACCAATTATTCTAGAGCTACTCGCCAATGAAGAGCGAAGCTGGTTGAATGCCTACCATGCAAGAGTCGCTGAACAGCTGAATCCCCTCCTAGAGGAACCTGAGAAGCAGTGGTTAACCGCTGCCACTCAAGCCATTTAGTATTGCCGGCTGATCCCAGAACTCAGTCTGGCTATTTTTAGCGATTGAGTTCTGCTTTTAATCACAGCTAAGAGGTCGCAAAATTAACATTGGCAGTCACTCCATTGGTACTGACTTTCAAATCTTTTTCAATTGAAGCTATGAGACACATTTTCCTTAGTTAGAATTTTGTGTCCGCTATATAGGGGGAGGTTCGGAGTCTGATTGCTGGTTTTTATTATATTTCCTGATTAGCCCTATAAAAGATGCTTTTAATCTCTTCTCTGTGCCCTCTGTGGTAAAACCAATCCTTTAAAGATTTTTTCACCACAGAGGACACAGAGGCGCTGCGCTGCACAGAGGAAAAACAAAACACCACCTGATTAGAGCTGTGTCTTCACAGACTGACCTAGAGTAAAAAAAAATTACGAATAAATGCCCTAGCTATAATTTAAACCATTATTGAATAATAAAAATATATTATAACTTTGTTAGACAGCTGCCAAGTCAAGCGGAGTATGATGGTCAATCAGGTTATATTTTGTTTACGCAATCGCAAAGTTAACTACATGTACTCGAGTTAGATTAACTTTCTGCTTTGCATGCCATAGATCATAATTGTCTTGCATAGAAAGCCAACTCTCAGGTGAACGTCCTAGTGCTTTTGATAAACGAAGTGCCATTTCCGGTGAAACTCCACTTTGTCCTTTCAGTATACGATTTAACGTTGATGATGCTACATCAAGTTGTTTTGCCAAGAAGCGACAACTTAGGCCAGATGGTTCCAGGTAAAGATCATGAATGAACTCACCTGGATGTGGTGGATTATGCATATTCATTAGTGATAGTCCTCGTAGTTTAAGATAAACGCATTACCGTTAATAAATTCAAACGTTATGCGCCAGTTGCCATTTACGGTGATAGACCTAATTCCGTCTCTGTTGCCTTTGAGAGGATGAAGTTTAAAGCCGAGTAAATTGACATCCTCTATGGCTTGCGCAGTATCAATGGCGGTGAGCTGCATTCTTAGTTTTCTTTCATGTTCAGGCTGTATGCCTGAGGTACTTCCTACTTCAAAGTATTTCCTCAGCCCTTTATGCTTAAATGATTTGATCATAAACCAAGTGTAGCGCAATGCGCATCACGACTCAACGAAAAATAGTCATGGCAGGAGCTCCAATTTCTCAGGCCCCATACAGATCTCGACGTCGGTTTTCCCGCATCAGGCTCTTCGGTTGTACTCGCTCTCGAAGTGCGCTGCACTTTACTTACCACCATTCCCTGCGAATCCTCTGTGACCCTTACACACAAGCTTTGCCAGCGCTCTGTAATCGATTAAACGCTTTAGTTTTAACCAAGTGAAGCTTTTTCGTCCACACCGTCGATTCAACCATTTGTATAGTAATTCAACCATTTATACAGTAATTCAACAACATGCGAGTAGACCTCAAACTCTTTGAGACAGACATATATTTTCCTTGGCCCGTTGGCTATTTTAGGCCAATACTGCAATATCCGCGGCTACCAAATTGCGGGGTTATCGATCGTTGCCCCAGTCGGATATAGCTGGATAATCTTCGCTTTGCCAATAGACCAACTATTTTTTGGCACGGCTTTTAGTTATGTCACAATGTTGGGAGCTGCAGTTATTTTAATCAGTGGATATCTACTGACTAACACAGCAGAAGCTTAAGATGATTCTATTTTACAGAGGGCGCTTGCCAACACAAAACAGCCGATAAATAGCTGTAGAAAACTCACTTTGATCGCCTCTATTTTGACGGTCACCCCATGCCATATTAATGATATTATGCAGCATTGATTGAAGATCAAAGTTTATAGGCCCAGCAGTCCAATAAACTACGAGCGGCTACCAACAGATCGAAATTACCGTATTACCTCACCTTTGCTTAAGTAAGCTGGGGAACTCGAACCTTTAATAAGAATATATATTGAAAGAGATCACAATGAACACCCAATCTAAACAATTGTACTTTATCCTATTCGTGGTTTTTCTTGAAGTGATAGGTTTTGGCTTAGTGGTGCCCATATTTCCTGAGCTATTAGAGCAGCTCAGTGGATTAGAACAACATGAGGCGGTGATCATCGGTGGCTATTTATTGGTGGTTTACGCGTTAATGCAATTTATATTTGCCCCTATTACCGGAGCGCTATCGGACCAATATGGTCGTCGACCCATTATCCTATTTTCACTGCTAGTATTTTCCTTAGATTATGTACTGCTAGCTCTCGCACCGGATTTGACCTGGCTGGTGATAGGTCGAATTATCGCAGGTATTGCGGGCTCAACCATTGGCACTGCCCACGCTTATGTCACAGATATAAGCACCCGCGAAAACCGTGCAAAATATTTTGGGCTGCTGGGCGCATCAATGAGTGTCGGTTTGATAATAGGTCCGGCTATTGGTGGAGTATTAGGAGAAATTGATCTTCGACTGCCATTTTGGTTCAGCGCAGTTGTGATGGGCTTGGCTTTTCTCTTAGGTCTTAAATTAATGCCCGAGAGCTTGGCTGTTAGCAATCGCCGTAAATTTAAAATGAGTAGAGCAAATCCAATCGGATCACTGAGGCAAGTCTTTAAATACCGTTCGGTGGCAAGTTTAATAACTGTGTTGTGTTTTCTTGAGATGGCGACCATTGTCTATCCAACTACTTGGGCCTTTTATACCATACATAAATTTGGTTGGACTATAGCTGAAGTCGGTTATTCTCTGGCCTTTCTCGGTATCTTTATGGTGTTGATGGAGGCGGGAGCCGTCGGTAGATTGTCTAAGGCAATTGGCGATATTAAACTGACTTACCTAGGCTTGTGTATTACCACGATAGTATTGATGCTCTATGGCTTGGCAACCCAGAGCTGGATGATTTATGTGGTGCTGATGATAAATGCCGTGGGGGTGATCGGCAGTATTGGTCTGCGTACTATTATGTCTCATCAAGTACCAGATAATGCACAGGGGGAGTTGCAGGGAGCTATCACTACCGCCACTAGCATAGTGGCGGTGATATCGCCGTTGATAATGACACAAATCTATGGATTAACTACCGATCCCAACAAAGGTTTTTATCTACCGGGTGCGGTGTACTTCGTCGCCGCCTTTATTGTGCTGATTGCTTTGGTGATATTTACCCTGACCAATCGGAAGGCTCACTTAGAGCAGTAAAAAAATTTTTAAAAATGTAAATACAGTAACTAAATATAGGACAGACATCAATTTTATGTGTCGCACTAGACACTCAAATACGCGTGATATTAAAGGGAAGTTAAATGAAGAATTTATTGTTATTCGCAACCTTAATGGTGAACCTAATTCCAAGCCTTTCATTTGCCTACATAGTAGAGGATGCTGAAATTGCTTATAATAATGGAGACTATGAGAATGCTATATCGATATGGACAGACTTGGCATCTAATGGTGACGTTGAATCTCAAACAGCACTAATTAAGGTATATTCTTTCGATCCTGTTATTAAACCCAATTCCTCACTAGCATTGAAGTGGGCAAAAAAAGCTATAGAACAAAATAGTGCCTACGCCAAGCAACTGCTGGGACTGAAGTATTATCTTGGAAAAGGTGTTGATCGTAACAAAAAGATAGCATTTGGCTTAATAAAAGAAGCAGCAGAGATGGATTTAATTGATAGTCAGTATATTCTGGCAACCGGTTTTTACTGCATGACCATCAACAAAGAATACGGTGACCATAAACAGTGCATAAAATGGTTAACTATCGCCGCTGATAATAATCATATGAAAGCTAATTACGAGCTCTCAATCAAACTGATCGTTAATGATAAATCCAAGAAAATCTCTGATACAGCAATAAAATTATTAAATAAAGCGGCCAATCTTGGTTCAGTAGAGGCACAAACTACATTAGGATCTCTATATTTAAGGGGTAAAGGATACAGGAAAAAAATTACGAAGGATTTCCACAAAGCTAGCAATTGGTATACACGCGCCGCTGATCAAGGAGATATCGCTTCAATATTTAAGCTGAGTGAAATGTATATTAAAGCAAGTACGTCTGCACCAACTCAGGTTAACTTAGTTAATGCGTATAGATGGACGCACATCAATAACTTCTTAAAATATTTTCAACATGTTAATTTGACAGAAGACATCAAGAATCAAATGAGTGTTGATTTATTAAAACAAGCCAATATGAAAATCAAAGATTGGAAAAAGAATGTCTGTATAAATATTGAAAGTAATAAATTTAAGCAGCAAGCTTGTCTTCTTGTGAAAAAAAGAACTCAGTAGAACTAAACTAAAAGATAGATAGATAGATAGATATGGGACAGGCTCTATATAACTGGAGTTCACGAATAACCCCGCTGATAATACTAGCATTTACAGTTATTCTAGCTAAAACTATCGACGTACATCTAATCTAACTACGGAGCCGCTAATCCCCCTTTTATTGCCGCCGCCACTATTGACTGAATTGCCGAAGCGGAGCGACAGGACGTCGCGCAGAGTGAGTGAGACAGGGATGTCTCTACGAACGGCCGGCAATTCAGGCGATAGTGGTGGGGTCTGTCGGCAATATTAGGGTGAGCTTTTGCTTTGCTTACTTTCATTTTGCTCATCAAAAGAAAGTCAGTCGCCACCGGCGAAATTCTTGTAGGAATTTGACCTTAGAGATTAAAAAAGAAATCAGTTAAAGGGTTTGATTTTGACCTTTTTGAACGCGGCTTGATTAGTAGGCGACTACATTAATGAGCTGTTTCGACAAACATTAGTTTGCAGGAAAAGTCTTATGGATATTGAGCACAATTTTAAAAGCTTCAAACATTCAGGAACCGAAACTTACTTCGGTGAATTTTTGAAAGATAGCGCAAGTGCATAAAGAATAATGGATATAAATAGAGTACTAGAATAGTACTGAGCGTAATTGAAGTTATTTTAAAAGACAGCGCAAGCGCATAAAGATCAAAACAAAAATCAGAGTACTAGAATAGTATGAAGCGTAATTGAACTGTTTTTAATGCAGCCGCAAGCGGCACT
The DNA here is from genome assembly GCA_029027825.1 of Oceanospirillales bacterium. GTDB lineage: Bacteria > Pseudomonadota > Gammaproteobacteria > Pseudomonadales > Balneatricaceae > Rs1. Next base: position 4,300,364 of record CP093399.1, on the reverse strand, counting down.
TTTTATGCGATGACCTACAATGGGTTGAAAACACATTTTCAATCGCTGCGCGATGCCGATGGCTCCCAATCCCCGTACCGTTGGTACAGGGGCTTTCACATGGGGTAAGGAGCGGCAAGCCGCTGCTTTCTGTTTTTATCTCCCCATGTGAGATTAGGACATCGCCACTGAAAGCGTTAAGACGAAAAAAAACCCCAAACACAACGTGCTTGGGGCTTTTTTCGTATTAAAGCTTGGCGATGACCTACTCTCACATGGGGAGACCCCACACTACCATCGGCGCTAAATCGTTTCACTTCTGAGTTCGGTATGGGATCAGGTGGTTCCAATTCGCTATGGTCGCCAAACATAAACTGTTATCTCTAAAGACTTTCTCGTTATTGCTCTTATTCAATAACCTGTCTCTAAAGATCAATCTGGATTTGATGTCGCTTTTCTTCTCTTAAGAAGAGAAGGCGTAGTCTATACAATTTTGTAGTTTTATCAACATGTTAATGTGATTTTATCTTGGTATTTCGTTACGTTATCAGTCTCTTCCAAACGCCTTTGGCGTTATATGGTCAAGCCTCACGAGCAATTAGTATTGGTTAGCTCAAGACCTCACAGCCCTTACACACCCAACCTATCAACGTCCTAGTCTTGAACGGCTCTTTAGGGGTCTCAAGGACCCAGCGAGATCTCATCTTGAAGGAGGCTTCCCGCTTAGATGCTTTCAGCGGTTATCCCGTCCGAACGTAGCTACCCGACAATGCCACTGGCGTGACAATCGGAACACCAGAGGTTCGTCCATTCCGGTCCTCTCGTACTAGGAACAGCTCTTCTCAAATCTCAAACGCCCACGGCAGATAGGGACCGAACTGTCTCACGACGTTCTAAACCCAGCTCGCGTACCACTTTAAATGGCGAACAGCCATACCCTTGGGACCGGCTTCAGCCCCAGGATGTGATGAGCCGACATCGAGGTGCCAAACTCCCCCGTCGATGTGAACTCTTGGGAGGAATCAGCCTGTTATCCCCGGAGTACCTTTTATCCGTTGAGCGATGGCCCTTCCATACAGAACCACCGGATCACTAGCACCTACTTTCGTACCTGCTCGACGTGTCTGTCTCGCAGTTAAGCACCCTTATGCGCTTGCACTCATTGCATGATTTCCGACCATGCTGAGGGTACCTTCGTGCTCCTCCGTTACTCTTTGGGAGGAGACCGCCCCAGTCAAACTACCCACCACACACTGTCCTCGATCCCGCTTAGGGAACTGAGTTAGAACCTCAACATTATCAGGCTGGTATTTCAAGTTCGGCTCCACACGATCTAGCGACCATGCTTCAATGCCTCCCAGCTATCCTACACAAATAATGTCAAAGTCCAGTGTGAAGCTATAGTAAAGGTTCACGGGGTCTTTCCGTCTAGCCGCGGGGACGCTGCATCTTCACAGCGATTTCAATTTCACTGAGTCTCGGGTGGAGACAGTGTGGCCATCGTTACGCCATTCGTGCAGGTCGGAACTTACCCGACAAGGAATTTCGCTACCTTAGGACCGTTATAGTTACGGCCGCCGTTTACCGGGGCTTCGATCAAGAGCTTCGCCGAAGCTAACCCCATCAATTAACCTTCCGGCACCGGGCAGGCGTCACACCGTATACGTCCACTTTCGTGTTTGCACAGTGCTGTGTTTTTAATAAACAGTCGCAGCCACCTGGTATCTTCGACCACCGATAGCTTAGGAAGTAAATCCCATCACCCTCAGTGGCGTGCCTTCTCCCGAAGTTACGGCACCATTTTGCCTAGTTCCTTCACCCGAGTTCTCTCATACGCCTTAGTATTCTCTACCTGACCACCTGTGTCGGTTTGGGGTACGGTACTTTATAACCTGAAGCTTAGAAGATTTTCCTGGAAGTATGGCATCAACGACTTCAACTCCGTAGAGCCTCGTCATCACCTCTCAGCATCCACATTAAAGTGAAGATCCCGGATTTACCTAAGATCTTTGCCTAAGGGCTTAAACACGGACAACCATCGCCGCGCTCGCCTAGCCTGCTCCGTCTCTCCATCGCAGTTATAAAATGTGCGGGAATATTAACCCGCTTCCCATCGACTACGCATCTCTGCCTCGCCTTAGGGGCCGACTCACCCTGCCTCGAATAGCGTTGGACAGGAACCCTTGGTCTTCCGGCGGGGAGGTTTTTCACCCCCCTTATCGTTACTCATGTCAACATTCGCACTTCTGATACGTCCACGTTGCCTCCCGGCTTACGCTTCATCCGCTTACAGAACGCTCCTCTACCACGCATACAAGTATGCGTCCGTAGCTTCGGTGTACAGTTTTAGCCCCGTTATATCTTCCGCGCAGGCCGACTCGACTAGTGAGCTATTACGCTTTCTTTAAAAGATGGCTGCTTCTAAGCCAACTTCCTAGCTGTCTAAGCCTTCCCACATCGTTTCCCACTTAACTGTAACTTTGGGACCTTAGCTGACGGTCTGGGTTGTTTCCCTTTCCACGACGGACGTTAGCACCCGCCGTGTGTCTCCCGTAATTGTACTTCCAGGTATTCGGAGTTTGCATCGGGTTGATAAGTCGGTATGACCCTCTAGCCGAAACAGTGCTCTACCCCCTGGAGTAAGATACGAGGCGCTACCTAAATAGCTTTCGAGGAGAACCAGCTATCTCCGAGCTTGATTAGCCTTTCACTCCGATCCACAGGTCATCCGCTAACTTTTCAACGGTAGTCGGTTCGGTCCTCCAGTTGATGTTACTCAACCTTCAACCTGCCCATGGATAGATCGCTCGGTTTCGGGTCTAATCCCAGCAACTATACGCCCTATTAAGACTCGGTTTCCCTACGCCTCCCCTATTCGGTTAAGC
>CP093399.1:4152500-4292500 GCA_029027825.1 Oceanospirillales bacterium | reverse complement strand
GCTATAAGTTATTTCTTGAAGCTTTTTCTTCAAGACCCGACAAGTCAAAGCGCTTTGCCAGCTCTTCCAATACTGCTTCAGGCCGCTCGCCTAAGTGAGACAGCATCACCAATGTATGAAACCAAAGATCTGCCGTTTCATAAACCAAATCTTTGGTTATTTTGCTGGTTTGTGCATCTTTTGCGGCAATGACTACTTCAATAGCCTCCTCGCCGACTTTTTCTAGAATCTTATTGAGCCCTTTTTCATGCAAGCTTGCGACATATGACGTCTCACTGGACGCCAATTTTCGCTCTTCTAGAATATTACCAAGCTCTGTTAGTATTTCACTCATTACTGCCTACTTATCGTATATTTTCTGCGGATTTTTTAGCACTGGCAGGCTTGCTTGCCACTGACCGTCTTTGAGTATTGAAAAGAAACAACTTTCTCTACCTGTATGGCAGGCAATACCCCCTATTTGCTCTACCGAGAGCAACAGTACATCACTATCACAATCCAAGCTAATCTCTAACAAATTTTGTTGATGGCCTGACTCTTCCCCCTTGCGCCACAACTTCGCTCGAGATCTAGACCAGTACACGGCACGCTGTTCCTGAACGGTTAGCGCTAAAGCTTCTCGATTCATCCACGCAACCATTAGTACTTTGCCGGTTTTGTAATCTTGTGCAATTGCCGGTATTAAACCTTTATTATCCCACTTAATGACATCGAGCCATGCTTCGTTCATTCTATTCTCTTTATTTATTGGGCTTAATTTGACTATTTCAACGCCGTTCACTGCCTAGTGAGCACATAGATTGCCAACAGCCCAAGTGCCCACCCTTGCCATTCAATCTGTTGCATCACCATTTGAGCGGGCTCATAACCGAACCAAAGCGCCGCTAGTAACAAGCCTGCCGTCATTATTACCTTTTTACCGGTAGATTTTGAGCGCAACTGTCGATGTTTTTGTTCTTGCTCAATTAATTGCTGATTAAACACGTTGCGCTGCTTACTTTGCTGCAATACATCAAAGGCTAGTTGCGGTAATTGCGGTAATTTATCAATCCAATCCGGCGCTTGCTGCAGCATATTTTTAACGACTGCTTTAGGACCTACCCGCTCTTTCATCCAAGCTTCTAGATAGGGTTTACCCGTTTCCCATAAGTCTAAATCAGGATATAACTGCCGCCCCAGACCTTCGATGTTCAATAGCGTTTTTTGCAGCAGTACTAACTGCGGTTGTACTTCCATGTTAAAGCGTCTAGCTGTTTGGAACAGCCCCAATAGCACTTGTCCAAATGATATATCTTTCAGTGGTTTTTCAAAGATCGGCTCGCAGACACTTCTTATCGCGGTTTCGAATGCAGTCACGTTCGTCGCTGCAGGCACCCAGCCTGAATCGATATGCAGCTGGGCCACCTGTCGATAATCTCGAGTAAAGAAGGCCAGTAAATTTCGCGCTAAGTAAATTTGATCTTCTAAGGTCAGCGAGCCGACAATACCAAAATCGACAGCTATATATTTAGGGTCTGATCCACTTTCAGGAGAGACAAAGATATTGCCTGGATGCATGTCTGCATGAAAAAAACTGTCGCGAAACACTTGAGTAAAGAATATTTCCACGCCCCGCTCTGCCAGGAGTTTCATATCAACATTTATGGCGTTAAGCTGCTCTATTTCTGCAACCGGTATACCATTAATTCGCTCCATCACTAAAACATTCTGTCGAGTATAGTCCCAATATATTTCAGGTATGTATAGGATTGCTGACTCTTCAAAATTGCGCCGCAATTGCGAGGCATTAGCCGCTTCTTTTCGCAAGTCCAACTCGTCAGCCAAACTAAGCTCATACTCACCAACCACTTCTACTAAGTGTAGTCGCTTGCCCTCTGACCACAGTTCTTCCACCCAATAGGCCAAGGTGAACAGTAACGCGATATCTTTCTTTATGGTTTTTTCTATGCCTGGGCGTATAACCTTAACTACCGCTTGCTCACCAGTGAAAAATTCAGCGGTGTGTACTTGTGCAACAGATGCAGATGCCAATGGCTTGGGATCAAAGTTAGCAAAAAGTTCATCAATTGACTTACCTAAAGCTTTTTCGATTATCGATATCGCTTCTTTACTGGAAAAAGGTGGCACGCGATCTTGAAGGAACTTTAGTTCATCCGCCACATCTAGTGGCAGTAGGTCACGCCGCGTCGACAACACTTGTCCAAATTTTATAAAGACTGGTCCTAAATTTTCCAATGCCAATCTGAGCCGCACTCCCCTCGGCGCTTTTGCCGGAACCAAATACCGCCACGGCATCATATATAGCAGAGCTTTGAAGTACCAAGGTAAAGGTAGTGTTTCAAAAAAAGTATCGAGGCGATAGCGGATGAAGATAAAACCTATTTTTAAACTTCTAAGCAGACGTTGCACTTCTAGGAGACCCTTTAAAATGATGCTATTAGCAATTTAAGCCACTTGTCGATAACCATAGAGTAGCTTGGTATAAAAAGAATAAAGCTTAACGGAGGTTGACATTTAGATCTATTATTAATTCGCGGCGAGACTAATAAGCATCGACTGATGCAACATGCTGAGCTAATTTACGCTTGCAGCATGCACTAGTTTTAGAACCCTTAACCTATTTCAACTCTGTTTCGGCCCGCTTCTTTAGCTTTATACAATGCAGCATCAGCTCTGGAGAACAAACTTTCGATGGAATCCCCAGGCTGTGCTTCACACACCCCGAAAGACATCGATATAGAGATGGGAGCACTTTTGTAATTAAAAGGACTTTTACAAATTAAGAGTCGAATTTTATCCATCGCTTTAGCAACGTTTGCCACCTTCGTTGAAGGCAGAATAATGGCAAATTCTTCACCACCATAGCGGGTGACAAAGTCAGAGGAACGGGTTCCTTTGAGTAAAATTTTTGCTACTAGACTGAGTACTTTATCACCTGCGAGATGTCCGTAACTATCATTGACAGTTTTAAAATGGTCTAAATCGCATACCACTAGACTTAAAGGCTGCTGGTAGCGTTTAAAACTCTCTATTTGATGCGCCATTATCTCATTGTAAGCAGTGCGGTTCGGCAATCCTGTTAAAGCATCTTGCCTTGCCTGTTTGCGTTCTTCTGCAATATAGAAATGAACCTTCTCTGCCTCTTTCTCCATTACACTAACACGCTGCTTTAGCGTGTTGTAACTAGACTGCAAATGACTTTCTCGCTTTAACTCGCCATTTTTCATGGAGTCCATAGCGCCTACGATCTGATTTAACTGCAGAGACAATAGGGATTGTAAGCTGTTTAGATCCGTGGCTTTAGTCACCGACGCACGTATATTACTGACACTATCCCTTACCTGTGCATCAGCTTGATTTCGCTCTTTAGCACCTTCATCATCAACATGCTGCGTTTTACTAATAAAATCTTGGACGCCCGACAGCTGTTTGTTCAACTCATGTAGATAGGCACTAAAACCTTCGTTTTTTACCGCAAGTGCAGATTCTACAAACTTTGCTAACTTCACAATAACTTCAGGTAGCTTATTGATATCTATATCTAGCTCTAATTGAGCGATTAAATCTTGGTAGCTGGCTGAAGATTTTTTACTTGGAGTGATTTGTCTTAATAATAAGATAATTTCATCGGCAATGCTTTTTATAGCAAAGCTCTGAGTTTGATTTGATACGCCATCAGAAACCGTCGTCCCAGCCACCTTTAGCTGAATATCTAAAAGCTGCTGAAATTTGGCCGGCAATTGATAAATATGACTAGTACTTAAATCTTTTAACCCCCCAGCAACATCTTGTAACTTCTGCTTTTGATCAATATCTAAATCTAATTTATTTAAACTGCGCTGCCAATTGGCACCGATATTTAAAAAATCTTGGCTGTTTTCTTGCCGCTCTAGCTCTAACACATGAATGTCTTGCTGAATGCTATTCATTAACTGATCAGAAAACGTCTCTTCAGAATTGATCATGTGAGCAAGTTAAGTACTAAGGTTTTCGTCCAAAGATTCACTTTGATCTTTTAGCCCTTTACACATCATTCGCATTGAGCTGCAAAGAGACTTTTCCACAATCTCATCCATAAATCTTATCTCGTGTATTTAAAAAATTAATATGATTGCTGTGAATATGGGCGAACCAATCAGTCTTCTTTCCCATAATGATAGTCTAGTGTAGTAGCCTATTAGGATACAACATATACATTATTTAAACAGGATAAATGAGGATTTGAAAAAATTTTGATTTTTCTTATATGATGATTAAAGCACTGCTCACCGGAGACGATAAACCTGCTACTTGGTCAATTATTATAAGTGGAGACGCTACTTATCGAAAAAATACATAGTGGAGCAAGCTTATCGTAATAATTGATAAAGCCACTCCACTGAGTGCTTTAGTTTCCAGCCTCTTTCGCAACAAGAAACTCTACAACAGAGAGCATATGTTCGAAGCCCTTCGCTGAACTCACCCGATATTTATCATTGACCACTATCATAGGAACACTATCGATTCCCATAGCTTCCGCTTTAATTCCAGCATTCTTGATTTCTCTTTCCATAGAAAAAGAGTTTAAGCGCTTCTCGAATTTATCGGTATTTACCCCTGCTATACTGATAATTTGCTTTAAAATATCGGTATTTCGAATATTACCTCGGGCTTCTTTACCCAACTTAAGCAATGACCAACCTCGATCATCGGTTTCACAAACATTGTCGGTTAAGTACTTAGTAACGCTGACAATGTCAAAAGGACGATTGGCTTGAGCGCTTTGCTTTTCAGCACGATCGACTAACTTAGTAATTTCGATATTGCAGGCGACCGGATCTGCTTTTATTTTCTCCAGATCGCGAAACGACGGAGCGATTCGACCATATTTGTGGTAAAAATCAAACATTGCGGAATCTACGGCTTTTTCACTTTTAACTTGTTTCCCGACGAAGTAGGCTTTTTGCGCTAACGTCTGGTTTTGGCCGCGGGTGCTAAAAGCTACTGGCACACGATCAAAGGTCACTTTTTCAGAATTTTTTGCCACCCATTTTTCAAGCACTGGTTCAAAATTATTACAGTGCGGACACCAGTAGCCAAAATATTCTGTCACTGACACCTTCTCAGAATGACCTGCTGCCGCAGCTGCTCCGGTTAAAATGTAATCTTCACCCTCTTTAAATTCTGCCGCTGCAAAACTTGAAATAGCCAGCGCTATGACAGTGACTGCTATTTTTTTATAAATCATATGTATTCCTTATAATTTTTACTCACCAAAATATGACCTACAAAAAATTTAAAAGTTCGCAGCTCTGTAAGCTAATCACTTTGAATTTTACTGTAGCACTGCCATTTCGTCGTGAAAAAGGCAGCTTTAGCCGAAATTGGTGCAAAAAAAAGGCGGCACATAGCCACCTTTCATTCAATTAATTCCAAATAAATTGGATGGTTAGTACAGACCTTGGATATAGCTAGCAACAGCTTTAATTTCTACATCACTCAAACGCGCTGCGATATCACGCATCATTTGATTAGGGTCATTGCTACGATCCATCACTCTAAAGCTTTTCAGCTGTTTTTCAGTGTAGTCGGCATGTTGTCCACCGATAGCGGGGAAAGCCGCGGTCGCTAAACCTTGACCTTTAGCTCCATGACAAGCGGTACACGCAGCTACTTGTTTACTTGCTACACCCGAACGATAAATTTGCTGACCTAACGCGAGCTGATCTTTAGCGGTTTTTCCACCTAATATTTTTTTACTGGAGTAAAAAGCGGCAATATCTTCCATATCTTGCTCATTTTTACTGTCTAACTGCCCAGCCATTTCCGGTACGACGCGTGTACCTGATTTAATCTCTTCCATTTGCTTAATGAGATATTTAACGTTTTGACCCGCCAGTTTAGGAAAACTTCCTATCTGACTATTACCGTCGGCACCATGACAGGCGCCGCAAGCCATTGATTTTTCTTTGCCAGCAGCAGCGTCACCCGCCGAATAAACATAAGTTGATGCTGTAAGGCTCAACATCAAGCCAATTAGAATTTTATTCATAATTAACTGATACTCTCATCTAAATACACGATTTGTGTGTCCTTCACTATACAAAATAGTACAATTGGGACCAATTATTATTACTTGTGCAAAAAAATACTTCGAACAAGATTATTTTCTGCAGTATACAACAATATTTCTGCAAGCTGGAACGAATAATGTCGTTTAGGTACATTTTGGGAAAGAAATTTAATGTCAAATCAAGATAATAGAATTTTTTACAATTCTGCAAAGTTTCAACTTAGTGCGAGCAAACTCAGTCAATGTCCGGAAGACATAGGTGCTGAAGTTGCTTTTGCCGGCCGCTCAAACGCTGGAAAATCAAGCGCTATCAACGCCTTAACCAACAACAAGAAGCTAGCGCGCACTTCTAAAACCCCAGGAAGAACGCAATTAATCAATTTCTTTGCCTTAAACCTAGATATTACAAGACTAGTAGACCTTCCCGGTTACGGCTATGCCAAAGTACCTATTGCCATGAAAGAGCACTGGCAAAAGCACTTAGACCAATATTTACAGCAACGTGCTTCATTGCGTGGGGTGGTATTGGTGATGGATATTCGCCATCCGATGAAAGAGTTCGATCACATGATGATTGACTGGTGTGAATCCACACAAGTGCCGCTACACGTTTTATTAACCAAATCTGATAAGCTAAAACGCGGCCCAGCGCAATCCACACTACTTGGATTGAGAAGAGATTTAACTGCTATTTTAGGCGACAAGGTGACAGTACAGACTTTTTCAGCACTTAAGTTTGCCGGTATCGATTTGTTAAAAAGCCAATTAGATTCTTGGCTAACAGTGGCAGAAGATTCTGAAACAGAAGGGTAGGCAGTAGAAAAACGTGCCCCAGTACAGTGATTTGTGGATAACTCGTAACAATAAATCTGTACTGAGGCTATTAACGTATTACAGTTAAAAGCAAGGGGATTACCTTAACTGTCACTATTCTGACCAGATTATTTTTTTTAAGTTCAGTTTTTTTTAAACTTTTTTATAAAAAAGATAACCAGCATTTAAAACCAATTGTGTAAAAGCTAATTAATGTGCCTCATCCCAATTATCACCTACACCAGCTTCAACAATTAACGGCACATCTAAATTCGCTGCCTGCTCCATAATTTCAATAATTTTTACAGTGAATGGCTCAACTTGCGCCTCGGCCACTTCAAACACTAGCTCATCGTGAACTTGCATCACCATCTTCGCCTCAAACTCATCGGTCGCTAATAGGGCGTCTACCTTGAGCATCGCTTTTTTGATGATATCAGCAGCGGTTCCCTGCATAGGTGCATTAATAGCGGTGCGTTCTGCAGCTTGGCGCATGATCGCATTCGACGCTTTGATCGCTGGCAAGTATAAGCGGCGTCCAAATACCGTTTCTACATAACCTTGCTCCCGGGCTTTTTCACGAATTTCTTCCATGTAGTTTTGCACCCCCGGGTAGGTGGCAAAATAATGATCGATGTATTCTTTCGCCTCTACTCGTCCGATACCTAGCTGCTTAGCCAAGCCGAATGCAGACATGCCGTAAATCAAGCCAAAGTTGATCGCTTTGGCACTGCGCCTCTGATCCACTGTGACTTGATCGATAGCCACCTTAAACACTTCTGATGCAGTTACTTTATGTACATCATCGCCCTGATTAAAGGCATTGAGCAGGCCTGGATCTGCCGATAAGTGCGCCATAATTCGCAGCTCAATTTGCGAGTAATCCGCAGCCACCATCTTGTAACCTTTGGGAGTGATAAACGCCTGCCTAATTTTACGCCCTTGCTCTGATCGAATCGGGATGTTTTGCAAGTTTGGATCAGAAGATGATAGTCGACCCGTGGCGGTAATGGCCTGATGATAAGAGGTATGGATGCGCTTAGTGCGCGCGTTAATCATTAACGGTAGCTTGTCTGTGTAAGTCGACTTCAGCTTCGCCAAGCTGCGATACTCTAACAACAGCTTCGGTAACTCATAAGTTTCAGCCAAGTTAACTAGCACTTCCTCTGCGGTTGAAGGCACTCCTTTTGGCGTTTTCTTCTTCACTGGAAGGCCTAATTTTTCAAACAAAATTTCCTGTAATTGCTTAGGTGAGCTCAAATTAAAAACTTGTCCGGCCGCTGCATGTGCCGCAATTTCCAATTCAGCTAGCCTCTGCTTGAAAGCCAAGCTTTGCCGTCCCAACATGTTAGGATCCACCAGCACGCCATTCTGTTCGATCTTAGCCAACACTGGGATCAACGGTTTTTCTATGTCGTGGAACACTGTATTTAAAGGATCTATCGCGGCTAATTTCGCGCCAATTGCCTGATGTATGCGCAGCGTAATGTCCGCGTCTTCAGCGGCATAAGGCCCTGCCAATTCGATATCAATTTGGTTAAAGGTCAGCTGTTTTTTACCTTTACCGGCCAACTCTTCAAACTTAGTCGTTTTAACGCCCAGATACTTTTGAGCCAAGCTATCCATGTCGTGGCGCGTGGCTACAGAGTTTAAGATGTAGGATTCGAGCATAGTATCAAACTCAACCCCCTGCAATTTGATGTCATATCTTGCCAGCACATTCATATCAAACTTCATGTGTTGACCGACTTTTTTAAGTGCAGGATCCTCTAATAAAGGCTTTAATTGCGCTAACACCCACGCTCTGTCCAGCTGCTCTGGCGCGCCCATATAATCATGGGCAACAGGTACGTAAGCCGCCTCTCCTGGAGTAATCGCAAAGGATAAGCCTATCAGTTCTGCCTCCATATAATCTAGACGATCTGTTTCAGTATCGAAGGCAAACAACGGTGAGCTTTTAAGCTTGGCTAACCAGAGCTTAAATTCAGCCTGGGTATAGATGATTTGATAGTTAAGTGTCTCGGGAGCGGGTGGAAAATCCTCTTCAAGCCCATCGCTAACCACAACTGCTTTAGCGTTTACGGTATTTGTCACACCGCTTTCCAGCTCGTTTATCCAACTTTTAAACTCATAAGTAGTAAACAGCGCCAATAACGACTCTTTATCCACAGGCTGGTTTTGTAATTCAGCTATGGATAACTCCATTTCAACGTCGAGTTTGATGGTCGCCAAAAAATACGACAGCTCGGCAAACTCTTTATTTTCCTCGAGCTTCTTCGCCATATTTTTTGAACCACGGAAGCCTAAGTCGGCAATTTTGTCTAAGTTTTGATACAAATTTTCGATATTGCCTATGCCCTGCAGCAGTGCCAACGCGGTTTTTTCACCGACTCCAGGCACACCTGGAATGTTATCGACCTTATCGCCCATCAAGGCCAGATAATCGATAATCAGCTCAGGGGGGATGCCAAATTTTTCATTGACACCTGCAACATCCATGATGGTATCGCTCATGGTATTAATCAGCGTTACGTGCTCGTTAACCAACTGTGCCATGTCTTTATCACCGGTGGAGATCAACAGCGAGGTTTTCTCTACAGTAGCTTGCGCGGCATAGGTACCGATAACATCATCTGCCTCAACTCCTTCGATCATAATCAACGGAAAACCCATCGCGCGGATTATGTGGTGAATGGGCTCAATTTGCGAGCGCAAGTCATCGGGCATTGAAGGCCGGTTCGCCTTGTATTCAGGGTAGTAATCATCGCGAAATGTCTTGCCTTTAGCATCAAACACCACCGCAATGCGGCTCTCTGGATACTGTTTAACTAAAGAGCGCATCATAGAAGTCACTATGCGTACCGCACCGCTGGGAAACCCTTCACTGGTTCTAAGATCCGCTTGCTGAGAGGCAAAAAAAGCACGGTATAAATAAGACGAGCCATCGACAAGGATGAGTGACGGAGTGACCATAGTAGATTCCAAATGATTCAAAAGACCGCAGTATATCCCGTCAGCTATTTAGCGCAAAGAGAAACAATACTAAGCAGACAGAGAGCTATCATCCACCGGCGCTTTTTCTTAACGCTTATATCGTCACTGCCCGGCTTTTTGCAGGAGAGCTGCCGGCAGGACAAAAGGTTCTAGCTGTGCAATAGTTTGCCACTGTTTTAATAAAATCTACCGCATTGCTGCGTATCCTGTTGGCAGAGCATCTACAGCTGCAGGGCAATCTACACCTTACTCTGCTGCACTGCACCAGGCATCTCTGCAACGAGAGTGCAACTGAAGCTCAAGACTCAGCATCTCCGCCAAACGAGCGCTTAAACTGATGACAGATAAACCGCGAAAATCGGTTAATAATTCATGAAATATTTAAAAATGCCGGTAGAACTACAAGCTCTAACCCCGTATTATTTGGGACAGATTAAAAAGGTGTTAATTTTGTAACGACTCATGAGCATGACAACACCAGACAACAGCATTTTTTACGGTGATTCAGTGGCAGTATATACACATTTAGAGCAGACAGATTTTACGGCATTAGTGGCTGAGTACGAATTGGGGGAGCTGCTTTCTTTTAAAGGTATTGAGGGCGGCATAGAAAACACCAACTACTTCGTAACCCTCACAAACAAAGGGATTACAAGTGAGTATGTGCTTACTATCTTTGAAGAATTTAGCATGGAAGACATGCCTTTTTTTGTCGAGTTAGCCACTTGGCTCGCTGACAGAGGCCTGCCAGTACCCTACCCTGTCAAAGACAAACACGGTATCGCGTTAAAGCGCATCAGAAACAAACCAGCCATGTTGCAAAACCGTTTCCGTGGCCATCATTTAGAGCAGTGCGAATTAACGGTAGCGCACTGTGCAGCAATTGGTACTAAGCTAGCGGAATTTCACATTGCCGCAAAAGATTTCTTTTTACAGCGCAGCTCCCATCGAGGCAGATTTTGGTGGCGCCGCGAAAGCATCAATATCGAAAAGCATTTAAGTGCGGCAGACGCCGAGTTGCTAAAGGATGAAGTACAACGCTTTGATCAGCTGTTAGCAGAGCACGGCGAAAATTTGCCTTTAACCGTGATTCACGGTGATTTATTTCACGACAATGTACTATTTAACGACACTAAAATTGATGCCATCATTGATCTATATAATTCAGCAACTGCCTATATGTTGTTTGATTTAGCGATTTTAGCCAACGATTGGTGCCGAGATGCACACAATGCTATAGATGCAGAAAAAGAACAGGCGCTACTAGAGGCCTATCACAGCGGCAGAGCTTTCACCGATACCGAGCGTCTGGCCTGGCCACAATTGACCCAGACAGCAGCGATGCGATTTTGGCTGTCGCGACTAATTCCGGCGTACGGTATCGAGCAAGCAGGCCGCGACAGTAGTGACATGGTCATTAAAGATCCTGACGAGCAAAAAGCAATTTTGTTATATCGTCGCGCTAACCCCTCTTCACTTCCCGCTTAAGAAGCTTCTTAATGGTTGTTATTATATATAGGTAATTTATGGACGTTACAGCAATTATTGATGGTTTAAACGATGCACAGCGTGAGGCAGTGACCGCCCCTGTGGAAAACATGTTGGTGCTGGCGGGTGCAGGATCGGGGAAGACCCGCGTGCTTATTCATCGAATCGCATGGTTAGTTAAAACCGAAGGCATCTCCCCCTACTCTATTTTAGCCGTCACTTTTACCAATAAAGCGGCCAAAGAGATGCGCGGACGCATTGAACAGCTGTTGGGTGTTAACCCACAGGGCATGTGGGTCGGCACTTTCCACGGCTTGGCCAATCGTATTTTACGCACTCACTGGAAAGACGCAAACTTGCTGGAAAACTTCCAAATAATGGATAGTGAAGACCAGCACCGCCTGCTTAAGCGGATTTGTAAAGAGCTAGCGCTGGATGACAAACAGTGGCCCGCCAAACAATTTCAGTGGTTTATCAACGCGCAAAAAGACGAGGGCCTGCGCAGCCATCACTTAGAGCGTACTAACGATCCTCAGCAGCAAATGATGATCAAAGTCTATGAAACTTACGAACAGAGCTGCGATCGGGGAGGAATGATTGATTTCGGCGAGTTGCTACTACGCTGCCTAGAGTTATTGCGCGATTTAAAGCCCAGTCTACTAGTTCACTATCAAGAGCGCTTTCGCTATATTTTGGTCGACGAGTTCCAAGATACCAACGCGATTCAATATGCCTGGTTAAGATTACTCACCGGGCACGAGCGCAAGTTGATGGCGGTCGGTGATGATGATCAATCAATCTACGGCTGGCGCGGCGCTAAAATTGAAAACATTCAAAACTTTAATCAGCACTTTCCAGGTGCTAGCCGTGTCTAATTAGAGCAAATCTACCGCTCTACCAGCACTATTTTAACCGCTGCTAACGCGGTGATCGCCAATAACAGCGGTCGTTTAGGTAAAGAGTTGTGGACTGAGGACGCCGAGGGCGACAAGATTTCGCTATACGCTGCTTTTAATGAGCAGGACGAAGCTCGCTTTGTTGTTGGGCATATTCAAATGTGGCAAGACGACGGCAACCTGCGTGCTGAATCAGCGATTTTATATCGCTCCAATGCGCAATCACGAGTCATGGAGGAGAGCCTAATTCGAGCGGGAGTGCCCTATAAAATTTATGGTGGGCACCGTTTCTACGATCGATTGGAGATCAAAAATGCGCTGGCTTACATGCGCTTAATTGCCAATCGTGAGGACGACACAGCCATGGAGCGCGTGGTCAACGTCCCGAGCCGCCGAATAGGCACCAGAACCATCGAAGTGATACGGACCCAAGCCAGAGTCGAAGGTATTTCGATGTGGCGAGCCGCCAATGAAGTCGTCGAATACAAAAAGATCCCCGCCAAAGCCGCCGAGGCGCTGCAGGGATTTTTAGACTTGATCAATCAGTTAGACAGTGGTTCAGCCGGCACTAAACTGGAAGAGATCACCGATCATGCGATTCAGCTCTCGGGGCTTATTCCCCACCACCTTAAAGAAAAAGGCGAAAAGGCTCAGTCGCGTCTAGAAAACTTGGAAGAGTTAGTAAATGCGGCCAAACAGTTTAATCAACAGTGGATGCTGACGGAAGACGAAGGACAAGAAACTGAATTCAGCACCGCACTGGCGGCCTTTTTAAATCAGGCGGCACTGGATGCCGGTGAAGCACAAGCCGATGAACACCAAGATAGCGTACAGCTCATGACGCTGCACTCAGCCAAAGGTCTGGAGTTTCCGCTGGTCTTCATGGTCGGTATGGAAGAGGGGCTCTTCCCGGGGAGCAAATCAGCTGAGGAAGCGGGACGCATGGAGGAAGAGCGGCGTCTCTGTTACGTCGGCATCACCCGCGCGATGAAAAAGTTGTTTATCACTTATGCAGAGTCAAGGCGTATGTACGGGCAGGAAAACTACAATCGCCCCTCTCGATTTATTAATGAGATACCGATTGAATTAGTCGAAGAAGTTCGGCTCAATGCCACCATCAGCCGCCCTTTAACTGCCAGACCAACCACTTATAACAACAGTAGCATGTTCACCCAAGAAGCGGAGCAAAACAGTGGTCTACACATAGGTCAACGCGTCTTCCACGATAGCTTTGGCGAGGGGATCGTACTTAGCTCAGAGGGAACTGGGGCGAAAACCCGAGTACAAGTGAACTTTGATGATGTAGGGATTAAATGGTTAGTGCTGGGTTTCACGACGTTGACCGCCGTGTAAACCAATGTACTTGTATTAGAGACCTCTGCATAACGTTGCAGCGTAGTTATCATACCCTTTGGGTAAGTTATGCAGAGGCCTCATTACGCGAAATTGACCCAGCCAAGCATTAAGGATCACAAACCATGCGTAATTACAGTGAATCTTGCCAGCGAAACCAGCAGCCAATATTTGATCAGCTCCAGCCCTGGCTGGAAAAAAGCCGCTCGGTTCTGGAAATTGGCAGTGGCTCTGGGCAACACGCTATCTATTTTAGCCAGCGAGTGCCCCACCTTAACTGGCAGTGCAGTGATAGAGAAATGTGGCTAGGTGATTTAGCCACTAACCTGCAAGAGGCTCACTCAGACTCTGCACTGAGCAATTTACCCGCGCCGATCAATCTAGATGTTAACGGCCAGTGGCCAGTGCAAAGATTTGACCTAATCTACACCGCTAACTCTTTGCATATTATGAGTTGGGACTGTGTACAAGCGTTGTTCCAACAGCTGGACAATCACTTGAATAGTGCCGGTGTGCTGTGTTGCTACGGGCCTTTTAAATACCAGGGAGAGTTTACCAGCGCCTCCAATGCTAATTTTGACGATTGGTTAAAGCAGCGTGATAGCGAGAGTGGGGTGCGCGAATTTGCAGCGTTACAACGCTTGGCGCAGTCACAAAATCTACAGCTAATTTCTGACACACCCATGCCGGCAAATAATCAATTACTAGTCTGGCAAAAACGCTAATGGTTTTACCTAAATTGGCAGAGCTTATGTAGAGATTCCAGTCACCTCTGCAGACGACGTGAAGGCGGATAATCTTTAGACCTTACCAGTCAAAAAATTTACCGCCACTGGTTTTCAGCAGGCGATGTTACTTGCCAAAACTCAGGCTGCGGATATGACCGTGACCATCAATAGCCACTTGTACACAGCTGGTTTCAGATATTTTTCTCAGGTCGGATCCATCTGGGCAGTTACCCCATACTTCTACTTTAACTGTCATCGAGCTATTACCCTGCTCCACTAGCTCAGTGTAATAACTTAATATAGTCCCCTCTAATACCGGCGACATAAATTCCATTGATCCAACTGAAATGGTTGCCACTCGACCTCTAGCGACTTTTCCAGAGCGGATTTCAGCGGCTAATACGGCCTTGGAGGCGACCCAACCACTAAATATATCACCAAACATGTTTTTCGCTTGGCTATCTGCAGGAACCATTAAACTCAATTCGCCTTTCGGCGTAAGAGACTGATCTGAACTATCCATCATTTTTACCAATTATGTTGAGGTTAATTTATCTGGGATCTGATGCTGACAACCGCTCTATCGACTTGCTGAGCCCATGTATTGATAGTGGATCAAGAGCTTATGCTCAACGCCGCATGGAAGTCACTGATTCAGGAACTTATAAAGAGCACATTCCCTTGCCATTGCTAGCATTATATATCCATTTAACCTTAACTGACTATGCTGTTAGCTACTGATATGAAAAAATTCAGAGTAGATTTTAAAACAGCCATTTTATTTTTCACTTGTCACAGCTTTGTCACATTTAACTTTTACAGTAGCTCTATCAGCTCGGACCTTACATGCAATGTCGTGATGAGGATACGCCAATTGAGTGTAATATTCGGGCTAGAACAGCACATCAAATTTAGTTAATTAACAGCTTTCAGGAGCTTTGCAATGCAACCAATGATGAAAATGATGGCAGTTGCCACTCTTTGCACTACACCATTCACACTAAGTGCAGCTAGCTTATTAGATGATAACTTGCCTACTTATCATAAGGCCGCTGGTGTCTCCGGTAACTTATCGAGCGTCGGTTCAGATACTCTAGCTAATTTAATGACTCTGTGGACAGAATCTTTCAAACGTTTCTATCCAAACATCAATATTCAGATTCAAGCAGCCGGTTCATCTACTGCCCCACCAGCACTGACTGAAGGCACTTCAAATATGGGACCAATGAGTCGCAAAATGAAAGACAAAGAAGTTGCCGCCTTCGAGAAAAGATACGGTTACAAACCAACGGCCGTTGCGGTGGCGATAGATGCACTAGCGGTCTTCGTGCATAAAGACAACCCGGTAAAAGGGATGAGCATTAAACAGCTAGATGCAGTTTTCTCCGCGACTCGCAAGTGTGGTGCTGATCAAGGTATCACTAAGTGGAGACAGCTTGGTTTAGCGGGAGATATTGGTAAAAAAAGTATGCAGATTTTTGGCCGCAACTCAGTTTCCGGTACTTATGGCTACTTCAAGAAAAAAGCCTTGTGTAAAGGCGATTATCGTAACAGTGTCAATGAACAACCGGGCTCCGCTTCTGTCGTGCAATCGGTATCTACCTCTTTAAATGGTATTGGTTACTCTGGGATCGGCTATAAAACATCATCGGTGCGCGCCTTGCCTTTAACTAAGAAAGAGGACGGTGTTTTTATCGCAGCCACCCCAGAGAATGCGGTTAATGGTACTTATCCACTGGCTCGTTTCCTGTATGTATATGTGAACAAGAAGCCAGGCCACGCACTGCCACCGATGGAGCGTGAGTTCTTAAAAATGGTTATGTCCAAGTCTGGCCAAGAAATTGTGGTAAAAGATGGTTACATCCCACTACCGGCCAAAGTTGTGATGAAGCAATTGAAAGCGCTCGATTTATAAATCAACTGCATTATTCAGCCATAAAAAGGGTACTTAAATACCTTTTTTATGGCAACTGCCGCCGCCTCCAAAAATCGTTTGTACGGGTATCGCTCAGTGGTAATATCTAACAGCTAACTATTCATAGCGCGCCAATATTTTTTGTAACTCGCCGTTTTTCTTCATCTTAGCTAACTCTAGATTGAACAATTTCACATAATCATGCCATTTTTTATTAAACATGATCCGATATTCAAAACTACCCACCCTCTTTTCAGCCACCTTAAATTGTCCCTGTAATAAGGGATTCCTCTTAATCAGCCATTTCGCAACTCGATCGTTAATCACCGCGGCATCTGAAAGTTCGAAAAGCGTCGCTTTCAACAGCAGCAATTCAGAATTTTCGGTGCGGGTTACTATTTCTCCCGATGATAAATATTGATCCAACATAGGATAGAGGTAGGCGTAGTGCACGCTCAGTATTTTGCCAAATAGATCTTCAACCGCCGCAAACTTTATAGGCGCGCTCTTTAATGAATACAAAGCATCTTCCACGTGCACTATCACATCAGTAAAGATGTAGTTATCAGGACGGCGAACCCATTCTTTAGCCGTCGGCTGCGCATCTATTTCGCCAGATATCAACTGTATTTCAGCGCGTTTTTTTGGCAACCCTATCGTTTTGACTGTATAGCCATGTCGCCTTGCTATATAGCGCATCACATCGACTAGCAACCCCTGCCCCTCTCGCTGTTTTTCATTAAATAGAAAAGGAGGAAAACCTGTCGCAGTGACATTCATCTTAATACTTTCTACTGCATAGGATGGAAGAGAAAAACCTAAGATAAGAAACAGTATTAAACTCAATTTTTTCATCTTATAACCTTGTCTTTGGTAATACTTGTCAGAATAATTCTATAAAGAAAAAACACCTTTATGAGCCTATGAGCAAGCCCTGTATCTTCCCTGCTGGGCGTACAGAGGCTACTTTAGTATAGCCTTAATTTTTAAATTGCTAGGCGCTGTAATATTTTTGTCATATATAAGCCCTATATTGCACACATTGCTTTTATAATTGGATAACTAAGAATGAGTAATCGCTCTGATGCTAAAAAGCCTGATATCGATTTTAATACTCAGGCCATGGTTCGTCACCGTCAGTTTCGCGCCTTTAAAAACCGCTTGGCGACAGGCTCAATAACTGCTGGGGGCTTCAGTGTCATCATCGCGATACTGTTAATCTTTTTCTATTTGCTCTGGGAAATAATACCGCTCTTTAAAGCCGCTGAAATTGAAATTTGGTCGCAACATGAGACAAAAGCTCTGACATACCCAAGCCCCGGTGGAGACAACAGCTTATACTTGGCTTTAGATGAGCAGGTAGAAATTGGGATGCGTGTCACCGATAACCAGCAGATCATTTTCTTTAACGCGCGCACCGGAACCATTATTAGTGAACAAAAAATTGTCACAGCCGATGGCGCTACAGTCACCAGCTTTGCAATCGTCTCTGAAGCATCCAGAATATTTGCGGTAGGTTTCGATAATGGTGAAGTACTGGTAATGAAGCACCAGTACACGAGCAGCTACCCTAATGATATTCGCGTCATCACCCCTTCCATTAGCTATCCGTTAGGGGAGACCCCGATCAAAGCCGCTAATACTCGTATTGAATTACTGGCTATATCTAACGAGGATGAAGACTGGAGCATTGTCGCTGGCACAGCGCAGCAGTTAATCCAGACACTGATCAACGTCGAACAAAACTTATTGAGTGATGAACTGGTGGTCAGCACCGAGACCCAGCAATTACCCCGCTATAATTTCAACTTAAACAAGCTGCTACTATTGCCTGGTAAACGTTGGCTGTTAGCGACCGACAATCACGGAAAGATAGCACTGCTTGATTTACAGGCTAAGAGCGATGAGCAGTTAATTCAAGTAATTGCTGCCAGCGCCACAAAACTCACTTCATTCTCCCTATTACTGGGCAACAACTCACTGATTGTCGGTGATCAAAACGGACAGGTCTCGCAATGGTTTTTAGTCAAGAATGATCAAGGCCACTGGACACTGCAAAAAGTTCGGCAATTTAACCCATCTGCTCAAGCGGTCACCGTTATCGCCATGGAACATCGGCGCAAAGGGTTTGCCATGGTAGATGCCAGTGGCCAATTGAATCTTTATAATACGACGGCCAACCGAAATGTGTTAATGGAAAAAATAACTGACCAAGGAGTGACAGCAGTTGCTTATGCCCCGCGCTCAAATGCATTATTGGTTGAGCAGCAAGCTAAACTTACCTTGTGGAAGGTAGATAACGAGCACCCTGACATTTCCTGGCAGGCGCTATGGGAAAAAGTCTGGTACGAAGGCTACCAAGAGCCCGATTATATTTGGCAATCATCGGCATCAAACAATGATTTCGAGCCTAAATACAGCCTCATGCCGCTGGCCTTTGGCACTTTAAAAGCCGCCTTTTACGCGATGTTACTCGCCACCCCACTGGCCATTTGCGGTGCTATTTACACCGCTTACTTTATGGCGCCAGCCATGCGCCGCAAGGTCAAACCTTTAATCGAACTAATGGAAGCTTTGCCAACCGTTATTTTAGGTTTCTTAGCTGGCCTCTGGCTAGCACCCTTTATTGAAAACAACCTCGCTGGGATCTTTCTCACGCTGCTCTTTATTCCCATTGCCATACTCGGCTTTGGCTATGGTTGGGCGAACCTCCCCAAATCGACACGCAACTTGGTTGCTACTGGTTGGGATGCTGCTCTGCTAGTTCCAGTAGTGATTTTTGCCACCTTTTTAAGCCTGTATTTAGCACCCAGTGTAGAAACACTACTATTTGCAGGGGATATGCGCCAGTGGATAACTGATGATGTAGGCATTCCCTTTGATCAGCGCAATGCATTAGTGGTGGGTATTGCGATGGGATTCGCAGTAATTCCCACTATCTTCACTATCACTGAAGATGCGATTTTTTCAGTTCCTAAGCATTTAAGTTACGGTTCGCTCGCTCTGGGAGCAACACCTTGGCAGACCTTAGTCAGAGTAGTGTTACCCACCGCTAGCCCAGGTATATTTTCAGCGCTAATGGTGGGGATGGGGCGTGCAGTCGGCGAGACCATGATTGTACTCATGGCGACCGGCAATACTCCGATAATGGATGTCAATATCTTCGAGGGAATGCGTACCCTCGCTGCCAATATCGCCGTAGAAATCCCTGAAGCCGAAGTGGCAAGTACCCATTATAGAATCTTATTTTTGGCCGCTTTTTCACTGTTCCTATTTACGTTTGTAGTGAACACTTTTGCCGAAGTTATCCGCCATAGATTACGTGACAAATACGGCTCGCTTTAAGCTTTATAAAGGTATTAATAATGAAAACATCCATCTCTAGTTGGACAAAATCTGGCTCACCTTGGATCTGGTTAAACGCTGGCGCCGTCGCTATCTGTGTGATTATGGTGGTTAGTTTAATTGGTTTGATTGCAGTGCGCGGCCTCGCTCATTTCTGGCCCGCTGATGTTATTCAGGCAACATATACAGAACAGCAGAGCAGTCGAGTAGTGATCGGCGAAGTAGTGCAGATAGAACAAGTTAGCGCCACCCAGTTACGCGATGCTGGAATAGTCGTTGCCGCCAACATTGACAGCTTAGAACGCAAGCTATTAAAGATTGGCAACCGCGATATGGGCGGCATAGATTTTTCTTGGGTACTCGACAGGGACCTAAGTGAAGTGACAAAACCGGCCATGCTTTTTACTGCAGAGCGCTACGAATGGGGTAACCTATACGGCTATATTCGCAGCTTTAAACAAGCTGACAAGACTATCGCCAAGATAGACAGCTATCCTAAAAGTTCGCTATATCTGGATTTGTGGCGACGCGTTGACCAGAGCATGCAGCGTGCACAGCAGTTAAAAAAGAAAATTTTAACCATTGAAAAGAATCAAATTGGCAGCATTAATTATCAACTAGAGCGCTTGCGTTTAAAGGAGCGGCGCCTAGAGCTCGATGCTAATAATGACCCTCAAGCTCTGGCGGAAATAGCCAATGAACGAGCCCAGCTACAAACAGATTATCATGCATTAGAAGCAATGCTAATCGAGCTTTATACGGACATCAATCGCGATAGCATTAGCGTTGAAGTGGCCAGTGGTAAAATAGTACCCGTGCAGATAGCCAGTTTGGTACGTATTTTTCGAGCTAATGATCTGCGCTTAGACCAGAAAATGCTGCACTACATAGAAAAATTGTGGGAGTTTGTCTCTGAAGACCCCCGAGAAGCAAATACCGAGGGCGGCATCTTCCCCGCTATTTTTGGTACTGTGATGATGGTTATTTTAATGTCGATAATGGTCACACCTTTTGGCGTAGTTGCAGATGAGGATATAATTGAGTACGCAAAACAAGGTTTTACTACTCGACTGATTCGCATCGCGGTGAATAATTTGGCTGGGGTTCCCTCTATCGTCTACGGCGTATTTGGTCTAGGTTTCTTCGTCTATGTGCTCGGTGGATCAATCGATCAGCTGTTCTACGCTGAGGCGCTGCCCTCCCCAACATTTGGTACCGGCGGTTTGCTCTGGGCTTCAATTACTCTAGCGCTATTAACTGTTCCTGTGGTGATAGTCGCCACCGAAGAAGGACTCAGCCGGATACCCCGTGCATTAAAAGAGGGCTCTCTAGCATTAGGAGCGACCAAGGCAGAAACCTTATTTAAAATCATACTGCCGATGACCAGCCCGGCGATGATGACCGGTGTTATATTGGCGATCGCTCGCGCCGCAGGTGAAGTAGCACCACTAATGCTAGTCGGAGTGGTAAAACTTGCTCCTACGCTACCGCTAAATATGAATTACCCCTATCTGCATTTAGATCAAAAAATCATGCACTTAGGCTTTCATATTTATGACGTTGGCTTTCAAAGCCCTAATGTTGAGGCCTCTCGACCGCTGGTCTACGCCACCGCTTTTTTACTTATCTTAGTGATCGCGCTCTTGAACTTATCTGCCGTCGCTATACGCAATAGATTACGTGAAAAATACAAAGCTCTGGAAATGTGATTTTTCAACTTATTTAGGATAAAACCATGTCAAAGGTTACCACTGCAAGTATTGATTTAAGCTCCATCATCAAAGGTCAAAAAAGTTTAAAATTCGCCGACCAAGAAATCAAGTTACACACCCGTGATTTAAAAGTATTTTACGGCGATAAAGAAGCATTACACGGCATTACCATGGACATTCCAAAACACCGTGTCACTGCTTTTATAGGTCCATCAGGATGCGGAAAATCCACCTTGTTGCGCTGTTTTAATCGCATGAATGACTTAGTAGATAACTGCAGTATTAGCGGTGAAATAATTTTAGATAATCGCAACATCTACGCTAAAGATATTGAGGTTGCGGAGCTGCGTCGCCGAGTCGGGATGGTTTTTCAAAAACCCAACCCCTTTCCGAAAACTGTCTATGAGAACGTTGCCTATGGGCTGCGTATTCAAGGGGTGAAGAAAAAGCGAGTCATTGATGAGTCTGTCGAATGGGCGCTGAAATCTGCTGCATTATGGGATGAAGTGAAAGATCGACTTCACGATAGCGCGCTGGGATTATCGGGAGGACAGCAACAGCGCTTAGTGATCGCGCGTACTATTGCAGTCAAGCCAGATGTGCTGTTATTGGATGAGCCCGCTTCAGCCCTTGATCCGATTTCAACCTTGAAAATTGAAGAGTTAATTCACCAGCTAAAGAAAGACTTCACCATCATCATCGTGACTCATAATATGCAGCAAGCTGCGCGGGTCTCCGATTATACAGCTTTCATGTATATGGGTGATCTTATTGAATTTGGTGTGACCGATACACTGTTCACTAACCCCGATAAGAAACAAACTGAAGACTATATTACCGGTAGGTTTGGCTAACTTTAAGCCGTTTAAATATTTTAAGGAGCAGCACAAATGACCACTGATGAATATAAGGTTTCCAAAACTGCAGGTTATTCAACCCATATATCCAAACAGTTTAATGATGAATTAGAGCAAATACGCACTGAGCTATTGGCTATGGGCGGCATTGTCGAACGTCAAGTTCACCAATCGGTAGACGCCCTGCTAGCGGGCGATTTAGCAATGGCTGAGCAGGCGCTGGCGATTGATATTCAAACCAACGCCATGGAACTGCTCATCGATGAGCGCTGCACCAGTATTATAGCCAGAAGACAACCTGCCGCTTCAGATCTACGCCTGATTATATCCATCTCCAAAGCGGTGGTAGATTTAGAGCGAATGGGCGATGAAGCAGTGCGGATTTGCAAGCAGACCATAGAGCTTAACATCAATGGCGGTTCACACGGTTTTCAGGAAGTGCGCCACATCGCTAATCTAGTGCGCAATATGGTCAAAGACGTACTGACCGCATTCGCCAGGGGAGATATAGAACAAGCTTACAAAGTCGCAAAAAGTGATCGAGCTGTCGATCAGGAATACCGCTCAGCGATGCGCACTCTAGTCAGTTTAATGATGGAGGACCCACGTACCATCTCAAGTTGCTTAAACGTCATTTGGGTGCTGCGCTCGCTGGAGAGAATTGGTGATCACTCCCGAAATATGGCCGAGCATATTATCTATTTAGTCAGTGGTAAAAACGTCCGTCATCAAAGTATCAAAGACATGAAGTCTACTGTAGAGGAATCTATTTAGGAGCTAAAACTAAAACTAGAACTAAATCTAGAACCTGACCGAGAACAGACTTATCGACTACGACCAAGTCTGTTCGGTCATGATGATGCTCAATTTAGTTAAATAGCCCGCTATTTTTTCACTATAACTATTCAGTATGCACCCAACTACTCGCGACAATTACTATCCTCGATCAATTCCCTAGTACTTTTATGCTCTTATTTGCCTAATTCTCATATAATTACACAAGCTTCAACAACATTTGCCGTTATATAAATATTAAATTTATTATAGTATTAGATCACACGGTTGCTGAACCTAAATTAAACGTTCACCATCAGCTGTATAAAGAATCTGGTAAGGGAGTTAGTTTTATGGAAAAGAATGTCGTTTATGGAGATTTAAATTGCCCGTACAGCTATGCCCTCCATGCAAAATTAAAGCATATGAAAGTCTTAGATCAAGTAGAATATCGCTTTGTTGAGCACGCCCCAGATTTAGGTTTATATGGTAATCGTCCGGAGATATTGACGGAACTCGCCAATGATGTTTTCGCGGTTCGCTCACTCGCAGAAGAAGTTCCACTGGCGCTGCCCCCAGAACGCCCGGATAGCCGCTTTGCTATTTTGTGTATCATTGCCGCGAAGATGGTCGATGAAAATAAAGCCAGTAAATTACTCAGCCTTTTTTACACTGCGCTATGGGTGGACGGCAAAGACATCTCCTGTCCAAGTACTATTTTCAAATGCATTGAAGAAGCCGAATTACCCCTTGAATTAGAAGTGGATGAAGGCTGTGAAGAACAACTCGATGACTGGCAAGACCAGTGGGATAAAAGCAAAGTAGGGTCGCGAATTCCCGCCATTATTGCCCCAGATAATCGCAAGTTATTAGGCCTACCTAGTGTCGAAGAAATTGGTGCATTTTTTGCGGGAGAAGAACAAAAATTACAAAACAATTCTACTAAACTGCAACGCTCATCTAGCCTGCATTCAATCGCAATTTTATGCACTAATGATATCACCTCAATGTGGTCCCCTATCGAGGCGATCAGAGGCGAGTACAATTTATTATTGCCCGCTTCCATGGAAGAGCTAAAACAGCTATTCAATTCTGAAGAGCATGCCCCCGACTTGATCCTACTGCACGCAGAAGAGCACTGGGATGAGCTGCTACGTGGCTATCAAAGTTTTATTGAACGGATGAAAATCAGCTACACACCAATCGCGATTATTGGTGCAGAAGATAATGATTTACTCGAGCTGTCGGCATATTCATCAGGTGCCGCAGACTACATTACTAAAGGTCGCTCTTCCGGAATATTAAAAGCACGGATCGGCATGATGCTCGACCTTAAAAAATCCCGCGATTTCTTAGAGCGCTCGGCACGCATTGATGGCTTAACCGGCATCAACAATCGTCGCGAGTTTGAAAAGCTGCTTGAACAAGAGTGGCGCCGCAGCTCACGCACTAGCTCAAATTTAGCGTTGATCATGTTAGATGTCGATTTTTTCAAACCTTTCAATGACAGATATGGCCATTTAGCGGGGGACTCGGCCCTGCGCTCAATATCCAAAGTGTTACAAGACTCCCTGAGCCGCCCCTATGACGCAGCCTGTCGTTACGGTGGCGAGGAATTTGTGATTTTGATGCCTGAAACAGATGCCGCAGGTGCTCGAAAAGTCGCTGAGTTGTTAAGACAGGCGATCATGGATCTGAAAATACCTCACGACAAATCTAGCGTCAGTGATGTGATTACGGTCAGTCAAGGTATCGCCAGCTTTACCCCAAATGACACTAACTCTCCGATGCTGTTAATCCAAGCGGCTGATAAAGCACTCTATCATGGAAAAAACACCACTAGAAATGCAGTCACCGTCGATGGGGAATACTAGCGCATTGGCGCTATTATCCGCTATCTAGCACCTTGGTTCTGGTGCTAGATAGCCTCAGCTACTGATTATCGGTAGCGCGCATAACAGCTTTTAGATAGATGAAATATAAAATCTAACAGTAAAACGATGACGATAGCGAATCCCGTTAACGGCAACAAAGCACCAATTAACACTACCGCAACCATTCCTTGATACCACCTTTTCGAATGGCTAATCGCCTTGGGCGCATTCAATGACACTCCCGAGCTCTGCTGGGATTTTATTGGCTTTCGCTGCCACCACATATAGATCCCGGTTAAGCAAATCAATATATACAGTAGACATAATAAAGTATTGACCAATAAGTTAACCCAACCTAAGTCCCCTTGATGCAAACCAATTCCGGCCGCCATAAACTTGGCCATTAAAGAGTATTCTGACCAGCCAGTATCGACTAATACTGCCCCAGAATACTGATCAATATGCACAGTACGATCTAAACGTGGATCGGAGACATCCCCGCTCATAGTATCTGCTGAGAGCGTATAAACCGCTTTCGGACCTGAAGGCAGGTTAATTTGATACTGTTGCATAGTTAAGGTTTTAGCGATCTCCACGATCGTATTTAAATCGACCTGCGCCGCATTGTTGTGGCCAGCAGTGGCCTGCGATAACGGCAGCTTAGTTTGCTCTAAGCTCCAGGGAACCTCTTCCATCACACCTTGATTTAAACTGGCATGAGGGTCGTCAGACACGGGAATGTCACCCCATGTTTCGGCGGGAAAACTATTCCAAGCCTGCACCAGTTTCGCCCCCCAAACACCGCTCCAACTCAAACCACTAATCACAAACAATATCAAAAACAACAAGGTATAGATGCCGATTGAACTGTGCAGTTGATTAAAGAAAACTCTTTTGCCTTTCCGAATTGTCGGAATAAATACGATCGTTTTACTTCTTCGTGCCGACAGCCACAGAAACAAACCACTAGCAATTAGCAATATGATGAAGCCAGTAGCTGTTTCTATCACCCTATCACCCCAATCGCCCAATAACAGAGAGCCATGGATATCATTGGCAAGTGCATACCAACTGTCGTCGCGATCTATTACTTGCAACACTTCCCCACTGTAGGGATTCAAAGCGACCTGCAAGGTTTTATCCTTGAGCACCATCGAAAAGAAGTTGGCTTGATCTAGCTGACGGGCGGGTAAATACTTAACTACTTTTCCATCGGGATAGCTTTTCGAGATAAAATCCAGTTGCTCAACCGCTGAAAGCCGCTGCTGCTGTGGTAATACTTCTATGGTTAGCTTACCGTCGAAGCGAAAATTTTGAATTTGTTGATCATATAACATCACCATTCCGGTGAGACTTAAGATGATCAAAAAAGGGATGACGAAGATCCCAGCATAAAAGTGCCAGCGCCATACTGTTTGGTAGATGGCCGGTTGCTGAGAGTTATTCGGTGATTGGGTTACTTTTTGTTGCATAAAAAAACCATATTTATTGATAGTCTAGTTTCAACTGCGAAAGCTAGAACCTGAATCAGTGACTTCCATGCGGCGCTTAGCGATCCTACAACGGCTTGAAACATAACTACTGAACTTAAACATGTAGCTAATGCTGTTAATATTCCGCCATAAAATCAATATTTTACGTTCTGCGCCCACTCTGAAATCACAACTTCAAGTAGAAGACAAACACACAAATGTTTAGTGAACGCGCAACTGCTGAACACAGCCCGCCTAAACAATTATTTAGTTTTGCTTAATTGATTGCCAAAAAAACTAACTTATCGGCGGAGCTCGAGGGATTTTCTGTAAGTGACTGGGATTGGATGGGTAGAAAACATAGATTGGCGCTGCTAAAAAGACCTGCTGCTGACTCGTTACATGATAGCGAGCATCTTTTGACGTAGATACTTCGCTAAGACAGGGACAGTTATTAACTTCATGCGTGGAGTGGCTCTCACTCGATTGCGCCACATTGACTAATTGGACGCCTTTCTGGGTGCACAGTAACATCCAATTACTGTCTACAGGAACGAGGTTATTCAGCAGTGGCAGACTAAATAAAATCCACCAACTAAAGAGCGCTATTCCTTTTAAATAAATATTAGATTGGTACTTTAAAATCAAAACTGACACCGGCAATCATCGCTAAATAGTCACTGATCTATGCAACGAAACTATAACTAGCACCGATGAAGCAGAGAACACACGTCAATATTTAATAACTATTCACCTAGATTTCATAGTGTTAATATCAGTAGACTTGATTGAAATCAATAGTCAGATAAAGGTGGGAATTTTTTAATCAATTCTGCTTTACCTAATTTTTGCAACAGCTGGATATTGCGATTGGGAATACTGTCAGGATCCGGATGATTTTCCAACACTCGGCTCATTTGAGCTTCTCTAATAATATGCAGCATCGGGTACGGAGACCTATTGGTGTAATTCGCTATCGCCTCGCTGCTCTCGCCAGCAAAGACATACTGAGGATGAAAACTGGCGAGCTGGAACTCTCCCTCTAAGCTAGCTTTATTGATTAGCTGCTCGCAGTGGGCCAAAAATTCCAAATAGTCATAAAAGTCTGCCAGCGCATTTGGCACTATAATTAAGGTGGTCGCTATCTGCCCCTCGTCAGAGAGCTGTATCTTCTCCAGCTCACTTAAAAAAAACTCACTGAGCGCCGTGTACTCTGTATCTAGAGTAATCGCATACCTTAAGCTGTCAGCTTTAAGTACCGGTTTGGCAAAAGGGCAAAGGTTGAGCCCGACGACTATTTTGGTAACCCATTGCTGACTGATCAGCAGCTGTTGTTCTGAGCTTGTTTGCATGTATACCGCTCGACCGGTTTATCCCAATCTTTAAAAAGTGAATTTGAGTTTGAATTTGAATTAGAACACAAAATAAAAGTGCTAGCATTGATCGTAAGCAATGTCCTGACATTGTAAATAAAGTACCGGTTTTAGCGAACTAAAAAGAGCTTTAGAAATGATTTAGCTGCCCAGAGAAGTTCACACTAAGTACAAATTCCAGTAAGATCCGTTTATTATTGTGTTGTAAGGTTTAGAGGCCTCTGCATAACGTTGCGAGTGAAGGTAAGACAAGGAAAAAACCGGCGAGATAGCGGAGTTTACAGGTGTAAATGAGCATATTGAGCCGGTTTTTAACGCCGTATTACCGAACGCAGTAGTTATGCAGAGGTCTCGTTAAGGGATAATTCGATGTTAAAACAAATATTCAGGGTAGACAACTTTCGTTTTGGTGAGGGAGCGATCAGCGGCTACATCGCTTGCTTACTATCAGTTTTATGCTTTCTAGGTGTGCTCTCCTTCCACTTTCCACAGTATTTGACTACCCCGGAACTCAGCGCTAACTACAACGTCGGTTTTTTACGGCAGCTGTTATTCGGATCGTTAGTGCTAGCCGGGAGTTTAGGGCTATTGAATTTTGTGCGTAATAAGAACAAGCGGCTGGGAGTGTTCGCCTGGTTTTTTGTGATTATTTCAATTGCTTTAGGCGGTCACCGCGTCGAAGTTGTAGATTATCAACACAGTACTTTTTATCTGGGGATGGACTGGTTCATCTTGGACCTGCTCGGATCCACCTTGATATTTATCTTTATCGAGAAGCTGATCCCCCACCGTAAAACTCAAGCTATTTTGCGCCCAGAATGGCAGGGAGACTTGAATCACTTCTTCGTCAACCATCTATTGGTGGGGTTTATTTTACTGGCCGCCAATCTGTTTATTCATCGCGGATTTTCCTGGGCGGTCTTTGAAAATGTGCAAGTTTTTATCAATCAAATGCCTTTTCTGTTACAGATATTTGCTATTTTATTGGCTGCTGATCTCGCGCAGTACAGCGCCCATCGGCTCTATCATGAAGTACCAGTCTTCTGGCGTTTTCATTCTGTGCACCACAGCGCTAAACAAATGGACTGGCTGGCGGGATCTAGACAACATATCTTGGAGCTAATCGCCACTCGCTGCCTAGTGCTAACACCGATTTTTCTCCTAGGGTTTTCCAAGCAAATTATCGATATTTACGTGATTATCGTCGGCTTGCAGGCGGTCTTTAACCACGCCAATGTACAGCTAAAATTTGGCTGGCTAAAATACATCATTGTCACACCGCAGTTCCACCACTGGCACCACTCTTCAGATGACGTCGCTATCGATCGCAACTACGCCGCGCATTTCTCTTTTCTAGACTACCTGTTCGGCACGGCGGTCAAGGGACAAAGTGAGTGGCCTCAAGCTTATGGAGTGGTTGGAGATTACGTACCCGTAGGCATGTACAAACAGCAACTGTTCCCGTTTCAGTCAGTGCTGCGGATGATTCGAAAGAGATTAAAGAAATCAGCCAGCTGAATGCCGATAACTGAATCCGTGACTTCAAAGTGAATACACAGTGTAAGATATTGGTTTTACAGTGGAATTGAAAAATATTAACTGCAAGCTCCTATGCGTCCTGCATTCGCTAAATAAATGCATCCATGCATAAAGCCCATAGGTTCAGTGAGTATTTTTCTAACCGCTGTAAAATCAAGAGTTTGCGCTATGTGGGGCAGTGAAGTCACGGATTCAGGTAATACATTCAACTTAAAAGATATTTCACTGAACAGTTCTGTATTCAGCACTGAATAATCGCTACTATGTACGCAAGTACCGGCGCTAAATAACTGCATAATTTATGATTCACAGGAGTATGGCTTGTCTATCAAAGCTGCGTTGTCCGCGATTAATTTCGATACTCGTTGGATCACCTTTAAACGCCCCAACTGTTTACAAGCCCCTCATCTTTGGCGGCGCTGGTTGTGTGACAGAGGCTCGCTAACCAAACACCTGATCGCTGCGAGTGGCGATCAATTCAAGGTTGATCTACAACACTCCGACTGGCAATTCCCCTGTCGATCTGAAGCTAACATGCTGGGCATTAAGCATCGTCAAGTGGCTCTGGTTCGCGAGGTTAAACTCAAAGGTAATGATCAAACCTATGTATTTGCCAGAACAGTGATTCCCGCTAGCACTTTAACCGGCAAAGAAAAGCAGCTATCGATGCTCGGCAATCGCTCGCTAGGCACAGTACTCTTTAGCGATCCGAGCATGCGGCGCGGCAAACTACAAATTAGTCGCCTGTATCTAGATTCGGGAGAACAAGTTTGGGCGCGACGCTCTCTTTTTTATCTCTCTGGTAAACCGCTGTTAGTTTGTGAAGTCTTTATGCCGATATTAGCTGACATCGATTATCAGCCGCCGCTGTTACCTGAAACTAACTTGTGATGCTTGCATGACCTTAATTGAACGTTTAAACATCTACACCGCCCTCACTAGATTTAACAAACCTATCGGTAGTTATCTACTGTTGTGGCCAACTCTTTGGGCACTGTGGATAGCCAGCGCAGGACACCCTGACCCGCTACTTATTTTAGTATTTACCCTCGGGGTATTCCTGACACGCTCCGCGGGATGCGTGATCAATGATGTGGCCGATCGAAAAATTGATGGTAAGGTAAAACGCACCGCCCTGCGCCCGTTAGCGATGGGCCTGATTTCCACAAAAGAGGCAATCGCGCTGTTTGTAGTGTTGATGCTAGCGGCTTTTATGCTGGTGTTACTGACGACTAACGCACTGACCGTCTACCTCTCTTTTGCCGCGCTATTACTGGCTTTTTGTTACCCTTTTATGAAAAGGTTCACGCATTTACCACAGCTAGTGCTGGGGGCCGCTTTCGGCTTCGGCATCCCCATGGCTTTTACCGCCACTAACGAGCAGCTGCCACTGTTAGCTTGGTTATTATATTTTGCAAAAATTGCTTGGACCGTCGCCTACGATACCATGTACGCCATGGTTGATAGGGATGATGATTTGCAGATAGGGGTGAAATCAACGGCGATTCTATTCGGCAAAAATGACAATCTAATCAACGCTATACTGCAAGTCTGCACTATTTTGTTACTGATTATGGTCGGTCTTATGGCCCATTTAGGTAGCTACTATTATGCGAGCCTAATCGCTATGTGTGTTTTTTTTGCCTACCAGCAATATTTAACTAAAGATCGCCACAGAGACGCTTGTTTTAAAGCTTTTTTAAATAATCACTACGCGGGCTTAGCGGTCTTTATTGGTATTGTGCTGGATTATTTGTAATCTGGACCAGCTGCCAATAACAGCAAAAACTCACCGATATATCACTAAACATTTTATCCTGTAACAATTTTGTCACAATTATAATTTGTAATAGCAGTAACTATTTACTTTACTGCGTCTGTACTGATACGGGCAACTAACCAATGAAGAGGTTGAAATGGGACCTGTTAAACAAATTCTAATTGTAGATGACGAGGCACCGATACGACAGATGATCGCGGTCGCTTTAGAAATGGCTGGTTTTGAATGTATTGAAGCAGACAGTGCACAATTAGCACTTGAAAAAATCATCAATAATAAACCTGACATGGTGTTATTAGACTGGATGATGCCGAAAATGAGCGGTATTGAACTGGCCAGACGTTTACGCAGTAGTGAACAAACTGCAGATATTCCGATTATCATGCTGACAGCCCGAGATGATGAAGATCATAAAGTACATGGCTTAGAAGCGGGAATTGATGATTACATTACCAAGCCATTCTCGCCCCGCGAGTTAGTGGCACGCCTGAAGTCAGTGCTGCGTAGAGTGACACCCAAAGGCGTTGACAACGCGGTTGAAGTCGATAGTTTAATCCTCGATCCAATATCCCACAGGGCCAGTGCAGATGGCCATGTATTAGATTTAGGCCCCACTGAATACCGCTTGTTACAATTTTTTATGACCCATCAAGACCGAGCTTACTCTCGCACCCAATTGTTAGACATGGTGTGGGGAGGTAATGTATATGTTGAAGAGCGCACCGTCGATGTACACATAAGAAGGCTGCGCAAAGCACTGGGCAAACGGCACCAGTACTTGGTACAAACGGTACGGGGGACTGGCTACCGTTTCTCCACCCAAACCCAGTAGCGTCTGCAGCGTGTTGTAAGTAGTTAGCCGTAAGCACTACTAGCGGTAATTAACAGCGCCTCGCAGCAGAAATAATAGGATCAACTTTGCTAAAACCTTCACAACTATCTTTAACTAAATATGTGCTGGTGATCGCAGCGGCGCTAATCTTTGGCTGGTTTTTAGATTTAATAGCATGGAGCTTAGTCGCCGCGCTTTTTGTCTGGTCAACACTACAACTTCACCAGTTGCGCAGATTAAAAAATTGGCTTGCACAAGAGCTAAAAACGGATCCTCCCGACGCCTCTGGCGAGTGGGGCGAAGTATTTGATAGCTTGTATCGTATCCGCAGAGCTCGCCGCAAACACGAGCAAAATTTACAGACGACCATCAACCGCTTCCAACAGTTTTCAGCGGCGCTCAAAGATGCGGTGGTGATCGTCGATAAGCACAACAACATGCTCTGGTGGAATTTAGCTGCACAGCATTTACTGGGCTTAAAAGACCGTTCAGATACAGGCAAGCCACTCTTTAATATCATGCGCGACCCGCATTTTATTCGCTATTTCCAGCGCGGAATTTTTGCTGAGCCGCTATTACAAACCAGCCCACACAACAGCGCTATTGAATTGCAGTATTTGATTACGGAATTCGGCGACTCTGAAAAATTACTGGTGGCCCGCGACATCACAGACCTAATCAGATTAGAGCAAACCCGCCAAGACTTTGTCGCCAACGCCTCCCACGAATTACGCACCCCCCTCACGGTGATCAGAGGCTATTTAGAAACCTTTTTAGACCAGGGAAACTTACCGGATCCACTCTATCGTGCCATGAGTCAAATGCAGCAACAGTCAGATAGGATGCAAAGCTTAGTCGAAGATTTACTACTCTTGTCAAAACTAGACTCGACTGAAGTCGTGGTTGATGAGGAACCCGTCGACGCCCCCGGGATTATTCTCTCCATCTTAGAATCGACAGAGCAAGCCGCCCAGGGTAAGAAACATTTTATCAGTGTTAATTTAGCGGATAATATTGGTCTAATCGGTAGGGAGAAAGAACTGCATAGTGCCTTTTCCAACCTCATCTACAATGCACTTCGCTATACGCCAACCGGGGGTGATATTCAGATCAGCTGGAGTTGTGACGCTAAAGGTGGCTGCTTTAGCGTCACCGATAATGTACTGGGGATTAACTAGATCAACTTAGATAGAATTACCGAGCGTTTTTACCGAGTAGACGATGACCGATCGGCCAATACTGGCGGTTCAGGACTGGGCCTGGCGATCGTTAAAAACGTCTTGCATAGGCACCAAGGGTATTTAGAAATAGTCAGCACTTTAGGTAAAGGCAGCTGCTTTAGCTGCTACTTCCCATTAGATACCTTAGTAGAGTTGTAGCTTGGCAACTATGCTAAATTTCTGACTAGTAACTCATTACTGGTGTTCTTCAATCCAATACAAGGTCGCACCGATCACCGCAACTGGCATCATTATAAAGTTCAAAATAGGCACCATCATGGCCAACTGCACAAGCCCACCGAAGCCTAAGCTGGTTAAGCGCTGTTTTTTCAGCAGCCGCAACATTTCTTTAAACGAGACTTTGTGATTATCCATCGGATAATCGCAATATTGGATAGCCATCATCCACGCCCCAAACAAAAACCAAAAAATCGGAGCAAACAAGTTCAGCCCGGGAATAAAACTTAAGATCAGCAGCAGGATCAGCCGAGGAAGGTAGTAAGCTAATTTTGCAAACTCGCGAGCGATCGATCTTGGGACTATATTCAGTAACTCTTTAAAACTTTCGTCAGGCAGCGCTTTGCCGGTTTGCATTTGTTCGACCCTCTCCGACAACAGGCCGTTGAAAGGCGCCGCGATGATATTGGCGACTATGTTAAAACCATAATAAATCACCAGCACAGCAGTAATGGCAAACAGTGGATAGAAAATAAATTCTAAGAAGGACAAAAAACCGGGCAGAAAGCTTAGCCAACTTGCGATCCAAGTTGGCAGCTGATTAAACATTACAAACAAAGCGGCGGAAAACAACACTATGTTAATGATTAAAGGAATGATAACAAACGCGCGTAATTTTTTTTCAGATAGTAAATGCACGCCACGTAAAATATAGCGTCCACCTTGTACAGGATTACCTAGCATCTTTTTCTCTCATGATTAATTCGGATAGTAGTTCTAAGGGCTTATTGAGTGGTTACTGACTGCAAAAGTAAATTTTTTGTTTCAATAAAAATCGACACCCTTCTCCATTCAAATTTTTATTCCAACAGCCGTCTTTTAACCAAGCCTTATCATCTTTAGTCAGTTTTTCTTGATAGACCGGCACCCCGGCACAAAAACCGACACTCGGCTCAGCACTCGCAAAGCATGATTTCAAGAAAACTCCCTGGTCTAAAGTACAGTCAAAAGCAAAACACATCCCCAGCTGTTTAAAGCTTTGCGTTAAGCATTGCCGCTGATTGGCAGTCGAGGAAAACTCTGTCCCTTTTTGCACAAACAAAGCTGTCTGCTGTTGCCTCTGTTGATTGAAATCTTCTAGCCACTGTTCTTTATTTAACCAAAACGCAATAATAGCAATGCTCGAAATCAGCACCACTAACCACAGAATTTTTTTAAGCATTAGGTTCTATTTTTCCTATACTAAACGAGATCATATTAGACTGGCAGGTACATTATTTGGCCGGGCGATACAGCCCCATTACACAGACAATGAAGCCGAGCAAAGCGAGTAACATTGCCGAATTAACCAACGCGGTATTACGAGCCATAAAAGTAGAGCTGGAATGGGTGTTTTGCATATCACATACTTGTTGTACATAGTCAAAAGAGCCATTTACAGCGATACAATCTGCCGCATTGGACTGTTCTGGTAAGTATAGACCCATCAGCAATAGGCAGGGGGCTATCAACAAAAGCAAACCAATTTTAATCATATTAAGTCCGCCAGTTATTAATCAATGCTGATGCCAATATTACTAACGCCTTGATTATTGGCCAACTCTTTAAGAGAAACGAGCAGTTCTTGGTTGACTGATTTCGCGTTTTGCAGCTGTTCAATCACCGCTGCTTGAAAATCATCTTCCTGCTCCATCAGCTGATGACTACTAATTAAGCGCATAATTTCAGCGTCTGACATTTGATCGTCACCTTCGGACATTTCAACAAAGCTAGCCACTGTCTCTCTTGAGACTAAACCGATGGTGACAGCCTCTTCGTATTCCGCTTGAATAGCGCATGACACTGCTGCATGTAAACAAGTGATCGCATCTAGGGCTGGAGCGGCACCATACATATCAAATTTTTCTAAATCCGGCATATTGTCTTCGACCTTAGTCAACTGCAATGCAAAATTCATCTGAGCACCACCGGGCGCTAATGATTGCCACAGACCGTCCAACAAGTTAGCCATTTTTTTCGCATCGCCAAATTCAACAATCGCGCTAAACAGTGCAAAATTTGGAAATTGTCGCTGTGCGACTGCGGTGCAATAGGCAATCAATTTAGGCTGGTCGAATTCCTGTAACTGCTGCTCTAACAATAGTGCTTCATTCATGTAATATTCCAAGATTTAAAAAAACGATTACTGTTGATGCGCCCGACAACATCGTAGGATTGTCGTATAGCGTATTGTAAAGTTTTTTCCTATGATTGCAGCCTAATAAGCCTTTTTTCAGCAGTTGCTTAAGCTGAGGCGAGGTACAACTTTGACCTTTTGAGCAGAGCTATAAACTTAATCATAGGATCTATACTGTTTACAATATAGAATCATCTCATAAAATAATAACTTTAAAGTGAATACCTTGAATACGAGCAACTTATTAAAGTCCATCACTAGCGCACGTAAGCAGCTGCGGAAGTCAGAACAAAAGGTCGCTGACTTTGTTTTAGAGCACGCGGAAGATGTCATTCATATGCGCATCATTGATCTGGCTGCTAAAGCCAATGTCAGTGAGCCTACTGTGGTACGTTTCTGTCGAGCCCTCCAGTACGAGGGCTTCCAAGACTTCAAAATGACACTGGCGCAAGATTTAGCCAGCAACCCAAATTTTGAACAGTTCACCTTGGACAGCGATGACAGTGTTAAAGATTTTCAAAAGAAAATTTTTGATTCGATGATTGGTAATTTGATTCACATTCGAGACCACTTAGAACCGGCTAATATTGAAAGCGCGATTGAAGCACTGGCGAGTGCGCGACGCATTGAATTTTATGGCTTTGGCGCATCTGCTGCAGTTTGCAGTGATGCGCAACACAAGTTTCACCGGCTACAAATTTCTGCCGCCGCTCATTCAGATCCGCATATGCAAATAATCTCCGCAGTCACCATGAACGAACAAGACGTGGTGGTGGCCATCTCGCAAACCGGCCGCACCAAAGACATGTTGCACACTTGTAAATTAGTTCGTGAGACCGGGGCGACGGTACTCACTTTGTGTCCATCGAACACCCCTTTAGCCGATCTCGCTAGTATTGCTATACCTATAGATTTAGAAGAGGACAAAGACCTCAATACACTGATGTCATCGCGGGTCTTACATTTAGTGGTGATGGATGTATTGGCGGTAGGTGTGGCGATGAAACTTGGGCCTAAAGTAATAGAGCATTTGAAAACTATCAAACGTAGTTTACGTAATTTGCGACAAAACGATAAACGCAGATTTGTACCTAAAGTAGTAGCACCTAAATAATGGCGCTTTAAGGCCTCACAGCATCATTAACCCCCATCTAGCAACAAACGTCTACTGAACAACCCCCTCGCTACGACTTCGTTTCTGGATGAAAAACAATTCGTCGCCAATTGGCTACATATTCAGCAAATTTGACTTTTTGCACGACTTGAACAACTATTAATGCACACTAGACATAGTTCAATAGGAAAATTTCTAACTTTTAAATAGGAGTTTTTCTGTTTTATTATTTTTCAGGAGTGCATCTGATGCTAGACAAAAACAGTCATTCTACTAAGCTAGATCCCCTGTTAATCGATACGATCATTGGCTACCAGGAAAACTTGCAAAACGAGAGCAAACAGCAACATT
Source organism: Oceanospirillales bacterium (assembly GCA_029027825.1). Taxonomy (GTDB): domain Bacteria; phylum Pseudomonadota; class Gammaproteobacteria; order Pseudomonadales; family Balneatricaceae; genus Rs1. Next base: position 4,255,665 of record CP093399.1, on the reverse strand, counting down.
CGCGACGAATTTTAGAGGCGCGGCGCGCAATCGAAAAACATAACGAGCAAAAACAATTAACTGACACCCTGAATAACGATTGGTTGATTGATTGATTTATAATGTTATCGCCAACACTGGGCTGAGCTCTTTCAGCCCTCAGTCATTTCAAACTTCACAACCTACTGTATTAACTTAACTTTAACCCTCAATTGCATAGTTGCAGGCAACCAGCCTGCCATCCACTGGTGATTAAATGCAATCGAAGGGTCATTTAGTTGTCATCTCTGCGTCATATTCCGCTTTTAATATCCGTCATGCAATAGCCTGCTATTGCAGCTAAGATCCTAGACTCTCACCGATTCGACTTAAAATGACGATGGAGATTAAGCGATGTTGACCAACCAGAAAATCGCGCACGACAGTATTGAAATTGATGTATTCAATGCCATTATCGGCTTTCAAGATCAACTCAAGATTAGCGACCAAAAAAAACGCTGCCGACTGATGTTTGCCGCCCGCAGAGGGATTGAAAAACACCACGAATCAAAACAGCTAAACAAGTATCTAGCAGAGATTTGGCACTAATGATTACTTTGCTTAATACTATATATTCACCATCGCTAATCATGATTGTGAGTATCAGACTATTAAGGCATTTTATTGATTAGCATGTTAAACAGACGAGAAAGTACACCACTTAAACCTATAACACAGTTTTAGACATTTAATCATAAGGAATATGGTAATGAAAAGAACTCTTTTGGCGCTATCCCTCAGCGCTTGCATCGCAGCTACGCCCGCACAAGCGGCAGTGAAAAATATCATTTTAATGATCGGCGATGGCATGGGGCCTCAACAAGTTGGGCTACTAGAACTGTACGCCCGTGAAGCACCCAATTCTATTTATGCAGGTACGCCTACGGCACTAAGCAAGTTTTCAGCTAGCGGTTACATGGGAATGTCTATGACCAACCCCAGTGATGCTATTGTCGTCGATTCGGCATGTTCAGCCACTCAATTAGCGATAGGAAAACTTGCTCCCGCTGAAGTGATAGGTTTAGACGCACAGGGGAACCCTCAAGAAACCTTACTTGAAAAAGCCAAGCGTCTAGGCAAAGCTACTGGCTTAGTCTCAGATACTCGCTTAACCCACGCCACCCCAGCAGCATTTGCCGCCCACCAACCGCACAGATCACTGGAGAATGAAATCGCCGTAGAAATGCTATCAACAGGGGCCGATGTAATGCTCTCTGGTGGACTAAGACATTGGATTCCACAGCAAGTGAATGACAAAGGCGCTAGCTACAAAAAATTGCGAGCCATGACCGGCCCGAGCTTGCGCTTAAAATCTAAACGTAAAGACAGTAAAAATTTACTGACTATCGCCAAGACCGCCGGCTATCAATTGGCCTTCACCAAAGACCAGCTTGACAGCACCAACAACGATGGCAAGGTACTGGGGTTATTCGCTTACTCAGGTATGAATGACGGCATTAAACACAGCAAATTGCTAAAAGATAGCAACAGGATACAGCCGACACTGCAAGAGATGACCAAAAAAGCCCTGGATATTTTAAGCCAAGATCCCGATGGCTTTTTCTTAATGATTGAAGGCGGACAAATTGACTGGGCTGGGCACAATAATGATACCGCTACTATGCTCCACGAAATGTTGAAATTTGACCAGGCGATCAACTACGTTTATCAGTGGGTTAAAGACCGCGACGATACTTTGGTGGTAATTACAGCCGATCATGAAACAGGATCATTTGGTTTTAGCTACTCTGCGGCCAACTTGCCGAAAGCGACCCAGCTTCCAGGCTCTGGCTTTGCAACGCAAGACTATAAACCTAATTTCAATTTTGGCAGCAAGTCACTACTGGATAGTATTTATGCACAAAAGAAAAGCTATGGTGACATGCGCGCTGAATATCAAGCATTGGCTACAGCAGAACAAACCGCGGCAAACTTAGCTAAAATAATCAGTGCCAATAATGAATTCCCAATCACGGAGGCACAAGCTGAAAATATTTTAGCAACCACTGAAAACCCTTTTTACGATGCTAACAACAAGTATATGAAGTATAAAACGCTACCGAAGATTAATGACTTCCAAGCCTTTTACGTCTACCAAGATGAAATGCAGCTCGATTTAATGGGTCGTGAACTAGCCCAGCAGCAAAATGTTGTTTGGGGCACAGGCACTCATACTAGCACTCCCGTGGGAGTAATCGCTTGGGGACCGGAAGAAGACGCCAGGTCGTTCGTTAGAATTGGTCATCATGCGGATGTGGGGCAGCAGTTAATGGACAGTATTAAGTAGTACTATTTTAGATAGCGTTACTTACTCAATGTAGCGCTATCTAAGGATACTCCAAACAAGCCACACACCCCTGCCGTGCAGAGAAATTTGTGACTACAGACATACTACTGGCCTGACGAAAGCCATTAACGCAGAGCAGCAATTTCTCTTCGCTCTCTGTCGCGGAGATAAGCTCTTAGTGATTCGCAGAGAAGCTAGCCAAAATACATTCAGCTATATACTGCAACAGCGGTCAGAAAATGCTTGCGGCACATGGATTCATAGCTGTCATTACCCCCTATAACCACTTGCTCGCCAGCTTTTATAATATTAGCACTAGCATCGCGCCTTACCACCATCGTCGCTTTGCGACCACAGTGACAAACGGCTTTCAGCTCAGTTAACTTATCGGCGATGGTCAGTAACCTTTGACTGCCGGGAAATAGCTCCCCCTGAAAATCCGAGCGAATACCGTAGCAGAGTACCGGAATATTCAGGCAATCAACCACTTTGGCAAGTTGATCGACTTGCTCTCTAGATAAGAATTGCGCTTCGTCGACAAACACACAGCTAATCTGCTGGATAGCATGCTCACTAGCGTTTTGCCGACGCGCGGTAATTTGTTCGGCAATTTTCGAGAACAACTCAGTACTGGCATCGAACATACTGGCCTTACTTTTTAGACCAATGCGTGACGCTATTACCCCTTTCTCAACTCTCCCATCGATGGCTGCCGTGTACAGCAACACCGCCATCCCCTGTTCTGTATAGTTGTGCGCTGATTGTAATAAAGAGGTGGATTTACCAGCATTCATTGCCGAGTAATAAAAATATAGTTGCGCCATTTGTACCTTAGGAAGCCTCTGAACAAGTCCCACATCTTCCCTGTGATAACTTGTTGCGCGGATTCTCAGTAATAAGCTGAATGCACTCACTCAGCGATGATTAATAAAAGGTCATCATAACATGACTTTAGCCAGCCACTGCGCTGTCGGTGCGCTAAAACACCAGCTCAACATGTTATATTTATAACTATAATATTCATAAAAAGAGCTGGGATGACTCCGCCTTTCGCCGATTTTTTACTTGTCTTACCTTAGCTGGTAACGTTATGCTGAACTCTTATAGTAACTTTTTTATTCTCAGCTATACGCTTGGTTTTGTCAGTATTACAGTTCTAGTCTTCACCCTGAGGATAAATTATTTCAGCAGCTAGCACTATTTAAAAGGACAGTTTGCACCACTGATCAAGAGTAAAAATTGTAATTTTGACCAGCTTACCAGGAGTATATTGTGCAATTTTTTAGTTATTTGGGACGCAAGCTCGCTCATTTCCTTTCCAAGCCACATGCCAAGGAAGATCTGTTCTCAACCAGCAATCCGCAACGATGGCAGAGAACTCTGCGCAAAGGGGATATCTTGTTGTTTGAGGGCACCAGCCGATTCAGTACCAGCATCAAGATCTTTACCCAATCTACCTGGTCACATGCGATTCTCTACATTGGCGATCACTTAGGCGGTGAAGCGGGTGCAGAGGCGTTATCACTGTTAGAAGTAGATATCGAAAATGGAGTCAGAGCTGTGCCTCTCAGCATGTACAGCGATCAACACAGCCGCATCTGCAGACCTATAGGTCTCTCTGAAAGTGAAATAGAGCAAGTACTGCAGTTTGCCGTTGCGAGAATCGGCAACAGCTACGATTTGAAAAATATTTTTGATTTAGCCCGCTACCTTATTCCCACCCCTCCGATCCCGATTAGATGGCGTAGAAAAGCTTTTTCACTAGGCAGTGGCGACCCGACCAGAGCCATTTGTTCATCGCTTATCGCCCAGGCTTTTCAATCGATAAATTACCCGATCCTGCCGGATGTTACCTATGTAAATCCGACTGATTCTGAGCGTATCAGCAATTACCAAAAGCTGCATCGGCGTCGCGATCCAAGCTTATTCGCACCGCGCGACTTTGATGTTTCACCTTACTTTGAGGTGATCAAACCTATAGTGCAAAATGGCTTTAATCACCGCAATCTAAAGTGGCACGAAAACTATGTCGACGTCGCGGAGATAGAAACGGATGAAGCGCAAGAGTCCCCGTCGCCCACTGCTCCATCCTCTACTGAAAGACCGACAACTATGAAGGAACAAGAGCCTGAAGATCAGGACACTAGTACCGAAGATAAATTTTTAGACGCTGCCGCGACTATTCAGCCGCTCAGCTCGGCGGCAGTGAAACGCACCGATAGCAGCACTGAATGATTAAGTGAATATGCCCAATAAGCCCAGTGCTCGATTAATACAAGAAATTACCCACCAGTACACTGCCGATAAAACCTAAAGTATAAGCAATCAACAGTACCGCGAAGTAGCGCATATAGGAAAAGAAATTCAGCCCGCTGACCTTGCTCATGGCAACGATACCCGCTGCTGAACCAATCACCAATAACGATCCACCGACACCGACACTATAAGTTAAGGAGAGCCACTGCGACGGCTGCATGGCGATACTCGATTTAAGTACTGCGGCTGTGAGTGGCACATTATCCACCAGTGCTGAAATTAGCCCCATCGTATAGTTTGCATAGTCTATCGGCATAATTTGGTACAACTGCACTAGAGAGTCGAGTACTTGTATTTCCTTCAACATTCCCACTAGCAATAAAATTCCTAAGAAAAACAGTAGTGTGTCGTATTCAATCGCTCGAATATATTCCAGCATGTCATCTCTTTTGTCGCCGCGATAGCAAAAGCGACCCACCAGAAACATGATAGATAGACCAAACAAGAAGGTTAAAACTGGGGGAACTTGTGCGTAGACATTCAGTAATATAGTGGCAAAGATGGTCGCTAAAAATATGGCGGCGATCCGCTTGCCGACTAAATCTTCAGAGGTTTTTTTGTTGGCGATGCTTATTTCGCCATCTAAAGTGAACGATAGCATCAAGCTCAGCGCCATCACACTAATAAAAGAGGGGATAGACAGCCATAGTAAATCCTGAATTGCTACTTTGCCCTCCAGGAAAATCATCAGCGTTGTAACATCACCAGTGATCAGTGATACGCCTCCTGAGTTAACCGAGAACACCACCAAGACGGTAAATTTTATCGCGTTTTTGACCGGCAGTTTTAAAGATAACACCAAGGTCATGGAGACCAGTGTCGCGGTAATATTGTCCGATAGAGATGAAAAGACGAAAGAGAATATCGAGACTAAAAACAGTAACTTTTTTTCACTAATTTTTGCCGGTAGCAGCCGATAAATCATCGATTCAATCAAACCTTGATGATTTAAATAGGCGACGAAAGTCATAGCGGCCATTAAAAACAACCAGAGCGTAGCTATCTCTAGTAGATTCTCATTAAAAGCACTTTGAATATCCGCTCGACTAAGCCCATGCTGAGGGAAAATAAATAGCAAAATCCAGGATAAGGCACCGAGAAAAAGAGTTGTTTTTGCTTTGTTAACATGGATAACTTCTTCAAAAACAATGGTTAAAAAAGCGACGAAAGCGAGTAGTATTAAAAGGACTTGCATGTTAAATCCAACGTAAAGTAATGAAATGAGGCTGAGCTGTCGCAAAAGCCATTGCGGCAACCGGCTCTACAAAATTGCTTTGAGCAGTTTTAATCAGCAGGCGAAAGTTTAATCCGTGTCGGCAAAAATGCAACCACTTCCATTAAACAATTGAAATAGAGCAAACTGCTAAGCGTGCCCTAAACACCATCGCCACGATTATTGATCCACTCGCTCATCACCACATGCGTTTTCATTTTCGATATTTTACTATTAGTATCGATATATTCCCGAATCTGGTGCAGGCGCTGCATACTTGGAGCTTTTACAAATACCAGTAAATCCATGTCACCGGTGATTCCGTGGCAAGTTATTATTTCGGGGATATCTTTAAAAACATCGAGTACTTGAGCGCAGCAAGACGACACGTATTGGATTTCAAAATAGGCGCTGACTGCGGTTTTTTGAGATTCTGAAAGCAGTACTTGATAGCCTCTAATCACTTGGCTTTTTTCCAGTGCTTTAATCCGTGCTGAGACAGAGGTTCGGGATAAATTTACCTGTTCAGCTATACTGGAAACACTTTGACGTGCATCTTCTCTCAGTGCCTGAATAATTGCTGTATCAAATTTATCCAATATTAAAACCTCTTTAGCAAGCCCAAAAAATCAATCAGTTACTCTGGTTTTCAGCGATAAGAGACTATTTTACAGCGTCTATCGGCTGCGCTTAACGATGGCATTCGCTGAGTGGCGACTACTTTAGACGGTTACTGTTGAAAATACGACAGTTTGCCAATAATTCCTGACATAATGCAGGGCTAGTCGCACAGATTGTGCTGATAATCTGGTTATAATCACTGCATCATTGGCGGCTCAACATTGCGGCATAAGAACACTTTAGATACTGAGCTGGTCGAACATACAATTAAGCTGCTGCGAACAGTCAGGATTAGACCTGAGCTAGCCAAGCTGCTAAAAAACTATAAATCAGGATAATACTAGATATGCAAAAAACTCAAGGCACTATAGGTCGCTGGCAAGGCGCAGGCCTTATGGCTACGACACTACTAGGTACTGGCGTGTTTATCCTGCCGCAAATAACCGTAGAACTGGCAGGAACTGGGGCTCTGTGGGCATGGGTGCTACTGACTTTAGCGATCATTCCTGTGACTTTGGTGTTTGGGCGCCTCTCCAGCCTCTACCCACACGCTGGCGGTCCAGCACATTTTATTGAAAAAGCCTTTGGCAGTTTGGCTGGACGCTGTATTGGTTTAAGTTTTTTACTGTTAATCCCAATCGGCAGCGCTGCCGCAATGCTCATTAGCTATACATTTCTGTCAGTAATGGTTGAGATACCTACCAGCTTGGAATTACCTATCCAGCTAGCGATTACCTTGTTGATTTTATTGCTCAATCTGAAAGGCATTAATGTCTCTGCCAAATTACAGTTCTCTTTAACTTTGATCATTGTCGCTATCGTGGCGCTGATGCTGCTTCTTTCGGGGGCAGAAATTCAACAGTATACACTCGCCAATAATTTAGCAGCGGTCGAATTAGACCCAGTGCTAGGCGCTGTAGGGATCGCTTTTTGGAGTTTTCTTGGGGTTGAAGCTATGTCACATTTGGCCAATGATTTTAAAGATCCAAAAAAAGATATGCTCGCGGCCATGATGTTAGGCACTGTGCTGGTAGGAGTCATTTATATAGCTTGTACTTACTTACTGCTCGCCTTGCCAAATCACAGTAAACTGGGCTTCGTCGATATTTTTGATCAATTATTCGGTGGCTACGGCGCCCAAGTAATCGGCATACTGGGCATTGCAAGCGGGCTGGCCACAGTCAATGTGTATATTGCAGGAGCATCTCGACTGTTACACAGCTTCAGTCTAGATCGTGTATTGCCGGCTTATTTTACCCGCCTAAATAGTCATCATGTCCCCGTGAGAGCACTAATGGCGATCATCGTAACTATGATGATCGCGATTAGCTGCACTTTTATTTACAGCTTGAATTTAGAACAGTTAATGATTTGGACCAATGGCGTTTTTGTGATCATCTACAGCGCCACTATGCTGGCTGCGCTACAATTATTAAAGCGTAAATATATACCCTTAGTGTTAATCAGCTGCCTATTCTTTATCGCCATCGCATACTCGATAGGCAGTGGCATGTTGTATGCTTTGGTTATGCAACTGTTTTTACTACCCATACTACTCTGGCAACAAAAACGTGCTGACAGGCAGCAGGAGAATGGCGTTCGGCCCGAGGGCGGTGCTTTTTAAGCGCTGCTTTGACGTTCAGATTAAGCTTGCACGGGCATATGCTAAAAAGTAACACTAGCCTATATAGATACTGCAGCCGTGTTCAGCCGCTCAATGCTAGCGGCGGCTAATAACCGCCCCGCGAATCAAACAAATTATCTATTCCTCACCGTAGTTATTAGCAATTCATCTAAACATCAAGCAAAGTATAGAGATTAATAATAGTTAATGACTGTTATTAAGTAAATCTCCTAGCGGTTAGTTGCTAGAATCTCCCTAAATAAATCTTGTTGGAGCTATCTATGACCCATTCACTTACCACTATCCGTCAACACCTTCTCAATCATGATGTAGCCGCTGAACATGGTGTGTTATTACAGTTGATTGACGTTGGTGTTATTAGTGTCGTTTTGCGTCTGGAAATCTCTACTCAAGCTGCGCAACTAGTCACTAAAGTACGCGCTTCTGGCAAGCCATCAATGATGGAAAAGTTCCTCGCTGAGTACGGCCTAACCACCAAGGAAGGAGTGGCGCTAATGTGCTTAGCTGAAGCGCTACTGCGCGTGCCTGACTCTTACACTATCGATGCTTTAATCGAAGACAAAATCACCAGTGGTAACTGGTACAGTCACTTAGGTAGCTCCAATTCATCGCTGGTCAATTCATCGACTTGGGCGCTGCTGTTTACCGGACAAGTGATTGCCCCTGTCAAAGGGGCTAACCCAGAAAAAAATATTGCCAACTCGATCCGCTCGCTAGTCAAAAAATTGGGCGAGCCGGTAGTACGGGTCGCAGTGGCACAAGCCATGAAAGAGCTTGGCAGCCAGTTTGTGCTGGGCCGCGACATCGCAGAGGCCTGCAAGAGAGCGAAGAAGTTCGAAAAACAAGGTTATTCATATTCTTACGATATGCTAGGGGAGGCAGCACGCACCGAAAAAGATGCGCTACGCTACCTAGCCTCATACTCACAGGCGATATCCGAGTTATCTAAGTCTTGTAATGATCAAGATATCAGAAAAAATCCGGGTATATCAGTCAAGCTATCCGCCTTGTACTCACGCTATGAATACCCGCAAAAAGAACAAGTTTTGCAGCAGCTAGTCCCCAGAACCTTATTGCTGGCGCAGCAAGCTAAAGCTGACAATATGGGCTTTAACATTGACGCTGAAGAGGCGGATCGTTTAGATTTATCGCTCGATGTGATCGAGGCAGTGCTCTCTTCCCCCACCCTAAAAAACTGGGATGGTTTTGGTGTAGTAGTACAAGCTTTCGGTCCGCGAGCGAGTTTCATTTTAGATTGGCTGTATGCGCTGGCTAAAAAACTAGATCGAAAAATAATGGTCCGTCTGGTCAAAGGCGCGTATTGGGATGCCGAAATCAAGCGCGCTCAAGTATTGGGTCTATCCGGTTATCCGGTCTTTACCCGCAAGCTCAACTCCGACGTGTCCTACATCTGTTGCGCTAAAAAACTGATCGCTATGACCGATCGAATCTATCCACAATTTGCCACGCACAACGCGCACACCGTCACTGCGGTACTGCTTTTAGCCAAGGACTTGCAGTCTGACCAGTATGAATTTCAAAGATTACATGGCATGGGGGAATCTCTGCATCATCAAGTTTTAATCGAGCACAAAACTAGCTGTAGAGTCTATGCACCGGTCGGTGCTCATAAGGATTTACTGGCTTACTTGGTGCGGCGCCTATTGGAAAACGGTGCCAATAGCTCTTTTGTCAACCAAATCGTCGACACAAGCATTAAGCCCGAGGATATAGCCAAAGATCCGATGACTGCCGTATTAAATTTAGGCGATAAAATTGCCAGCCAAATGATTCCGCTGCCAACGGATTTGTACGGAGAAGAGCGAGTTAACGCCAAGGGCTGGGACGTTACCGATTATACAACCGTGGCTGAAATCGATAGCCAGAGAATCGCTTTCAACCGCTTCCAATGGCATGCCGCGCCGATGCTGGCTAATCCCAGCACTGTAGAGAGCCGCGAGCTAGTCAGCATCTACAACCCTGCAGACCCAGAAGATCTTGTAGGTACTGTACATGAGGCGAATGCAACAGAAGTTGATGCGGCGATTACCGCGGCAGTTACCGGCTTTGAAGAGTGGAATAAGCAGAGTGCTGAACACCGTGCGAACTGCTTAAATAAGCTCGCCGATTTATACGAAGAGCACGCCAATGAATTTTTCGCTCTAGCCACCAGAGAGGCGGGCAAAACCTTGCTAGATGCGGTTGGTGAGCTCCGCGAAGCTATTGATTTCGCACGTTACTACGCCGTGCAAGCCATAAAAACTGCCGCTGACAGCAGTGGTCGCGGGGTTATCACTTGTATTTCTCCCTGGAACTTCCCGCTCGCGATTTTTTCTGGACAGGTATTAGCAGCGCTGGCCGCTGGTAATACGGTACTGGCAAAGCCCGCTGAGCAAACAGTGCTAATTGCAGCAAAGGCCGTTGAACTAATGCATTTGGCTGGAATTCCTAAAGACGCCATCCAACTTTTACCAGGCACAGGCGCACTGGTCGGTGCACAGTTATGTAGCGATTCGCGGATTGCCGGAATCTGCTTTACTGGCTCAACCGCCACTGCCCAGCGCATCAACAAAATGATGGCGGCTAACTTAGCTCCCGACGCGCCTTTAATTGCCGAGACCGGCGGGCTAAATGCGATGATCGTCGACTCTACCGCACTCCCAGAGCAAGTGGTTAGAGATGTACTGGCCTCTTCTTTCCAAAGTGCTGGTCAGCGCTGTTCAGCACTGCGGATGCTGTATTTACAAGAGGAAATTGCCGATGAGCTGCTCACTATGTTGTACGGTGCTATGGAGCAGCTAACTTTGGGTAATCCCTGGTTACTCAGTTCTGATATTGGCCCAGTTATCGACCTTGCGGCCAAGCAAAAAATTGAACAACACTGCGCGGCTTTTAAGGCGAAAGGCAAGTTACTAAAAACCATAGACACCCCTAAATCAGGATTATTTATTGCACCGACTGTGTTGCAGGTCTCTGGGATTGAAGAATTGGGTGAAGAGATTTTCGGCCCGATCTTGCATGTCGCCACATTCAAAGGCAAAGATATTAACAAGGTCGTCGATACTATTAACCAACAGCAGTATGGTTTAACCTTTGGTTTGCATAGCCGGGTTGATACTCGTGTCCAACAGCTAATCAGTAACGTACACGCGGGTAACACTTACGTAAACCGCAATCAAATAGGCGCGATCGTTGGCTCGCAGCCTTTCGGTGGAGAAGGATTATCGGGAACGGGCCCGAAAGCAGGCGGCCCCCACTACTTAAAGCGCTTCCTCAAGGCGAGCTCAGTGAGCGATGCAGCCACCGGCCAAACAACACCAGTCAGCGACTCAATCCCGCAAAGTAAAGTACAGCAATGTATTGATAAACTGCAGGGCTCAAAAATCGCGGCAAATTGGCCGACAGTCACTGATCAAGTGGCTATACTCAAAAATTTAGCCACATCGAACAGCGATGACCCACAGCTATTAGCCGCGATCGCCGAGGCGACTCCACCGCAGACGATGCCAGGACCTACCGGTGAGCTAAACGTCTTATCTGAAGTTCCCCGAGGTTTAGTGCTGTGCTTAGGTGTAAGTTTTGCCAGCAGCTTCGCGCTTAGTTTATGCGCGCTGTCACAAGGCAACAGTGTCGTGATGGTACTAGCAGACGCTGAGGTTACTAGCAGTACATTAAACGCGATCAACGAACTGGCCGCGAATCAAGGTGTGCCGCTGTCGATTGTAGTCGGAAAACTGTCGGCACTATCGCTCTCCAGCATGCAGGGAATCAGCGCGATTGCCAGTGATTATACTGCCGGCGAGCTACGCGACTATCGCCTGGCACTCGCTGAGCGTCAAGGCGCCCTGCTGCCGCTGATTAACGAAGCTGCTAAAGAGCGCTTTATCTTAGAACGCCATCTTTGTGTAGACACCACAGCAGCTGGTGGCAATGCCAGCTTAATAGGCGCGGTAGAAGATTAACCAGCTGCATCCCGGTTTCGAGCAGATATAGCTAAATTTTATCAAATCCAAGTATTAACTTGGGTTTGATAAAATTAGCGTTTCACTCCCTCTTCTTGATCCAGATATAGGATGCTCCGGCGCTACCACTCTTTAACTTAAATATCCCACTGGACACCCCTCCTACGCCTTCTGGATGTTTCCCTCGCCAACCTCACCATTCAATTTCAGACAGAGTTCATGGCCTCTAAGAGCCTGTGGACTTAACGCTAAGCTACTGCGATCGGTCAAGCTAGACAGACTCCTAGTGGTTCCCATCCACCAACCATCATCCGCTGCAAATAATTTTAGCGAAGAAGCCTCTCAATAATAGATTTGCGTCACTGATCGAGATGCTTGACAATAACAGGTGCCAGCAATTTGTTTAACGCTCTGCTGGCTTGTCTAAAATACTGTTAGTGTGAGAATTGTAATGTCAGTTGTTGTCTCAGTAATGCTGTTAGCCTTTTTGGCAGGCATTGCCATGCCCCTTGGAGCACTAGTAGCCAAGTTAGAACATATAAGTATTAACTGGTTGAAGTTTGAATTTCGACACGCTGTCATGGCCTTTGGCGGCGGCACCTTGCTCTCAGCCGTCGCATTGGTACTAGTGCCTAATGGCATCGCCAATTTAGCACCGCTCTGGGCCTGTCTGGCCTTTACTCTCGGCGGACTCAGCTTTATGGGATTAGACATTTTACTCTCGAGACACAACACCCCCGCCAGTCAACTCGCCGCGATGTTAGCCGATTTTATTCCCGAGTCCATCGCCTTAGGTGCAACTTATTTACTGCATAGAGAAAGCGCCTTGCTGCTAGCAGTGATCATCGCTTTGCAGAATCTGCCGGAAGGCTTTAACGCATTTCGCGAGCTGCGCGAAAACGGTGCCTATTCAAGTAATAAAATCATTGCGCTGTTCTTCGCCATGGCTTTTTTAGGGCCGCTCGCAGCGATAATTGGTTTGTTTTTTTTAGTCGATGCACCGGTATCTCTCTCTGCACTGATGCTATTTGCCGCGGGGGGTATTCTCTACTCGATCTTTCAAGACATCGCTCCTAAAGTGCCACTCAAAAAGCACTGGCTACCGCCGATGGGCGCTATTTTAGGCTTTATGCTGGGAATGCTCGGTGCGATGTTAGTTGGCTAAGGTACTAGAGATAAAGTAACCTAGCCCGCTTTAAACAGCCAAAACGGGGTTACTTTGTCGATGAATTGCCGGCTAATACGTGGGATAAAGTGCAGAAAAAATAATTGCGCGACAGCTATCAAAAGAGCTGCTGCCAATCGGCACATCGCTACATTGGAACGCGTGCTATCTGTCAATCGACCCTTGCTACAATTCTGTTGCGGGATGATAACTATCTTGCGATAAGCATGGTGATTGTTTACTGATAGCTATTTTTCTATAAAAATACAGCGAGACACCCGTCAGGGCGCCCAGCCATTTTTATATTTGCTAGCTTACCAAAGTTTCGCCAGCTGTGGATCATCCTTAAGCGCTGGGTTGTCTTGGGCCATTAACACCGCGGTGTCATCGAAGACGTCCTTAATCGATTTTTCGGCGCCCGCTTCCAGCACGAACTTGATGATGGCACTGTCTGTACTCAGCAGCGCTGCATACATTAGCGCCGTGGTCTCTTCACCATCTTTAGCATCGAGATCAACTCCAGCTGCAACGATTTTTTTCAGCAATTCAATTGACTGCCCACCTTTGACAGCATAGGTCAATGCCGTGCCGCCCTTGGCGTCCAGCGCGGTTAAATCGGCATTCATGCTGATTAAACGCTCGATCACAGCCGTGAACTCTTCGCCGCGTAGCAGTGCCGCCAACAAAGGTGTAAGCCCCTTTTTATTGGCGGCGAGCGGGTTAGCTCCTGCATCCAATAGCGCTTCAATTACCGCCGGTTCTTTATAAGACAGCGCCAAAATTAGCGCCGTGTTATCTGCATTGTCCAGCGCATTGACGTCGAATTTACGACTCATCAGTGCGTCGTAGCCTTCGGCTTCATCTTCACGGTTGGCCATTAACATCAATAGTGCGCTCTGTCCTCGATCATTGGTGATACTCAGATCAAAGCCTTTGTCCTCAAGGAACGCCAGCCGTTTTTCCGAGGTACCATCATCGGAAACCGTCAGTAGCACGCCGGAAAAACCATAGTTGTCAGCCACTTCTGGCTCTTCACTCATTTTATAGAACTTTTCGAGCATCTCAATATTATCGTTTTTGGTCAGGGCACGCATGAACAAATCCCGGCCCTCGCCATCTATATATCCCGCATCATAGCCTTTCTCTTCGAGCAGCTGGAACATTTTCATGGCGCGCTTATTGTAAGCGAAAGCACCTAGCGGTGTGATACCGAGGCGACTCTGCTGATTGAAATCTAGACCAAGCTCCTCGAAATACTCAACAATTTCAGGGCGGAATTTTTTACCCTTCGACAGCCAATACTGCGGTGTCTCGCCCATATAATCTTTGACCTTATAGTCAGCCCCGAACTCGGCAAACAACTTAATCAATTCAAGATCGCCATAACGGGCTGCATACAGCTCCGCATAAACGCCCTTGCCACCTGCAGGACGATACGGCACTCCCTGTTCCAGCAACCAGCGCACTACTTCGTGCGAGGCACTACCGCGCAGTGCATAGTGCAGTGCCTGACGACCAATTTTCTGCTTTTCCAGCAAACTATAGCCCTCTGTCATCTTGGCCTGCACGTCCTGAACAGTGGCCTCTTTCCAGAACTTTTTAGTCAGAAAGGGATTTTTGGCATGTGCGCTGGTGGCGAGTAGCGCCGCAACCGCGACGGTGGAAAGCAAGGTTCCAAATTTCATTTTGCAGTGTCCTCTGTTAGTAGATGTCTTCAAGATAGCGGCCGCACTGGCGCAACTCGGCAAGGCTGAGTCCAATGCTGGCACAGATAGTGTCAATTTCTTGGGCGACGGCGTGGGCCATACGGGATGAACCGCAGACCATAATCGTCGCACCATCACGCAAGTGCTGAGCAACAGTGTCGCCAGCGCCGCGCAGGCGTTGCTGGACATAGACCTGGTCATCGTGGCGTGAAAATGCCGTGTGAAATCCGCTCAAACGCCCATCGCTCTGCCACTCATCGATGGCCTCGCGATAGTAAAAATCGTGGTCTGGATGGCGCAAACCGAAAAACAGCTCCATCGGCTGCTTACGATTGCCCCGAATCATGCCGGCAAAGGGTGCAATGCCGGTACCAGCGCCGATCATAATAGTCGGTGCGTTGCGGGCCGGACGAAAGTCAGGATTGTGTTCCACGTAGGCGTCGATACTCTGCCCCAGCTCCAACCCTAGTAAATAATTCGAGCAAATCCCCCCTTCGACACCGACCACACAGAGCTCGACCATACCTTCGTGCTTTGACGAAGCCAGCGAGTATAGTCGTGCTATTGGGTCTTGCGGGGGTACGATCCCCAGCAAATCTCCCGCCTGGAATCCCGGCAGACGACGCCGCTTCGGCGCGCGAAAGCGCAAGATCGCCGAGAGCGCACCATCGTAGCCGATAAAATCCTCGCGTTCAGCCAGTTCCAGCCGCCGAGTGCGTGGTCGCGGCGGGGTATAATCGAGCAGTAAATCCTCAAGCCCCAACGCAGGCGCGACCGCATGTCCCCAAGCGGCAAAAGCTTGACCGGAGCGACGATTGACATCCCCCATCGGCAGTAGGCACTCGCGGCCCGAAGCCTGCAGCGCCTGCTGACAATCAATCGCAAAAGCGCAGTAGGCAGCGAAGGCCTTGTCGCCAAATCCCAGCACGGCAAAGCGTCGTCCACCTTGATAGCCTGACAGTCGCTGCAAAAATTGTGCGGCGCCCGCAGGTGGCGTACCATCGCCATAAGTGGCAGCCAGCAGTAGCAGCGTGGCATCTTCGCGAAGCCGATAAGTCTTGTTCATGTCACCTAAGTGCACCGCCTTGCCAGCATCGCGCAGTCGCTGGGTTAAATGCACCGCGAACCCCCAAGTAGTCCCTGTTTCTGAACCCACTAAAATTACTAGCTCCGCAGCCTCGGCCGCCACAGTACCTCGCGGTTTTGGATGGCGACGACGCAGCCAAATAACTAGCCCAGAAATAGCAAAAAATGGCACAGAAAGTGATATCAACCCAGCAATTGCCCCCCAGGGAGACGCTCCTTGGCCGGTGTGTAATAGGGTAAATAAATCGAAGACCCGGCTGATAAACGGTAAGCTGCCCCGACTCAATACCTCGCCAGATTGACGGTCAATAAAAGTGAGAGAGCCCTCCTGCCGCAAGACGTAAACGTCCCACCAATCGGCCCAAATAGGAAAGTTCAATTCCGTGAGATCACGCAACTTAATGGTAGAAAAAATCTGTAGCTCGACCGCTGGCACTGGTTCCGCTTCAACGAGAGATTCAGGATAAGCGGGCCCGTCACCAACACCCGAGGGCATAATTCCGTTAGAGACAAGTGACATCCATGCCCCGGAGAACATGGTGACAAACAGCGGCACCACCACTATCCGACCTAAGATTGTATGCCACTTATCGAGACCACGACCCTTGACTGGGTCGAGTAGTCGTCTAAATCCGCCGAGTCGTCTAGCGAGCAAGGTCAAGCCGGTAATCATTAATACCAGCATAGAAAGTACGCCGATCAGTGTAATGGGCCGCCCAACGGGGCCCAACGCCAAATTGCGATGCAAGCTATTGATCAAATCCATCAGCGGCCGCGGTCGATCTTTGCGGGCCAGTCGGCCATTCTTTGGATTGAATGGCACCTCGCGAGATCCAGCCGCATCGGCGCCACGCAACAGTAATCGCCCGGAATAATCGATGCGAATACGGTCGATTTCAAAATAGGGATTCTTTTGGGCAGACAGATGCAGCACATCGGTGACAGTCAGGTCACCCAGTTCATGTACATTGCGGTCAAATCGCTGTAGCAGTGGATCAACAGAGAGGATCGAGCCGGTCGCTGCCAGAAAAATCAGTAGCAGCCCGACAACCACTCCATACCAGCGATGTAATTGACGCCACATAGCGGATCAGAACTTAAAACGGATATAGCGAACATAGCCAGTTCCAGGAATTTTCTTCCTTTGGTTGTCGCTAGTCAGATCAACTTCGACATCGGACTGCACGTTGTCAGCATTCTCGACAGAAGTCTCCACCCGCAGTTTGTAACCTGCATCCACTAAGCTCTGCTCGATGTCGACGTGCATCACTGCACGCGCACCACCAGCTGTTGAAGCGCCAGTGATTGCATCAACGTTTTCACGGGCGCGGTTGTGATAGCCAAACCAACGCTTCGAATCCGGCCACCAAATTTTTTCTGGGCCAGAAACCCACAGAGTACGATCAAATTTTCCCTTTGGGTTCACTAAATAAAGATGAAAATATGCTTCGGGGCCATTGTATTCATTCATTTGGACCAGCACGACAGCTGCTTCCGCTCGGGCCGGCGCAGCAAGTGCCAGAATCGACGCACCTATAAGCAAGGGTGTGCGCAGTTGCGCCAGTAAAGATCGCGACATTTCAGGTCTCCAGTGGATTTGAGATTGAGGCACGCACCCTACTTAGAGTCTGGCGAGTGCGCTGGTAAATAAGCGGATCACAATTAATTTCCTCGACTGGCACACAGCAGTGCTCTGTGCTCATATACGACGAAATTTTTATTGTAATAATAATGAAAATAGGAATTGTAAGCATTATCTTTATTTGTAAGTTTCTGTCAATCTCTAATAGAAATAATTCGCAATTACTTTATTACGATTACCGTAATCCCTGGCTTCAAAGTAAATACCCGGCATGAGATATTGATTTAAAGTGGTATTAAAAATAATTTTACTATGCGCTGCAATTAAGTCTCTAATTCAGATATTAATTCTAGATACTACTGCTGGTTTAATCAGGCGGCAGATGATTGCAGATAATCATTGCTAACAGTCGTAGTGTGCGCTGACAGCTTCCCTGGTATCAACTCAAAACCCAAGGCTGTTGATCAAAGCTGACGATACCGCAAGTACTCGAGTATTGAAGAGAGTTTTGGACCGTATTTCAACTGACATTGTGATGATCGAAAAACGAGCTATATCTATGTTATTATGGGCATTCTCTAGATACATAGCATCTGCCATAGACTATATAATAAATTTAAAAGAGCCTTGAATGGATACTACAAGCGAACTGAAGAAACAATCCCAACGTGATGTCGCTGAGCTGCTTTATAGCAACAGTTTTAGCAGTATTGCTATAAACCTTATCGCTGCTACTGGCTTAGTCTTTACCTTCGAAAGCACCTTAACGGCCGAAATAAAACAAATTTGGTGGCTGGTTTTTATATCGGTACTGTTGTTTAGGCTGGTTGACACTCTTATCTGGAAAAAACAAGCCTGTTCATTAAATTACAATAGTAATATCGCCATCTATCGATTCTCTATTAGTATTTTATCAACTTGCATGCTCTGGGCCATCTACTGTGTTTCAATCCTTAACCACATTGAATTTTTCGAACTGACATTAATGATTGTCATCGCTTCTTCCATGGCAGGAGGAGCCACTACGATTTTAGCGGCTCATAAAACAGTATCCATTACTTACTCTTTTATTATGTTAATTCCTTTGGCAATTGCTTTATCGCTTGCCGATGAGAAATTTATGAATGTTATTGGCATACTTGGTTTTGCTTTTTTTATCGTATTATCTTTTTCCGCTAAAAAAACCTCAGACTTCACTAAACAATCTATTCTATGGAATAATCAAAATCGCATACTCGTTAATAACATGGAGGAAGAGGTATCAATAAGAACAAAACGAATTCACGAGCTATCTAATATCGATCCATTAACTGGACTACACAATAGAAGCGCCTTTCTTCTTGATTTAGCGCAGCGCATCCAAGCGGACTCAGCTAAAGAGAGCAGCTTTGCACTGTTATTTATCGATTTAGACGGGTTCAAAAAAATCAATGACTCCCTTGGCCATGTAGTAGGAGATTCCATACTAAAGCTTACCGCCAAGCGCCTGATAGACTTGCGTCCAACCGAAGGTATCCTCTGCCGCTGGGGTGGTGATGAATTCTTGCTAGTGGTTGATCACATTGATAAGGAAAAAACTCAAACATTTGCCGAAGATATTATTAATAGTATTTCAGAAATTTATTTAGTTGATAATAATTATCTCAATTTAAGTGCGACGATAGGGATTGCTATTTTTCCTGAACACGCAAAAAAAGAAACACTACTCATCCAGTGGGCTGATATGGCAATGGATTCCAAAAAGAGACACGCTCCCTCAACCGTTGGATTTTTCGATGAAAAACTACGAGAACAAATTCAACAAGAAATCAGATTAAAGAATTCTCTCAGCGAGGCGCTAAATAACAACGAACTATATTTAGTTTTTCAACCGATCGTTGATGCATCCTCTCATTCTCTCGTTTCATTTGAAGCCCTAATAAGATGGAAACATGACGGTAGAGTCATATCCCCTGTCGAATTTATACCTATTGCTGAACAGTATGGTCAAATCATAAAAATTGGTCACTGGGTACTTCGTCAAGCTTGTTTCATTGCAACAACTTGGCCACAGAGCATTGCTGTTAGTGTCAACGTCTCTATTATGCAGCTTCAAGAGGATAGCTTTATTGCATCTATCGAAGCCGTTTTAAAGGAATCTCAGTTAGCCCCCCAACGCTTGCATATTGAAATTACTGAGTCTGTTTTTGCCCAAGATAAAAACTCAATTATTCACCGTGTTAAAAGTTTACAGCAACTAGGGATTGCCGTTTATATTGATGACTTTGGTACGGAGTATTCGTCTCTTTCCATCATTCAAGAATTATCAGCTAACGTGGTAAAAATTGACAAAGTATTCATCGACAAATTAGAAACCAATGGTTTTTCGATTGTAAAAGCAATCTTACACATAGCCAGAGCCTTAAATTATAAAGTTGTTGCAGAGGGTGTTGAACACAAAACACAAGCAGACATTCTGCGACACTTAGGAGTTGATTATTTACAGGGCTACTACTTTTCTAAACCAATAGAGTTAATGGTATTGGATCAATATATTTCATCTAAAATAAATAGCCCTCATACCATTAAAGTGGCTAAAGCTGTAAATACTCGCTCCTAGAAACCTCTGCATAACTCCCCTGGATTCAAATCTGAAAATTTTCGTAGGTCTTGATATAATCAGCTATGCAAAAATCATTTATCACTCAGCCCGAATTATTTATAGCTGCTTCTGATTTAAACCATCCTATTCTTCATAGCCTAGATGACACTGAGGCATAATTGGATTGGCCTCGAATCGAAGTTTGCTCTCTACCATCTATACCGCTAGAACAAGGGCACACTGTAGCCAACGTTAGAGGTGCACTAACTCCGTTATTTCGCCGATTTTTTCCTTGTCTTACTCTAACTCGTGACGTTATGCTGAGGTCTCGTAATAGCTAATCCTTTAACTCGTCAACACCATAGGATGCCAAAAATGACACACCATTTTCGTCAATTACATCATCCAGGTCGACCCTTTATTTTAGCCAACGCTTGGGACATTGGCTCTGCCAGAATGTATGCCGCCCTCGGAGCTAAAGCGATTGGAACGTCTTCAGCTGCATTTGCTTTCACTCTTGGTCGAGCGGATATGGGTAATGTAACTCGTGATGAAATGCTCGCTCACGCCGAGGATCTGGTAGCAGCTACAAAGCTGCCGGTTTCAGGAGATTTTGAGAATGGTTTTGGTGATGATCCAGATACCGTTGCTGAAACGGTTAAGTTAGCTGCTGAGGTAGGGCTTGCCGGCATTTCTATCGAAGATATACGACTGCCAGTTGCCGGCTCTTATAGTTTCGAATTGGCTGTAGAGCGAATAGAAGCAGCGGCTGCGGCTGCGAGATCTCTACCGTCAGATTTTGTATTAGTAGCCAGAGCAGATGGGCTAATGCACAATATTTACGACTTATCCGAAGCCATAAAGCGCATTCAAGCCTACGAAAGTGCCGGAGCAGATTGCGTCTACATTCCTAGTCTCCCTGACTTGGAGTCAGTTAAAAAGGTCTGCCAAGCAGTTTCCATCCCAGTAAATGTATTGGCAGCGGGTGCTATGACCAAACTTAGCACTTTGCAATTAGCGACAGCGGGAGTAGCGAGAATTTCTCTTGGCTCAGCAAATATCAGAGAAGTTCAGCAGGTCATGCATGATACGATGATAGCAATACTCGACAACGGGGATTTCTCAAGTTTAGACCGGAGACTACCCCCTGGCTTCATTGATCAATTACTGGAAAAAGGGAAGAAGTGAATATCGCCCAGGTCTTGCATGTAATACCGTGATGATAGGGCCGCTAGATGTTTTTACAGACTATTTTTTAGCGGCTCTATTGATGGTGTCTACCACAGGTTAGGGAACAGTATTCCAATAGATAGTGCTGACAGTTTCAATTGGACGTCTAACCTTGGCTCCGCACTTATTAACCCCTCTTCAGCCATTTGTTTAAATATAGGCCGAAGTGTTTGTTCTCCTTTATTTAAATGCTTTCGGATAGCCTGTCGACTCATCGACCCTCTTTCAAGTAAAATTTTATAAACATCTCTAGCCATTATATTTAATACCGGCATCGACTGACCAGAAACATCAATTATTTCACCCCTGGATCTAACCTCAAAGAAGAGATCTATAGCTATGCCTAGGTTACGAGGTTCTAATAAATTAGTGAAATAATTCACTTGCTCTAAAGCGGTATCGATGAAATATTTTGTAAATTGAATCAACCATTATTCAGAAAGAATTCCACTACCAACATAGACGACTTGTCTGGGGATATCTGCAGAAGCTAAAGCAGCATAATAGCTTTTAGTGTCACGTCCAAACCCTCTAGTGATAGACCATAGGCCATAGCCTCCAAATCCAGCTGCTTTCATATAGCAATCTGTTAAAAGCCTTATTACTCGTCCATTGCCATCTAGAAATGGGTGTATCCACGCTAGTCTGTGATGGATAGCAGCTGCCGCTAAAACTTTATTGGTCCCGTGAATTCTATCTAACCTAAATGAGCTACTAACCCAGTCCATATATCTATTTACTTCTTCGTAGCTTGGAGGTTCGTGCCTGCCTACTTGAACGTTTTTTGTTCTCCAGTTACCAGGCTCCAATAAAAGGAATTCCCCATTCTCTCGTTTTACGTTATTCCCATCTATATCTTTTATAATCAGAAAATCCTTGGGTAATTCTCTGTAAAATGAACGATGAAGTTCCTGTATAAATTGAGGCTCACAAATAACGTTTGGTTTTATGTCTGATACGCTCAATTTAACCTGAGCCTCTAGATGCGCAAAGAGCTCCAAGATATCTTTAGAGGTATTATTAGCCTTATCTGTGTGCTCATATTGGGCTCTTAGAAAATCCTTAGGGTGTGTTGAATTGCCTTCTATCTTATTACTGTAAAAACAATTAACCAGTCTTAGCAGCCCCTCAGTTGAGTCTCTTATGGATTTCGGAATAGTTTTATTAAGAGCGGCGTCTGCTCTAAGTAGATCGACTAACTTATCTTGATAGTCACCTAATTTATCGGCTGGTGCGTGTACAGTCATCGATATCATCAACGGTTCCTTTTCTTCTTGAATATACTATATATGCTGAATTTTATCACATCTCAACATAGTAATCACCGTTATAAATACCTAGATAATCAACCCATAATAAATAATCTAACGAGGGATATTCACTTTTTACGATTACTCAACACCAAGCAACTAATTAAGCTCGCCAAGAAGCGTAATTTTCAGAAGAAAAAAGCAATCTGACACGAAGCTCACTACGAAGCTATTAACTGAATTGACGAAGCGGAGTGACTGCCAAACGTTGTGTTCCTGAAAATTCTAAATACCAACGTCTATATAAGCAATTTTGCGGCGCCATGAATGGTAAGGATCGTCTTTGGTTCCGTTTTTTGGCCACAGGATGAGGTAAGGGGGATGGCAGCAAGCAGTAGATTTTACACTAGTTATATATAGACAGCGACACAGGCGACTAAAGTCAGCCCAAACATAGCGCGGCGCATGGTTTTTACCGAAGCTTTAATCGCCATTTTAACACCAATCAGCGCACCGCCGATAAAGCCCACTGACAAAATCAGACCGTAATACCAATTCACTAAATCGTGGACGATGAACACCAGTAGCGCCACCAGCGTAAAACCTATAGTACAAAGTAATTTTAGGGCATTGGCGCGCACTAGATCGTAGCGTAAACAACCCGATAATACTGCCAATAACACAAAACCAACACCCGCCTGCACAAAGCCTCCGTATATACCGGCAACTAGCAGCCCCCAAAAACCCCAGCGGCTGTCGCTGACTTTGCTGGCGCCACTATTATCATCAGGTATCATGTTTGGCCAAATTAACATACCACCAGCCACGCAGAGCATCGTACCTAATAGCATAGGTTTGAGCAGCCACACGGGCGACCATGCTGCCGCAACAGCACCGAGTAAGCCACCCATTAGACTGGGTATTAAAATCGCTTTTAAATCATCTTTAGGCAACATCTCTTTTTGATTAAATTTAACGGTACCGGTCAACGCCTGCAAGAAAACTCCCAGCCTGTTAGTGGCATTGGCAACATCTGCAGGTAAGCCCATCACCATCAGTGCGGGCATAGTAAGATTAGAGCCCCCTCCTGCTAAAGTGTTGATGATGCCACCGAGTAAGCCGACAATGATCAGCAGCAAGGCTTCTAAAAAAGTTATTTCCATGATCTACCATACCTAAAAAAGCAACCTGCATCATAAATCAAAAAATGCCAGCCTACTGTCAAAATTACAATTATTCCCGCCAAGATGCTTTGCAGCCTACTATCCTTAGAGAGCTTCGTCTTTACTAGACTTTTGTCACCCGTGCCGCTCTCGCCTCTCGATACACTACAAACAACGCGCAGCCAATAATAATTGCCGCACCTAATATCACTTGCTGGTTGGGCACATCGGCCCAAATCAAATACCCCCACAGCACTGCCCATATTAGTGCCGTGTACTCCAGTGGAGCGATAACAGCCACATCAGACAAGCTAAAGGCATGAGTAATGAAAAAATGCCCGATAAGAGCCAGAGCAGAGAAGGCAATAATCGGCCAAAAATCGGCAAGCTGGATACTCTGATACACCCAAGGCGTTAGCATTGTACCCACGATCGTCAGACTAAGGTTAAAACCAAAAACCAATGAATCTACAGACTCAGTGCGCGACAGCCAGCGGCCTGAGATAAACAGTACCGAGTAAGAAATGCTGCCAAGCAGGCAGTAAAGGTAACCTATTAAATCGCCTTCGCCCTCTGGGTTCATGGCAATTATTACTCCAATAAAACCCACCACTACCGCTGACCATCTATGCCACCCAACCTTTTCTTTGAGCACCAAAGCAGATAGCGCTGTCACCATAAAGGTCGAACTGAAAAAAATCACCGTGGCATCCGCTAACGGTAAGATTTGCAGAGATTTAAAAAAGAAATAAGGCGCTAAAAATCCAAACGCGCCACGCGCCATTTGCGAAAGCGGCTTAGTAGGTTTTAGTTTATAAAGCCGCTTGCGAGTGCTGTAATAGATCAACATCACAATCAGAATGATCCAGCCGCGCATCGCCAATATCTGTACTGGATCATAGCGGTCATGCACTAAATACTTGGCAACAGCATCCATGGTTGCCAGCGCGAACATCGCCACCAACATATAGACAATCCCTTGTAGGTGGCTGTTACCACGCAACTTACTAACAATTATTTGCACTGCCGCTTCCTTATAACATCACAGACTAAATGGTTTATTCGCCCTTAAAACAATATTAGGCAAAGGATAATTGACATCGATTTTGCATGCTAGGAGCTTAATCTGTTCTCGCTCGGGCTTCTAGTCTAGGGAGGGTTTATTTTTATCTTTAAGTGGAGATCGTTAGACGCCATTACTAGATGTATTTCGGGGGCTGGTGTGGGGGATAATCAGGAGTAGTTATCTTTTACAACCCGATTTGAAAAACTAATGGCCGCTCAAGTTCACTATTCCTGACTCAATGTTGTTCTCCGCGACGTTGCCGACAGGGATATCGGTACTTAGAATTTGTAGGAGCACGAAGTAAGTCTGTTGCTCCTGCGGCAAAACAAGAAGATTGGCGGCTCCGTAGTAGAAAATGAATAGCGCTGGAGTTTTTTTCTGAAATTACGTTTTTATGCATTGTAAATACTGCTGTAATTGAATTTAGTAGTATTTAAATTCGAGTGTCCCATATTAATTATATTAGTTTCCTTTTTCACTCTCGGTGAGTAGCATGGCGAAATTTAGCGTTGTTCTAAAATCAAACACTCCAATAACGGATACTATGGTACCGTAATCAGTTACGGTACCATAGCCTAACTATTTGAACTTCCTAAAATTAATCCCTCGCAATAATTTATATCCATTAAATTTTAGTTCTTTATCATAAGTGGATATGTATTTTTCAATAGTGCTTTCACTTACACTAAAAAGTTCAGTAGGTAGCTGTTTCGTTAGCCAACAATAATCAAACTCTAAGTTCCCAAGAGACAAGTGTTACTCAATTTTTTGCAATGCGTAACGATTATTTAGGACTTTTCACCTATTAATAACAGATGTTGTTAATAGGTAATAATGAGGGGCTGTCATCTTTTACGACCCGATTTACAAAGTCTGCCTGTCGATCCGGCGACTATGCAAGGAACCCGGAGGCTCAATTGAGAGCTGTGTATTATATAACTACAACATTTTCAGCTTGAGGTCCTTTTTCCCCTTGAGTTACTGAAAATTCGACTTTCTGTCCTTCCGTTAAAGTTTTGAAGCCTTCACCGGTAATAGAACTAAAATGCACAAATACATCGTTTCCACCATCTTGCTCGATAAAACCAAAACCTTTCGCGTCATTAAACCATTTTACTGTACCGTCGCTTTTACTAGATGGCAGGCTGTTTTCTACGTGAGTAATATTTATATCGTTAACACTATGGGTAGTAACACAGTCTATATTCAACCTCTGGTCAGCAAAAACGGCATAATTATCACCATCACCCAAGGAACTTTTATATATAACACCTTCATATCCATCTGATTTTATCAATTCACAAATATACTGACTAGACAAATATTCTAAATTGGCCTGGTTTGGAGCACCCGGTGTTGTTAACTCTTCTCCTAGTGTAATCAATAAACTTATACTGGCATGTGCCTTTTTTAACTGACTTTCCGATAGCCTGAATGGAGAAACAGTTGCTTTAGGATCCCTCAAATCGACCAACTTCAAAGTATTAATTATCGAAAGTGTAGCAACTGATACTTGTGCTTTTTTGTGTGGTCTGGTTTCTGCAATAGCTGTGCTGGGATTAGAAGCTACATACAAGTACGATATTCCAAAAGGATTTGCTCGACCTGCGGTAGCTTTTTGTGAAGGTGGTGCTCCCATCTCTTTAAGAGGAAATGGTTCTATGCCGTCTTCATTTATTCTTGCTCTATAAAAACATTGTGAATCAGCTACCATCTCTGATGAGACATAGGGTAGAATTTTTTTTAATTCGATTTGATCTTGATGCGAAAATAATTTAGAAAAGTAACGGTTTTCATGCTTTATCTCGTTCTGAAAATCAACCCAATTTACTTCGTTATAATCCTGCTCAAGAGTATAGTTTCTTTCATAAAAACTTGAACTATTAAACTTATACAGTGAATCAGCGGATATCAGCATAAGAATTTCTTGAGCTACATTTTTAGTTTTACTTTGAAATATACCCCAGTCTTCTTGGATCAAAGAGACCAAACTTTGTCCAGAATTCTTATTAGATACTTCGCTATACAAATCTAGAACTGGCGAAAAAACATCCAACAATGATGTGGCTAATAACAGTTGATTACCTTGCCCCAGGCAAATAGAACAATTACCAGTTGTAGTCGAGTGTACTCGTATATGGCCTCGTAAATAGCTATCATCAAAGCAATCTTCACAACAATAAGACATAGTTTATTTCGGCCTAATTAAGAAATATGCCATTAACTCAACATGATGTTGCATTGACAGCTTTTTAACTACACCTAAGCCCGGGAAATGCTTATTGTCATAATGCTTTATGAATTCACCAATAGCATTAGATTTATATATTTTGGTGTTAATTTTCGTATCTTCGTACAGTTTTTCTAATGCTTCTAAAAATTTTCCTCCAGGATCTGTAGGTGTACTTTTGCGATCTGACACATAATGTTTTATATACATATCGTTATCAGCATCGCCATCTATATAAGTGAGATGAATTGCTACAGCGTAAGCAGGACCGCCAGATTCTGA
Organism: Oceanospirillales bacterium; assembly: GCA_029027825.1. Lineage (GTDB taxonomy): Bacteria > Pseudomonadota > Gammaproteobacteria > Pseudomonadales > Balneatricaceae > Rs1. The sequence goes on along the minus strand of CP093399.1, from coordinate 4,228,262 downwards.
GAACTCTTCACCTGCAATTAAAAAATCCCCGAACCCATCACAGTTTTCATCTTCTTCATAGGTAATATGCAGTTCAGAGAATAGTTCGGATGCCGGATACTCTCTATTTGCTCTTTTGATAAAACTATCTCTAATGAGTACTTTATCGTTATTCTCCTTCTTAAACCTCCTCCGATATCGCAATTTAGCATGGTCTTCCATAAAAACATGTTTAGTAATATTGCCTAGTCTGGATGTTAGCTTATTTAATTCAATACTGTTTAAGTAGCCATAATGTATCAGTGCTATATTTGAGTTTGGATGTGATTTTGAAAACAATTCAAGACCAGAGAGATTAGAGCTTTCATCGACAATGTAGCCCAAAGTCATTTTCTTGTAAGACAACAAGTCGTGCTCTCTAAATACATCTAATAAAACATCTGTTTTTCCAACCAGCTCCCCACACTTGGGATTTATTATAAAAACAAACTCAGCCTCACATTCAATTAATGAATTTAAGCACCTAATTACTGGTTTAAAATTTTGTTTTACTGGTTCTATGATGGGAATTACTGCAGATCTGGATATGAATTGTGCATGATCACGTAATAGAATTAGTTCATTTTGCTTCCCGCGAAAATAGGGATAATACATCACTTTTCCTTATGTTATGGATTATACATGCACTCAGAAATAGTTTGGTTTAACGAGCCCAATAAAACTAAACGTTGTGCCTTTGTCATTTTTATTCCAATAACAGCAGCTTTCAAACATACTGGAACTGACATGATAAACTCCTTAGTTTTAACATCCATATTTCTTAATTTAAGAGTTTTTACTACCAGTTCATAGCTGTGATCAATATCTAGAGTTTCGAATATTTTCTTACATTCTCTAAACATGAGCGCATTAGAAACGCTAGGAATAGATCCGGTGAATTTTTTAATAATTTTAGTGTATTCAGACATTTGCAAAGAGTCAAATATTATTGAATTATCCAGATTCTCTCTATTTGAAACAGATTTTCTGACGCTTTTAAGGGACCCTTTTGTTGTTAGCTCCAATATCCCTACACTACTGGGAAGAATCGCACACAATTTATCAATATGTCCCTTTGACCCCACAATGGTCACGCACTCAGCAAATTTCATATAATTTTCAATTTGCTTATCCAGACGATCAAGAGAATCAAGTTCAGTCTTTATTTCATATATATGTGATGTCCCGTTCAATATCAGCACGTCAGCTTTACTGTCGCCAACTCTAAATTCTGTATGCATTGCTGCTGTATTTAATGAATGTCTACCGAGGAGGATTTTGTTGGCTATAGCATTTTTATATATGTATTCATTCCTATAGCTAGCTTCCATTTGGCTAAAAGCAATGTCAAATAGGTCACCAAGCGTATCCGTCGCTTCACCTACTTCTAAAAAACCTGATTCTTTTACAATCGAGGACAAGAATCTAGATTTCGAAGATTTTGTTACTTGAGTTATTAAGCTTGGAGAAAATAATTTAGCTAGAACAGGAGCGCTTAAAGTGGTTGCTGGTTCAGAATTTATCACTTTGCCTCCTTTAATTTATGATAAAAATAATGCCTGTGATTTTGTCATTTAAAAACTAAAATTACTACATGACAAATTTAATTTAACTGGAAAACCGTAATAATTATAGATCCCTTGCACGAATTAATACAATTTTTACCTATAATCAATATAGCTACGGAGCTACCAATCCCCTTGTATTGCCGCCGGAGCGATTTGCTAAATTGGCGAGTGGAGCGACAGGACGTCGCGAAAAGCTCAGTTAGGCTAGGGACAGCCTATCTGAGTGGCCGTCAATTTAGTGAATCGTGGAGGGATCTTTCGGTAATAGTAGGGTGGGATTTTCTTTGGTTCGGTTTCTTTTAGCCCATCCAAAAGAAATGAACTCGACGCAGTCGAAACCGCACCGCACCGCAATCTTTAGATTTAATTATCAATAATAAAATTCAGCTCAATCTAGCACCTGTTGATAAGCCAAAAAAGGGTGCTATCAGCACCCTTTTTATAAGCTTTATAACGCTACTCCACTGTCACCGACTTCGCCAAGTTTCGCGGCTGATCGACATCTGTACCTTTCAGCACTGCCACGTGATATGAAAAGAGTTGCATCGGTATTGTATAGACGATGGCCTCGAGGATTTCAGGCATCTCCGGCATGTGTAATACGTGGTAACCCTCTTCCTCAGCAATCGTCGCACTTGCACAGAAGATGAATAACTCACCACCTCGGGCGCGTACTTCTTGCAAATTGGCCTTGAGCTTCTCTAACATTTCGTTGCTTGGCGCCACCGTGACTACCGGCATGTCTTTATCTACTAGCGCCAGCGGCCCGTGCTTTAGCTCACCGGCGGGGTAAGCTTCGGCGTGTATGTAGGATATCTCTTTGAGCTTTAACGCCCCTTCCATCGCGATCGGGTAAAGGGGGCCGCGACCTAAAAATAATGAGTGATTTTTTTCTGCGAAGTGCGCGGCCATCGCTTCTATAGCAACATCCATTTGCAGCGCCTCGGCGAGAATTTTAGGCAGCTGTTGCAGATCGGCGACTAGCGCTCGCTCTGTCGCTTCGCTGAGACTGAATTTTCGTCCTATGACGATTGTCATCAACAATAAAGCCACCAGCTGAGTAGTGAATGCCTTGGTCGATGCCACTCCTATTTCTGGCCCGGCATTGGTCATTAGGTAGATGTCTGATTCGCGAATTAGTGAACTAGCGGGGACATTACAAATGGCTAGGCTCGCTAAAATCTGCGATTTGACATCGCGTAGCGCGGCTAAGGTATCTGCAGTTTCACCCGACTGGGATATGGATACGAATAGCGTTCCCTCACTGATGACTACCTTACGGTATCTATATTCGCTGGCCACTTCAACATGGGTTGGGATGCCAGCGATTGACTCCATCCAATATTTAGCAACTAGCCCAGCATGATAACTGGTACCGCAGGCGATAATTTGCACTTGTTTTACTTGTTTAAAGATCTCGGCGGCGTTCGCTCCAAAGCAGTTTTCATCCACTAGACCGTTGATGATTCTGCCACTAAAGGCCGCCTCAGTAACCGCCGGCTGCTCGTAGATTTCTTTGAGCATATAGTGCTTATATTCGCCTTTGTCCGCCGCGCTAATACCGTGTTCGTAAGTGCTGATAGGACGCTCAGCAGTGTTTCCTTGACTGTCCCAAATGTTGATATTGTCCCGATCGACAAACGCAATGTCACCCTCTTCTAGAAACATGAATCTGTCGGTCACTGGTAGTAGCGCCAATTGATCTGAAGCGATAAAATTTTCGCCGATCCCAACGCCTATCACGAGCGGGCTACCCTTTCGCGCCGCTATCAGCTGACCTGGATAATCGCTATGCATGATGCCCAGTGCGAAAGCGCCTTTTAACTCCACGGTACATGCCTGCACTGCCGCTAGGATGCTCATTCCATTATTTATTGACCTATCAAGTAAGTAAGCAATTACTTCAGTATCTGTTTGTGAGTCAAACTGATATCCATCAGCCTTTAGGCTGCTGCGTAATTGCTCAAAATTTTCAATAATTCCATTGTGTACCACAGCGATTCGCTGGTTCGACATGTGCGGGTGCGCGTTGTGTTCCGCTGGAATACCATGGGTTGCCCAACGTGTGTGTGCGATCCCCGCGTTACCAGTCAACGGCGTTTCTTGCTGGGCGTTTACCAGTTGCTGTACTTTACCTTTGCGGCGCAATCTTTGTAGCTGCTGACCATCCCAAATCGCCATACCGGCCGAGTCATATCCTCTATACTCGAGACGGCGTAATCCTTCCAATAATATTTCTGCTACTGAACGCTCGGTTGTCGCTCCTACTATGCCACACATAATGATTCCTTTTTATCAATCAGCACTGCTGCGAATGCCTGGTTGCGAATTTTTCGCTGCCAGCAGTGCGGGTATGCAATGTTTGTTTTTCAATGGATGAATGAATGAACAGTGTTATTTTTTAACCGGCCGCTGCCAGTCTTTAAAGATCACTTGCTTACCCCTGGCGACGACCAGTTGATTGGCAGGTACTTCTTTGGAGATGGTAGATCCTGCTCCAACAGTGGCGCCCGCGCCAATTTTTAGCGGGGCTACTAATGCCGAATTTGAGCCGATGAACGCCCCGTCACCGATTTCAGTTTGAAACTTGTTAACCCCATCGTAATTACAAGTAATAGTGCCGGCCCCTATATTTACTTCAGTACCTATTAAGGCATCGCCCAGGTAGGTTAAGTGGCTGACTTTAGAGCCGGCGCCGATGATCGCTTTTTTGGTCTCTACAAAATTACCGACTTTAGCCCGATCCCCTAACTCCGTCGCTGGACGCAGCCGGGCAAATGGCCCCACTTCACAGTTTTCACCGATGATACTTTGCTCAATCATGGAGTTGGCTTTGATCAGGCTGTTATCGCCGATGACCGAGTCTTTAATGATGCAGTTTGCCGCTATTTGTACGCCGGCACCTAAAACTACCTCTCCTTCAAAGATCACATTGACATCGATATTGACCTCGCCGTTAATTGTCACTTTACCCCGTATATCAATACGGCTAGGGTCGGCTAAGGTGGCACCCGCAAGCATCAGTTGATGAGCTTGCTGCTGCTGATAGAAGCGCTCTAATTGCGCTAGCTGTACTTTGTCATTGACCCCCTGTACTTCTTGCGGGGCCTCTGGGGAGCAAGTGATAACATCGACGCTGTCTGCAGCGGCCATGGCAATGATGTCGGTCAAGTAGTATTCGCCCTGGGCATTGTCATTGCCTAACTGGCCGATCCAGCGGCGTAAAAATTTATTCGGCACGGCCATGATGCCGGTGTTTACTTCACAAATAGCTAATTGCTTGGGGCTGGCATCTTTGTGTTCAACGATGGCGGTAACCTCGCCCGTCGCGCTGCGCACGATACGGCCATATCCCCGCGGATTTTCCAAAGTAACTGTTAGCAAACCAAACTGATCACCTTTAGCTATCTCAACTAATTGTTGTAATGTGACGCTTTGGGTAAGGGGGACGTCCCCGTATAAGATTAAGCTGATTCCGTCATCACTGATATTTTCTACGGCCATTGCGACTGCATGACCGGTACCTAGTTGCTCTTTTTGCAGCACAAAAATTATGTTTTGATCGGCGAGCGAATCTTCGACTAATGCCGACTTATGGCCGACGACAATGTGGGTGGTGGCCGCATGGCTAATTTCTAATTTATTGGCTTGATCGATAACATGTTGCACCATTACCTTGCCTCCAATCTTGTGGAGTACTTTGGGTAATTCTGAGCGCATTCTAGAACCTTGCCCAGCGGCCAATATAATGATATCTGTGTTCATATTCTACTTAGTCCTTTACTTGAGGAAGCTCGGCACCAGTCGCGGATTTTCCACGCAGACAGGCACATAACTTTCTTTATTTTCCAATTTTTAAAAATTTTTCTTCCAATCACCGCTAATTTAAAGCAATAATAAAAATTAACAATACCTCTTGTCAGGAAAAAATTGACAACATGCATAATAAAACCTTAGAAAAACTCGGTTTGAGTCAAAAAGAAGCGATTGTCTATCAGTCGTTACTTGCTTTGGGGCCAAGCGCTATCAGAGCTGTCGCTGAAAAGTCGGGAATTAACCGCGGCACCACGCACGAGTGTCTAAAAACCTTACTGCAAAAGGGAGTTGTCAATTATTTACCCAGAGGTCGTCGAAAATTATTTGCCCCGCGCGACCCTGAGGTGCTATTGCAAATAGCCGAAAAACAACAAAGTGATTTAGACAGCGCGATTAATCAGCTGAAGACGACGGTGATCCCTGCTTTACAACATCTAAAGCCAGACTTCTCAAGTACCCAAGTGCAATTTTATGAAGGGGATGAGGGGATTGAATTTGTACTGCGGGACATTCTCAGCACTGTGCAGAGATCAGATCAAAAAGACTATGCGGTATTTTCCTCTAAGCCGATTCGCTCCCATTTATATCGCCCCTTTCCCAACTATACTAACTTACGGATTAAAAAAGGAATTGAGGTTAGAGTGATCGCCATTGGAGATGGCGGGGAGGACGCAGAGTTGTCGCAACGTAAATGGCTAAAGACCGCAGGCAAAGTGGATGCCGCCTATATCGCGATTTATCCGCCTAAGGTAGCGATAATATCACTGGCATCTAATGACTATCCAACGGCAGTGGTGATCGAAGCCAAAGAGGTCGCTGCCGCGCAGCAGATTATTTTTAACACCCTCTGGGATTTATTGTAGATTACCTCAATCCGTGACTTCAAAGTAAATATAGAGTGTAAGATATTGGTTTTACAGTGGAATTGAAAAAATCTTAGCTGCACCCGTAGGTTCAGCGGGTATTTTTCTAACCGCTGTAAAATCAAGAGCTTGTGCTATATGGTGCAGTGAAGTCACTGATTCAGGGATTAGTTTTGCTACCTAAATGATTTGGTTTGAGCTATAGCCAACAACAATTACAAGCTGAGACCTCTGCATAACGTTACGAGTGAAGGTAAGACAAGGCAAAAATCGGCGAGATAGCGGAATCAGTGTGCCCCTGTTTATGGGTATTACTGGTGTAAATGAGCATATAGAGCCGGTTTTTAGCGCCGTATTACCGAGCGCAGTTATCATACCCTCTGAATAAGTTATGCAGAGGTCTCAAGCTACTTATCAAAAAAATCAATGTTGTTTAGCTCTGCAACAATATCAATTGCCACTTTTAAATTTATTGCTCTTGACCTGAATCCATGGATTTAGATCGAATGCTTAGCATCGCATGAAAATCACTGATGATCTTAAGTCAATGATGACAGTATCAGAGCATGGCAGGGTTGGGAACATCCTGAGAGGCTATCACCAGCGCATCTGCAAGCAATACAGCACCACTAAACAGTGCACGCCCGATGATAGCACCTGCGATATTGGGCAGTAACTGCAAGCGCGATATATCATCTAGCCCTTTAATTGTACCACTGGAAATCACCGGAATCCGCAGTTCACTAGCCATTAAAGTGGTGGTGGCTAGCGTGGCTTCGGGATGATCATTATCAAAGTTGATGTCGGTATAAATAAGCGCACAGATTCCTGAATCTTGCAGGCTACGGCCTATTTCTAAAGGTGTAAAGGCTGTCGATTCACGCCAGCCATTCACCATTACCCGGCCCTCTTTTTCATCGATACTGGCGACTACTTTACCCGGGTAATGGGAGCAAACCTCCTGTAAGAAATGCCTATCCATCACCGCCGCTGTGCCCAGCACAATGCGCTTGGCACCACGATCAAACCACCATTTGGCCTACGCCATAGTACGAATGCCACCACCCACTTGCACAGGCACTCCAGCCTGATCAATGATCTGGCAAATTAGTTCACCGTTGTGCATACCGCCCTGCATGACACCGTCTAAATCGACGACATTTAACATCGTCGCCCCCTGTTTTACGAAATCTAGCGCGGCTTGTAGTGGGTCGACATCATAGTGCACCGGCTTGGTAAACTCCCCGTGCAATAAATTGACACACTGGCCATCCATTAACTCAATATCAGGTAAAATATTCATTAGCTGTACTCCCTGTATTTCTCTCTATCCATGTTTATGGCTCTAAGACGCTGACCGACTAATTTACTGCAACCTAGCCTGCTCGGTTTAGCTCCTAACGGTAAACACACTTGAATTAGCGGCTGAAGTACTTAAAATATTTAGCTGAGTTTCAGCGCCATGATCAGAGCATGTTTTTTATAGAGCCCTACCAATCAGCATAGCACTAGCTGGCTTACAAGCAGTATTAATAAATGCTGAGACGACGGTTTTAGGCATACTGGTGGTATGCGAAAGCCGTTAACACAGAGCACGAACTGCTCTGTGTGCTCCGTAGGCTGGGGTGGGGTGGGACCGGGTGGAATGGTGCGGAATTTATTCAGAGTTCCTAAGCAAAAATTTACACTGATCGACGCTGCTGGCGCACTGATACTCTTAACTTCTCATTAATTATATATGCTGATCTAGTAATCCGATATAGCTTTTAACAATGCTATCCGCAGAAAATTTATCGATGTGCTTTCCCTCAATTTTTGGATAACAATCAATGGCTTCAACTATTTTCTCACTTAGAGATTGCACATCCCCAACCGGCACTAAAAATTTAGATAATTCTCCACTAAGAATTTCAGAGGGCCCACTTTTACAATTAGTGCTCACCACTGGTGTATTAACGATTAAGGATTCAGCTAACACATTGCCGAAGCCCTCATAGTCGGAGGAAAAAATAAATAGCTCGGCATTCTTTATCCAGTTATAGGGATTACCGACAAACCCTGGCAGAATAACTCGATCTTCAATACCCAATTCAACAATCATTTTTTGAATTTTTTCTTGGTCTTGCCCGGCCCCTAAAAGAACCAATTTATGTTGTATATTTGATAGCACGTAAGCCTGCAGAAGAACGTCTTGTCTTTTGTGTATTAGCTCGAACCGCCCCACGTGGATGACATATTTATCCTTGGGAATATTTTTATTCTCGACACTGGCTAGCGCTCTTATTTTTTGTATATCAAATGGATTGTAAATAGTTTGTATATATTGAGGTTTAGCTTTAATGATTTGTAATAAATCGTCTTCTACACCTTTAGAAACACATAGCAGCTTCTTGTTTTTAAAGCTTTTTCTTATTTTATATAATTTGTAGGCTTTCAGTACTGAAAATCCTTTTTTTTGATGCCTTTTGAATCTTCTCTTACTCTGGGTATTATGAATAATGGTATAAAGATTCTTGAAGCCGACCAACTCTACTGTCTTCATACCTGCAAAATCCGCTAGATTAGACAGTACTAAATCAAAATCAAATTCTTTGTTTAGACGTTTAATTTTTTTTGAAAATATATAAGGTCTTAATTTTGAAATATTAGTGATTCTTCCATCTTCACTTAATACATGTATGTGAAATTTCTTAAGCAAGTCAGGCGCGACCGCATTTTTTAATAGAATAATATGAACTTCTAAATTATTATTTTTAAAAGCTTCCGCTAAAGCTATAGATACTTGTTCGATTCCTCCTCCGATTAAAGAGTCTGAAATAATCGCTATTTTTTTCATGCAATACCTCATGCAAGATTGTATTTATTTCCGCCATAATTATGACTACGGTATGACTAAAATGCTCAGTTAGTCGAGTTTCTCTGACCGCTAGGGCCGTGTGGACTTGAGCAGAGCTTAATTAGCTTGATTCTCGCTTATATTTAGCTGATAGCCACTGGCCTAAAGATATGATTAAGAAGACAGTGCTGGCCGCTAGCAACGCATAGATATACTGCATATAACCCCAAGTACAAGCTTCGGAGCGGCTATCAGTTTCACACAACTGATAGACATTGAAAATCACATACGCCGCCAGTGGTAAATAAATAGCTGACATGGTTTTGATGTTACGCAGCTTAATCACCACTAAAACAGGCATGATAGTGAGCAATGCTAATATGCTTAAAATCCCCACTACATCCTCCTAAAATGATCGCTATAAGTTGATCTTTTCATTGATGGCTAGTTAAATACAGTCGGCAATCTCTTTAATAACATCAGCTTAAAATCCGCACCCGGTGCACTACATCTTAACTTAATCATCCAAAAAATTCTGCTTGGATATTAAGTAAGCCTGCTAACTGCATGCTCATCTATGTCGCAATGCTGTCCAAAACGTAGCAATCATTGACCAGAGAGGCTAGTTATCAACAACTAATTAATCTATATAAGCTATCCTGATTGACCATCATACTCCGCTTGACTTGATAGCTGTCTAACAAAGTGATTAATCACAACAAGTTAAGCAAAGTTGTAATATATTTTTAGCATTTAATAATGGTTTAGATTATAGCCAGGTTATTTATTTGTAATTTTTTTTTACTTTTGGTTAGTCTGTGAAGACACAGCACTAATCAGGTAGTGTTTTGTTTTCCCTCTGTGTCCTCTGTGTCCTCTGTGGTGAAAAAATATTTAAAGGATTGGTTTTACCACAGAGGACACAGAGAAGAGATTAAAAGCATCTTTTGCTGTGGCGGCGACACAGGGATAATCAGGTAAGCTATTAACTTTAAATAAGATAGTAGCAGGACTAGTTCGATCAATTGACACTACAGTGCGTAATAGTAATAGTGTTTTCGAAGAGAGTAAGGGGATTAGTTTTAATTGGGGACACATAGATACGAGCGGCGTATACCGAGGTTTGAGCAGACCTTTAGATCCTCTAAACTCAAGGATTAATTGTAAACTTAAAAAGCAGCCCGAAGACTGCTTTGATTAGCTTATTTCACACAGGGTGAAATTTAGCAATTTTTCTTAAATATCCATGGTTGCCTTCAAGGCATTTTCTTCAATGAAATGACGTCTTGGCTCTACTTCATCGCCCATCAGAGTAGTGAACAATTGATCGGCAGTTATCGCATCTTCAATGGTCACTTGCAGCATCCGGCGCGTTTCAGGATCCATGGTTGTTTCCCACAGCTGCTCGGGATTCATTTCACCTAATCCTTTGTAGCGCTGGATATATTGACCGCGGCGGGCTTGATGTAACAACCACTCCAAGCCATCTTTAAAGTTGCTTACTTCGAACGTGCGATCGCCGCGTTTAAAGTAGCTGCCTGGTTGAATCAGTCCGTCTAACTCCTTGCCCATCTCTTTAAATAGCTGGTATTCCTTAGAGCCAATAAAGCTGGTATCAAAGGTGTATTCTGAATCGACACCGTGATGGGTATAAATCAGCTTGGGGAGGTAGACACTGTGTTCTTTGTCGTGCACTACTTCACAGCGGTACTGTTCACTGGCTTGCGCGCCTGCGCTTAGCAACTCAGTGTAAACCGCTGCCCACTGCTTGACGACAGCCTCATCCTGCAGTTGATCTTTTTCCAACGCAGGTGCGTAGAGCATCTGAGTTAGCGCATCTATTGGGTATAAACGACTAATGCGGGTGATGATGGCATCCACTCGACGGTATTTATTCGTCAACTCTTCTAGGGTGCTGCCAAAAACACTTTCGTTTTCATTAATTTGTATACTCGCGTCTTCTAAAGCACCGTTTAAAAGGAATTTTTGCAGTGCTTCTTCATCTTTTAAGTACTGCTCTTGCTTGCCTTTTTTGATTTTATAAAGAGGTGGTTGGGCGATGTAAATGTAGCCGCGCTCCACTAATTCCGGCATTTGACGGAAGAAAAAGGTCAACAACAAGGTGCGGATGTGCGATCCATCAACATCGGCATCGGTCATGATGATGATGCGGTGGTATCTCAATTTATCAATATTAAATTCTTCGCGGCCTATGCTTGTCCCCAAGGCGGTAATCAAAGTACCCACCTCTTGAGAGGCCAGCATTTTATCAAAACGGGCTTTTTCTACGTTTAAAATCTTACCTTTTAGCGGTAGTATCGCCTGGGTTTTACGCGCGCGGCCCTGTTTAGCAGAGCCTCCCGCAGAGTCGCCCTCCACTAGGTATAATTCTGAAAGAGCGGGATCTTTCTCCTGGCAATCCGCCAATTTACCCGGCAGCCCAGCGATATCTAAAGCACCTTTGCGACGGGTCATTTCACGCGCTTTTCGCGCCGCTTCGCGCGCGCGGGCGGCGTCGATCATTTTGCCGACAATCGCCTTTGCATCTTGTGGATTTTCCTGCAGGAAATCACTAAATAGCTGGGCAAAACTTTGCTCTACCGCAGTTTTTACTTCCGAGGAGACTAATTTGTCTTTGGTCTGTGAAGAAAATTTCGGATCGGGCACTTTCACCGAGATGATAGCGACCAGACCTTCACGGCAATCGTCGCCAGAAGTCGCGGTTTTGCCATTTTTATTGAGACTTTCATTTTCAATGTAGTTGTTCAAGGTACGAGTTAATGCACCGCGAAAACCTGATAAATGGGTGCCGCCATCGCGCTGTGGGATGTTATTAGTAAAACAGTAGATCCCCTCTTGATAGCTATCATTCCACTGCAGTGCTACTTCAACCCCGACACCATTTTCGTGCATGGTATTAAGGTGAGCAATCTGACTCACTGGAGATTTGTTTTGATTTAAGTAGGCGACAAACTCAGCTAATCCACCTTTGTACGCAAAGGTATCGGTACGACCATCGCGCTGATCGGTCAAGACAATCCGCACACCTGAGTTCAGAAAGGACAGCTCTCTTAAGCGCTTAGCTAGCTGGTCGTACACGTACAGCACGTTGCTAAAAGTATTAGTAGAGGCGGTAAAAACAATTTGTGTACCTGATTTGTCCGTCTCACCAATGACTTTTAGTGGCGCTTGTGGTTCACCGTGAATGTAGTTTTGCTCATGTACTTTGCCATTGCGGCGAATAGTGATATCTAATTTGCTGGACAGCGCGTTGACCACTGACACACCAACACCGTGTAATCCACCTGAGACTTTATAGCTGTTGTCGTCAAATTTACCGCCAGCATGCAGTACCGTCATAATAACTTCGGTGGCAGACACTCCTTCTTCGCTGTGGATATCAGTTGGAATACCACGCCCGTTATCGGTAACCATGACGGTATCGTCAGACTGAATAACGACATTGATTTCACTACAGTGCCCCGCCAGTGCTTCGTCAATCGAGTTATCGACTATTTCGAATACCATGTGATGCAAGCCGGAGCCATCGTCAGTATCACCAATGTACATGCCTGGACGTTTTCGAACCGCATCTAGGCCTTTAAGGACTTTAATACTATCGGCGCCGTATTCTTGTTCTTCACCACTCATGGATGTCTCCTAACCTATGTGAACTACAATTGAGGGGCAACTGCGATTAATTTATCGCATCCCTGCAAAACTCTGTTGAAGCCAAGCCTAACTCGCTAAAGTATAGCGGTTAACTGACCATCATCAATCTGAAAATTCTTTACTTCTGTCGCTGGCTGCCAGTAACTCTGTAGTGCTTTAGGCTCTACACAAGTAATAAAACACTGACTTTGGGTCTGCTCTAAAAATTGACAAAATAACTGGCAGTGCTGTGCATCTAATTCTGAGGGCAAATCGTCAATCAAATAAATGCACTTGTCTTCTCTATGACGATTGTATACTGCACCTTGAGCCAATTTAAGCGCACTCACTACCAGCTTTTTCTGGCCTCGAGATAGTCGCTCTGTGGCGTTTATTCCGTCGATTTTAATTTTCATGTCGGCGCGTTGTGGCCCCGCCGCAGTGTAGCCCTGTTTTAGATCGCGCTGCAGCTGCTCTTCCAGTAATTCATCCAGAGGCCGCTTTTGATCCCAACCAGGAGAGAAGGACAAACTCAAGTCAACGTCACCCATTAAACGTTTACTGATGGCTAAAAAATCGGGTGTAAGTTGGCTAATATACTGCTGTCGCATCTGGGTGATCTGCTGGGCATACCGGACAAACTCAGCATCCCAAACGCGACGTATTTGCGGATCTATTTTACCACACTTTAGTAGCGAATTACGCTGTTGCAACACACGTTTAAAGCTTCTCCAAGCATTAATGTAGCCCTGATCCGCATGAAAGCTACCCCAGTCTACGAATTGCCGTCTAATCGCAGGGCTGCCCTCTAATATTTGGAAGGTATCGGTGTTAATTAGTAAGAGCGGGACGAGACTGGCGAGCTGTGATAGATCAATATTACTACCGCAGTGCCGAATGCTGACCGTACCATTTAAGTCGCGACTCACCCCTAGAGGCTCGTGACTGCTATCTAATTGATGCTGTAGCTGGGCGAAGACTAGCGATTCGGTCTGCTGATGAGAGACGAAGTATTGAAATTTTCTGGTCCGAAAAGATCGCGTTAAGCCAAGAAAGTTGATCGCTTCTAGCAGCGATGTTTTGCCGCTGCCATTGGCACCGTAAATGAGATTAACGTGACTAGAAGGGGTGACATCAACCTGTAAAAGGTTGCGAATATTTTGAATTTTAAGTGATTTAATTGCCATCTTGGTTAAATAAGCCTTACAAAAAAATCACTTTTAAAAAGAATTTTCACTAAAAAACACCGCTGCACAGCTAGCGATTTTGATTCTATGGAGCAGCTGCAAAGCGCTTTTTTGATAAAAGCGCAGAGCTCTTACATGCGCATCGGCATCACGACAAACACACTGCCCTCTTCATCATAGCCTTCAATTAGCGCACTGCTATTAGAATCGGATAAAGTGAAACGCACTATGTCTGAATTAATGATCGAGAGCACATCGATTAAGTAGTTGACGTTAAAGCCTATCTCTAGCGATTCACCTTGGTAGTCGATAGCAATAGTTTCTTCAGCTTCTTCCTGCTCTGGGTTGTTGGCCATCACTTTGAGGAAACCGCTGGTTAGTGTTAAACGCACGCCACGGTATTTTTCATTGGATAGGATAGCAATCCGGCTAAACAACTGCCGCAACTCTAATCGATTACCCAAGATAGCTTTATCGCCACCGCGGGGGATCACTCGCTGGTAATCCGGGAATTTGCCATCGACTAACTTGGAGGTAAAGATAAACTCGCCTACGTGGGCGCGAATGTGATTAGAACCAACCACTAGCTTTAAAGGAGCATCTCCACCTTGCAACAGCCGGGCAAGCTCTAGGATACCTTTGCGGGGAATAATGATTTGCTCGGATGTTTCACTGGCGGTCTCGGCAATGGTTACACTTGTCGCTAGGCGATGGCCGTCGGTGGCAACTGTGCGCAACATACCGTCACTGACTTCCATCATCATACCGTTAAGATAGTAGCGGACATCTTGCTGAGCCATTGAAAAGCCAGTTTGATCGATCAAATGGCGTAACTTTTCTTGCGGCAAACTCAGCTCATAACTCTGGTCGCAGTCCTCGACATTCGGGAACTCTGTCGCCGGCAATGTAGCCAAACTAAAACGGGTGCGGCCAGCTTTAATAATCACTTTGGTATCTTCTAGCTTTAATTCGATAATCGCGTCATCAGGTAACGACTTACAAATATCCATCAATTTACGCGCAGGTACGGTAATTGATCCAGCCTCGGCGGGCTCGCTCAAAGTCACACGACCAACCAACTCAACCTCGAGGTCAGTACCTGTCATCGAAAGCTGATCACCTTCGGCCACTAACAATATATTGGATAAGACCGGTAAAGTTTGACGGCGTTCAACAACGCCTGCTACCAGTTGTAACGGCTTAATCAATGCTTCACGGGAAATGACAAATCTCATGTTTTCGCTACCCTTATAATCGATGCTACGCTGTCAAATGGCGCAGTAGATTTTGATAATCTTCACGGATATCCGCATCGGATTCACGCAACTCTTTAATTTTACGACAAGCATGCAATACTGTGGTGTGATCTCGACCACCAAAAGCATCACCTATTTCAGGAAGTGAATGATTGGTCAGCTCTTTAGCTAAACTCATCGCTACTTGTCTCGGTCTTGCCACTGAACGATTCCGTCTTTTAGACAGAAGGTCAGAAATTTTTATTTTGTAATACTCTGCGACAACTCTTTGTATGTTATCAATACTAACCTGTTTATCTTGTAATGCTAACAAGTCTTTCAAAGATTCTTTAATAAATGCCGTGGTAATTGCACTGCCGGTAAAATGCGCATTGGCAATCACTCTTTTTAACGCGCCCTCTAACTCTCGAACATTAGAGCGAATTTTTTGAGCGAGAAAGAATGCCGCATCATCCGGGAGCATCACTCCAGCTTCCTGCGCTTTTTTCATTACGATAGCGACCCGGGTTTCTAACTCCGGAGGCTCGATAGCGACCGTTAGCCCCCAGCCGAATCTAGATTTTAGTCGATCTTCGACACCGGCTATTTCTTTAGGATAGCGGTCACTGGTCAAAATCATTTGCTGACCACCTTCTAACAAAGCATTAAAAGTGTGGAAAAACTCTTCTTGGGAGCGCTCTTTACCGGCAAAAAATTGGATATCGTCAATTAACAGTGCGTCGACCGAACGATAGTAACGTTTGAAATCATTGATCGCATTCAACTGCAGGGCTTTCACCATGTCGGCAACAAAACGCTCTGAGTGCAAGTAGACGATCCGCGCCTTGGGGTTTTTCTTTAGTAACTCCATTCCCACGGCATGCATCAAATGGGTCTTACCTAAGCCAACGCCACCGTATATAAACAGAGGATTGTATGAACCGCCCGGGTTATCGCTGACTTGTTGAGCGGCAGCCAGCGCTAGCTGGTTGGACTTACCTTGAACAAAGGAGTGAAAAGTAAATGCTTCATTAAGGTTCGATTGATGCCTAAGCCCACCCTCTACATTAACTACCCGATGATTATTGCCGAAGTTCCCTACATCTAACTCTAACTGCGGCGCAGGCTCATTATATTGCCTAGATATTGGCGCGGGTACGGGGACCGGGTCATTATCCCCGGCTTGGAAGTTCTGATTTAAGCTAACTCTAGGCGATGGCCTAATTCGATGTTGCACAGCGGGCATACTTGGCGCCGCCGCAGACACTTGTTTTACTTCTATCCTAACCACAAGACCCGCATCACCGGCAACATCGCAGGCCACTTGAGTTATTCTTGAGAGGAATTTATCATTCACCCAATCTCGAACGAAGCGATTGGGGGCTATTAGAGTTAAAGCAGAACCACCACCGGAAGCAGCTTGAAGAGGACGAATCCAAGTATTGTACTGCTGAGCGGGGAATTCATTTTGCAAAGCCTGCAAACAGCGATCCCACAACTCTATCGACATACAACGCGCTCCAAATAAAAATAGAATATCAACAACTGCGCACTTGCTATATCGCTTTTAGCCCGTCAATTAATTAGAGCCGACATTCTACCCCTCTTTTTTTAGGTTATCCACATATTCACATTATTTTTAACCGAGAGTGGATAAAAATATTTTTTTAGCCTATTGCAGAGACTTCTAGCTAGCCCCTCCCTTAAAAAAGCACCTGAAAACGCTCAGAAACACAACTTATCAACAAGACAACATATTGATATAAAACACCTAAACAGCCTTATAAGTAAAAATAAACATTTCAAAAGGAAAAATTTTTAATTTGGCCTCTAATATTTAAAAGCATCCTTCAACTGAATAATTGTAACTATATTCAGGAAAAGGTTTGAAATTTCTGCAAATATTCTATAATATCTCGCGACTTAATTTTTGCTATGTGGACACCCAGACCACTAAACAAATAATCGTTCAGAGGACTGACAAATGAAAAGAACTTTCCAACCAAGTGTTTTAAAACGTGCTCGTACTCATGGCTTCCGCGCTCGCATGGCGACTAAAAGCGGCCGTGCCGTTATTAATCGCCGTCGTGCTAAAGGCCGCAAGAAACTTTCTGCTTAATCTTAGGCAGTAAATGACCATGCAAAGCTACCCCCGTGAGTTAAGACTTTTGACCGGCGGGGATTTTCAAAAAGTTTTCGACGCAGTTGAAATCAAAGTTCCAGACCAGCGCATTCTAATCCTCTCCCGCGCCAACGGACTCGATCACCCTCGGATCGGCTTCATCATCTCCAAAAAAAATATTCGCCGAGCAGTGAAACGTAACTTAGTAAGACGTATCATGCGTGAATCTCTTCGCCTCAACCAAGAAAAACTCCCCGCCCACGACATGATTATCATGGTCCGTAAAGGTGCTGGAGAAATCGGTTCAGATGATTTGCACAGGCTGGCGAAAAAATGTTGGTCGCGATTAAACAAAAAAGTTAACCAAGTACATTCAGCTAAATAAGGGTTGTACATTCCATGGATTTTCAGCGAATAATTTTAGGCTCCACTCTAGCAGTAGTTACTTATATGCTGGTACTACAGTGGAATGAAGACTACAACACAAAACCAGTTGCAGTTGCACAGGCCAGTACCATTTCAGCTTACGGCAGCTCCTCGGCAACCAACACTAGCGACTTACCTGTCGCAACAGTCGACAAGCCCTCGGCGACCGATGCTCCCGCCAATGCAAGTACAGTGGTAGAAACAACCACCAACGGCCAATTAATCAGCGTTAATACCGATGTACTTAACATCCTGATTGACAGTAAAGGCGGGGACATTATTGAAGTGACCTTGCCTCTGCATAAAGCACAGCTAGGCGAAGAGCAACCATTTGTACTGCTAGAGCAAAATGCCGAGCGCACTTATATTGCCCAGAGCGGTTTAATCGGCACCGACGGCCCTGACGCAAGCAAGGACCGCCCCAGCTATACAGCAGACAGTACTAGTTATACCTTAACTGGCGATACCTTAGCTGTAGACTTAGTTTTCAAAAAAGACTTAGTGACCATTACCAAACGCTTTACCTTCACCAAAGGTAGTTACGCGGTTGCCTTAGACTACATTATCGATAACCAATCCAGTAAAAATTGGCAAGGTAGTTTATTTGCACAGTTAAAGCGCAATAATTTCTCAGATCCGACCAGTCAAACTGAAATGGGTATGCAATCCTATTTAGGCGCGGTGTTCTCTACTGAGGAAGACAATTACCAGAAATACGATTTCGGTGACATTGACGACGGTAACTTTAACAAAAAATCAGTCGATGGCTGGGTCGCTATGGTCCAGCACTATTTCATCAGTGCCTGGGTGCCTTCTACCGGCGCAGAATATACTTATAGCACCCGTAAATCGGCAGGTAATTATATTGCCGGATTGGTGTCCCCAACTATCAATATTGCCGCCGGCAGCGAAGGCCGTGTATCTGCAACCTTCTTTGCGGGGCCTAAAGACCAAGCGCAGCTAGAAGCTACTGCACCGGCCTTAAACCTGACGGTTGACTACGGCTGGCTGTGGTGGATTGCCTCACCTCTATACTGGTTATTAACCACTATTCACGGTTTCTTAGGAAACTGGGGTCTGGCCATTATCGGTATCACTATTACCGTCAAAGGCGCACTGTTCCACCTTAATGCCAAGGCCTTTAGGTCGATGGCTAAGATGCGTAAATTTGGCCCGGTGATCGCCAGCCTGAAAGAAAAGCACGGTGACGATAAGCAAAAAATGTCCAAGGAGATGATGGAACTCTACAAAAAAGAGAAAATCAATCCACTGGGCGGCTGTCTACCCATCGTCGCGCAAATGCCAATTTTCATCGCCCTGTACTGGGTGCTGATGGAATCGGTCGAATTGCGACATGCAAGCTTCCTCTATATCCATGATTTATCCGTACAAGATCCATACTTCATCCTGCCTATTTTGATGGGCGCTAGTATGTTTATTCAGCAGTCTTTAAACCCTGCACCACCAGATCCAATGCAGGCGAAGATCATGAAAATGCTACCCATTATTTTCACTTTCTTCTTCTTGTGGTTCCCAGCAGGTCTGACCTTGTACTGGGTAGTGAACAACATCTTATCTATCGCTCAGCAATATCTGATCAACAAGCAGATAGAAAAAGAAGGATAGCGTTACACGCATCGCACTACCACAGGGCCCTTTTGGGCCTTGTTTGCGTTTTACTATACTCGTAAATTAACCGGAGCTAGCAGCATGCCTTTTACATCCACAGATACAATTGCGGCGCAAGCCACTGCTCCCGGTCGCGGCGGTGTTGGCATCATTCGGGTGTCTGGCCCTAAAGCCAGTGAAATAGCAGTGGCAGTATTAGGCAGCACCCCCAAGCCTCGCTACGCCCAGTACGGGTCCTTCTATGCCGACAACAATCAAGTACTTGATGAAGGGATTGCGCTGTACTTTCCCGGTCCAAATTCATTCACCGGTGAAGATGTATTAGAATTACAGGGGCACGGCGGCCCGATTGTGATGGATTTTTTACTACAGCAGGTCCAAACTTTAGGCTGTCGATTGGCCAACCCCGGTGAGTTTTCTGAGCGCGCTTTCCTCAATGACAAGCTGGATTTGGCGCAGGCGGAAGCCATTGCCGATTTAATTGACAGCTCCTCCCAGCAGGCCGCAAAATGCGCGCTTCGCTCACTGCAAGGTGAATTCTCCAAACGCATTTATGAATTAGTTGAAAGCCTCACCAAGCTACGCATTTATGTCGAGGCGGCGATTGACTTTCCCGAGGAGGAAATCGACTTTCTCGCCGATGGTATTGTGCAAAACCGCCTCGAGGGCATCATGGCTAATTTAGCCGCAGTTAAGCGCGAAGCGAAACAGGGCAGCATCATTCGAGAGGGGATGAACGTAGTCATCGCCGGTCGACCGAATGCTGGCAAATCTAGCTTGCTAAACGCCCTAGCAGGCAAAGACACTGCCATTGTAACGGATATAGCAGGCACCACTAGGGACGTGCTACGAGAGCACATTCACATCGACGGAATGCCTCTACATATCATTGACACAGCAGGGTTACGCGACGCTCCTGACGAAGTGGAGCGCATCGGTATATCCCGGGCATGGCGTGAAATTCACGCTGCCGATCGCATTCTGCTAATAGTCGATAGCACCCAGACAGCGGCTGACGATCCACAGCAGATATGGCCAGAATTTGTCGATCAATTACCCGCTGACGCTAAAATAACCATCGTGCGCAATAAAGCGGATTTAACCGGTGAAACCATCGGCATGCAGCCCGGTCACGGCGCCCCTCTGATCAATCTCTCTGCAAAAGCAGATTTGGGGATAGATATCTTACGAGAGCATTTAAAAACCTGCATGGGCTACCAGGCCACTGCCGAGGGAGGATTTTTAGCGAGACGTCGCCATCTAGATGCGATCGCTAGAGCGGATGAGCTCTTAACTACCGGCCTCGCTCAGCTGATCCACAATAATGCCGGTGAACTACTGGCAGAAGACTTGCGCCAAGCCCAGCAAGCTTTAGGAGAAATTACCGGCCAGGTAAGCAGCGATGACTTACTGGGTAAGATATTCTCTAGTTTTTGTATCGGCAAATAGGTTAGCTGCTCGATACTATAGCGATCCACTGCGAAGATACCCTCTGTTGATCTAGCGTAAACTTTTATTTAACGGACTCGATCCACCATAATGGTTAAATTACGACAGTTTGTTACAAATAACTGTCTTGTGTTAGCTTACTTTCATTATGCTTAAGGGTAATATGTGACTGAAGCCGTCCTAAAATTTAATTATTTTAGCTGGCTGCTCCCCTTAATTTTGTACTGAAAATAGTCTATATGATCGAAAATAAAAAAATATACGTTGTAGACGACGACCCAGAAATTGGCACTTTGCTGCAAGCTTATCTAAGCAAAAATGGCTTTGAGGTTGACTGCGCGATCAATGGGTTGAGCTTTCTAGATAGAATTGCGCAGAAATCTGACTATCAACTGGTGGTGCTTGACATCATGTTACCGGATATCGACGGCTTTGAAGTCTGTCGGCGGCTGCGTACTTTTAGCCAAATTCCGGTGATTATGCTCACCGCAAATTCTGATGAGACCGATCGCATCATCGGTTTAGAAATTGGTGCCGACGACTATTTAGCGAAACCTTTTAATCCCCGAGAATTATTGGCGCGCATTAAGGCAATTTTACGCCGCTCCCACACGGCGGAATCCACCAGCGATACCAAGCGCTATTATAAATTTGCCGGCTTCCAATTAGATATTACCCGTCGAGAATTAATTGACCCACAGTCGAATAAAGTACTGATTAACGGTTCAGACTTTGAATTATTATTACTATTTTTACAAAATCCGAGCGTCACTTTATCGCGGGAAGTAATAGCGGGCAGCACTAGAGGCAGAGAGGCAGCCCCGCTAGATAGATTTGTCGATATGCACGTCAGCCGACTGCGCAATGTACTCGATGAAGATGCCAAGAATCCGGTCATTATTAAGACGGTGCGTGGCAAGGGCTATGTATTAACCGTACCGGTCGAGTAAGCTGATGCGACAATTATTTAAGCGCCTTATCAACCCGAGATCATTAAACCAGCGGATTATTTTAATGATGGCGGTGGGCGTGGTGCTAGCACAGCTGATCAGCAATTCAATCTGGACCGCACAATGGCGTTCAGACTATGAAAATCGAGTCGCTAGTATGTCAGTAGCGATGGCCAATCGAGTCACCTCTACCGTTAGATTCTTTATCTCACTACCTAATTCTTACCGACATTTAGTATTGGACCAGCTACGAGATATGGGCGGCACTCGGTTTTTCGTGACGCTCAACCAGGAAAAAATAATCCTCGAAGACACCGTTGATAGCGCCGCCAAAAGCATCGTCATCGACGCCTTTATCAAAGCCTTACAACAAGAGTTAGGCAGCGAAACGCCGATCAGCATTGTCTTTTCCCTGCCCAAGACCTTAAAAGTATTAAACAACCAAACCAAGCTCTCAGATCTACCCGAGCGCTGGGGTCACCAAACTTTAATGCTCGCCCCTTATGATGCGCCAATTTTAGTGGTGCAATTCCCCATCAACCAGCGAGAGTGGATGTATGTCGCCACCATCATCCCCAGCTTGCTACTGGAGCACAGCAGATCACCGCTATCAACAGAACGCTTAATATCGCTGTTAGTCTCGCTGTTAACGGTGATGTTAATTGGTATCTGGGGGGTTCGATATATCACTCGCTCTATTCGTCGTTTAGGCAGAGCGGCTGAGAGAGTTGGCAGGGGTGAGACTGCGTTAGTTCCAGTACTTGGCAGTCACGAAGAGCAACTGACCGCCGAGGCATTTAATAATATGCAGCTGCGTATTCAACGCTATTTGGGGGATAGAGAGAAACTGTTTGCCTCTATATCTCATGATTTAAAAACCCCGATTACCCGCTTGCGGTTAAGGGCCGAACTATTAGATGATGACACCACGAGGGATGCGTTTAATCGGGACTTAGAAGACTTAGATTTAATGGTAAAAGGTGCGTTACAAAGTGTTAGCGATACTGATATTCACGAAAATCAAACGGCGGTTGATATATCAAGACTGCTGCAATACTTTGCTGAAGATGCCAAAATCGCCGGAAAAAAACTGCACATAAGCGGCTCTAAGGTCACCCACTTTATCGGCAGGCCGCTCGCTTTAAAACGCTGTATCGGCAACCTATTAGACAATGCCTTTCACTACGGAACCTTAGTAAAAATACGGCTTAGTTTAACTGAAAAACACTTATTCATTGAAATTAATGACAACGGCCCAGGCATTCAAGAGACAGATATAAACAAAGTATTTCAACCTTATACCAGAATACAACCACAGCAAGGACATGCAGATGGGATGGGCTTAGGCTTATCAATTGCCCGCAATATAGCCCGCGCTCACGGAGGAGATATAGAACTATCTAACCTCAAACCTAAAGGCTTGAAAGTTAGTTTAAGATTGCCACTTTCTACCGCACTTGATTGATCATTATGAACACGACTTGATAAATTACAGCAGCCAAGCATACATTCTATCGGCACTTTAGGAGACTCTGAATAAGTCCCGTATTTTCCTACGGGGTGTTCAGAGCCTCCTCTACCATCACTCATTCAGCAGGAACGACCTCTGCATCCATTGCTGCCTATCAATAGAGAACTATTATTTTTTAACCGAACGGCGTTCAAAATCACTTTGCAGGTGCACCTGAAAGGCATTTTTAATGTGCGCTTGAGCCGCTTGGTCTGCAGCATTTGGATCTTGTTTTTTGATCGCTTCAATTATACGCTTATGCTCTTCATATAATGTTTGAGGACGCCCCTCAGGAATGTATCTCACCCCTCGCAACAGTGCCATCGAGTCAGACAGTGCGGCAAACGCTTTGAGTAAAAAACGGTTATGCGCAGCGCGATAGATAGCGTGATGCAGCTCCCAGTTTAACTGGTTGTGCTCTCGAGGGTCATCTGCAGCTTTATAACACTCCTCCAAGATATACTCCATCGATGCCACTTCACTACTAGAGGCATGCTGCGCGGCAAAGCGGGCCGCAACACCTTCCAACTGCTGACGTAAAACATACAGTTCGGCAACTTCCTGCGAATCCAGCTCGGCAACCACCGCACCTCGCTGCGGCTCAAGAATTAACTTACCTTCAGATTGCAAGCGCCGGATCGCCTCTCTGACTGGGGTCCGGCTAACCTCTAAATCTTTACTGACCACCGATTCACGAATCCGCTCGCCTGGGTGATATTTCCCCTCGCGAATTTCTTTCAATAACTGCTGATACACGTATTCACCCAGTGATGGAGATGGGCTTCGTGATTCGACTTGTTTATTTTTGGCTGTCATCGCTTTTTCTTAACCTTAAGTGTTTTCATTATGCTGTTAAATATAACGTATCAATCTATTTAGATAAAACAATCTAGTAGATATGCGGAAAATAATTTTTTAATTTGAATTAAAACAACAAAAAATACATTAATCATCATTCTAACAATAAAAATATATCCCGCAACATGTTGATAATAAATAATTTTAAAAACAATGTAAAACTAATTAATTATCTGGATTGACTAAATGGTTGTAAATGTATACATTTACAACCATAAACATGCAGATCATTTTATGACCATATAAAGTCGAGTTATCGAAACTCTGTAGTCTTTTACTAAGCTCATTATTGCTAGTAATTCATCAAGTAAATGATCAAAATTGCCAGTTAAACCGATAATTTGATCAATGTTAGGCCGAAAAAACTAATAACAACTGGAGGCAATCCCACCATGAAAAACAAAAATTCACTATCCAATATCATCCTCAGCTCCACGCTACTGGTCGCTTCTCTGGCCGCTTTACCGGCAATCGCAGCGGAAGATTTCCCTAAAAAGCCAGTGGCGATGATCGTTGCCTACTCACCAGGTGGTGGTACCGATACCGCTGCACGAGTGCTAGCTAAATTTGTCGGACCACACTTAGGTCAGCGTTTAATTGTTCAAAACAAGCCTGGTGCAGGTGGTCAGATTGGTTTTTCCAATTTAGCCAGGGCAAAAAATACCGGCTATAAGATTGGTTTCATCAACGTCCCCTCGATCTTCATGGTGAAGATGCTACGTGAAAACGTACCTTATGAAATGAGTGATTTCGAGCCCATTGCCAACATTCAACTAGATCCAGTAGTACTGGCGGTAAACGCTGACAGCCCACTAAAGACCTTCGCAGACTTCTTAGCAGCGGCAAAAAAAGATCCCGGAAAATTTAATATTGCCGGTGATGGCCCACAATCCAACAACCAACTCCAAGTAGTGGTTGCAGAAGACAAACTGGGGATTGATATTAATTTCGTGCCTTTTAGTGGCTCTGGCCCGGCAATTTCTGCGGTGTTGGGCAATCAAGTTGACGCGGCGGTCCCCTCTGCCAGCTCTGCCACTAACCACGTTAAAAATGGCCGTTTACGCGTCTTGGCAGTGTTCGCTGACCAGCGCTATTCATACCTACCCGATGTTCCTACGATTAAAGAGGCGTCAGGTATTGATGTACCAGGAATTGGTGCTTCAATGCGCGGTATAGCAATTCCCAAAGGTGTTTCAGCAGAGCGCAAAGCACACTTAGAGAAAGCTTTTGCCGAGGTGATGGTCGATCCTAAATTTATTGCGCACGCCAAGAAAATGGGCATGCCTTTAAACTACATGACCGCACAAGAGTTCAGTGCATATTTGATTGAAGCTGAGCAGGCTGTTAAGCAATACATACACTTGCTTAAGTAAACTCTACTGCATTAGCACTCAATAACCAGATCTCGCTGGCAGATTAACTGCCGAATCACCACATACTCTCGATACCGGGTTATCGAGAGTAGTAACCTTAATTGGTCTGCATAATGTTACGATTTTCTAAAGATAAAGTGTTCGCGTCCGCCTGTATTGGAATCGCGGCTGTGTTGGCGGTGATAGTATTTAGCTATCCGTTAGAATCATCCTATTTTCCACGTATTTTAGTAGTATTCATCGGCGCTATGGGCTCGTTATTACTAGCGCGCAACGGCCTGCAGAAAACGGCTGCCAAAGCCGCTGAAAACTTCAATCAATACAAGGTTCAGCTAAGCAGTGCCGCGCTGGTTTTTACCTCTATCGCCGCCTATACGCTGGGCATTTATCTAGTCAATTATGAGATTACTACAGCACTGTTCCTCCTTCTCTTTATGCTGGCGCTCGGCTATCGAAAAATTACGGTAATGGTCGTGACCAGTCTAAGTTTGACGCTTGCACTGTACCTCATATTTTTTGAAATATTAGCGGTAGCTAGGCCTGACAGCCTGTTTTTCACTTAATTATTATTGACGATACAAGTTGTTTTTCACGCTCAACCGCCAGAAATAGCTTCAAGGAACATACATGATAGATAATATTTTACTGGGCTTTGCCACACTGATGGATGTCGGGATGCTGAGTGCGATCGCCGCCGGCGTGATAGGCGGAGTTCTGATCGGCATGCTACCGGGACTTAGCAGCACCATGGGGGTCGCACTACTTATCCCGATCACCTTTTCAATGCCTCCGCAGATGGGCTTGGGAATGCTGGGGGGAATTTATCTCGCATCTACCTACAGCGGCTCGATTAGTGCCATATTACTGAATATACCTGGTACTTCTGCCGCGGTAGCGACTTTGTTAGATGGCCACCCGATGTCCCAGAAAGGGCAGTCGACTCGCGCCATCGCACTCGCCACCTTTGGCTCATGTATTGGCGGAATGATTAGCGTCATCGCGCTGCTATTTATTGCCCCGCCACTGGCCGAATTTTCACTTAGATTTGGCTCCCCAGAATTTTTTCTGCTGGCATTATGCGGCATCACGGTAATCGCCTCACTATCCGCAGGCGCGATGGAAAAGGGCTTGATAGCCGGCGCTTTAGGCTTGCTTCTGAGCACTATCGGCAACCATCCTCTGACAGGTTTCATGCGCTTCACCGCCGATATACCATCGCTTTACGACGGCATACCTTTAGTAGTCGCGCTGATTGGCTTGTATTCGATACCCGAAGTAATCGACATGATCGTCAGAGATAAAGCCGGCCAAGTACCAATGCGCCAGAGGGATAATGCCAACCCCTTTAGCTTTCTTCCTGAAATTTTTCGTCAGAAAGTAAATATTTTACGCTCAAGTCTAATCGGCGTGATAGTCGGTATTATTCCGGGAGTAGGCTGCAGTGTTGGCGGTTTTATCTCTTACGATGCCGCAAAGCGCGCCTCAAAAACACCGGAGAAATTTGGCAAGGGCTCTGCAGAGGGCGTGATCGCCTGTGAAACCGCCAACAACGCAGTCACCGGCGGCACACTCATTCCATTAATGACCTTAGGTATTCCGGGCAACCCTGTTACAGCGGTCTTGCTCGGCGGGCTGATGATTCACGGGCTGACCCCTGGCGCGGAGTTATTTACTCTTAATGCAGATATTTCATACAGCTTCATCTTAAGCTTATTTGTCGCCAACCTACTGTTTGTTCCGATCGGGCTATTTGTCGCAAAATACTGCGTGAAAGTCACGCTAATCCCGATGCCGATACTGGCCGCTACTATTATCGCGCTGGCAGTGATTGGCACTTTTTCAATACGAGGCGCGCTGGAAGATGTCGCAATCATGCTCTTTATCGGTGCGATCGGCTTTATTTTGCAGCTATTTGGCGTACCCCGTGCACCGATGGTGCTGGGATTAGTACTAGGTACTTTAGCAGAGGGAGAACTGGCCCGTTCACTGGCAATTGTACACGGTGATTGGTCGGCCTTTGGCATGCAGCTCGTAACACGCCCTATTTCACTGGTGATCTTAATCTTTTGTATTTTCGCCCTAATCCAAGGTGTGATGCAGCACCGCAAAAAATCCAAATTACTAGAATAACAATTAACCAGCAGAGGAAATCAAATGAAAGCTATTAAAACAATCACCGCCATACTGTTCAGTCTATCGATCACTGCACTGACCCTAAATACCGGCTATGCAGCTGAAATCAGCGCAGCAAAAACAGCCCAGTTAGATAAAAAAGGTCAGCTTATTATCAAGGGTAGTGAATTCGCCCCTAACACCTTAGTCACTTTATTATTCACCACCAAAGATGGTGTACAAAGTGATATTGGCTACGCATTAAAACCGGCCCCTAAAGCTGATGCTCAAGGGAACTGGAGTACCACATGGTCATACGGACGCTTTGTTAAGAAAAAATTAGTTGCAGCAGGCGATTACCAGCTAACGGCGACCGATGATGACTTCAACACTTTAAGCAGCACCTTGATCACCTTTAGCAAGTAAGCTATTTAAATACCTTTTAACCGATAGAGACCTCTGCATAACGTTTCGAGCAAAAATAAGGCGAGACAAAATCTGCGAGTTTACGGGTTTAAATGAGTATATTGAGTCGATTTTTAACGCCGTATTCTTGAGCGTAGTTGTTATCTGAGGTCTCAGATAAAAAAGAAGCCTTATGACACAGACTAATACCACTCAACATTTCTGCCCAATACGCCGGGTTGGCAGCGGAGAAAAGCACCATTTTTTTGGCTATTACAACAAAAACGTATGGGACCATAGCGGCCGCTACTTTTTGGCTAATCGCGTCAACATGATGAGTGCCGATCTGACCGGTAGTGAATCTGCTGAAGTGGGTTTCTTTGATTTACAAGATAATGACCAGTACCACAGCATCGGCACCACCACCACTTGGAATTGGCAGATGGGATGCCAGCTGCAATGGCTGGAAGGTGCGAAAACTGCGCAAATTATTTATAACCAGCGCAGCGCTGACCGCAATAATGATAACGTCTATCCAGATTTTTGCGCCAAGGTCTACGACCTCAACAGCAAAAGCACCCGCACTTTACCGCTACCTGTCTATGTGGTTGCCCCCAACAGCAAATATGCGCTGTGTGTAGATTACTCGCGGTTTCAAGTGACTCATCGCACTATCGGCTACCACGCAAGCGATGCGGAGCCAACATTGGAAAATGCACCAGGTGATGACGGCATCCACTACATGGATATCAACACGGGTGAAAATAAGCTGATTATTAGCTTACAGCAACTGAGTGAATTCCAGCACTTACCTTCCATGGATAACGCCATCCACTGGGCCACTCATTTAGAAATAAATCCAGGCTCTAGCCGATTTTTGTTTATTCATCGCTGGACTGAGCGCGTCAAAGACGAAACTTGTTTCCTACATCGCCTCTTCACTGTCAATCCAGATGGGAGCGATTTAAAGCTACTAGAGTGTACCGACCACCCTATCCCGCAACTGATGGAAGGGTTTGACGAGAATGATGTCGGCACCTTTGATTACGAAAAATCTGAGTACCAAATATCTCACCCAGTGTGGAAAAATGATACTGAAATTATTGTCTGGGGCCCGCATCAAGGTAAAATTCACTATCATTTATATCAAGATAAAAATGCCAGTGCAGAAGTGATCGGCGCCGAGGTACTGACAGAAAATGGACATATGACCTATAACCGAGATGGCAGCTGGCTGCTCTCTGACACTTATCCAGATGACCAAAGCAACGAACGCTTTTTAATTTTATATAACTCGGCCAGCAAACAGCGCTACAACATTGGCAGCTTTTACACAGACCCAGACTTAGGCAAGGAAAACCGCTGTGATCTGCACCCTAGATGGAGCCCTTGTGGCCAGCAAGTGTGTATTGATTCAGTCCATGAATCAATCCGTCAACGCTACATAATTGATGTGAGTGAACTGGTAAATTGTTAACCATTATTTAAAGGTTCTCTGAACAAGTCCCCCGCCAAGTGGCAGTGACTTGTTCAGAAAAAATTTAAGCTCACTGAAGTTACATCACTGCTGACAATCCACCTGCTTAAGCTAGTTTACGACGCAGGATCAGCAGCGCTTTTCCGACTAAGACTAGCACCACAGCTCCCACTAATACCGGAGTAAACAGGAAACCCCAACTCTGCCCCGTCAACATAATCAACAGTGGATTGGCCCCCGCTGGAGGGTGAGTCGTTTTAGTCAGCAACATGACACTGACAGCCAAACCGGTGGCCATCGCTAGACTCAGTGGCGAGACACCAATTATCTGGGTAAAAAACACCCCGATAAAAGCGGTAATTAAATGCCCGAAAATCACATTTTTAGGCTGAGCTAAAGGACTCTCTGGCACGCCGAACACTAGCACCGCTGTCGCTCCAAAAGGCGCCATTAATAGAGCGACCTCAGTGAGTGTCGCGTCGAGCAAAGCGAGCAGCCCAATCGCTAAAAAAGCCCCGAACCCGGCCAGTAATGCCAATATAATATTTTTCATCTGTGTTATCTAACCTGCTAAATTTAATAACTGACCAACCAAAGTAGACCAATCTGTCTACCTGATAATAATAGACAACTCGGTCTACCTCTGTCAAGATTCTTTTATCAGCCCCTAACCGTGGATTAGCATGACCAGTAAGCGACAACTATTGATTGATACTGCGCTACAGCTCTTTTATGAGGATGGCGTTAACAGCGTCGGTATCAATCAAATACTTAAAGTGTCAGGCATTGCCAAGAAAACCTTATACCATCACTTCAATAGCAAGGAGGCACTGATATTAGCGGCGCTAAGCCAGCGCAATAACAATTTCATACGCTGGCTGGAGTCGCACTTGAAAAATGCTACTACCGACCAACAGTTAATAGAAAACTTGTTTAATGCATTAACCACTTGGTTTACCAACTCGGCAGCTGAGTTAGGTGATTTTAGGGGGTGTTTCTTTATCAATACCTCGGCAGAGTTTTGTGACCCTAACAGTGAAATCGCTAAGTATTGCCAATCCCATAAACGGCAAGTACGCGCCATCATCGGCAAGTATTTATCCTCACCAAATCCCCAGTTACTGGACGCCCTGTGCCTATTAAAAGAGGGGGCAATCACCACCGCGTATGTCACCAATGATCTTGAAGCCGCCCAAAAATGCCTGTGGATAACCGCAAAGTTTAAGATAGCCCTATAAAACCTCAGCATAACTTACCCAGATGGTATGATAACTACTATCGGTAATACACCGTTAAAGAACGGCTCAATATACTTATTTATACCAGCAAAACCCCTAAACATGGTCGCACTGACTTTTTATTAGTCTATTTTCAGCACGCTTTGGGTTGCTAGTCGCGCTGACCTTAATCGTGGACGAGCGATAAAACTAAACCAAGATTTAGCGGGTGCTCTCGCGAGCTGCTATCGAGAAGCCCACATCGATTCGCTGGTGATGCTTTCGCTGCTGTAGTCTATCGAGTAAGCACTGTGCGGCCTGCTTGCCCATTTCATATCTGGGGATAGATACTGTGGTTAGAGAGGGAGTGATGGCACTGGCGAAGTCCAGGTCGTTGAAACCGGCGATTCCAAGTTGTCGAGGTACTTGCACACCACTGCGCTGGCACTCAAAGATAGCACCGGCAGCTAAGTCATCATTACTGAAGAATAGCGCATCAATGTCACTGTGCTGTGCGATTAACTGATTCATTAGATCGGCACCTAGTTGAAAGGAGCTGTTCGCCAAGGTAGTGAGTACATACTTATCAGGTTCTTTACCCTGATCCAAGAGTGCGTAACGATAGCCTTGAAAACGTCGTTGCGAGCGTTTGTCCATCCGCGCTCCAATAAAACCGATCTTGTTATAGCCCCGTTTAAAAAGATGTTCTGTGATAGCGTGACCAGCATCAAAATGTGAAAAACCAACATTCATGTCCAGCGGATCATCACAGAGCTCCATCACCTGAACGATTGGTAGCTTAGTGTTCTTCAATCGCTGTTTGGTATTATCAGATTGATCTACGCCCGTAATGATGATTCCATCAGGGTTCTGCTCGAGCATGGTTTCAACCAGTGCCTCTTCTTCAGTCACTGAGTAATGACTATTCGCCAACAATATTTTATAACCTGCCGGTATCAGAGTATCGTGAATACCGTCCAGTAAACTCGAAAACACAGCATTTGAGAGGGAGGGAAATATAACCGAAATGATTTTTGACTCAGCAGAAGCTAGAGAGCGGGCAGCTTGATTGGGAATATAGCCCAGTTCTTTAACCGCTTGGTTAACCCGAATGCGCAATTTCTCGGTTACTTGTTGGGGTTTTTGCAGAGCCCTAGAGACCGTACTTGGGCTGGCTCCGGCCTTTTTTGCAACATCTGCTATGGTTACTCGCCCACTACTGCGACTTGATATTAAGTTTTGCTTACTCATTCTATTCCTGCCATTTAACACTAGATTTGCTGGGCACTGAGCATTATCAGCGCCTATACATATCGCTGATATGATACCTCAGTCCATTATATATCACCATTTTAAATCATATTCAAAATTACAATTGATTTAATACCAACAATTTGACAGCGCTGTCAAATGATGTAATTATATTCAAAGCCTAACCGCTTACCGTTCTATAAAAATATCATTGCTGACAAAATTATCCTTGAAAGCCGTCGTCGGCCGTCAATTAATCAAATCCAATCAAAGAAGGTTAGTACTATGAAAATAAAAAAGATTCTACTGCCAATACTTTTATCGTCTGCTGTGATGTTTGCAGCTAGCGCAACCGCGCAAACATTTAATTTGGCCTATACCCTAAATGTTGATTCTCACTACGGGAAAGGCGCTCAAGTTTTTGCTGACGAAATTAAAAAACTCAGTGCTGGTAAATTTAAAATAAATCCTAAGCCTTCTGGAGCACTAGGAGGAGAACGTGATGTTGTAGAGGGATTACAACTAGGATCTGTCGACCTCACTATCACTTCCACAGGGCCTGTAGGCAACTTCGTCCCTTCTATCTACGCCCTTGATTTTCCTTTCTTATTTAGAGACTATCAACACGCACACCGAGTGCTAGATGGTGAAATTGGTCAAGCATTATTAGCTGAGTTTAAAGACAGTGGATTGATTGGATTGGCATGGTCAGAAAATGGTTTCCGTCACCTCACCAATAGCGTCCGTGATATCAAAGCACCTGCGGACTTGGCGGGTTTGAAAATCAGGACAATGGAAAATAAAGTGCATATGTCCGCTTTTTCAGATTTAGGCGCCGCTCCCACGCCAATGTCTTTCACTGAACTATATACAGCGCTGCAACAAGGGACTGTCGATGGTCAGGAGAACCCTATTCCCGTCATCACCAGCTCTAAGTTGGACGAAGTGCAAAAAAAGCTCACGCTTACCGGCCATGTATACTCTCCCGCTATAGTGATGATGTCTAAACACGTTTGGGATGGGCTAAAGCCACAGGAGCAACAGTGGTTTAAACAAGCAGCTAAAGTGTCTGCTGCGGCCACCCGCCAAGCTGTCGCTGATATTGAAAGCAATGGTGTAAAGTTTTTACGTGAGCAAGGTGTTGAAGTGATAGAACAGGTAGATAAGGCTGCATTTGCCAGTAAAGTACAGGCAACTTATGACAAGTATGGAGAAAAATACGGCGCCGCATTGATCGCAAAAATCAAAGCTTCGTAATTTTTACTATCATCCCCCGACCCAGGTAGGGGATTTAGGAAAACTAGTATGTTAGCCACATTTGATACTGCCTATAATCGTTTTCTACTATTGGCTGCAGCCCTATTGCTGGCAATCGCGGTCAGCATGACCTTCTACCAAGTAGTGACCCGCTTTGTGCTTACAGATCCGAGCCCTTGGTCAGAACTGGCAGCTCGAGCACTGATCATATGGAGCGTATTTTTAGCCATGGCAGTGGTCATTCGGCGCGGTGATCTTATTGCCATTGATATGGTGTTTAATTTCTTCCCGGCGATAAAGCGCTTTTGGTTAAGATGCTGGGTGCTATTGTGGATCTTCGCCTTTTTACTGATACTACTCTATTTCGGTATCGAGATTACTATTAGGGTCTATCACCAAAGCGTTTCGCTGTTAGACGTCTCTATGTCTTGGCTGTATTTGGCAATACCGGTAGGTGCAGGCTTAAGCCTTATCTCACTGTTTTTTCGCCTACTAGAACTCTATGCCGAGCACCGTAAAGTGAGGGCAACATTATGAACGCTGCATTACTTGCGCTATTAATTCCTTTTTTTGCTGCAGGAATACCCATTGCTATCAGTATTGTGATGGTCTCTGTTATATCCCTGTATTTTTTTACCAATATTCCATTAGTCGTCGTCCCACAGCGGCTATTCGTTGGGTTGGATAGCTTTCCACTAATGGCAATCCCATTTTTTATCTTAGCCGGAAATTTAATGTCGGCAGGTGGTATCTCTGAGCGCTTAGTGAACTTGGCCAAAGCGGTAGTCGGGCAAGTTCGAGGAGGTTTGGCCTGTACTTGTGTCTTAACTTGCCTAATGTTTGCCTCGGTGTCGGGTTCCAGTGTCGCAACTACTTTTGCGATCGGAGCGATACTCATCCCCGCGATGGTCAAACACGGGTATCCCAAAGCGATGGCCGCAGCTATCCAAGCTTCCTCTGCCGAACTTGGCGTGTTGATCCCTCCCTCCATTCCACTTATTTTGTACGGTGTAAGTACTAATACCTCGATCGGCAAACTCTTCACTGCGACTATTTTACCGGGTATGTTCATTGCCGTTGCACTATTATTGTTCATTATTATCTGGGTGCGTGTTCGCGATTTAGGTCGCAACGATGCGGATAATAGTCTCAGCTTTTGGCGAGCTCTCAAAGAATCCTTTGGGGCGATTATGATGCCGGTGATCATTTTAGGCGGCATTTATGGTGGTATTTTCACTCCCACCGAAGCATCTGCTGTAGCGGTAGTTTACGCCTTAGTGATTGGTGGATTAGTCTATCGAAAACTATCCATTGCCGATTTAATCAGTGTGTTTAAACGCACGGCTATTTCCTCATCAACGGTAATGTTGATCATTTCCGCCGCTTCACTATTCAGCTTCCTTATCGGTCGATCTGAGCTGCCAGAACAATTATCAGCGTTCGCCACTAGCCAAATTGACAGTCAAATTGGCTTCCTGCTAGCAATCAATTTACTGCTATTTATGATCGGCATGTTTGTTGAAACCTCCGCGGCGATTTTAATACTGGCGCCAATTTTAGTACCAGTAGCTATGCAGTTCGGCGTAGATCCCGTACATTTCGGCATTATCATGGTCGTCAACTTAGCGCTGGGCATGTTTACTCCACCGCTGGGAGTCAACCTTTTTGCCGCCTGCCAAGTAGCAAATTTGGCGGTAGAAAAAATAGTGCCTGAACTGATCCCCTTTGTGTTGGTGGTCATCAGTTGCCTGTTTATCATCACTTGGTTCCCCGGACTGTCACTGTGGCTGCCTAGTCTGATCTACCCATGATAATAGCCATTTAACGGCTCTTTGAAAAAACCATCAATCAAAGTGGTGTTGATTAGCCACAAAAATCAGTTCCATGCAACCAGTTGCTGGCGCTGATAATCCAACAATTAAGGACTAGAGCAACAATGAAAATAAATATCCTGGTAACAGGTGGTGTCGGTTTTATTGGTACAAAAATACTACGAGCTCTCGCAGCAATGTCCGAGATTAAAGTAGCGGGTGAAATCAGAGAGATTGGAAACATTCATGTTTTTGACATCACCGCTCCCGAAATAGCGATTGAAAAAGTTTCTTATCACTGCGGCTCGCTTAATGACGAAGTAACCTTAGAGGGTCTGATCGCTGACATTAACCCCGGGGTTGTTTACCACCTTGCAGCAGTAGTCAGCTCTGCAGCTGAACAGAATTTTGATTTGGGGATGCAGGTCAATTTTGACGGTACCAGAGCACTGCTGGAAGCATGTCGAGCGCTTGCGCAGCCGCCACGGTTTATCTTTGCCAGCTCAGTCGCTGTATTTGGTACAGTGCTTGGTGACGTTGAAGACAGTACCCCGACCTCCCCACTGTCGTCCTACGGGGCTACCAAAGTTTTAGGGGAAGTGTTAGTCAATGAATACAGTCGACGCAATTTTATTGATGCCATTGTATTACGCCTCCCTACCATCACGGTACGCCCGGGCATACCTAACTTGGCCGCCTCCTCTTTTGTCAGTGGCATTATTCGCGAACCCCTAGCGGGAAAACGTTCAATTTGCCCCGTTGATCCCTCTCTACAACTGTGGGTGATGTCGCCGCGTCTGATCGTCGAAAACATGTTACGAGCGCTGGCGATACCGCGTTCAGAACTGGGCGAAAGCTGTGTCATGAACTTACCTGGAATCACTGTATCAGTGCAACAAATGGTCGATGCTCTACAAGAAGCTGGTGGCGATAGCAGGTTGATTGACTGGCAGCGAGATGAAAAAATCGAGTCCATTGTCAGCCGCTGGCCAGGACATATGAATACGCAAAAATCAAGCGGCCTAGGCTTTTGTAGTGATACTGATATTCATGCCATTATCAACGCTTTTATTGAGGATGAGCGCTCTTAAACGGTCGTTGCTATTTAACAATACCATTGAGTAATCAGCTCAATATAAACGCATCATTGACCGGGCTTATTGGTTAGATACCCGCGCTGAGCAAGCAGTATTGTAGATCATCTACATCATTGAATTTGACAATATGCTGTCTGGTTCAACCGGCTGGATGCAAAAAGTAATTTTTTTGGTGCTGCTCGCTGCATCTTTATTAAATCATGTTGTTGTTCTGTGTAATACAAAGTTAGAACAACTTCCAATTGGTAGACTCAATATGACAAACTCTCCGATAAACCCGCTAGTGGCAGTCATTGGTTTAGGCTCAATGGGGCTAGGTGTTGCACAATCCTTACTAGCCGCCAAAATAGTCACCAGAGGTTACGATAGAAATTCTGCCCCTCTTTCCACCTTTTCTCAGGCGGGAGGTTATGCAGCAACAGATTTGCAGGATGCAGTAGCCGGCTGTAGTGTGGTTATTTTACTGCTGGTGAACGCTGAACAGTGTGATACCGTACTGTTTGGCGAGCAGGGGATGGTTGAAGAAATCAGTCCAGGATCGGTAGTGGTATTGTGCAGTACTACCTCCGCTGACTATGCTAAAGACCTGCAGCACAGATTACATTCTTATAAATTGCATATGATCGATGCACCAGTCAGTGGTGGGGCCGCCAAAGCG
Source organism: Oceanospirillales bacterium (assembly GCA_029027825.1). Lineage (GTDB taxonomy): Bacteria > Pseudomonadota > Gammaproteobacteria > Pseudomonadales > Balneatricaceae > Rs1. Next base: position 4,191,486 of record CP093399.1, on the reverse strand, counting down.
AGCAGTGGTGAGTTGACGATCATGGCTTCAGGCGCACCCGCCAACTTTGAGCGCTGTGAGTTAGTTTTCCAGGCAATTGCCGCTAAACTCTATAGTGTCGGCGATGAGGTCGGTGCCGGCGCAACAGTGAAAATGATCAACCAATTACTGGCGGGAGTGCATATTGCCGCAGCTGCAGAGGCGATGGCACTCGGTATTAAAGCGGGGGCAGATCCGGATATGCTATTTGAAATTATTAGCAACAGTGCCGGATCTTCCTGGATGTTCCAAGATCGTGTTCCGCACATCTTAGCAGGTGACTACAGGGCAAAAAGCATGGTCGATATTTTTGTCAAAGATTTAGGGATCGTATTGGACAGCGGTCGGGAAATGAAATTTCCACTACCAATTGCAGCCAGCGCATTACAGCAGTTTATCAGTGCCAGCGCAGCGGGTTATGGCAGAGAAGATGATGCCGCGGTGATTAAAATTTACCCGGGTATTGAACTACCTATGAAAAATCAGGGAGCTTAATATGCCGATATTATTAGGCTGTATTGCCGATGATTTTACGGGTGCCACTGATTTGGCAAGCTTCTTGGTTGCCTCTGGAATGCGTACCCTGCAATTGACCGCTATTCCAACAACCGAGCTTGACCTCAGTGAAATTGATGCGTTAGTGATCGCACTAAAATCTCGTACCCAGCCAGTAGATGACGCGATAGCCGATTCACTGCAAGCGTTACACTGGCTACAGAAGCAGCAGTGTGTTCAATTCTATTTCAAATACTGTTCAACCTTTGATTCCACTGCTGAGGGGAACATCGGCCCTGTAATTGATGCCTTGCTCGAGGCGCTGCATGAATCGTTTACTATCGCCTGTCCCGCACTACCGATTAATGGCCGCACCGTTTACAACGGCTATCTCTTTGTCAATGGTGAATTATTGAATGAGTGTGGGATGCAACATCACCCACTGACGCCAATGCATGACGCTAATTTAGTACGAGTACTGGATAGTCAAACCCAGAGAAAAGTTGGGTTAGTACCACATACAGTGATCGCTCAGGGAGTAGAGGCTACCCGAGAAAAAATGCAACAACTGGCGATAGACACAAGCTATGCCATTATAGATAGCCTAACTCAAGACGACTTAATGACGATAGGTCACGCCTGCAGCGAACTAAAACTACTGACGGGAGGATCGGGACTGGCGATCGGATTGGCTGATAATTATGCAGCTAAGGGATTATTCACCAGACAACAAAACTCTGCTCAGTTAACTAAGCAACCAGGCGAAGTGGTGATTTTATCGGGGAGCTGTAGTGCTGCCACCCGAGAGCAAGTTGAAGTTTTTCAGCAGCGACAGCCATCCTTAAAAATAGATCCTCTGCTTCTACATAGTGGCCAACAGAGCGTCGCTAGTGTTATGCAATGGTTCGAACAGTATCGCTCTCAGGGACCATTACTTATTTACGCGACAGATCATCCGGATGCAATTAAACGCTATCAGGACAAATTGGGCGCCAATAGAGCAGGACAGCTAGTGGAACAATTAATGGCGGACTTAGTGCGGCATTTGAGTAATCTTGGCATCAAAAAATTCATCGTCGCTGGCGGGGAGACATCAGGTGCGGTTGTGCAAGCTTTACAAGTCAGCGCCCTGAAAATTGGGGCAACGATTACCCCCGGTGTCCCTTTAACTCAAACCGTCGGCGATAACCCGCAACTGCTGGCGCTAAAGTCGGGTAAATTCGGTGGCCCAAATTTCTTCAACAAAGCTTTGGAAATGATGCTATGAGTCACAGTGAAACAACTCTAAAGGAACAAATTGTCTACTTTGGTCGGTCAATATTTGAGCGCGGTTTAACCCCTGGAAGCTCCGGTAATATCAGTATACGTCTCAAAGATGGCTGGCTGATGACTCCTACCAACAGCTGTCTTGGCAGTCTTAAAGCAGACGATATTTCCCGCTTAGATCAACAGGGGAAGCTGTTGTCTGGCAAAGTTCCCTCGAAGGAGTTCTTTCTGCACCAGGCCTTTTTAAATCAGCGGCCACAAGATTCTGCGGTCGTACATTTGCATTCCACCTATGCAACTGCGGTCTCCTGCCTTAAAGACATCGACCCACAGGATGTACTGCCAGCACTTACCCCCTATTCTATTATGCGTTTTTGCAAAGTGGCACTCACTCCCTACCATCGACCTGGAGCCCCACAACTCGGCGAAGAAATCGGCAAAGTTGCCGCACAATACAACGCCGTGTTACTCGCTAACCACGGCCCCATTGTGGCGGCAAAAAATTTAGAAGCTGCTGTCAATGCGATAGAAGAACTTGAAGAGACCGCGAAACTATTTATAACTTTACAAGGTATGCGCACTCGCTTGCTGACCGAGAATCAAATCAATGAGCTAAAGCGGGTATTTGTTGAGAAGGAGAGTAATGTTGAGCAAACTTGCTGCTAATTTATCGATGCTATTCACAGAACAACCATTTTTAGAGCGTTTTGAGGCCGCTGCTAATGCGGGTTTCAATGCGGTCGAGTATCTATTTCCATATGATTACCCTGCTGAGGAGATCAAAAGTAAACTGCTAGAATTTGGCTTGGAACAAGTACTGTTTAACGCACCAGCTGGGAACTGGAATGCCGGGGAGCGGGGAATTGCCTGCCTGCCCGGGCGAGAGTCCGAATTCGCGCGTGCTTTTGAGCTGGCGTTAAGCTACGCCAAGGTGCTCGGCAATCAGAAAATTCATGTGATGGCTGGTATTCCACCCCCTTCAGTATCCCCAGCGCAGGCGCGAAGTTGCTACGTCAGTAATCTACGATACGCTGCACAGGCGGCGAGCAAAGCTCAGCTAAAGGTGCTCATCGAGCCGATCAATAACATTGACATGCCCGGCTACTTTATTAACTTGCAGCAAGAGGCTGTGGACCTCATCGAGGAGATAGCAGAACCCAATGTACGCTTACAGTTTGATTGCTATCACTGTCAGATAATGCAGGGCAATGTGGTCGCTACCTTCAAGCAGCTACAGCCTTACATCGACCATGTACAAATAGCGGGGGTGCCCGGTCGCCATGAACCCAACACTGGAGAATTGAATTACGTATACATTTTGCACGAACTCGCCAATGTCGGTTATACGGGGCATATCGGTTGCGAATATTTACCACTGAAGAGCACTGTACAAGGTTTGAGTTGGATTAATGATTTGAGACCTCTGCATAACTACTCCGCTCGGTAATACGGCGTTAAAAACCGGCTCAATATGCTCATTTACACCTGTAATACCCATAAACAGGGGCACACTGACTCCGCTATCTCGCCGGTTTTTGCCTTGTCTTACCTTCGCTCGCAACGTTATGCAGAGGTCTCAATTTGTGAGTGGCACCGTAACGGCCGCTCGATCATTCAATAAAACGATTGCACTTCGCTGGCAGTTAAGTATCGCCATTGACCTAATTCAACATCGAGTTGCACTTCACCAATCTTCTCTCGATGGAGCGTTAGCACTCGATTACCCACCGCAGCAAGCATCCGTTTAACCTGATGGTACTTGCCTTGAGTAATGGTAAGAAGCACCTCTTGCTTAGCGAGGATCTCTAAGCTCGCCGGCAAGGTCAGCTGCGACTCTCCTTGTAGCTGAATGCCTTGCGCAAACTTAGAGATTAGTGCATCACCTGCGTCATCAGCAATGCCATAAGCTAAGCCTACCCGGTAGACCTTTTTACATTGTTTACTGGGCCGCGTTATATTGTAGGTCCAACGCCCGTCATCTGTTATCAATACCATGCCGGTCGTATCAGCATCTAAACGACCCGCTATGTGTAGTTCAGACACTCTATCGACAATTAATTGATTGAACAAAGATGGATAGCCCTCATCAGCATTTGAGCAGAGTGTATGACGAGGTTTATGCATGAGGATGTAGCGAAAAGGGCGCAGCCGCAAACACTTGCCATGTATCAAGACACTATTATTTTCATGCACCTGAAATGACTCATCTAAAATAGTGTTAGTATTGGCAGCGCTATTAAGCGGATTCATTACCTGCACTGTGCCAGCGTGTATCTGCATAATAGCTTCGGCTTTGGTTAATTCGGTACTTTTACAAATAAATCTATCTAGACGCATAATCAGTACACTTGGCGATATTTAAGTAAACTATTATCCCTAGCAGGATGAAATAATCAATAATTTACACTAGAAAATCACTGACCGGACATGTGTTTTGATCCTATTATAAGGCTTAAGTAAACAAGCTTGCTCTGTAACAATACCCACATTCACAGCTTAATTGTGCGGCTTGTGTCAGACGTTTGAGTTTTTTAAACCATGTTGCGTCATTGTACTAATTAATTGGAGTGGGATAGTGAATAAATTAACCAGATCACTATTGTGTTGTGGGTTATTAAGCCTCTGCTCTGTAGTAGCGCAAGCCAGAGAATTAAAAGTCGGTATCGACAGCTATCCACCTTACTATTTTGAGCAGGAAGGCAGAGTGAAGGGGGCTATGATTGAGATTGCTCAACATATTGCCAGTCAGCTTGGACACACGCTCGTGTTCAAAAAATATCCATGGCCGCGCGTTCAGGCGCAGTTGCGCTACGGCGGCATCGATATGATTATGCTGTATTTCAAAACCCAAGAGAGAGAAAAATACGCAGTGTATACCGATACTCCTCACCTGTATGACTCTAGCTATTTGGTAACTAGAAAAGACGCTAAAGTTAATTATGACGGGGACCTTAGCACGTTGAAAAACTACCGTTTTGGCAATATTAGAGGCTATTCACACGGTATCAAATATGACAACGAAACAATGCTTTCCAAGCATAAAGCGGCCGATGAAAAACAATTAATTCGCATGTTACTCAAAGGGAGAATAGATATAGCGGTGGGTAACAAAGCCGTAATGACCCTACATGCTGAAAGTTATGGGGTGCTTGATCAGATAGAATTTCTTAATCCTGCAATAGATAGAGCACCGGCTTTTTTTGCTTTTTCCAGGCAAGTATCCGACTCAAAGCAACTGGCAGCACAGTTTTCAATAGCCGTTAAACAGTTTATAGCAACTGAGCAATACCGACGAATATTAGCGAAATATGCAGTTGAATAAAGCTCTGCAACCCATGAAAGACTACTTTCAGCGGCGAATACAATATGCTCGTGCTATTAGCCCTACTTTGGCTAAGTGATCAACTGCATTATCTGCGATATACTGATGGATAAAAAAATCTTGGATATGATCTAAAGCTAGGTCGCCAGATAAGAAGGGGGCCTCTGCATAACGTTGCGAGCGAAGGCAATACAAGGAAAAATCCGGCGAGATAGCGGAGTTAGTATGCCCCTCACTTTGGGTACAGTGTGCCCTTCTTTTATGGATTTTACTGGTGTAAATGCGCATGTTGAGCCGGTTTTTAACGCCGTATTACCGAGCGCAGTTATCATACCCTCTGGGTAAGTTATGCAGAGGTCTCAAATACTTTTTTAATCAACAGAGGTCCTATCATGACAGCGGTGCCAAATTTTTCTTTAGAGGAAGAGCTCACGCGTGAGATACCGCTACAAGTAGCATCTCTTGATATCTGGGATATTAAGTATTGTTTGAAAGATAGCCAAGGTGTGCGTATTGATAGTAGCGTAGAAGCGAGCCTAGCTCGTATCGCCTATGCCCTCGCAGAAGTGGAGATAGATGAGGAACAGCGAGCTCACTGGTATAAAAAGTTTCTCTGGGCGCTGCACCAAGGCGCGACACCTGCTGGTAGAGTGATATCAAATGCCGGTGCACAACATTATAAACCGGCCACTTCGACGATTAATTGTACGGTATCTGCTACTTTGCATGACTCGATGGATGATATTTTAAGCAAAAACCACCAGGCGGGCCTCACCTTAAAAGCGGGCTGCGGTATCGGCTATGAATTCTCTACTCTCAGACCCAAAGGCGCCTATGTGGCCGGTTCAGGGGTAAGCACTTCCGGGCCTTTAGCCTTTATGGATATCTTTGATAAGATGTGTTTTGCAGTCTTTTCGACGGGACGACGACGCGGGGCGCAGATGGCCACATTTGATATCGGACACCCCGACGTATTAGATTTTATTACCGCTAAACGTGAAGACGCGAAGCTTAGACAATTTAACTTGTCGCTATTAATTACCAATGAGTTTATGCAAGCGGTACAAAATGACGCTGACTGGCCGCTGGCTTTTCCGCTCAGCACAGCACAGCAGACTAATGAGGCGATTGATCTTAACGATAGCCGCCTTATTATTTGGCGAGATTGGCCCATTGTTGAGGGCTATGTCACTAATGACCGAGGATTAGTCGCCTGTAAAATAAGCCAGGTTATCAAGGCAAAAAAATTGTGCGATCTGATTATGACATCTACCTACGATTTTGCAGAACCAGGATTTATTTTAATTGATGAAGTCAATTCACTGAATAACAATTGGTTTTGTGAAAACATTCGCGCTACCAATTCTTGTGGTGAGCAGCCTTTACCCCCTAGTGGAGCTTGTTTATTAGGCTCGATTAATCTCACTAAATTTGTACTCCATCCCTTTACTGACAAAGCATGTTTTAACTGGGACAGCTTTAAAGAAACTGTCAGTATTTTCACCCGTATGCTAGATAACGTAATTGAAATTAATGGTTTGCCATTAGCAAAACAACGAGCAGAAATGTTGCGAAAGCGTCGCCATGGCATGGGGTATCTAGGGCTTGGATCAGCGATTACTATGCTGCGGATGCACTATGGAGATCAAGATTCTGTTTCTTTTACAGAGCGAGTTAGTAAAGAATTAGCCCTGACGGGCTGGCGTACCGGACTGGCTTTAGCAAAAGAAAAAGGTAGCGCACCCATCATGGAAGAAGAATTCATACTCAGTGCAAAAATGATTCGTCAACGCCCTGCAATACTAGATGCTGGCTATCGGCTGGGAGATAAAATCAAAGGCCGAGTATTGCACGCTACATACAGTCGATATATGCAAAAAATAGCGGCAGAAGACCCGCAACTAGTCGCCGATTTGGCTGAGTACGGTTGTCGTTTCACCCATCATAGTTCCATAGCCCCAACCGGCACGATCGCACTGTCACTAGGCAACAATGTCAGTAATGGTATTGAGCCGAGCTTCGCCCACCACTATGCCCGCAATATTACCTGGGAAGGCAAAAAGACCAAGAGAAAAGTCGATGTGTTTTCTTATGAACTGCTCGCTTATCGCGCTTGGATAAATAGCCAGGCAATGCCCGGTAGTACGGACATTAATGCACAGCTGCCAGAATATTTCATATCGGCAGATGATGTACAGCCCAAACAACATGTGGATATACAAGCCGCAGCACAAAGGTGGATAGACGCATCTATTTCTAAAACCATCAATGTTGCAACCGATTACCCCTTTGAAAAATTTAAGGATATTTATCAATATGCGCATCAGCAGGGGTTGAAAGGCTGCACTACCTTTCGCTTTAATCCAGAAAATTTTCAAGGTGTTTTAGTCACGGAAAAGAATTTAGCCGATACGCGCTATCAATTCACCTTAGAGGATGGGTCTGTAGTTGAGCTTAGAGGTAATCATAATGTTGAATACGACGGTGAAATTCACAACGTGGCTAATTTATACGATGCTCTTAAAGAGGGCTATTACGGAAAGTTATGATGATAAGGACTGAAACGTTCCAACTTACGGCCTATCTCCGAAATCAGTGACTTCCATACGGGCTGTTGATTCACTCTGAAATCACAAATACCGGCATATATTAAAAATATTTACCGGTACTGAAAATTAGACAAGAGCACCTAAAACATGCAGTATATTCGTAATATACAATATACGACATATGGAGTTAGGATCAATGAATAAAACGATTATCATTCTTGCATTTATTGGTATTTTATTTGGTATTGTCACCGTAATCTCTGGTGGTTCAGTACTCTCTGGTGCAAATCCTGGTTATCTAGTGTTTTTACCGTTAGTCATTTTTAATTCAGCAATGGGTTTTGCTTATATATTAACTGGAATAGTAATCTGGAAAAATTCAATGCGTGGTAAAACTATGACCGGTATTGTTTTTCTACTTAATTTTGGGATGTTGATTATAATAAGTTATTTATATTTGACAGGTAACGATATCGCCAGTCAAAGCTTAGCGGCTATATCATTTCGCACAATAGTTTGGCTTATTATCTATGTCAGCTTAGCAAAAGTAGTTAGCAAGCAATTACGCAATTAAAGTTAACCTAGTTCGTATGCCACATCAGGCTGTCATTTGAGCGGTAAAGGTACATTAAAGCAGTATTACCTCAGCAATATTGACCAAGCTCCACAACAACATCAACGCTGCGGTCTGTGCTAATTGCCGGTTCAAATGTTGCGCTTGACGCTTAAAAATCAGTATAGCTAAAGTTAATCCTGCAATTAATCCAAAAATAACTAGCCAAATTTCCTGTCCATTAAAATATGCAGTGATAGCGACAGAGACTAGCAGCACTGCATAAAGCACCCGGCTCCAGTGTGTAGATAAGCAGACAGCTAAAGTGATTTTGTTTGCCTGAGTATCTGTTTTAATATCGCGAATATTATTAACGAGCATAATAGCGGCACCGAGCAATCCCATTTGCACCGCATAGCCTAAAAATGGTAGCAAGTCAGCCAAGTTGGCTGGCTTGGGAAACTGTAAATATAGAGCCCCTAATACAGCAATAGGGCCAAAGAAAAAAAATACTGACACTTCACCTAAAGCATGAGATGCGAGCGGTTTTGGACCTGCGCTATAGCCAAGTACTCCAGCAATCGATAATAAGCCAAGCAACAAGTATAATAGCCCGCCTCGGTATATAAGATATGAACCTAGTATACAAGCCACCAATAGAGACACCCGCATGCCTTGCTGTAGTTGCTGGCGGGTAAGTAAACCTGTTTGCAAGGCACGTAGTGGCCCGAGACGTAATGCGGTATCAACACCCGATTTATCATCAAAATAATCATTGGCAAGATTGGCGCTGATCTGTAAAAACAAACCGCAAGCAAAAATAATCACCGCTAATCCCCAGGAGAATTGCCCGGCAAAGTGATAGGCTAATACTTGACTTAGCAGTATGGGAGCCACGGAAGCGCTGAGTGTTTTGGGACGTATGACACTAAACCAAATTTTAAACACGATCAATATTTACCCCTCTATAAAAACCACGCCTACCACCAGTGGTAAGTCTTTATTACAATCGAGCAAAGTACTTAATAGCACTTAACAGAAAAACTTTAAAGCAACGATTAACAGGCGTACTGATGATATGGGAAATATTCCTTTTGAGGATGTACGTTAAAAGTAATTCCTGTTTTATCCACCAACACTTTAAATAAATCGACAGAAAACCCTTCTATCTCCTGTTTGTTATTGATAAAACTATACCTGATTGACCATCATACTCCGCTTGACTTGACAGCTGTTTAACAAAGTGATTAATTCCAACAAGTTAAGCGAAGTTATAATATATTTTTAGCATTTAATAATGGTTTAGATTATAGCCAGGTCATTTATTTGTAATTTTTTTTTACTTTAGGTTAGTCTGTGAAGACACAGCACTAATCAGCTAGTCTTTTGTTTCCCCTCTGTGCAGCGCAGCGCCTCTGTGTCCTCTGTGGTGAAAAAATTTTTAAAGGATTGGTTTTACCACTGAGGACACAGAGAAGAGATTAAAAACATCTTTTGCTGCGCTGTGGCGGAGACACATGGCTAATCAGGAAACTATAAGGGGGGTAATGACCATCGTAAGCCAGCGTTATTTCACTATGCTTTTCTAGCCAATGTTGTTCTTCAACGGTAAGGCTTAAGTCTTCGCTATGCTTGGCATTGGTTATAGAAGAATGGCCTAGAGAAGAATAGCTTAGAGAAAATAGGGTGAGTAGTATTATGAATGCTATGGTCAGGAACTTATAGCAAGCAGCTAAACCTGAAAATAAACTCTTATACGTAGATACTATAAAATAAGGGATATTTGCAAAAGCATTAAGCAATACATCTTTCAGCATAGGTATTTACAGTATCAGTATGTTTTAGATTTGAGAAGCCGCAATTAAACGAGCAAGTTCAAATACTTAGAGAAGCAGCCACTAATTAATTCGCTCATTCTCACATACAATGGTTTACTGTAGCTGAACACGATCTGTTTGAGAGAGAATCTCTGAACAAGTCCCACATGTTGTCTCGGCGCTAGGTCAGTTTGTGCTTATTCAGCGTTTTCCCAACACTACTGAACCGGTAACGGCTCACGAGGACTCTGTCCGACCAAACACTAATCTAGCGACTGATAGTGACCTCAATTAAAGCAAGAGCCACCAGCCGAAATTTTATTTTATTTTTATTTAATTTCAAGCTTATAAAGTACTTACTAAGTCCTAAATCCATCGATTCAAAGCGTAAGGTATTGGCTTTACAAAGGAATTGAATAATCCTAAACAAATCACAGAGCTAAGCTCTGTGATTATAGTTCAACTAAGCGAAAGCTACCTTCTGCTAATTCTAGGACTAAATTTACACGGTATAGCCGGCGATAATATTTTGTAAATCTTTGGACATTACCTGCACATCAGCACTCGCTAAGGATAAAGTCTGAGTGCTATCTGCTGTCTCTCGAGCTTTTTCTGAAATAGTATTTATATTGGAGCTGATGTGTTCGGAAACTACAGATTGTTCTTCTGAGGATGCGGCTATTTGACTGTTCATTTGGAAAATAAGCTCAGCACTACTGGTGATTTTTTCTAGAGAAGCAAAGAGCAATGTAGCATGCTCTAGCCCTTGTTGTACGTCAACTCGCGATGCCTTCATAGCAGTTGATGAAACCTCTATACCATTTAGTAACAACGGGATAAGCTGTTGTATCTCAGCTGCGGAGTCTTGGGTGCGTTGCGCTAAAGTTCGCACTTCATCTGCAACTACCGCAAAGCCTCGGCCCGATTCACCCGCTCTAGCAGCTTCGATAGCTGCATTGAGGGCAAGTAGATTGGTCTGTTCGGCTATTGCACTAATATTGTTTAATACCGATTCAATATTGTCCGAACTCTCCTCTAAATCCTCAATGGACATCACAGCTTTTTCAATGGTCAAACCGAGCCTTTCTACTGACTCTTGAGAGCTAATAGAAGTCTTCTTCCCCTCAGTTGCATTAACTTTAGCCTGCTCTGCAGCTTGAGCTGCCTGGATAATATTTTCTGCGATACCATTGTTAGCGGCAACCATTTGCGACATTGCGAGCTGTACTTCTTGAGTAATTTCAAGCTGAACATTTGCGTTACTACTGCTCTTTTGACTAGTTTTAGAGTTGGCAACAGATGATTGATTCAAGTTTTGAGATATTGTGGAAATTTCTCCAAACATAGTGTTCAACTTAACAACAAAGGCGTTAAAAGAGGTTGCCAATTCACTTATTTCATCATTGCCACTACTACTTAATTGCACCGTTAAATCGCCTTTACCGCTGGCTATTTTTGCTAAGTGATGGTTAATATTTTTCAAGCGCTGAGTGATCGATCTAGAGACCAACATCAGTAATAAGGTCAGTACGATTGCTATAAGTAAAGTTGCTAGCTGTGAAAATAGCGATGCATTCTGATTGAGCTCATCAATGGATAGTTGAATATTCTTTTGCACCACATGAAATACAGATTCAGTGGCGTGTACTGAGTTGCGAATTTCGCCGAGCAGTCCCTGCTCTGGGGTCAGACCTTTTTCTATTGAAGCTTGGACAATTTCTGAAAATATTTCGGCATAACGACTAACCAGTAAATTTAAATCTTTCTGTCGTATATAACCAACTTCGCTATTGGAAATTGATTGTATTAGCACCGCTACATTCTCTTTGTGACGTTGACTATATTTCAAATCTTGACGTAAAAAGAAGTCTTTTTCATTACGTCTTAATTGCAAAATGTCCGCACGTAACTTATCTATCCTCAGCATATTAATTTGTTTCTCAACACTCTGTATCGAAGATCTAAGCTGTGCTTTTAAACCACTGTCTTGATCAAAGCCAATTTTTTTACTCTGCTGCACAAAAGTTAAAAAATTTCTTTGATAATTTTCTAACAAATCATGTAATTCAGGTAATTTGTCAGCGCTAATGTTGTGTTTAAGTAAATGGTCATTAATATTCGCTAGGTTTTTGATTAATAGCTCGTACTCATCGGTGAATTTAGTCGCATACTTGGCGTGTTGGCGTGCCATAAAATCTTTTTCATGACGTCTTAACATCAACATGTTTATTTCAGAGTTTTTCATTAAAATCAGAGTATTAGACAAGTCTATAGAATTGGTTTTGATGTAGTGAGAAATTAAGGAAAAGCTAAAAAACAATAGTATAGTAAGGATAGTAGTTAACAGTAGCTTGGTTTTAATCGTTAAGGTCTTCATGTTATTCCTTGAAACAATTGCAAAGATGATGGAGGACGCTGTTCTAAACAGAAAAGTACCGACAAAACACTAACCATATAGCTGCTGGTAGCTGTGAATCTCTGTCGGGTTGCTGCTGTTCAGGATGAAAGCTGGTGGACAGTGGTACTTAGAGCGAGCATCTCAAATATAATAAAAGGATAGATCACTATCGTAAAAAAGCAATTAGCCCTTAAATGCAATCAATTTACATTATCACCATGAACGGGGGATTAACTTTTTGAATTAACTGAATTTTTTAATGCATTAACATCAAATAATTACCAGTTTATATTCAGTAAATACTGATTAGCTTGATTTAGATCAATTAACAGCCTGATCAGTCAATTCATAAACATGGACTGAGCTGGTTACAGGGGCTGGGCAAGCACAGTGCCTTTAGCCAGGAACTGGTACGAAGCTTTTGTCTGAAAAATAAAATTTGGCACTAGTCAGCTGCTGCCCTGATTGAAGAGGCTTTCGAAAAAGGTAGCTAACGAAAACAAGGCGGGGAGTCCAAGCAAAGCGTAGACACGCCTTTATCTGGCTCGAAGGGCTTTAGGCGAAATCGCGAAATTAGCATGTCCCTCTTTAATGGAAATTATAGTTATAAATGGGAATTTTTAGCCGGCTTTTAACACCGTATTACCGTGCGCAGTGATCATACCCGCTGGGTAAGTTATGCCGCGGTCTCTCTCTTTAAAAAAGGGGGAATGCACGCACATCTAGTATTTCTATTTATATGGGGAGCCTCTGAACAAGTCACACACGCCCCTAGCGTACAGCGAAGATACGTGACTTATGCAGAAATAAAATGCTGAGACAGCACTACTGTTTGAGATTCACTCAGCGTTTTATCGGGCAAGTACTGAGACCAACGAGCTTGTATAGCGGACAAAATCCAAACAAACCAGTCACCAGAGGAACTATTCCTATGTAACCAAGGGCGGTTTGTGGCCCCCACCACACGATACTTAATAACCCCACACCTAGTACAACTCGCAGTAGACGATCGAATAAAGCTTGATTCACCTTCATGTCCATATCCTTGTATTCAATGTAAATAAAATAGACCTCTGCATAACGTTGCGAGCGAAAATAAGACAAGGAAAAAACTGGCGAGATAGCGGAGTCTACAGGTGTAAATGAGCATATTGAGCCGATTTTTAACGCCGTATTACCGAGCGCAGTTATCATACCCTCTGGGTAAGTTATGCTGAGGTCTATAAAAGTAAATTATAATAAGTTTTGTAGTGTAGCTCAGTGACTAAGTCACACAGTTGAGTTTTATTTTACAATAACTTTTTGCCTGCTCAATTTATCTCGATCAATGAGCAGAATCAGTCCTCGGCGCAAGGTAATGATGTTTAATTTTTCTAATTGCTTTAAGTGGCGACTGACTACTTCGCGTGCCGAGCCAATTTCTTGAGCAAGCTGCTCGTGGGTAAGTGGAATATGGTCATCTTGCTGTAATAAAAATTGCTGCAACCTGTAGTAGGTACTCTCGGTATTAATCTGCTCAAATTTTAGCATTAGGTCACTGAGTCGCTGGCTAAAATTGTTAAATACAAATTTCCTGAATGAAATAGAGCTATCTATTAACTGATTAAAATTGGCGATAGGAATTAGTTTGGCCTGAACGGTTGACTCAGTAACAGCTTCTGCTGGGTAATGATTACCTCCAAGCACGCAGGCAGTAGTTAAAATACAAATTTCACCCGAGGTAATACGATATAAAACGCACTCTCTACCAGTCGCTGTACGAGAAAAAACTTTCACACTTCCTCCCATAACCAGCATGTAATTTTCACAGGCCTGACCCTGCTGGAACACACTGGCATTAGCAGGTAGTTCTATGCACTCAAATGCCGCTAGCTCTTCCGTTATATCAATCACTGTCGTTGACCTCTCTAGGGGGTAGCTGATGATTAGCAAAAATATAAATTTCCGCTATATATTAAGCACTTATACAATCGCTTAGTATGCGCTGAATTAAATCAAAAAAGCGATATAAACACAAATCTGTGCTGCACTGTAAGTTAGAGACAGTTTACAACTGCTGGAGTCACCGACAGTTGAGTGAGATATGAGCCGGACCGTTAAAAGCTACTATCTTGAGACATCTGCATAACGTTGCGAGCGAAGGTAATACAAGGCAAAAGCCGGCGAAATAGCGGGATTTACTGGTGTAAATGAGCATATTGAGCCGATTTTTAACGCCGTATTACCGAGCCCAGTTATCATAGTCTAGATCTTATCAATAACCTTAATGGCGCTATATGCTGTGGATAAGATCTAATTGCTCAAGGCCGGCGGCAATTGTATATTCCGGCTGCTGCCACCACTGTCGGATCACACTTTGATATACAGACCTAAAATCTAACTGGTAGAGCACATCTCTATCAACTAGTTCTGAGAGTGAGGGATAGCTGCCAAAATGACCGCCTTTTACTCTACCGCCCATTAAAAAATGGCTTGCGGCAGTACCATGATCACTACCACCTGAACCATTTTGCGCCGCACGTCTGCCAAATTCAGAGTAGGTCATCATCAATACGTTAGGCCAGTGCCCTGATTGCATCAGCTCGCTGCGTAATGCCAACATCCCATCGGCGAGCTGCTTGAGTAATTGTCGATGCTTATTTTTCTGCGCTCGGTGGGTATCAAAGCTACCGATAGCTACTTTAAAAGCAGGTATGTTTAAGTCCATGCGAATTACTTTGGCAACATCCGCCATTTGTCGCGCAAATTTAGTTTTAGGAAAAGGAGTCGCAAGTGGTACCTGTCTGGATAAACCTTTCATCAACTGAGCCTTGCTCGCTGCCACGTTGTTATTGAGCGTTAATAAATGGCGTAATGCGCTGTTAGAGGTCGGTCGCTGGTGATTTTTAAGTTTTTTCGAGCGCTCAAAAAAACCAGCTAAATTATCCAGTTGAATATGCTGAGCTCGGCCGCCAGAAAGGGGTGCTGCGTTGCGACCAAATGTCAGGGCGGTTATATCGCTGTTAGATAAGCTAGGCAGTACATTTGCCAGCCAGCCGGTGTCTGAGTATTGGTCCGCAGCGGTGGCCATATCCCAAATTTCAATTGATCTGAAATGAGATTTATTAGCTTGTGGATAACCTAGACCATGCACTATTGCCAACTCTTGGCGGTTCCATGGAACTTGGAATCCTTGCAGTGCATTGTGCAGGGCGAATTTATTGTCCAAATTAAATCTTTGATCCTTGTTTAGCGCAAGCTGCGGACGTAATTTTTGATACTCTGTCAGTTGCTGTAAATCTATCACCGTATTATGGCTGTCATTACCGCCATTGAGCTCAATTAAAATCAGCACCGGCACTTGCTTGGCAGCGGCAAAAGCTAAATGGGGCATAGCGGCTGAGAAACCACCTAAAGCGGCCAAGTTTAAAAAATTTCTGCGATGCATTAGAAGCCTCTATTTTAATTGCCAACTGGGGTCTGTGATCAAATCGGTAAGTTGTTGAGGACACTGACGCAGCATGCCCTCTGTACTGGTACTTAAGCTTAGCGCAGCGACGGCGGTTAAATTTACCATTTGCTCAGCACTGCAATAAATTGCCGTCATCTCTGCCATATTACTAGCGACAGCACGAGCTAACTGGTCGGTGAATTGTGAGCGCAGGATAAGTTTGTTTTCATCTATCCAATTTTCGCCCCTCGGCCAGCCCTTTACGTTTGGCGGATCAAATAAATTTTGTCCCATCTTACTGAGCCTTTTAACCGTTCGCTTACTGGCTAAACCTTCAAGCTGAAAAAGTTTGGCGCTGCCGACAACTAGTTCAATGGGCGATTTAAACATCTGTCCGCCATCTTGCCAAAAGTCAGGGCTAAGTAAGATGCTTTTGAGTAGTTTTTTTATGTCCCAATCGCGGGAAAAATCGTCAGCTAAACGCTCGATTTGTCGCTCATTTACACTGCTGATAAAATGCATCCAGATACTGCGGGTGATGTGGATAGCAGTATCTGGGTTATTTAAGATGGCCTGGATAAGATCGTCACTGTCATTGATTAGCTGCTGCTCAAAAATTACTTTTTGACTGTTATCATGGCGGTTGTGACGAAAAATCCGCTGGTATTTGTTGCGCTCAACACTCAGTCCGGTCAGCGCTCTAGCTGCACTTAAAACATCCTGTTCCGTGTAATTCCCCTCTCCCAAGGTAAATAGCTCTAACAGCTCTCTCGCCAAATTTTCGTTGGGTTTAGCTTTGCTGTTATTAATATTGTCTAAATAAATGAGCATGGCAGGGTCGTTAACCATCGCCTTGAGTAATTCAGCAAAGTTACCAACAGCGAGTGTTTGAATCTTGGTGTGTTGCGCGTAAATTAACGGCACCGCTTTTACTTTCTTGATCGAGCTAGTGAAATGATTGTGCCAAAACAGCGCCATTTTATTCACTAAAACGGCAGGGTCGGCAATCAGCTGCTGTAAATACCACGTTTTAAATTCAGCACCGCAAACCCGCATCGCTTTTCTTGCCGCTATACGCTCTTTATTTGACCAAGCCTTGCGCATCTTGCGGTTAGGTAAAGCCTGTAAGACACAGCTTGCCGGTGCTTGAAAGCTGCTAGGTTGATCCAATAAAAAGTTGACGGCCCGTGCTCTGTCGGTTGTTGCTAGTTTTTCCATTAATTCAGGCTGCGCACCAAAGCCTGCTCTCAACAGTAAATGTTTACTCTCTTTATCACTAAGCGCCCAACTGGTGCTGGTAGATAGCGCGATTAAAGCAATCGCAAAGCTGCATGATTTAAAGTGACTTACCGGCATGGATGAGGATCCCTAAGCTTAACGTAGCAGATGACTGAAATTATAGGCGCTACCCAATCTATTATGCGCACTTTACTGAATATCGCTATTAACTTTACAAAAGTTTACCTGTCACACTCAGCGGATGATTGAAAAGATCATCCCGCTGTAATGCAGTAAGCTAGCGCAATCATGAATAGAGAATCAAGCACTATTCTATTGCAAAAGGTTGCGTATAAGTCAGCTTCAGGGCAGGAACTTTGGCTGTTAGTGCTTAGACTGCTTGCGCAATATAGTGCTGCAGATTGATACTATCTGAGAGGAGGTAGTGTCGCTCGAGAGGAGCTAACTTTATAATCCGATCTAACCTGAAAGATCGATAGGCATGTCGCAACTCGCACCAGCTAATTAGCGTCCAGACATTGCCCCAAAAGACTAAACCTAGTGGCCAAATTTCTCGGTCAGATGATTGCTGATCCTCAGTGCGATAATTAATGGAGAGCACTCTCAGCGACTTGATCGCGGCTCTTATTTGCTCGCCGTGACGCGCATTTTCACCACTTGAATAATCAGGTACTAGCAGCCACTCCGGCTTAATGGCATGTTCAAAGTGCAGTTTGTCAGGCAGAATTGCCCGTATTTTAGTCAGCGCACTATCGGCCGCTTTACCTAATTCTTGGTCTCCCCAGCGCTGCACCATGCGAGCACCTAAAAGAATAGCCTCAAGTTCTTGAGGGCTAAACATAATCGGTGGAATCGTAAAACCAGCTTTGAGCCGATAACCAACCCCTGTCTCCCCTTCAATGGGTACGCCGGATAAGCTGAGGGATTGCATGTCGCGATAAATAGTACGCTCCGATACCTGCAAATGCTCAGCGAGCGAACGAGCGGTGATCACCGTGCGCCGCCCGCGCAATAAGGTCAGCAATTGAAATAATCGTTCTGCCTTTCTCATTACTTTCCTTAAAGGGTTAGCGGTTGGTTAAATACTAGCCACGCTGTAAATTAAGCGGCTAGTGCAGTGGCTAGCACCTCAGATAATGCATCCATGTGGATGACTTTACAAGAAGGTTGATCCAGTAGCGGCATCATCGTTGCGCAAACCTCAGATTTCATAAAAGCCGCTCCACCCGCTTTGGCGGAACTTTGGTCTTTCCAATAAATAATATCGTACCAAAGGCCATTGTCATCATGACTCAAAGATCGATATAAAAAGCCCTCCTGACGCTGCAGAAAACTCTCCATAGCAGCCGAGGTATCCAAAAGTTGCTCGGCGCTAGTGTTTGCTGCCAGTTTAAAAGTGACCATTTCAAGGGTGTTGTTCATATGAGTATTCTCCGTTGGTTGCTGTTGTATAGAGAACCTCTTAACAAATCCCACATCATCCCGAGACGCCAGGGTGTGTGACTTATTCTGAGGTTCCATAGGTAATACTATAAAGGCGAGCTACTGACAGCGTTATGTCAGTAACTAAAAATATTTTTAGATTGTAATATCAAACATTTATATAGTATGTTTGAGCTTACTAAATATTGATTGTTGCTGGTTAGGAGAAAACAGATGGCACAGAAGACGACATTTTTTCGGAGAATCAAACAAATTGGGCTGTTGATATTGCTAGCGGCCATGGTCTCTGGTTGCGCAACGTATCGACCTGCAAGCACCAGTAATTTGTGCAGCATTTTCCGAGGAAATACAGATTGGTATAAAGATGCGCAAGCGGCTACTAAGCAATGGGGAACACCAATACCGGTGATGATGGCCATTATGCAACAAGAGTCTAACTTTAAAGATGATGCGCGCCCTGGCTACAAGTACTTTTTATGGGTGATTCCGGCCGGCAGAATCTCTAGTGCTTACGGCTACTCTCAAGCATTAAATGGAGTATGGGGAGAATATAAAAAATCGACCGGTAATACATGGGCAGACCGAGACGACTTTGACGATGCGATTGATTTCATTGGCTGGTACACCACGGGTACTCAGAGAATGACCGGAGTGTCTAAATGGGACGCCTACGGTCAATACTTGGCTTACCATGAAGGGCGTGGCGGTTATAAGCGTAAAAGCTATAATAAAAAGCCGTGGCTACTGAGAGTTGCTAAAAAGGTTAAACGCAGAGCGAGCAGCTATACAGCTCAACTAAAAAGTTGCAAGAGTGAGCTAGACAACCGAACTAGTGGTTGGCTTGGCTAAGAAACCTCTGCACAAGACACTCACCCCTGACGCACATAAAGTTTGTGATTAAGGCGACCACTACAGGCTTACTAGTTATGGCGAGAGCCGTTAACGCGGAGCACGGACTTGTTCAGAGGCCCCTATGAGGAATAACGGGGTAAATCTTGGATAAGGGCGTGTTGAAGCCAATATAGCTCTCATCTTAGTAATTCTCTTTAGCTGCTTGATAAGTAGAGATTATAAGTAAGCTATAGTGCATGCTCATCACAACCTTACCCCGAGTTGGTACTTATTGCTGGTAGGTAATGCCCAGAAAAAAGTATCTAGAGTTTAGAGTAAGGCTGTTTTGTCGCTGTTTGTAGGGGCTTTAAAAGAGCACTCCAAATTAGAAAGTATAACCGATGCCTAAGAATGTTGACCAAGTGTTGCTTCTATTTACCAGTGAGGAATCTTTTATATCTTTACCTAAATAAACAAGTGTTGTGCCGTGTATCACACGAATATTTTTGTTGACTGGATAAGCATAGTTATAGCCAATATACGGATTTACACTATTCCCAGCTTTATAGTGTTTACGCGTGCTAGTGGATTCACTGGCCCTAACACCATAGTAATAATCTGTATAGTTAGCACTTAAGAATTCCACACCGACAGAAGGTTGAAATAATCCTCCGAGAACCGGAATAGCCTGTGTATAGCTCAAGTCCAAAACATAACCTTTATGGGTTGAAGATACGTCTGCTAAGATCGAAGCACTGATTGTACCGGGCCCTGAGTCGTACTCTAAGGCAAGGCCTAGATCAACACTAGATTTACGTTTTTTCATGCCCTTAAAATGCCTAGAGTCGCCTTCATCAAAGCTTTCTCCGCCTGTGGCTAATATAGCGGCAATAGATAGCGGAGATTCTTCGGTTCCGTATAAATCGACACTAATCCCTGATGTCCCTGCACTCCAACCTGCTGCTTGATATTCTATAATAGGCATTGGGCCTGAGTTATCTTTAAAGCCAATATAAGCAGACTTTGACGTGTAAGCCCCTGCACCTAGGGTAAATTCACCAGCTGCTAGATGCAAAGGGATTATTAAGGGCGCTAGTGCTAAAACGGGGAATAAAAACGTTGGTTTCATGAGTTGTCTCGTGATTGGTTTGATACCAGCTATGGTGCACTAAATTATAAATGGACAATATCTCCATTTTGTATCTTTAATGTATCTTGAATGTATCAGTATGTAGATTTGGAGGCGGGGAAAATAGCGGTCAAAAGTCATTTATTGAACCAGCGATTAATTTATTAACTGATTGATTAAAAATAATATTATTATACTGATAAATCAATGCATTAGAATTTAAGCCCACTTTAAGACCCTGATCCCAGGGAGTCAGCTATTTAGACAAATAACAGCTGGCCAAAAAAGCTTAACAAGCTCTGCTATAGAGCTTATTAATTGATCGATATTCATATTGGAGGCAGGCGCCAACCACTATGCTAGGGGAGTATTTCAATTGGTGTTCCATTTTTCACTAATTTCCATATCTCTTCTATTTCTTTACTTGTTACTGCAATACAGCCATCTGTCCAATCGATATTTTGTAGCGCTGCTGATAATAGGCTGTAACCATTTGGTGCCCCGTGAATAAAAATATCACCGCCAGGGTCCACACCCCTTTTCTTTGCCTTAGCTTTATCTTGAGCATTTGGATATGTGATATGCAATGATAAATGGTAGCTACTTTTTGGATTTCTATAATTTAATATATAGTTACCCTCGGGAGTTTTTTCGTCTCCCTGCTGCTCTTTATGACCTTTCGGTGAGTCTCCTAAAGCAATTTTATACTCTTTATATTTTTTGTTATTTTTTATCAGCCACATTTTCCTCTCTGATTTATCGACTAGAACTTTATCTGCAATGGGATCTTTAGAATCCGCTATAGCAGAGCATGATAGTAATAATAAGAAAATGCATGTTATGTATTTCATCGTATCCTTAGTATGAAACGCCGGCCAGCAACCGCTGGAACTGTTGATTTTAGCGACCGCCGAATCAATGAACTAGCAGCACTACATTTTTTTAGGTAACCCATAACAAATAATTTGAGTTTTCCAATTTATATACAACCTGTAAATAGTAACAGAAACGGAGCTTCTTATACGTGGCTGGATCAACTACTTTGGCATCGCTAATTGCTATCAGCTTTACACCGATCTAGATCATTGGATTAGACCTAGAGTGCGTATAGCATTTACTTTTATGGGGAGGTGCGTCAGTGGTGCAAACCATGCACAGAGGTAAGAATATTGATGAGATTGGGCGTTAAAGTACAAGCAAGCTGCCTGTGGTTCACTAGCAAAAGCCCGTGGCGTAGCTCTAAAACACTAAGTTCTATATGAGTTACGCGATGGATGGATAAGCTTCTCTATTCTAAGTGAAACGCCCTCGGCTTTGGCTTCCTGCGTCGCTCTACCTTCAGCATCCATGCTTACGTGTGCGGACCCGCATGCAGGGGCTGAGGGTAGATACCCTCGGCTACCCGATTATGCCTTGTTGTAGACATCTGGAGTCCAAAGCTCCATAAATTTCTGCGGGTTAGAAAGCTCTTTAAAGCCGAACTTCTCATACAGACTGTGAGCATCTTTTGTAGCAAGGACTATTCTCCGTAGCCCCTGTAACTGCGGATGGTTGAGAATCTCTTGCATCATCCATTTACTCAAGCCCTTACCTCTGTGAGAGTCTAAAATATACACATCTGCTAAATATGCAAATGTTGCTGTATCAGTAATTAGTCGGGCAAAACCGACTTGTTGCTCGCCACAAAAAACTCCGAAACAAAGTGAGTTTTCAACTGCACGCTTAATCGTCTCTACTGGAACACCAGCAGCCCAATATGTAGTCGTTAAATATGAATGTATTGAAATAATATCCATATCATTTATATTTGAACTAATGCGATAACCTTTAACCAAGTGATTACTCCAAAGAGGCAGTCATGATAGAACAGCCAGTTGCCTGTGCCGCCTCCATACAGACCCGGACGTGAGGAACTACCGCATCCGGCTCTTCAATTATTTCATCGCTTGCGTAACTCACAAGCCCGTCAATACCAGCCCACTATGCTATATCATTTTGCTACTCGCTATGGCTGAATCTGATAATAACCTAATATATCTTTAAAACCTTGCCAGCTGAAGCTATGCCTTTGACTGAGCTGGTTAAGCCATTTGTACAATGTATGAGTACGAAGTCATAAATATGACACAAACTGAGGCTATTAACCGGCAGTCCAAGCTACTTGAATGTAAATTAGCATTTTTCTTGATGCTGGTTGCCTTGCCAGTGACGGATATTTTCCGGTTATTGATAGCCTTGACCAACTAGCAAGGCCGAGCCAATTAACGCCGCAAGCAACTGCAGCTGTAATGGAGCTTATGTCTGTGCGAATATTTTAGCGCACAAACACAAGCGGGGAGTAAGTCTGATTGCTGGTTTTTGTTAGCTATCGTATAATTCATCATAATTTTTTACTTTGAGACATCCATGCCTACTATTTCAATGTTTTACGGCATTATTATCCGTATGTACTATTTTGATAATCAGCAACATAACATGCCGCATATTCATGTTCACTATCAAGATGACTCCGCTATTGTTGAAATACCTTCAGGGATAGTTCTCGAAGGTAAACTTCCTAGGACGAAGCTAAAGTTAGTAGATGCTTGGGTAGAAATACATAAAGACGAGCTTATGGCCGATTGGTTCCTTGCTAGTAACGGCGAGCAAATTTTTAAAATAGATCCACTGAAATAGGTAATGATGATGAATCCTCGCGTTGTATCTGTTGAAGCAATTAATAATTCTATTCTTAAGCTTTCATTCGAAAACCAAGAGATAAAACTCTTCGACGCTAGCCCATATTTTGAAAAAGGGATCTTTCAAGAATTAAAAGACTTTAATTACTTTAAACAAGCATCAGTGGCATTTGGTTCTGTTGAATGGCCTCATGAGCAAGATTTTAGTAACGACACTTTATACTTACTTAGTACACCGTTGGATAGCGTCATGGTAGAACGGCCAGTTGCCTGAGCAGCCCCATACAGATCCGGACGTGCGGAATTACCGCATCCGGCTCTTCAATTATTTCTTCGCTCGTATAATTCACAAGCCCCCTCAATACCAGCCCGCTATGCTATATCGTTTTGCTACTCGCAATGGCTGAATCTGATAATAACCTAACATATCTTTAAAACTTTCCAGCTGAAGCTATGACTCGAACAGAGGCTATTATCCGGCAGTCCAAGCTACTTGAATGTAAATTGGCATTTTTCTTGATGCTGGTTGCCTTGCTAAGATATAAAGGACATCTATTTTAACTTAAAACATGCCTGCCATTAATTTAATAAGCTCATTAGACTAATCTGCATCTTAATCAACAAATTTTCTAATATCGGGGTGTGTCTCAGCTGGTGACAGACCATAAAATTCACCTTTAGCAGGGTTAGCTGATATTAATTGGTTTTCTATACTTATCAGGTAGGAAATAACTTTTCGCTGAAATTTATCCCTTTAATCCATTTGCTACATAAATTTTTAGCGTGTTTTCGTAACGCTTTACAGCGCCCCATCGGGGTTTTATCGATACCCTCCAAGTTAAATATCTGAACAACATTGTTGAACAGGATCATCGCTTTATAAAGAAAATAACGAAGCCGATGATTAATTTTAAGTCATTTCATTCAGCATGCGTCACTCTTTCTGGTATTGAATTAACCCATATGATTCGAAAGAAACAGTTTAACTGTAACTCTACATCGGCTTACCAACAGTTTTTGGAACTCGTTGCATAATGCGGTCTAAGGGGTAGTGCTTTCGGGTAATATCTAAATTTTGCGACACAACCCATTTAATGCGAGGCGAGAGCCTCCCTGAGTCTCTTGTTGTTATTTTTTAATGATTGTACTTTTGACAGCAGTTTTAGCTTTCATCTTAACAATGGCAGGCTTATTGCCATTAAATTTTGGCTTAAAGGTAATTTTGTATTTTGCTTTTTCAGTCTGCGTATGAACTGTAAATGTTACCATTTTACATGGACCACACCAATTCTTAGCAAGTGAGGATTGCAAAAGTTTCTGCCAGCCACCTTTTGGGTTAGCACCTTCGCTGATTTTATTCATTTTCCTCGCTACGATCTTAGATAAAAAAACTGCACGTTCACTGGCTTTCAGCGAATTATATTCTTTAAAATCTCCACCTGTTAAACCAAATGGTCTAATAGGTTGGCTGCCAGGATCTTTTTTTACAATTATATCAATACCGGGTATAGGATCGTCTCCACCTTGTGCAAATGCCTGAGTTGGTGCTACTAACATTACGGTTAATGCTATCATCATAAAAAATTTATTAATAAGATTCATAATATTCCTATTTTCATTATTTGTTTTAAAATTTCATATAGCTTAATTATCACCTGAATCAGTGACTACTATTAGAATGCAAACTGGCTATTTATAAAATCCCTATAAATAGATAATAAAAACTGCCCGTATCCCTAAAAGTAGTAATAGACTTTCATAGACACCTACAAAAAATCGTAGCAGCTAATCACTAGAAAACTCACAATTAACTCGCAGTAATTGGAATTGCATATAATCCATTTGATACATAAATTTTTAGCGTGTTTTCGTAACGGTTCACTGCATCCCATCGCACGGCTAAACTGATGTACACCTTTTGGCTGCATTGTCTTAAGCCACTGCTCACCATCAATCCCTAAACGCATTAATATCGGGGGAATACGGTCATCAATTGAACCGCGTTTACCTGCCCTGACCGCTCGGCCACTCCAATCAACTAGCTGTAAATGATTACTTAAATAGCGCAGGCTTTATAGCCTTCCTAGACTACCAAAAAAATGGATAGTCAGCTGCCGGTCTTCCCGCGCTTAAGTATCTATCACGATATTTATATCGCGGTGTGCTGCAGGATCAGAATATTATCGGTGAAAAAGAAGGAGATATCATCTTTAAATACAGAAAAAAACCGGTGAATTGCGCATCCGCTCTCTGCCTGTACTCGACTTCATCTGGTTAGTTTTGCAGCATGTCTTGCCTAAACGATTTCGACGGCTGCGTTGCTACGGTTTTTTACACGGTGGAGGAAAGCTATTGCTAAAACGTATTCAATTACTGCTGTTGGTCGTTGTACCTGAATTAGAAAAAGCCAAAAGACCAGATGTGTTATGTCCACACTGCCAATATGCTATGATTTTTTTACTAATTTTACGCCGGCGATGATAAATGGAGCATAGTACATGAAAAGAAATCAATCTTTGAAAAAGGAGCAAACCGGCTCTTCTACGGTTAGATGAGTGAGATAGGATAGCTGATAGCCCCATAATCTGTTGAAATGTAAGGCTTCTCACAACTATACATACGACAGGTATATGGCTACCAGTATCCCGATGAATATTTTGTCCTTAAAGGGGCAATGCGTCAATCAAATTGAGCACAATAAAGCTCTGAATAAAATTGTTATCCGTTGCCATCGTGATAAACGTTTTAAGGCAATAGATCCGCGTACTAAGGTCACTGGCACGATCAATCGATATGTCAGACGCTCAGTTCAAGATCTCCCGTTATTTGGGTTCCCTTGTATCTTAGAAATTGAATTAGCACAGGTATGGATCAGTAAAAACGAGAGGCGTATTGAGTCTTGTGATTTCGTCTATAAAGGTAGCCGCTATACTAAACGGTTCTGCCAGCTTGTTAGTGGATTGTGCCGCCATATGAGCATACAGGCCGTTTCGCGTCACCTGGATGTGCGCTGGGAAACAGTTAAAAATATGGATAAATTCCATTTGGAATCGACGCTTCCAGCGCTCGTTCCTAGTCAACTGAAGGGCTTAGAGTACATAGGTGTTGATGAGGTAGCCAGAGCCAAAGGTCATGATTATATGACCGTCGTTTATGACATGGTTGCAGGACATTTAATCTGGGTAGGTACGGGCCGTACTGCTGATGTGTTTTCAGGCTTTCTCGAGGCGCTATCAAAAGAGACGGCGGCAGGTATAAAGGCTGTAGCAATGGATATGGGGCCATCTTATCAAAAATCAGTACGTGACAGCCTACCCAATGCAGACATGGTTTTTGACCGTTTTCATGTGATGCAGAACTACAGCAAAGCGCTTGGTAACCAGCGAAGAATAGAGTTCAGAAAAGCCAACAAAGCGGGTAAGGAGCTGATTAAAGGGACGCATTATTTAGTGCTCAAAAATGCAGATAAATTGAGCGAGAAACAGACGGTAAAACTGCAAGCTCTTCTCAGTGAAAATGCCAACCTGAACACGCTGTATATCATGAAGGAACAACTACAGAGTTTATGGCAATCAGAGACCTTTGAAATAATGAAAGCAAGGCTTGAGGAGTGGTGCCAAATAGCAGATGAATCAAAGATGCTATATCTTAAAAAGTTCGCTAAGTCGCTGAGAAGACACCAAGTAGGTATCTGTAATTATGCAACACACAGGCTCACAAGCGCTAGAATAGAGGCAGGGAATATTAGTATTGGTATGATTCGCAAGCGTGCTAGAGGTATCAGAGATACGGAGTACTTCAAGCTCAAGATACGGCAATCATCGTTACCAGACGATCAGTCAATGTTCTATAACTCGGGCTGAGCACACTCATCAAAGCGGAGAAGAACCAGCAAACCTATAAAATAGACTTAAAAATCAAGGATCTTTAAATTAGCGAACAAAGCTAAGGCTAGTGCTCGGCTGAATAAAAATCAAACGAAGCACACTGCCTGAAACCCTTCTAGATATTAATGCATTATCCACAATATAAAGGTACGCCACCACCGGGCTTGTCCAACAACCTGATAAGGCGTCGGCTGCGCGACGCCTATCTTTATTTGTTGGCTGCTGGATATACTTAATAATGGTAGCGGCAAGATATAACAGTAATATGGGTATCATTAACCGCATATACGAGGCGATTTGACTCATCTACGCGCCTAGACCAAAAACCTGATAAATTCTCCCTTAGAGGCTCGGGTTTTCCTATTCCCTCAAAAGGAGAACGCTTAGTATCGGTAATTAATTTATTTACCCTTCTAAGCGTTTTTTTATCTTGCCCTTGCCAATATACATAATCATCCCATGCGTCATCTGTCCACGCTAACAGTCTAATCATTTAATATTTCTCGCTCAATCACTTGAGCTGACTTAAATTGCTCAATAGAGCGGTTTAAATGGACTGCGTTAGCAGGTGATTTTAATAAATGAACAGTTTCCATTAAACTGTTGTAATGATCCATAGACATAACGACAGCATCTGCAGAATCTCTACGTGTAATTACTGTATAGTCAGCGTCATTTTCCACATGGTCAAGTACAGATTTCAGCCCATTTCTTGCTTCAGTAAAAGATACGATTCTCATAGTACCCTCCTTTTTAGTTGTACATTCAATAAGACAAGTTTAACTAAAAAAAGAGAGTTGTGCAAGATTGTGTACATGTGTAATTGGGGCAGCTAACGCCAACCACAACTGCGTAGTAGTAGTAGGCTTGGCGGCTTTTGTGCTTTTTTTTGCACAAAAGGTGACACACTTACAGAGTCTGATTGCTGGTTTTTGTTATCTGTTCGTTTCGGAAGAATGCTTCATTTGGATGCGGCTTTTTATTTGCCATCTCTTTCATGTGCTTCTTCTGTTCTTCTTTTGTTGTCCTAATAGCCTTCCGACAACTTAAGCACCTTATCGCTGTTGAATCAATATGCCCTTTGATAATTTCGTACCACCATTTCTGCTGATTAGCCGCCCAAAGTTCATCGGAGCCGCAATCTAAACAAACAAAAGGCTTATCGATATAGAAATAAGGCAAAGGATCATACGTATTATTATGAGCAAGTTTTGCATAGTTCGATACTATGGAATTTGTTGGCATTTCAGATGGATTTTCTAAAACATTGATAGCTCTATTCTTCTCAGCCCTTTTCAGCCGCTTTTCCTTTATCTCATTCCGTCGCTGCTTACTACTTTTCATAACATTTGGTACTCATACACATAACACCAACATTTTCGGCGGTTTTGTAGCGAGGAACGAGCGGGAAAAACCGTCCAAACCACGCAGTGGTTGTTGCAACATGTTCTTGTTCCAACAACCTGATAAGGTGTCGGCTGCGCGACGCCTATCCTTATTTGTTATGAGTTTCACAGTTGATTTAAATAGCATTCAATTTGACCTTGTGCATCATGTAAAGAGTCAAAAAATTTGTCGTTTATGTTGCCGCCAATAGCCACAGACAAAGCACTTGCAGCTTCACTCACTGCTGGGTAGTAAAAATGAAGTTCATCTTCTGATGCCAAATTCTGTGTTTTAACTAAGTTCGATTTATCACGATCAGCTCTTAATTTTACTTTTAGGACACCGTATTTATTTTTTACGATGGATCTATCAGGCTTGTCATTTGAAGCAAGTGAAATTAACTCATTAAACTGAGAGTTTATTGCTTCTAATCTATCTTTGACGCTTACCTCATTTTCTGACATGAGCCGTAATCTCCATTTGGCGCATAACGCTTTGCACACGGGCGCGTGAAACGCGCCCAAGCCCCGAAGGTGCTGAAGTGCTGCAACTTATTGATTGCCGTTTATACCAAACGGATTTCTAACTTTTTACCTAGGGCTGAGGCAAATTTTTCTAGGGTAGAGAGCTTTACATCTTCCGAATGATTTTCTATTCGAGAAATCGCACTTTTCTGAGTATGTAATTTATCTGCAAGATCTAACTGAGTATAACCGGCATCTTTACGGGCCTCTTTTAATAGAACCCCAAACTTAAAAGATTGATAGCCTTCTTCATAATTTTCAGAAAATACTGAGTCTGCGGCCTTACGTTTTGATAAATATTGCTGTAGATCATTCATAATAATTTTCTCCGTAAATGGTCTTTCTTACGAGTTTCAGCTAGCTTAATGTCCTTCGATGGTGTTTTTTGAGTCTTTTTTTGAAATCCATGATTCAATACAACCAAGTTATCACCCTCAAAGAACCCAAGCAGTCTGAATATATTCCCACCTACCTGAATTCTTACTTCCCAAATATCATCGGTATTTACAAGCTTCTTCAGGTACGTTGTCGGGATGACATCTAGATCTTCGATTAGCTGGAGTACCCATGCAATTTTTTGGGCTTGCTTTCCGCTTAAAGAATCTAAAAACTCTTCTATTGGACACTTTCCAACATCGGTGCAATAAAACTCAATTTTTTTCATAGATAAAGGCTAACACGCAGGTGAACTTTGTCAAGATTTCAAAGCTGCTCGGAGGTAAGGTAGTTAACGCCCATTTAAGAGGAAAAATATAGTTAGCTAAAATAGGTCGACGTAGAGAGCAAAAAGCCAACTGTATTTTGCCCTGCTTGAAATTCTTGTGTACGTCCAGCATGGGCATGAACTAATGAGGTGAAAGTCCTCTGTAGGAAAATCACCGTTTATTTAACGTACTGCTATTAAACGTTAACTACCAGCAAATGGCGAGGGCCTAACCGCGAGGTTTTGTTTGGAGGAAGCCAGTAGCCTATTTGCTCAATGAAGGCGAGCCGATGAACAAAAACATCATATAAGGCGTAGGCTGGAGGCGAGTTGTCCCCGTGAAACGCCTTGGGCCCAAAACTACAATATATGTGATGCTTGTGCTTGTAGAGCAAGGCCACGGTAGAGGTGGGATTGCGCAGTGAAAGTTCATGTTCGATCTTAATATGTGAAATAGGGGTTTGCTTAATAAAAGATCACCGCTTGAATAAGGGGCATTCAGCCGAGCGCGAAATATCTACTTAACTTTAAGCAGAAAACTCGTCGTATAACGAATCGAAACTGGGCCAATCTCTTTAAAGAAAGTCCATGAAATATCAGCTTTTCAAAACCAGCCAATTTATACGTGGTTGGATTAACTACTTTGGTCTTACCAATTGCAATCAGCTTTGCGTCGAGCTAGATCATTGGATTAGACGTCGAGTGCGTATGGCACTTACTTTTATAGGGAGGTGCGTCAGTGGCGAAAGCCATGACAAGGTAAGAAGTTTGATGAGATTGGGCGTCAGAGTGCAATCAGCAGTCGCCTGTGGCATCACTAGCAAAGGCCCATGGCGTAGCTCTAAAACACCAGGTATTAATCAGGCATTGTCGAATGCTTATTCAAAACGCCAAGGTTTATATGAGTTGCGTGATGGATGGATTAAGCTTCACTATTCTAAGTGAAACGCCCCGGCTTTGGCTTCCTGCGTCGCTCTATCTTCAGCATCCATGCTTACGTGTGTAGACCCGCATGCAAGGTGTTGTGGGGGGCTGAGGGTTAGATACGCTCGGCTTACCGATTAGAGCTCATTTTAATTTCCTGACAGTTTTTTTGTATGCGCTCATATTTTTTTACTAGCCCAATCGTAATGACTCGGCATGGCGGATACACAATAACTACCGAGCGAGGTAGTTCCTGTCCAATCGAAGAACTTCTTAGTAAAAAGCTGCTCGTCAGAAAAGGTTTTTACTAATTCCAATACTTCTTCATGGCTAGCTTTAAATTGTATTTTCGCATCTTCAAGTTCTGTATTTTGGTGTTTTTTCCAAAACATGATATTCATTTTACCGTATGTTTTAAAGTTATATGGCTTGGGAATAAATGGCAACTTATTTCCTGCTACATTAGAACTAATCCAGTTTAAAAGTAATTGATGCCACTCGTAAAGATGAATTAATACGTCTCTAAGGTTCTTATCCCGCCTCCAATGCGCTTCCTTTCTTTTGGGATCACTTGAAAAATCGAATTTTGTATTTAAGGCATCTTCTGGCATTGAGTTAATTATTTGCCACAATTTTTCATAATTTTCACCCGTAGCCTCGAATAATTCGTCCTTAGTTTTAGGTCTTGCCATTTATAAACTCTCCTTTAAACGTGACTGCTGGTTAATGCGCGCGTCATGGTAAACGGCCAGTTACCTGTGCCGCCCCCATACAGATCCGGACTTGCGGAATTACCGCATCCGGCTCTTCAATTGTTTCTTCGCTCGTGTAATTCACAAGCCCCCTCAATACCAATCCACCACGATATACCGTTTTGATACACGCAGTGGCTGAATCTGATAATAACGTAACATATCTTTAAAACCTTGCCAGTTAAAACGATGCCTCTGACTGCGTCGATTGACCCATTTGAACAATGTATGCAATACAAATCCATAAATATGACTCAAGCTACGGCTATTATCCAGCAACCCAAAGTAGTTTCTAAAACCCGTCAACTTGCGTCGTAGCTGTGGCATCAAATGATTCAATCGCCTAGAGCGGTTGAGTTTGATCCACTGATACAACTCTTGTAGCTTCGCTCGATGCTTCTTCGGTGCCGTTATTCGCCTTAAGCGTGGCTCATCTTGGCGATCAGTACCCCAATAAAATTCAAAACCCAAAAACTGAAAGCTTTGTTGTCTATTGGGATGAAACCGACTAAAGCGTTTTAAATGCGTTTTCTCTGGCGCTACCTCTAGATTAAATTTCTTCAACCTATCAGATTTGTTAATATTTTATTAATGAAATATTAACATTAATTTTCAATATATTACCAATTAAAATGAAAACATGGCTCTGTAGAAATACGGCGCTATTCATGATGACAACAAAATCACGGTGAATTCTTTAATGCTGTACGCATATACAGCTAAAATAAAGGGGTATTTATATCACGTACACTTTTATTAACTCATATTCGTGAACGGAACGCGGAAGATTAGCACAAAATGAAAGCAGGTTGTCGAAGTTGAAATTACCGTATGTAATTTTAACTTAGAGCTTAAAAAAGAAATCAGTTAAAGGGTTTGATTTTGACTTATTGGAACGAGGTTTGGCTAGAAGAATAAGCCACAGTACGCTTATCACTACACTACGGAGCCGCTAATCCCCCTTTTATTGCCGCCGCCACTATTGACTGAATTGCCGAAGCGGAGCGACAGGACGTCGCGCAGAGTGAGTGAGACAGGGATGTCTCTACGAACGGCCGGCAATTGAGGCGATGGTGGTGGAGTCTGTCGGCAATATTAGGGTGAGCTTTTGCTTTGCTTACTTTCATTTTGCTCATCAAAAGAAAGTCAGTCGCCACCGGCGAAATTCTTGTAGGAATTTGACCTTAGAGATTAAAAAAGAAATCAGTTAAAGGGTTGGATTTTGACCATTGGGAACGAGGTCTGGCTGGAGGTATAAGCCACAGTACGCTTATCACTACACTACGGAGCCGCTAATCCCCCTTTTATTGCCGCCGCCACTATTGACTGAATTGCCGAAGCGGAGCGACAGGACGTCGCGCAGAGTGAGTGAGACAGGGATGTCTCTACGAACGGCCGGTAATTCAGGCGATAGTGGTGGAGTCTGTCGGCAATATTAGGGTGAGCTTTTGCTTTGCTTACTTTCATTTTGCTCATCAAAAGAAAGTCAGTCGCCACCGGCGAAATTCTTGTAGGAGTTTGACCTTAGAGATTAAAAAAGAAGTCAGTTAAAGGGTTTGATTTTGACCATTGGGAACGAGGTCTGGCTGGAGGTATAAGCCACAGTACGCTTATCACTACACTACGGAGCCGCTAATCCCCCTTTTATTGCCGCCGCCACTATTGACTGAATTGCCGAAGCGGAGCGACAGGACGTCGCGCAGAGTGAGTGAGACAGGGATGTCTCTATGAACGGCCGGCAATTCAGGCGATAGTGGTGGGGTCTGTCGGCAATATTAGGGTGAGCTTTTGCTTTGCTTACTTTCATTTTGCTCATCAAAAGAAAGTCAGTCGCCACCGGCGAAATTCTTGTAGGAATTTGACCTTAGAGATTAAAAAAGAAATCAGTTAAAGGGTTTGATTTTGACCTTTTGGGAACGTGGCTTGAATAGTATGCCATTACATTAATGAGCTGTTTCGACAAACATGAGGTTACTGGAAAAATCTTGCGGTAGTGAAACTATGATTTTGAATGCTTCAAAGTTTCAAACATTCAGGATAGGTGCGTATTCCACTCAAAATGATCACTCTCTGCGATTGATCGTGATCACTTTTTCTTCCTATGCATATCGAACTACCTTTTTACGCTAAGTGATCATTTTCAGTCAAGTTTGTGAGCACTTTTCTCATCGATTCTCCTTTTAATGGTAGTTTGTGCGCGTTGTGTAAAAGTCTATCTAATATTGCATCTGCCAATGTTGGATCCGCTATAAAATCATGCCATTTTTCAAGGGGTAATTGGCTAGTAAAAATCGTGGATTTACTGCTGTGCCTATCCTCCATTATTTCCAATAAATCGTTTTTTTGACTCTGACTCAGAGGTTCTAATCCCCAGTCGTCAATGATCAATATATCCACTTTTGCGATCTGTGCTAAAAGCTTGAGGTAACTCCCGTCACCGTGAGATATTGTCAGCGCTTCGAATAATCTTGTGGCGCGATAATAGCGTACTCGATATCCCTGATGGCAAGCGTGATGACCGAGTGCACAGGCCAGGTAGGTTTTCCCGCAGCCCGTGGGCCCTGTGAAGATTATGTTCTGAGATCTCTCTATCCAACGGTTACTTTGTAATCCCGCTATCGTGCTCTGTTTGAAGCCACGCGGGTGACTGTAATCGATATTCTCTGGTCGTGCCGTGACCTTGAAGCGAGCTGCCTTCAATAGCCGCTGTAGCCGTTTGTCATTTCGAGCGGTTACCTCTTGCTCTATCATCAGGGCTATACGCTCTGCAAAGCATAATTCATCATAGGTATTGGGCTGGTTAAATTGCTGTTCTAGCGCGTCCGCTAGCCCTGTTAACTTTAGTTGGCGAAGTTGTTGCAAGCTTTGAGTTTCTAACATAGTTAATTCCTTTTTTTAGTTAGTGGTAGTATTGAGAACCACGCACATTGGGGTGTCCATCCATATTGGGTTCTTGCACCTCTATCGGTAGAGGCAGTTGATCCATATTGCTTTTAAGGATAGATTTGACATTTTTCAGACGTGGCGCGTTTATGTGTAAAGCACGTTCACAGGCCGCTTCTAATCTTGCATTCGAGTACTGTTTGGCTAGGTTTAGTAGACCTAAACAAGCGCGGTAGGCTTGCTCTGGATGCCGCTTTTGTTTCAGTAATTCTTCCACCATTTTCTCGGTGTGCTGGCCGATCTTTGCACCCCAACTCGCCAACCTTTTAGGTGTCCATTTTTGATGTTGTTGATGCGCCTCCGGCATATGGGGGCTTTGGGTAGTAAAACCTCCCAAGCGCTGACTACGGGCGTGTCTGGCTATTTGATTACCTTTGAAGAACACCGCGATGCCATCGCGGCTGATCTGTAGCTCTACTTGGCTTTTCACTAGATGATGGGGCACGGAGTAATAATGTTTTTCAAACTCAAAATGGTAGTCGATATTGACTCTGGCCAGCTTAAACTCAAGATAGGTATAAGGGCTGGCAGGTAATGCTTTTAGAACAGGTTTATCTAATTCCTTGAACTGGCTCAAACGACTGCCTGGCAGCTTCTTGAAGGGCCGTTGGTTCAGGTCCTCAAGCAGTACTTTGATGACGATGTTGAGTTCAGCGAGCGTAAAAAATGTCTGATGTCGCAACCGTGCCAGTATCCAACGCTGCACAATCAACACGGCGTTCTCGGCTTTCGCTTTATCCTTGGGTTTTAAAGGCCTAGCAGGGATAATGACCGTTGAGTAGTGCGAGGCCATGTGCTGATAACTGGTGTTAATTTCAGGCTCATATCGGCAAGGCTTACTCACAGCACTGCGCAATTGATCGGGAACGACTATCTCGGGCACACCTCCGAGGAACTCAAACGCCTTAACATGGGCGTCAATCCAGTCTGCTTTACGTTGCGTCCACGATGCTATGACGAAGGTATAGTTACTCGCGCCAAGCACGGCCACAAAGATCTCAGCAAAGCGTATCTCTCCCGTATCAGGGTTAACGATCGGGACAGTGGCTCCGCTGTAGTCCACAAACAGTTTCTCACCTGCCTTGTGTAATGGCGCATAGAACGCTGCTGTGACTTAAGCCACCGGCGGTAATAACCGCAATATTGTGACAGCTGATACCCGGCACTGCCGTGTGCTTGTTTGTACTCTTCCCATAACAGCTGTTTGGTGACACCTTTTTTCTTAAGCTCTTGATTGATCGCAGGGCAATCAGGCGCGATACGCCCGAAGCGGCCACTGGCTTTAGGTGTTGGGAAGAATAGTTTCTATAAATCACTGTCGCTCATCTCGGATGATAAAGGCCATGAAATGCCTAAGTCAGAGGCACGTTTTGTGTAGACGGACACAGTGCCAACCGCGATATTTAAGCTACTAGAAATTTTACGATGACTAAGATTCGCCGCAAATTTTAGGCGAAGAATTTCTTTGATTTGACGCATAACTAATCTCTTGTTTGGCATTGTAATCTCCGAGTTAAAGACACTGAGAATACAACGCTAAAAGTGATTGAAATTAATGCGTAGGAAAAGGTTCTGCGATAACGTGATCACTCTCTGCGACTGCTCGATCACCTTCTGCGCTAACTACCAGAAAGTGTCACAGTTTCAATCGCAGAGAGTGATCATTTTAAATCGCAGGAAGTGATCATTTTGTATTGCAGAAGGTGATCATTTTGGTCCGCAGAATGCAATAGGCAAAATTGCTCTGGTTGAGTTTTTTTAAGAGATAGCGCAAGCGCATAAAGAGTAAATAATAAAGCAGGCTACTAAATAGTACTGAGCGTAATTGAAGCTTTTTTAGTAACAGCGCAAGCGCATAAAGAACAAAGAACAAACCAGAGTACTAGAATAGTATGAAGCGTAATTGAACTGTTTTTAAGAGGCAGCCGCAAGCGGCACTTTTTATGCGATGACCTACAATGGGTTGAAAACACGTTTTCAATCGCTGCGCGATGCCGATGGCTCCCAATCCCCGTACCGTAGGTACAAGGGCTTTCACATGGGGTAAGGAGCGGCAAAGCCGCTGCTTTCTGTTCTGATCTCCCCATGGGAGATTAGGTCATCGCCACTGAAAGCGTTAAGACGAAAAAAAACCCCAAACACAACGTGCTTGGGGCTTTTTTCGTATTAAAGCTTGGCGATGACCTACTCTCACATGGGGAGACCCCACACTACCATCGGCGCTAAATCGTTTCACTTCTGAGTTCGGTATGGGATCAGGTGGTTCCAATTCGCTATGGTCGCCAAACATAAACTGTTATCTCTAAAGACTTTCTCGTTATTGCTCTTATTCAATAACCTGTCTCTAAAGATCAATCTGGATTTGATGTCGCTTTCTTCTCTTCAAGAAGTTTGCGCTTACTCTAAGGTAAAAGTCTATACAATTTTGTAGTTTTATCAACATGTTAATGTGATTTTATCTTGGTCTTTCGTTACGTTATCAGTCTCTTCCAAACGCCTTTGGCGTTATATGGTCAAGCCTCACGAGCAATTAGTATTGGTTAGCTCAAGACCTCACAGCCCTTACACACCCAACCTATCAACGTCCTAGTCTTGAACGGCTCTTTAGGGGTCTCAAGGACCCAGCGAGATCTCATCTTGAAGGAGGCTTCCCGCTTAGATGCTTTCAGCGGTTATCCCGTCCGAACGTAGCTACCCGACAATGCCACTGGCGTGACAATCGGAACACCAGAGGTTCGTCCATTCCGGTCCTCTCGTACTAGGAACAGCTCTTCTCAAATCTCAAACGCCCACGGCAGATAGGGACCGAACTGTCTCACGACGTTCTAAACCCAGCTCGCGTACCACTTTAAATGGCGAACAGCCATACCCTTGGGACCGGCTTCAGCCCCAGGATGTGATGAGCCGACATCGAGGTGCCAAACTCCCCCGTCGATGTGAACTCTTGGGAGGAATCAGCCTGTTATCCCCGGAGTACCTTTTATCCGTTGAGCGATGGCCCTTCCATACAGAACCACCGGATCACTAGCACCTACTTTCGTACCTGCTCGACGTGTCTGTCTCGCAGTTAAGCACCCTTATGCGCTTGCACTCATTGCATGATTTCCGACCATGCTGAGGGTACCTTCGTGCTCCTCCGTTACTCTTTGGGAGGAGACCGCCCCAGTCAAACTACCCACCACACACTGTCCTCGATCCCGCTTAGGGAACTGAGTTAGAACCTCAACATTATCAGGCTGGTATTTCAAGTTCGGCTCCACACGATCTAGCGACCATGCTTCAATGCCTCCCAGCTATCCTACACAAATAATGTCAAAGTCCAGTGTGAAGCTATAGTAAAGGTTCACGGGGTCTTTCCGTCTAGCCGCGGGGACGCTGCATCTTCACAGCGATTTCAATTTCACTGAGTCTCGGGTGGAGACAGTGTGGCCATCGTTACGCCATTCGTGCAGGTCGGAACTTACCCGACAAGGAATTTCGCTACCTTAGGACCGTTATAGTTACGGCCGCCGTTTACCGGGGCTTCGATCAAGAGCTTCGCCGAAGCTAACCCCATCAATTAACCTTCCGGCACCGGGCAGGCGTCACACCGTATACGTCCACTTTCGTGTTTGCACAGTGCTGTGTTTTTAATAAACAGTCGCAGCCACCTGGTATCTTCGACCACCGATAGCTTAGGAAGTAAATCCCATCACCCTCAGTGGCGTGCCTTCTCCCGAAGTTACGGCACCATTTTGCCTAGTTCCTTCACCCGAGTTCTCTCATACGCCTTAGTATTCTCTACCTGACCACCTGTGTCGGTTTGGGGTACGGTACTTTATAACCTGAAGCTTAGAAGATTTTCCTGGAAGTATGGCATCAACGACTTCAACTCCGTAGAGCCTCGTCATCACCTCTCAGCATCCACATTAAAGTGAAGATCCCGGATTTACCTAAGATCTTTGCCTAAGGGCTTAAACACGGACAACCATCGCCGCGCTCGCCTAGCCTGCTCCGTCTCTCCATCGCAGTTATAAAATGTGCGGGAATATTAACCCGCTTCCCATCGACTACGCATCTCTGCCTCGCCTTAGGGGCCGACTCACCCTGCCTCGAATAGCGTTGGACAGGAACCCTTGGTCTTCCGGCGGGGAGGTTTTTCACCCCCCTTATCGTTACTCATGTCAACATTCGCACTTCTGATACGTCCACGTTGCCTCCCGGCTTACGCTTCATCCGCTTACAGAACGCTCCTCTACCACGCATACAAGTATGCGTCCGTAGCTTCGGTGTACAGTTTTAGCCCCGTTATATCTTCCGCGCAGGCCGACTCGACTAGTGAGCTATTACGCTTTCTTTAAAAGATGGCTGCTTCTAAGCCAACTTCCTAGCTGTCTAAGCCTTCCCACATCGTTTCCCACTTAACTGTAACTTTGGGACCTTAGCTGACGGTCTGGGTTGTTTCCCTTTCCACGACGGACGTTAGCACCCGCCGTGTGTCTCCCGTGATTGCACTCATTGGTATTCGGAGTTTGCATCGGGTTGGTAAGTCGGGATGACCCCCTAGCCGAAACAGTGCTCTACCCCCAATGGTGAGACACGAGGCGCTACCTATATAGCTTTCGAGGAGAACCAGCTATCTCCGAGCTTGATTAGCCTTTCACTCCGATCCACAGGTCATCCGCTAACTTTTCAACGGTAGTCGGTTCGGTCCTCCAGT
>CP093399.1:3677500-4147500 GCA_029027825.1 Oceanospirillales bacterium | reverse complement strand
GTGTAACGGTAGATGTTATCGATGAACAATAGTACATCGTTACCTTCGTCACGGAATTTCTCAGCCATAGTTAAGCCAGTTAGGGCTACGCGTAAGCGGTTTCCTGGAGGCTCATTCATCTGGCCGTATACTAGCGATACTTTGTCTAGTACGTTGGATTCTTTCATCTCGTAGTAGAAGTCGTTACCCTCACGAGTACGCTCACCAACACCTGCGAATACTGAGAAACCTGAGTGCTCAATCGCGATGTTACGGATCAGCTCCATCATGTTTACAGTTTTACCAACACCGGCACCACCGAACAGACCAACTTTACCACCTTTGGCGAAAGGACAGATCAAATCGATTACCTTGATGCCTGTCTCTAACAATTCGTCAGAGGCGTTTTGCTCGGCATAGGTTGGGGCTTTACGGTGAATAGGCATACGCTCTTCTTCGCCGATAGGACCACAGTCATCAATTGGATTACCCAATACGTCCATGATACGACCTAGTGTCGCACTACCTACAGGTACTGCGATAGGTGCACCAGTATTCTCTACGGCTAAACCGCGGCTGACGCCTTCAGTTTGACCCATGGCGATCGTGCGTACTACGCCGTCACCAAGCTGTTGCTGTACTTCTAGTGTCAGACCAGTTTTACCAACTAGTAGTGCGTCATACACTTTTGGCACGCCGTCACGTGGAAATTCCACATCGACAACCGCGCCAATTATCTGAACAATTTGTCCGCTACTCATGTTCGGATCCTCTTTAACGTTTAACCCGTTAATTGGAGAGCTAATTAAGCTTAGCTCTCTATTATTAAACCGCTGACGCGCCGCTGACGATCTCAGATATTTCCTGAGTGATCGCCGCTTGACGTGCCTTGTTGTATATCATCTGCAGTTCATCAATTAAGTCGCCAGCATTATCTGTTGCGCTCTTCATCGCTATCATACGAGCTGCCTGTTCGCAGGCATTATTCTCGATAACCGCTTGATAAACTTGAGACTCTACGAAACGTGCTAACAAGCTGTTAAGTAGCTCTTTAGCATCGGGCTCATAGATGTAGTCCCAGTGATGGTCCAGCAGTTTTTCGTCGTCTTCTGCTTTCAGTGGTAGCACTTGCTGAACGCTTGGCGATTGCGTCATGGTGTTAACGAAGTCGTTACACACTATGTACAATCGATCCAAGTTGCCCTCGCTGAAGGAGTCTAACATGATCTTTACAGAGCCGATTAAATCCGCTACTGCGGGCTTATCGCCCAATTGCGATTTTGCCGCAATCACATTGCCGCCAAAGCTTTTGAAGAAAGCTGCTGACTTCGCTCCCAACGCACAAATGTCAACTTCGACACCGGCATCGTTATGTTCTTTCATGCTTTTTATAGCAGCTTTAAACACGTTAATGTTCAAACCGCCACACAGACCGCGATCGGATGAAACTACAATGTAGCCCACACGTTTTACTTCGCGCTCCTGCATGTACAAATGCTTGTATTCAGCATTTGATTTACTCAAATGCTGAATCACACCACGGATACTTCGAGCGTACGGACGGGAAGATTGCATGCGTTCTTGGGCCTTGCGCATCTTACTAGCTGCAACCATTTCCATGGCGCTAGTAATTTTACGTGTGCTACCAATACTGGCAATTTGCGTTTTTATCTCTTTTCCGACTGCCATAGCTATTCCGCCTATGTTATTTAAGTAACTTTGCTCATCTTAAGTCTTTACCTGCAGAGATTGATAATCTGCAGGTACGCATTTAAGCGTTGACTACCAAGTGCTAGTTGCCTTAAATTTCTCGATACCCGCTTTAAATGTCGCAGAGATCTCATCGTTATACGCGCCTGATACGTTGATTTTATCCATAACATCAGCGTAATCGCTGTTGAAGAATGAAATCAATGCCGCCTCAAAATCACCGATCTTTTTGATTTCGATGTCTTTAAGGTAGCCTTCGTTAGCAGCGAATAGGGATAGACCCATTTCAGCGACTGACATTGGCGAGTACTGCTTCTGCTTCATTAGCTCTGTTAAAGACTGTCCGTGTTCTAGCTGGGCGCGAGTCGCGTCATCTAGATCGGATGCGAACTGGGCAAATGCCGCCAATTCACGGTACTGTGCAAGTGCCAAACGAATACCACCACCAAGTTTCTTGATGATTTTAGTCTGAGCTGCACCACCAACACGTGATACAGATAGACCAGCGTTAATCGCAGGACGGATACCGGCGTTGTACAAATCTGTCTCTAGGAAGATCTGACCGTCAGTAATCGAAATTACGTTGGTAGGTACGAATGCTGATACGTCACCACCTTGTGTTTCGATAACAGGAAGCGCAGTTAGCGAGCCTGGTTTGCCTTTAACTTCACCGTTGGTGAACTTCTCAACGTATTCAACGTTTACGCGAGCAGAACGCTCTAGTAGACGAGAGTGGAGATAGAACACATCACCAGGGTACGCTTCACGTCCAGGCGGACGGCGTAACAATAGTGAAATTTGACGATAAGCCCAAGCTTGCTTAGTCAGATCATCATATACAATCAGCGCGTCTTCACCGCGGTCACGGAAGTATTCACCCATTGTGCAACCAGCGTACGGTGCTAAGAACTGCATTGCTGCAGGGTCTGATGCACCAGCGGCTACCACAATTGTGTGTTCCATTGCGCCGTGTTCTTCTAATTTGCGTACTACGTTAGCGATAGTAGACTGCTTTTGACCAATGGCAACATAGACACAAGTAATGCCCTTGCCTTTTTGGTTGATGATTGCGTCGATAGCAATCGCAGTTTTACCGATTTGACGGTCGCCGATGATCAGCTCACGCTGGCCACGTCCGACAGGAACCATCGCATCAATCGCTTTAAGACCAGTCTGGATAGGCTGATCAACCGATTTACGTTCGATAACACCCGGTGCTACTTTTTCAACAGCATCGGTTAATTTCGTGTCAACAGGTCCCTTGCCGTCGATTGGGTTACCTAGTGCGTCTACAACGCGACCACGTAACTCAGGTCCGACGGGGACTTCTAGGATGCGGCCAGTACAACGTGCCGTCATGCCTTCTACTAACTGTTGGTAGTCACCTAGGACTACCGCGCCTACTGCATCGCGCTCAAGGTTGAGTGCCATACCGTATACGCCGCCAGGGAATTCAATCATTTCCCCGTACATTACATCTGCCAGACCGTGGATCAAGATGATACCGTCGGCTACACTGACAATCGTGCCCTCATTTTTAGCTTGAGAAGACACATCCAGCTTGTCGATGCGCTTCTTGAGGATCTCGCTGATCTCTGATGGATTCAGTTGCTGCATGGTTATTCCTCGATACTCAGGAATTTAATACTTCGGCCAGTTTCGCAATTTTTGCGCGAACTGAACCGTCGATTACTAGGTCTTGGGTGCGAATCACCAAACCACCTAAGATAGACTTGTCTACCGTAGAAGTTATAGATACGTCACGACCTAGCTTAGCGCTTAACGCCTGAGTTAATTTTTGTTGCTGTTGCTCGTCGAGCTCATAGGCGGTAGTCACGTCGATTTCAACGTTGGACTGCTGATTTGCCTTGAGCTGCTCAAACTGCGCTGCGATCTCTGGAATTAAAGCCAGACGGTTATTCTCTGCCAATAGACCGATGAAGTTTTTACCACTTTCATCTAAATCTGTCAGCACAGTAATTACCGCGTCTGCCTTTTGTTCACTGGTCAGTGCAGGATTGCCCAATATACTCTTCATCACGTCGTCAGAGGCAACTTGTGCCGCATCATGCAGTGATTTAGACCAGTCATCGATAGTGCCCGCATCGCGAGCAAATTCGAAAACGGCTTTAGTATAAGGACGAGCTACTGTATTGAGTTCAGCCATCGTAAACCTCGCTTAAAGCTCCGCTGCTAGTTTATCAACTAGCTTAGCGTGGGCGGCTTTGTCAACCGTTGCTTCAAGAATCTTCTCTGCGCCCGCAATTGCCAATACAGCAACTTGTGCACGCAAATCTTCTTTAGCACGGTTAACTTCCTGTTCGATTTCAGCGTCTGCTGCAACTTTAATACGGAGTGCTTCCGCATTGGCTGCTTCTTTCGCTTCGTCGATGATTTGGCTCGCCCGCTTGTTAGCCTGTTCGATGATGGCGGCTGACTGCTCTTTGCCTTCCTGTAAATCTGCTTCAGCTTTTTCTTGAGCCGCACGCAAATCACGTTCTGCACGGTCAGCAGCGTCTAGACCTTCAGCGATCTTCTGCTTGCGTTCTTCTAGGGCAGCCGTAATCGGCGGCCATACGTATTTCATACAAAATACAACGAAGAAGAAGAATGCAATGATCTGACCAATAATGGTTAGATTAATATTCACGCCATTACCTCTCGTAGTTAATTAAGTGTTATCTAAAAAGTAGGGTGCTACTTAATTAAGCTACTGCGAACAGTACGTACATACCAAGACCAACACCGATCATAGGTACAGCATCTACTAGACCCATTACGATGAAGAATTGTGTACGAAGCATAGGAATCAATTCAGGTTGACGCGCAGCGCCTTCCAAGAACTTACCACCTAATATACCTACGCCAATTGCCGCACCAACTGCGCCAAGACCTAGCATTAATGCTCCAGCGATGTACAAAATTGCACTTGCTAATTCATTTTCCATCAGTTTCTCCGATTTCTAAGTTAAAATTTTAAAGTTTAAAAAATTCAATTATTCCGTTAGTGCTCTTCATGCGCCATGGCGAGATAGACGATAGTCAACACCATAAAGATGAACGCTTGTAACGTAATAATCAG
Source organism: Oceanospirillales bacterium (assembly GCA_029027825.1). Taxonomy (GTDB): domain Bacteria; phylum Pseudomonadota; class Gammaproteobacteria; order Pseudomonadales; family Balneatricaceae; genus Rs1. The sequence goes on along the minus strand of CP093399.1, from coordinate 4,142,729 downwards.
AATGTGGAAAATAGCCCATGGTACTGATAGTACCCATTGAGCCCAGAAAGGTAATAGTGCGATCAGGATGAAAACCATTTCACCTGCATACATGTTACCGAATAATCGTAGCGCCAATGAAACAGGCTTAGCGATCAGACCTACAATTTCTAGGAACAAGTTAAATGGTAGTAACCATTTACCTAGAGGCTGTAGAGAAAGCTCTGCCATAAAGCCACCTACACCTTTCATCTTAATGCTGTAGTAGATAATTAGCGCGAAAACCGCTAACGCCATACCCATCGTTGCATTAATGTCGGTTGAGGGAACAACCTTCATGTAGGGAATACCCATCTGCTGTGCAATGTAGGGAATCCAGTCGACAGGGACTAAATCCATTAAGTTCATCAAGAATACCCAGACAAAAATAGTCAGCGCTAAGGGCGCTATAATCGCATTCTTGTGATGGAAGATGCTGTTGACGTTTTCTTCAACAAATTCAATGATACTTTCGACAAAGTTCTGCAAATTACCCGGTACACCGGCGGTTGCAGATACTGCCACTTTGCGGAACAACCACAAAAACAGTACACCTAAGCCAATCGACCAAAACATCGTATCTACGTTAATTGCCCAAAAGCCCATTGCCGCTGCTTCATTAACAGTTGCACTGCTGTGAGCAAAAGTCCAAATACCGCCATCCGCTACGATGGATCCATCGTATCTCGTCATTCCCTCTGGTAAATTACCAAAGGTCAGATTCGTTAAATGATGTGATATATAGGACTTGGAAGTCATTAATTCCGTCGCCATTGCTATCTCTCTTGTTGAATCTAACACCCGCTACTGTGTAGGAGTTTAGATTAAAGTTTTATGAAGCCGCTATCAGCGCTCATCTGCAAATACCAGCCTAGGGCTTGAATTGCGATGTAAGTGCCAAATAAGGAAAAGGGGCTCAGTGGTTTCACTAGAACAAAAACCAGTGCAAATAACAGTGCACCGATTGCCATTTTCCATATTTGGCTTATATATAGATCTGCTAAAGCTCTATTTGCCGTATTTTCCGCTGCTGATCGCTGCCGATTAGCCAATATTCTGTTAGCGGCATAAGTGAAAGGTAACAAGTAGATTAGACCACCTAACAAGGCTGAATAACCTAAAACCCCTGACTTTATACTCACTAAAATCGCTATGGCACATGTTGCAAGCAATTGAATAACAAGAATTTTGAGTGTTTTTTGACGTACTACTTGAGACTGCCCTCGAGTTTTACGGCGTTTATTTAGCATTTTCTACCGCTCTTACTCTATTTTTTGTTATTTTTGCACACAGCTGCAAATTAGGGGGCTGATTATATTGGGTTGTCCGTGCAGACTCAACTAAATCTGTCGTCATTTTCACGAATCTGCACTTTCCTCGCTTTGTTATAACAAAACTATTTTATAAAATATAGTTTATTAACCTTTTATTAATTGCTTAGTTATCTGTTTAAAGTAACGTACAAATCGCCGTGCTAAATGTATTGCTTGTGCCAGGCTGTTAGTTCTTTATTAGCCGCTCGATAAAAAAATTGTCGCGTGTAGTATATTCTTATAAATTGGCAATAATTTCAGCTAGCTTATCTGCATTTTCAAAACTAATTGTGATTTTTCCGCTGCCTTTTGCGTTTTGTTTTATATCAACTTTAGCCGTTAATTTACTCGCCAAATCTTGGCTTATCTTCTGTAAATTAACATCTGCCGCCACTTTTTCTATTGGTTGCTTCGGCAGAGCTCCCGATTGCCATTTTCTGACTAATTCTTCGGTTTGTCGGACTGACATGCTCTTCGCTGCAACTTCTCTCGCCACTTGAACTTGAATATCGCCTTCAAGCCCCAGCAGCGCACGGGCGTGCCCCATATCTAGATCGCCGTATTCTAATAATTTTCGAACGTCATCAGTCAACTTAGTTAAACGTAGTAAGTTGGTTACCGAAGAGCGAGACTTGCCCACCGCATCGGCTACTTGTTGCTGGCTCAGATTAAACTCTTCTTGCAAACGTTTTAACGCGATTGCCTCTTCCATGGCATTCAGGTTTTCACGTTGAATGTTTTCAATCAGTGCCATTGCGATCGCCGCTTCATCGCTAGCATCTTTAATAATCACCGGAATTGTATCCAGACCCGCTAACTGACACGCTTGCCATCGTCGCTCACCGGCAATAATCTCATAGCTAATTTTAGGCTTTTCTGGATCGTTAAATGGCCGAATAATAATCGGCTGCATTACTCCCTGCGCTTTAATTGAATTGGTTAAATCTTCGAGGGCCTGTGGTTCCAAATCCCGGCGAGGTTGATATTTCCCTCGCTGGATTTTGTGCACATCTAACATTAGGTAACCGTCAGCCGCTAGTCCGTTTTCGGACCCATTACTATCCAGATCTGTATTGATCTGATTTTCCAGAGTTGCAGCGGACAGCAGTGCATCTAAACCGCGGCCCAAACCTCTTTTTTTGGCCATTGTGATATCCTCTTAGCTAGTCTTGTGCAGCTTCATCTAATACTTTTTGTTTTAGTTCTTGCTCGGTCTTGCGACTTAATTCACCTGCCAGTGCCAAATATGCAATCGCTCCGCGGGAATTTTTGTCATATAACAATGCCGGCAAACCATGGGACGGAGCTTCTGCTAGGCGAATATTACGGGGGATTATGGTGCGGTACACTTTATCGCCAAAATACTCAATTAAGTGATTTGATACGTCTTTAGTTAAGGTCATTCTCGGATCGTACATAGTCCGTAATATTCCCTCTATTTTTAAGGAGGGGTTGAGACGTGCATTGATCTTCTCAATTGTACCGATTAACGAACTAATACCTTCCAATGCGTAATACTCACACTGCATGGGAATAATTACCCCACTAGATGAGGCGAGTGCATTAACCGTCAGTAAATTAAGTGATGGCGGGTTATCTATTAATATGTAATCGTAGTTATCAAGTATTGGCATCAATGCCATTTTCAAACGAAACTCACGGCGCGGCAATTCCAGAAGTTCAACTTCTGCAGCGGTAAGATCACCGTTTGAGCCAATCACATCATAACCGACCTCTGTCGTATTAATAATCGTATCTTCTACGCTACTTTTTCCGGTCAACAATTCATAAGCGGAATGTTCGAGCTGATATTTATCTACCCCGCTACCCATGGTAGCGTTACCTTGCGGATCTAAATCAACTAACAATACTCGTTTTTTTGTAGCCGCAAGCGAAGCAGACAAATTGACACAAGTTGTGGTTTTACCAACCCCACCTTTCTGGTTGGTAATTGTCAGTATTTTTGCCACGCTCACACTCTCCTTATTTCCATCAAATGACGAGCACCATCTTCATCAGGCACCTTTAATACATGACTGGCAATTAGAGCATATCCCTGTGGCAGTTGCGATATTTCTTGCTTAGATATGGTTGCTTTCATCGCCAGAAAGGCCCCACCTTTAGCGCAGAGCTGATCTGTCAATTTCAACATATCTGCAATTGAGGCGAATGCCCTTGAAATGACTGCTTCAAAGGGTTCGGCTTTACAATCTTCTGCTCGTCCTTTTATAACCGTTAAATTAGTGAGCGATAACTCAATTTTAACTTGATTTTGAAAGCGCGTTTTTTTGCCATTGCTATCAATACTAGTCACCGCTAGTTCCGGTCGGCAGATGGCTAATAAAACACCTGGCAATCCCGCTCCACTGCCCACATCTACTAAGTTTTTAAAGCCCGACTCATCGATAAAAGTTAAGTCACTTAAGATATCTAGAATGTGACGATCTATCATTGTTATAGGATCGCGAACCGAGGTGAGGTTATAAGCTTTGTTCCACTTAATTAACAGCGCGTGATAATCGAGTAATTGCTGAATAATATGTGGGGTAAAACTATGACCTAGTTTTGCTAGCTGCTTTTCTAATCGATGTAAAAATTGCTGATCTGACATTTGTCAGTTACCTTAAAATAAAAGAGCTGTGAATAACTAAGTTACTCACAGCTGCTCGGTTTGTTTTGCCTGTGCATAAGGCTCTTTATTTTGTTTCTTTAAATGCTTTCGCTACTGCTTTATGTTTCTTAATATAGACCAACAACAATGATATTGCCGCCGGTGTCATTCCTTGAATTCGGCCTGCTTGGGCTATATTATCAGGCTTCTTCGCTAACAACTTAGAAGTTAACTCATTCGATAAGCCGCTAATTTTGCTATAGTCAAAATCATCTGGCAGCTTAGTATTTTCCTGACGACGCATTTGTTCAATATCAGTTTTTTGCCGCTCAATATAGCCCGAATACTTAAATTCAATTTCCACTTGCTCTTGAATTTTGCTCTCACTAACCCCTTCACCTTTTAAATTGGCGACATCTGGGTATTTAATTTCTGGACGCTTGAGCAGATCAGCTAGTGAATACTCGCGACTTAGCGGCGTACTAAATTTGCCATTTATTATTTCCGCTTCCGGTGTACCCGGTTGGATCCAAGTAGTTTTTAAGCGCTGAGTTTCCGCTTCTATGGCAATTTTTTTAATACAGAAAAAACGCCAACGCTCCTCAGAAACCACTCCTAATCTATAGCCAATTTCAGTTAACCGTAAATCGGCATTGTCCTCGCGCAAAATTAATCTATATTCAGCACGAGAGGTAAACATTCGATAAGGTTCAGATGTTCCATGGGTAATTAAATCGTCTACTAATACACCTAAATAAGCTTCATCCCTTCTCGGGTACCACTGCTCTTGTTCTAAAGCATTGGCTGCGGCGTTCATGCCTGCTAATAATCCCTGTGCGGCCGCCTCTTCATAGCCGGTTGTGCCATTTATCTGTCCTGCAAAATATAGCCCGTTGACGAATTTAGTTTCCAACGTATGTTTTAAATCTTGAGGATTAAAGAAATCGTATTCAATCGCGTAACCAGGACGGGTAATATGTGCGCTTTCAAAACCAACTATTGAGCGTACAGCTTGAAGTTGAATATCAAAAGGAAGGCTGGTTGATATTCCATTAGGATAGAGTTCGTATGTTGTTAAACCTTCAGGTTCAACAAAAATTTGATGGGAGGTTTTATCGGCAAAACGGATGATTTTATCTTCTATTGAAGGACAATTTCTAGGTCCTTCTCATTCGATAAACCCCGTATATAGTGGCTACCTATCTAATCACGTACGTAAAATATCGTGAGTACGTTCATTAGTATGAGTAATATAACTTCTATTCTGCCTAGGATGTTGATCAATATTCCCCATATAAGACATCACTGGTATTGGAGTGTCTCCAGGCTGTTCTTGCATCTTAGAAAAATCTACGGAACGTGCATCAATTCTAGGTGGTGTGCCGGTTTTTAAGCGATTTATTCTAAACGGCAGTTCATGTAATTTATTCGCTAAGGTCGTTGAAGCGGGATCACCTGCTCTGCCACCAGTATAATTAGCTAAGCCTATATGAATTAAACCAGCTAAGAATGTTCCTGCTGTTAAGACCACTGCCTTAGCTCTAAATATAATTCCTGTCTGGCTAACCACCCCTTTAATAGATCCGTTTTCGATGACAAGATCATCAGCTGCTTGTTGAAATATCACTAAGTTGGGTTGGTTTTCTAGTATTTGTCGGATAGCTGCTTTATATAAGATTCGATCTGCCTGTGCACGTGTCGCTCTTACTGCAGGCCCTTTTCTAGAATTTAAGACTCTAAATTGAATGCCTGCTAAATCAGTTGCTTTCGCCATCGCACCATCCAAAGCATCGATTTCTTTGACTAAGTGTGATTTACCTATTCCACCAATAGCAGGATTACATGACATTTGACCTAAAGTTTCAATGTTATGAGTTAATAGTAATGTTTTCGCACCTTTGCGTGCTGAGGCAAGCGCAGCCTCTGTACCAGCATGACCACCACCGATGATAATGACGTCAAATAGATCGGGATAGTTCACTTAAAAAATCTCTCGTTTTTAATAATTAACATAATTTTTACTACAGATTAATTTATCTATAAATCCAGTTTTGGTTGGTTGAGAACAATAATTTCGAGATGGGAGTATACAGTTTTGAATAGGATTTAGAAATGTACGTAATTTAACCACGCATGTTTGACCCTATTTATAGATAATATTATTTAGATATATATATATAAGATTGTTATTGTTGTTATTATTAAGGGGCGTGGTTTCTGTTATTAACCATATAATATGCTTATAAAACAAAAAGTTGCATGACATCAAACTAGGTACAAAACTTGGTTATCCACAGTGATTATCAAGGGGAAATACTGTGGATAAAGAGCTGGTTTATGCACAGCTAAAGTTATTCACAAATTCATCCACTGCCAGAGAGCGACTTCTAGACAAGTTATTCACATCTAATTTTCGGCTAGTAATCGGATCATAGCAGATAAACTTTTAATGTGTATAAAAGAGTGACTATCAAGTTAATAAATTGTGTGTAGTGGATAAAGCTCTGCATATCTTCCGTGGAACATCAAAAAACAGTACAACAACCTGTATATAAAAAGCGTTGTTATACACAGCTGATTTAATATTCAACTTTTCACGACACCCAAAATAAATCCATTTTTTTTTAAAATAAATAAATGAAAATTTCATCTCATCTGTTGATAACTATGTGGATTACTCGAAAATCAACTAAGTTTCTTATTTGTATCGGTTTTATTTTTATTACTATGACAAGCTGCTTTAAATTTTTATTAAATGCAATCAGTAATAATATATCTACTTAACTTGTTGAAATATAATGATATATATTAAAGTTATGTTTGCTTGTGAGAAAATATTTTGCCGTAGATATAGTGTTTTGATTGACAGTGATTTTGGGTATAAAAAAACTACGCTTTTGTGGATAAAAATTTAGAATAGTTGATAGCCAATTACGATATTGGCTGAATTTATGCGAGTTTAGGGAGGCTAGAAAGTACAATTATACTCAATATAGGGAATATACAGTGCAAATAATGGCTGCCATAGCTTGCTAAGCTATAAGTAGTTGCATGTAATACTGGTTTATTCATCCTACTAAGAAGTGCTAGCAGTGAGTCGGTTTTGACTGGTTGTAGCGAGATAAAGCTGATTTTAGGTAGATATATTGATCTTTATTAAGCATATAAATAGGGTGAAAATAGCGGGAGATATGGCTAAATACTGAACTTTCTCCGTAGATTAGTGCTAAGTTCGACAGGCTGCAATAAGCAATGCTAAAAGAGCTACTAAGTCAGGAGTTTAGCGCTTGGCCTTACGATGGCTAAGCAGCCAGCCTAATGTGGAGGCTACAAGCAGTATAAATAAGATTAAGATCAGCCAAGTAAGCTGCTGTTTTGAAAAGAGCCTGGTGGGACTTGTGGTGTCGGCAGGTTTATAACTAGTTGATGGTCGATCAGAGGGAATCTGTGCTGCTGGTTCAACCATGCTTGATAGTCTGGTTAGAGGTTGCTGGATTGTTTCATCAGCAGCTGTTTGTGCCTGTTGTGTGGGGGGAGATATCGTCTCAGCAACTGGGACAACATTGAATTTCTGGGCTGCTAGAGTCGTCACTCGCGCCTGATTAAACTTAGTATTCCACCAGTGGATGTCAATTGGATCGATGCTAATAGAGCCAACTTTATTAAAAGTCATTGCAACTTCTTCGGTTCGAGTGGCGACTAATTTACCTTCTTCAATACTATTTTCAACATTGACGTTTTGCAGTTTTATACTGATATTTTCATGAGTCAAAGTGCTAATTAATGGCAATATATCTGCATTTAACCCATCGGCTTTAAGGCTAATAGTGCGATAGATTGTACTACCTACAACAATCTCTTGCGGCTTAGAACCTTGCCAAACTTGACTGAGGGTTAACCCTTCACTAGGTAGCCAGTAGCCCAAGCTGGTCTGATTGGCTTTTTGTACAATTTCATAGTGTAACTGATTGGCTTTTAGCACAATCGGTTTGGCTTTTTTAAGTTTCGCATGGTTAAAACTGACAGAGGCTGGCTCTATTTGATAATAGCCAACTTGCTCGGTAAATATTGCATAGCTTTGGCTGCGAATAGTACGCGCTTTAGAGCGGACTTTAATTTGCTGAAAGCTAGGTGTAGCTAAAGGTAGAATTACTGCCCCTGCTATAAAAGGCTGTTGAATTTTAAAGTCACTATTGCTGTGGTCGGGGAAGTTTATGCTAAGCGTATAGATCAATATTTCATTCGGGTACAATTTACTGTTGTTGAGCACTGCTTTAACGATAATATCGTGGCTAATGACCTTCTTTTTAGTGGATTTACTTGCCGTAGCTTTTAGCTTTTTTGATCGATAGACTCGAATATTAATTGCCGTTGATTTTTTACTATTGACACTAATGGCCGGTATAATCAGTTGTCCTGATCTTTTGGGTTGCAGAATATAAAACCATAGGGTCTTGTGCTTTCGCTGTCTATTTTTAAGGTAAGGGCGGCTAACTTTACTGCTTCCTATTATCTTAAAGCTTCTTTTTAATACCGTTAAGTTGGGAGATTTACCTGCAGAATCATCGGAGCTGATCTTCAACTGTAAACTTTGGCCGATTTTGAGTCGAGTTTTATCGACGCTAGTCACTGTGCTAGACTGTAGCTGAAAACTGAGCAATAAAATTAATAAAACCTTAAGTTGCATAATATGCCAAGATAAAAGAAACATAGAGACCTCAGCATAACTACTGCGCTCGGTAATACGGCGTTAAAAACCGGCTCAACATGCTCATTTACACCAGTAATACCCATAAACAGGGGCACACTGACTCCGCTATCTCGCCGGTTTTTGCCTTGTATTACCTTCGCTCGTAACGTTATGCAGAGGCCTCACAAACTAAATTGCCAAATTATAGACTATTTTAACGCTTAAGTTGGTTTTATGTTGTCACTAATGGCTACTTACTCTAATGATTCTAATATCAATATTTATCTCAAAAGCCATAGCTAGCAATAATTGCTAAGTGAGCTCGGTCTTACAAAAATAGAGGATAGAAAAGTAATACCAGCGACAGAGCAGCACAAGCGGCTGCTAGAGGAAAAGTAGTTGCTCTGTATTTCTTATTCGCTTGCATATCAAAGCCTTTACCATGGATGAGAATAATAACTTAATAGTATAATAAGCCATCTTTAAACGCAAACGATTATCAATTAGAGTTAGCTTTGCAACTCAAAACTACTCGCTGAATGATAAGATGTTCGTCATCTATTTAACATAAAACCTCAACAAGGAGAGTAATTAACCGCATGTTAGCTTGGTTGATTGAATTAGGCCTTTGGCCGGCAGTATTGCCCCTAGGTAGCAGTATTATCTTAATTATTAGTTCAGTATTTACAGCAGCACTCACCGCTGCGTTTGGTTTGGGCGGTGGTGTTGTAATGCTGGCTTTATTAGTTAACTTTATTCCGGTGGCTATGGTGATTCCAGTGCATGGGGTGGTGCAAGTCGCCAGTAATTGCACAAGAGCGCTATTATTGCGCCGCGAGATTGTTTGGCAAATTGTCTGTTACTACTTTTTAGGAGCATTGTTAGGCACATTGGTTGCCGGTCAGTTTGTGGTGGTTTTACCTGAGGCTATTTTGCTTTTAGTGTTGGCAATCTTTATCTTGTTTTTGGTCTGGGGGCCGAAAATTAAGCAGTTTAAACAAGGCCGATTTACGCACACTATAGCCGGAGGGTTAATTACTTTTAGTACTATGTTTATTGGCGCTACCGGACCATTGGCGATGGCTTTACTACCTAGAAAGCAAATGCTCACCAGGCAGGTTTCTGCGACACATGCTAGTTTAATGATAATTCAGCACGGTTTGAAAATTGTACTTTTTGGTTGGTTAGGTTTTAATTTTTCGCAGTGGGGACTGTTTTTAACCGGGATGATTTTATCGGGTATTTTGGGGAATTTCTTGGGTCGGATGATTTTAAACAAGTTAGAAGCGCGCTATTTTCAATCGATAATAACCATGATTTTGACCATATTAGCTATTAAAATGTTAGTTGATGGACTGTTACAAATTCTTTGAAGCTAATATATTCAGTTACAAAGCAGTTTAAATCTTGGTTTACCTGCACTCTTTTATTGATGATTTCAGCACTTGCGGATTAAGCAGTCCTGTCTAATCTACACAGAATTACCGTTTATAGCTTGGAATAATCCTATGATGATCTTTAAGTATATCTCTGGCAGATCATGTCGAGGGGATTGGCTAGGGCGCTGTTCCTGATTGAAAACAATTTAGTCCTGTATTTCGCCGGTTTTTTGTTTGTGCTAGTATTTTGCGGATAAAAAATAACGCTCCGCTATTTAATAAAATTGTACAAATAAACAACGATTTAACGCTGTTTTTCGAAAATATATTGCCATTTACTGAAAAATTGTAAAAAAAAACCTGTCTTTTGGGTCAGCTTTTTTATAAATTCTTTACTTGTGTAAATAATAACAATATAAAAAACGACTCTTTGGTATCGCTTTGCAAACTCTATTTGCCACTTGCCAAAAGTCAGTTTTATCAGAAATGTGCCACATTTCAGACAAACAAGGACACAACACAGATGAGCAGGCAACAAGTCGAGCCAGCAAGTTCGAGCTATCGATTACAACTGCAGGGCATCACTAAACAATATCCTGGTTGCTTAGCCAACGATAAAATAGATTTAGCGATTCAAGCTGGTGAAATCCATGCACTCTTAGGTGAAAATGGTGCGGGCAAAAGCACCCTGATGAAAATGATCTACGGTGTGACTAAACCAGATGCTGGGAAAATTATTTGGCAGGGAAAGCCGGTCGTGATTAAAGACCCCTCTATGGCTAGACGCATGGGGATCGGCATGGTTTTTCAGCACTTCTCACTGTTTGAAACGCTAACCGTCACTGAAAATATTGCCTTAGCACTGGGGGATGATGCCGGTGATTTAAAGAATCTAGCGATACGGATCAATATTGTCTCCAAACAATATGGAATGGAGCTCCACCCAAATCGCCATATTCATAGTTTGAGTGTGGGGGAGCGACAGCGGGTTGAGATAGTGCGCTGCCTAGTACAAAATATTAAACTATTAATTTTAGATGAGCCCACTTCAGTGCTCACCCCTCAAGAAGTTGAAAGCTTATTCGTCACCCTGCGACAGCTGGCTAAAGATGGCTGTAGTATTCTGTTTATTAGTCACAAATTAAAAGAAGTGCAAGCACTTTGCCACAACGCCACCATTTTACGGGCGGGCAAGGTGACTGGCGATTGCATCCCTGCTGAAGTGGGTACCACTCGCATGGCTCAGCTAATGGTTGGGGATGATACCCCGATTAGTACCGACTATCCTAAATCATTAGGTACCCTCCCTTTCCTCATCGTTAAAGACCTTTCTCTAGAGAGTGATGATCCCTTTGCTGCCACCTTGAAAAATATCAATTTTGAAGTCCGCAGTGGCGAAATATTGGGTATTGCCGGAGTGGCGGGTAACGGTCAAGAAGAACTACTTGCTGCGTTGAGCGGTGAGCATCTCTTAGCGCGCGCCGAGCAAGTTTGTTTTGCTGATACTGCAGTTGGGTTACTTGATCCCAGAGCGCGTCGCGAGTTGGGTTTAGGTTTTGTTCCCGAGGAGCGTTTAGGGCGTGGCGCGGTGCCGGAAATGAGTCTCAAAGAGAATACGTTACTGACTGGATATTTACAGGGACTAGTTAAAAATGGTTTTATAAATCAGTTTAAAACCACCCAATTCGCCGATAAAATTATTAAAGATTACAAGGTAAAGACCCCGAGTAATCAAGCGCCAGCGCAAAGCCTATCGGGAGGTAATTTACAAAAATTCATTATCGGCCGAGAGATTATGCAGAATCCTAAACTGCTAGTGGCCGCCCACCCAACATGGGGAGTTGATATTGGAGCGGCAACCGCCATCCATAAGGCACTGATTGCACTGCGCGATCAAGGAGCCGCTATTTTGGTGGTCTCTGAAGATATTGACGAGTTGTTTTTAATTAGTGACCGGCTCTGTGCCATTTGCGATGGAGAGTTATCTGCTACTAAAGCGACCACAGCCACCAGCATTGAAGAAGTTGGGCGCTGGATGACCGGTGTTTTTGATCAACCACAAGTAGCGTCTGAGCACGCTGTACAGACAAGTGCTATTTAGCGGAGATCCTATGTTTTTAAAATTACAACCACGTGGTGCTGCATCCGCCACTATGTCTTATATCTCACCTTTGTTAGCTGGCGTTTTAACACTGTTGACAGGGGGGATATTTTTTGCGGCGCTGGGACACAATCCGATCCATGCTTTAAGTATTTTTCTGATCGCGCCCGTCTCCGACGTATATGGTTTTGCCGAACTCTGCGTTAAAGCGGCACCTATTATGCTCTGTGCTATCGGCTTAGCTTTGACTTTTAAAGCCCAAGTTTGGAATATTGGCGCTGAAGGTCAGCTATTGATGGGAGGACTAGCTGCTAGTGCTGTGGCTTTACAACTATTGGATGTTGAATCTGGACTGGCGCTACCGATAGTACTTTTCAGTGGTATGCTCGGTGGTGCGGCGTGGGGCGTTTTAGCTGCCTGGCTACGCAACCGCTTTAACGCCAATGAAATACTCACCACTATTATGTTCAACTATATCGCACTGTATTTATTACTCTATTTTGTACATGGCTCGTTAAAGGATCCTGAAGGTTATGGTTTTCCTCAATCCGCCCTATTTGCCGACAGTGCATTACTGCCGATCTTAATTGAAGACACGCGATTACACATTGGTATTTTGTTCGCGCTGTTTGCAGTGGTGGCGACTTGGACTTTTCTCTCTAGGTCTTTTCTCGGCTTTCAAATTAAAGTCTTGGGTCTAGATAGCAACGCCGCTAAATTATCGGGCTTTAAACACAAGCGCTTAGTGATACTGGTGATGCTCATTAGTGGCGCATTGGCTGGATTAGCAGGTGCGGGTGAAGTGACGGGGCCGATTGGTCAGCTTATCCCCTCTATATCCCCAGGTTATGGTTATGCGGCGATTATCGTGGCTTTCTTAGGGCGCTTACACCCGGTCGGGATATTTTTTGCAAGCTTACTGATGGCGCTAATCTATATGGGTGGTGAACTGGCGCAAATTGAATTAAAAATGCCTTTAGCGGTAACTTCATTATTTCAGGGGATGTTGCTGTTTTATTTACTGGCTTGCGATGTGTTAATTAATTTTAAAATCAAGTTAGCTGGCGCTAATACTCAAGTGGAGAATGTCTAAGTGGATATTGATTTAATAACTAACGTTCTCTACGCGATGGTCCGCACTGGAACCCCGTTGTTGATAGTGGCCCTAGGGGAGCTGGTCTGTGAAAAAAGTGGGGTGTTGAATTTAGGCCAAGAGGGCATGATGTTAATGGGAGCAGTGGTTGGCTTTATAGTCACTCTGACCACTGGCAGTTTAATTTTAGGGTTCCTATGTGCGATTCTTGCGGGAATTGCGATGTCGATGCTGTTTGCTGGCATCGCACTAGGTTTAAATGCCAACCAAGTAGCGACGGGATTAGCGCTCACTATTTTTGGTACTGGTCTCTCAGCATTTATTGGCGCGGCTTATGTTGGGGTACCTATTACAGGTTTAGATCCTATCGCTATTCCAGTGTTAAGTGAGATACCAATCATCGGTAAAATGCTGTTTGCTCAAGATTTAATCGTCTATTTATCTTTTGTTATATTTGGCTTGGTCTATTGGTTCTTTAAATCGAGCCGTATGGGTCTCACGGTAAAAGCGGTTGGTGAGAACCCGCATGCGGCCAATGTGATAGGTTTACCGGTGATGCGAACTCGCTATTTGGCGGTCGCTTTTGGCGGTGGCATGGCCGGCTTGGCTGGGGGTTATTTATCATTAGCTTACACTCCGCTCTGGGCAGAAAACATGTCATCTGGTCGAGGCTGGATAGCCCTGGCGCTGGTGGTTTTTGCCACTTGGCGGGTTGAGCGGGTAATTTTGGGAGCCTATCTGTTTGGTTTAGCCAGCATTTTGAATTTAGTCGCCCAAGGTTTAGGTTATCCGGTCTCGCCTAATTTACTGGCGATGATGCCTTATGCAGCGACGGTCTTAGTGCTAGTGATGATCTCTAGCAACGTGATGAAGTCAAAAATGTACACACCTATGTGGTTGGGAAAACCATTTCATCCGCATGGGTAGAAGCAAGTTAGAAAGTTAGAAAGTTTAAATATTTAGGAGAGTTTGTGCTGCAGTCTGAACGATTATGGATTAAAAATCCGCTGGCGATTTTGGTCAATGACGGACAAGATGCGCGTGGCGGAATCGTCACTAGTGGGGGAGTGATCACTGAGCTGGTGGCAGGCGGTCAACAGCCGAGCGCTTTCGATAAGGTTTACGATGCCTCACAAGTAGTGGTGTTGCCCGGTCTGATCAACAGCCATCATCACTATTATCAGACCTTGACTAGAGCCTACCCAGGTGCGCTCAACCAAGAGCTGTTTAGCTGGCTGCAAAATCTCTATCCACTGTGGGCTGGGTTAGAGCCAGAAATGCTGGCGGTGGCGACTAAGCTGGCGCTCGGTGAATTACTGCTCTCCGGCTGTACTTTATCAGCCGATCATCACTATCTTTTCCCTGCGGGGATGGAGCAATCTATCGATGTGCAGGTAGAGGCTGCGCAAGCTATAGGCATACGCACCCTATTTACCCGCGGCTCTATGAGTTTGGGCCAAGATGATGGTGGGCTGCCACCGCAGAGTACTGTCCAGCAACAGGTCGATATTTTAGAAGATTCAGAGCGGTTGATTAACAAGTACCACCAGCGCGGTGAGGGTGCAATGTTGCAAATTGCCCTGGCTCCCTGCTCGCCTTTTTCAGTGACCCCAGAAATAATGCGTGAAAGTGCGAAGCTGGCAAAGCGCTTACAAGTGCGTTTGCACACTCATTTAGCCGAGACTAAAGACGAAGAACAATTTTGTCTAGAGCGCTTCGGTTTGCGTACTGTCGACTATTTAGAAAGTGTTGGCTGGTTGCATGACCGCACTTGGCTGGCGCACGGTATTCACTTTAACGATGCTGAAATAGCCAAACTTGGTGCTGCGCAAGTCGGAGTTTGTCACTGTCCTACTTCTAATATGATGTTAGCTTCGGGGATTGCTCGAAATTTAGAGCTAGAACAGGCCGGGGTTCCGGTGGGGCTTGGGGTCGATGGCTCTGCTTCAAACGATGGCTCTAATATGATTCAAGAGGTGCGTCAAGCCCTCTACCTGCAGAGATTGCGCTACGGAGCTTCTAAAGTTAGTCACTTTGATGCCTATCGCTGGGCGACCAAGGGGTCGGCCGCATTATTAGGGCGCAGCGATGTCGGGGAGATTGCAGTGGGAAAGCAGGCCGATTTAGCAGTCTTTAAATTAGATGAAATGCGCTTTAGTGGCAGTCATGACCCCCTGGCAGCGCTATTGCTGTGCGGTGCTCACCGAGCTGACAGAGTGATGGTAGCGGGGCAGTGGCAAGTGATAGATGCAGAGCTAGTGGGTTTTGATGTACCGCAGTTAATTGCTCAGCACAGTGCTCTCGCCCTTAAACTAGCAAATAAGCTCCGGTAGCTGCATTTATTAAGTACTTGCTCTTGCATATCAGCGCTTAAAACCAGCCACTATTTCAGGTATTATAGCCCTTTTCCATTAAGCCACAGATTTTGGAGTGTTACATGTCAGCAACACCATATAATAGAGATTTTCCCGTATCTTGGGAAGAGTTACACAGAAACTCCAGAGCACTGTCTTGGCGCTTACTGGAAATGGGTCCCTGGAAAGGTATTATTGCTATTACACGTGGCGGCTTAGTGCCGGCGGCGATCTTAGCGCGCGAGATGGATATACGGTTGATAGATACAGTGTGCATTGCCAGTTATGCATCTGGAGATGCCGATGGCGACAAGGCTCAAGGTAAGCTGCAATTAATAAAAGCAGCCGCAGGTGATGGTGAGGGCATGCTACTAGTGGACGACTTGGTAGATACAGGTAAAACCGCTAAATACGTGCGCGAGCTATTGCCTAAAGCACATTTTGCCACAGTCTACGCCAAGCCATCAGGCAAGCCATTAGTAGATACATTTATTACCGAAGTGAGCCAAGATACTTGGATTCGCTTCCCCTGGGATATGGAGTACTCATTCTCTACCCCATTAGCAGATAGAAAATAACAATAATTCTCAACCCCTATAAAGGATGCAGAACATGAAATCGAGTGTAAAAAAAATACTATCTAGTGCTGTCTTAGGCCTTAGCTTGCTCGCTGCTGGTGGCGCTCAAGCTGCCGAGCCATTCAAAATTGGTTTTGTCTATGTTGGCCCAGTCGGCGATCACGGTTGGAGTTACCAGCACGATCAAGGGCGGCTAGCTGTCGAAAAACACTTCGGTGACAAAGTAGAAACTACTTTTGTTGAATCCGTGCCAGAGGGAGCTGATGCTGAGCGGGTAATTCGCAATTTAGCCAAAGCCGGTAATAAATTAATCTTCACTACTTCATTTGGTTATATGAACCCTACTTTGAAAGTAGCTAAGACCTTTAAAAAAGTAAAATTTGAGCACGCCACTGGCTATAAGACTGCCAAGAACGCCGGTAATTACTTATCAAAAACTTTTGAAGGTCGTTACGTTGCCGGTTTCGTGGCAGCAAAAATGACTAAAACCAATAAAATTGGTTACATTGCCTCCTTCCCAATCCCGGAAGTTATTCGCGACATAAATACTGTGCAATTGGCATTGCAAAAGTACAATCCAAAAGCAGAACTTAAAATTATATGGGTGAATAGCTGGTTTGATCCAGGTAATGAAGCAGATGCTGCAAACGCACTGATGGATCAAGGTGTTGATGTTATCTTGCAGCACACTGATAGCCCAGCAGCTATGCAAGCGGCTGAGCGTCGAGGTATGTATGCGGTTGGTCAAGCATCTGACATGTCTAGTTTTGGCCCTAAAGCACACTTAATGTCTGTGGTTGATGATTGGTCAGCACTGTATATTCGTAAAACCCAAGAAGTGATGGATGGCAATTGGAAGCCTGAAAATTACTGGGGCGGTATGGCTGAAAAGGATATTATTATCCCTGCATTCACCAATATGCCAGCAGAGATTGTTAAAGAGGCAGAGCAGTTAGTTGCAGATATTACCAGTGGCGCTTGGTTCCCGTTCACCGGACCAATCAAAAATCAAAACGGCGATCTAATGGTCAAAGCTGGTTACAGAATGTCTCTTGGTGATCTAAAAGGGATTAACTGGTATGTTGAAGGAGTGCCAGGCGCGATACCTAAGTAGTTTCCAGTGTTCAATAAGTGGGTCGTTAAAATGCTTTACTAACTTGCGATAAAGGTCGCTAAGTTGGATTGTCTTACCTTAATTCGTGCTTTTAACGTGCGAGTTATTGGTTTTACAGCACCATCGAAAAGCCTTTGTTTCAGAGGCTACTTTCAAACTGTTGTAGGGCCAACAGCTGATGATAAGCGTCGAACGAGATACTGATCAAAGTTTTAAGACCCTCGTCAGAGCCGATTAAATTGGTATCATGCTGTGATTACAGTAGGTATTTTTAACTAGAGTACAATTCACAAACCTTAATATTTCATCTCAGGTGCAATGTTAAGGCGGCCGAAAGGTGAGGGCTGTGGTGCGGCCCTCGATTTGTATTAGAAAATAACACACTGAATTTCCGGCGCTGTTGGGAGTTCACCTGATTACTTAAGGTGTCATGCCTGCATAAAAAGGAGCCGTGTTATGCATAAAAACAATCTACCGATCATCGATATATCCCCGCTTTATTCTGAAAACCCGCAACACTGGCAGTCAGTGGCTCTCGCCATCGACGAAGCTTGCCGAAAGAGCGGTTTTTTCTACATCACCGGGCACAATATTAGCCCAGAGCGAATCAAGAAGCTGAGTCATTTGTACCGCCAGTTTTTCGCCTTGCCACTGGCGGAAAAATTAAAAATAGATATTACCAAGACTGTGCATCATCGAGGCTATGGTCGAATAGGTACTGAGCAACTAGACCCAAATAAGCCTGCGGACTTTAAAGAGACCTTTGATATGGGACGGCATCTGGCTGAAAGTCATGCGGATGTTATAAACTCCAAACCTTTGCATGGCAGTAATCAGTATCCTGATATAGAAGGCTTTAGAGAGTTAGTTGACACTCACTATTGGGACATGATTGAACTGGGAAAAACCATATTGCGCGGCCTCGCTGTCGCGCTAAATATAGATCCTAATTATTTTTCGAAAAGTTTTAGTGAGCCGATCAGTGTACTGCGTTTTATTCACTACCCTGAAGTGGGATTAAAGCGCGACAGTCAGCAAATGGGTGCGGGTGCTCATACCGATTACGGTTGTATTACCATCTTACATCAAGACCAAGTCGGTGGGCTGCAAGTTCAAGATAAAAATCAACAGTGGCTGGATGCGACGCCCGTTGAAAATAGTTTCGTGATTAATATCGGCGATATGATGGCCCGCTGGAGTAATGATAGGTATACATCTACCCCACATCGGGTGATCAATCCCAAGGGAGAGGAGCGCTATAGTATGCCGTTTTTTGTCGAGCCTAATTTTGATACTAAAATCACCGCCTTACCGGGGTGTCACAGTGCAGAAAATCCGGCAAAATATGCAGCGACTACCGCCGGAGAGTATTTACTATCTAGGTTTTCAGCAACCTACCAATATTTTGCCGAAAATAATGCTAGTGAATATCATAAGTTGTAGTAAAAGTAGTTAGGGAGGACTGATGAAAGCTTTGATCTACGCGCTGCCAAAAGCAGAGTTACACATCCATTTAGAAGGATCACTAGAGCCGGAGTTACTGTTTAAACTGGCTGAAAAAAATCAGATCAAGCTGGCTTATTCGAGTATTGCCGAATTGCGAAAAGCCTACCGCTTCGATAATTTACAACAGTTCTTAGATATATATTATTTAGGGGCTGAAGTACTACAAACCGAGCAAGACTTTTACGACCTCACCTGGGCTTACTTACTGCATTGTAAGGAGGAGGGTGTAGTGCATGTTGAGCCCTGCTTTGATCCGCAAACCCATACCGACAGGGGGATTGATTTTGGCTTGGTGATTAAGGGCATAAGTAGGGCGCTGGCTGATGGAGAAAAAAAGCTGGGTATTAGCAGTTTTTTAATCCTGGCTTTTTTACGTCACTTATCAGAGGAATCTGCGTTGCAGACCTTAGCGCAAGCCCTCCCCTATATAGAGCATTTTAAAGCAGTGGGCTTAGATAGCTCTGAGCTTGGTCATCCCCCGGAGAAGTTCAAAACGGTATTCGCCAAAGCACGTCAGCTCGGTTTGTTAACGGTGGCCCATGCGGGAGAGGAAGGTCCGGTCGAGTATATTTGGCAGGCATTAGATTTGCTAAAAGTGTCGCGGATTGATCATGGTGTCAAAGCGTTTGCAGATCGAGCACTGATGCAGCGACTAATCGAAGAGCAGATGCCGCTAACGGTCTGTCCACTCTCTAACACTAAGCTAAAAGTGTTTGCTAGCATGAGTGAGCACAACATTTTACAGATGCTAGATCGTGGCGTTAAAGTCACTGTTAACTCAGATGATCCCGCTTACTTTGGCGGGTATATCGCGGCTAATTATATGGCCTTGGCGAGGGCGCTGCCGATGACTATTAAACAGTTAAAACAGCTGGCAATAAACAGTATTGAAGCTAGTTTTTTGGATACTGAATCGAAACAACAACATATAGACAAGATTATCAAAATCGGTTAATTATGCAGCGAACAGCAGGACGAAGTTATCGATGTTAGGCAGGCAAGAAGTCGCCTAAAGTTGTACACAAGCGGCTGCTTCACCAAGGCTGTGCATAACAAGTATTACCCACAGGATTGGTTTTTTTATGGCTTGTGGGTAACTATAAATAAGAGTTAGTCGAGCGTTTTAGTAGCAAGTTATTGATTCTACGGCGGCTAGAAAAATAGTCGCTGAAGCTACGGATTCAGCTATTATTTAGCTTTATTATTGGCCTTAATTTTCTTGCGCAGCTCAGCGTCTAAATCTTGCGGGTGAATGACTGTTCCCTCCTGCTGCTCTACTGGAAACACCACCACATAAAACTGATCCTCTTCTAAGCCCTGCGTCCAGCGATGCTGCCAAACTTTTAGCGCTACAGGCTCTGCTTTGCAATGTTGCCAATCAGCAGTTGCCCAGTGTTGGGCGCTGTCTTCACTCGGCCAAACCGGCACACATTCTTCATCATCAGTGTTTAACATCACACAGCCTTGCTGGTCGGTCAAAATCCAAATTTGCTGTTGTTGTACCGCTTCATCAATAAAGTGTTGAAAGCGTTGCTCACTGTCTAGTTCATTGATTAAAAGATTTTCAGGAGTATTCTTGGACATAACTAGACCTATAATAGAATTATGTAGTGCATTACATGGAAGAATTGCATGATACCTTAAGTTAAATTATTTTATCCCAGCTGTTTACTGATTTTTAATGATATATTGATACCTCTGCATAACGTTGCGAACGAAGGTAAAACAAGGCAAAAACCGGCGAGATAGCGGATTCAGTGTGCCCCTGTTTATGGGTATTACTGGTGTAAATGAGCATATCAAGCCGGTTTTTAACGCACTATTACCGAGCGCAGTTATCATACCCTCTGGGTAAGTTATGCAGAGGTCTCATATTAACTAGCTTAAGACTTAGAATACAGAGGACTGTTATGTTAAAACCTTTTCGCCATCTACTTATCATGCTCTTGCTAGGTACGTCTTCGACGGCAATAAATGCTGATCTAAATAAAATTTCTGCAAATTTTTACACTCAGTTGTATGCTAAAACTTGTGTCGCTAATGCCGCTGATTTATCCGTTTTAAAAGAGCAGTTAAAACAGGGGGATGTCCCTGAATTATCTGCAAATAAGGCGGTATTTTTTCTTGAAAACCAGCCGGGAACCGTCTGGGTGATACCTAATGTGATCGGCGACTTTTTAGTCTCGATAAACGATCAAGAGCATTGCTCTGTTTATACTAGGCACGTAAACATTAATACGATTGAACAAGCTTTTATGCAGTTTATTGAGAGTATGGCCAGTTCATTCTCTGTTGAAAAAGAACAGGATGAGACCTTGCAAACCGAGTTGGGCCCCATGCATTTTATCAGCTATACCTTAACTAATAAGGATGATAACTCTAAGCAAAAATTTAAGCTGATGACGTCGACAGCTGATCGTGCAGAAATACAAGCTAAAGCAACGGTAGAAGCGCTGATTAGATAAATATGCTTGATTGAATCTTCTGGGTAGTACTGATCTAGCGCTATGAAACCTCTGCATAACTTACCCACAGGGTAAGATAACTGCGCTCGATAATACGGCGTTAAAGACCGGTTCAATATGCTCATTTGCATCATTAATACCCATTAGAAAAGGGCACACTGTACCCAAAGTGAGGGGCATACTATACCCAAAGCTAGGGGCACACTGATTCGGCTATCGCGCCGTTTTTTGCCTTGTCTTACCTTCACTCGCAACGCTATGCAGAGGTCTCGATATATTTAAACATCAAACTTAATTTAACTTAATTTAACTTAAGAGGTGGGTGTGAGAAGTATACTCATGGTTTTATTATTAGTACCTAGTCTTAGTTTTGCCGCCTGTTCACTGTCAGTTGGAGTTAGTGAAAGCAAGCCGCAATACTATCAAGATAGTCATGGAAACTGGCATGGTCTATCTGTTGACTTGGCAACTGCACTGTTCAAGCATGCTAATTGCAAAATTAATTTTCAATTAATCAATTGGAATCGTTCCCTGCTATTATTAGAGCATGGGGGGGTAGACGTGTTACTTAATATGTCAATTACAGAGCAGCGTAAGAAATTTACCCATTTTATTGGTCCTATGTTAGATGAACAAATGGTCCTTACCATTGCCAAAGGTGAGACTATTAATATTAATAACTTGGATGATATAAAGGCATTCCCTAAAAGAATAGGTATCGCTAGAGGCGCTTTTTATGGGCAAGAATTTGTCAGAAAGATGGCCGCTGACGATCAATTTGCTAGGAAATTTGAGTATGCAAGTAACCAACAGAATTTCAATAAGTTACAACGTAATAGAGTATCGGGTGCGATCGCAAATAAATTTTATGCGAGCTATAAAATAAAGACACTCCTGTCACCAAGCAAGTTTGAAATACATCCCTATATATTTAATGATAATTATGTATATTTCGGTTTTAGTAAAAAGAGTGTCAGTAATAAGTTGCTCGGCCGTTTCAAGCAAGCCTATCGAGAGCTATCAGTGAACAAGGTGTTTTCCGAGATAATCAGTAAATACCGTTAAGGATTATGCTTGTAGCTGGTGATAAAGTTGGCGTTAGCCGTCGGTATTTATCTGCAAGCTAGGCGCATTAATATGTCTCATTTATTCCATCCCAAGCTTATTGCTATCGAATTACCCATCTGTATATTCCTGTAGTGGATTTTTAAATTTAGGGTGAATTAGCATACCCTGAGTAAAGAATGACTTTTAGACTTAAGCAGCAAGTGATAATATTCATGCTATATTCATATTAGTAAGCTGTCAGCAAGTTGTTCTTCATCATTTATAGCTGGTCGGCAGTATTAGTATCAAAAGAAGAGGAAGTCATGAAATCATTAGTCTGTGGGTTAGTGATACTATTATGTTCGGTAAATGGCTACGCTGAATGCGTTATTAGGTTTCGAGTTTATGACTCACCTCCCTTTTACTTTAAAAATGATCAGGGCAACTGGGCCGGTCTTTACGTTGATTTAGTGAGAGCGTTAACCAAGCAAGCTGATTGCAATATAGTCTTTATTAAATCCCCTTGGAAGCGCGCTTTATATCTGCTCAAACACGGTAAGGTAGATTTAATGTCTGGTTTGTCGGAAAATGATGAGCGCTCGGTCTATATAGATTTTTTTGCTAAGCAGAGTGATGAAATAATATCTTTGGTTGTGCCTGTCGATAGTGATTACACAATAAACTCACTCGATGACTTTAAAAACTTACCTTTGCAAGTCGGCATGTTTCACGGCTCATTTTATGGTCATGAACTCAAACAAAAATTGGACATTGATTATAATTTTTCTTTAAAAATACAAAACTTTAACTCAATTGAAAATATCATGCACTCAATGCGTCACCAGCGATTATCTGCTTTTTTTTACAATCAAAAACAGATTAAAAATTTATTGGCAAGGTTTGATGATGGAATAAATTACAAGATACATCCCTATATCGTTAATCAAGAAAACATATACTATGGGCTAAGTCGCAAATCGGTAGATGCTAAATTAAAGCAACGTCTGCTTAAAGCATATATGCAGCTTGTGCAACGAGGTGCCTTTAAGGATATTTATAATCGCTATCAGTACGAAATTCAATGATCTGTAGGTACTAACTTGTACTTTTAGACTAACTGCCATTGCGCGAAATTCATATAATCCTCTCGCTACAAGCTATTTCAAATTGCTTGAATAACCTCAAATACTATCTTCCTGAAGGCAGTCAGTAGCCTCGTTGATGCTCTTATGCTTTAACTAACCTGTTCAATTATTTGCTTAGTCTCAATATCAAAAAATACCGCCTTACTCATATCAAACATAAATTCACAGGGTTGGTTAAGTACCACTTTATAGTTTGGGTTTACTCGACAGTTAAGCTCTATCCCTGCAAACTCAGCGAGTACCATGGTATCTGGGCCCATCGCTTCGGTCATTATAGCGGTTAGGGAGAGAGTTTTAACGTAGGGCAGTGCTTGCTTGTGTGCTAAAGGTTCAGTAATCATTTCAGACCGAATCCCTAATATAACTTCCCTTCCTATATATTGAGCATCCAGCTGATCAGTCATTAACGGTAATTGATAATACTGATCTTTTACTTCAATTTTCAGTACCTGACTGCTTTCAATTTTTACTTTGATAAAATTCATCGGCGGAGAACCCATAAATCCGGCGACAAACAAGTTAGCCGGGCGATCGTAGATGTGTTGTGGCGTATCCAGTTGTTGTAATGCGCCGTCTTTCATTACCGCGATTCTATCCGCTAAGGTCATCGCCTCTACCTGGTCATGCGTGACATAGACAATCGTGGTGCCAAGGCGCTGGTGCAGCTTTTTGATCTCAGCGCGCATTTCTACTCGCAATTTAGCGTCTAAGTTTGAAAGAGGTTCATCAAATAAATAAATTTTCGGCTCTCTGGCGATAGCGCGTCCCATAGCGACACGTTGTCGTTGACCGCCTGAAAGCTGTGCCGGTTTGCGATCTAGTAAATGCTCTATCTGTAACAGTTTGGCGACTTTGGCCACTTGTCGCTCACGCTCATCTTTGGCGACTTTACGCACTTCTAGACCGAATGAAATATTACCCCGCACCGTCATATTTGGATACAACGCATAGGATTGAAATACCATCGCGATATCTCGGTCTTTGGGACTGGCATGGGTCACATCGACACCACCGATTAAAATTCGACCTTCAGTCACTGTCTCTAGACCGGCAATGCTATTCATCATGGTTGATTTACCGCAACCTGATGGGCCAATTAGTACCAAAAACTCGCCTTTTTCGATCGCGATGTTGATGCCTTTTAAAACCTGGGTAGTGCCGAAGCTCTTTTTTACGTTATCGATCGTTAATGCAGCCATTTGTTATGCTCCTTTCACTGCACCGGCTGATAAGCCACGTACAAAATATTTACCGGCAAAAACATATACAATAATAGTCGGTAGCGCCGCTAAGAGGGCTGCCGCCATATCTACGTTGTATTCTTTGCCACCTAAACTGGTGTTTACTAAGTTGTTCAAAGCGACTGTCACCGGTAGATTGTCGGCCCCTGAAAAAACCACTCCGAATAGAAAATCATTCCAAATCTGGGTGAACTGCCAAATCACAGTCACCACAATAATAGGAGGGGAGAGCGGCAGTACTATGCGCCAGAAGATTAAAAAGAATCCGGCCCCGTCAATTTTGGCGGCGCTGATTAGCTCTTTGGGTAACCCGACATAATAATTACGGAAAAACAGGGTAGTAAATGCCATCCCGTAGATAACATGGACTAAAATTAAGCCACTGGCGCTGCTCGCTAAGCCCAGCCAGCCCAAAGTCATCGCCATGGGTAGCAATACTACTTGGAAGGGGATAAAGCAGCCAAACAACAGCAGAGCAAAGAACAGCTCGCTGCCTTTAAACCTCCACATCGCTAATACATAGCCATTTAAAGCCCCCAGTAAGGTCGAGATTATGACCGCGGGAATAACAATTTTGAAAGAATTGATAAAAAATGGTGCTATCCCCTCACAGGTACTTCCCGTACAAGCGGACCCCCACGCTTTAGACCAAGCGGCAAAACTGGGGTTTTGCGGCAGTGCCAGTAGGTTTCCGCTGCGAATTTCTTCCACATCTTTTAAGGAATTAAGCACCATTACCAGTAGCGGGGCTAAATAGATAAAGGCCATTATCAGTAAAATAAGATAGAGGCCGAGCCTTAATAGTTTTTCTAAGATAGACGTTCGTTGCATTGTGATCATGGTCGTTTACTTCGCCCCTTTATTTCTAAGTTCTGAGTACAGGTAAGGTATTAAAATGGCTAATACACCTCCCAGCATCATTACGCCACTGGCGGCACCAAGCCCCATTTGTGAGCGAGTAAAGGCATGCGCGTACATAAAATTAGAAGTAAAATCAGAGCTATAGCCTGGTCCGCCGCCAGTTAAAGCGGTGACTAAATCAAAGCTCTTAATTGCGATGTGCGATAAAATAACAAAGGCACTGAAGAATACCGGTTTTAAACTCGGTAAAATTATGCGCCGATAAATGGTCGGTAAACTAGCACCATCCAGCTGGGCTGCTTTAATCATCTCTTGATCAACCCCGCGTAGACCTGCCAAAAATAACGCCATCACAAAGCCAGAAGATTGCCACACGGCAGCAATCACCAAACAAAACACCACCATTTCTGAATTGACCAGCCAGTCAAAAGTAAAATCGGTGTAACCCCAGTCACGAACAATATTTTGAATGCCAATACTGGGGTTTAATAACCATTTCCAAGCGGTGCCGGTGACAATGAAAGAAATAGCCATAGGATAGAGGTAGATAGTACGGAGCATGCCCTCTTGCCGAATCTTTTGATCCAGTAAAATAGCCAGTGTAATGCCAATTGTCAGGCAGATAAGAATGAATAAACCACCGAAAACAACTAAGTTTTCTGAGGCGACGCCCCAGCGATCGTTGTTCAGTAATTTTACATATTGGTCAAAGCCTACAAACTCCCACTTAGGTAACATTCTCGATTTTGTAAATGAAAGCGCTACTGTCCATAGAATGTAACCGTAAAAGCAAATCATCACGATTAAAAATGATGGGGCGAGTATTAGTTTGGGTAAATTGTCTGCGAGTATGTCTGTAAAAGGGCGTCTATTTGCCACGGGTGTCACCTGAATTGTTAAGCTGTAACTTTATCACTGAAGCAGTGACTTCGATGCGCCGCTTGGCATCAGTTATTGATCTATCAGCGGGTTGAAAAATAGCCACGCAACCGTAGAACCCCGCTAAATTGTTGCAATTTTTCAGTAAAACCAATCAATTACGCTGTGCATTCACTCTGAAGCCAAGGATTCTGGTTTATCAAACCTATGTAACAGTCGTACTAGATCTAAATAGCTATCATCCACCACCAACAACCGCCTACTGTGAACGACGCTGTTGATAGATGTGTCCTAAATGCCTGCTAGATTGAATGCTGTCTCTAGCGTTAAGGTGGTTAATTGAGGGCGTTAGTAAAGCCCTCTAAAAAGGCTGGCCTACAGGCTAGCTTTAATTGCATTGGCTAGTTTATTTACCGCTTCTTCAGGACTTTGCTTGCTGTTATAGAAGTTAGTGATCACGTCAGAAATAGCGCCAAGTGCGCTGGATGTGGTCGCCATTCCATGGGCGAAGCTCGGCACTAAATCGCCGGTTTTAGCAGTGGCAGAGAAACTTGCCATCGATGCTTTAGCACAGCTGTCGAAGGGTGTTTCGCTCATCCCTTGACGCACTGGAATAGATCCCTTATTCAAGTTAAACGTCTCTTGAAACTTAGGTTCCATAATTAAGCGCGCTAAAGTATTTTGTGCTTCTACTGCATCGTTTGATTTCAAATTAAACAGCGCAAAACTGTCGATGTTGAAAGTGTATTGATGCTCAGTCTGTGGGGCTGGAGTACAGATATAATCTTTACCCGGCTCTTTACCGGCTGCTGTAAATTCGCCTTTTGCCCAGTCACCCATAATCTGCATGGCGGCTTTGCCATTGATTACCATGGAAGTGGCTATGTTCCAATCACGGCCCGGGCTATCGGCATCAATTAAGTCACGAGTTTGTTTAAAGGTTTTAAAAATTTCGATCATTTTTGAGCTGCGTAGTGTCGCATCATCATGCTTTACAAAAGCTTTGGTATAGAAATCAGAACCACCCATACCTAGTGCGATCGCTTCAAAAAGGGTCGCATCTTGCCAAGCTTGGCCACCGTGAGCTAAGGGGATGATACCCGCGGCTTTGAGTTTAGGACCTACGGCAATCATTTCTGCCCAGGTAGTAGGGATTTCCACACCGGCTTTGGCAAAAGCGGCTGGGTTAGCCCATAGCCAGTTTACCCGGTGCACGTTGACTGGTACTGCAACGTACTTGTTTTCATACTTCATGATGTCGCTGACCACTTTCGGTAGCAGTTCATCCCAGCCAGCTTTCTTAGCCACACTGTCGAGATTGGCTAAAAACCCTAATTCTGCCCACTCTTGAATGTCCAAACCTTTCATTTGCGCTGCAGCTGGTGGATTGCCTGAGACGGCACGAGATTTAAGTACGGTCATGGCTGCTTCGCCCGCTCCACCTGCAACCGCAAAATCTTTCCAGTTGTGGCCCTCTTTAGTCATGAGATCTTTTAACACAGCGATCGATTTTGCCTCACCACCTGAAGTCCAATAATGTAGTACTTCTACTTCGCCGGCTTGGGCGACAATAGTTGATACAGCGAGAGCGAGGCCAGCAATGGCAGCTTTAGTCTTATTCATCTGATTTACCTTATTATATTTATACTGAGTGCTAACATTGATTCTATATCCTGGATCCAGTGCTTCACAGTGAATCTAGAGCTTCTGGTATTTGGTGTAGTGAAGGCAGTGATTCAGGATAATGTTAGATGATTAGATAATCCCAAGACAGCAAAAGTACAGTGAGCGCTTAGAAGGACCAGCTATTAAACTATCAAAATGCTCTATTAATTACGGTCACACTAGGAAATGTTTTGTCACATATTGTCACTAGAAATGTCACTACAAATGTCACTATAAAGTCCCACTAAAAGCCTCACTAGATTTCGGCCATTAATTGTCTGATTATTAGGGGCCGCTGCACAAGTCCCACATATTACCTGTGGACTTGTGCAGAGGCTCCCTAAGCCCGTGATACCGTCTATTTAAGGTTCCTTGTTAGTGTTTAAAAGCTAGTCACACGAAATGCAAAATCATTTCTTCAGCACCGCAGTGGCAGTTGTTACCGCAGAGAGTGCATATATAGCCTTGTTCACAATCTTGGTTCCACTTGCTGTTATGGGTTTTAATTGGAATGCCACCACAGTGAGTAAAATATTGCACAGCGCTGTTATTGGGGCTCTGTTGCCATAAGTGGGCCACACCTGCCAACGCTCCCTGCTGCTTAGTGGCTTGAGTGGATCGCTTGAGTAACTGGGCACCAATTCCATAGCCACGATAGTCACTGTGTACCGTGTTACATTTAAAATAACAGACCCGCTCTGCAGGTACTTGCCATAGTTGCGGAGAAGACCAGCGATCAATAGTCCATTGGCCGGCGGCAAAGGTTATTCGATAGCCTACTAGCCGCTTTTCGTCATAGGCAACACAACCAGAATTTATGCCATTAAATAGGCCTTGTTCGCGCCATTGGGCTAGTGTCGGCATATCTACATAGCCCTCGCCATGTACTTCGGTAGCTAAAGTGATAATGGCCGGGAAGTCATTCAACTCTAGTGGTTGGTACCTAATGTTGTCGGGCTTTGTCATGCTAGAAACCTTTTAATCGCAGTGTGCACATAACATACCTCTAGTGAGAATTTTATGACATTGGTTTTGCAGTCAGACTGCACAATGCTGGTTGCAATAATCGTTAAAGTTGGAAGTTGGAAGTTGTATATATCTTACAATAGTCGGCAGTCAGCATTTTTTAATGGCAGCGTCGATTTTTGATAGTGCTCTAGATTATAATTATCTGCCGCTAAAGTATTGAAAAAGCGGCCAAGAGATTGCATTCCGCCGGTTGATTTTTAACACTTGAGAAAATAAACCATTCTACAATCCAAAACGCAGCTGTCACAGAGTGATGAACTGAGCCAGTTCGCACTGGTTGGTACCTGCGCTTGGAAACTAAAAAAAGGAAGTGCCATGTATGATCCGCTCGTCGACCTTTCACCCGGTTGTAATCAACCTTATCCAAATAGCTATTGGGCTGATAACTCAGGGGCTGCACCCGAGGATGACGGCGCCTTACTGCAGGATATTGAAGTCGATGTACTTATCGTTGGGGCGGGATATACAGGTTTGTCCTGTGCTCTACATTTAGCGAGAGAGCATAATATCAAAGCGCATATTATTGAGGCTAACCAAACCGCATGGGGCTGCAGTGGACGCAACGCAGGCTTTATTCTTAAATCTACCGGTCGTAAAACTTACGCACAAATCGAGTCTCAATGGGGTGAGCAGGCGATGCGACAAATGTATCGAGAGGCTTGTGAAGGTGTGGAAACGGTCGAGGCACTAATTGGTGAAGGGATAGAGTGCGATCGTCAAAGTGCTGGGTTTTTAAAACTGGCGCATAAACCTAAGATGTTTAAAGTATTGATCGAACAAGCTAAGCTGCAGCAGCAACGGTTCGGCTATCAAGTACAAGTGTTGAGTAAAGATGAAATTCGCGCGGAGTTTATGGATGATCAAAATGCTTATGGTGGTATACGTTACCAAGATGGCTTTGGTCTAAACCCGTTAAAATTGGCCTGGGGCTATCAAAAGTTAGCTCGTCAATCTGGAGTTAAGGTACATTCTTCCACACCATTGATCGATTGGAGCGAGCAAAATAATCGGCAAGTGATAATAACTCCACAAGCTAAAATAATCGCGCAAAAAGTGGTGATAGCAACTAATGGTTATACTCCGCGTAAATTTCACCCACTAGTTGATGAGCGAACTCTGCCGGTGCTCTCACAAATCATAGTTACCCAACCTTTGACCGATGAGCAATTGGCTGCCTGTAATTTCTTAACTGACAATGTGGTGATGGACACTCGTGCTTTAAAGTACTTTTATCGTAAATTGCCAGATAATCGAATTTTGTTTGGTGGCCGAGGTGCGATTACCGGAAAAGGGGCACAAGATCCTTACTTTTCACAGCGATTGCTGAAAGTGTTGAAAAGTAGTTTTCCAGCGCTGCAAAACATTCATTATGATTATGCTTGGTCAGGTTGGATCAGTGTGTCCCTCGACGATATGCCGCATATTTATCAGAACTCCCAGCGCAGCGTTTTTTATGGCATGGGCTACTGTGGCAGTGGTGTATCATTTTCTGTTCAAGCAGGTAAGCGTCTAGCGGAACAGGTCGCGGAAATTCAGGGTATCAACTTACCTATTTATACGCAGCCGTTGCAGAAATTTCCACTGGCACCACTACGAAGAGTAGGGCAGTGGGGGTATTTTCAATATGGTAGGTTTAAAGATCAATGGTTGTAGTGGGAACTTAAAAAGTTAGAAGTTCGATATATACACGCTTTTAGTGAGAGTGCGTGTTTACTTCTCATTTATTTTGTTAGTACATTTTTTTTGAAAAGAGTGGAGATTTCTGTCAGCGAATTATCTCTACTTTGATTGGATTTAGTGATAAATTTTCAACTCATAGAGAAAAAATTCGATGCGAACGATGGTTTTCTCAGAAAAATTTAGTTTAAGTTATGCTGTTTTTAAGCTGAATTTTTTACCGATAATTTGCTGGTTAAAAAGTTTTTTTTCGGGATTAGGTTAGCTCTAAAGAGTGGTTATCATTGTGACTATTGTTGAGGAAGAAGTTATGATTTGATCATCATTTCCTTGATTATATTTGCGCTCTTTACCTATCATTTAGTCATACTTTCAAATCACTATTTGGCTAGTTAACTTGTTTCTCTGTATCTCTCATAACACCATGATCTATATCTAATTACTTTTGTTTTGTGAATTCAAATCGATCTCTTGTAAACTAAATTTTTAGCTTTGTTTCGCTAAAAAATATTAGTGGTCAGGCGCTTCTTAAAGAATCTGTTTTTGTATAGCTAGCAGTTAATTATATGAATTGTACTGGCCATTAAATACTTCTTCTATATATGAATCTATGATATTTATGTTGGTTTATCATTACATTTCTTTTTTATTGATAAATTATGTATTACATCAATATCAGTAACTTACACATGTTAGTGTTCACTATTTCTGATGTTAGTGATTACTACTCATCAAATCATACACCTAGTTTCCTGAACTGGACTAACTGCTGTTTTCACGTTTATTTACTGTTGATAGCAGGCTTATTAGCTGCGCTTTAGCCGCTGCATTTTACGGCACCATAGAGCTAGAAATTAGATTAACTTACCGTCAATGTTGTGTTTATCTGTTACTGACGGTTTTAGTGGGGAGTGTTGCTATAAATAGCGGGCATTAAAAAGCGAGATTGCGGTCTGCAAATCTCGCTGTTGGGTCGGTGTTTAAACGATGATTTTAGTTCAGTAGTGAGATGTCGGCTATTTGTAAAAATAGTTGGCGTAGTTCGCCGAGTAGACAGATTCGGTTTTGTTGAATTTTTGGATCCTCGGCCATTACCATCACATTGTCAAAGAACGCGTCGATCGGATCTTGTAAGTCTGCGAGTAAAACCAGTGCTGCTTGATAATCACCCGCTGCATACAGAGGCTTAAGCGCAGTGCTTAGTTGTAATAAAGTGTCATGTAGCGTTATTTCCGCCGCTTCGGTCAACAGAGCCCTATCGACAGTTGATGTACTGCTGACTGCTTGTTTAGCGATAATGTTAGCCACTCTTTTATTTGCCGCCGCCAATGAGCTGGCCGCGCCGAGTGATCTAAAGTGCTGTACCGCACTGACTCTTTTATCGAAGTCTAATGGCTTGCTTGGCTGCAGTGCCGCGACGCTTAAGTAAGTATCGACTTTGATTCCGCGGTCGTCATAGTAGGCTCGCAAGCGTTCCAGCATGAAATCTACTACTTGTTTGATGATCGCTGCACGATCTGCTGGTTTTATCGCCTTATGTTGTTCGACAGCCAAAGTGACTAGTTGCTTGAGATCTACATCAAGCTGTTTTTCTATGATGATGCGCAACACGCCTAAAGTAGCTCGGCGCAGTGCAAACGGATCTTTAGAGCCGGTTGGTGGCTGGCCTATACCAAACATTCCAGTCAGTGTATCTAGCCGGTCAGCGAGCGCTAGTGCCAAGCCTGTTTTGGTTTGCGGTAGCTGGTCGCCGGCAAATTTTGGTAAGTACTGTTCATAAATTGCCTGCGCGACTTCACTGTCTTCACCATCATGCAGCGCATAGTGATAGCCCATCAAGCCCTGTAAGTCGGTGAACTCAAAGACCATATCGGTGATTAGATCTGCCTTAGCGAGTAGTGCGGCACGCTGTGCTTTTTCTTTACTACCGGCTATTAACTCTGAGATATAGCCTGCAAGTATAGAATTTCTCTCGCTTTTTTCATAAACAGTGCCAAGCTCTTTTTGGAATATGATGTTTTTAAGTTGAGCTGTGCGCGCCGCTAGGCTGGTTTTTTTATCATTCTCAAAAAAGAACACCGCATCGGCAAGTCTTGGTTTTATGACTTTTTCATTGCCGCTAATTACTTTCTCGGGATCCTTTGATTCAATATTACTAACGGTGATGAAGTAGGGCATCAGCTTGCCATCTTGATCGGTGGTATAGAAATATTTCTGATGTTCCTTCATCGAGAGGATTAGCGCTTCTTGCGGGACACTCAAGAATTCCAGATCAAACTGCCCAGTTAATGCCACTGGCCATTCATTTAATCCGGTTACTTCGTCTAATAGGTCAGCTTCTATATGAGCGGTGCCATTGATTTTCTTGGCCTGAGCTAATACTTGGGTGTTGATCATCGCGCGGCGCTTGGCAAAGCTGGCAATCACATAGGCTTTTTCCAGTATATTCTCATATTCGCCAGCAGTGGTGATGGTCAATTCTTCGCTGTGATGAAAACGGTGGCCACGACTCTTGTTGCCTGATGTCGCGCCGAGTATGGTGCAGTCGATCACTTGCTCGCCAAAGAGCATGACTAGCCATTGCACTGGTCGTACAAATTCTATTCTGCTGTTACCCCAGCGCATTCTTTTAGCGATCGGCAGTTTTGCTAAAGCATTTTCTACAATGCTTGGCAGTATAGCTGCGATTGGCTTGGCCGCTATTTGCTGCGCATAGCTGATCTTGCCGCCTTGCTCGCTCAATTGATCCAGTTCCGTCTTATTTTTCTTGGCGAAACCTAGCAGGGCTTTGGTGGGGTTGCCATCCGCGTCATAGCAAATTTTTAACGGTGGGCCTTGGACTAAATTCTCTGA
Organism: Oceanospirillales bacterium; assembly: GCA_029027825.1. GTDB lineage: Bacteria > Pseudomonadota > Gammaproteobacteria > Pseudomonadales > Balneatricaceae > Rs1. Next base: position 4,109,110 of record CP093399.1, on the reverse strand, counting down.
TCCGGGAATCTCAGTCAGTAGACTGCTAATGCGTACTGCTAAGCGCCTAGGAGTGGCGAAGCTCTCTAGGGTTGTTTCAGCTAGTAATTTATCGGCATCACGTCCCAGCTCGGCTTTAAGGCCGTCTAAAATGCCTTTGCTAAATGCTTTTGATAGTGCGGACAGTGATTTAGGCGGTAGTTCAGCTGTTCCCAGCTCTACTAAAAAATCTAGGGCAGCCATTATTTGTTCTCCTGTAATGCCGCTAGGGCTTCAAGGCGGATACTTTCCTCTGCGAGCGGAAAGCCCAGTTTAGCTCTTGAATTTAAATATGCTTCTGCAACGCCGCGCGTTAAAGTGCGCACCCGCAATATGTAGCGCTGTCGCTCAGTCACTGAAATGGCTTTGCGAGCGTCTAATAAATTGAATGTATGCGATGCTTTCAGGGTTTGTTCATAGGCGGGCAAGGGTAAGTTTGCCGCAAGTAATTTTTCACATTCACGCTCGTGAAAATCAAAGCTAGACAGCAGGTGCTCAACGTCGGCGTGCTGAAAATTATAGGTACTCTGTTCTACTTCGTTTTGATGGAACACGTCACCGTAAGAGATGGTCGTTCCATCCGGGTTGATCGTCCATACTAGGTCATAAACACTGTCTACATCTTGGACGTACATAGCTAGTCGCTCTAGCCCGTAGGTTAGTTCGCCAGTAACTGGGTAGCACTCCAGCCCTCCGACTTGTTGAAAATAGGTGAACTGTGATACTTCCATGCCATCTAGCCATACTTCCCAGCCCAGGCCCCATGCGCCAAGTGTTGGCGATTCCCAGTTATCCTCGACGAAGCGAATATCGTGAACTAATGGGTCAATGCCCAGTGCCTCTAGTGATCCAAGATACAGCTCCTGGATATTGTCAGGGGAGGGTTTCAAAACGGTTTGAAACTGATAGTAGTGCTGTAATCGGTTTGGGTTTTCGCCGTAGCGCCCATCAGTAGGTCGTCTGCTAGGCTGTACATAAGCCGCCCGCCATGACTCTGGACCAATAGCGCGTAAAAATGTAGCAGGATGGAATGTGCCAGCTCCAACTTCCATATCTAAAGGTTGAATTATCACACAGCCATGTTCTGACCAATATGATTGTAATGCGAGAATCAAACCTTGAAAGGTAGCTCCTTTGGTGGTCGGCGTAGCAGTCACAATATTTACCTGTCTGTTGAATTAGCATTTTAATTCGAGTTAGCAATCCCTATCTGGCGTCGCCCACATAGAGATTCTGAATTTGAAAAATAAGCGGGCAATTATACATCATTATAGGTTTTTAGGCTTTTATCTAAGAAAATATTTTTCATTAATCTAGCACGATATTCATTTTCAATGACAGCCGCTGGTTCAGAGGTTTTTAATAGTCTTTGGTCAAGTAGCTGAGAATTTCGATAACTTGCTCTGTGTTCTCCGCTACTGCGCTGGCTGCGGCGTCGATCTCTTTTAGCGGATGGGTAAGGTCTGGATGGTGCTCGACAATTAACGATTTTCCCTTGGCTATCGCCATTCCCGCATCAAATGCTGCATTCCACTGTTTGTATTGCGCACCGAATCTAACCACCACAATGTCAGCTCTGTCGATAGCTGCCTGCTGTCTGATGGTATTAATTTTGGCCGCTTTATGATCCTTCCAAAAGGCACTGCTCTCGTGTCCGAGGATTTGCTCGCCGCAGCCATCGCTACTTTGGTGATCGGTATTCGGTGTTAAAATGGTTATTGGCAGTCCACGATTTTCAACCGCTGATTTGATTTTTTCTCGCCAATCGGAATGTATTTCACCTGATAGATAAACGTTATATTGCATATTAGTACCTTGTCGTTGAATTTGTTTTTGTCTTTTTTCTAGGCCATGAGTTTTATATGGATGGCAAACTTATAAATTTCAAGCTTATCTTGTGGAGTATGCTAGTAGATGTTGGTTATTTCTATAGAGACAGCGTTTGTCGATCCTTATATAATCAGCTTTGAATATGAGGCTCAAGCATCACTACTACGCTAGTCACGTTATGCTTGGGCTATCTATCAATACGATATTTGCAAGCTTAGATCGAAATGTACTCACAGAGAATAGGTTGGAAGTTTGATGCGCATTATTAAAATTATAATCGGTTTGTTTTTTTTAGTCATAATGGCGGCTTTTCCGCTGTCAGTCAGTCAGTTTTTAGGTCGTTGTTTCGGTAAGTTATTGTATCGAGGACAAAGCTCTCGCAGCTATACTGTCTCGCGCGCAAATATTGACTGTTGTTTTAAACATCTCGATGTTCAAGCTCGAGAAGAATTATTACGCTCTAGCTTAGAACATACTGGCATGTCGTATGCGGAGATGGGAATGTCTTGGCTGTGGCCAACAAAAATGTCTCTTGCCAAGGTCACTAAGGTGGTAGGTGAAGATATTTTACAAGCTGCTTTTGCGCAAGGTAATGGGGTGATCATCATCGCTCCGCATATAGGCAATTGGGAAGTACTCAACCTTTACGCATCTAGCAGATATGATCTGACCGTGCTGTACAAGCAGCCTAAGCTTAAGTTTTTTGATTGGTTGATCAATAAAATGCGCAAGCGCATGGGTGGGGATATGGCTCCGGCTAATGCCTCAGGCGTTCGCAAGCTGATGAAAAAACTACGGGCCAATAAAGTGATTGCGATTCTACCAGATCAAGAGCCCACTGCAGGTAGCGGTATGTTTGCCGATTTTTGTGGTCGGCCCGCTTATACCATGACCTTATTATCACAGCTGGCACGTAAAACTAAGGCTAGGGTTATCGCCGGTGTCGCTATTCGAGAAGTGGCGGGCCAAGGTTTCAGCATTCAATTTAGTGAAGTTGGCGGTGAAATAGCCAGTCCAGACATGAGTTCGTCACTTAAAACTCTTAACCAAACGATTGAAAACATAGCAAAATTGCACCCAGAGCAGTATCAGTGGGAATATAAAAGATTTAAAAACTCCCCGGCGGGTGTGGCTAAGCTTTACTAAGGCTTGTTATTAATGACTCGCAGCCTTTCCTAGGCGACAGTTAAAATGTAGCTTGCCATGTACCCCTCATATACGCCTGTGCTTGCATAGCCTCTATGTCACTCCTGCTTCCTTTGCGCCAGCCCCTGTTAGCGGCGCCAAAAAGTTGGAGTGAATAGAATCAGTAAGGTAAATACTTCCAGTCTTCCGAGCAGCATAGAGAAACAGAGAATCCACTTCGCGGTATCATTTATCGAGCCGTAGTTAGCAGCAACTTCCCCTAGGCCTGGGCCCAAGTTGTTTAAGGTAGCGGCGACTGCTGACCATGCGGTAATTTGATCGATACCAGTCATCATAATAGCGACCATCATAATGACGAAGACCATCATATAGAAAGAGAAGAACCCCCACACAGCTTGCAGTATCTTTTCTGAAATAGGTTTGTTGGCCAGTTTAACTCTAAATATATCGTTGGGGTGGACTAAACGTTTTATCTCGCGGTGGCCCTGTTTAACAATCAACATCACTCGTATGATTTTCATGCCGCCTGCGGTCGAGCCTGCACAGCCTCCGGCAAAAGCCGTCAGCATTAACATGAAAGGCAGCACAGTAGGCCAGCTGGTGAAGTCTGAAGTGGCAAAGCCGGTGGTGGTGGCAATTGATACTGTCATAAAGATTGATTCACTGATTGCTCTAAGGGGTTCGTAAGTGCGAGTCAGGGATAAAATACTGATGCTGATAATAATAGTGATCAGCAAAGTACCAATGAAAAACTTTACTTCTGGATCCGTCCAGTAATGGGTCAAAGATTTTCTGCGCCACGCAAAAAAGTGCAGGCCAAAGTTCACTGCCGAGATAAGCATGAATACTGTGGCTACTGATTCGATTAACTGGCTGTTGAAATAGCCCATGCTCGCATCATGTGTAGAGAAACCACCGATCGCCACGGTAGAGAAACTATGTGATATCGCATCAAACCAGTCCATACCTGCCAGTTTGTAACTGATGGCACACACAATGGTAAGAGTGGCGTAAATATACCAAAGCGCCTTCGCTGTCTCTGTGATCCTCGGGGTCAATTTACTGTCTTTGACTGGGCCAGGTGTCTCAGCACGATAGAGCTGCATCCCCCCGATGCCGAGCATCGGTAAAATGGCAACCGCCAATACAATAATTCCCATGCCGCCCAACCACTGTAACTGTTGGCGATAAAAGAGGATAGATTTTGGCAGTTGATCTATACCCGTTATCACTGTTGCGCCAGTAGTGGTTAGCCCTGAAGTTGATTCGAAAATCGCATCTACGATACTTAAATGTAACTCTTCAGCCAGAATGAAGGGGATTGCACCAAATATTGCCAGCACTAACCAGAACATTACCGTCACTACAAAGCCATCTCGAGTTCTTAGTTCTGCTTCAACATTGTAGGCTGGCAGCCACAATAGCAAGCCGGTACCGAATGTAATCGCTAGACATAGATAGAAAATTGAATACAGGCCATCGTCGTAAATATGCGAGACAATGGCGGGCGGGATCATACTTAGACTGAATACCATCAATAAGATACCGAGGATTCTTAATATGATTCTATAGTGCATAGTGTTGTTTGCTTTTTGTCAGAGTTGTTTTAAAAGAAGGCGAGACCTACTTGGAAGAGCTTTTCAATTTCACTTATTTTGTTCTTATCGACTAAGAATAGAATAATATGATCATCACTTTCTACTACTTCATGGTCATGGGCAATAATAACTTTATCATTCCTTACGATCGCCCCAATAGTAGTGCCAGTTGGCAGTTTGATATCTCTCAATGCTCTACCAACCACTTTCGAGCTGTGCTTGTCTCCATGCACCACTACCTCTAATACTTCAGCAGCCCCTCTTCTCAATGAGTGCACAGCCGCTACATCACCTTTTCTTACGTGGGTGAGCAGAGCGCCAATAGTTGTCTGCTGCGGGGAAATTGCAATGTCGATGACTCCGCCTTGTACTAAATCAACGTATGCTGGGTTGTTGATTAAGGTCATGACGGTTCGAGCACCCATTTTTTTTGCCAGCATAGACGCCATTATATTTGCTTCATCGTCATTGGTTAAGGCGCAGAACACGTCGGTATCTTCAATGTTTTCTTCTAGTAACAAATCTCTATCAGATGCATTACCGTGCAGTACTATGGTTTTATTGAGCGTGTTTGAAAGCACTGTACACCTGTCGCGGTATTTTTCGATTATCTTAACTTGAAAATCGTCCTCAATAGATGCGGCAAGTCTAGCCCCGATATTGCCTCCGCCGGCGATGATAATCCGCTTGTATGGATTGTCCAGGCGCCTTAGCTCGCTCATTACTGCTAGAATGTCTTCGGTTGCAGCAATGAAAAACACTTCATCGTCCGCTTCAATTACGGTGTGCCCCTCTGGAGTAATAGGGCTTCCCTTGCGAAATATAGCCGCGACTCTGGTGTCAACATTTGGCATATGTTGTTTTAGAAATGAAATTTGGTTGCCGACTAGAGGGCCACCATAATAGGCCTTTACCGCGACTAGCTGTGCTTTCCCGCCAGCAAAATCTAATACTTGTAGTGCGCCAGGTCTCTCTATTAGTCGTTTAACATTTTTGGTGACCAGCTGTTCAGGGCTGATAATTACATCGACTGGTAGAGCGTTCTTACAAAAAATATCTTTTGTGTGTTTTATGTAATCATGACTTCTAACGCGGGCAATCTTGGTGGGGGTTTTGTAGAGGGTTTGTGCAAGCTGGCAGGCGATCATGTTTACTTCATCACTACTTGTTACCGCGATCAGCATGTCTGCATCTTCAGCGCCGGCCCTTTCTAAAGTGCTTGGGTATGATGCCATACCTTCAATGGTGCTTATGTCTAATCGATCTTGAAGTTCTCTGAGACGATCTGCATTAGAGTCGACAATAGTAATGTCATTTGCTTCACTTGCTAGGTTCTCTGCCAATGTGCCGCCAACTTGGCCCGCACCAAGGATGATGATTTTCATATAGATCGCTCGTTCGGTTCCAAAATGAATATGGGTGTTTTTATTTTATATATTATAGTCAAATATAACCCATTGCATAAAGCCTGTTTAGTCACATTTACGTTTTTTAAGCATTGCATAATAAAAACCATCATTGCCATCCTTTTCCGGGAATAGCTGCCTACCATATTCTCTTTTCAATCCCCAGCTCGCATCGATATCTATGTGATCTGCATCATCTGTTTCACGAACAAATGCGCCGATAATTTTTTCGTTCTCCTGAGGAAATATGGAGCAAGTTGCGTAGAGCAGGGTGCCGCCTGGCGCTAAAGTTTCCCATAGATTTAATAGAATGCTTTTTTGTAGCTTCGCAATGCTGTGGATGTCTTCGGGTTGGCGCAAAAGCTTTATGTCCGGATTTCTTCTGATGACACCAGTAGCGCTGCAAGGTGCATCCAATAGAATTTTATCGAATAGCACTCCGTCCCACCAATCCCTATTGGTGGCATCCGCTATATGAACTTTACAGCTAAGTCCGATGCGATCCATATTCTCAACTATTCTTTCCGCTCTATGTTGTTCTAATTCAATACCTTGGATGTTCGTGTTGGCGGTGTTTCTGAGCTCGAGTAAATGGATTAATTTGCCGCCAGGTGCGCTGCATGCATCCAGAATATTCTCGTTGTCTTGTGGCGCTATCAAAGTTGCGGCGAGTTGAGCAGCTTCGTCTTGGACACTAAAATCACCCTGATCAAAACCGGGTAGCATCGTCACATCAGTTGGCTGGGAAAGTTGAACCCCATATTCAGAGATAGTGGTTATGTGTGCCTGATGATCTTCTTCTGCTAGCTTGTGGATCAATGTTTCACGTGAAACTTTATTTTTATCCACTCTTAGTACTAGCGGAGGGTGGTGATCGTTTGCAGCTAAAATGAACTCCCAATGATCAGGCCAGTTGCTTTTGAGCTTGGCAATAAACCAGGCAGGGTGGTTGTGCTTAAAAGAGTCAAGTTCTGATAGCTCGGCGAGAAGAGATTCCTTGTTTCTTTGGAAGTTGCGTAAGGTGGCATTTACCAAGGATGTCGCCCAGGGCTTTTTAAGGATTTTACATATATCAACTGTTTCGCTGATAGCTGCATGCTCGGCAACCCTTAACTTAAGAAGTTGGTATAAACCAATCAATAATAAGGCATTTATATCTTGGTCTTTAGGTTTTAAAGGTTTGGCTACCAGCTTGTTGAGTAGAAGGCTTAGTTGAGGGTGATGGCGCATGGTGCCATAACAAAGCTCCTGCAAAAAAGGTCTTTGATTTTCTGGACAATCGACAATGTGTTTTTTGAGAGCGTATTTTAAAGCCCCACTTTGATTGAGAAGAGGGGTTAATACTTTAACCGCTAGGTATCTTGCGTTCATGAGCTTTGTTTTTCCGGTGCGATGGATTTAAATAAGTTGCCAGTACTAAAAATATCTTTTTTAGAGTTTAGTAAATCACAAGCGCTCTGTGCTTTGCCGCCAGGTAATTGTAGAGATAAAATAGCCACCGCAGAGCTATCCCCGCAGCAGACAATAATACCTAGTTTAGAGGTGGCAATGATCTCGCCTGGTAGTGCGTTTGACGGCACTATAGCAGTGCTTTGCTCAGCGTTCCAAATTCGGACTGTGAGTTCGTTAATGCTAGAAAATGCAATGGGTCTAGGTGATAGCCCTCTGATTTTTCGAGAAATATTTGCAGCTGTAAGGGTCCAGTCTATGCAACCTTCAGCCTTGGATAGCTTGCTTGCATAGCAGGCGTCCCGATTGTTTTGTAGCTCAGGGTTGGTAGTTCCCTCGGCAATCTGATTGAGGGTTTTAAGTAGTGCTGCTGCGCCTTCAGGTACTAATAGATCGTGAAGTTCACCGCTGGTCATAGTGTCAGATATGACAATTGTGCTTTTGTTGAGCATCGCCCCGGTATCTAAGCCCTCATCCATTTGCATGATAGTTACACCGGTTTTAGAATCGCCAGCCAGTAATGACCGCTCAATAGGTGCTGCACCTCTCCATCTGGGAAGGAGTGAGGCGTGCACATTAATGCAGCCGTATTTGGGTATGTTGAGAACTTCTGCCGGCAGCAGTATTCCATAGGCAACGACTACCATTACATCAGCTTGAATCTCAACAAGTTCGTTTAAGGTGCTATTTTCCTTGAAATTAACCGGTTGATAAGTGGGAATGTCATGTTCAGTTGCTATGCTTTTAACGGCGCTAGGGCTGATTTTCTTTCCTCGACCAGATCTTCTGTCAGGTTGAGTATAGACAGCCACTACTTGGTGGTGGCTGTGTAGAATTGATTGTAGAGTTTTAGCGGCGAAATCAGGGGTGCCGGCAAAAATTATTTTAAGAGGGCGAGGCATAATGTTGTTTCTCAGCAATAATGATTAATGGCAGTATGGTTGGTGTTTTTTGATGCTGTTTCCTGAGACAATCAAAAGAGTTATTCTCGTATTTGCTGGTAGGTGGCAGTATCGCAGTGAATTTTGGAAACTTTTGTGGGCGTACGGGATAGACAAAACCAATCGACGGCATTGAATATCAAGTGATTACCTGTATCTGCATTATACGGAGTGTTAACATTTAATGGTTAGTCATATTTGCTGTTTTTAGGCGGTGCGTGAATATTATAACTAGTATATAATTTGTCCTATTATCAATGTATTAATTGAGGGTGTTATGAGTAAGGTCCATGCTATTAAAAGTGTTGCTATATTTGCGGTTTTGGCTTTTTTAAGCCCTCTTGCAAATGCCGAATCCAATTTAAAGCAAAGCATCCCCGATGAGTACGTGGTAAAAAAAGGAGACACACTATGGGATATAGCTGGCGTTTTTTTGAAATCTCCCTGGAAGTGGCCTAGTTTATGGGAAAACAATAACCAGATTAAAAACCCGCATTTGATCTATCCTAACGATGTAATCTATCTGTTGTATCGAGATGGAAAACCGTACTTATCCACCAGCAAACAAGGTCAAGCTAAGCTTAGCCGTAAAATACGCGTAGTTGGTAAATACACTCCAATCACTGCTATTCCGCGGATCGCTCTACAGGCTTTTGTTGAAGATCATAGGATAGTAGATGCCGCTAGAATTGCAAAAATGCCTTATGTGTTGGCTGGAGCAGGACTGCGCGAATTGATTGCTAGCGGTGATGAAATTTACATCAGAGGAGTACTTGATCCTCAATTCAGTGAGTATCATATTTACAGAATCGGAAAAACATACGGGCTGAAAGATGGATTGTCCTCTGAGAATTCTGAAATTATTAAAGTCGGCACGGCTCGGCTTCTAGATAAGCAAGGTGATATTTCTCGTGCAATAGTGACTGAGTCACAAGGGCTGATAAAAAAAGGTGACATTATTGTTCGCAGTCAGGCGCTTCATTTAAAACCATTGTATTACCTAGCAGCAGCGCCTCAAGACATAACAGGAAAAATAATTTCTGCTGTAAATGATACCTATAAAATAACTCGTTTTGATGGTGTTGTCTTAGACATTGGAGTTGATGCTGGGGTTTTTCCCGGCCATGTATTTAGTGTCTTGAGAGCACCGATACAAATAAAGGATCCAAGAACGGGTGAAATGGTAACTATTTCTAACCAAGTAATTGCAGAATTGATGATAGTTAATGTATTTGAAAGCTTAAGCTATGGAATTATTTTAAATGCTAAAGACATTGTTTCACCAGGAGATTCCATCATCCCCGTTGAGTAACTAGTCTGCTGGGTTATTAAGTTAATTTTTCATTCTCATTTATGGTCAATAAATGCTGCCTTGATTTGTATAAGGAGAATGTAATGCTAAAGGCTGAAGACCAAACTTTGCTTGCCCTAAGCCTGTTGCCTAGGGTTGGCGGTCAGACCATCAAAAAAATATTCTCAGCTACGGGTATTATCAAACAGCCCTCTGAGGAAATACTTACTAAAGCACTTTCTGCAAATAATTTAAGCGCTATAAATTCTTATTTCATAGCTCACGGCTGGCTGTTCGATAAGCTGTCTAGGATCCTACAGCTACTGGATGAGCATGGCATTGGCTTCATTAACTTCGCAGATCCCCGCTATCCAGACAGGTTGCGACAGATACCTGATTTTCCAATTTATTTGTTCTATAAAGGCAATGTTGAAGTCCTTTCTCTGCCGCAGATTGCCATTGTCGGTAGTCGCAAGGCCAGCAGTTCAAGTTTAGCCCACGCATATTCATTTGCTCAAGAATTAGCTGGCAGTGGCTTGGTGGTGATCAGCGGTTTGGCGCAAGGCGTTGATAGTGCCGCCCATTCAGCAATTGTCGATATTGATGCAAAGACTATAGCGGTGATGGGAACCGGTCTGGATAGAATTTACCCAGTGCAGCACAAGCAGTTGGCTAATAAAATCCTTGAGCATGGCTGCTGGGTTTCAGAGTATTATCCGGGGGTGCAACCTATTGCCGCTAATTTTCCGCGTAGAAACAGGATTATTAGCGGCTTGTCCCTCGGGGTGTTAATTGTCGAGGCAAGACGTAAAAGCGGTACCCTAATTACTGCGAGAATGGCTCTCGAACAAAACCGTGAAGTTTTCGCTATCCCGGGGCCAATCGAATATGCAGGTAGTGAAGGCTGTCATCTGCTAATAAACGATGGTGCAAAACTAGTCCAAAGTATTGATGACATTCTCGTTGAAATACAGATGCCCTGTACGAAAATTTTCCCTGAGACTCTGGTTGAGACTATTGATCTAGCATCACCTTTAAGCAATGTGCTGGATGTAATTGATTTCACACAGATAAGCTTGCATCAAATTGCCCTAAAGTGTCAGCTGCCAATGGCCCAGTTAAGCCCAATACTTGTTGAGCTTGAGTTGCTTGGTTGGGTCGAAGTTATCGGATCGAACATCCGGAGAGTGAAATAGTTAACTGTTTTAGAGGGCTGCTTGCAGCAGTATATCGGGCATATCTCATCGATAATTACAACCTGCAGTATCCTTGTACAGCTTTATAGGATCTAGCCTGCTGTCGTCGCGTTTTCAAATATAGCTGCTAAATCTATTCCCATTACTTCCGGAATTAGCGGGTCCTACAGATGAAAAAACTCGGTAGCAGCACTGATATTTGTTGAAATATAAGGCATAGATTAGGACAATAGATAAATCATTCACCTGTATTTGGAAACTAACATGTCACAGCCATTTATCGCAATCTTAATGGGGTCAGATTCGGACCTACCTATCATGAAATCTTCTGTCGAAGTGCTGCGTAGCCTCAAGGTCAACTTTGAAATCAAAATTAGTTCAGCACACCGTACCCCAGCTTACACGCACTCTTATGTTACTGATGCTGACCAGCGCGGTGCAGTTGCGTTTATTTGTGCTGCAGGTATGGCTGCACACTTAGCAGGTGCGGTTGCCGCTGCAACAACTAAGCCAGTGATCGGTGTTCCCATAGAGTCCTCACTAGATGGTTTGGATGCATTGTTATCAACTGTGCAAATGCCTGGTGGTATCCCTGTCGCAACTGTTGCTATCGGTAAAGCTGGAGCCAAAAATGCCGCTTATTTAGCTGCACAGATTATGGCAGTAGCTGACCCTGAGTTGGCTGAACGGGTGCGTATAGATCGTCAAGCAAGCGCAGATATGGTCATTGCCAAAGACCAAGCGCTGCAAGCGCAAATAGCCTCTGGCGAAATTTAGACTCTATCCTTGAGCGCCAATGCGAAAGCTCTCGCCTGTGCCGTTAATCAACTTGTTAGCGGTGCCGTTATAGCTTATCCAACTGAAGCAGTGTGGGGATTAGGTTGTGATCCGTATTGTCATGCAGCAGTTTTAAAGCTGTTAGACTTAAAACAACGGCCGGTTGCAAAAGGACTAATTTTGGTAGGTTCCTCGATCAGCCAAGTAAACTTTTTGCTGGCTGGTCTGCCTACCCAGCTACAACAAAAGTTACACCGCTCATGGCCGGGCGATACAACTTGGCTGATAGAGGATCCGAACAACTTGGTGCCAGATTGGATTAAAGGAAACTTCAGTTCGGTAGCGATCAGAATTAGTAACCATACGGGTGTTAAAGCCCTCTGTGATGCATTTGGAGGTCTAGTTGTATCAACATCGCTAAATCCGTCAGGAATGCCGCCAGCGCTCTCTGAAGAAGCTTCGAGGCTATATTTCGCTGCGCATATTGATTGCTTTTTAACCGGCGAGTTGGGCGGTAATCCTCAGCCGAGTAAAATTTTCAACTTAGTTGATGGTCAAGTAGTTCGCTAGTGTCTTATTCATTAAGCTGCGCCCACAAGTAATAAATCAAAAGTTATGCGAGACCTCTGCATAAAGTTGCGAGCGAAGGTAAGACAAGGCAAAAACCGGAGAGATAGCGGATTTTTACTGATGTAAATGAGCATATTGAGCCGGTTTTTAACGCCGTGTTACCGAGCGCAGTAGTTATGCAGAGGTCTCTACGCACGATTCTGTACCCATCATAAGGAAAATTCATGTCTGAAATTGATGTTAGTTTGGTAAAAAGCTGGCTGTTAAATCTACAAAATTCAATTTGTACCGCGCTGGAGGAGGAAGATGGTCAGGCACATTTCGTTGAAGATGCCTGGCAGCGACCAGAAGGCGGCAGTGGCTTGACTAGAGTGATCAGTAATGGCGCTGTATTTGAAAAGGGCGGGGTGAATTTTTCACACGTATTTGGTGAGAGTATGCCGGCTTCCGCTACCGCAGGTAGACCCGAATTGGCGGGTAGACGCTTCGAGGCAATGGGGGTCTCACTGGTGATGCATCCCAGTAATCCACACGTTCCGACATCCCATGCAAATGTCAGGTTCTTTATTGCTAGGAAAGAAGGAGCTCCTGACGTCTGGTGGTTCGGTGGTGGTCTCGACTTAACGCCCTATTATGGGTATGACGAAGACTGTATTCACTGGCATCAAGCAGCCAAAGATAGCTGTCAAGCATTCGGAGCTGAAACTTATCCGAAATATAAACAATGGTGTGATGATTATTTTTATATTAAACATCGAAAGGAGGCAAGAGGCATTGGTGGCTTATTCTTTGATGATTTATGTGCCGAGGGTTTTGCAAAGAGTTTTGCCTTGGCTCAATCTATAGGCGAGGCTTATTTGCGGGCATATGTGCCGATTGTGACTAAGCGAAAAAGCACCGAATATAGCATTCAGCAAAAAGATTTTCAGTTGCATCGCCGCGGACGCTACGTAGAGTTTAATTTAGTCTATGACAGAGGTACTTTATTTGGCCTTCAATCCAATGGCCGCACTGAGTCAATATTAATGTCACTACCACCTGAAGTTAAATGGAGCTATGACTACCAAGTTGCTGATAATTCAGATGAATCTAAGCTGTTAAATTACTATTTAATTAGCAAGGACTGGGTTTAACTGGTGATGATAATCAATGACCAAACGGCTATAGATAAGTATGCGGTGGTAGGTAATCCTATTGCACACTCTAAGAGTCCATCCATCCATCGCTTATTTGCAGAACAAACTGAGCAGAAGCTTGTTTATACTGCTGAATGCTTTCCGCTAGATTCCTTTGCCTGTAGCGTTAAAGAATTCATTTCGGCATCGGGTCTAGGGATGAATGTGACGGTACCCTTTAAACAGCAAGCATGGCAGTTGAGCGATCAGCTGTCACTATCGGCTCAGCTCGCCGGTGCTGTCAATACACTCTCTTTCAAAGATGGCATAATATTTGGCGATAATACCGATGGCACTGGCTTAGTTAATGATCTGTCAAAAAATCTTAATTTCAATTTAAAAAATAAAAAAGTGCTTATTGTAGGAGCCGGTGGGGCCGTTAGAGGTGTATTACAGCCTCTTATTGCACAACAGCCAGCCAGCATTACCATCGTTAATAGAACCGCTTCTAAAGCGCAGCAACTAGCTGGCATATTCAAGGAGCTGTTTGATATTGAAGTGTTGAGTTTTCAGGAGCTGGTCAGCAGTTATGACTTAGTGATTAATGGTACATCGGCATCTCTAAGCAATCAGCTGCCACCTTTGCCAGCCTGTATCATTGAATCGAACACTTGGCTCTACGACATGATGTACGGTAAAAGTGTAACGGTGTTTAATCAATGGGGTTTGAAAAATGGCGCGGCGCAGGTTTCTGATGGGCTGGGGATGCTGGTAGAGCAAGCAGCTCAATCGTTTAAAATTTGGCGGGGTGTTACACCTGAGACAGAGTCTGTGATTTTGAAATTACGCGCCGAACTGCTGCTCAGTCTATGACAAGTAGCGCAACTGAGCATAGAATTGAGCTTCAGGATCTCTGCTTAACGTTGCGAACGGAGTCGTTATGCTGAGGACCCACTTGATCATTTGAACTTATTTATAATAAGGGGTAGATAAATTGAGCTTAATACCTTTAACCACAGAGCAGCTCTATAAAAAATGTGACCCTAATATTTTTGATTTTATAGACACTTCCACAGTCAATAAATTTGAGGGCTTTTTTGGTCAGAATCGAGCTTTGGAAGCGATGACTTTTGGCGTTGGCATGCGCCGCCCCGGCTACAACTTTTTCGTTATGGGTAACCCACATACCGGTCGTTTTTCATTTACTATGGACATGTTAAATAGTGTCGCTAGTCAGGAAAGCACACCGAGTGATTGGATCTATATTAATAACTTTGAAGATGGTCGCTCTGCTATCGCAATTAGTTTGCCTGCGGGCAGGGCAGGTAAACTTAAAGCGGACCACCAATTGGTGCTTGAGGCGATATCTACTGAGTTGCCTGCTGCTTTTGAAAGCCCTGATTTTCAACGTAAAAAGAGCAAGATAGAGAAAAAGTTTAATGCATTATATGATGCAGCTTTAGATGATGTAGAGCAGTCAGCGAGGGAGCAAAGTGTCGCTATGTACCGAGACGCTGGCAACTTAGGTTTTGCTCCGGTCAGTGACGGAAAGGTGCTCGATGAAGCAGAGTTTTTATTACTTGATGAGAAGTTACGTCAATCTATCAATCAAAGCATTTCAGATTTAGAAGACCTACTGAGTGAAAGTCTAACTGCGATGCCGGTCTGGCGTCGTGAAGCCGCTGAGCAACTCAAACAACTCGAAAAAACCACCACGGTTCAGGCCGTCCAACCATTGCTTGCTAAGCTGCAGAAGGCTTACCGAAAACACGCTAAATTAACTGCTTATTATCTAAAGATGCTCGCTCATTTAGCTGATCATACTGAAGATTTTTTGAATGATGAAAAAAGCGGAGAGCTTCTAACAGATACTGTCAGGCGTGCGTTGCTTCAAGAGTGGTATAGCATTAACTTATTTGTCGATAATAGTCGTACTAAAGGTGCCCCGGTTATTTACGATCCCCATCCTATCTATGAGAACTTATTTGGTAGGGTTGAAGTAGCTAATGACCTAAGTGTATTAGCTACCTCTTATTTAAGGATTAGGCCGGGCACATTGCACAAAGCTAACGGCGGATACCTAGTAATAGACGCTGAAAAATTACTTGAAATGCCACATGTGTACGCCGCTTTGAAAAGATCGCTAAAAGCCCAAGAAGTAAGAATAGAATCTCCTTCAGATGTTGCGGGAAGTGCTATCTCGCAATCTCCGTTGCCCGTCGATTTCCAGGTCAAGGTTGCCTTAGTAGGTGCGCGAAGTACATTCTATCTGTTACAAGATTTTGACGCAGACTTTGAAAAGACTTTCCGAGTGGTAGTGGATTTCGATGAAGTTGTTCCTAGAACTATAGATTCTATCCGTAACTACGCACGGTTAATCAAAACGTTAGCTGATCAGGAAGGGTTAGCGGCTTTTACTAGAGATGCTGTGGTTCGCTTGATAGAACATAGCTCGCGCAGCGCTGATGACACCAGCATGCTTTCATCGCACATTGGAGACATTGTCGATTTACTCTGCGAGGCTGATTATAAATGCAAACAAGCCGGCGATAGCGTAGTGAGTAGCAAGCATATCAATCTTGCTTTAGAGGCTCAGGAAGCACGTACAGGCCGCCTGAGCGAAAGGATTATCGATAATGTTGTCAATGATGTCGTTTTAATTCATACCCGGGGAAAAAAAGTTGGTAAATGTAACGGATTAACAATTCTGCAGATAGGTGATGTTTCTTTTGGTACGCCAGCGAGAATTACTGTCACGGTATATCCTGGAAAACAGGGCATCCTTGATATAGAACGTGAAGCAGATCTTGGACAATCAATACACTCTAAAGGGGTGTTGATTCTTTCCGGTTATTTGGGTTTTAAATATGCGAGGGGATTCGCTATTCAAATTTCTGCAAACATCGCTATGGAGCAATCATACGGTGCTATCGATGGTGACAGTGCATCCCTTGCTGAAGTGTGCGCTTTGATATCCTCCCTAACAAACATTGCTATTTCTCAAGCATTTGCGGTTACAGGATCAATTAATCAATATGGTGAAGTGCAAGCTATCGGTGGTGTTAACGAAAAGATAGAAGGATTTTTTGAAGTTTGTAAGAAAAGAAAATTTGCCGGCGGGCCGCAAGGTGTGATTGTGCCGATTGCGAATATTCGAAATATGATGCTAAAGCAAGAGGTGTTAAGTGCGGTCGCTAGAGGAGATTTTTTGGTTTATGCGGTAGATTCAGTTGACCAATGCTTATCTTTACTGATGGGCATGAGTGCCGGAGTAATCAACGCCGATAATTGTTACGATCAGCATTCTATCAATGGTATTGCTATCAACTGTTTCAAGCGTCTTTCAGAAATAAAAGCCGCTAGAACAATATATTAAGGACATTATGCTAAGTGAATTATCGTTAGTTTCACGTGGAACTAACGATAAAATGGTAGTCTATCACTAAAAAAACAATTGAAATAGATGATTAATTTGAAGATTTCTTATTCCAAAACTGCATTGCTAGCTCATCCATCTCTGTTGCCATGTTACTAAATGAATTACTGGCATCTGCAGCGACTGTTGATTCTAAATTTTCTTGGGCTAGCTTTCTAATTTCCTGCAAACTGGTACTTATTTCAGTAGCAACAGTAGACTGCTGATCAACGGCAATGGCAATATTATCCGCCATGTCTGTAATGTTACCAACAGAAGAGCGTATGTCTTGTAATTGCTTAACCATTTGTTCGCTTTCTTCTGCGCATACTGAGGCACGCTCTTGGCTGGTGGTCATGCTTGTGACCGCTTTCTTAGTGCCGGTTTGTAAAGATTCGATCATGTTTTGAATTTCTTCAGTTGAGTCTTGTGTTCTTGTTGCTAAAGATCGAACTTCATCAGCAACCACTGAGAATCCTCTACCTGCATCGCCAGCTCTGGCTGCTTCTATGGCAGCATTCAAAGCCAATAAATTAGTTTGTTCAGCTATTCCTCTTATTACATCTAATACAGAAGTGATTTCATTACTGCTTTGGCGAAGACCGTCGATTATTTGCGCTGCTGAACTAACTTCTTCTGACAGCTTTATAATTGATGCTTTGTTACGGTTCAGTTGCGCTTCACTAGCTTTAGTGATTACTAAGCTTTCATTTGCAGCGGTGGCTGTATTATTGGCGTTTTGAGCGACTTCTTGTACCGATGCAGACATCTCGCCTATCGCTGCAGAAGCTCGATCAGTCATGTTGAATTGAATATCAGCAGATTTATCATTTAATTCAACAGCCTCATTTAAATAACGAGTACCTGCTTTTAGTTGTTTAGCGCTGTCAGCCATTCGGCCTATCAGTGAGGAAGTTTCTGCTGCTTGATAAATTAGCGCAAATTCGATTTGAGCGATATCGTCTGAGCCCCCAGTGTAAACATACCGGGCAACATTATTTTCATTTATTTGGTTAGATTTTTGTACAAGTAGTCTAAATGATTTAAGTAAAAAGAATGTAAATAGCATGCTAATAACACCAGCGAAAGAAATGGCTATCAATGCAGTTTTAACAGAAAAAAACATTAAAGTGTAAACGGATATTGTTAGCACAACCATTTGTAATAAAACAAATTTAGAGGTTAAAGTGAGAGGGCTGTTCTTGAGAGATCGAGGTGTTTTATTGTCTTTTAATGACGGATAAACTTCATTTGCCCGATCAATTGCATCTTGAGATGGTTTTGTTCTAACAGATTGGATTTCAAATACTGTGTTATTTTTAATAATAGGGGTTACGAAAGCCGAAACATAATAGTGGTCGCCATTTTTACAGCGATTTTTGACAATGCCGAGCCAAGAATTGTGACCTTGAACTGTATTCCAGAGGCCTTTAAACGCAGCGGGCGGCATGTCTGGGTGACGAACGATGTTATGATCTTGATTATCAAGTTCCTCTTTATTGAATCCGCTAATATCCAAAAAATCTTGGTTGATATACTTTATTTTCCCATCGGGTTGAGTCGTTGAGAGAATGTTCTGAACTTCAGATACAGGTACTTCTTTTTGGGTGACTGGAAGATTCTCTTGCATTACATATTCCTTTAATTGCAGCAATATTTTGATGAAACGATAAGAACTTAGGATTCAAATGATTTACTTCATTTAAGCTTAGATCAAAAATCCCACAATACTTGTTTATTATGAATAAAAAATCATAATTTTAAATATCCTAACATTCTTGGAGTAAAGCTGTCGATGAGCAGAAGGTCTTGCTGGCTGGGAGGAGGGGGGTAAATAAGCGCAAAATGATTGTTGCTACGCACTAAACAATAGTTGAGGAGTTTTGCTAGTAATAATTAGCTGCTACTAAATAAATTTTGGTTGGTGCCGCTGAGCTCAATCTAATCTGAATATTAAAAACATAACTCGATTTTATCGTATAATTGTTTTTAAAGTTAAATATCAATTGGTATAATTAGCAATTTGGGTAAATAGAGTGTTGGGAAGAATTGCTGCGTTATGGGGCTTTATTGGAGTGTGCTTGTTCTTGGGTAGTGCCATCTTTAGGTTGTCACTTATAAGTAGCCAATTAGATGTCAATAATTTGAGCGTGTTTAACTGGCTAGTCATGCTAGCTTGGATCTTGTTTATGGCATATTTTGAGGGATATAAAGGGTTCCAAAAAGGTTTTTCTCCCAGAGTTGCAGCCCGGTTATATTTTCTTCTTGAAAACGTAACTTATAAGCGGCTTTTATTGGCTCCTCTGTTTTGCTTAGGTTTTTTTGATGCGGAGCGAAAACGTATCATTTTTATTTATTGTCTAACCTTGGCTATTTTCTTGATGGTAAGGTTTGTGGAGCAGGTACCTATGCCATGGCGTGGCATTTTGGATGTTGGTGTTGTGGTAGGATTGAGTTGGGGCTTGTTGTCTGTGACCTTCTATTCGATTAAGGCCTTTGCCGGTAGAGGCTTTATTTTTCCGAATGGGGTGCCGAAAAAATAAGCTTATCCTGCCCATATCAAGGCAATATGATAAAAATCGAGGGTGTTGATTTAAATATGCCACAGAGCCTTCTGTGGCATCGCTTGGAGCTCTGTTGGAAAAACAAAGGCAGTTGGCATGGGGTTAGCCTAGAAATAGCTTAAATGCTTTGTTGTCAGTCTCTTCCCAGTATTGATAACCTATTTCATCTAAGAACTTGATAATGCTAGCTTTTTCATTATTTTCAGCATGCATGGCCACTAATACTCGACCGAAATCAGAGCCATGATTACGATAGTGGAACATCGAAATGTTCCAGCGGCCACCCAAGGTGTCTAAAAACTTCAATAGCGCGCCGGGCCTCTCTGGGAATTCAAAACGGAACACTAATTCATTTTTCTGCGGAGTTTTGCTGTGCCCGCCAACCATGTAGCGAATATGAATTTTTGCAATTTCATTATCAGATAAATCTTCAACAGGAATATTTACCGACTTTAGGCACTCTATTAGTTTTTGTTTCTGATCACCATTCGGGTCTGTAGTAACCCCGACAAAAATATTAGCTACCTGATCGTCACTGTAACGATAATTAAACTCGGTAATATTACGATCGCCTAAAGCAGTACAAAATTGGCGAAAGCTGCCTGGTCTTTCAGAAATTTGAGCGGCGAGTAGCGCCTCGCGCTTTTCGCCTAAATCGGTGCGCTCTGCAATATGACGCAAGCGACTGAAATTCATATTGGCCCCAGAGTTAATGGCAATTAAGGTTTGACCTTTAATTTTATGCTGCAGCACATATTTCTTCAAGCCAGCGACTGCTAAAGCACCGGAGGGCTCGCAAATAGAGCGGGTGTCTTCGAAGATGTCCTTAAGCGCGGCGCAGATTCCATCGGTGTCGATGGTGATCACATCATCGACAAACTCTTGTGCTATCTCAAATGGATACTTTCCAATTTGGGCGACGGCTACGCCATCTGCAAAAACACCTACCTGCGGTAGAATCACTCTTTCTCCCGCTTCTAATGCAGCCTTTAAACAGGCAGATTCAGAGGACTCGACACCAATTATTTTTGTTTCTGGGCTAAGATATTTTATATAGACTGCAATCCCTGCTATGAGGCCACCACCGCCGACCGGTACAAAGATTGCGTCGATGTGACCACTGTGTTGTTTAAGTATCTCCATTGCAATCGTGCCTTGACCGGCTATAACATCGGGGTCGTCAAAAGGCGGGCAGTAAGTGTAGCCGTGTTGTGTGGCTAGTTGCTCGGCATGCTGTTTGGCGGAATCGAAATTTTCGCCGTGTAAAATGACCTCTCCGCCCAAGGCAATAACATTGCTGATTTTAATACTTGGGGTGATATTAGGCATGACAATAACCGCCTTGACCCCCATGATTTTAGCTGACATAGCCAAGCCTTGGGCATGGTTACCGGCTGACGCGGTGATAACCCCGGCACTGCGTTCTCTATCAGAAAGCTGGGCCATCTTATTATAGGCGCCACGCAGTTTGAAAGAGTATACCGGCTGTAAGTCTTCGCGTTTGAGTAGCACCTTATTGCCAATTCGCTCGGATAGCACTTTAGCTTCATCAAGTGGTGTTTCAATCGCAGCGTCATAAACCCTAGCTTTGAGGATTTTCTTTATATATGGATTAGGCATGGTTATCAGTCTATTGTCATTTTAAGATAATGGGTTGAGAGCTGGCGTTGTTAAGAGGCTCCCTAGGACATAATGCTACAAGTTGCAGGTTGTGGCGTCTATAGCGCCGTTGTTAATTGTTTTGAAATAACAAAATTAAAGGTATAATCAGCGACTCCTTCAGAATCGCTACTTTTATAAAAGAACCCACTATGACACAAGATGAAATGAAACTAGCAGTCGCTAAAGCTGCCATCGAATATATCACTCCAAAATTAGATAAAGAAAGTATTATCGGAGTAGGTACCGGCTCAACTGCGAATTTTTTTATCGAGCAACTGGCATCAATTAAGCACTTATTTGAGGGCGCTGTTGCCAGCTCGGATGATACAGCGAATCGTCTTAAAGCGCTGGGTATAACAGTTTACGAGCTGAATGATGTCAATGAAATGGTAGTTTACGTCGATGGCGCTGATGAATTTGATCCTCAGCTTAACCTGATCAAAGGAGGTGGTGCTGCATTAACTCGTGAGAAAATTGTAGCGGCAGTGGCTAATGAATTTGTCTGTATTGTAGATGATACAAAACAAGTTGAGGTGTTAGGTGGTTACCCACTTCCAGTAGAAGTTATTCCTATGGCTAGATCTTATGTGGCGCGTGAGTTGACCAAACTTAATGCTCAGCCTGTGTATCGAAAGGGCGTTATTACCGATAATGGTAATGTGATTATTGACGTTGAAAACTTAGATATTACTGATGCTAAGGGCTTAGAAGAAAAGATAAATAATATCGTAGGCGTGGTCACTAATGGGCTTTTTGCCCAGCGCAACGCCGATTTGGTATTAATGGGCACTGCAAGCAGCGTGCAAACCATCACCTTAAATTAAGTAGCCTCAGACCACAGTTTGCTAATGATCGGACACTCGCCGATTAGACCTTCTCCTGAGCAGCTTGCAGAAAGCTGTTGCAGGGAAGTTTTTAAACCACTTAATTCCATGATTTTCTGTTCGACAACAGCCAGCTTAGCTTCTACTTTCTGTTTGATTTCAGCAGCCTTTACTTTCGGGTTATCCCGCAGTGCCAGTAGCTGAGAAATTTCTTCGAGGGAGAAACCGATATTTTTGCAGCGTTGAATAAACTGAATTCGCTCGATAATATCTTGCGCATACAGTCGATAACCAGAACTGAGTTGCTGCTTCGGGCTAATCAGTCCACGCTGCTGGTAATAGCGTAATGCTTGCACGCTTAAACCGGTTGCTTTTGCAATCACCCCTATTTTCACTAATAGAGACTGGCGCTTCGCTGCAGCTTGTTGCATCTATTTTAAAAGGGTTCTTTAAAGCACGTACTTAAAGACGGCAATGGTAATCGGCATTGTTGCAAATAAGATCGCGGCAACTACGATTAAAACCCATCCTAGTCCTGTGGTATCACGTGGTTGGTCGTCATGTTCAGACATAATATTTCCTTGTTAGTGTGGTGCTGTCACATTGGGTACGAGTAAGATCGACTAAATTTGACAATACCTAATTTAGTGGTGCTCTATAGAAAATTGCGAATCAGAGATTCAGCTAATGATTTTTTGAATCTCAGCAGAGCTATGAGCTTATAGAGGAATTTTAGCAGTATCTTAGTGAATTTTATAGCGCAGATAAAAAATATTGAGCATGGGATTTAAAAACTCTGGCGATGATCGGTAATAATTTTCTGGTAACCGGTTTTAAAATCCGGATAGATGAACCGATAACCGGAGTCGAGCAACAGACTGTTGTCGCAGCGTTTGCTGCTAGTTTTTCGACTGCTCGCTACTTCCTCTACTTGGGTATCAGTCGCTGTTGCCAGCCAGCTCATTACTTCGCTAATAGGAGTGGGAAGGTGATCAGAGGCCAAGTACAAAGGCTCAATTGACTGCAGATTTGCCAGTTTATTAATTAAATGTGCCAATACCGCCGCGCAATCATCGAGATGAATACGATTGCTGTATTGTACTGGAGATGCAGAGAAGACCTTTCCTGCTCGAACCTGATTTAACAAATGCAATCTCTGTGATCCGTATATACCGCTAAACCTGACTACTGTTGCAGCGCCGCCACTGTCTAGTACTTGTCGCTCTGCAACCAGCATTGTTTTTGCTCGTTTGCTGGTGGGCAGGGTAGCGGAGCGCTCATTTATCCACTGATGATCGTCTTGATGGTATACGCTAGTGCTTGAGGTGAAAATAATATGTGCCGGGGGTTTTTGTAAAGCGTCTAGAACATTGCGCAAGCCGTCTATGTAAGTCTGTGCGTAAATTTCATCAGTAGCAAAGCTAGGGGCAGCGCAATACACAAGAATATCCACATTTGGCAGTTCCAGCATAGTTTGGGGCGCTAAAAGGTCTGCCGCTATCGGAAGAATAGCGGGCGGTAGCTTATCAATCGAGCGCCGCAAGCCATACACTTTATGCTGCTGTGCCAAAGTAACAGCTAAGGCACAGCCTACCTCACCACAACCTGCAATCAGGATACTAAACTTTTTCATAAGATTTACTGCTCTGTCTCGTCGCACTAAAGCTGACACTGTGGAATCTAAGTTAAAACCTAGAAAGTATGCGATACTTAATCTATGTTGTTGATATTTATAGTTAGGGATTATATATGACTTTGACTGAGTTGCGCTACATCGTCACTTTGGCAAAAACCGAACATTTTGGTCGCGCGGCAGAGCAGTGCTTTGTCAGCCAGCCAACTCTGTCCGTAGCGATTAAAAAGTTGGAGTCGGAATTGAACGTGGCCATTTTTGAAAGGGGTAAAAGCAGGGTAAAAGTAACTGCTGTCGGCCATAAAATTATCAGTCAGGCGAAGCTTACCTTAACTCAGGCGGCGGTGATTAAAGAGCTGGCTGAGGCGGATAAGGGGCAGTTAAATACTCCGTTAAGGGTCGGGGCTATCCATACTATCGGCCCATATGTTTTCCCTGATTTGGTGCATAAAATGCGCAGGTCTGCACCGGGAATGCCGCTGTATATAGAAGAAAATTACACTAAGAACTTGCAGCATAAGTTGCTGGAGGGGCAACTGGATGCGATTATAATTGCTCTGCCGTTCGAGGTTCCCGACATCGTCACAGCTAAGCTTTACCATGAAGATTTTTTGATGTTACTCCACCCGGATCACCCCTGGTGTAGCAAGCAGCAGATAGCTGCCGCATCGCTGGCTGAAACCGAGTTACTACTACTTGGGAAAGGGCATTGTTTTCGCGATCAAGTGCTAGAATCTTGCGGATCACTGCAGCAAGTGTTAACTGAGCAGCACCAAGCTACAGAGGGCAGTTCGCTGGAAACGATTCGCTTGATGGTCGCATCGGGCTTAGGAAGCAGTGTTGTTCCACGCAGTGCTGCACAATCGGCGAACAGCATGGACCATCTTATAACGCTGCCTTTTAGTGAGCCAGTGCCAGGTCGGACTGTGGCTTTAGCATGGCGGGCGAGTTTCCCACGGCTCAAAGCCATCGACTGTCTGTTACAGGCGCTGCAAAGTGGCAGCAGCTTAGCAGGGGAGCCAGATCATGTCCGTTGATGCACCTAGTATACCCGCAGTGGGAGTGCTAAAAGGGGTGGGGGCCGCTATGGTCAACAAGCTGGAACGGCTGGGCATTCATAATTTACAAGATTTACTCTTCCATTTGCCAATCAGGTATCAAGATCGTACTAGTGTCAAAAAAATAGCGGCGCTGCAAATTGGCGATGAAGCTGTTATCGAAGCTGAAGTGTCGCTTGTTGAAATAAAATTAGGTAAAAAAAGAACGTTGCTCTGTCGGGTGCACGATGGGACTGGCAGCTTGACGCTACGATTTTTTCACTTTTCGGCGGCACAAAAAAATAGCTTGAGTAAAGGAAAAATCTTACGTTGTTTCTCCGAGGTAAGGCCAGGCCCCAACGGGTTGGAGATGGTTCACCCTGAATACAAAGGGCTAGATGATGAGCTGCCCGCACCGATAGAGCAATGCTTGACACCAGTCTATCCAATTACTGAAGGGCTGCAGCAAAACCGGATTAGATCGCTGATGCAGCAGGCTTTACGCTGGTTAGAAAGTGGCGAGTTAGCAGAGTTGTTACCCGCAGAGCTGCGCTCACAGTGGGGGCTACCACAGCTCGGTAAATCTTTAGCCTATTTACACGCGCCGCCTCCACAGGCAGATAGAGAGCTGCTGGCTACGGGCCTGCACCCTGCGCAGCGCCGGCTTGCTTTTGAAGAGTTACTTGCCCATCACTTAACACTATTAAATATTCGCCGCAGTGTGCAGCAGCAAGGGGCACCAGTACTTAAAGCACCGGCCGATTTGTGCGCTGGCTTTCTCAGTCAGTTGGAATTTACTTTAACCGGAGCCCAGCAGAGGGTCTGTGCTGAAATAGCCACGGACCTTATTAAGGGTGTCGCTATGCTGCGCTTAATTCAAGGGGATGTCGGCTCTGGGAAAACCGTAGTAGCTGCGATGGCGGCAATTCAAGCGGTAGAGAATGGCTTTCAAGCGGCTATTATGGCGCCAACCGAGATTCTCGTCGAACAACACTATCTGAATTTTCAGAAGTGGCTCGCTCCGCTGCAGATCAAAGTAGGCATGCTGAGCGGTAAAGTTAAAGGTAAAAAAAGAGCCCTGCAACTGCAAAACTTCGCCAGTGGTGAAGCGCAAGTGATAGTGGGTACTCACGCACTTTTTCAGGAAGAAGTTCGGTTTTTTAACTTGGGACTGGCGGTTATCGATGAACAACACCGTTTTGGTGTGCATCAACGCATGAGTCTGAGAGAGAAAGGTAAAAACGGTAAGTTATCCCCCCATCAGCTGATTATGACGGCTACTCCTATTCCAAGAACCTTGACCATGAGCGCCTATGCCGATTTAGACTGCTCTGTGATTGATGAACTCCCCCCCGGCAGAACTCCCGTACAAACAGTGGTTATTGGCGATCATCGACGTGATCAAGTTATCGCTCGAGTGAGAAAGGCCTGCCTAGAACAAAGGCAAGTTTACTGGGTGTGTACGTTAATAGAAGAATCTGAAGTGCTGGAGTGCCAGGCAGCTGAAGTGACCGCTGAACAGTTGCAGCAACAGTTGCCTGAGTTAAAGATTGGGCTGATTCATGGACGGATGAAAGGGGCCGAAAAAGTAAAGATTATGCAGCAATTTAAAGGTGATAAAGAAACACCGGCGAGCATTGATGTGCTGGTGGCCACCACCGTTATTGAAGTGGGCGTCGATGTGCCAAATGCCAGTGTGATGATTATTGAAAACCCAGAGCGTTTAGGTTTAGCGCAGTTGCACCAGCTGAGAGGGCGGGTCGGACGAGGCTCAGTTGAGAGTTACTGTTTGTTGCTGTATCGTGCGCCTCTTTCATACACTGGCAAGCAGCGCTTACAGATTATGCGCGATACCACTGACGGCTTTAAAATAGCTGAAAAAGATCTAGAAATTAGAGGGCCAGGTGAAGTATTAGGCACTAAGCAAACCGGTGAGATGCAGTTTCGAATAGCCGACCTACAAAGAGATGCAGATCTACTTGAACAAGTGCAGTCGCTGGCATTGCAAGTGAATACAGATCCGCAGCTAAGTGCGGCTATCACCAGGCGTTGGCTGGGTACCGGCGAACAGTACGGACAAGTATAAGAATTACCTGAATCAGTGACTTCACTGCGCCACATAGCACAAGATCTTGATTCTACAGCGGTTATAAAAATGCCCACTGAACCTATGGGTGCAGCTAAGATTTTTCAATTCCACTGTAGAACCAATATCTTACACTCTGTATTCACTTTGAAGTCACGGATTCAGGTACTAATTAGGAAAAGCTGCGGGCAGAGCCTAGCGCTAGGTAAAAGAGAATCATATTGAATATTAGCCAAGCAGATCAAGACATCATCCGTGGACAAATAGGCAGAGAGCCGCAAGGGATTGTCGCTATCGCCGCTAGGGGAGCCAATGGCGTACCTTTAGTTTTGCAAATGCGCAGTATTGTCGACGGTAAACCATTTCCGACTTTGTATTGGCTCTGCTCTAAAGACCTTTCAAAGGCATTAGGCAGTATTGAAACACTAGGCTGGGTTAAAGAGATAGAGCAGCGATTGGCCGTCGATGAGGCCTTGCAAGCTGCATATTTTGCCAATCAGCAACAATATGTAGCGAGGCGGCAGCAGGCGATGTCAGCGGAAGATCTGGCCACTATTGAACAGCGTGGTTTTACTGAAATGTTTTCCCGCTACGGTATTGGTGGAATTTCCCAGTGGGATAAAGTGCGCTGTTTGCATATGCAATATGCGCATCACTTAGCAGCAGAAAACGTAATAGGAAAATTACTAGACGAAGAATTTGAATTATATAAACTATTAGAGAATAAAAATTTAAAATAGTCGCTAGCTATGTATTATCTAATTCGAGTAGTTAGCGACTACTTACTACCGTGAGTGTTTAGGCAGTTAGTTTTTGGTATTTATCCATTAACTGATCTTGAGTTTCCTCATTATCTGGATCTTTAGGGATACAGTCGACCGGGCAGACCTCAACACACTGCGGCGTATCATAGTGACCAATGCACTCAGTGCATTTGCTCATATCTATTTCGTATATTTCTTCGCCGGGAGTGATCGCTTCATTCGGACACTCTGGTTCACAGACGTCACAGTTGATGCATTCATCAGTTATAATTAATGACATTTTTAGCCTCATTGCTCACAAGGTTAGAATTTAAATTGATAGCGTCACTGTCACTGGCAACTACCTGCGGTTCTTTCGTATTGGTAAAGTGATACCTGCATAACTTACCCAGAGGGTATGGCTCGCAACGTTATGCAGAGGTCTCAAAGTAGCGCTTCTTAAGAGAACTTACTTAGCGTTGTTCTGACGGTGGTGCTCTTTTATATAAGCCTCCACTGCAGGGTGGATAAATTTACTGACATCGCCATTTAATCTTGAGATCTCTCTGATTAAAGTAGAGGAGATAAAAGACAAATGCTCTGCGGGTGTTAAAAACAAGCTTTCGGCTTGCGGTGCCAAATGCCGGTTCATATTGGCTAATTGGAACTCATACTCAAAATCTGAGACCGCTCTTAAGCCACGCAAAATTATATTCGCCTGCTCCTGGTGAATAAGATCAGCAAGTAGGCAGTTAAAGCCAATAATTTGCACATTGTCTAAATGATCAGTTACAAGCTTGGCTAATCTAACCCGCTCCTCAATTGGTAGCAAAGGCTGCTTTTTAGGGCTTGAAGCGACCGCTACAATGACGGTATCAAACAATCTCGATGCCCTTTCCACTAGATCGAGATGACCGTTAGTGATGGGATCAAAAGTGCCGGGATAAATAACTTTATTCATAAATGTCGTCTAGCTACTCTGAACCTTTCGATAAGTGTCGATAAATATAAATCATGTTAATGAAAGTATTTATTCAAATAACTAAATCAAACGGCAATAATAATATTTTATGCGTAATTCATAGCATAAGGAAACTGTTTTATAGAACAAATAAATATAAATAAATATCTATTATGTAATTATGCCGATTATATACATAAATGCAGCTATTTTCGTAATTTGTATACGCTGAACAGCATTATTATTAGAAAATCAGCACCGCAAATTAATCGAGTTGTTAAAAGTAAGATTGTTAATAACTATTCACTTATTGAAATGATATTTGTTATCACTTATTATGTCGTAAATTTAATCCTAACTGGTTTTCATTCACTAATTGCGCTGTTGCGCGAACCATGTGTTCGCAATCGGTATAAATGTGTGGATGGCAACTATCTAATAATTTACAGCTATTTAAATCGTGTATTCAAATCGGTGTATTAGTGCCTGCTTTTGACTTAATAGAGATGGAGAATATTTGCTGAGCTTGATAGTTTTATAGGTGCTGCAAAAAATTTCCAACCTTAAAGTACAGAATAGCTCACATTAGTATAACGGCCTTGAACTAAGGGTTAATAGAGCTAGTAAATTAATATAACTGAGGCTATTTCATGAAATCTTTTCCGGCACTAGCGTTGTCCGCAGCAATTGGATTTGCATCTTTATCAACAGGGGCTTTTGCAGCTCAAGAAACCGCAGCAGCTTCTGTCCTTAAGCACTATGGTGACATTGCTCAGGCAACTTTTGAAGATTCATTAAGCACTGCTAAGAACTTACAGGCTAGCATTAATGCTTTTCTTGCTACACCGACAGAAGCTACCCTAGCAGCGGCTAAAAAATCTTGGATTGCAGCGCGGGTTCCCTACCAGCAGACAGAAGCTTACCGTTTTGGTAACGCGATTGTCGATGAGTGGGAAGGCAAGGTAAATGCATGGCCATTAGATGAAGGTTTGATTGACTACGTAGACACTAACTATGGAACGCAATCTGACGAAAATCCATATTACGCGGCTAACGTGATTGCCAACAAAACCTTGAACATTGGTGGAGTTAAGGTAGATGCATCTAAAATTACGCCAGCACTACTGGGTGAAACGCTACAAGAAATTGATGAAGTAGAATCAAACGTAGCGACTGGTTATCACGCAATAGAGTACTTGCTTTGGGGTCAAGATCTTAACGGTACTGAAAAAGGCGCTGGCAAAAGAGCAGCGACTGATTACAGACTAACAGACTGCACCAATGTTAACTGCGATCGTCGTCGAGATTACTTGAGTGCCGCTACTTCATTGCTTATCACTTTTTTATCAGAAATGGCTGCTAACTGGGAGCCAAATGGCGCTGCTCGTAAAGTGCTTGCAGAAAAAGGTGATAAAGGCGGTCTTGCAACTATACTAACAGGTATGGGTAGCTTGTCTTACGGAGAGCTAGCGGGTGAGCGTATTAAGCTTGGCTTGATCGTACACGATCCTGAAGAAGAGCATGATTGCTTCTCTGATAACACTCACTTCTCGCACTTCTATGATGCGATGAGTATTAAGAACGTTTACACCGGTGAGTATCGCAGAGTTGATGGTACTTTATTAAAAGGACCTAGCCTATCTGCACTAGTTGCGGGTAAATCAGCGGATGTTGATGCTAAATTGAATGCCCAGTTAATGGCCACTCAAGGCTTTATGCAAGTGATGGTTGATGAAGCAGCTAAAGGTAACACTTTTGATGTACTAATCGGATCTGGCAACAAAGCAGGCAATGCGGTTGTACAAGATGTAGTTGATGCATTAACGGTACAAACTAAAGGTATTGAAGCGGCAATCAATGCTTTAGAGTTAGACAAGATTGAACTTGAAGGATCTGATAGCTTAGATAATCCTGCGAGCATCACAGCGGGCTAATCACAGTCGTAATGTGAATTTAGCGCCACTTAAAAAAGCCTGTCGACGTTCGACGGGCTTTTTTTTGCCTGTTCAACGGTTTGGATAAATGCGCAGAATCAGTATGCAACATAATTAGCTGTCGTTGTATAAAATGGGATGCGGGCTCTACCATCACTTAAATCAAGGAAGTTAAAAATGACGGTACTAAATTTTGCTGTTACCGAAGTCAACGATATAGAAAAAATGCAACTTTATATCGCAGCTGCAGCTCCGCTTATGAAGCAATATGCAGTGGAAGTGGTCGCCAGAGGACAGTATTTGAAGACTCTGCTGGGCGGAGGCAGAAAGCCTCACATCACAGCAATCTTACGTTTTCCTGATATGATTACAGCAGAGAAGTTTTATAAAAGTGCAGCATACATTGCGTTGCTCTCTTTGCGAGAGCAAGCAGGGGTAATGACATTTGATTTTTATGAGGAGTAGATGCTAGTCAGCAGGCCTGCGTTGTCGATTACATAGAAGTAACATATTTAATATTATACTCGTTAATGAGAATGATAAAGTTTACAATATAGAATCCGTTATGCTCGTCGCTAACCCATTCATTTATCATCAATTGGCCAAAGTTTGCTTAATAACTATTTTAATAACTATCGAATTTTACTGTTTTTATTGTTTAGTTGTCTATCGACGGTGATCAGTGCCGCTGTGCCTTTAGCCACCAGTGATTTCTCTCGGCCAGAGAAATACGAGCAGTTTGCAGGTGGTGCGACTAGTGTGCTGATAAAAGGCAAAAAATCTTTTTTACAACCGGCGAAAAATTTAAGTTTTGCAAAACAGCTCGATTTTAAAATCGGTGAGAGTATTTTTGCAAAATTTTGGGTGTTCTCTCCATCTTCGTCTCAGGCTAGTGATGGCTTGGGGCCATTACACACCGCTCGCTCTGGTATGGGTTGCCATATTAGAGGGGGAAGAGGTCATGTGCCTGAAGCTAATTGGCCAGCAGACAACGCCATTTCAATGTTGATGCGCTTAAGTATCCCCGCACAAAATCAAGAGCAGCGCCAGCAACTGGCATCGGGCCGTCTGGCTTTTATTGCAGAGCCCAGCTATGGCAGTCAGCTACAAGATTTTGCACTGCAGGGCATGGATGCCGAAGGTCGAATTAACATAAAGTATACTGAGCAAGCAGTGACGTTGCGCTCAGGGCGGGTTATTAAGCTGCGAAGCCCAAGCTATTCAATTACTGGTTTAAACTATGGGCCGCTGCACCCAGACACAATGTTCTCAGTGCGAGTCGCCAACCCAATGATCGGCTTGGGTCTGCTAGAAGCTATAGATCAAGAGGATATTTTATCTCTTGTAGATGCCAATGATGAAAATAATGATGGGATCTCAGGTAGAGCGAATCTAGTCTGGGAGGTTGCCAGTCAATCGCTGGCGTTGGGGCGTTTTGGCTGGAAGGCGGGGAGCCCTAATCTGGTACAGCAGAACAGCTCTGCTTTCGCGACTGACATGGGTTTATCCACGCTGTTATTTAAGCTGGCTTATCAAGGGGATTGTACTGTTCATCAACAGGTTTGTCTGCAGGCCCCCGATGGACGATCTAGTCATTTAGCAGATGTAGAAGTGGCGCCGCAAATGGATGAAGCGCTGGCATTATTTACTCGCAATATTGGCGTGCCGATTCGCACTAACGTCGCAAGTCGCTCGGTATTAGCAGGCAAGCAGCTTTTCTATGAAAGTGGTTGTACCGGCTGTCATCAGCCTAAGTTCACCACTAGCTCCGAGGCTGCATTGGAGCAGGCCAGTCAATTAATTTGGCCCTATTCAGATCTATTACTACACGACATGGGAGTAGGGCTGGCCGATAATAGACCAGAGTTTCAGGCCAGTGGTAGAGAGTGGCGCACCGTGCCGCTCTGGGGGATTGGCGCGACAAAAGCGGTGTCGGGAAAAACAGAATTTTTGCATGATGGTCGAGCCCGGTCGTTACTCGAGGCGATTTTATGGCACGGTGGGGAAGCACAAAAAAGCCGCGATGCGGTGGTTAATATGTCTGATGAAGAGCAAGATAAGCTTATATTATTTTTGGAGTCGCTGTAGTGAAAACAATATTTAAAATGGTCAATAAACAGCTGCTTTTAGTCAGTGGTTGTCTCGTATGCATAGTCGTTAGTCCTGTCAACGCGGCGCAGATATCTGAGCAGCGTTGGCAGGAGTTTAATTTAGCTGCGGTGCAACAACACATTATCCCCAATTACCAGGCGCTCGCAGAGCAGTCAAGTTTATTGGTTACTAGTGTGAGCACATTTTGTGAAGATAGATCAGAGCAGCGCTTAAGTGCTGCAAAAGCTCAGTTTAAACAGACTCAGCAAGCTTGGCAGAATATTCAGCATATCCAGTTTGGTCCGGTTACTATGTTGATGCGCAACTTCAGCTTGCAATACTGGCCAGATAAAAAGAACTTAGGTGGAAGGCAGCTTAATGCCTTACTTAAACAGGCCAGTGCCGGTGATGCTCCGCAATATAACAATGAGTTTTTCAATCGGGCTTCCGTGGCTGTAAAAGGCTATCCGGCGATCGAGCGGTTGCTATTCGAGGCAAAGCTGTTTGCTCAATTAGACAGTAACCCCAGTTATTGCCCGCTATTAACGGCGATCACTGAGCACATAGCGTCTAACACTCAATCTATAGTCACCGAGTGGCATGCAGAACTAGCCAATTATCATAATTATGCCGAGGATGCTCTGTATCAGTCGCCCCGAGAAGCGGCTACGGAAATTCTTAAAACCTTAGTGGAGCCTATCGAGGCGATTAGCGATGGGAAAATAGCGGCACCACTCGGCAAGACGCTGGCCAAAATGCGCTGGAGAAAAAGTGAGTCTTGGCGCAGTAAGCAGTCTATTGAAAATATTCGCACTAACCTCAAGAGCCTGCAGCACCTGTTCTCTGGTGTTGCTGGGGCTAGCACTAAACAGTTGTTAATTGAAAGTGGTGCGGGCGAGTTGGCGGCAGAAATTGATCGACAATTTTCCCAGATAAACACAGCACTGCAACAGATAGCAGCGCCAGTGGATATGCAATATCAGCAGCGGCAATTTGCGCTATTAAGTAGTGTTCAACAACAGCTAAAAAAGCTGAGCGATAATTTACTCGCTAGCATGCAGCCTCTGCAAATAAAATTAGGTTTCAATCGCCGTGATGGTGATTAAGTAAAGTGGTAATTGAGCCGTTTTTTAACGCCGAATTGTGGAGCACTGTTACTATGACAGCCTTGTTTTCGAGCAGATTTCAGTGAAGAATAATCCGGTTAATGCACCGCGCAGACGCTTTAGCGGCTATTTAGGCTGCCTGTTGTTAAGTGCTGCGCTACCTAGAGTTGGTATGGCCAATAGCCCGAGCAGCTATGCCTCAGCCAGTGTCGACGATCGGGGGCAGCACTGGCTAATAGTGTTCGATCAGCTGGCGAATCAGCAAATTAAATATCCTTTGCCGAGTCGCGCACATCAGGTGTTAAAGCATCCTACCCAGCCCTGGTTGCTAGTGGTGGCGCGTCGACCTGGCCAATATCTATTGGTCATCGATCTCAATACTGGCGCCCTAGTGCAGCACATTACAGCGTCGGCGGGACAGCATTTCTGTGGTCATATGCAGATCAGCGCCGACGGCAGGTTTTTATATACTACCGAAAATCTAACCCGCAACAGTGCCGGCTTGATCGTGGTGCGTGATTTTTTTGAGCAGTTACAGACACTTCAGCAGTTTTCTAGCGGTGGCATCGGGCCGCATCAGCTGAAATTATGTGATGCTGGTAAGACCCTAGTGGTAGCGAATGGCGGAATACATACCAAAAACCGGCAGAAGCTTAACCTTCAGCAAATGCACTCCAACCTCAGCTATATCAATCTGGCTACTAGCGAAATTACCGAGCAAGTAATGCTTGATGCCGAGTATGCACAGCTAAGTATTCGTCATATAGCGGTGGATGACAGTAGTCGAGTACTGATTGCCATGCAGTATCAGGGAGAGCGAACCGCGCTGGTGCCTCTAGTAGCCCTGCACCAGAGGGGTGAGCCATTAGATTACTTAGCAATACCTGAAACGGATTTCTTTCAGCTACAGCAGTATTGTGGCAGCGCCTGTTTTGATCGCACTGGCAGCGTAGTGGCGGTGTCTGCACCTAAGGGGGACAGTATCTTGTTTTGGGACTTGGCCAATAACAATCGCTACTTACACAAGATAAAGGTCAAAGATGGCTGTGGCATCACCGCGGGGGCGAGCGAGGGCGAGTTTATTGTCAGTAGCGGTCGCGGGCGTGTCTATCAAATAAATCCGCGTCAAGCTAGCAAAACGCTGCTCCTAAAAAATACCGCTATACAGTGGGATAATCACTTGGCAGCTGTTGGCTAGGCCTGTCTGGCATGCTTACAGCTCTCAAGCAGCTCTTGCAAAGGGCTTCTCGCAAGAGCCTTTTATTCAATCTGAGCAATCCCGCCGCAAGCGCCGGCTCTGTATAGCTGATTATATTCAGTTGGACTATCTAAAACAAAGTGTATTAATGGCTCAAACAGTCGATGAACTGCTGCCCAAAATCGCGTAGAAAGCTGCTATAGCGGTTCTCTGTATAGTTTGACTGGGTTGCCAATGGGTCTAGTTGTGCCACTTTAATGGTTTGGTTTCTCACTACTGAATCAATCGCCACGCTGCTAAATTGCGGTTCACTAAAAATACACACAGGCTTAGTCTCGATTAATATCTGTTTAATTTCAGCTAAATGTTTAGCTCCCGGGCGTTTCGCAGGGTTGATGGTTAACGCGGCTACTTGGTTGAGCTGGTAGTGTTCAATAAAGCGTGCATAGGCATCGTGAAAGACCAAAAATCCTAAGGCTCTCAAACTACTTAGATCGGCAATTAACGCCACATCTAACTGCTGCAGCTGATCTTCAAATTGCTGATAATTTTGCTCGAGTCGGCTCTGGTGCTGCGGGTAGAGAAGTATCGTCTGCTGTTTAATTAAGGCGGCAATTTTTAAAGCCATTTTCGGGCTGAGCCAGAGGTGCGGGTCTAGCCCTTGATATTGATGAATGTGTCGCTTTGGCGGGTGGCTGTCGTGCTGATGCTCTGCTTCGTCGTGATCAAGATCAGCAGTGGGTTTTTCGGTCAATGGTGCTGGCGTTGTAGGCTTGGAAAAACTATCGATTAAGCTAGCGAGGGCAAAGGTTTTTTGTGAATACTTGGACAGAGGCTTTTGCATAAATGTTTCCAGTATCGGCCCCACCCAATAGATGCTGCTAGCGTTGTGAATTTTTTTAACCTCGGATGGACGCAGCGAATAAGCGTGCGGCGATGCGCCGGCTGGCAGCAGATAATCCGCTTTAATGACTCCCTGGGTAATGTCTGCGGCAATCAGCTGCAGCGGTTTGATGCTGGTCAAGATAAAGCCTGGCTCTGCATATGTTGCGGCGTGGAGCGAGCTGCTAAACAGAGCTCCTATAGCGAGTATTGTCTGCAGTGCGCGGGCGGCTGTTGGGAAAAAAGTGCAAAGATGAGTGGTTTTGTGAAGTTGACTGAGCTGTTGGTGAGATTTCATTAGTACTGCCTAAAATAAAAAGTTATAATATAACAATTATTACAATAAAGACTTTTCGCAGCAACAACCCATCGAAGAAAGTGAGAATATTTTGGCATTTACCTTTCAGTCAAAGCATGACCATAGCCGTTGCATAACCCAAGCCATGGCAGATGCAGAGCAATTGTGTGCCGCAAATGGGCAGCGCTTTACTAAAATTAGAAAGTTAGTACTGGAGCTGGTTTGGCAGAGCCACCGACCATTGGGTGCCTATGAATTATTGCCGGCAATCAAGGAGGCGGGTTTTAACTCTGCGCCGCCGACCGTCTATCGCGCACTTGAATTCTTGCAAGAGCAGGGATTAGTGCATCGAATTTCATCATTAAATGCTTTTATCGGCTGTTCGCATCTAGGGCACCAAGCTAGCTGCTGCTTTTTAATTTGTCAGCAATGCCAGTTAGCAGTGGAGCTAGAGTCGTCAACGCTGGCCAGCGCAATTACAGCGATAACTGATGACATGGGCTTTGTAGTGCAGCGAGAGCATTTAGAAATCGTCGGTAAATGTTCAAATTGTACTGCGAAACCTGCCGCGCTTGATTCAGGAGAATGCGATTGATGAATAGCGACATAGTCAGGCTTGCAGGGGTGAATCTAAACTTTGCTGAAAAGCGGGTGGTGCGCGATGTCAGTTTTAACTTACACACAGACTGCATCACGACCTTGATCGGGCCAAATGGAGCGGGAAAAACCACCTTGGTCAAAATAGTACTTGGGCTGATTAAGCCCGACAGCGGTTCAGTGTGGCGAAAGCCGAATTTGGTGATTGGCTACGTGCCACAGAAACTGCACATTGACAGTACCTTTCCGCTGAGTGTACAGCGCTTTTTGAAAATAAATCGCCAGCTCTCTGAAAGTGCAATTAACGAGGCGGTGGCCAGTGTCAATATTCAAGGGTTGCTAAACAGCTCTATCCACGGTTTATCAGGGGGGGAGATGCAGCGGGTATTGCTGGCGCGAGCACTGTTGCGCAACCCGCAGTTACTAGTTTTAGATGAACCGGTGCAAGGGGTTGATATTAACGGTCAGATCGAACTCTATCAGTTGATCTCAGATATTAGAAAAGCGCGTGGCTGCAGTGTATTGATGATCTCGCATGATTTGCATTTAGTGATGTCGGCAACCGATCACGTAATTTGTATGAACCAGCATATCTGTTGTTCGGGCCACCCGGAGAAAATTACCAGCGATCCGTCGTATATCGACTTATTTGGTGCTGCAAGTGCCAAGACGATGGCTCTGTACGCGCATCACCACAACCACGATCACAATTTACACGGCGATGTGACCAAACAGCCCCATACAGAGGAGTGTCAGCACTAAATGTACTATGATTTCTTACTTTTTGCACTGCTCGGAGGCCTAGGCGTCGCACTTGTCACCGGGCCTTTAGGGGCTTTTGTAGTGTGGCGTAGAATGTCCTACTTTGGCGATAGCTTAGCTCATAGCGCGCTCCTTGGGGTCTCTATCGGTATTTTCTTTGAGTTAAACCTCAATATCGCCATTATCTTGTGTTGTCTGCTGCTGGCAGTGGTGCTGGTGGCCATGCAAAAACAGCAATTTATTGCCACTGACACGCTGCTTGGCATTATGGCACATAGCTCACTGTCACTAGGTTTGGTGACCATTTCATTTATAGAAGATGCGCGCATCGACTTGATGGCGTTTTTGTTTGGCGACCTGCTGGCGATACTGCCAGAAGATCTGTGGTGGATTCTAGTCGGCGGCGGTGTGGTATTGATCGTGCTGTACTATTTTTGGCCACAAATGATTGCCATGACCATTAACGAAGAATTGGCGGCGGTAGAGGGAGTGCCGGTCGCTAAAATGCGCTTACTGCTAATGTTGATGATCGCGTTGGTGATAGCGGTCGCGATGAAAATAGTCGGCGTACTTTTGATAACCTCACTGCTAATCATCCCCGCTGCCAGTGCTAGACCTTTAAGCCGCTCCCCTGAACAAATGGCGTTGCTCGCCTCTCTGTTAGGTTGTATTGCGGTGGTGGCTGGG
This sequence comes from Oceanospirillales bacterium, assembly GCA_029027825.1. GTDB lineage: Bacteria > Pseudomonadota > Gammaproteobacteria > Pseudomonadales > Balneatricaceae > Rs1. The sequence goes on along the minus strand of CP093399.1, from coordinate 4,071,293 downwards.
CTGTTGGCTTCCTTTGAGTTTGACACTCCGGCGGGGCCCTCTGTGGTGGTGGCTGCTATGACTATTTTTATTGGCATCTATCTATGGCCGAAAAAGCGCAGCCAGTTCTAATGCTGAAAACTGAGCAAGGTGACTATAAATTAATTTGGCTGCTCTCTTGGCCAGTCATGTTGTCGAACATCTCACAGCCGCTACTGGGGCTGGTAGATATAGCGGTGATCGGCCATTTAGAGGATAGTCGGTTTTTAGCGGCGATCGCTATTGGCAGCACCATATTTGCTTTCGTCTATTGGTCGTTTGGTTTTCTGCGGATGGGGACTACCGGCATGATCGCCCAAATAGTTGGCGCAGAAGACGGATCGGCTAATCGAACGGTGCTCGCTCAATCGCTGCTCTTGGCGCTATTTATCGCAGCGGTTTTACTGTTGCTACAACAGCCAATTATTGAGTTAGCGCTGAGCTTGCTGGCACCAGAGGCACAGGTGCTTCCCCAGGCACAGTGGTATGCTAGCATTCGAATTTATGGTGCTCCGGCAGTGCTGTGTAGCTATGTATTGCTGGGCTGGTTTGTCGGTAATCAAAATACTAAAGTACTGCTTGTTTTGTTGGTAAGTACTAACTTACTTAATATCATTTTAGATCTAATTGCGGTTAATTTGCTGGGTATGAAAGCTGAGGGGCTAGCATACGCGACGGTCATCTCGGAGTATTTTGGGCTTGGGTTAGGGTTGTGGTTTTGCCGGGATATGTTGAAAAAGGTCTCTGGTGAAATTGCCTATGCGAGCTTGACTAAATTGCGCCACTACTACCCGATCTTTCAAGTTAATCGCTACTTGTTTGTCAGGACTATTTTACTGTTGCTGGCGATGGCTTTTTTTACCGCGCAAGGGGCAAAATTGGGGGCTGATATATTGGCTGCCAATGCGGTTTTGATGACTTTTGTGATGCTTATTTCGCATGTCTTAGATGGTTTTGCGCACGCTTTAGAAGCATTAACCGGCAAGGCGATAGGGGCGAAAAATCTAGATAAATTTTATCGATTAGTAACAGCGGCCGCAGTGCTTTCTGTGGGCGTGGCGGCGCTGTTTAGCTTAACTTTTTTACTGGCCGGTAATTTGTTTATTAATCTGCTGACCTCGATTGAGGCAGTGCGGGTCAATGCCAGTATTTATTTACCTTGGCTGGTGGTCTTGCCACTCATCGCCATGACCAGCTATTTACTGGACGGCGTCTTTATCGGTGCGACTAAAGTGGCTGTTATGCAAAATGCGATGTTAGTGTCAGTGGCTGGCGTGTATTTCCCCGTCTGGTATTTCAGCCAAAGTCTGCTTAATCACGGTTTGTGGATTGCGCTACTGGCGCTGTATGCAGGCAGAGCAGTGACCAGTTGTGTCGGTTTTTACTGGCTGAGTCGCACGGATGCATGGCTGAAAAAATAAAAATGCTTAGTAACCGCTATTCGCTCAGTGCACATCAACCACCACATTGTATTTTTAACCGCTATAGCACCCGTAAGAGACTAGTGGGTGAATTTGAAATAGGCAGAATATGTGATGCAATTAGATAACCAAGATTTGCACATCCTGAGGATTTTGCAATCCGATGTCCGTAAATCGATAGATTATGTTGCCCAAGAAGTTGGGCTGTCGACGGCCAGTGTCCAGCGCCGGCTAAAACGCTTGCGCGATAAGCAAGTGATCAGTGCAGAAGTCGCGATTGTATCGCCCGCCGCGGTAGGACAGCTAATGAGTTTTATTGTTTCAGTGGAGTTAGAGCGCGATCATGTCGATCATTTAGCCAAATTCAAAGCCGCGATTAAAAAGCTACCACAAGTGCAGCAATGTTATTACGTGACAGGGGAAGCAGATTTCATTTTAATTGTCACGGCGCAGGATATGCAAGATTTTGAGGCGTTCACTCAACAGTTGTTCTATAACGACAGCAATGTGCGCCGCTATAAAACATCGGTGGTGATGGAGTCGACTAAAATTGGGCTGAGTTTACCGCTGGCAGCGAGATAATCTCTGAATTAGTTACTCGAGTGTAAAGTCAATACCTGCTTGATAGCAGTCCTGGTAGCAAGGGCAGCTAATTTCATGATCATTAACTAGGCCGATAGCTTGCATGTATGCATACATGATAGTGGGCCCTACAAAGCTCATACCGCGTTTTTTAAGATCTTTGGAGAGCGCTTTTGAAACAGCGGACTCTACCGGTGCGGCGCGATAGTCACTCAGCTTGCTCTGCAGAGGTTGGTTGTCAACAAAGGCCCATAAATATTTGGCAAAAGAGCCGAACTCCTGTTGAATCGCAATAAACACCTTGGCATTTTTCACCGATGAATGAACCTTGAGTTTATTGCGAATAATCGCCGGATCTAGCAACATTTTTTCAAGGTACTGTTGATCAAATTGAGCGACAGCTTGCACATCGAAATCCTGGTAATAGTGCTTATAACCAGAATGCTTTTCCAACACCGTACGCCAGCTGAGGCCCGCTTGTGCCGCCTCTAAAATGATAAACTCGAACAGCGTTTTATCATCTTGGCAGGGGATTCCCCAATGCGCATCGTGATAGTTGGCCTCTATTTCGCTCTCTAGTGCCCAGGCACAGCGCTGTTGAGTCATTTTTTGTGTGCTCCTTTAGGATTGGGATCGAAGTTAATTGGCTGGGCCGTGACCGGGGCTATTTTGATCGCGTTGGGATCGATGGGCTGCGCTTGGGTTACTCTTGTTTGCAGCTCAGATACTTGCTCGGGACTGCCGTCTAGATTCTGTCCATCTTTATAATCGCAGCGTACGCACTCTCGATATTCGCGAATATCATTGCGATACACGCGAATCGTGTCCATCTGTGCGCAGCGTGGGCAAACGGCACCCGCTACAAAGCGTTTCACGGCACTCACGAATCAATGCCACTGTGGCGCAGCAATGCCTCAGTATTGGGCTCTCTGCCTCTGAAGTCGACAAACAATTGTAGTGGCTCAGCACTGCCGCCCATTTCCAAAATACAGTTGAGAAACAGTTGGCCGGTTTCTCTGTGGAATATACCTTTGCTCTCAAACAGTGAATAAGCATCTGCTGAAAGCACTTCAGCCCACTTGTAACTATAGTAACCAGCGGCGTAGCCCCCGGCAAAAATATGACTGAAACTGTTTTGGAAAACATTAAACGCCGGAGCTGTCACGGCGGCGACTTGCTGGCGAATTTCATCTAATAATGGCTGGACGCGACTCGCAGCTTGCGAGGCTGCTATGTTATGTTCAAGGTGGAGACGGTAATCAAATATTGAAAATTCCAGTTGACGGACCATGGTCATCGCCGACTGGAAGTTTTTCGCGGCAATTAACTGCTCGAGCATCTTCGGTGGTAAGGTCTCCCCAGTGAGATAGTGTCCGGAAATGATTGCCAGCGCTTGGGGCTGCCAGCACCAGTTTTCTAAAAATTGGCTGGGTAATTCCACCGCATCCCAAGGTACTCCATTGATGCCGCTGATGTCGGCGTATTCAACTTTGCTCATCATGTGATGTAAGCCGTGGCCAAACTCATGAAATAGGGTGGTTAGCTCGTTGTGGGTAAGTAGCGCTGGATCGCTGCCCACCGGAGCGTTGAAATTACAGACTAGATAAGCAGTCGGTAACTGCAAGTTGCCATCGCTGTCGATACGGCGGTTGCGACACACGTCCATCCAAGCGCCACCGCGTTTATTGGCTCTGGCAAAAGGATCTAAATAAAAGCGCGCGATGATTTGTTGATCGCGGCTAATTTCATACAAGCTGACATCTGGATGCCAAGTGTCAAACTGTTCGACTTGGCGGATGCTAAAATTGAACAATCTAGAGGTGATTTCAAATAACCCAGCTAGTACTTTGTTCATCGGAAAATAAGGGCGAAGCTGCTCATCGGAGATGGCAAATTTCTCTAGTTTTAATTTTTCGCTGTAGTAGGGAATATCCCAAGCCTTGATGCCCCTGAGCGACTTTAAGCCCGATTCGTGTTCGGCGTACTCGCTCAAACTGGCAAACTCTGCCCGGGCAGTATCGACACTGTGGCTGGCTAACTCGTTTAGAAAGCCCAGTACATCTTCGGCCGTATTGGCCATTTTAGTCGCCAGCCAGTAGTGCGCATAGCTGGCAAATCCCAATATCTCGGCCTGTTCGTGGCGCAAGTCCAGTAACTCGGCAATGATCGGGCTGTTATCCCACTGCTGGTTGGCTTGGGTATTGGATGCTCGGGTGGCGAACGCGGTATAAACTTCTAAGCGCAGTTCGCGATTATCACAGTAAGTCATTACCGGTAGGTAGGAGGGGAATTCAAGGGTCAGTAAATAGCCGTCTAAGTCTTTTTCTTTAGCGGCCTGTTGTGCCGCTGCCAGCGCCAGCTCCGGCATACCCGCTAGTTCAGTAACGTCGGTAATGTGTTTTTGCCAAGCTTGAGTAGAATCTAAAACGTTTTCAGAAAATTTGTTACTCAGCTCAGTGGTGCGCAATTGAATCGCGGCAAATCTGTGCTTTTTATCAGTGGTTAGCGCTACTCCAGAGAGTTCAAAATCACGTAGGGCATTGCTGATCACTTTTTGCTGGTGAGCGTTTAACGAATCGCTAGCGAGTTGTTTATAGGCGGAGTAAAGTGCATGGTTTTGGCCAATTTTTGTATAGTAAGCAGAGAGCTTAGGCTGTGCTTCGTTATAGGCTAGTCGTAATTCATCGGTGTTACAGAGCGCGTTGAGATGGGAAACCGGCGACCAAAAATTGCTTAGTTGATCATTTAGCTGTTCAATTGGCGCCACTAAGTTATCCCAGCTATAGCTGTAATTATCTGACTCTTGTGCCTGCTGTAGTATGGCGTCAATCGCCTGTTGGTTGTCGGACAAAATCTTATCTAGCTGGGGATTTATTTCACTGACTACCAGTTGGCTGAACGCGGGTAAATCTGCCTGCATAGAATATTCAAAGGCATTGTTTGGCATGTAAACTGCTCCGTCTTATTGGTAGTGTAGGGGGGGGCTAGGAGTCTGTCGGATTTAACGCTAATCTACTGCGAAAAAATAGAATTTGGCCACATTTCCTGTTCTTTCTCGTTAAATAGCACGCTATTCGCCTCAAAAGAGCAAAAAATCTGCCTCAAATCTGATTTTTCTCGCGACGATCGGTCAAGCCCGACAGACTCCTAAGAAGCCATTACGGTACTCTTTTTAGTACTCCCGATATTTCACTGGATGGCTTTAATATTATAATCATAATAATGACAAAATTAGCAAATTCAACTCTAGTTGTAATCAAACTGAGTATTAGTGACTTTATTCAACGGAATCAATAAATATTGCCAAGCTGATCATAGGTTTGCAAATGGGCGCTTTCAGGTAATAATAGCGTTACTCAACTCGGTGGAGTTAAATAGCTAAAAGTAGGTAAAGTAACTAATTGAACATAAACGCCTAAAAGCAGTAGGCAGAATTTCTAAATGAATTGATTGAAAGGTTCGGTAGAAATGAAATTAAGATCTTATCAAGGTATTAGCCCAATATTGGGTAAGCAGGTATTTATCGATCCCTCGGCGGTGGTTATTGGTGATGTGACCATCGGTGATGATGTTTCTGTGTGGCCGACGGTGGTGATTAGAGGGGATGTCCAACGGATTAGCATCGGTGCAAGAACTAGCGTTCAAGATGGCTCAGTATTGCATGTAACGCACAGAGGGGCAGGCAATCCAGAGGGTTTACCGCTAATTATTGGCAGTGAAGTGACGATTGGTCACTTGGCGATGTTGCACGGCTGTACGATTGGCGATCAAGTGTTGATTGGTATGGGATCAATGGTGATGGATGGCGCGGTGGTTGAATCGCAAGTGGTGCTCGGCGCCGGCAGTTTAGTGGCACCGGGTAAAATACTTAAAAGTGGTTATTTGTATGTAGGTCGACCCGCGAAGCAAGTGCGCCCTTTAACCGAAAAGGAGATTAGTTTTTTTAGTTATACCGCTGCTAACTACGTTAATTGGAAAAATCAGCACATGGCGGAAGATTGGGCTATTTAAGCCTGATAAAATACTCAGAGATGGTGCGATAAGCTGCTACTGTCGCAGCTTGCTTTACGTTATAATGGATTGTTGACAATAATAAGAAGAATGACTAGGAAGGCTATGAATATCCCACGTAAGATTATAATTGCTGATGATCATCCACTGTTTCGTCAAGCTCTGCTGCAAACTTTGATGGCTAAACTTCCGACAGTGAGCTGGATCGAAGCTGAAACTGTCGAACAGTTGAACACTGCCCTAGATAAGAATCGAGATGCTGACCTGCTATTACTCGATTTGAATATTCCCGGTGCTCATGGCTTTAATACACTGATTAAAATTCGCAGTCAATTTTCGCAGCTGCCGGTGGTGGTGGTTTCTGCACACGAAGATGACGACACTGTGATCAAATCAATGGAATTTGGTGCCTCTGGTTTTATTCCTAAATCGACTCCAGTGGATATGATCTTTAAGGCTATCCAGCAAGTCCTTAAAGGGGAGACTTGGTTGCCTGAGCATATTAATTTAAATCGCATCACCGATAAATCTGATATCGGCGAACGAGTACGCTCGCTAACTCCTCAGCAGCATAAAAGATTATTAATGTTTGCCGAAGGACTGTTAAATAAACAAATAGCCCATCAATTAAGCTTGTCTGAAGCGACCGTGAAGGCGCATGCCACGGCGATTTTTCGCAAACTAAATGTATTCAATCGGACCCAGGCAGTCATCGCGATTAATCAGCTAGAGGTTGGCTCGTCTTCGTTTTCCAGCAGTGAGTAATCCTGTTGCATTTTCTGGGTTAAAATAGCACTTATCAAAGCGCGTAATGCGGCGGGTTTCATCGGTTTTCGCATAAAGCTAAAGCCTGCTTTCGCCACTCTATTAGGTAGCTCTTTATCGGTTGTCGCAGTGATTAATACCCCTGAAATACCATAGTTAGAGGCGCTGCTTATCTCCTGCATCAAATCTAAGCCAGAAGTACTCTCCGACAATTGATAGTCCATAAGCATGATATCTATCTCATCATTGTAGTCTTGAAAGTAGTTGAATGCCTGGGTCGAGTTATCGCAGGCTAGAGGTCGGCACTTCCAAGATTCTAACAGCGCGACCATAGCTGCTAGTAGGTTAGGATCGTTCTCCACACAGAGCACCGTCACACCCTGTAAGCTGATAATACTATTTGCAGATAAGTCTTGATGAGTAGCGAGAATATGACTACTCAAAGCTTTGGCAGTGGCTATTTGAATAGCAAAATTACAGCCTTTACCCGGCACCGAACGCAGCGAAAATGGATGTTCTAGCAATTGAGAAAAGCTTTTGGCTATATTCAAGCCGAGGCCTAAGCCTCTGCTGTTGTTTGAGTTTAATTGAGTGAATTGTTCAAACACTAACAGTTGTTTATCCAGGGGAATGCCTGGGCCATTGTCGATAACTTCGATCGAAATCAACTCTTGGTGTCTTCGACAACCGACCACTACTTTACCAGGGCTAGCGTGTCTAAAGGCATTGGCGATTAGGTTGTGTAAAATTCGACGCAGTAAGTTAGGATCTGAGTAAACCCATACAGAGCTGTAGATAACCGACAGTGTAATATCTATTTTATCTTCGTGGGCGTTAAACTCCTTGGCAAGACTGAGTAACATATCATTGAGTGGAAAAGCTTTTTTCCTGATCGCAATATTGCCGCTCTCTATTCTTGCTATTTCACCCAATTCGCTCAGCAGAGAGCTGGCTACTTTTAGGGAATGTTCAATATTGAAAATTTGCGCCTGATGCTCATTGTTCAATCCTTTTTGGGTAGATAGGGCAGCAGTAAAGAGCCGAGCGGCCTCTAGAGGCTGCATTAGATCGTGACTGCAAGCGTTTAAATATTGGCTTTTTTTGATGTGTGCCAAGACTGCTTTTTCTCGTTCTCTCTCTAATTCCCGATTGGATATCTGCAAGCTTTTGGTGCGCTCTTCGACGCGGGTTTCCAAGTCCTGATTGGCTTCACGCAATACTTGCTCCGCTTGACGAAAGGCTGAAATATCAGAGAAAATCATCACGAAACCGCCATCCGGCAAAGGGTTTCCCTGGATGCCAATCACTTGTCCGGTGTTGTGTCTGCGCTCAGAACTGTGCGGTGTACCACGCTGTAGAAACTGTAGCCGTTTGCGAATTTTCTCTTCAATATCACCGGGACCGCAGCGACCTTGTTCCACATTGTAGCGAATTAAACTCTCAACCGGACAGCCAACGTAAACTAGTTCTTGGGGGTAGTCAAAGAGCTCAATATAGCGACGGTTCCAAGCCACTAAGTTCAATCTTTTATCGACGATAGAGATGCCCTCGGCACTGTTTTCGATCGCGCTTTGTAATAGGGTCTTATTAAATTCAGTGCCCTGTGAGGAGACGTCCTCAATTAATAAAGCGATCTGATCTAAGGCTATCTCTTTGCCTTCCAGGGCCGAGGAAATCATTAGGCGCGAAGATGCCGATCCCATCACGCTGGTCAGCATATGCTCAGTGTGCTCAATCAAGTTGTAGTTGTAGAGTCTCGATCCCAAATATTTTGCATCGTTGGAGGCGTGAAATTGATTAAAGCCAATCTTGGCTTTATGCGTGCCGACAAAGCGCGAGGCGAGCAATTGTAGTTCGCTGGCATCAATATTCTTATTGATCGGAGGCTGCAAGCTATTGGGGCTTTGCCAGTCGAGAAAGTGCGACGCTTGCACGCGCTCCTGCACACTCTGGCGACTAAATTGTGAAACCCACCAAAGCACGATTACATTGACCAGTAAGCTGATTAATGAAATCAACATATGCGTGGGTAGCAGGTCACTGCTAATCGGCTGGGTATAAAGACCGAATTGCGGTAGCAAATTGAGGAAGAACCACAGCGAAAATCCTGCGTTTAAACAGCTAAACAATCAGGTTAAACTACTCGATCGCCAATAAAAAGCCGCCAGTAGCGCAGGCGTGAGTTGCGCGATAGCACCAAAGGCGATCTCCCCTAGGGATGAGAGCTTATCCGGCGGGGCGGTAAGAAACACTCCGTAGCCGAGCAAAATCACCAGGCAGGCGAGTATTTTTCTAACATTTAAGAGCCGGCTTTTAAAGCGTGAATAATTACTCTCGCTTTGGTGATGGTGATTGAACAGCAGCGGAAAAAATATTTCATTACTGAGCATAGTGCTCAGTGCTATAGCGGCAATAATCACCATCGAGCTGGCTGCCGAAATAGCTCCTAGAAATGCCAGTAGCGTCAGCCAAAAATGATCGTGGATCGCCGGTAGAAATAAAACATAGGAATCCGCTGCGACCGTATCGCCAAGCAGCAATTGACCAGCTAAGCCCAGTGGAATGGCAAAGAGTGCGAACACCAATAGATAGAGGGGGAAGATATATCTGGCAAGCTGACTATCACTGGCTTTGCGCAGTTCAACTACCATCACTTGAAATTGTCGTGGCAGGGCTAAAAAGGCGGTCATACCAATAATAAGCGAGCCCAGCATAGTGGCTAGATTAGGCAGTTGTAGCTGTTGACTGAGTAAATTATTGGCTTTAGATGCTTGCCAGAGCTGAGTAGGAGAGTCGTAAACAAAGTAAATAATGTAGATGCCGAGGATCAAAAATGCGCTTACTTTTAGCAGGGATTCAAAGGCGATAGCCAGCATAACCCCAGGGTGCCGTTCGGTAACATCGACCGAGCGAATCCCAAAAAACAGCGTGAAACCGGCTAGTAGAATGGTCACAATTAAGCCGGTTTGCCAAGTATTTATCTCCTGCGCTGCTGTCAGTTGTTGGAATGAGTAAACAATCGCTTTTAGCTGTAAAGCGATATAGGGCATAGTGCCAATTAAGGCAACAATGGTGACAATCACCGCCAATTTTTGTGATTTACCGTAACGGGCTGCCAGTAAGTCTGCAATCGAGGTGATATTGAGCTTTAAGCTGGTTTTGATTATGCGTTGAATAAAGGGCCAGGCAAAAATAAATAGCAATATAGGGCCGATAAAGATCGGTAAGTGGGAGAATATATTGTTGGCGGCCTGGGCGGTAGTGCCTAAAAAACTCCAAGAGGTACAGTACACACCTAGTGTAAGCGCATAAATGATTGGTTGGCTGCGCTGCGGAATCTTGTGTCGGTACTTGTCACCGAGAAAAGCGATAACAAACAACAGGCAGATGTAACCTAAGCTAACACTAATCAATTGCCAATTTTGAAACATATACGTTTAATCTATTTCATAAAGAGTGCTGGGGTTGCTGATTTGCCGTTCAGTCATGACCGGCTGTTAAAATATTATAAGGTGGTGCTAGCAAATTCGCTAATATATGAACCGCCTTTGATATTGGCGATAATGCGCAATTTTTGCACCGTCCCGGGTTGATTGATCAATTCACCGAGGTTGGTATCGGCACGCCAATAGTAAGGAGTAGTAATCATCCCCAGCGGGTAACTGGTCGCCTTATTGCTTTTATCCACAATAAATAAAGTGGCGGTGTCCAGTGGATAAGTTGAGTTGATGACGGTCTGCCCATCGACGTCAGAAAAACTGAGTAGGAATTCTTCAGATTTCAGCACGCACTGTTTAGCTTTGATGTCGCATTTATCTTGCAGTTCCAGCACAAATATACGTTTTTCAGTCGCTTGGTACTCAGTGAGCATGTCGGTGGCGGCAAAGGCGAGTATGGCTAACACCGGAGCGATTAAAATGGCAATTTTGGTATGTTTATTCACGTTGTGGTCCGTTTTTTATTATTAGGATTTATTATTTTGACGATTTAGAAAGATTAGGGGTATTAAAGACTAGCACAATGAAAGCTGCTAGTCGTCTATGCAGACTAGCAGCTTTTTGGTTTAGCCAGTTAGATCAAATTAATGATCGTGGGCAGCGCTAATACCACCTGAGGGAGCGCGGAGATTATCAACCAACTGTTGAATTTCAAGAGGTGCAGGCCCCGTCACTCGACAGACCGCAAAAGCCACTGCGAAGTTAACAGCGGCACCGACAGCGCCGAAGGCGTTCGGTGAAATACCGAAGAACCAATTAGGATCTAAATCACCGAGGAACGAAGTGCCTGGGATAAACATAATGCCCTTGTGCATAAATACGTAGAGCATGGTGACGCCGATACCAGAACACATTCCCCAAATTGCCGCTGGACCACTCATCGTGCGCGAGAAGATACCCATCATCAGTGCCGGGAATATGGACGATGCAGCCAAGCCAAAGGCTAGGGCGACCGTCCCTGCGGCAAATCCAGGCGGATTGAGACCGAGGTAGCCGGAGATTAAAATAGCCACCGTCATCACAATTCGGCCCGCTAGTAGCTCTGATTTTTCCGAGAGATCCGGGGTTAAGATGCCTTTCATCAAATCGTGCGAGATTGAGGACGATATCGCCAACAGTAATCCAGCCGCGGTTGACAGCGCTGCTGCTAAACCACCTGCGGCAACTAAGGCAATCACCCAGTTGGGTAAGTTGGCGATAGCAGGGTTAGCAAGCACCATAATGTCACGGTCGACTTTAACCATTTCATTGGTGGCCTTATCGGCAGTGTATTGGATTTTACCGTCGTTGTTTTTATCTTCAAACTTCAATAGACCGGTTTTTTCCCAGTCCTTGAACCACTGTGGACGATCTGCATAGACTAGGTTTTCCCCGGCTGCAGGCTCAATAGTGTTCATCAAGTTCAAGCGTGCCATCGCGCCCACGGCTGGTGCCACTGTGTAGAGTAATGCAATAAATACTAGTGCATAACCCGCAGAAGAACGTGCCGCTTTAACGGAAGGTACAGTGAAGAAGCGCATGATAACGTGTGGTAGACCTGCAGTACCTATCATTAGTGATAGCGTATAGGCGATCATATTGGCGTTATTGCCCAGCTGGCCAGTAGTGTATTCCTTAAAGCCAAGTTCTGTGACGACTAAGTCAAGCTTGTCCAGTAGATACACACCACTGCCATCCGCTAAGGTACTGCCCAAACCAAGTTGCGGAATAGGGTTGCCGGTCAGCTGCATTGAGATGAATATAGCGGGAATAGTATAGGCAAAAATCAGTACAACGTACTGGGCAATTTGGGTATAGGTAATGCCTTTCATGCCCCCTAATACCGCGTAAACCCAAACCACGCCCATGCCTATACCAAGGCCAAGACCATAGTCAACTTCTAAGAAACGAGAGAAGGCGACTCCAACTCCTTTCATTTGACCGATAATATAAGTCAGTGAGGCAATGATTAAGCAGATTACTGCCACCACCCGTGCGGTTTTAGAGTAATAGCGGTCGCTGATAAATTCAGGAACCGTAAATTTGCCGTGTTTACGCAAATAGGGAGCGAGTAACATCGCCAGTAGCACGTAGCCACCGGTCCAGCCCATCAAAAATACTGATCCACCGTAACCGAGGAATGCAATCAAACCGGCCATGGAAATGAATGATGCGGCACTCATCCAATCGGCGGCAATCGCCATGCCGTTTTGTATGGGTCCGATGCCTCCACCAGCGACATAAAATTCTTTAGTGGTACCGGCGCGAGCCCACCATGCAATCGCGAAATACATCGCGAAAGAGCCAAAAACAGCAATGTAGGTATATAGTTTTAATTCTTCCATTGTTTATTCCTCGGCTCCGTATTTTTTGTCTAATTTATTCATTTTGTATGAGTACCAAAAAACTAATGCGACAAAAGTGACAATAGAGCCTTGTTGAGCAAACCAGAAGCCGAGTTTGTAACCGCCCAATCTGATCGTATTTAAAGGCTCGACTAATACTAAGCCAAAGCCATAAGACACGATTGCCCAAATAATTAGGCAAGTCGTAATAATGCGCAGGTTCTCCTGCCAGTAGGATGAATTTTTTTCCACCAAAATCTCCTTCGGGTACTATTATTTTAATAATGCCCATGCTGTTGTTTTTATAGTAAAGGACGGATTGCCACCAAAAAATTTACCTAACCTAGGTGCAGTTCTGTTGATAATTCCGTATCTAAAGCAGCTAGTCAGAGAAATAATACTGACGACAATGCTGATGTTGATAGGCTAACAAGCTTTGCCAGCTGTCCCAATTACACTTTAGTCTTAGAAGGGCGGCAAATTGTTGACGAGCTGTACTTGGTGCATTAAAACTAGTAGCTAGAGACACCTGCATAACTACTGCACTCGGTAATACGGCGTTAAAAACCGGCTCAATATGCTCATTGACACCAGTAATACCCATAAACAGGGGCACACTGACTCCGCTATCTCGCCGGTTTTTGCCTTGTCTTACCTTCGCTCGCAACGTTATGCAGAGGTCTCACCTAAAAATTTATCGACATAGGCTAAGGAGCCTCTGAGTAAGTTATCCACAAGATGTGGGGCTTATTCAAAGGCTCCCTAAGAAAGAGGTAGGCAATGGCAGAAGAATTGGCTGATATCAGTGCTTTTTTAAAGGAGATACCACCCTTTGATCAGCTGCCGGATGACCGGATTAGCGCGCTGCTAAAATTGATCAACATCTGTTATCTTCGCCAGGGAGCAGCGCTACCGCCTGATGATGTAGTAGAGCCAAGGCTGTATATTCTGCGCAAGGGTAGTTTGCGCTATTACCTGACGGGCAAAGATCGAAGTATTGAGTTGTTAGCTAAGTACAGTGAAGGTGAAATTTGTGCGTTATTCTGCCAGGAAGGTCTCGCGGAAAATGCTCAGGTGGATGCAGAGGAAGATAGCCTAATTTACTCGATCAATTACCAGCACTTTAAACAGAGTCTCCAAGGATTCAAGCAAGTGAGCGATTTCTTTGCCGCTACCGCTGAGCAGCGTTTGCAGCTAGGAGTAAGCCAGCTGGCAGATGATGCAAAAATCAACGCCTCGTTGATGGACGTTACTATAGAGTCTATTTATCACAGTCCGGTGGTTACCATTGAGGCGAGTGCCAGTATTACCGCAGCAGCCATTAAAATGACCGAACTGCGGTTCTCCTCGTTGCTGGTGGTGCGCGACGGGCAGTTGATAGGCATAGTGACTGACAAAGATATTCGCCAGCGCTGTGTCGCTCAAGGTCTGTCAACGAGTGAACCAGTGTTGACGATTACCACTTGTGACTTACTCTCTATTGAAACGGATAAAAATGCCTTTGATGCGCTGATTCTGATGAATGCAAAGCGGATTCATCACTTACCAGTGATGCATAACAATCAATTAGTGGGGATGATAACGTCAACCGACTTGATGAATAAAGAAGGGCAAAATGCTGGGCATGTAACCGCATCCATTCAAAAGGCTGTAGACGTTGCGGCACTGGTAGAAATTAGTCAGCTTATTCCTAAGCTGCAGCAGCGTTTAGCCAAAATGGGTACCACAGCAAAGCATGTTGGCAAGCACGTGACAGCGATTACCAACGGTATAACGGTGCGTTTGATTGAGTTAGCGCAATTGCAGTTGGGAGCGGCGCCAATAAAGTTTGCCTGGATAGTCGCCGGGTCGCAGGCGCGTCACGAGCAGCTGTGCCACACAGATCAAGATAATGGCATTATTTTGGCGAGAGATGCCAGTGCTGAAGAAGATCGCTGGTTTTTCGCACTGGCTACGTTCGTCTGTGATGGATTGGCTAAGTGCGGTTATGTTTATTGTCCAGGTGATATTATGGCGACCAATGCTAAATGGCGGGTGTCTCAAGCGAAATGGCAGAGTTATTTTCACGGCTGGGTCTCTACCCCCAATCCTCAGGCGCTGTTAAATGGCAGTGTCTTTTTTGATTTGAGCTTGGTCTATGGGGATGTGTCACTACTGCAGCGAGTGCGTGAAAATTTTTTACAAAAAACCACCGCCAATACTTTGTTGCAATCACACCTAAGCCGCAATGCCTTAACTTTGCGGCCGCCGCTAGGGTTCTTTCGCGACTTTGTTTTAGTCTCAAAGGGTGAGAATAAAGATACCTTAGATCTTAAGCACAACGGGCTTGCTCCGATCATTGAGCTGGCGAGAGTCTATGCGCTCTCCCTAGGTATCGATGCTGTCAACACTCTTGAGCGCATAGAAAAATCAGCGGGCAGCTCAATGTTGACTAAAGCTTCGGCAAAAAGTTTAATTGATGCTTTTGAATTTTTAGGAGCACTGCGCTTGCAACATCAAGCGCGACAGATAAACCGCGGCCAGCAGCCTGACAACTATCTACCGCCAAAAGAAATTTCAAAATTGGAACGCGAACACTTGAAAGATGCGTTTAAAGTGATCAAAACTTTGCAAGATGCAAGGCAAAAAGATTTTTAAGGTAGAGAGTTACTATGCTTTTTGAACGTCGTAGTTTAGCCAGTGCTAAAAATTTTTTACAACAGTATTTAAGCTTGCAAGCCAAGCGTCAAAGATTGCTGAAAAAGGCGCGGCCCAGCCCGTTGCGAGACTTTTTGGCAGTGCCTTTTCCACCGATTGAGCAGTTGCTATACGACACGCAAATTCTAAGTGTCGATTTTGAGACTACTGGTTTTAACGCACATCATGATCAAATTTTGAGTATCGGCTTCACCCACTTGCAGCGCGGACAAATATCATTGGCGCACAACTATCATCAAATCATTAACACTAAAGGCTTGTTGAGCGCAGAAAATGTCACCGTGCACAGCATTACCGATCAAAATAAAACCACCGGTATCAGTTTGGCTCGCGGGGTAGAAGACTTGTTGGCAGCGTTGGCGGGGAAAGTAATGTTGGTGCATTACGCGCAAATAGAGAAGACATTTTTACAGCAAGCTTGTTACCAGCTGTACGGTTTAGCGCCAGTATTTCCGATGATAGATACCTTAGTCATCGCTAAAAAGCGCAAAGATAAATCGCTCACCCCTTACAACCCTGCTGAACTGCGTTTAGAGAGCCTGCGCAAAGAGCATCAGTTGCCCGCTCACTATTCGCACAATGCCTTAAACGACGCCGTCGCCACTGCTGAGTTAATGATGGCAGAAGTGGCGTTGCGCAGTAAGCCTAGAGCGCTAGTGCTGGACCAATACTTGCTGTGAATGGTCGGATATAACATCGGCCGTGGTTAACCATGAGGTTAGCGGAGTTAGGTTACCTTATACAGGCGATAGCGAACTTGGCCGCTGGTTTTTTCTCGGTGCAGTGTCCAGGGCAGGGATAATTCAGCGCTAAGCTCGGTTTCGACATACACAAAAGCATTGCTACTGAGCAGATTTTTTTCGATCAGCAACTGGCAAATATTTTGACAGAGGTTCAGGCCAAAAGGTGGGTCGAGAAAAACAATGTCATACTGCTTAGCGCTCTGCTGCTGGTTGCCAGAGGTTTGTTCTAGCCATTTGATAACGTCAAACTGGATCACCTCGGCGGTAGTGCATTCAAGCTTGTTTAAGTTCACTTGTAATGCCCGACAAGAGAGCGGTGCTAAATCAACGAAAGAACAGTGTTTAGCTCCTCTGGATAGCGCCTCAATTCCCAGTGCGCCACTACCGGCACATAAATCTAAACACTGCGCGGCAGGGACAGTATTTTGCAGCCAGTTAAACAGTGTTTCACGCACCCTGTCTGGTGTTGGTCTGAGGCCTGGAAGGTCGGGAAAGTGTAGTTTTCGACTGCGCCATTGACCACCAATAACCCGCAGCTGTAAGGGCTGCTGACTTTTGTTAGTGGTTTTTTTGTCAGGCTTTGCTTTGGAAGACATAAAGATGCGTTAGCTCGGTTGTAGGTTAATACTATAAATTTTCGCGCTTAATAGTGTGTTGATCTGCTGTTTAATCTGCTCGAGGGTAATTGTATCAAGTTGCTCTTGGTATTCAGAGTCTGACTCAGTGATTAATCGATAAAATTGCTTTTTACTGTATAACTTGAAAAGCCGCTCTCGGTCTCGCACTAGTGATCGGTATGCATCAAACAGTTGATCTTTGACTTTGAGTACGATGTCTTCTAAGTCGGCTTGCTGCAGCTGGCGGTTGATCCGCTCTATAGCACTGCTCGAAATTTGTTGCTTAGAGCTTAAAATCAGCACTTGATAGCCATGTGTAAAGATCGGTTGGCGAATCAGTCTAAACGGCATATTCTGGGTCTTCAAAACCTCACTGAGGACGAAATGACTCAGCAGCTCAAGGCGGTTTGTTTGATTGCTAACGGCGTTTAATTCTGAGGCGATTAACAGTTTGTATTGCTCACTACGAGCTGCAAAGGAGGTGTTGCCTGCCCGCCATTGATGAATGCTTGGAAAACTGGCTGCTGGTTTGCTGCTAATCGCAGCAAGTTGCTGATCAAGCGCCTTAATAAACGGCTCTGAACTTTCAGAGTCGGTGATTAGGAGCGCCGCAGGAGATGCTTGAAAAGCCTTCGCCAATCCCGTGCTAGCTGGATAAAACTCGGAGAGATTAGAGGTTAATTTATTCAGCAGTGCATTTTCTGCCGTGTTGTTTTGCAGGTAGTGCTCGGCAATCATCAGCTTGCGGTCTTGATCAGTAATCCCACGCAGCGCCTGCTTTTGCAAAGCCGCTAACTTCTGTGCCACACTCAATTGCTCTGTATCTGTCTGGTTAATGTGGGCGCTGGCTGGCCAGCGAAGCTCTACTTCTAATCTATCGTAGGTCCACAGCACCGACTGAAAATGTGGTGTGTTGGCTGCAGCCTGGCGCAGTGCTTGGTATTCAATACTGCGCTGCACTTTAGCCGCTGGTGACAAGGCCGGGTTAGTCAAAAAAGATAACAATAGACGCGACTGCGGTAACTCATCTACTTTAAGCACTTGCAAAGCTGATACTGAATTGAGCAGCGCTTGAGGTTGATCTAGCGGCGCGGGCGGCTTTTCGCTCAATATTACGATAGCGATGGCGACGATAAAGGCTAAGTATTTAAGATAAGTGCGGTTAAAAAGCGGCTTGTGCTCTTTAAATTTTGGCTTTTGTCTTCTGGGGGGAAGCTCTGACATGGGAAAGAAACTCCAGCAAAGATGAATCTTAAGATTATCCACATAATGTTGAAAAATCATAGCTTAAGCCAGTATAAGTTTACTAAAATTGAGCGATGAGTATTTTATACTGCTATGTTAAGATACGCCGCTAAAATAAACAGTTTAGTCAAAGGGCTGGTTTGTGCTTAATCAAACCGCCTGACTTTTTTAAATTGAGGATAAAAATTGGACTCTCTCTATCTATGGATGACCGAAAATGGTCTAGATCCAGCTATGGCAGCCTATGTCGGCGCAGCGATTGCTTTTATTGTTATTGTGAAAATGTTTTTTTTCCAAAAAAACAATATCGCTGACATAGAACAAGCCAAAAAGTCTCAAGCAGAACAAAGCCAGCAGCCAGCAAAAAAGCTCGATAGTCAAATTGAGCAAGACGCCGTCGCTGTGGCGAGCAAGGTAGCAGAGAGCGACAGTCAAACAGCCAGCGCCGATCAAGATTTCCCTGCAGTCGCATCGGCTGAGGCAGAGACTCCGCTGGTCAAAGATACGCCAATAATTGCAGAAAATCCTTTACAAGCAGACGCTTCCAACACTGATCATGTTCAGCCAGAGCCAGAGCCAGAGCCGGAACCAGAGCCGGAGCCAGAACCAGAGCCGGAGCCGGAGCCAGAGCCAGAGAATGACATTGCTCGCTCGCTGCAGGATATGCCGACGCCAGCGTCTCTTGAAGACACGATAGATGCAGCTGAAAAGCCAAGTTTTTTTGCTAAGATTAAATCCGGTTTGGCTAAGACTAAAGCGGGTATGGCTAAGCAAATGGGCGATCTTTTGCTCGGCGCTAAAGAAATTGACGATGAGCTATTAGAAGACATTGAGACTATTTTAATCACCTCGGATATTGGTATCACAGCCACAGCGGAGATTATTGCTAAGCTTACCGAGCAAGTAGATCGCAAAGAGCTAAAAGATCCACAGGCGCTGCATAAAGCACTGAAAGATGAGTTGTCATCAATATTGATTGGCGTCGAAAAACCGCTGCAAATCGATAGTGAGCAACGCCCCTATGTTATTTTAATGGTCGGGGTTAATGGGGTCGGAAAAACTCCTACTATTGGTAAGTTAGCTAAGAAGTACCAGAGTGAAGGTAAATCGGTGATGCTCGCAGCCGGAGATACATTCCGTGCCGCTGCGGTCGAGCAGCTACAAGTGTGGGGTGAAAGAAACAACGTCCCGGTCATCGCCCAACACACTGGAGCTGACTCAGCCTCGGTATTGTTTGATGCGATAGCGTCAGCTAAAGCCAAAGGGGTCGATGTTTTAATTGCCGATACTGCGGGGCGCTTACAAAATAAAGATAACTTGATGCAAGAGTTGCAAAAAATTATCCGAGTCATGCAAAAGCAAGATGCCGGCGCACCCCACGAAGTGATGTTAGTGCTCGATGCAGGCACCGGGCAAAATGGATTATCGCAGGCGCAAATTTTTGGCGAGGCGGTGGGTGTCACCGGCATTACTTTAACTAAGTTAGATGGTACGGCAAAAGGTGGAATTATTTTTGCCATCGCCAAGTCGCTAAACTTGCCGATTCGTTTTATCGGCGTCGGCGAGCAAATTGATGATCTGCAACCATTCGTTGCCAGTCAATTTGTTGAGGCGCTGTTTGATAAGGATTAAGCGGTCAGCGAAAAGCAGTGATCGCTACAAAGGTCGCTGATCTAGAAATATTAAGGCCGTGCTCACTGGCGGACAACATGCACAGATGGCTAAGGATGCGCTCAATTAATGATCAAGTTTGAGAATGTAAGCAAGCAGTACGCCGCAGGGTTTGAAGCTCTGCAAGACGTATCTTTTAGCATTGGCGCAGGGGAGTTAGTGTTTCTTACCGGGCATTCAGGAGCGGGCAAAAGCACGGTGCTGAAACTGATCATGTTGATGGAGCGAGCCAGCAGTGGCTCAGTGCAGGTGGCTAATAAGGCACTGTCGGTAATGGGCACCAAAGAAATTCCGCTGCATCGTCAGCAAATAGGGGTGGTATTTCAAAATCATCAGCTGCTATTTGATCGCTCAGTGTTCGATAACATTGTTTTGCCTTTACGCATTTGTGGTTATGAAGCAGATGACGCTGCAAGGAGAGTGCGTGCCGCTCTAGACAAGGTTGGCTTGCTCAGTCGGGAAAAGCTTAACCCACAGCAATTGTCAGCGGGAGAACAGCAGCGGATCGGCATCGCGCGTGCCATAGTTCACAAGCCGAAAATACTGTTGGCCGACGAGCCTACCGGAAATTTAGATCCGCAGCTCTCCGCAGAAGTGATGACCTTGTTCAAACAGTTTAATCAAGTGGGCACTACAGTGCTGGTGGCGAGTCATGATTTAAGCTTAATCAGACGAATGAATTGTCGCACCTTGACGTTGAAAGAGGGGAGGTTAATTGACGATGTCTGATTCTAAGGCGCCAGGTAAAACTTCTCCAAGAGGAGCGCAACAGTTTAGTCCCAGTGCCAGCGATCGGCGTCGGCATACGCTGCAGCATCACCGAGAAGTTGCCAGAGACAGTTTGCGACAACTGCTACAGTCACCAATCGCAACTTTTATGACGGTGATGGTGTTGGCCATCGCCCTCGCCCTGCCCAGTTTCTTGTTTACCACCTTAGCCAATGTTAGTCGGCTAGCGGATAGTTGGGACAGTGAAAATAAAATATCGCTCTACCTACAGGTCGGTATGTCCGATCAGCAAGTAGACAAATTTGTACAAAAATTACTTATAAGAGAAGACCTAGTGGCGATCGATTTAATCGATGCGGAACAAGGTTTACTTGAATTTAAGCAGCTTTCAGGCTTTAGTGAAATTATAGACTCGCTGCCAAGTAACTTATTACCCGCTGTGGTTTCAGTGCTGGCAAAAGATCCCAGTACTGCTGGTTTAGAAGCTTTAAAAATGGAGCTGCAAGCACTGCAGCCAGTTGATCAAGCGGTGTTAGACTTAGATTGGGTTAAAAGATTTAATGCCATTTTACTGGTGATTGAAAGGATCGTGATAGCGCTGAGTATTTTACTGGCCTGCGCAGTGTTATTGATTATAGGTAATACTATTCGAGTGAACGTGGAGAGTCGTCGCGATGAGATATTGGTCTCAAAGTTAATGGGTGCAACTAATGATTGGGTACGCAGGCCCTTTTTGTATACAGGGGTGTTTTATGCAGTGGTGGCAGCTGCTGTCGCCTGGGTGATTATCGAGTTCACGCTGATTATGTTGCAAACCCCAGTGTTACAACTTTCGCAACTGTACAGCAGTCAATTCCAGCTGCAGGGTTTAGGTGCCCTAGGTAGTTTAGTGTTGTTCTTCGTCAGTTTATTGCTTGGTACTGTTGCCGCGCTTATCTCGGTCAATAAATTTCTTAATCACTTAGAGCCACAGTGAATGTTACCGACTAACTTGGACATTGAATAAAACATTTTCTGATTGACGATCTTGCTCCGCTTAACTTAGCAGCTATCAGAATAAAGTCATTTTATGGTAACTATTACCTGAATCCGTGACTTTAAAGTGAATCAAGAGCTGCTGCTATGTGGTGCAGTGAAGTTACTGATTCAGGTCTTAGTGTTTTGTTTCTCCTCTGTGTAGCGCAGCGCCTCTGTGTTCTCTGTGGTGAAAAAATCTTTAAAAGACTAGTTTTACCACAGAGGACACAGAGAGCACAGAGGAGGGATTAAAAGACATAAATGAAAAATGACGAGTTGTAGATCAAGTGATTGAAAATCAAAATTAATCGCTAGGAAATAGCAGATACACCCTCGCCAATACAACCTCAATGCCTCTGTGGTGAAAAATCTATAAGAGATCGGTCTTACCAAAAAGTTAAGTTAGAATGTATTTCTATGTTTTGTCACAATTCAATGAGGTTTAGATTATAGCTAAATCATTTGCTCGTAGTATTGTTTACTTTTGACTAGTGTGGCGAAGACAAATGGCTAATCAGCAAGCATTTTGATTCTTCAATCTAGGTATCATGAAATAGGTTTGTATTGATGTTGATAATCGCACAAAAATGTGTATCCTAGCATGCTGTTGATGCTAGGTATGGTAAGATACTGGTAGTAGTTGACCGAGATTGTTTTCATTAGGTGTAATTAATCTTGAACTTTATTACGTTACTAGTGCCTTATCAATGCGCACCTTATAATGCGCTTTTGTAAATAATAATTTACATTATTGGCATAAAGCCTAAACTTAGTGAAGTTTACAAATTTAGAATACAAGGTGGTAAAATTAGATGGGCAAGAGCTTATTAGCAATTGATCATATTTCCCCGGGACAAAACTTAGACGCATACCTACAGACAATTAGCGCCATACCAGTGCTAACCGTTGTCGAAGAGCGTGCACTTGCAGAGCGCCTTAAAGATCAAAATGATCTGGAAGCGGCTCGTCATCTAGTGATGTCTCACTTACGCTTTGTTGTACATATCGCCAGAAGCTATTCAGGATATGGACTGCCGTTAGGAGATTTAATCCAAGAGGGCAACGTCGGTATGATGAAAGCGGTTAAACGTTTTGATCCTGAAGTCGGGGTGCGCTTGGTTTCATTTGCTGTGCATTGGATTAAAGCCGAAATGCATGAGTATATTTTAAAGAACTGGCGCATTGTGAAGATTGCCACGACTAAAGCGCAGCGTAAATTATTCTTTAACTTGCGCTCAAAGAAGAAAGATTTAGGTTGGATGAACACTCAAGAAGCATCTAACATCGCTGAAGATTTGGGTGTTGAAGTTAAAACACTACGCGAGATGGAAGGCCGTTTAGCCTCCACAGACACAGCCTTTGACTTGACGGGCAGTGATGATGACGACAGCAAAGCATTTGCGCCAGCGCAATACTTGGAAGATCACTCTACAAATCCTGAAACCTTGCTTGAAAGTTCTGATTGGAAGTCTCACTCAGAATCTAAGTTGATAAATGCATTACAGGGCTTGGATGATCGCAGTCGAGATATTTTGTCGCAGCGCTGGTTGAGTGATACTAAGTCAACTTTGCACCAGCTCGCGGCACAGTATCAAGTATCAGCAGAGCGCATTCGTCAGCTTGAAAAAAATGCGATGAAGAAATTGAAAACCGCAATGGGTACCGACGAAAGTGGTCTACTGGCTTAAATAGCTGGAGTGATAAATAGCCGTCCTCATTGGGCGGTTTTTTTTGTGCTTAAAAAATTCTATCGGTGAAGTTTTTTGTAGAGAGGTTGGTTGATGAGAGCGCAGCAATTAATAATGTGCGCCGCGGTTTTCGCGATGCTATCAGTACTAATCGGCGCGTTCGCCAGTCATGGTTTAAAAGCGCATTTATCCGAAAAAGAGCTGAGTTGGGTGTCCACCGGTGCGACTTATCAGATGTATCATGCACTGGCCCTGCTGGCTGTCGGTATGTTAAGTTTTAAGCTAGATAAATCAAAGTGGCTAACAATATCAGGCTATTGCTTTATTTTAGGTATCCTGCTGTTTTGTGGTAGTTTATATGCGCTAGCAGCAGGTGCTGGGAGCAGTGTCGTCTATCTCACTCCGCTAGGCGGTCTCGTCTTTATTGGCGGTTGGTGTGGTTTGATGTTTGCGGCGGGGGGAATCAAGGCGCCCTCAAAAGATTAGGGGAGTGTGTTTCTTCGGATCCCTAAGAGGTTAAAGTTAGAATAACGGTACATTCACAGGTTTAATCAAGTTAATAAAACCGCTTGGTAAAAGCGTAATTGGTAGTAATAATGACAGAGAAAGAGAACAGGCAACATCACCGAACCATCCGCAGTTTTGTAATGCGCGCGGGAAGAACCACCTTAGGGCAAGAGAAAGCGCTACAAGAAGTGTGGCCGATATTTGGCTTAGAGGTGAAAGATGGGTTAATCGACTTTTGTGAAGTATTTGGACGAGAAGCGCCCACCGTTTTAGAAATTGGCTTTGGCATGGGGGAATCTCTGGTCTCTATGGCTAAAGCTGCTCCCGAGATGAATTTCATTGGGATTGAGGTACATAAGCCTGGTGTCGGCCGTCTGCTATCTAGAATAGCGGAAGAAAACTTAACTAATATTCGCATCTACGCAGAAGATGCGATCGAAGTATTAGCTGATTGTATCCCAGATAATTCACTGCATACACTGCAGTTATTTTTTCCCGATCCCTGGCATAAAAAGAAGCATCACAAAAGACGGATAGTACAAGCCGACTTTGCGCAAACGATTAAAGCTAAGCTGCTAGTAGACGGCTGTTTTCATATGGCCACAGATTGGCAGAATTATGCTGAGCATATGATGGAAATAATGGAACAAGCTGCGGGTTTTAGTAATAAAGCGGGAGCAAATAACTATTCACCCCAACCTGAAACGCGGCCGGTTACTAAGTTTCAGCGTCGCGGTGAAAAATTAGGTCATGGAGTTTGGGATTTGATCTACCTACGTCAGGTGGAACAGCACCCATCTTAATTAACCGATTCTTCTAATAAGCATGTGATGTGTTGATATAGTGGAGTATATTTAATCTGCTTGCTGGTGACTCAAAGTTAAAATTGATCTGTAATATTGCAAATGTAATTTTAAGATCTATATTTAAATGAGGGAAAGAGACCTCTGCATAACGTTGCGAGCGAAGGTAATACAAGGCAAAAACCGGCGAGATAGCGGAGTCAGTGTGCCCCTGTTTATGGGTATTACTGGTGTAAATGAGCATATTGAGCCGGTTTTTAACGCCGTATTACCGAGCGCAGTAGTTATGCAGATGTCTCGGAATACTAGTAAGTTGATTTTTTTACTTGATGTGTGAATTTTGATCAGAGGGCAGTTTCAGTGACAGATACAAAATATCGTTTAGTAACCCGTAGTGATTTTGATGGCCTGGTCTGCGCAGTATTGCTCAAGCACTTAGACTTGGTTGATGACATCAAATTCGTCCATCCAAAAGACATGCAAGATGGAACTGTCGATGTTTCAGAGCGGGATATTACGACTAATCTACCTTATATCTCCAGTGTTTATATGGCATTTGATCATCACTTATCTGAAACGATACGCAATGAAAAAGCAGATAATCACATTATTGATGCAGCGGCGCCATCTGCAGCGCGAGTAGTGTTCGAATACTATGGTGGTTTTGAGGTGTTCCCCAGGGAGTGGGAGGAGATGTTAATTGCCGTAGATATTGGCGACTCCGCTCAATATGAACGTCATGATATTCTCGACCCTCAAGGTTGGTCGCTGTTAAATTTCTTAATGGATGCGCGCACTGGCTTAGGCAGGTTTCGTGAATTTAGAATCTCAAACTATGAATTGATGATGGATTTGATTGATTATTGTAAAGATCATAATATCGACAAAATTCTACAGTTGCCAGATGTGCAAGAACGCGTTGAGCTCTATATGGAGCAACAAATTAAGTTCGTTGAGCAAATTAAGCGATGTTCGCAAGTGTTTGATAATCTGGTGGTGTTAAATCTACTAGAGGAAGAAGAAATATGGGCCGGTAATCGGTTTATGATTTATGCGCTTTTTCCTGAAGTGAATATTTCCATTCATAAGATTTGGGGTGTGAAAAAGCAAAACACCGTCTATGCCACTGGCAAATCTATCTTTAATCGCTCCTCTAAGACCAATGTCGGAGAGCTGATGCTTAAATACGGTGGCGGTGGTCACGAAGCGGCCGGTACATGCCAGATAGATAATGATAAAGCGGAATCTGTTTTAAACGAGTTAATTGAAACGATTAATGCAGATGGCTAATGCAGAGGATTAGTTGCTAAATTTAAGACAGACCATAAAAAAGGGCACTCGCCCTTTTTTATGGTCTTGAAATTGAAATTGAGAGAGGCCTGATCGGTAAAGGCGTCCTCTGCTAATTAACAGACCTCCATCTAACGTTGCGAGCGCAGAGTTATACAGAGGTCCCAATTAACTAGTCCAGCATGGATACGTCGCGAACAGCTCCCTTATCTGCCGACGTAGCAAGTAGGGCGTAGGCCTTAAGTGAAGTGGATACTTTGCGAGGACGAGGTTTTACCGGCTTCCAGGCTAGTTTTCCTCTAGCTTCCATCGCAGTGCGGCGCTCAGCTAGTTCGCTATCGGAAATCAGTAAATTAATTCCCCGGTTAGGTATGTCGATAAGAATTTTGTCACCATCTTCGATCAGGCCAATCGCACCACCACCTGCAGCTTCCGGAGAAACGTGACCGATTGAAAGTCCCGAAGTGCCGCCAGAAAATCTACCGTCAGTTAATAGTGCACAAGCTTTGCCCAGTCCCTTGGACTTGATGTAAGAGGTCGGATATAGCATTTCTTGCATGCCAGGGCCGCCTTTCGGTCCCTCGTAGCGCACGATGATAATATCACCTGGTTTCACCTTATCGGCAAGAATGTTGGCCACCGCTTCATCTTGAGATTCCGTGACATGGGCTGTGCCTTCAAAGACTAAAATAGACTCATCAACACCTGCCGTTTTTACCACACAACCATCTAAGGCGATGTTACCGTAAAGTATCGCCAATCCACCTTCCAAAGAATAAGCGTTTTCCAGTGAGCGAATGCACCCTGAGACTCTGTCGCCATCAGCTTTGCTCCAGCGGGTTGCCTGGCTGAAAGCAGTTTGAGTGGGGATACCTGCGGGGCCCGCACGGAAAAATTTCAGAACCTCAGGACTGGGATTGCGCATGATGTCCCATTTATCGAGACCTTCGTTTAACGTTGCGCTGTGAATGGTGGGGATATCAGTGTGGATTTTACCTGCGCGGTCTAATTCGCCTAAAATAGCAAAAATCCCGCCTGCTCGATGCACATCTTCCATATGGTATAGAGGCGAGTTAGGGGCAACTTTACACAGCTGCGGAATGTCGTGTGACATTTTTTCCATATGGGTGAGAGTGAAATCTATTTCGGCCTCACGGGCGATCGCCAGTAAATGCAGAATTGTATTGGTAGACCCGCCCATGCAGATGTCTAGAGCCATGGCGTTTTCAAACGCTTTGATGCAGGCGATATTGCGAGGCAGTACCGCTTCATTGTCATCTTCGTAGTAGCTTTTAGTGATACCGACAATTGATCTTCCCGCCTCTAAAAATAACTCCTTGCGGTCGGCGTGAGTGGCTAGCAAAGTTCCGTTGCCTGGCAGGGCAAGACCGAGCGCTTCCGCTAAGCAGTTCATTGAATTGGCGGTGAACATACCAGAGCAAGAGCCACATGTTGGGCATGCTGAACGTTCATATTCAGCCACTTTTTCATCGGAAGCGGTATCATCAACAGCGATGACCATCGCATCGACTAAGTCTAGTTTATGCTCAGAGAGTTTGGTTTTACCGGCTTCCATTGGTCCGCCAGAAACAAAGATTACCGGGATGTTTAAACGCATGGCAGCCATCAGCATGCCCGGTGTTATTTTGTCACAGTTGGAAATACAGACTAGTGCATCGGCACAGTGAGCATTAACCATGTACTCTACAGAGTCGGCAATTAAGTCGCGCGATGGCAGCGAGTAGAGCATGCCATCGTGGCCCATTGCAATGCCGTCATCAACGGCGATGGTGTTGAACTCTTTAGCGACACCACCGGCTTTTTCTATTTCTCTGGCGACCAGCTGTCCCATGTCTTTTAAATGCACATGACCAGGTACAAATTGAGTAAAAGAGTTAGATATAGCAATAATAGGCTTACTAAAATCATCATCTTTCATGCCAGTAGCGCGCCAAAGTGCACGTGCACCAGCCATATTCCTACCGTGGGTGGATGTTTTAGATCTGTATACAGGCATGCTGATTCCTTAAATAATCAATAATATTTATTTGCTGAGTATATCAGACAATACCTTTGACTATATTCGAAAAAACAGCATCAATTGTCCCATAAAATTGAACACAGAGTGTATGGCAGCGATTAATCCTAGAGGAACATACTGCTCGGCCTGTTCTGGTGGTCAAGTATTATATCGGTTGAATAAAATGCTACTAATTTATGACAATACAATTGAAAATATTTACAATAAATATATTTATAACTACTTGATTATCGTTTACAAAAGAGAAAGTAATGGTAGAGTAGCAAGCGGAAGCGATTCTAAAATTTTAGGATGATTTTTAAAAAAGAATGCTTTAGCATTATCATGTGTATATTGGTGTTTGAACCCTAGACGATAGCTGATAAAGTGTTATAGACTGCAGGCCCTGAAAATTAGCAGCGGATAGCGTTTTAGAGCGCTAACTACACATTAATTTTTATAGATTAGGTCATAAAAAACAATAAATTTAAAAACAAATCTAGTTGATTTAATGAGGCGTTCTGCATAACGTATGCTTATGCAGATAAGACAAGGCAAAAACAGGCGAAATAGTGGAGTTAGGTACATCCCTCACTTTGAGTGCAGTGTGGCCCTGTTTATGGGCTTATTGATATAAATGAGCCTGTTTTTAACGCTGTAATACCAAATGCAGTAGTTATGCTGAGGTCCCATAATCAATAGAAACACTCTGTAGTAGTATGTTTTGTTTCATTAATAGGTTTGTTTAAAATACCATTTTTTCTGTCACTCCTAAGTAGAATCTGAGTGAAGAAGCAACTAAAAATCTAGTTACAGGAGTAATGAGATGATTATATTGGTCGTAGAAGACGACGCAGATTTACGTCGTCAACTGGTCAGTGGACTTGAATCAAGAGGCTATACCATCGAAGAAACAGGTGATGGTAGAGAAGCGCTATATATGGGATGTGAATTTAATTACGATCTGACTATAGTTGATTTAGGTTTGCCGTCTCTTTCTGGTGTTGATTTAATAAAGCAGTGGCGAGCTGCAGAGCGAAACTTCCCAATCTTGATTTTGACAGCAAGAGGGGAGTGGCAAGATAAGGTAGAAGGTCTAGAAGCAGGAGCCGACGACTTCTTAGTAAAACCTTTCCATATAGAAGAGCTAGTGGCCCGATTAAATGCTCTCCTTAGACGCGCCGCAGGGCACGCCAAACCGGTGCTTGAATTTGGTTGTTTGACTTTAGACACCGTTGGCCGTGTGGTCGCTTTTGAAGGTCGACCGATTAACCTCACTAGCTATGAGTACCGCACATTAGAGTACCTCATGATGCACGCTGGTAAAACGGTCTCAAAAGCTGAGTTAACAGAGCATTTGTACCATCAGGATTTCGATAGAGATAGTAATGTGTTGGAAGTATTCATCCGGCGCTTACGTCAGAAGTTGGATCCAGATCAAACCATGTCACCAATTACAACTGTGCGCGGTTTGGGTTATAGATTTGATCTAGTTCGCACCTCTTAATGACAGATTGGTTTAGAGGCAAATATAAGTCGATTAAATTTCGGCTGCTATTTGCCTTTACGCTGGTACTAATCACTGCTTTGTTGGCCCTAGGCTGGTACTTAGATCGCAGCTATATTGCAAGTAAGCAACAAATCATTCAGCAACAGTTTGAACACCAATATAAAATATTTAATTTGTGTCTTGGTAGTGAACAGCCTGTCGCAACAGAAAAACTTTTATCTTGTTATAAAACTCAGCGTCAAACGGCGCAAACAGATCTTTATTTCTATAGTAACAACTCCGAATTAGTCGCCGTGTTTAGAGCTAATAATAGGTCTTCTTATACACAGCTGCCGCCAATTTATGCCGATGATAACCAGCGATCAGAACAGTGGCTGGCGGCGCTTAAAAATAATACTGGCCAGCGCTTCGTTCGGCTCAGTGATTTTTATTTATACTCTTCTAACCAAGCACCAGCCAATGTCTTTATTATCGCGATGCCCAGCTGGCAAATGGATGCTGATATTCTGCATAATAGGTTAACTTTTAGCAGTTTTTTAAGCGCATTATGGGTGCTGTTAGTCATTGGTTGCTATCTACTATTGAAAAGAGGCTTGCTGCCTTTAGATAAAATGGTGACGGATTTAGAGGCGATCGCTTCAGGTAGCGCCGCTCAGTTGAATAGCGAGTACGCTACTGAACTCAATGCGATGCGCGAAAGTTTAAATAACTTACTCAATGCTGAAAAGTTGCAAAGAGAGCGCTATAGAAACACTTTGGCAGACCTAGCACACAGCCTTAAAACCCCATTAGCAGTATTGCAGGGGGCGGCTAGTGAAAATTTAGATTACCAAGATTACCTCAGTGTCGCTGGCGAACAAATTAGGCGTATGGATCAAATCATTCAATACCAGCTCACCAGAGCGGTTAAAAGTATTGGTGACGGCGCTAAAGCTAAGGCTGTTCAAGCTAATCCTATTATAGAACGTATTTTATCAGCGTTAGGTAAGGTATATCGTGAAAAAGAAGTGCGGGTTATTTTGAACCTAGAACGCAACGTAGAAATTAATGCTGACGAGCGTGACTTAATGGAAATACTGGGAAATATGTTGGAAAATGCTTTCAAATATTGCCGCTCTGAAGTCGCTGTTTCACTGTATAGCGACAATGACAATGTGTTCATTATTTTGGAAGATGACGGTGCAGGAGTATCTGAAAATATGCGTAAAATTATTTTAGAACGCGGAGAGCGTGCAGATACTTCGGCAGCGCCGGGGCAAGGTATTGGCTTAAGTGTATCTGTGGATATCCTAAGCTCATACAATGGTCAGTTGGAAGTAGAAGATTCGTTTTCGCTGGGGGGAGCAAAATTCAGCATTACCTTTCCCAAGCACTAATCTAATTCCTGATTAGCCTTGTCTCTCCGCCACAGCAAAAGATGCTTTTAATCTCTTCTCTGTGTCCTCTGTGTCCTCTGTGCCCTCTGTGGTAAAACCAATCCTTTAAAGATTTTTTCACCACAGAGGACACAGAGGCGCTGCGCTGCACAGAGGAAAAACAAAACACTACCTGATAAGTGCTGTGTCTTCACAGGCTAACCTAGAGTAAAAAAAAATTACAAATAAATGACCTGACTATAATCTAAACCATTATTAAATCCTGAATCAGTGAGTTCATAAATATGAAGTTGACACCCCCTGCATTTTGATGCATCGATTTTAAAAACGTAGGTTTTACCTAATCAAAATCAAGGCGAGATGGTTAGTACTCCCTATTTTCGTAATATTTCACGATACTCTGCCAGATGCTCATGCTCTTTATTGAGTTTCAGGTACAGTCATTTCCTGCGTAAGCACTCTTTTGTAAAATTTGACGACCCTTTACTGTGTTAAGTACTGCCGTAAACACAGGTAAACGCTTTGAACCCAGGGCAATGCTTGCCAAAGCGAAGTGTAAGCCGTCTACCACTGGATACCATCCTGCAGGCTATATACATCATTTCTTGGATGACCGTTTTTAACCGACGTCGCTTAGCTTTATGCCGAACCGGGGCATCTTTTCCCATTAACCCTTTAAGGCCCATATAGCGCAGCATATTGTAAGCAAGTACAGCGAATGCCATGACTAGATCATTGGTATCAAACTTGCCTGAAGGGAGTCGTTCCAAGTCTAGATCTGTTTTAAACTCACTGTGAAACTGCTCTGATGTAGCGTGATCACAATACAGCTGAATAAGTGCGTGATCATCGATAAGATCAGCTGATAGTGTGGTGAGCCAACCTTCAACCTCAATTTCAGGCTCAAGGAATAGCTGCCCTTTCGCATTACTTTGACGCACAACAACTTTGATCACTCGCCGTACATAATGCTCTTCATCAAGTGCTTCACTAAAGATAGCCACCATTTTACCGGGTCGTTCGTGACACCATACTGTTTCAGTTTCCGCTTTTGTATACCAATCCAAAGGATCATGTTTACGCGGGTTCCATTTAATGAGGTAATCGACTGAGCGCTCATGTAGATATTTTCGATTCTCTGCAGCATCATGAGCACTGTCTAAACGAAGTAATATAGGTTTGTCACACAGTGAACGAACGCGAGGTAGAAGCCTATCTAAAGTATGAAGAAATTCTTTATTGGCATGTTGATTACCGGGACGCAGTTCACAGGTAACACACCAGCCTTCAAGACCAAGATAAGCAGCAATAGGTGCGTAACCATCATGGCCTTTATAGGTGTAAGCCACTCCTTCTTTCTTTGAGTCACTATTGTCCATCGGAAACACATCAATATCTAGCGGCACATGGCCAGTCGATAACCCGCTGATCGGCACCTTAACATTTTTCATGAACTCCACACTAGCATCGTCTAAAAGGGGGATCAATCGAGCAGCATCTTCATCAAAGCGCTGACGTAGTCTTGCTGAAGAGACGGATTGCTTGATGCCCATCGCGGCTTTAAAAAAAGGATCATGACGAGAGTTTTCTACAGCTTCGAAGTCGCTTTTTCCTAGACACATCTGACCCAAATAGGTACGGATAAGGTCTATATTTGAGATACCATGGCGCTTAGATATGGTGCGAGAGGTTTTATTTAATGTAGTCTGCTGGTTAAGATAATGACCTACTAACGCTAATCCAGCATGTGGGGACAGGATTTCAGTTTTGGATTGTTCTAGCTTAAATGTGCGCATTGAAAACATCACTGATTGGGTGAGTATAATAATGAGGGATTTTACCGCGTAAACACCGATGATGCATGGCTTTGGTACAATATTTGTGATTTTTAAGTCACGGATCCAGGTAAATGATAAAAAATATATCATAACTTCTTTTAACTTCTTTTAACTTGTTGTAATTAATAGCTTTGTTAGACGGCTGTCAAGTCAAGCGGAGTATGGTGGTCAATCAGGATCTAATTTGTCCCGTACGCTGTCAATTTTATCTTGAATAGTTTGTTGTCTATCTACTCTGGTGCCTAGTTTCATATGACTAGTAATGCGCACTGCGCCCATTTCATGCAGCTCAATATGACAGCGTTTAACAGCTGCCATCACCTCGTCCCACTCTCCTTCAACATTAGTGCCAAAGCTGTGTAACTGATGGTTTAAATTTGCCGCTTGAAATATTTTTTGGCAATGCGCGACATAAGGAGATATTGAAAGGCCTACCCCGCTAGGGGAAACCATAATATCCATAATTACATACATGTTAAGCCCTTTAAATTACGCTGATGAACAGCTGAATATCAATAATATTTAGTGCCTATCCTACAAAAAAAACGCCGCTTCTCTGAGGTGTATATTACCACTTGCTAGCTCAGTCCTCGGATAATATTTTAGCTTTTAGCTTTTAGCTTTTAGCTGCGCTGCCAGAACACCTTTTATGCTCAATTGACTTAGTTTTTTGCCTTTGATGGATATTGATCTATTCTTTATCTATATCTCTGAATCCCAGCCTCGCTTCTGTCGCTGAGCAGAGGATCCCTACGTATTAGATGTATTGAGTAGAAAAATTGTTTGGGTGGCTATCGCACAAAAAATAACTTACTAGCTACACTAATAATCCCATTGTTTTGTTCTAAGTGTAATGCTGTGGAGCAATATTTTGTTATTAATCAGCGCTTAGGCAGTAAATTGTCTAAAAGTGGGAGATTGAGGAGAGAAAATGTCTGCATTAAAAATACTGGTTGTTGATGACTCGTTAAGTATGCGATTAGTCGTCAAACAATTGCTAGCCAATATTGGCCATCAAGTGATAGGAGAGGCAAAGGATGGTTTAGAAGCACTTAAACTGTATATGGAGCTAAAACCTGATGTGGTAATGCTGGATTTGGTGATGCCAAAATTTGATGGTAAAAAGACTTTGAAAAAGATATTGCAAGTGGACGAGAGTGCGCAAGTAGTAATCTGTAGTTCTCTGGGTTCTGAGGGTGACATTGAGTATTGTCTAAGAGCTGGGGCAAAATTTTATTTGCAAAAGCCCTATGAGACGGAAGGAATTAGAATCGCGCTAAATAGCTTGTCTGAAACTGTAGAGTGAGTAATTTATGTCAAATAAATTTTTTGGTCAATATCTTTTAGAAAGAGGAATAATCAGTAAAAATCAATTGTTGCATACTATTGACCTACAAAAAGCCTCGCATTTAACCTTGGGACAAATAGCTATTAACAAAGGCTACTTAAATACAGAGGATGCGAAGAAAATAAATATTGAGCAACAGAGGAAAGATGAAAGGTTTGGTGCATTAGCCGTATCTATGGGGTTCATGATAAGTAGACAAATTTCTGAAGTTTTTATTGCTCAGCAAAATGATAGGAAATTCTTTGGTGAGTTATTAGTCGAACAAGCTATTTTATCAAAATCAGTGTTGATTAAACATTTAGAAGAACACTCTGAAATTAAAAAGCGCTCGGCATTACAGCTGGATGCTACTATTTATGCACATCCGCATGGTAAATTAATAGCAGATACAATAAATACCACAGTACGGCTATTTTTAAGAATTATCAAAATGAATGTTCAGGTCTCTGAGTTAGTGGCAGAAAGTATTAATATAGGAGCGGGAGAGCTAGCCTTTTCACAATCTGCAGAGTTACCTGAGCCGATTAAAATTGGCTATTTAATGAAGACCGAATTAATCAATACCATCGCTAGTAATTTTTTAGGCATGGATACCAGCAATAACTCGGCGGTAGCCCAAGATGCGGTGTGCGAATTTATGAACATAGTGCTAGGTAACTCTTTGGCGGGTCATGGTAAGAGTGCCTTGACCGAGTTGTCTCCCCCCGTCATAAGTGGGCCAGGGGTAGAGCTGCAGGCGCCTGATAAAGCGGTATTCAATATTGTATTGGCGGGGCCGGATCAAAGCTTCACTTTGTTTTTATATGATAGCTAGCCAGTGGGTAAGGTCTTAGCGAATACTTTGGATTTTCGCTGAAGGTTGTAGATTAATTGTTTTTGCTTGGGCAGCTGATCTACGGTAATCGCACAAAAGCCCTGCTCTAAAAACCAATGCGCGGTTTTGGTGGTTAAGACAAACAGGGAATGCAGGTTTAGCGCTAGTGCGCGCTTTTCTACAGCATCGAGTAAGACGTCGCCTCTGCTGCCTCCCAAATAGTTTTCATCCACTGCAATGCAAGCTAGTTCACCAATTTTTTCATCGGCAAAACAATACAGTGCCGCGCAGGCAATAATGGCGTTATCTCTTTCGATAACGATAAACTGCTCAATTTCAGCTTCTAATAGCTCTCGGGAACGGCGTACTAAAATGCCCTTTTCCTCAAGAGGATTAATCAATTCGATGATCCCGCCAATGTCATCAACCGTCGCATCTCTAACCTGCTCGTAAGATTCTTCGGTAATCATAGTGCCGCTACCGTCACGAGTGTAAAGTTCGGCCAGCATAGCGCCATCGACTTGATAAGAGAGCAAGTGGCAGCGCGGTACGCCCGCATCGCAGGCGGAAATTGCCGTGTCGAGTAAGTGGGAAAATTCAGATTGCGCTGAATTGGGGTCGGAAATTTGAGTGCGATATTTATTCAGCAAGCGCTGCGCAGTTGAGCTTAACAGCTCGCTTCTGGTCTCGCCATTACTGTCGGTGATGCCCTGCTCTTTGCCGAGTAGGATTAGTTTGTCGGCCTTTAGGCATATCGCAGCTCTGGCGGCGACATCTGCCGCTGATAAATTAAACATTTCACCGGTGGGAGAGTAGCCAATCGTCGATAGCAATACTATGGAGTTTAAATCTAAAATATTGGCAATCGCCTGCTGATCAATGCGCCGCACTTCGCCCGTGTAACACAAATCAACCCCCTCATACACTCCAGCCGGTCGAGCGGTAACAAAGTTACCAGAGATAAGCCGAATTTTTGAGCCGTGCATTGGCGTGTTGATTAAGCCCATCGAGAGCTTTGCCTCTATCATAGCTCTAATAGTGCCGCTAGCTTCCACAGCACAAGCCAACGTCTGGCTATCGGTAATGCGTCTGCAGTGGTGAGAGTGGGTCTGCAGGCCAAGCTCCTGCATCTTTTGTTCAATTTGCGGGCGTGCTCCGTAAACTAATACTAAGCGCATTCCCAAACTGCTAAGTAAGGCAATATCATGGATGACATTGTCGAAATTAGGGTCTTTAATTGAATCACCGCTGAGCATAATAACCACAGTGTTATCGCGCAGTGCATTAAAGTAAGGGGATGATTGGCGAAACCAGTTTACATATTGGTTAACATCGGCCACAACAAGCTCCAAGACGGTTTATAAGTGTAGCCTAACTTAGATATCGCAGCTGCGTCTAAGTTGAACTTAGGCTATATAGAAAAGAATGAGCCGATATTGTGCAGCCTTTAAAGGATCAGGTCGAGGGGCAAATTGGATTAATGATAAAAATTAATAGCGGCTCTGCAAAGCAGAGCCAGATCTAGCACCCACTGCACTGGTAACGAAGGTTACCGGCTCAGTGGAACTTCAGATATGACTAACACTATCTTGAAGCCGTGACTTCAAAGTGAATCAAGAGCTTGCGCTATGTGGAGCAGTGAGGCCGCTGATTCAGGACTGTGTAAGTCTAACCGACGAACATCCATTTAAACATAAAGAAGAACATGATTGAAAGACCGGCCCCTGCGGGTAAAGTGATAACCCAAGAGATAAAAATGGTCCCGATCACTTTCAAATTTAGCGCCGCTAAGCCACGCGCTAAGCCTACACCTAGCACAGCTCCGACTAAAGTGTGAGTGGTGGAAATGGGCAGTCCGGTGCCAGATGCAACCACGACTGTCGCAGCGGCGGCAAGCGTTGCTGCAAAGCCGCGAGAAGGGGTTAGTTCGGTAATATTATTACCGACAGTGGCAATCACCTTATGTCCGTACATTACTAGTCCTGCGACAATACCGGCACCACCGAGTAATAATATCCACGAGGGCATCATCGACTCTTGCAGCACCTTACCGCCAGCATCGACAATCCCGACTATCGCGGCAATCGGACCCACCGCATTGGCGACATCGTTTGAGCCGTGGGCAAAGGCCATTGCACAGGCGGTAAACATCATTAGTACGCCAAACACTTTTTCAACACTAGAAAAGTGATAGTCCTTGTCAGCCTCTTTATCTTCTTTGACTTTTAGCAGCATTATTTTGCCGATAACCATCGTCAGGAAAGCCACCGCGAGGGAGATAAGGGCGCTGTTAGTAAAACTGAGATCTAAGCCGATGTGTTTAAGGCCTTTGGTAAAGGTCACCATGGAAATGATGAAACCCACCAAAAAAATATAGCCGGGCACGTATTTTTGCGCATTGGCGAAGGGGTTTTTAGTGTCTAAGACTAGCCGTTGCACGGTTCGAAAGAGAAAAAAGGCAATAAATCCTGCGGTGATTGGAGATACCACCCAACTGGCAACAATTTTGGCGACCTTTCCCCAGTTGACTGCATCTGGGGAGATACCAACGGCAGCAAAGCCAACAATCGCGCCGACAATCGTATGGGTAGTGGAGACCGGCCAGCCAAAAAAGGTGGCAACTAATAACCAAATTGCTGCGGCAAGTAGCGCCGACATCATGCCAAACACCAATAATTCGGGAGCACCAGATAAGAGGGATGGATCGATAATCCCTTTTCTGATGGTAGCTGTGACCGCTCCTCCAGCTAAATAGGCGCCGGCAAATTCGAATACAATGGCAATAATAATGGCTTGTTTAAGGGTAAGTGCTTTAGAGCCTACCGAAGTACCCATCGCGTTCGCGACATCGTTTGCACCGACACCCCACGCCATAAAAAAGCCGAATACACAGGCGAGGATGATGATGACATCGCCATGCTGAGCAATAATATTCATATAATCTAACTCTTATATTTCGCTACTAACGAGCGATAAGTAATTGAAGTCTGCCGCCCACATCTTGTGCCCGGTCTGCGAGATCTCCAATCCATGAGATTACTTTGTAGAGGAAAATAGCATCGATAGGATCGAGCTCTTTTTCTACCTGAAAAACAGAGTGGCGTATTTCTCGCTCCAACTCATCGGTTTCATGTTCTAAATCATCTAACTTGTTAATCAGTGCTTCTACGACATCCACTTCACGGCCACGGAACCCGGCGCCGACTAACTCGTCCAATTCATTGAGCGCGGTGAGCGCTTGTTCTGAGGTTTTTACCGCTGCGCTAACAAATTCCAGCATTTCCTTTTGAATACAGCTCGGCACAGACATTTTTCTACCCAGCATAATGCCGGAAATATCTTTGGCGCGATTAGCTATTCTATCTTGCATGCGCAGTAAACTGAGCAAGTCGGTGCGTGGGACTGGCAAAAATAAACTACTGGGGACAGACTGACGGACTTCTTTTTTGATATCATCAGCTTCGTTTTCAAGCTTTGCTATCTTTTGCTGCAGTTGTTCAGCTAAAGCCCAATCGTCGGCAAAAGATGCTTCGAAGAAAGGAATTAATTGTTCAGCACATTGTTGTGCCTTTGCTATGTGTTCCTGCATAGGTTTGAACGGCGAGCGAGCAAACATTTGCAAGAAAGGATTACTAGAAACCACAATCCTAAACCTCATTGGCTATAATTTTTCGAAGTATAAGTGTTGATGTCACAAATTTGTAGCAAAAAGTTCATATTTAGCCATTTTTATTTTGCCGTCATTCATAGTTTATTGTCGCTGCTAAAGAACACTAGCTTTGAGTCATTGCAATCGGTATTTTTGCGGCGCGAGACTGGTTATTTAATACGGAACTTTGTCTGCAGCGATTATTTGCTATTAAGTGATGGTTACAGGCTAGGTATGTTGGTGGTGTAACTGAGCCGAAAACAATCTAGTGTATTGATCTACAGGAGATATTTAATGAATACAGAAATTGAAATCAAATTAGCTATTGCGCCAAGCGCGATTCACAAACTGTTGAAAAGTCGCTTTATCTGCAGTTTGCCGACTAGTGCCGTCGAAAAAATCCTGCAAAATACTTACTACGATACCGATGATTGGCAGCTGCACAGTCAAAAAATAGCATTGCGGGTGCGCAAGAGTGATCGACAGTATATACAAACGCTAAAAACTCAGGGAAGTAGTGAACAAGGAATGCACCAAAGGTTAGAATGGGAGTGGGACTTGAGCAGCGACCAGCTAGATTTTTCGTTACTGCCCAGCGATCACTGGCCAGCAGGCATTGACACAAATACGATTAAACAGCAATTTACCACCAATTTTACCCGCCAGCTTTGGTACATTCAGCACATCGATCGACAAGGAGCGCAGTCGCTGGTCGAAATGGTATTAGATCAAGGGCAAGTAGCAACGGTACACAGTGCAGAAACGATTGAAATTTCCGAACTAGAATTGGAGCTGGTCAATGGCAAGCCAATGGCGCTCACAGAAATAGCTGCAGAGCTGATGGAGCAATGCGCGGAGTTAGAGCCAAGTGATATCAGCAAGGCGGCCAGAGGTTTTGCACTGCTCAATCGTGCCCGTGGGTAGGAGTGGCTACGGTTATTTTTCTGAGCATCAGTACCTTTTATCCACGACCTTAAATTCGAATTTTTCTGGTACTCAGTGGTTGAGTGACCGGAGATTAACTATCTGCCAAAAATAGGCTAGATTTTGCTGCTAAATCTCAGTGCAGCGCCGCAGAGGACAACTATGCACTTACCTGACATGCACTTACCTGATTTAAACGCCGTTCCTGCCAGTTTACAGCAACATGTGCTGGACCAGTGGCCGCGACTGGAAGTTTGTTTACAGAATCTTACTTTAACCGCTGAGCAATTGGCGAGTTTGGTCAAAGTAGTCGTAGGCAGCGATTTTGTGGTTGAGCAGCTGCAGCGGGAACCTGAAATGTTAGCGGACTTAATCGGTAGTAATGCACTAGACACTGAATACCCTGTTGATCACTACGCGCTCAAACTGTCGGCACTACTGGCTAGCGTTGAAAATCAGCAGCAGTTAGAGCAGCAGCTCAGATTGTTTCGGCAAATAGAAATGGTCCGTATTATCTGGCGCGATTTAAATCGCAGCGCAGACACTCGCCAAACCATTCGCGAGTTAAGTGCCTTGGCGGACGCTTGTGTGGCGATTAGTTTAACTAAATTATATGACTGGCTCAGTCTTCGTTTTGGCACGCCGTACTCTCCAGCTGATGAAAATGGCAACAGCGAGCAACAGCATTTAGTGGTGCTGGGGATGGGCAAATTAGGGGCCGGTGAGCTTAACTTGTCATCTGATATCGATTTAATGTTCTGCTATCCCGAAAACGGGGTCACCCAAGGGCAGAAAAAATCGATTGATAACCAAGATTTCTTTATCCGCTTGGGTAAACAATTGATCCGTGTCTTAGATGCACCGACCGTCGACGGTTTTGTCTTTAGAGTGGATATGCGGCTGCGGCCTTTTGGCTCGGTCAGTCCGCTCGCCTGTAGCTTTATCGCCATGGAAAACTACTATCAACAGCACGGTCGCGAGTGGGAACGCTACGCGATGATCAAGGCGAGAATCGTCGCTGGGATGTGTCCAGCAGCCCTGCAATTAATGCGAGATTTAAAGCCCTTCGTCTTTCGCAAGTATATTGATTATTCAGCCTTTGAGTCACTGCGCGAAATGAAGGCGCTGATCAACAGTGAAGTACGGCGTAAGGGCTTAAAAAATAATGTTAAATTGGGCTCTGGGGGAATTAGAGAAATTGAGTTTATCGCCCAGGCATTCCAGCTTATCAGAGGAGGGCGCGATCAACGACTGCAGCAAAAAGCGCTCTTGGATATATTGCCGCTGTTACCGGAAGCGGTGGCGGTGCCGCAAAAATTTGTCGATCAGCTCACCGCGGCCTACCTCTTTCTGCGCGATACTGAACACGCCATTCAAGCGATTAGCGATCGCCAAACCCAAGAGTTGCCTAAAGGAGCGCTAGAGCTACAGAGAATAGCCTTTTCACTCGGGTTTTCGGACAGTGCAGCTTTTATGCAGACCCTCGATCAGCACCGACAAAACGTCAGTAGCTATTTCGCAGAAACCTTAGCTACGCCGGAAGATGATGAGCATCCAAGCTGTATCGATAGCGATTGGTTACTGTTATGGGAATTAAAGCTCTCGGCGGAAGAGGCGAGCGAGCTCTGCGCTGAAAAGGGCTTTGATCAACCGGACAGTGCCCGAAAATTAATTGTCGACATGGCGGAGTCAAAAGTGGCTAAGTTATTACAGCCGGTCTCTGTGGATCGCTTAAAAACGGTCATTCCGCTGTTGATGAGCGAAATTTGCGCCACTGCAAACAGCACTCAGACTTTAGCCAGAGTGTTAAAATTAATTACCGCCATCTTAAGGCGCTCGGCATATCTAGTGCTTTTGGCAGAAAATCCCAGCGCCTTAAAGCAGTTGGTAAAACTCTGTTCCGCCAGTAGCTGGTTTGCAGATACCTTGACTAAACAGCCGGTGCTACTCGATGAGTTGATCACCCCGCAGACCTTGTATTCGCCCCCCGATAAGCAACAGTTAGACTCTGAATTAAACCAACAGATGCTGCGCATCCCAGAGGAGGATGAAGAGCAATTGATGGATAGCCTGCGCTATTTTAAGCACGCACATGTGCTGCGGGTGGCTGCCAGTGAGATTGCCGGAGTGCTACCGCTGATGAAAGTCAGTGATTATTTGACTTGGTTGGCTGAATCTATATTAAGCTCTGTGCTGAATATGGCCTGGCGGGCGCTGGTTGAAAAATATGGGGTGCCTTGCGATGCAGAGGGAGAGGAGCAAGGGCGAGATTTTATTGTGGTCGCCTATGGGAAAATGGGTGGCATAGAGCTATCTTATGCCTCGGATCTAGATTTAGTGTTTCTGCATGGTGCCGATTCAAATGCTTATACCAAAGGTAAAAAGTCGATCTCGAATGCAGTTTTTTACACCCGTTTAGGACAGCGAGTTATCCACATCTTAAATACCTTCACCCCCAGTGGACAACTCTATGAAATTGATATGAGACTGCGTCCAGCAGGTAATTCAGGAATGTTAGTGAGTACCTTATCCGCCTGGGAAAGCTATCAATTAAAAGAGGCTTGGACATGGGAGCACCAAGCTTTGGTCAGGGCGCGTGTCGTTGGTGGCAACCCTAAATTGGCAGCTAAATTTGAGAAAATTAGAAAACAGCTGCTGGGACAAAGCCGAGAGCTGCCTGAACTACTGGGCTCAGTGCAGGAGATGCGTGAAAAAATGCGCAGCCATTTAGGCTCGCCCGAAGTGCAACAGTCGCTGCAATTCAACCTCAAACAAGATCGGGGAGGGATTGTCGATATTGAATTCCTGGTGCAGTATTTTTGTTTGGGCTACGCCGCTAGTCACCCAAAAATTATAAACTATACCGATAATATTCGAATATTAGACGCGCTTGAAGGCGCCACAATACTCAGTGAAGAAGATGCCCAAGCCCTGCGTGAAGCCTACAAAGCCTATCGGGCCATGGGTCATAGGCAAGTAATGCAAGAGCAGTCTAATACCTTAGATGCCGAGACCTTAAAGGAGCACCGAGCACAAGTTAGTCGTATCTGGGAGCAGGTGATGGAGGGTGGTAAGTAGAGACCTCTGCATAACTACTGCGCTCGGTAATACGGCGTTAAAAACCGGCTCAATATGCTCATTTACACCTGTAAAATCCGCTATCTCGCCGGTTTTTGCCTTGTCTTACCTTCGCTCGCAACGTTATGCAGAGGTCTCAAGTTAGAAGCTAGAAGTTAAAAGCTAGGAGCTGCAAACTTTTAGCTTACAGCTTACAGCTTACAGCTTACAGCTTACAGCTTACAGCTTACAGCTTACAGCTTACAGCTTACAGCTTACAGCTTACAGCTTACAGCTTACAGCTCATGCATCGCCTGCATAAAAGCGGCCATTAATCGCTCTTTTGCCGATGCTTGCTGGGTGAGAATGCAGATTTTCCGCTGGTATTTAGGATCATCGATCAGCTGTATATGCAAATCCTCCGCAAGATCGCTAATTCCCTGCCACTGCGGTACTAGTGATACTCCCAGGCCATTTTTTACCATAAGTACGATCGACTCTAAAGCATCAATTTCACACAGCTTGCTGACATTTAGTTGCCGATCGGTTAAGTACTGCTGCGCTATGGTGCCGCCCCATGCTGTGCGCTCGTACTGGATAAACGGCTGACTGCTAATTGCCTGGGCAATACTCGAGCAAGCTTTAGCGCTGATCAGTGTCAGCGGTTCACTGCATAACAGCTGTTGCTGTAGCGACTTAGCGAGCGGAAAAGGTGGTTGTACCAGTATCGCTAGGTCTATTTTTCGCTCGAGTAATTGCTGGTAGAGATGGCTGGAGGTGCCGGGGATAATTTGTAAACTCAAAGTCGGGAATTGTGTGGCAAGCCACTGTAGACGCACTGGTAAAAAGCCGCTGAGGACTGTGGAAATAACGCCCACTTTTAGCTCACCAGTTAAGCCACTATTATCCAAATCAGCGGGAAGTTGCGATACTTCATCGGCAATTCTCTGCAAGCGCGGCAATAGTTTTAAACAGTCTTCGGTTGGTTTTGCACTGTGCCCTGACCTGCAGAGTAGCTGACAGTTTAGCGAGTGTTCCAATGCTTTTATGCGCTGACTAACAGCGGCGGCAGTTAAATGTTGTGCTCTAGCGGCCGCGGCAATCGAGCCGGTGTCTATCACGATGAGCAAGCTGTGCAGAAAGCGAATATCCATAACTATTTCTTATGCTTGTATTAAATATTAGATGGTATCTCTAATGCTAAATAATTGCTATTTTATTCGCATTGCAGCGGTGGGCAAGGTCGACCGAACATAGCATCGCGGCCCTTCAACATAGCATCGTCACTGATTTAGGTAATACTCAAGGAGTTTAATATGCACTCGATTTTTCATTTAGCCTTTAATGTCACTAATTTACAGCAGGCCTGTGACTTTTATACTAACGTACTAGGTTGTCAGCAGGGGCGTAGGGCTGAAACCTGGGTCGATTACAATTTTTTTGGCCATCAACTGTCGCTGCATCTCGGCGAGCCTTTGGTTGCTAAAAGCACTGGTTTAGTGGATGGTATAAAAGTGCCGATCC
Organism: Oceanospirillales bacterium; assembly: GCA_029027825.1. Classification (GTDB taxonomy): domain Bacteria; phylum Pseudomonadota; class Gammaproteobacteria; order Pseudomonadales; family Balneatricaceae; genus Rs1. The sequence goes on along the minus strand of CP093399.1, from coordinate 4,027,608 downwards.
CGCATTTCGGCGCTGTTCTAGCACTGCCAGATTGGTTAATATTGGCCGATCAATTACGAAGCAAAGGGCTAAATTTTGTGATCGAGCCCTGCCAGCGATTTGCAGGACAGGCAGGGGAGCAGCACACTATGTTTTTTCTCGACCCTTTTGGCAATCCGATCGAATTAAAGGGCTTCAGTGATTTAAATAAGGTATTTGACTAATGAGCCCGATCGCTTTTATCCATCGATTGCCCGTTGCAGAGCAGCGACAATGGCTGGAGCTGTTACAACAATTATTACCCAATCACACGGTATTATTGCCTGAGATGATGAGCGCCGAGCAAGTGCAGGCGACCACCGTTGCAATAGTTGCAAACCCCAATCCTGCTGATCTAGTACCTTTTAGCAATTTGCTATGGGTGCAAAGTGTTTGGGCGGGCGTCGAGGGGCTAGTCAGCGCTCTCCAAGATCGGCGAGCGGCGCAAGTGGCCGGGCAAGGCGCGATCAAATTAGTGCGATTAACCGATCCTCAACTGGCGCAGACGATGGCAGAAGCGGTCTTGGCTTGGACACTATACCTACATCGAAATATGCCAGAATATGCAGCTCAGCAAGCACGACAACAGTGGTTACCACTGCCGTGTGCGGTGGCAGCTGAAGTGCATGTCGCCGTATTGGGGGCAGGTGAATTAGGCGCTAGCGCGATACATAGTTTATTAAAACATGGCTATAAAGTGAGTTGCTGGAGCCGAAGTGCCAAGCATCTAGAGGGAGTGGCCAGCTACCATGGTCTAACGCAACTACCTAAGTTACTGCAATCGGTGGATATCTTGGTCAACCTACTTCCCTTGACTGTCGAGACTGAGGGGCTGTTAAACGCAAGCCTACTCAAGCAGCTTCCCGGTGGAGCCAAACTGATTAACTTTTCGCGCGGCGCGGTAGTCAATGCCACAGATTTAATCAAGCTATTGGACAGTGGCCACATTGGGCATGCGGTATTAGATGTATTTACAAGCGAGCCACTCGTTGCCACTAGTCCTTTATGGACGCATCCCAAAATCAGCATACTGCCGCATATATCAGCACCGACTAATGTCGATTCAGCTGCGAGAATTGTCGCGGCTAATATAGCGGCCTATCAAAATACTGGGGTGATTCCGCCGACGGTTAATTTAGAGCGAGGCTACTAGTCGCTTAACGGGGAAAAGCTCTAGATCAGTGGTGAGCATTCGGTGGGTAAAATATTAGGACGTATACCTTATTTTTTTGATTCTTCAATTTTTTTTCTTATAAAACAGCCAACTAAGTGATCATTGAGCAGTCCCATTGCCTGCATAAAAGCAAAGGCGGTGGTGGGGCCGACAAACTGCCAGCCTCTCTTTTTTAGCTCTTTTGCCAGCGCTATAGACTCGGCACAAGTAGTGACTGTCTGCGGCGCAGCTGCCAGCTCGGGATCTGGTTGGTAGCGCCATAAAAAAGTACTGAGAGAACCCTCTTGCTCAACCATCTCGATGGCTCGATTGGCATTGTTGATCACCGCCTGGATTTTCTTACGATTGCGAACAATGCTGGCGTCGCTTAATAATCTCTCGACATCAGCTTGCTGAAACTTGGCGACTCGATAAAAATCAAAGCCGCTAAACGCCGCCCGAAAACTATCCCTTTTGACTAAAATAGTGCGCCAGCTAAGCCCCGCTTGAAAACTTTCTAAGCACAGCTTTTCAAACAGAGCTCGATCGTCAGTGACCGGAAAGCCCCATTCAGTGTCATGATAATGCGGAAACTCAGGGGCGGTTTGGCTCCAGCTACAGCGGGGCAGTCCATCGCCCCCTAACACTATACTCGTCATATAAAAATCTCATTTAGCAGGATAAATATTTGAAACTGATTGAAATTGGTTGATAAATTAACCGCTGGCATTTAAATAATTGGCTAGGCTAGGCTAGGCGTTGCAGTATTCTCAGCAGGAAATTTGATATAAGTGTACAGCCAGTCATGCATCAACTGTACTTCTTGCTGCAGTAATTTTTGTTCGCCAAAGGTATTGGCTATAGTAGCCGCTCCCTGACTGCGACTGAGCAGATGCATCGCCAATAAATCGGCACTAGATTTTTCTCCGAGTAGACAAAACTGTCTGCGCAGCCAAGTGCGAAATACCGTCGATAGCATACTTGCAGTAGTTTTTGCCGGATGGTTTAACTTCGCCAATTCAGTATTCAAAGTAGCGACTGGGCAACCGTAGCGGATAATGTCAGTTTGCTTGACTAACAAGCGATTGATAAAACAGCCAATTCGCTCTGTCGCTGCTGGACTGTGTGACTCCCAGTCTCTTAACAACTTGTGGCTGTTGGCTAGACGCAGACTGATGACCGCGTCAAGAATGCTGTCTTTACTTTTAAAATGATAGTAAAAATTACCGCGGGAAATCTGCACTGCCTCGGCAATATCGGCAAAAGAAGTCGCCGCGTAGCCCTGGTTATAAAATAGGAGGTCAGAGGCGCTCACAATCTGTTGTTTTTTGCTCAATTCGCTCATGGTAACTCCTGACAGGCTTATTTAGCAGTACACTCGTAATTAGCGATAGGACAAATGTCTTATATAGCTGATGAGATTTATGCATAAATCTCACATAGCCCATACTTGCTGAGGTTGTGAGACTTGATCAGTACTTTTGAAGTGTAGGTCATGCATCCTAATCGGTCAAATAGGCTAACTAGTATTCACCGAAAAATATGCTGGTGGCGGTGGAGGCCCGCTTGTTTGGCGCGGGTTCTGCTGATCAATAGCGGGGGAGTTTTATTAAGGATCTTCTGAACAATTCAGATACTTCCCCTGGCGGGGAAGATACGAGATTTGTTCACTGGCTCCAGAGCACTATAATATTAGCATTTATCGCGGTTGATCAGTGGCTGTTAAGCGATCCAGCTCGTCGATAATTTCTTGGCTGTGCTGACCACATTTTGGCGGTGCTAAGTGATAGCTAACTGGGGTTGCAGAAAATTTAATCGGATTACCAATCAACTCGACCGTCCCGGTTTTTGACTCGGGGTAGGGCATGCTGATTTTCATATCGCGGGCCCGTACTTGCTCTGTAGCAAATAATTGACTGAGGGTATTAATCGGACCGCCGGGAATCGCCTCTTGCTCCATGAGCGTGATCAGTTGCTGTTTTTTCTGCGAACTCAATATCTTACTGAGGATTGGGATTAATTGCTCGCGGTGCTTGAGTCTCAACTGATTGGTTGTATACAGCGGGTCATCCGCCAGTTCAGGGTACTGTAAAATATGGCAAAAGCGCTTAAATTGTTGATCGTTGCCAACCGCGACAATTACATGCCCATCTTCGACGCTAAATACTTGATAGGGGACGATATTTGGGTGTCCGTTACCTCTGCGTAAAGGCTCTTCACCACTGAGTAAATAGTTAGTGCCCTCGTTGACTAGCCAAGCTGTTTGCACATCCACTAGAGCGACATCGATCTGCTGTCCGCCGCCGTTAATTTTTTGGTGGTACAGAGCCGCAAGTACCGCTGAATTAGCGTACATGCCAGTCATTACATCACATATGCCGACACCGACTTTCATCGGCTCGCCATTGGGTTCACCTGTCAGGCTCATGATACCGCCAAAACCTTGAGCTAAAAGATCGTAGCCAGGGCGATGTGAGTTGGGCCCCGTTTGGCCAAACCCGGTAATTGAGCAGTAAATCAGTTCCGGAAACTCAGCTTTTAAATCATCGTAAGCTAAGCCATATTTTTTAAGCCCACCGACTTTAAAATTTTCTACTAATACATCACAGGTAGTTAGCAAGCGCCGAATAAAATCCGCGCCTTCAGTCGTGGTGATATCGACCGCGATTGAGCGCTTGTTGCGATTAGCACACAGGTAATAAGCACTTTCAGTGGTGAAATTATCATCCAGGTCTTTAACGAAAGGGGGGCCCCAAGCACGCGTGTCGTCGCCACCCTTAGGTTTTTCAATTTTAATCACATCCGCTCCCATATCACCTAACAACTGTGTGCAAGTAGGGCCTGCTAAAATACGACTTAGATCTAACACCCTGAGGCCATTTAATGGCCCGGTTATGGTTGATACATGCTGGTTTGCTGTCACAGTACTGGATCCTATTGTTAGTTGAGAATGGCTGTTGTGATCTGCTGGGCTAAAACTTAGAAAATTTGCTAAAAAAGATGGCTGTGTTCACTGGCTTTTTCAGCTAGCAGCTAAAGGCTCTATTTTTAGACATCGCTGCAGTTTGACCTGAGAGAGCAATCTTTTCAATAGAGAAATTGAAAAACTAGAGTGATTTATGATCTATCTCATAATAAAAAAATTTGTTTGTTTATCAACATCATTAGTGGTTTCTATGCTTTCGCGCGATCTGTAAAAGATCAGCTCTAGCTAGATATTCGCGGTTGCAGCGAGAGCAGTACTGTTTGCGGAAAAGTTAGCGCTGATTTGCAACGAGCTAATTGTCATGCCAGGCTCTCTGGATAGGCATAGGGATATGGCGTAGATCGTTAACAGCCGAGCACGAAGTTTATATCCACCGGGGCAAGTTATACCGACCCCGGTACTTGTCAGGCGGCTGTAGGATCAAATAGGGTTACTTTTCCATTAGATTTCCGCCCGTTATAATTTTCCACTGCTAGTTGCTGTTGTAGCAACACCGATTTAATAGATGCTTGCTTTATGGCTCCAAAGCCTTTTATTGACTGCGGCATCTTGGCAATGGCGACTGCTGCTTTTAGATTGTCGGTATCTAGCGAGTTAAGTAAGCTACTGACGGTGTCGGCATATTGACCCGCTAATTTTTTTTCAAGCTTTCTATCAGCGGTGCGGGCAAAAGGATCGAGGGGAGTAGCGCGTAAAAATTTCATTTTGGCTAATAGCTTGAAGACACCGTACATCCAGGGCCCAAAAGCAATTTTCTTCGGCTGAGGCTGAAAAATAGCAAACATTTCAGGTGCTAAATGAAATTCTAAACGATAGCCCTCTTTAAATGTTTCCTGTAACTGTCGAGTAAAATCACCATTAGTGAATAGCCTAGCGACTTCATATTCGTCTTTATAGGCCAGTAATTTAAAATAACTCTCGGCGAATTCAATACTTAAATTTTTTGATTGTGGAAGAATTTTTTGTTCGGCGTTGGATACTATTGCAACCTGCCGTCTATATTTGTTAGCCAAGTTTAAATTTTGGTAAGCTTGTAAATATCTAGCCCGGTTATCCACTATCTCTGCCAAGGTTGAAGCGAAGCTTGCTGGCGGTCGAATTTTTAATAGATCATTAAAAGCCGCGCTGTCGTTGGCAGCAACTCTGCCGGCAGCAAAAGCTTTTAAATTACTCTGTACAGCGATCGCATTTATTTCAATCGCCTGGTATATAGAATCGAGTTTTAAAGGAATTCCCCCGATTTGGAAAGCATAGCCAAGCATAAATATATTGGCACAGGTAGTGCTTCCTAAAACTGCATTAGAGGCGCTAGCTGCATTAATTCTGATTAAACTGGCGCTGTACTTGTCTATTTCATCAATAAAGTTCTGCTCAGAATTTACGATGGGTTTGCCGAGAACGAAATCTGAAGTAGGTATGACACTGGTATTTACAATAGTGCGAGTCAATTGTGGGTTGAGTTTACTTAAACAAGTAGCGCTATTTCCAGCCGCAATTAAATCACAGGCGATCAGCATATTGGTACTGGCATCACCTATCCGTACGGCATGTAATTGGCGATTGTTTGCTGCTAGTCGGATATGCGAATACACCGCTCCACCCTTTTGTGCAAGGCCTGTTTGGTCTAGTACTGTTACCGCCTTGTGTTCTAGGTAAGCTGCCATCGCTAATAGCGCCCCCACAGTAACTACCCCTGTACCGCCCACCCCAGTAATGAGTATATTCCAAGGTTTATCTAAGCTACTCGGTGTCGGTAGAGGTAATGATTTTGCCAGTGATATAACGTCAATATTTGATCCTTGAGGTGCTTTTAGTTGAGCGCCTTTGACCGTGACAAAAGAGGGACAAAACCCTTTAATGCAGGATAGATCAATATTACAGCTGGTTTGATTAATCTGTCTTTTAATGCCCAACTCTGTCGGCTTAGGCTCGATTGAGGTGCAGTTAGACTGTACTGAACAGTCAGAACAGCCTTCACAAACGAGAGCGTTTATTACGACTCGTTTAGTTGCCGGAGGTTGTCTGCCGCGCTTGCGTTGACGACGCAGCTCTGTCGCACAGATTTGATCGTATAAAATGACCGTCACACCGGTTATTTCACGCATTTCTGTTTGAACTTTTTCTAGCGAGTCACGATGTTGGATTTCAAGATTGCGTGGAAAGCTTATTTTGCCCTTATATTTGTTCACATCATCCATCACCAACACTAATTTGCTAACACCTTCGGCGATTACCTGCCGAGCGATCATATCTGGCCTTAGCTCCCCATCATGCTGTTGACCTCCGGTCATCGCCACCGCATCATTAAAGAGTATTTTGTAAGTGATATTTACTTTTGCCGCCACTGCTGCACGAATCGCTAGAATGCCGGAGTGGAAATAAGTACCATCGCCTAAATTAACGAAGACATGCTTGGTGTTAGTAAAGGCTGATTGACCTATCCAGCTCACTCCCTCTGCCCCCATTTGAGTGAAGGTTTGGGTGTTTCTATCCATCGTTTGAACTAAATAATGGCAGCCAATACCCGCCAAAGCCCTAGATCCATCGGGTATTTTAGTTGAGGTATTATGCGGACAGCCAGAGCAGAAAAAAGGATTGCGAGCACTGCTTAATTTAGGGTTCAATCGACAGAGATTACTGGCCGACAGATCTGCAATACGCTGTTTTACAATAGGGTCTTTCTCGGCATCAGGTAAGGCGCGTAATAATACAGAGGCTAATATAGCGGGGGATAGTTCACCATAGGCGGGCAGTAAAGGATTATCTTGGGAGTCTAGCTTGCCAATGATTTTAGGGAAATTAGGCTCGTAGATTTCAACATTATAAAGCTCTTCTTTTAACTGCACTTCTATTAAACTGCGTTTTTCTTCGACTACAAATAAATACTCCAAGCCTCGTGCAAAATCTCGTATTGCAGTAACGTCTAGTGGGTAAGTCATGGCAATTTTTAAAATTCTTATACCTAACTGCCGGGCTTTTTTATCGTCTATTCCCAAGTCATCCATGGCTTGCAATAAATCCAAATGAGCTTTGCCAGTGCTCACTATACCTAGACAGGCGGTGGGGTTTTCTAGGACGATTTTGTTGAGCTTATTGGCTCTACAGAAAGCGAGTGCCGCCGGTCTTTTGTAGCGCCATAAGCGCTCTTCTTGATCAAGCGGAGTATCGGACAGGCGGATATTTACTCCATCTTCGGGCATCTTGAAATCTGTAGGTTTAGTTATTTGAACTCTATTTGGGTCAATATCAACTGTTGCACTGCTGTCCATGTTTTCAGTTAAAGTGATCATCGCGACCCAGCAGCCGCTGTACCTAGATAACTCTATTGCGTAGATACCATAATCTAAGACTTCTTGGACATTCGATGGGTTAAGAATAGGCATTTGCATATCGACAAAGGCGAATTCGCTCTGTCCAGGATAAGAAGAAGATTTGCAACCATGATCATCACCGGCAATGACTAAAACACCGCCAAACCTGGATGATCCCGCGGCATTGGCATGTCTAAATGCATCTGTTGATCTATCGACTCCAGGGCTTTTTCCATACCAAATTCCACACACACCATCGACAGTTGATTCAGAAAATAAATTAACTTGTTGTGAGCCCCATACGGCGGTGGCTCCTAACTCTTCGTTGACACCCGGCTGGAACTTGATGTTGTAACGTTTTAATAAGTCAGCTCTACGCCCTAGTTCTAAATCGTAACCACCGAGTGGTGAGCCTCTGTATCCTGAAATAAAAGTGCCGGTATTTAGATTGTTGCGTCGGTCTCGGCGCATCAAGTCTAATGGTAGTCTGACAAGGGCTTGAATGCCTGAAATAAGGACTTGGCCTTGTTCGGTAGTGTAGCGATCGGTAAGAGAAACTTGGTTATTATTCATTAGTAAATGCTCGTCGATTCACGATGTAAAGGCAGTCACTGACGAACTATGGTGATTGGAGTATTGAAAGTGTCCGCCCTTAGCTGTGTTTTTTATTATAGGTTTGAAGCAAGGAGGTAGAATCTAACTAGTTTTTATCCAGAAGTGGGGTCGTAGCGAGGGGGCCAATTGTTCGAGATGCTGGATATTAGCTGTAGGCGTTAGGTTATGCAAAATAGCTACAGCTAGTCGTGGCAAGTGGAACGAGTGGGGATTCGCAGCAGACATCGGATTCTAGATGGGAGCTAACTTGGATCCTAAGATATATTCTACGTTTGATTAGTGATTAATATTTTGCTAGTTTAACTAATTAAGAACTGATTGTTAGGATGATTTACTCAATGATTATTAAAAATTAGGATGAATATAACAAACTCACTTGACGAATTTGATTTGAAAATATTACGCGCCCTGCAAAAAAATGCTGATTACTCCATGTCAGAGCTTGGCGAAATTGTGGGGTTGTCCCACACTCCTTGCTGGCGAAGAGTGAAGAAAATGCAAAGTATGGGGGTTATTCAAGAGAAAGTAGTCGTATTAGATCCTAAACAGCTTGGTCTTAACGTGACTGTCTATGCTTATATCAGAATTAAAAATCATGATGAGGAGTCGTTAAACGCATTTGAGTCAGCAGTGCAAAATATACCTGAAATAGTTGAATGCTACTCGACGAGTGGTGAAAAAGATTATGTGCTGAGAGTGGTTGTCGGCAGTGTCGAGCACTATGAGAGAGTGTTAAAACAAACTTTAGCCCACTTGCCGAATGTTAAATCAGTTAATTCAAACTTTGCATTGAAGAGAGTAAAGTATACTTCTAGCCTTCCTATTTAGTGTTGGCCTAATGACAAGAACTTTCAGCATTTAAGCACTGTACCGGGGATGATACAAAAATTGACCGATGGCGGAGCCAGCTTGGATAGCCCAGTTATCTATTGATAGCTGCACGATTTTTCCAGTCGAAATTTGGAAGGTTAATTCTTTGCTGAGTAGTTTGATTCCAATCCACAGTGAATCCGGCTTTCTCCAGCTCTTGTTGCATAACTTGAGCTACTTTAATTTTTTCAGGCCCATCGCCTTTGATGTGATCATAGGCGAGCATCAAGCCGCCACCAGAAATAGCCCGTTCTAAATCTTGGCGGTGATAAAAACAATAGCCAAAGAACTGCCCTTTAGGGTAATCACTCAATGCATCAAGAGAATCATCATGACCGTCTGACATCGTATAGCCAGCATTATGTAAACAGAGAATGCCAATGCTGTAGAGGGATTGAAAGACCTTATCTAAGCGGTCTATGTCAGTAACTTGAGGCCATGATTTTTCAGCTTGATATTTTTTATTCATTTCAATGCCTACTGACTGGCGAAGCATACTTTCATCAGCACCTTCTTCAAGTAAATCAGAAATAATATCTTGAATATCATCGGCAGTTTCAAAGCCGCTCCATACATGAGCCTTAATAGTATCTAGGATGTACTGATTCACATCATTGACCTGCTCTTCCTCGGACCAAACCAGCCCGCTAGTAATGAGTAGTATGGCTAGAATAAAAATTCTCATAGCAGATAAAATCCCTAAAATGCGTGTGTAATACTGACAGATTGGTTGTGCCTCGGTTCTAAAATAGACAAATAATCAGCTATTATATCAATGAATATTTGCATGGCTACGCTTATACCTGAATCCGTGACTTCAAAGTGAATGCAGAGTGTAAGATATTGGTTCTACAGTGGAATTGAAAAATCTTAGCTGCAAGCTCATATGCTCCTGCATTCGCTAAATAAATGCATCCATGCATAAAACCCGTAGGTTCAGCGGGTATTTTTCTAACCGCTGTAAAATCAAGAGCTTGCGCTATGTGGTGCTGTGAAGTCACTGATTCAGGTTATAGTTAACGTACAATAATTTCCGGATACCTTGGGAGCCTTATAAAGTTAAAAATTTTCTTTAAGCTACCTAATCTAAGTTTGAGGGGGTATAAAAAAGAGCATATAAGTTGTACCTTTAGAAACCGCTAATTATGTTAAAATCAGGTTGTTTTTGCGGGTATATATGAAGCGCTCTATCAGTGAGAGGTTAAAAATCAATGTTAAAATTTCAGCAGCTTAATGCGTTTAAAGCGGTCTATGAGTTGGGGACGATGACCGCTGCAGCTGAGAATATTCATGTTACTCAACCGGCGATCAGTCGCTTAATCGCAAACTTAGAGCACCGGCTAGGCTTCGAATTATTTCAACGTATCAAGGGGAAACTGATCCCCAGTGATCAAGGGATTGCCTTCTATGTACAGTTAAACAAAGCTTTTTCTGCATTAGAAACCTTAGAGGATAGTGCCAGAGATATTAAAGTTCAGCACTACGGACATATGCATATTAATGCGTTTCCGATGTTGTCTAATAGTTTCTTGCCAAGTGTATTTGCTGACTATATCCAAAAGGGACCTAAGCTACAGGCTTCTCTGATGAGCTATCGGTCAGAAGAGGTTTTAAGGCGAACTGAAACTCAAGCATGTGATGTTGGTTTTTCTCAGATCAACGCTAATAATCCCAACATAACATCACTGGTTTTTAGTGGAGAGTGTGTATGTATAGTGCCAAAAGACAGTAAACTTGCGGCAAAAGTAGTAATAATGCCACAGGATTTAGTCGGTTTTCCCTTCATTAGCTACGAGAGTGAAGATGCTACTCAGCAGGAGTTAGATGAGGTCTTTCGCCGTGCGGGGGTAATCCGCAATGATATTTTACAAGTGTCTTTTGCTAATGTGGCGACAATGTTGGTAAACAAAGGGCTGGGGGCTGCTATCGTAGATCCTTTCACGGGGCTACAAGCGCAGCAAAAAGAAGATAACATCGTGATTATCCCCTTCGTACCGACTATTAATTATGAATTTTATATATTGTATCCAGCGCTGCGGCCAATTTCGACGTATACCAAAGAGTTTGTCGAGTTCTTTTTAGGCCAAGCTGCAGCAGCCGGTATTGTATTAACCCAAAAGTGAAGTTTGATTTACAGTCACTGATCTAGCTTGTGGATGACTTGCTACCCAGAGCTATGAACTGTCTATCACATCATTTGGCTGATGTAAGCTAGCTAGCTCAGCTAGAGTCACAGGCTTAATAGGCGCGCGAATTCGATAGTAGCCGGTGTCTGCTACGCTCTGTTTAGTTAAACTGGCAGTCAACTCACTGATTGTTAAGCCACATTGACGTCCTTGGCAGCTCCCCATCCCCGCACGGGTAAAGCTCTTCAACTGGTTGGGTCCCATGCAACCATTACTAATTGCCTGCTCTACATCAGCAACTTTTACCTCTTCACAGCGACAGACAATGGTCTCTTTGTGCACGGGTTTGCGCAAGCTATCGAGCGGTCGATAAAGAGTATCGAGAAAAGGACGAAAATCCTGCTCTCGCTTGAGTTGGACGAATAGCTTATGAGTATTTATGTCTCGTTGGGATGCGCTGATTTTATTGAGTACAACGGCAATGTTTTGTACCGCAATAGCACCTTGTAAACGCGAACCGATCGCCCCTAAAATTGCACTGCCATCCCCGGTGATGCTGATATGTTGTTGGCTGCTTTGCCCCCATTTATCTAACTGTGGTTGCCAGCATAGTTGTTTTTCAGACCAGAAGTGTTGACAGTTACTGGCCATCGCCAAATTTACATTAGGCACTATACCTTGATGGAGAAATAGCTGCCTAGTCTCAATACTGCTAGTTTTATTGCCAACTGTATAGCTGACAGCGGTTAATTGATCTTCGGTACCACAGTGGGCTTCCAGCATGTTAACGCCTTTGATAAACAGCGTGTCTGAGGCCTTTATTTCGCGGATTAATTTTAATCCTTTAAGCAGGTAGCCAGTGCCTTTTAGCGCACTGAACAGCTCCTTAAGGGCATTAAAATAGTTAATTGTTGGGGTGGTGTCTAAAATTGCTTTTACCTTGATACCCGCTTTTAAATACTGAGAAATGATTAAATAAAATAACGGCCCGGAACCTGCAAAAACAGCGTCTTCTACCGCCAGTGCTGGATTTTTTAGCAATATTTGAGCACTGCCAGCAGTCATCACACCGGGTAAAGTCCAGCCGAGAATAGGGAAGGGGCGCTCTAGGGCGCCGTTGGCAATTAATACATGCTCCGCCTGAATCGAATATCCTTTACCAGCTTTGGAATAATATAACCGTCCGGCTTCAACTTGCCAAACGACGGCGCCTGAAATATATACATCGGGGAGTTCTTTAAAGTCATTATATAAGCCACTACCTGCATAATAGTCAGTACCGAGGATATCTTTAAGCTGATTGCAAGTTTCGCCTAGATTGATATTGTTCTCAATGTTGCGGTAAATCTGTCCACCTGGCTGGGACTGTTCGTCTAAAATCTTAAATTTTAGCCCCAGCTTATGGGCGTTAATCGCAGCAGCCATACCGGCGGGGCCCGCACCAATAATGACTAAATCATAACGCATTCTTTGGCTCCTCTAAGGTAAGATTAATACTGGCAGTTTCGTCAATGGTCGTTTCTTGAATTATAGTAGCTTCTTGAATGTAGCCACCACCTTGTTGATGCTCTATCTGCATTCCCGATGCGACTATCGTCATACAGCCTTGACGGTTAGCGATCCCATCAATTTGACAAACACACTCAAAACACACCCCCATCAAGCAATAGGGGCCACGTTTTTTTCCCGAAATAGGAGAGTAGCGATTACTATTGTGGCCGATGCTCAACATGGCAGCGGTAACTGAGTAACCCTCAGGTATTTGGTAGCTTTGTTGATCAATACTGAGCGTGACGTATTTTGGCTTTGATTCTGCATCTGAATGACTGGTGCGTTTTTGAATAGCTTTAAACATGCTTGTCCCTAAAATTAAACCGAAACCGATGGATGTGTACTCAAACGTGATATATCAAAGCTTTGCATAGGTTTGCTAAATTGACCATTGTGAATCATAGGCGCTAATTCAAGTGCATGGGTAGCTGCTAGAGTCACAGCGCTATGACAGCTCAAGGCATAAGCTTGAGGTGCACTCTTTTTTAGATTAGCTTGCTGATGCTGGTAGATAGGGTAGCCGTCAGGGCTAAGGACTCGCAAGGCGCCCCAACCTCGCACAATTGAACGGTGTTCAAGTGCTGGTAATAGTTTTATAGCTCGCTTGGCAAGGGCTGCCATGACGCTGATGGTATTGCTGTCATCTAAACCTACACTCTCTGAAGAATCACCAATTTGAATGCCGCCCTCGTATGTTTGTCTCAAGTAGATAGAAGGGTAATTAAGTAGTTTAGGTAAGCGTTCGGTGATTAATAACTGTCCTCGCTGTGGATGCAGCGGCTGCTCTAAGCCAATCATTTTTGCAAGTGCAGTGTTGTTTAAGCCCGCGGCGAGAATGATTTTTTCACAAAATATATCACCTTGAGAGCTACTAATCTGATAGCCGTCTAGGCAAGATTTTATGTTGGTTACATCATGATTAGGTAAATAATTTCCCCCGAGTTTAATGAAGGCGCTTTGCATCGCTTTTAAAAGATACAAAGGGTTTACATGACCGTCATTAGGGGAGTAAACACCGCCAGGTACCTGTCTGCCAATATTCGGTTCAAGTTTTCTTAGCTGCGCATTATTCAGTGATTGGAAGTCAAATAATCCATTGCTGATAGCCACCTGCTGCTGCAATTCTAGATTGTAGCTCTGCTGTTCGCCTTCATCTAGACAATAGTGAATTCCCCCCTGTTGACATAATTGCACATCGATACCGGTGAGTGAGAGTAACTCAGCAGCAAAAGCTGGCCACAGTTGGCAGGATTTAAGTGTCCAGTGAGCATAGTCGGGAAACTCGGCTCCTTTACCTTGCACCCACAGTAAACCAAAGTTACCACGGGCTGCGCGCAGGTTGGTGTCCCCTTGATCAAGCATGATAATATCTGCACCAGATCGGCTTAGACCATAGCCAATCGCTGAGCCGAGCATGCCACCGCCAATTATAGCAATCCGGCATTCCCTGTTGGAAAAACTCATTAGTGGCTCTCACTTCGTTGCCATTTCTTTTCAACATACCTAAAAAGGCCAATGATCAAAAATGATAGCAACATGTAAAAGGCAGCTGCGGTGAGGAATGCTTCAAAAGGGCTGTAATATTTGGAATTGATGATACGCGCCGCACCGGTAATATCGACTAAAGTTATGATGCCAGAGACAGCACTGCCGTGCAGTAAAAATATCACTTCGTTAGAGTAAGCGGGCAGCGCGCGTCTAAATGCACTAGGGAGTAAAATACGGCGGAGAATTTTCCATTTGCTCATGCCGAAAGACTTAGCGGCCTCTATCTCTCCCTCGGGCGTTGTCGCAATGGCGCCACGTAGTATTTCAGCAGTATAAGCTGAAGTGTTTAGAGTGAAAGCTAGCAGCGCGCACCAATAAGCTTCTTTGAAAAACATCCACAGAAAACTCTCTTTGATGCTCTCAAGTTGACCAGCACCATAATAGATTAAAAATAGTTGGATCAGCAGTGGCGTGCCACGTAAAAAATATATATAGCTACGGGCAATCGAGCGCAATAGAAAGTTGGAGCTTAAACGCATTAAAGCCAAGGGAACGGCGAGTATAAAACCGAGTAATAAAGCACTCAATACTAACTTGCTGGTAGTTAATAATCCTTGCAAATAGAGATCGATATTATCGATAATAAATGAAAAATCCATTATTTTTCACCCTTATTATCAATGCTATAACGATGCTCTGCCCACTGTAATAGCAAAGTACTAATAGTAGTAAAAGCGAGGAAAACCACAGCGACAAGCAGATAAAAGCTAAAGGGTTTTTGGGTGGCCCCCGCAGCTAGGGATGCTTTTCTTACCATGTCATCTAACCCGATCACTGAAACCAAAGCGGTAGTCTTTAACAGTACTAGCCAATTGTTGCCAAAGCCGGGCAGTGCATAGCGCATCATTTGTGGAAAAAGGATTCTACGTAGTACTTGTGAGCGGCTCATGCCGATGGATTCGCCCGCTTCAATTTGCCCCTTAGGTACAGCGATTATCGCACCGCGAAAGGTTTCGGTTAGATAAGCTCCAAAAATGAAACCTATGGTGCTAACGCCAGCTGCGAAAGGGGATATTTCAATGTAATCTTGATAGCCAATCGCCAGGGCGATATTGTTAATTAATACTTGGCCACCAAAATAGATCAACAGCATTAATACTAAATCGGGAACACTGCGGATGATGGTGGTGTAACTAACTGCCACGCCACGAGCCACAGGGTTTTTGGAAAGTTTAGCCAAGGCCCCGAGAATACCAAAAAAGACCGCTAAAACTAACGACAGCAGTGCGACTTCGATAGTAATGAGTGCGCCACCTAAGACAGTATGTAGATAACCATCAAAATCAAACATGAATTACCTTGCTTGGATTAGGAGAGACTTCCGCATAACATGACGAGCCAAGATAAGACCAGAAAAATCAGCTAAATAGCGAAACCAGTGTGTCCGTTTTGTCGGGTATTACTGATGTAAATGCGTACTTTTAGCTGTTTTTTCGCCGTATTCTTGAGCGTAGTTATCATACCCTCTGGGTAAGCTATGCTAGAGTCTCTAAATAATAACTTGAGAAGACTGTGCCGCTCGTATACTGAGCTGCACAGTAAGTGATTAATTACTCACCATAGATGTTGAAATCAAAGTATTTGTCTTGAATTTTTTTGTATTGGCCATTCTCGCGGATGGTCTTAATAGCTGCATTTAATTTAGCTTTCATCTCCGCTGAGTCTTTACGCAACGCAATACCTACGCCTTCACCAAACCACTGCTTGTCAGAAACTTCTGGGCCAACTAAGCTAAATTTATCGCCGCCTTCTTTTTCTAATAAGCCTTTTTTGAGTGCCGGAATATTATTAATGACTAGATCAAGTCTGCCCGCTTTAAGATCTAAGAATGCTTCATCTTGTGAGCCATAACGTTTAATGATCGCATCGATAAAGTTGTCGCTGACATACTTATCATGGGTACTAGCGCGTTGAACACCAATATTTTTACCAGCTAATCCTGCAGCACTAAAATCAAATTTTTGATCTTTTTTAGCGACAAAACGCGAGGATACTTGGTAATATTTATGGGTAAAATCGACTTTTAACTTACGTTCTTCAGTGATTGACATTGAAGCGATAATCGCATCAAACTTACGAGTAAGGAGAGCGGGGATCATGCCATCCCAATCTTGAGCAACCAATTTACATTTAACCTGCATAGCATCACACAAAGCATTGGCTATATCGATGTCAAACCCAGTCATTTTACCTTCTGGCGTGATCCAGCTGTAAGGTGGGTAGGCTCCTTCAACACCAATACGCATACTCGTTAGTTCTTTCGCAGCGATAGTAGTGCTTAAAGTGAGAGCGCTCAGCGTAATTGTGAGCAAAATAAATAGTTTTTTCATGTTATATCCTAGTTGTTTTAGAGTTATTGGTAAGGAATTAAAGGTTAGTATTGGCTAAAAATTGTTGTAACCTAGCCGATTTTGGCTGATTAAATATTTGTTTTGCTGTGCCCTGTTCTTCGATTAAACCTTGATGTAGAAAGATTATTTGTGAGGAGACCTCTCTAGCAAATGCCATTTCATGGGTCACCAGTAGCATGGTTCTTCCCTCTTCAGAAAGGTCGCGTATAACAGCGAGTACCTCTACTACGAGTTCCGGATCTAATGCAGAAGTTGGCTCATCAAATAACATGACTTCTGGATCGACAGCGAGGGCCCGCGCGATAGCGC
Source organism: Oceanospirillales bacterium (assembly GCA_029027825.1). Taxonomy (GTDB): domain Bacteria; phylum Pseudomonadota; class Gammaproteobacteria; order Pseudomonadales; family Balneatricaceae; genus Rs1. The sequence goes on along the minus strand of CP093399.1, from coordinate 4,010,770 downwards.
AGCGCTGCTGTTGACCGCCTGAAATTTGCGAAGGAAAGGCGTCTTTACGGTGATAGAGGCCGACTTTGTGCAACAGCACTTCAGCTTGGGCGATCGCCTGGTCCTTATTTATTCCAAGAACATGGATAGGAGCCTCGATAATATTTTCTAAAATACTTAAGTGTGACCATAAGTTGAATCCTTGGAAAACCATCGCTAAACGACTGCGAATGCGTTCAACTTGTTTAATCGACTTAGGTTGAAGTAGCCCATGTTTATCAGCGCTGAGTTGTAGCTGCTCGCCATTGATAAAAATTTCCCCTTGATTGGGTGTTTCAAGCAGATTGATGCAGCGCAATAGAGTACTTTTACCCGAACCGGAGGAGCCTATGATAGAAATCACATCACCTTTATTGGCACTTAAGGACACACCTTTTAATACTTTGTTTGTGCCGAACATCTTATGTAAATCACGGACTTCAATGGCCGTTTCGGCTTGCTTGGTGTGCATCTCAGCCTCAAGAATAATGTTGGTGAACAACAGTGATCACCCCTATAGAAAGTATATATTCATATAAATTGACTATACGAAGTTCATCTGACTGATACCAATTCCATTATTAAGAGGGGCTATGTTTATTTGTTATAGCCTCAAAGGCCGAGAGTGAGTGGGACAGAAATCTCCCTGTGACGACCGGTAATTTAGAGCGGGCTTTTGCTTTGCTTATTTTTGTTTTTCTACGGAACAGTAAGGGACATGAGCAGTGGCGCAGAAGCCTTGCTGGTCAAAGGAAAGGCGAAATTATTGCGTGTTTTTGATCTCAGAGTTTAAAAATAAATTGGTTAAGGGGTTGGCTTTATTGAACTAAAAATTAAAAGCTAGTGCCAGCGTATGTAGGAAAGCAGGGTGCGGAGCGTAATTGGAGGTTTAGATACGCACGTAGAGCGTATAAACAGTGTCTATTCCAAAAACTTATATTTTATAACGTTGTTGGGAAGCCCCGGTCAGCTACCTGATTAAGTGGATGTTACTTTCTTGGCGTGTAAAGAATATTGCTTCTTTTACTATGAATGTTTTTACCGCGGTAACAATTTTAATTCAGATGCAAATTTTCCAGGTCCGTTGCAGCAACTTGATACGTGTCTTTTCAACTAGATAGTCAAGAAACAGTCGGATATTTGGATTTTTATAGATACCTTGTTTGTATACAGGATAAACGCAACTGTCCCAGTAGGCAGGCGAAGGTTGTGAACAGTACAATCTTGGCTGCCTCTGAAACATCAGGTTAATAATTATCATTTTCAAACAATTCTTTAAAGTTAAAGTCACTTATCGGAATCTCATCTCCTAAATGAATAACGACTTGTCTCGCGCCTGCGCCTAGGCCTAATTCTCTAAATACACGAACCTCAACCATCGTTAATCCGCCCTCAAGCTTTTCCATCGGATGTATTACAACTGCAGGTGAGAGTGTTATAAGTTTTTTATCAATCACTGAGCTAATCGCTCCTTGTAATAACTTCTCGGCCATTACAAAATCAGAGCATAGTACTCGTGGGTGAGAAAACGGATTAGTGATCTTTGTTTTTGAGCTTACTGAATATGATGAAGCTTTATTGCCAATACCTAAGACTAATTGTTTGTTGTCATCAGTTCGTTCGATAGCGATCAGTGGTTGTTCATCGAATACTTTACCGGTTTTAATATCGACAATTTTGAGTCTTTTTTCCCAAATTTGAATATATAAGGTAGTTCCAAAACTATTCAGAAATTGGCTTATCATACGATCCTCTAATTCCAGCTAACGTTTTTGTTATGGGTAGCTGGAGCGACTGATTGTATCAGTCGCGTATTTTGCGACGACCGCACAAACTTTGTTTGCGCCCAGCATGGGCATGAACTGAAAGAGATAAAAGTCTTCAGCAGGAAAGTCACCGTTGGTTAACGTGCTCTCATTAAACGTTAACAGATAGCGGATGGCAAGGTCTTAACCCAACCAATAAACATAGGCGCCAACCAGATTTTGAGCTTGAGCCTATTCATGATTCGTTATGTTTTCAACCATGATCGATAGATCGGATTTGATTCTTTCATGTCCATGTATAGCCAAACCATTCTATCCACGAACCATGCTTTAAATACCATTATCCAAAAATTACCCAGAACTAGAACCCATATATTTAAGCAATAGAGCCCATATATAAACAACGGCAGGCCCATTGCTGATAGAAATAGCAGAGCACGGCAAGCTTTAAGGTGATGAATTGGTATCACTTCATGGTCGCGATTTAAGTATATTCGCTCTCCAAAGGTACCCATTGAAGCCCAGTTGTTCGTCGTACTAGGTGCGTTGAATAAACGAGGGTTTACCCAAACCCACAAAAAAGAAAGAGCAATCAAGATAATAGAATAAATATCAATCCACTCTCTCGACCAAAAGGCCAAAGATATCAATGGTAAAGTTGTAAATCGAGTGTAGACGCTCCAAGGATTGGAATGCCTATTCCATGTTTTATTATCCATCGACATTGCTTTTTCAGCATACTTAAGGATGTTCACCATAGTCTCCTTGAACAGATAAATGCTTTGAACCACAGTGGCTGTGGAGCCATGAGGTATTGAAATATCAGTTTTTCAAAACCAGCCAGTTTATATGTGGCTGGATTGACTACTTTGGTATCGCCAATTGCTAGCAGCTTTGCGTCGATCTAGATCATTGGATTAGGAGACGTAGAGTGCGTACGGTATTTGTTTTTTGTCAGATGATTTTATAAATTGTGGTCAGCGTACTGAACCATTGCATCACCTAAATAATCAACTATTTCAGGATGATACGAATTATGAAACTTTTTCATATCTTCATTTTCTTTATAAAATATGCCCATACCTATATATGCTTGTTTAGATGGGGTATAAAATCGACAAGCTATCTCAAAGTGTTCCTTCATTAACGTTTGAACATTTACATTATCAACGGCGGTTTTATCTGCATATCCCGCTAATTTTTTATATAGAACATCCCAGTCCTGATGGACAAGCTCTCTATTTACATGCGCCCAATTATCTGTGGATGACAAACTGTGGGTTTGTTCTACATCGAGGGCCTTTTTACATTCAATTAAATATTCATTACTCAATTTATTCATTTCGAGATATTCCATTAATTTAGATTAATTCTAGCCGAATCAGGTAAAGGGGCCGTAGAAAAAATCAATGAGGTTTTTACACTCTATTGTGATTAGTTTTAAGCCTTCCTGAGTCGCTTTCCCTTCATCGTTTCTGCATACGTGCGAATCTGCATTGTAAGGTATAGAGGGGTTGAATTAGTGATCCTCGGCTACTCCTCCCTAATTAGCTATATTTAAAAGTAGGTGCTGAATTCAGGCAACCCGTAGCGTTTCTTTAATTCATTAAATCTCTCTAATGAATAGCCTGTTTCAATAATCTCATCTGCATTCAAGTATATATTGTCCACTGATTTATCAATGTAGAAGTAAATCGTGGACTCTTTAATTCGCCGAGCAACAACCACAAATTTAACATTGGAGCCAATAGCAACAATTTCAGGTTCAATTCTGCCATGGAAAGTACCCTCATCATCCATCTTTATTCCAAAATAAGCTTGATCATCTATGACGTACACGGCATACGATTCGTCTTCCCACAAGTTTGAATCTCTCCAGACCATCAAGATGACGATTAATAACAGGAAAAGTCCAAGTATTCGTTTCATAGGGGTAACGCTGGCGAAAATTGCAGTTCTGCGGCGCGAATAACTGCATAGCGTCTTTTTATAATATCACCCCTTTTTAGGGGGGATTGGTATGCCATTATCAAGATACCATTTAGCTCAAATAATAAATTGATAGTTCAATCTCCATGGTGCATAACGCTGTCCGCTGCAATCGCTTGTTCTATTTTTATATCTGTCGCCACAGATATAATTAAGGAATTGATTATCACTGTTTAACTGCTGTCGAGTAAGAACATCAACTACAAACCCTCCACGCAAAGCTGCTTCAACAATAGCTCCTCCTAGAAAGCCGGTACCGCCTATAACTAATGCTTTCACAAAAGCAGTCTCCTTAGCATATGCTATATTGAATGAAACAGAACGGTTTAGTTTGGGGCAGTTAGAGCGCTATGAACTTACAATTCAACACTGTTCCAGCCGATGAATATGCGGCCAATAAATATGCCAGCAATACCTATAAATATATTAACTAAGCCTGATGTTAAATATGCAATCCCAGCATGACCGTGATCAATGCTTACACCGTAAAATTCATAAGCTAGAGCCACACGCTCATAGCCAAAAGTAGAAATTAGTATCGCTACAACAGCATATATAACACTAAACCAATTTTTGGCAGATCTAGTCTGCTGCAGATTCATTACTACTCTTCTTCTAAAGTGATAAATAACCAATATAAGAAGAACCACATTAAAAATAAAACTCAAAGAATACGACAATTCAGATTTCACCTAGTGCATATAACGCCAGTTTATTGGGTGGCTGTAAAAGAACGAGGGACGAGTGGCGTGAAAGCCGTCCTAGCAGGCAAGGGTGCTCTTGTTATGTCAGGCTTTCTTCGTTATAGCAATAGTATGTCTCACTAAGGCCATCATGAAACCCCCAGCCCATGCCAATAGTATCATCAACAATTTTTAGGCATCGTTGATTAAATATTTTTACTAAGTCGTTCTTATAAATGTACTTTAATGCGCTGTCATACATACTTTCCATGCTCGAATAAAACGACTCGTTGATATCACCATAACAAATCGTATATTTCACGCCTGTTTCGACGTAAAAAATCATCAGCTCTGCTGTTGATTGACTATCTTCAGATAGTTTCTTAAATTCAGAAATAGATTTTTTTGCTACTGAAAGCCTGCCGCGACCATGACCTCTCACAGGAAAAAATTCATTCTCAATAATCTGCTTATGCTTCTCGATAAGTTCACTACCATCGTGATCACTGTATTTAGCAACAAAATAATCTTTCACAAAACTATTTTTTTATACAAATCTGTAAGAGTATTGATCAGGTCATCTTGTGATGAATTTTTCAATGCTCTTTTTAGGTTGTTAATCTTCATGATGCTGGAACTCTTGCCTGATTAGAAAATGCTTGTAAATCTTCTTGGTCTTCACGCATAAATAATTTTAGCGCTTCATCAATTAGTTAAGATCTGAATCCGTGACTTTAAAGTGAATCAAGAGCTTGGGCTATATGGTGCAGTGAAATCACTGATTCAGGTCAGATATATATTACTTGCAAGTAGTTGGTTTTACTTGCAAAGTTTGATGTGTTTCTGAATAAAAATAAAATGTAGATCGCTATTGATAATAGTGACATGATGAATACCTCCTAAGCTGTAATCACAGCTCTATAATATTTAAGTGACCCTTCGTGCGAACAAACTGTAACTACTGGCACTACTGCCACCCATTGTTTTTGAATTGATGATCTCATCGCTGACTATATTCAGTGAAGCAGCCAAATCACGTAGCTGTTGCGGCGTACTGTGCAGCATTGGAACGCCAATGCTGGCAGTGAACGAATGACTAGGTTCAGCACAGAACTCTACCATGTGTAACAGCCCGTTAGGCTTTAGTATTCGGTACAGTTCTTTGAATTGGTGCTCTCTTATTTCTCGGGATGTAATACAGGTAAAGACAGCACAAGCAATGGCTGCGTCAAAACTGTTATCAGGATAAGAAATATTGCGGCCAGAAAAAACCTCGATGTTAAGCTCTGGGAACTGACACCGGCCTCGCTCAACCATTTTCTCTGATGTATCAATGCCCAAAATATTTTTATAACCCGCCTCCCAAAGTATGTGACTGACACGGCCATAACCACAGCCAAAGTCGAGAATTCTAGATCCAAAAGGGACCTCTTGTATGAAGCGCTCGATATCAATCTTTAAATTGAAATTTACATCATGTGCTACTTCGTTCCATTTACGCTGATGCATACACACACACTACTCTCTTTGTGGGGGCTGAGGATTAGATACCCTCGGTTACCCGATTATGCGTGTTCATAGCATACTGCTTGTAGCTTGTTTCCGTCTGGATCACGTACATATGCTGCATAGTAGTTCGGCCCGTAGCCTTCTCTTGATCCTGGTTTCCCTTCATCGGAACCACCATTAGCTATCGCTTCTTTGTAAAACTCATCAACAGCTATTCTTGTTTTGGCTGTGAAGGCCACATGAGTTCCGTTCCCCCAAGTAGCCGGCTTACCATCATATGGTTTGTACAAGTACAGGTGGGGCATTTCACCGTTTACTGCATACAGAGGAGGTTTTCCAGCAGGTTTTGGTACTCGAGTAAAACCCAGTGGTTTTAGTGTCGCGTCATAGAAAGAGGCAGCTTTCTCATAGTCATTTGTTCCCAATGTGATGTGACTAATTATAGAATTAGACATGCAAATTTCCTTTTAGGTTCGCTTCTATTAACATAACGCTTTCGCACCGACAGAAAAAATTATAGCGACGAAGGTACGACGATTTTTGCTGACCGAGTGCATGTGCTTGTTGAACTCAATTAATCTATGCCTGTCCATCATCATTCATCATTCATCATTCATTATGCATTGGCTACGCACCCACCTTTTTTTAGTACGCGTGTGATTGATGCTGGGTTGTTTTTTAGCGCATCCACAGGACGTATTGGTCGTGGCACAAAATTTCCTGCGCAATTTGGACAAGCATAGTTAAGGACGTTCTCAGCGCACTCGACGCAGAACGTACATTCAAAAGTGCAGATTACCGCCTCCGTAGATTCCGGAGGTAGGTCTTTGTCACAACACTCACAGTTCGGTCGAAGTTCTAGCATGGACGTACCTCATTCTTAGATGCATAACGCTTATAGCACACGAAGCAGCGATAAGCGTTCGCCGTGCCGTTTTTTGTTAGGTGTTCATCTTCAGTTGATCTATGTGTGTCCTTTATTATCTATAAGTCATAGAAACTCCCGTTTAGAGAAATCATTCCCTAAACTGAATTATCAATGAATTAGACTGTACGCCGTATATTCTTAGGGTTTAATTAGTTTAAGGTCTACTTTTCGCTGCCCTTTCATTTCCTGATAAAAATTTTCATGAGAGCCCAAATGAAGTAAACATAATTCAACTTTATCTTCTATCCAAGAGTAGCCTAACAATACTTGCTGGTTATTCATTTTGAATTTATGAACTCTAAGATAAGAAAGGTCACCCTTCTTCACCTCTCCAATTTCAGGTTCCTCAATTATTCTATCAATTTCATCTTCGACTATTTTGAGTTGAACTTCCGTTAATTTTTTTAAAGCCTTTTCAAAGCGTCTAGTTTCATAAATATTAATCTCGTTTTGTTCTTCTGACATATTGTTTTATTAGCCCTTGTTTAACTTCTTCCGTCGCTAGCAAAGATTCATGCACAAATTCATAAGAAAGGTCAGGATTATCTATCATAATTTGTCCAATCTTAGCCCAATATTCAATTTGCTTTGGTAAAGAGCGGTTTTCAGCTTCGGCATGAACTCTAGCCTGAGTGACAAACTCATCATTTAATCTAACGCTAGTTGCCATTTGATTTACCTTTAATTTAGTATTTAATTGATAATGGTTTATTGTTATTAATTATGCGACATTTTGTCGCGTTTTACAATATTTGATAACAAATAAGGATAGGCGTCGCGCAGGCCTATGCCTTGTCAGGTTGTTGGACAAGTTAGGTGGTGAGGACTCCGCGGCTAAGACGTATCCTACAATACTAACGGGGTATCCCATTAGCATTTTCAGCCGCTCTACTTCCAACAGAAATAGCAAGAACCTCTATAATTCTCAGGAGTTCTCAGGCTATCAAATAGATATAGAGTGATGGATTAAGCTTCACCATTCTAGGTGAAATGCCCTCAGGCAACCCGGTTAGGTTTTAGTACCACTGCATGCTCTTATAGGGTTTCGATTTTAGCTTTTCCAACCGGCTGTTAAGACTACCGACATGGATTTCTAGCTTATGGCCATCTGGGTCGAGAATATAAAAGGACTTGCCCTCGCTGGTATTTTCTTGCCACGTTTTTACTCCAGACAATTGTAGCTGAGAGCAATAGCACTCGAATTCAGACGCAGCCACACTGAAGGCGAGATGACTGTAATCTTTAGCAGGTGAAGCGAGATCGAGAGAAAGACAAACCCACAAATCTCCAACTAATAGATATGCGCCAGTATCCCACTTTACTTTCGGCTTCATTCCTAGGACTGAAACATAGAAATCAAATGACTTGTCTAAGTTGCTGACTGCGAGTGTGATGTGATTTATACCATTGAGCAAGACTTCTCCTTGGAAACATAACGTCTCAAACACCAGTATGGTGGGAATGGTGCGGTTTTTTTGCGTGTGCTTGCACAAAATGTGACAAGTTTGCCACGCCTGTGTGCTTTGACTTGTTATGAGTTTTATACCACAATTAAGTATATATTGGTATTTGGAGAATAAACCATGGCTAAGAATACAAGTATGACATTGGGTGATCATTTTGATGGTTTTATTGCCCAGCAGATTGAGATAGGCCGATATAGCTCTGCAAGCGAAGTAGTGCGTGCGGGTTTGAGGGTGCTTGAAGATAAAGAAAGTAAACTTAATTTATTGCGTCAAATGCTTACAGATGGGGAACAAAGCGGAAAAGCTGACTATAGCTACGCGAGTTTGATGGATGAACTGGATGCTGAAAATAATATATGAGTTCATTCGCATTAACGCAACGCGCTAAAGCTGATTTAATGTCTATTGCAAGACTCACTGAAAAAAGCTGGGGGCGAGAACAGCGGCTTGCTTATATTAAGCAGTTTGATGACACATTTAATTTGCTTTCCAATACTCCTGTAATTGGTAACAACTGCGATTACATAAAAAAGTGCTACCAAAAATTTCCTCAAGGTAGCCACATTATTTTCTATAGTACAGACGACAAAAAAAATGTTGTAATCGTGCGTATTCTCCATAAAAGCATGGATGTACTTTCAAAGTTTAGTGACGCATAAGGTCCGATTTACTGAGCAGATGCTTGTTGGCGACTTTCTTTCGTCTTTTTGCAAAGCAGCTGACAGCGCAAGCCTCCCGGCTCAATTAATATGGAATATGGCAAGAGCTTCTTAACAAACAGAGGTCTCAAACAATTATTTATTTGAATAAGAGGCCAGTAGTAAAGCACTGCACTATAAATGTCTTGGTTTTTTTGAATTCATAGCGAGAGAAAAGCGTACTTGCTTAATGTCGACAGCGGCCAGTTTTAGGAGGCTAATCAATCCGAGTAGCCAAACGCCCATCGTAAGGAGGGCACAAAGTGACGGCCTGAACCTAGCAATCAATGAAGAGCCTGTGCAGCTCATTTTCTCCATAATTGACCGGACCTAGGAACCGTGGCGAAAAATCAGAAGTCATCATTGAAGTATAAAGGAGGTAATCGACCGTTATATTTTAAACGTGCCTGGAAAACGCCATCGGCTATCCGATTACATGTCGCTAGCACTCTGCTTTATCAATGGATTCTATGAAATAGTTACGCCAATTTTCAATATCGGTCAAGTCTGGCTGTGGAAACAAAGCATAGCCTTTTTTGACATGACCCTTAGGAAAATATTTTAAAGGAATGGCTTCATCATTGTCTAATAATTCTTTAACAACAGATTCGGTTAGCTTAAAAGCGATACCTACAGGAGACAATGAAATTGAAATAGCTCCATTTGAGTAAAGAGCAGCACCACTAAAAAAGTGTTTAGTCTCAATAGATGAAGTTATTACCTCACTTATTTTCATTTCATTTATAAGGCTACGGAGTTGTTCTAGATAAATTTTAGCCATAGATTCCTCTAAACATATAACGAGGATGTAGAAAACCTAACCAAGTTTTTATAGTTTATTCCGGTTGATTTTAAGCCTAAAAAAGGCCTGTTTTATATCTTTTTTGTTCTTCGACGTTTTTCACATTTGAATGAGAATATTTGCCATAGCAATGGTCGTAATGGTATCACTAATGATGCTGCCGTCAAGAGAGGCGTTTAAATGCAATTGTGATTTAACGGCCACCGTAAATAATTAACCTATGCCGGTTCTTCATTATTCTTTCTTTGAAATGTCAGGGTTTATATAAGTTGCGAAATGGGTGGATTAAGCTTCACTATTCTAAGTGAAACGCCCTCGGCTTTGGCTTTCTGCGTCGCTCTATCTTCAGCATCCATGCTTACGTGTGCGGACCCGCATGCAGTATGTTGTGGGGTCTGAGGGTTAGATACCCTCGGTTACCCGATTACATGCTTAGTGCAATTTACTAGAAACCAGACGGTTTAAACTTACACCTGATTCAGTTGCTTGTATCGCTAACATGCGATGAACTTCCGGTGGGATTCTTACCATAAATTTACCGCTAAAATCTTTGATTGATAAAGGTATTGGTACGGGTTCATTTTGCTCTTTTAAATCACTGACACATTCAAGCACTAAATTTCTAATACCAGCCAAAGCTTCCTCAGGGGTTTCTGCCAGCCAGCTTAAGCTAGCAAACTCTGTACATAAACCTATATGTTCTTGATCTTCTTCAGACCAAATAACTCGATAAGTATATCTATCTACTTCATTTGTCATTTGACACCTCTAAATGCTCAATTGCTTGTAGCACTTGTTTTACTTGGTAAGACTTTGCTTTACCTTTTGAATTTTGGATATTAACCCTTGGGTCGCCTAGCCAAGGAGTTTTATAAACTCTATGACTAGAACCAGATTGCCGAGCTTCACCAAAATATGAGTCACAAATCTTGCATAAATCGTTGAAACGAATGTCCTTCGGAGTTTTTCTCATTTGAATGAGAATATCTTGAATATTTGCCATAATCACAATAGTATCATTAATGATACTGCTGTCAAGAGAGGCGTTTAAATGCAATTGTGATTTAATAGGAATGTAACGCTGGCGACAGAGTGCAGGCCTGCAACGCGAATTTTGCGGTCTTTTTGCAAAATGCGTGACGTGTGCGCGACATATCTACTAAGCTTTAAGCAGAAAACTCGCCGTTTAACGAATCGAAACTGGGCCAATCTCTTTAAAGAAAGCCCATGAAATATCAGCTTTTCAAAACCAGCCAATTTATAAGTGATTGGATTAACTACTTTGGCGTCGCCAATTGCTATCAGCTTTGCGTAGATCTAGATCATTGGATTAGACGTAGGGTGCGTATGGCACTTACTTTTACAGGGAGGTGCGTCAGTGGTGAAAGCCACGACAAGGTAAGAAGCTTGATGAGATTGGGCGTCAGAGTGCAGTCAGCAGTCGCCTAGGGCATCACTAGCAAAGGCCCATGGCGTAGCTCTAAAACACTAGGTATTAATCAGGCATTGTCGAATGCTTATTTAAAACGCCAAGGTTTATATGAGTTGCGTGATGGATGGATTAAGCTTCACTATTCTAAGTGAAACGCCCTCGGCTTTGGCTTCCTGCGTCGCTCTATCTTCAGCATCCATGCCTACGTGTGCGGACCCGCATGCAGGGTGTTGTGGGGGCTGAGGGTTAGATACCCTCGGCTACCCGATTATATTCACTTGAATACAGCATCTATTTTCTCTCTGTCGTAATCAAGTATCCATGAGTTATGCTTTTTATAGAGTGTAGTCAGTGCTTTCTTATTGGTTGCTACAACATCCATTCCGCGATCATCGTAAAGATTTAAGATAATACCCTTATCATGATTTATGAAAAAACACTCACCCGGCAAAGATGGTTGAAGACTACTAAAATCAGTATTAATCATTGCTTCAAGAATACGCTCAACTCGTACATCACAGGTTCTGAGATTTGAAATAGTAACACGTCGCCAACATATTCTTTTAAAATCAAGGTTGTCTGTGTAAATATCTCTATGATCAGAGAGTTCTATATTTTTAGATTTCAGATTAGATATTTGCTTAAAGAGATAGTTTCCCTTCCGAATTTTTCGGCGGCCATCTGAGTATATTTGATAAACAATGGAAATATTATCTTCTTTATTAAAAGCGACATTAAATATTGATATTGCCCTTTTCAAAGCTTCTTCAAAATATTCAACGTTTATGGTCTTTCGATCAGCGTCTTTCCATAAAGAGATGCTCTCAGGACCTATCTCAAAGCGAATTCCAATATCGCAGTTGTAGAATAAGGGTTTCTCGAATTTCAAATTACTTAATTCCATTTTGTAAAAATTATCCGCTAGCGACAACTGCAGTCGCGCAGCACGGATTTTGCGGTCTTTTTCGCAAAATGCGTGACGTGGGACTGTCAGATTGCTTGCCTTTGTGTACGCCCAGCATGGGTATAAACTAATGAGGTGAAAGTCCTCTGTAGGAAGATCACCGTTTATTTAACGTACTGTTATTAAACGTTAACTACTAGCAAATGGCAAGGGCTTAACCGTGAGGTTTGGTCTGGAGGAAGCCGTTAGCCTATTTGCTCAATTAAGGCGAGCTGATGAACAAAAACATCATATTACGCGTAGGCTGGAGGCGAGGTGTCGCAAGCCGACGAAGCCATGTGATACTTTTGGTTAGAGAGCACGGCCACCGTAAAGATGGGGTTGTGCAGGGAAAGTTCACGTTCACTCTTGATAACGAAATATAGAACGAAATATAGGACAGACAGTTATTTAACTTAAGACATGCAATACTAATTTACAAAGCCCATTAAACTAATCTGCATCTTAATCAACAAATATTTTTAATATAGGGTGATATCAGCTGATTACACACCATAAGATTCACACTTAGCAGTGTTAGCTGATCTTAAACAGTTTTCTAGACTTATCAGGTAGGAAATAACTTTCCGCTAAAAGTTATCCCTTTAATCCATTTGATACATAAATTTTTAGCGTGTTCTCGTAGCGCTTCACGGCATCCCATCGCACGGCTAAACTGATGTACACCTTTTGGCTGCATGGTCTTAAGCCACTGTTCACCGTCAATACCTAAACGCGTTAATATCAGGGGAATACGGCCATCAATTGCACCACGTTTGTCTGCCCTGATCGCTCGGCCACTCCAATCAACCAGCTCTAAATACTCGCGATAATGGTAGGGAATTTGATCAGTGAGCTGATGGCCTTCTGCGACAAATTCTTTCAGTAATAAATGTGACTGGGGGCTTCCTTCGCCTTTATCATTCACGCTCTCTACTACTGGTTGATCATCTTCAATTCTTTGTTTTATAGAAGTATAATCCGAATCTTCTGGGGTCTCTGCCATTTGAGCGCGGATGGGGTTTAACTCAACATAAGCCATACAAGTGAGCAGTGCTTGCTCATCTAACAATGCTTGGCTCTTGAACCTTCCTTCCCAAAAATGACCTGTGCAGTTGTCTTCTAGGTTTGCTCTGCGAGCTATCGATTCATTCAGGCTCTTCATAAACCAGCTGATATCTTCTAGGCGCTGCCGCCATATTGCAACTATTTCAGCAATAAGAACATACTGCGCACTGGACATTTTCTCGCCATTAACGAAGCGCTGAATTATATCTGGGCCGACATAGATAGTTCGCCAACGCTCTATCACTTCTAAGTCTGTCAGTCTATCTACTTGGCTTTTATTAATATATAGAACAATATGATAGTGGTTTGACATAATGGCGTAGGCGCAAACATCGATACAAAATACGGTATCAATTTCAGCCAGACGATCTAGCATCCACTGGCGTCGATGCTCAAAATCTTGTTGAGTGGCTTGATCAAAGCCACAGAGAAAAGCTCTTCTCACCACTCTAGAGATACAGTGGTAATAAGGGGTGTCTTGGCAGCAGATCTGCTGCGCTCGGGCACGAGTCATAGAACCTCCCGTTTAGAGAAATAATTCCCTAAATTGAATTATCAATGCATTAAACTCTACTCTCTTTGCTGTTCATCTTCAATTAATCTATGTGTGTCTGTCCTTTATTATTTTTTGAGAAATAATTCCCTAAATTGAAGTATCAATGCATTAAACTCTACTCTCTTTGCTGTTCATCTTCAATTAATCTATGTGTGTCTGTCCTTTATTATTTTAGCGAGGATGTTGGATTACCTAAATAGCGCAAGTTTTAGCCTTCCTAGACTACCCAAAAAATGGATTGTGAACTGCCGTAAAGTAGGTAACGGTCTTCCCGCGCTTAAGTATCTATCACGTTATTTATATCGTGGTGTGCTGCAGGATCAGAATATTATCGGCGAAAAAGATGGAGAGATTATCTTCAAATACAGAAAAAACACAGGTAAATTGTGCACCCGCTCTCTGCCTGTACTCGACTTCATCTGGTTAGTTTTGCAGCATGTCTTGCCTAAACGATTTCGACGGCTGCGTTGCTACGGTTTTTTACACGGTGGAGGAAAGCTATTGCTAAAACGTATTCAATTACTGCTGTTGGTCGTTGTACCTGAATTAGAAAAAGCCAAAAGACCTGATGTGTTATGTCCACACTGCCAATAAGCTATGACTTTTTTACTAATTTTACGCCGGCGATGATAAATGGAGCATAGTACATGAAAAGAAATCAATCTTTGAAAAAGGAGTAAACCTATAAAATAGACTTAAAAATCAAGGATCTTTAAATTAGCGAACAAAGCTAAGGCTAGTGCTCGGCTGAATAAAAATCAAACAAAGCCCACTGCCTGAAACCCTTCTAGATATTAATGCATTATCCACAATATAAAGGTACGGCCACCACCGGGCTTGTCCAACAACCTGATAAGGCGTCGGCTGCGCGACGCCTATCCTTATTTGTTATGTGTGTTCTACTTTGAGCCATGCGCGAATAACAAATATTTTGGCGCGTAACCCTTAAAAACAACACTACCCGACACATGGACCAGCAACCCTATAATAATTACACCCACAAACACTAACGGATGGAACGGCTCAGTTACGACCGCAACCCCTAGACCAGCACCGGCCAGAAGGCCACAAAACAGGATGAACGTAGCCAACCCTCGCACCACTGGACCTAATTTTTGAACTTCACTTTCAGTTGGATACTTCATTCTCAATTACACATAACGTTGTTTTAATCGGCTAATTATAGCTGGCTAAAATGTGTGAGGCACGAACAACAGCCAGCTGTAATTTGTCCGTCTTGAAAACCCTTGTTAGATGCATTTGCATGCTATATTTCTATATATTCTGAGAGAATATTTTTTTTACGGAAGAAAGCAAAAACTCATCCTGATAACGCCCAGCTGCCACGGACAAGCCAACTGGAGCGCCGTTTACTGTAGCCAAAGGAATCGATATTTCTGGGATTCCTCCAATTCCTGCAAATGATGAGATTGCCATAGTCCTATCATAAAAATCCAATACACTATCCAGATTGTTCAGAGAACCTTTTAATGGCGCAATGGTTGGGGTTGTGGGAAATACAAATAGGTCTCCTTTCTTAGTGAAGTTGGATATTTTATTGAAAATCTTTTCACATAGTGACAGAGCATTGCTCAGCTCAGTCCTATCAAAGTTGCGAACATTTTCGTAGGCAGCTGAAAACCCCGGTCCTTTTTCAGGAGAGAAAGTCTCAATCCAATCGCCTACGGTATTTGCAAATTCAGCTGTCTGTAACACTCTTAAAGCCTGGCTGTTGGAAATGTTAAGATCCATTTCTTCGCCAACGATGTCACTCAGAGTAATTGAGCTTATAACGACTCCTTCAATTTCAAATAAATGTGATATTTCCTCCCTAATAGCACAACTCACTTCAGCATCGGCAATAGAAAAAGCATCTTCTAATAGATAAATGTTAAGTACATCTTCAGGCTTTGTATCATCGCTTCGGAGCATCGTACGCATGACGTTTTCAAGTATATTTATATCATTTGAGAACGCGCCAACGGTACTTACACTTGGCATGAACGGCAATACCCCTGCTTCTGAGATGCGGTGCAAGGTCGGTCTCATTCCCCATATACCACAAAGGCTAGCGGGGACTCGAATTGATCCTGCAGAATCAGTACCAATTGAAAAGTCGACTAATCCGCAAGCAACCGCTGACGCGGAGCCGCTAGATGATCCTCCAGGTACTCGCTTAGGAGCTTTGGGGTTTATTGGAGTACCAAAGAAATAACTTTCCCCATCCAAACTGTATGTATATTCATCTGCAATGGTCTTACCTAGGCAAGTAGCACCAGCTCCCAATAGCTGCTCAACGCACAGCGCGTTATAAGCGGAGGCTTTGTGTGCAGAACTCCAAGGCTTGCTCCCGTACGAGGTCTTATAACCACCTATGTTGATATTGTCTTTAACGGCAAAAGTAAGTCCGTCTAATAGACCTTTTTTATATGGGTTCAGGGTGAATACGTCAACAAACGCACCTGATGATGCAAAACTATAGGTATTCTGGCTCATTACTTTCCTCAACATAACTGCTTTCAATAGTAAAAAATATGTTTGATGAATTATGCATCTAACGCCAACCTAACCTGCGGCGTTGCTGGCTCAGTTTTTTGCGGTTCTTTTCAAAAAATGGGACAGTAAAAGCCGTCAGATTGAGGTTCTTGTGTACGCCCAGCATGGGCATGAACTAATGAGGTGAAAGTCCTCTGTAGGAAAATCACCGTTTATTTAACGTACTGTTATTAAACGTTAACTACTAGCGAATGGCAAGGGCTTGGCCGTGAGGCCCGGTCTGAAGGAAGCCGGACGCAAAACTGCGAGCTGATGAACAAGAACATCATATGAGGCGTAGGCTGGAGGCGAGTTGGCACAAGACGACGAAGCCATGTGATTTAACGGCCACCGTAAATGATGCAGTTGCGCAGGGAAAGTTCATGCACTTATCTGGGGAGATCTGCTTAACAAGCGATCGGTAAATTAGCAGTGAGGCTCTGCTCTATAAATGCCTTGGGTTCCCTGAGTTCATCAACAGAGAAAAGCGAACTTGATGAATACCGGCAGCGCCCTATTCGGTAACTAATGCGGTGATTAAGCAGAAGTCAGCAGAGGGCATAGTAGCCAAACGACCATCGTAATGGGTGGTACAAGGTGAAGGCCCGAACATTTAGAACAGAGGAGCTATGACACACTTGAGCAAACGAATGCAGTCCAGCAATGACGACACTCAGCGTAGTGATATGAAGCCAGCCTTTAGTGAAAATCTATTCGAGCGCGTGCTGCAAAGGGATAACCTTTCAACAGCATGGAAGCGTGTTCGAGCCAACAAAGGGGCGGCAGGTGTCGACGGTATGACTATCGAAGACTTCCCTGCATGGGCAAAATCAGGTCACTGGGAACGGGTGACGAACGAACTGGCAACAGCGAGTTATGTGCCATCACCAGTTAGACGTGTTGAGATTGATAAGCCGGATGGCGGTAAACGCCAGCTGGGGATTCCAACCGTTACAGATCGAGTGATCCAGCAGGCCATCGCCCAAGTCCTTACGCCCATTTTCGACCCTAGCTTCTCGGAGAACAGTTTCGGGTTTAGGCCTCATAGAAATGGGCAACAAGCGGTAAAACAGGTACGCGATATCATCAAGGAAGGACGCCGCTTTGCGGTAGATGTTGATCTTTCGAAGTTCTTTGATCGGGTGAATCATGATTTACTTTTAACGTTACTGGGTCGTAAGATCCGTGACAAACGATTGATAAATCTGATTAGCCGATACCTCCGAGCTGGTTTTGTCGACAACCAGTTCGTAGGAGAGAGCCGAGAAGGTGTTCCACAAGGTGGCCCATTATCACCTTTATTAGCGAACATCATGCTCGATCCTCTGGATAAAGAATTAGAAAAGCGCGGCCACAAGTTTGCTCGTTATGCTGACGACTTTACCATCTTGGTGAAAAGTCAGCGAGCGGGAGAACGAGTACTGCGTAGCATTAGTCAGTACCTACAAAAGCGTTTGAAATTGATGGTTAACTCAACGAAAAGTGCTGTTATGAAAACCAGTCAAAACCGGTTCTTGGGCTTTACTTTCAAGTCTGGGCGTATTCAGCCTAGCGCGAAATCTCTACTTAAATTCAAGCAGAAAATTCGTCGCTTAACGAATCGAAACTGGGGCGTCTCCATGAAGTATCAGCTTTTCAAAACCAGCCAATTTATACGTGGTTGGATTAACTACTTTGGTATTGCCAATTGCTATCAGCTTTGCGTCGATTTAGATCATTGGATTAGACGTAGGGTGCGTATGGCTTATTGGCGGGCGTCAGTGGCGAAAGCCACGAACCAAGGTAAGAAGCTTGATGAGATTGGGCGTCAGAGTACAGTCAGCAGTCGCCTGTGGCATCACTAGCAAAGGCCCATGGCGTAGCTCTAAAACACCAGGTATTAATCAGGCATTGTCGAATGCTTATTTAAAACGCCAAGGTTTATATGAGTTGCGTGATGGTTGGATTAAGCTTCACTATTCTTGATGAACCGCCCTGTGCGGATCCGCATGCAGGGTGGTGTGGAAGCTGAGGGAGAAAAACCCTCGGCTATCCGATTAGACATTCTACTGTTGAACTCTCAACGACTTCATAGTTTGTGTATATATAGACACAGCCGCCTCGCTTTCTTTTAAAAACTGCGGGAGTGTTTTGCCTAATCTAGCAACCTCTGTGTTAAGAAAGCGTAATAGAAAATCATCTCCACCGGGCATTTTGGTAGTTTCTTGAAAGGCTGAAAGTTGTTTGATTGTCCCGCACATACCTGTTGCTTTAGACGCTATTAATAAGTGAATTTATGGATCGTTTTCGCTCGCGTGGGCACTACCGATGAATAAGAATAATACTAGTAAATATTTCACTCCCACTCCCACTCCTTTGCTGATATGTCTAACAGCGTATTAGGCGGAATCGTTCCGTGTTTAAACACGGAACGATTCCGCCTTTCATGTTTTTTAAAATTTCGATTAAATCGATAGTAACATTATGTTTCAATAACTCAGGCCCGTTTTTGAGGTTTTCTACGCGGGGAAAGGCGGAGTCATTCCGTCTAATAGGCGCAAAGGTGGAAACTTGATATTTTATCATTTACTGTATATGTGATCAGTACGTCTTCACATAGAGGATCATCCTAAACTCAGCATTACTCAAATGATGCTTTTTGAATTCTCAGTGTCTTGATTCGATGTATTTCGTCAAAAACACATGTCGAAGCACTGTGTTTTAGAATCTTTGGGACTATAAGAAAATTAAAACAATTAACAGCCCTTGTCTAGAGTCTCAATTTGCTACACATTTAAAGCAGTGTTGTACTGGCATTAAGCTTTACTAAAATTGCTGGAATGTAATCAAGGCAAATGATTTAGGAATTCGACATTAGATATAAAAAAGAAATCAGTTAAATATTCTATTTTGACTTTAAATTTTTTGAACGTGGCAGGAAAAAAAACCACAGCACACTTATCACTGCACTACGAAGCCGCTAACCCCCTTTATTGTCGCCGCCGCTATTGGCTGAATTGACGAAGCGGAGCGACAGGACGTCGCGCAGAGTGAGTGAGACATGGATGTCTCTACGAACGGCCGGCAATTCAGGCAATAGTGGTGGAGTCTGTCGACAATTTAGGGCGAGCTTTTTATGTTCAGGACGAACGGTATGTAGCGGTGCCATGGATGGCAAAGAGCTTGCTTTGCTTACTTTCATTTTGCTCGTCAAAAGAAAGTCAGTCGCGTAAGGCGAAATTCTTGTAGACCTTAGATATTAAAAAAGAAATCAGTAAATTCAGTTAAGCTTTTGATTTTGATTTTTTGAACGTAGTCCGACTCAAAGAAAAAACCACAGCACGCTTAGCACTACACTACGAAGCCGCTAACCCCCTTTATTGTCGCCGCCGCTATTGGCTGAGTTGACGAAGCGGAGCGACAGGACGTCGCGCAGAGAGAGTGAGACAGGGATGTCTCTACGAACGGCCGGCAACTCAGGCAATAGTGGTGGAGTCTGTCGACAATTTAGGGCGAGCTTTTTATGTTCAGGACGAACGGTATGTAGCGGTGCCATGGATGGCAAAGAGCTTGCTTTGCTTACTTTCATTTTGCTCGTCAAAAGAAAGTCAGTCGCCTAAGGCGAAATTCTTGTAAGAACTTGATCTTAAAACTTAAAAAAGAAATTAGTTCTGGTTTTTTGACTTTGACTTTGACTTTTTTGAACCGCAGGACACAGAATATTCTTCTAAAACACCCCAAACAGAAAAACAGAAAAACAAATTTCCAATACCAACCACCAAATGGTAATGATTATTATTACCGATAATATATAATAACCCCTACAATAGCCAGCTAGAAAACCGTACTGTACAGTCCATATCTGCATAAGTAACAAACACCCCTAGCACACAGAGAGCCCCGTGAGTAAGGTAGGGCGCTGGCAACACTGTTACCTATTTTTTCATGAAACTTTAAACACTACACCAACAAAGGAAAACTCATGACTACGAGTCGAATTCTCATTTCTAATTCCCATAACCCATGGTTTAACTTAGCTGTTGAGGATTGTATCTTTCGCTCTATGCCTACCGATCAGCGAGTGCTTTTCCTGTGGCGCAACTCTGAGACGGTGGTTATTGGCCGCGCACAGAACCCGTGGAAGGAGTGTAACACCCAAAAAATGGAGCAGGATGAGGTGTATTTGGCGCGTCGTCAAAGTGGCGGGGGCGCTGTATTTCAGGACCTGGGGAATACTAATTTTACCTTTATGGCCAGTAAGCCTGAATACAGTAAAGATGTTTCCACTGCTATAGTCCTCAACGCTCTGCATAGTTTGGGTATTGAAGGTCGCGTTAATGGCCGCAACGATATGGTGGTTGGCGAGGGGGAGCAGTTGCGCAAATTTTCTGGTTCGGCTTATAAAGAGGCTAAGGATCGAGGCTTTCATCACGGCACTCTGTTGTTGAATACCGATTTGTCTAGACTGGCTAATTATTTAAACCCAGACGCGAAAAAGCTGAAAGCTAAAGGGATTCGCTCGGTTCGCTCACGAGTGATTAACTTGAATAGTATTAAGCAAAAGATCGATCATCAAATGGTATGCGATGCGATAGTCAGTGAATTTTCGAAGCACTATGGAGAGTCACCGGAGCTGGAGTTTATTTCTCCTGAGAATATGCCAGATTTACCTGGTTTTGCCACCAGATACGATACCCAAAAAAGTTGGCAGTGGAACTTTGGTAAATCTCTGCAATTTACCCATACTCTTGAAGAGCGCTTTAGTTGGGGTGGGGTAGAGCTGCACCTTAAGCTCGACAAGGCGCAAATTAGCGAGTCGAAAATTTTCACAGACAGCCTCTACCCCGATCCGCTGGAATTTTTGAATGAACAGTTTAAGGGAGTCATTTATCACCCGAAGCATATTGCTGCTTGCTTTGGTAAGGTTGTTGAAGCTTATCCAAATCACAAAATTGAACTGCTGGAATTAAGGGATTGGCTGGTGAAAGCTATTGCGTAGCTAATCACGAATGTCTCTGTACCAGGGCTGTGTCACTTGTTCAGAGACTCCTTAGTGAGCGTTTTTGGTATAGGCCTGCTTTACGGCTGACTAGCTCTAATTTTTCAATATTGCCACAAAAGGCAATGCTCTCTTCGATGCCAACTGCTAAGTATCCTCTACTGGTCATGGAGTTAAGTAGCAACGCCAGTACTTTGTCTTGTAAATCTCGATCGAAATAGATGAAAACATTGCGACACAGTACCAGCTGAGCCGAGATGAAACTGGCTTGATTGGCTAGGTCATGTCGTTCAAAAATAATCCGCGATAACAGTCTTTTGTTAAGCACTGGGTCGGGGGTGGATGAAAAATAATCGGCTAGTGATTTGCTGCCGCCACTGGCGAGATAGCGTTGTTCATCGAGTTCAGTTAAGTTAAATTTAAGTGTGCCGGATGCCGCTGCTGCAAGGGCTTTGGCGCTAATGTCCGATGCGTATATTTGACTGTGTTCGAGCAGGCCCGCCTCCTCTAATAAAATCGCAAGTGAGTAGGCCTCCTCTCCCGTGGCGCATCCGGCCACCCATAAAGATATTCTCGGATAGCTGGAAAACAATGGCAATATGTGCTTTTTTAGCTGTAAAAAAAGATCGGGGTCTCGGAATAGTTGCGAGTAACTCACGGTCAGTCGGTCAATAATACTACGTTGAAATTTTTCTTGATGGACAATTTTAGGAATCAGCTCTGATAAATGGGTCAGCTTTTCGTCATGTAAAATGTTTTCCAATAAACGCTGGATGGACTTTAATGAATAGCCGCTAAAATCTTGATTGCAGTACTGGTGGATGGCACTGATGACTAAGTCTAGTTCAAAGTGGCTGGCCGCATTGTCACTATCGATTGCAGTGCTAGGAGTTGGCCTTAGACGCATGCGATCAGGCTCTCGTACAGCAGTTTCATATCGATAGGTTTACTCAAAAAGTCATTGGCGCCCGCCAACTGCAGTTTTTCTCGGTCGCCGGAGAGTGCCGATGCGGTTAAAACAATGATCGGTAAATTCTTGAAAGTCGCTTGCTCGCGAATCTTGACGGTTGTTTCGTAGCCGTCCATACCGGGCATCATCATGTCCATAATTACTAGGTCGATGTCGGGGTTTTTATCTAAGGCTGTTAGCCCTTGTGCTCCGCTGGTGGCTATTTCTACTTTTAGCCCATTTTCACGCAGTATTTTGGCCAGCGAATAAGTGTTGCGCATATCATCGTCGACTAACAGTAGTGTTTTACCTTGTAGTGGCGTGGTGTCAATTGCTGCATCACTTTCAATTAGTAGGTTTGGGGTGGCGTTAGGTTGGTTTTTTTCGAGGATCAACTCGTGTATTTCTTCTAGTAAGCGCTCACCTGAGTAGCTAGATTTTACTATAATTTTATCGGTGTATTGGTTGAGTTGAATTAATTCATCATCGGATAGTTCGCCAGCGGTATAGACAATAAACTCTGGCTGGGCTACTCGATTGGTGTTGGCGAGCGTTTCCAGCACCTCAAATCCTGAAATGTCGGGTAAGTTTAAATCTAAAATTACCGCCAGATAGCAGCCACTTTCCAGCGCTTGCAATGCAGCTTCGCCAGAAGTGACAAAATGTACTTGCACTTCATCAAACTTTAGTAATGTTTGCAGTGCAATACTGCCGCCGAAGTCGTCTTCGACCACCAAAATGTGTTTGCTATTTTGATCATCAGTATTGATCACGTGGCTTTCAGGGTTTAGCAGGCCCTTTTGCTGTGTTGCTGCGATCTCTTGTTTTTGGATATGCAATGGCAGACTAAGGGTGAATGTGCTGCCCTCCCCAAGGATAGACTTTAGCTGAATATCTCCGCCTAGTAAGTGGGCAAGATCTTTGCTGATAGATAATCCTAGACCAGTACCGCCATACTTACGGGTCATAGATCCATCTGCTTGCTGGAAGGCTTTGAATATATGTTGGTGTAATTCCGCTGCTATGCCAATACCGGTATCGGCAACGCAAAATAGTATGTTCTGCTGCTGTTGATCTAAATTCAGGCTGACGGTAACTTGGCCATGTTTAGTGAATTTAATAGCGTTGCTAATGAGGTTGGTCAGGATTTGTTCTAACCTCAACTTGTCACTGTTAATAAACTGAGGAACCTGTGCTGCTATTGCAAATTTAAAATCAATTTGTTGCTCTTTCGCCAATGGTTTAATTCGGTCGATAAACTTTTTTTTTAGTAGCCCTAAGTCTAGTTGTTCATAATAAACTTGCATGTAGCCAGCTTCGATTTTTGATGAGTCTAAAATATGGTTGATCAGCTCTAATAAATGATGGCCAGAATCTTGAATCACTTTAGCGCTGTATACTTCCTCTACCGAGAGATTACCTGAAGGGTTGCTCTGTAAAGATCTTGCGAGAATTAAGAGGCTATTTAGCGGGGTGCGTAATTCATGGGACATGTTGGCTAAAAACTCGGATTTGTATTGGTTGCTCTGCTCAAGCTGTTCTGCTTTGTTTTCTAATTCAATTTTAGAGAGTAGTAGTGTCTCTTGCTGCAGCTCTAAGTCTGTGCTTTTAGAGCGCAACGATTCATTGCTCACTCGCAGTTCTTCCTGTTGCGTTTGCAGTTCTTCCGAGAGGTTTTGCGCTTCTTCTAAGGCATTGTGTAGGTTGTCTCTGGCGCTAATATTTTCAAAGGTAATGCCGATACTCTCGCGCAATGATTCTAATAGCTTATTTTGTAATGGGGTAATGGTCTGTATAAATGCGAGCTCGATCACGCCGCGTAACCGTCCCATATAGCTAAAGGGCATCAGCACAATTTGCACTGGTTGATGCTCGCCAGTGGAAGAGTGGATGCGCATG
This sequence comes from Oceanospirillales bacterium, assembly GCA_029027825.1. Taxonomy (GTDB): domain Bacteria; phylum Pseudomonadota; class Gammaproteobacteria; order Pseudomonadales; family Balneatricaceae; genus Rs1. The sequence continues at coordinate 3,986,551 of CP093399.1, read as the reverse complement.
TAACCGCTGGGAATGTCTTGCACGATAATTTGTTGCAGTTCCGCTGCCGCCTGTCCAACTAGCCCCTCGTGTAGTTTATATTGACAGGGTTGATCTGGATTATGGGTGTGGGCAAAGACTGCGCTTCTTTGCAGGGCGCCCTCGCCGTTATCCGAGATATTGTCCCGCCACACATAGAGGCTGCCGACCGAAGCTCTGACATATCTAGCGAGGGTGGTCAATACTAGCTCTGAAAGCTTAGCTTCTTCTTGTTCCTTGCGTAACACTTGATCAATAGATACTTGCCCCTGTTGCAGCCAGGCATGATTTTCTCGCTCAGTGCTGTGCTGTTTTAAGTTTAAGGTCATCTCTTTAAGTGATTTATAGACCCCTATAGCAGTATCGTTAAAGGGTATATCTAATTTTCCTGTAGCGATATTGAGGGCAATTTGATTCATCATAGCGGGCTCACCGCCCAGTGGTCTAAGTACATATTTGAGCAGTGCCAGGCAGAGTAGAATCGAAAAGATGAAGATAAAGAGGGTCAGTGCTATCAGCTGTTCGAAAATGTCGTTATCTATTTGCGTAAAACGGGTTACTTGGCTTTTGGTTCGCGAGTCGAGCAAATCGAAAAAGTCATCAACGGGACGCATTATTTGCGCTTTTTGCTGATGATATCGGCTATTAAATAGATCGTCTAAAACCGTTTTGTTCTTCGAAATAGTTGTAGAATATAGTGGATTATTAATCTCGAATTGGTGTTCCTTTAATGTTTTGATGGCGTTTAATTCAGTCAGCACTAAGGTGTCTGACTTGCGCTTAGAAGTCTCCAGCATCTGTAATTCTGGTTCGGAAAATCCTGCGTCCATCATTAGCGATAGCAGTGATTTTGCTGAGCCATTGGCGCGCGGCTTAATGCCATCACCAATCAATAAGTCCCAATAAATTCGGTGGTACTGCAGAGGGCGCGCTTTTTCACCATTGCGAATAGCTAAAACATCCATGTAGTACTGCTTAAATCGTGGTTCGCCACTCACTGCGTAGCTACGCACAAAACGGGTGAGATCATCGGAGCTCTGGCGCAATTCATCGGCGAGTAAATAGGATTGATAGCGGTTTATGTGGCTTTGTTGCAGCTTTTGCTGGTTGGCTTGCAGCTTGAAAACTAAGCTGGCTAGTAGCAGACAAAATAGTATCATTACGATAAAAATAGAGGTGATTAGGCGTTTGATAGACATGAATTTACTCGGTGGAGGAGGCGATTAGGATGGCAATACTCCTGTAATTACAGACTGACAGGCGCACTAGAGGAGTTCTTCAAATAATCATTAAATGGTGCAATAGCTAAAGCCTGTGAAAAATAGTAGCCCTGAGCAGTGTCGCAGTTAAGTTGGCGTAAAAACTGCCACTGCTCGACCGTTTCCACACCTTCCGCGACCACTTGCATGCCCAGTGCATGCGCCATGGCTATAATGCCTTTGATCAAAGTTGCGTTTTCTCGGTCGTCGGGAACGCCGATCACAAAAGATCGGTCTATCTTAAGCAAGTTAACTGGGCAGCGCTTTAGATAACTTAACGCGGAGTAGCCAGTGCCAAAATCATCTATAGACAACAGCACTCCTTTATTTTTGATGCTCTCTAAACGCTGTTGTACTTCGTTGGTATTTTCTAGAAATATACCCTCGGTAATTTCCACGACGATCTGCCTAGCTTGAATCACCCCCTCAGCAAGATAGTGTTGAATGGCATCGATCAGTTTATCGTTGTTAAATTGTAAGGCGGATACATTAATCGCTATGCTGAGTTTAGGATGTAATTGCATGACTTTCACCGCTTCTGCTAATACCCAGAGTCCCAACTCATGAATAATGCCGATATTTTCCGCAATTTTAATAAATTCGTCTGGAGCAATAGTGCCGAGTTTTTTGTTGAACCATCGCAAGAGTGCTTCCGCACCGATTATCTCGCCAGTATTAGTATCTACTATTGGCTGATAATAAACTTCTAGTTCATCAAGCTCTAGTGCTTTACGCAGATGAGTCTCCAGCAGAATTTTACGTTGCAGGGCGTCGTTTAAAGATTGGGTATAAAAACGGTAGGTATTACGGCCCGCTTGCTTAGCTTGGTACATCGCATTATCGGCGCAGTGTATTAGCGAGCTGCTATCTACACCATGCTCTGGATAGAGGGATACACCAATGCTGACTCCAGCTTGCATTTCATTGCCATGCCAGTAGATAGATTTTGCAGCAGCCTCAGTGAGTTGCGTTAATTTACTGGTTAAACTGAGGGTGTCACCGATCTCGGTTAGCACAATAATGAACTCATCACCGCCGTACCTGGCGATTAAGTCGAAGCTGCGAATATTACGTTTAAAGCGGCCAGCCAGCTCTTTTAGGAATAAATCACCGGCAACGTGTCCCAGCTCGTCATTGATTTTTTTGAAGCAATCTAAATCAAGAAACAAAACCGCCAATTTATCACCTTGTCTTTTAGCGCGGCTGATAGCCTGGGTCATGCTTTCATGAATATGCCAGCGATTTGGTAATTGAGTTAAAGGGTCGTGCATGGCGAGATGTGCTATTTCACGCTCGGCGGTGATACGACGGGCAACTTCTTGTTCCATGTTAAAATGCATGGTCCAAATATTGATAAAAATTTTAACCTTAGAAATTAATATATCGGGGTTGAGAGGTTTTAATATGTAGTCTACCGCACCATTTTTATAAGCCTGCAACTGATGTTGCTCGTTAGGTTGCGATGCGGTGAGGAATATAATCGGGATGTTGGTTGTTTCTTGGATATCATTGAGGAGCCTAGCAACTTCAAAGCCGTCCATCTCCGGCATGTTGACATCGAGCAAAATCAGTGCGATATCATCGTGTTGCAGAGCTTTAGCCAGTCCTAAATTACCATTAATCGCAGTGATAACTTCAGCTTGTAAGGGCTTTAATAAAGCCTCGACTGCGATCAGGTTTAGCTGCATGTCATCGATAAGCAGTATTTTAGGAATGATACTTGAAGGTTTTTCAAACCTGTCTTCATTTACTGTCGTTTTCAATCAAAAACCCTATAATTCATAATGTTATAATATGATTGAGCCTAGACTTAACGATACTATCTTGAATATTGATCTATATCTATAGCTTAAACCACTAAATGTGTTAGTTAGGCCATTAAGTTCTAAATATGAACAAATGCCAACCTGGCTTATATAAGCTTGCGTGAATGGCGACGAAATTTTAGTTTATTAATTTTATTATAGGTAAATTAAGTCCTGATTACCCACCACTTTCAGCTATGGTTAGGCCAAGCCCCTCAAACCCTAGTATTGGCGATAGGTATAGCAGAAAACGCTTTCGTAAGATAATTACCCTGCATACTGCTACATCTTATAATTCATCGTAACCAATTTATTATAATACTTAAAACATAGTTTCTTAGAAAGTAGGCTGAGTCTCATGGGTAATCAGGAAAGATTAAGACCTAGGAGATTGTTGTCTTTCTAAATTTCTTGATTTTAAGGTTTTCTCTGTGCAGCGAAGCGCCTCTGTGACCTCTGTGGTGAAAAAATCCCTTAGGGTTTTGGTTGTTGGTCTTACTAAGTCTTTGGTCTTTCTAGTCTGTTAGGGTTTTCTCTGTGGAGCGTAGTGTCTGTGGATCTCGGTGGTGAAAAAGACTTTAAAAGATTAGTTTTACCACAGAGGTCACAGAGAAGGGACTTAAAAGATTACCTGATTATCCACCACTTTCAGCTATGGTTAGGCCAAGCCCCTCGAACCCTAGTATTGGCAATAGGTATAGCAGAAAACGCTTTCGTAAGATAATTACCCTGCATACTGCTACATCTTATAATTCATCGTAACCAATTGATGATAATGCTGAAAAAATAGTTTCTTATACAGTCGGCTGAGTCTCATGGGTAATCAGGAATTAAGTAGTTTGCTGATTTTTGTTGCTGCAATTTTTGCATTTGTGAGATAGCTCATTAAAACAAGGTTTAGTGATAATGTATGAAAGTAGCGGCGATGAAGAGCCTGAAGTGCGGTAGGTGCTGCCCGAATTTAAGGCCCTGAACTTTTTGGTATGCTGCGAATTGTTCAATAGCAGTAGGGTATGTAGGGTTATAATAAAATATAAGGGCAGCCACTTCGCTATTTAATCTTCGGTGGTCTGCTGGTTTTCTATCGCATCGCTTCGTGAATAGACTGGTAACTAAACATGGTGGCAGTACGAAGGGGCAACTCCCTTAACAGTATCGTGAGACCTCTGCATTATGATAACTATGCTCGGTAATACGGCGTTTAAAAACTGGCTCATATGCTCATTTACACCAGCCAACTCCTCTATCTCTCCGGTTTTTTCCTTACCTTCTCTCTCAACGTTATGCAGAGGTCTCATCGTATTAAATACGATGTAGTTTCTTCTACAATTCATCGGCTAATTATTAGAGATTTCTAATTATAAAAGCGAATATTTAGTTGTTGATACTAGAATTTTATTTTATAATTTTTTAGAGAAATATTCATATATAAAATAATAGTTTACATGCGTATACATGATGATATTTAATCTTGTTTTAATCTCATTTAAGTGTTTATATGTTTATGCTAATTTATTTTAAGTTTTATGTGTGGAGGGATAATGGCTAGTACTGTAGTCGCTAAAAGTTGGGAAGGTCGTCATGATCAAGATATATTGTCTGCGGTGTTACGCTGGCATCATCAAGTGATTTTGCCCGATTCTAAGTTATCGGCAAGGGCTGATTATTCCGGTTTGCTGGGTTTCTGTTGTGATGCAGGAGTCGAGCGTAATAATGGTCGAATTGGGGCTGCGCAAGGTCCGGAGGCGCTTCGTAATCAGCTCAAAAATTTAGCTTGGCATAATGGCGATCAACAGATTATTGACTTTGGCGATGTTAAAGTCTCTGACTCAGACATGGAAGCTGGGCAGGCGCTACTTGCCTTGCAAGTTGGCGCTGCTCTCACTAAGGTGAGTCGGCTGTTAGTTGTAGGCGGTGGGCATGAAACCGCTTACGCAAGTTTTTGTGGCTTACGTAGAGCGCTGCCAACAGGCAGTAAAATTGGCATTATAAACTTGGACGCTCACTTTGATTTACGCTGCCCCGATGATCGCGGTCCTTCTTCAGGTACTCCTTTTTATCAAATACAAGAGCTGGTAGGTGCAGACAGCTTCCATTATTTTTGTCTGGGTGTCGCCAAAGAATCCAACACAGAAGCACTGTTTAAACGTGCCAATCAATGGTCAGTACAATATTACACAGATACTGAGCTAAACCAGTTGCCACCGCCACAAATTAACAATGTGCTGCAAAAATTTTGTCACAATTGTGACGCTTTATATCTGACCATAGACATGGACGTACTGCCACATTATCAAGCACCCGGTGTCAGTGCGCCCGCATCTCGCGGGGTGTCCTTGCAGTTAATCGAAACTCTAATAAGTATCGTATCTGCATGTGCTGAAAATTGCCGCTATGGTTTACCTCTTGTCGAAATTAGTGAGTTAAACCCTAATTATGATCAACAACAAGTGACCGCACGCACCGCAGCGATCTTAGCTGCACAGTTACTACAAAAAAATAATTTCGATCCGATAGTGAAATAACATAATTTTAATAAACCAAACGAAGGAATGAAAAAATGAAGAAAACAATTAAAACCCTTCTCGTCACTGCTGTTTTAACCGCGGGGTTAAGTGGCGCGGCAATTAATGCTCAAGAACGTGTATTCTTTGGTATAGCGACGGGCGGAACGGGCGGCACTTACTATCCATTGGGAGGTATGTTAGCGCAAGTTATCTCCAACAATTCTGAGTTGGAAGGAAAAAAACTTTCAGCAACTGCAGAAACGGGCAACGCGTCGGTTGCCAACGCAGCATTATTAGGCCGCGGGGCTATCGAGTCAGCCTTCGTCGCAGCCGATGTGCTTAACGCCGCATATAATGGAATCAATCAATTTAAAGGCAAAGCTGTTAAAAACCTGCGAGCTCTGGGCGCTCTTTACCCTGAAACAGTGCAGTTGATTGCGCAGCCTGGTATCAAAACCTTCGCCGATTTAAAAGGTCGTAGTATCAGTTCTGGTTCACCAGGATCAGGACAGTGGCAATTACTCGGTGATTTATTGGCCGCTCATGGCATGACTCGTGAGGATATCAAAGAAGATTACTCTTCTTTTTCACAGTCTGCAGAGAAGATTAAAGACGGTAATTTAGCGGCTTCGTTGATCACCGCTGGTTCACCGACTGCTTCTATTGTCGAGTTATCCAACGGACATCAGATTAGCATTATTCCTCTGAGTGGCGAGCCAATTAAAAAATTGCAAAAGAGCCAGCCATATTATGCCAGCACCATTTTGCCTGCAGGCACTTACAAAGGTATAGATAAAGACATTGAGACACTTGCAGTACGTGCCATTTGGGCAACGCATGCTGACGTGCCGGATGATATTGCCTATGCAGTGACTAAAGCTCTGTATGAAAATGTTGAGACACTGGCTAAAGTGCACGTTAAAGGTAAAGAAATTAGCCTTAAGACGGCGCTTGAATCCGTATCTATCCCTCTACATCCAGGTGCTGAGCGTTATTATCGTGAAAAAGGCCTTATTAAATAGAGCGGCTAAAATACTGGGAGTCATCGCTGTAATGCTGATGACTTTCCAGGTACATGCTGTGGCTCTGCAGTTGCAGCAGTCTCGTAGTGATATGCAGCTTACCTGCATTGAGCTAAAAGACAGCCGCTTTGAGCTGTCTTTTATACACTCTGTGTCACTGACGCAAGTGTTCGATAGCTACGTGTTGCATGGTGAGCAAATAATGCAAACTGAAGAGCGTTTTAGCGCTCATGGGCAAGGTCTGCCTTCACTGGTAGATGAGCCTGATGCGACAGCTTTTGAACACAAAGATGGGCTTTTTATCCTGCATTTAGAACGCCCTATAAAGCACTTGATTGTGCGCACCGACCGTCGTTTTAAAAATAGACTCTATACTGGAAAACAGGTGCTAAATCTGAATCAGTGGCCCGATACCGGAATTTATATTAAACCTATAGAGCACTGCCCATAAAAGTGAAAACAATGAATAGACAACCAGAATCTAATGGACCTGAGATGGAACAACCCGCAGCAGGTGTATCGCAAAAAACGCAAGAGCAACTAATAAAAAAGTACGACAGCGAAAGTAATTTTCGCAACTTAACAGGGGCGCTAAAATTATTCGTCACTATCAGTTGTGTCACTTTGAGTGTGTTTCATATTTACACAGCGGGATTTGGTCTGCTCAATGAAATATCCCATCGCACAGTGCATATGTCCTTTATTATGGGTTTGTTGTTCTTAGTATTTCCACGTCGACCGGCTAAAAATCATAAGTTGGGCATCGCCTTAGGGCTAGCTTACGGCGCTTTTTATATTTTATTAGCTAATCAACTGGCCACTGCACTTGCAGGGCAAATACCGACAGTATTAAGTGTCTCTATCTATGCTTTTGCAGCAATGATGGCTCTTTCGGCCCTGCCTCTCTCTTTTCTAGGTGGAAGAGGCAACAGCCCTGGTTGGCTGGATTGGCCAATAGCTGTTATAGGGGTCGCATTTTCCGGATATTTGGTGTTTTATTTCGACGATATCTTTATTACCAACATCGGCTTTCCACAATCTCTCGACTATCTTATGGGTGGGGTGGCGGTCTTACTGGTGCTTGAAGCGGCACGTCGTACCATGGGAGAGTCACTGGCCATTATTGGAGTCGTCTCTCTGCTTTACGCTATATTGGGTCCTTATCTTCCAGGGATTCTCGCTCATCGTGGTTACGATATTATTCGCTTAGTCGAGCATTTATATTTAGGAACTGAAGGAATATATGGCATTGCTATAGGGGTAGTTGCCACTTATGTGTTTCATTTCGTACTGTTCGGAGTGTTGGCCCAAGCGTCGGGTTTAGGGCAGTTGTTTATCGAGTTGGCGACTGTAATATCTGGCCGTTATGTGGGCGGTCCCGCTAAAGTATCAGTGGTATCATCTGGATTTTTTGGAATGATTTCAGGATCCCCGGTCGCCAATACTGTGACGACGGGTGCTTTCACTATACCGATGATGAAGCGTTACGGGTTTAGTGGTCGATTTGCAGCGGCTACTGAAGCTGCCGCCTCTTGTGGGGGGCAAGTTACTCCACCTATTATGGGGGCGTCGGCTTTCGTCATGTCTGAAATGCTGGGCATTCCTTACAATGAACTGATCTTAGTGGCCATTATCCCCGCTGCTTTTCACTATTTGGCGACTTTGTGCATGGTACATTTTGAAGCGCGTCGCTTAGGGCTTAAGGGGATGCCAGAGGCAGAAATTCCGCGCTTTGGTGATATTATGAGCCGCCACTGGCATCAGACTATTCCATTGATCGTTATGGTTGCAATGCTCTTGATGCAATACACGCCTTTCATGGCCGCTTTTTGGGGAATAATTTTAACAGTGGTCTGCTCTTATATTCCGCTACTACTCAAGCCATTAGGCTTTGCTAAGCTAGATAGCGAAAGTGTACTGACACCGAAGCGGCTGATTGTCAGTCTGGAAGAGGGTGCCAAGCAGTCCATCGCGATCACCGCAGCTTGTGCCTGTGTCGGGTTTTTGTTAGGTGTGACCACTTTGACCGGGCTCGGTTTTAAGTTCTCAGGAGCGATTGTCGGTTTGGCGACAGATTTCGGCCAGTGGCTGACCCCTCTGATTCCCTTTGATCTGTTTGCGCAGAATAGTGTTATTTTGTTTTTTGCATTAATACTGGTCGCACTCGCATGTATTCTAATGGGAGCTGGTATACCAACGACACCCACTTACATTATATTAGCTTCGATTGTTGCGCCTGCTCTGGATGATTTCGGCATTGCGATATTAGCTTCGCATTTCTTTATTTTCTACTACGGGGTGCTAGCTGACGTCACTCCGCCTGTGGCATTAGCGGCCTATGCGGGGGCGGGGATAGCGGGCTCTGACCCGATGCGTACAGGAGTGACCGCTTTCCGGCTATCAATGGGTAAGGCATTGGTTCCATTCATGTTTATTTATGCGCCCAGTTTATTGTTCCTGAACTTCGATACGGTTGAATTTGTGCTGGCGATGGTCAGTGGTATTATTTGTATTGTCGCATTGTCAGCGGCATACATAGGTTACTTTAACGCGCCGCTGTATAAAATAGAAAAACGTTTCCTCGCAGTGGCCGGGATATTATTAGTCGGTAATAACCCTTGGGTAATCGCTGTGGCAGGTACAGTGGTGATTGCGATATTATTACGTAACCATCGACGGGGAAATCTGGGTAAGGTATTAATCAGTAATGTTTAAATTTCACCGATTAATGTGTTGAATAAACTGTAGGCGACAGGCCCATCAGGGTCTGTTTGCCGTTTGATAGAAGGTGAAAAAGGTGTCAGATAAAGATTATACAGTTCCCGCGTTACAAAAAGGACTACAGATCCTCGAAATGTTTAACTGCAATACGCGCAGTCTCAGTCAGGCGGAAATAGCGCAGGCTTTTGGCGTAAGTTCTAGCTCCTTGTATCGGATCATCCAAACACTGACTCACATGGGTTTTTTGAACAAAATAAGTACTAATACCTACGAGCTCGGATCCAAAGTACTTTCTAGTGGTTTTAGCTACCTAGCCAGTCGAGAAACGGTAGAAGTCGCAGCGTCACATATCACGCGGCTACGCGATAGTACTTCTCTTTCAAGTCACTTAGCGATTCGCGAAGGTAGCGAAAATCTATACGTTTTTCGAGCATTGGCATTGCAGTTGCTATCGGTAAATGTGCCAGTTGGAACACGCTTGGCTTGTCACTCTACGGCTATGGGGCGGGCGCTATTGTCACGGATGACAGCTGACGAATTAGAAGTTCTCTACCAGGGAAAAAGACTAGATGACTATCCTATTCCCGCCCCGCAGACATTACCGGACCTAATTGCGCTTTGTGAGAGTGAGCGTAGCCGTGGCTGGAATATGAATTCCTCAGACTACTCCACAGCCATCGCCGTTCCAGTGCTTAATTACACTGGAGAAGTTGTAGCGGCAATCAATGTGTCTGGGCCCGAAGCCACTATGCGAAAGCCAGAAATTCAGCAGCGTTTGGTTGAGGCGCTCGTTAAAACCTCGAAAGAGATCAGTAAAGAACTTGGTGGGAGGAATTAAGGGCTGGAGATTAGGCTCTAAGAGACGAACGTAGAGCGAAAAATTCGGTTGGATGAGATCCTCATAGGCGGGTGGAAGTGTGTAATTAACTCTTAAAGGACACAGGAGCGAGCCAAGTGGTAAATACTTGGCCGTGTTGGCGCACTTGCTAAGAGGCGCTAATTTATTGTTGGTTGTCGTATAAAATTGGCATTTTCCCCCGCCACTCATGCCAGAGGCGGTCTTCGCAAATCAAGTCTCGCATAAAGCAGGCTACATTTATTCTGCTACTACTACCGGCATCAAATATGGCACTTCTAAGCGGTGAAGGGTGTAAGCTGTAGTGACTTCTTAGAGGCTGATTTATCAAGCTATCTGGTCGTACGCAGACCCACTCAACCAGTGGGTGATTGGCGCCGATCTGAGAGTTTAAATAGGCGGCCGCCTGTTCATTATCTCGATGTGGAGGCAGTAAATGTCGCAGTGTAAAAAGGACGGCCTTCTCTGCGTTAGATACTTGTTCATTGAGTTGTTGATTACGCACCCCACTACTGTTCATCAGAATAAACTTTACCTTAGTCTCGCGCTGATTGCGGATGATCGCACGGCACAGTTTTGCCGTTGCGTCAGTCACTAAAGCGCGCGGTGCTGCGAACATGCCGTGAAGAGTTAAATTGTGGCCCAAACAGCTGATCACCGCGCTGCAATCTTTGACTAAATCGGTTAACTGATTGTCACTTAGCGCGAGTACGCTGGCGTTAATTAGGGTTAGCTGGGGGTGTGTCCAGGCATATGTACTGAGGTTACTGTTGTTTCTAACCATAATCTTTAACCTCTTGCCGCTTTTTAAAAGTTGTTCGACCACTAGCCGCCCCGTCGCGCCACTGGCGCCAACCACAAGAACTGTCACTGTTCATACCTCAATTAATATCTAGTACCTGAATCAGTGATTTCCACGCGGCGCTTAGCATAAACTCTGCATCCTCTCTGAAAGCACGGATTTAGGTAGTAAATAATGGATTAGAGTAGTAGTTTATAATATGCATAAAAGAATAGTAATTGGCTAAAAACGCATAAATAATATGCATAAATGTATAGGTATTGAAATGGATTGGCAGGCGGTAAAATTTGATTGGAATCGGGCTCGGGCTTTTCTGGTGACCGTAGAGGAGGGATCCTTGTCTGCTGCTGCACGGGCTTTAGGTATGAGTCAGCCCACTTTGAGTCGTCAAGTTAGCGCCTTAGAAAAAGAGTTGGGGGTGGTGCTTTTTGAGCGAGTTGATCTGGGTTTAACTATTACCCCTAGTGGTCTAGAACTGGTAGAACAAGTGCGGTTAATGGGGGAGGCGGCCTGCAAATTCTCGCTGTTGGCCAGCGGTCAGTCACAACAACTGGAAGGTAGTGTTTGTATCAGTGCCAGTGAGGTTTATGCAATGTTTTGGCTGCCCAAAATCATTGCTAAATTGCGAGTATTAGAGCCAAAAATAAATATTGAAATTATTGCCTCTAGTCAGGTAAGTGACTTAATGAGGCGTGAAGCAGATATTGCGATACGCAATTTTCGCCCGACTCAGCCCGAGCTAATCGCCCGTAAAATAAAAGAGGTCGAAGCTAAGCTATATGCCACCGCAGGCTACTTAAATAGTATCGATAAGTTAGCTTGTCGCGAAGATTTAAGCCGCGCAACCTTTATCAGTTTTGATGGTTCGGGTCAGCTATTGAAAGGTCTCAGGGAAAGGGGTTTGAACTTAACGGAAGATAATTTCCCGCTGCTCAGTGAAAATTTTAGTGTGCACTGGGAGTTGGTTAAACAAGGTTTAGGGATCGGAATCATGCCCGAAGACATCGGCGATGCAGAGCCTAAGGTGCAACAAGTGCTGCCCGACTTTAAGTCGATTAGCTTTCCGATATGGCTGACCAGTCATCGTGAACTGCTCAATAGCAGTCGGGTGCGCAGGGTCTTTGAGGTGTTGGCCACAGAACTGGCTAAGCCCTATTCCGAGCTGTAAAAAAGCGCTGTGTCGCCTGTACCAATTTAGACTCGGTTACACGGGCGTTACTTGATCCGCCTGTGCTCCTTTTTGACCGATTATTTCCACAAAAGTGACCGCTTGGCCCTCGGTGAGAGTTTTGCGGCCATCGCCAACAATTGAGCGAAAGTGTACAAAAAGGTCGGCGCCTTCCTCTCTTGTAATGAAACCGTAGCCTTTATCATCGTTGAACCATTTAACGGTGCCATTCATTATTTCTGACATTATATTACACTCCTTGTTGTCCGGTGATAACACCGCTCATTCTGCAGGCTATGAGCTGGCTTTGTAGGAAAAGCCAGTTCAGTGTATCAGCAATTTTTAACAGGGGAAAATTAAGCTATAGAGCAGCAATTGTCTGGATTAGTTCAATAGTTTAACACGGTATTTTTTACCTTTAATACGACCGCTCTGGAGCTGGTTCAGCGCCGCTTTGGCGTACGAGTTAAGAATGGCGACATAGCTAACCGTTTGCATAACATCAATTTTTCCGATGTGATCGCGGCTCAGCTGTTCGTCTTTGGTCAGGGCTCCGAGTAAGTCTCCGGCGCGCAGTTTTTGCTTGCGACCACCTAATATACATAAAGTCTTGTAGGGGGCAAAGATTGGCGTTTTACCTTGGGGGTCACGGCTGATGATCGGAGCAACCTGGGTTTCCTGTAGCTCTAAAATCCGCTCCCAACGATGCGTCTCTTGATTTGAGCACATGGTGATGGATACACCTGTTTGACCGGCGCGAGCGGTTCGACCAATGCGATGGATATAAGTGGCGGGGTCGGTCGGTACGTCGTAATTAATGACGCCTGGTACCGCCTCTATATCTAATCCCCGGGCGGCAACGTCCGTGGCTATCAGGATAGTGGCGCTATTATGCGCAAACTGCACGAGGATGTCCTCGCGCTCGTTTTGCTCTAAATCACCGTGTAAGGTCAGAGCTGCGTGGCCCATGTTACGCAGATAGATGCGTAGCTGGTGGCAGACTTTTTTGGTATTACAAAAGATGATGCAGGAGCTAAATTCATTTTGAATTAACAAGTTGTGAATAGTCTGATTGCGATTTTCGTTAGTACAAAGACAGAGCTTTTGCTTGAGATTCTCAGTGGTTTGCTCAGGTTCAACTTCTATGAAGATCGGCTCGTCTGTAATTGCATTGGCGAGCTCGCGCGCCTGCTGATTAAAAGTCGCTGAAAACAGCAAGGTTTGATGTTGCACTGGGAAGTGGCTAACAATATCACCAATTTGTGGTGCGAAGCCCATGTCGAGCATTCTATCTGCCTCATCTAAGACCACGGTTTGCATCGCCGATAAGTCTAAGTACTCGCCTTGCAAATGATCGATTAAGCGCCCGGGGGTACCGACAATGATGTGCACGCCTTGTTTTAAGCTATCGCGCTGCGGGTGTTTGGCAGTACCGCCACATAAGGTCAGCACTCGCAAGTTGGATTTAGAGCGACCGAAGTTACGAATGGCGCTGGTGATTTGATTGCAGAGTTCCCGGGTGGGGGCGATAATTAATGCTTGCGGCTGTTGCAAGTCTAAATCAATTCTATCCACGATAGGAATGCCGAAGGCGGCGGTTTTACCACTGCCAGTTTCAGCTTTCGCCTGTATATCGCGTCCTTCAAACACTGCTGGTAAGGCCTGTGATTGGATCGGCGTTGGTTTGACGTACCCTAATGATTTTAAATCAGCCAAAATGGTGTCAGTTAATGGGAGGTCAGAAAAGCTCTGTATGTTCATGTTGCTACCGTGGGTTATAATCCTGATTCAAGGCTTGAAAGAGGATAGTACAAGATAAAATGTGAGCGCATTTTAGCAGATCTTGGCTGTCAGTCGTGCAAAAACCAGCAACTTAATGAGATTGCCTTGAGGAGGATAGAAAATTTGTTAGATTTTATTGGCAGTAGCCAACCGAAGATAGTGCTCTATCTGGATAATCAGCCTGAATGGCAGCAATCGAGAGTGGCTGTGCCGGAGCTGATCGCCTTAAACGGTAACCACTGGCGCAAAATTTTGACCATCTTTGCAAAATTGTGCAGCTCTGATGATTGGCGAGTGTATCGGGATCAGCATTTACTGCAGCACCAAGAGCAAATTTGCTTTACCGAGCAAGTGAACACTGTGGCTAATGTGCATGTTTTTTCTGGCAAGCGCTGTTGGCAGCGATTCGCCAGTATCTACCAGAGCGACACTGAGCCGCTGTTGGCAACCGCCGGTCAATCGCTGTTTTATCGGCAGGATAAAACATTAGGGCTGTGTATATTTAGTCCGTATTTCGACTATCGGCAATACCCTAATGTGTTAATCGCTGAAACCAAGTTACTTATGGAAGCTTTGTCGAATATCGATTAGCTGGCCGCTTTTAAGGCCAGTCGGCTGCGGTGTAAAACCGGTTCAGTGTAGCCACTTGGCTGCGCGCAACCATCGAACACTAACTCGCAGGCGGCGTTAAAGGCAATCCCGGTTGCAAAGTTATCGGCCATCGCCTGATAGCTGGGATCCGCACTATTTTGCCGATCGACTACTTTGGCCATTTTCTTTAATGTGGCTAGCACTTGCTCTTTGGAGCAAATGCCATGATGTAACCAGTTGGCCATATGCTGAGATGAGATGCGCAAGGTTGCTCGGTCTTCCATTAAGCCGACATTGTTAATGTCCGGCACTTTTGAGCAGCCAATACCCGCATCGACCCAGCGGACAACATAGCCGAGTAAGCTCTGGCAGTTATTGTCCAGCTCTTGCTGTATATCCTCTGCACTCCAGCTTGGATTGGCTTCAAGCGGAATGTTTAGAATATCGTCAACATTGGCGCGTGGGCGCTGCTTGATGATTTCTTGCTCGGCGAAAACGTCTACTTGGTGGTAGTGTAAAGCATGCAAGGTGGCGGCTGTGGGGGAGGGAACCCAGGCAGTGTTCGCCCCTGCGCGAGGGTGGCCAATCTTAGTCTCCATCATATTCGCCATTTGATCGGGAATTGCCCACATACCTTTACCTATTTGCGCTTTGCCAGATAGGCCACACAACAGGCCAGTGTCGACATTCCAATCTTCATATGCGGCAATCCAACGCTGGGTCTTCATCTGGTTTTTGCGGATCATCGGCCCCGCTTCCATCGAGGTATGTATTTCATCTCCAGTTCTGTCGAGGAAGCCGGTGTTGATAAAAGCAACTCGCTCTTTGGCCGCGCGTATGCACTCTTTTAAGTTGACGGTGGTGCGTCGCTCCTCGTCCATAATCCCCATTTTGATAGTGTAGCGCGGCAGGCATAATAATGCTTCGACACGGCTAAAAAGCAGATCGGAAAAAGCGACTTCTTCGGGGCCATGCATTTTTGGTTTGACGATGTACATCGAGCCAGTGCTGGAGTTTTGTAGTGCCGAGCTGCCATTTAAATCGTGGATGGACATCAAAGAGGTAAAGATGGCATCCATTATTCCCTCTGGTACTTCCTGGTCATCGCGATTTAAAATGGCAGGATTGGTCATCAAGTGGCCGACGTTGCGGACGAACAGTAAGCTGCGCCCTTTGAGGCTGATGCGCTGCTGGTCAAGATCAGTATAAGTGCGGTCCGGGTTCATTGATCGAGTAAAAGTGTGACCGTTTTTAGTGATTTGCTCGGTCAAATTGCCTTTCATCAGCCCCAGCCAATTGCGATAGATAGTCACTTTATCTGCGCCATCCACCGCTGCAACTGAATCTTCGCAGTCCATAATGGTGGATAGGGCCGATTCGATTAAAATATCCTTAATGCTCGCCGCATCTGTTTTGCCGATAAAATTCTCTGCGTCTATCTGTATTTCGAAATGTAGTCCGTGCTGGCGACATAAAATCCCGCTAGGGGCGCTGGGGTCACCGTTGTAGGCGATCAACTGTGCCGGATTTTTCAGCGTGGCAGTTTGCTCTTTAAGTTCGACTAAGAGCTGCCGGTCGACAATGCGGTAGCTGAGCGCCTCTTTGTGGCTGCCTTGCGTTAATGGCAGAGCTTGATCGAGGAAAGCTCTGGCATAAGCGATGGTCTTTTGCCCTCTGCGTGGGTTGTATTCGCTACCCGCTGCGCAATCGTCTTGATCATCTATCACGTCGGTGCCGTATAGTGCATCGTACAAACTTCCCCAGCGCGCATTGACGGCATTCAGGGCGAAGCGAGCATTCATCACCGGAACCACTAATTGCGGGCCGGCGGAAATTGTCATTTCGGGATCGACATTAGTTGAGCTGATAGAAAAATCAGCACCTTCTGGTAGCAGGTAGTCAATGTCTTGCAAAAAACATTTGTAGGCTTTGAAATCAAAACCGCTATCCCGATTGGCTATATGCCACTGATCAATTTGCGCTTGAATCTGCACTCTTTTTTCAAGTAGCGCTGCATTTTTAGGCATTAAATCATCGATGAGTTGTTCACATTCGCGCCAAAATTTATCAATTTCTAAGCCGGTGCCAGGGATGGCTTCGGTATTGATGAAGTTATATAGCTCGGTCGATACTTTTAGACTACCAATGTTTGTGTGAAGACTCATGAGATTACCTAAATTAATTGAAATTATTAGTCATAATAGCAAAAATGAAAATAATTTCCATTTTTGCATATTACACTTTGGTCGCATAGTTAATCTGACTGTTAGCTTTGCCAAAGAGGTCAGAGATTGGTCATTGCTGCCACCTCTTGTAGGTACTCTTTACTGTTTTTTCAACGGCCTAGCTGGATGCAAATGTACATCCATTTGCGGTAGGGCAATGGTGATACCGCGCTCTTTAAATAGCTGATCTATCTGTTGGTTCAATTCGTTGATAGATGAGTTTCGATTGCCGACGTTATCGACAAAATAGCGGAGTTCAAAATCTAAAGTGCTATGACCTAAGGCCATGAAAATCACTTCAGGCGCTGGGCTGGCAAGCACCCGCGGATTTGCATGGCTGATTTCTTTGATCAGCTTGTGGATTAGCTGAGTATCTGAACCGTGCGCAACCCCCTCTTTTAAAATTAATCGGGTAATGGCGTCGGACAGTGACCAGTTGATTAACTGATCGGTGATAAAGGTTTTATTGGGGATGATCACTTCTTTTCTATCCCAATCAACAATCGTCGTGGCGCGAATTTTTATTTTGGTGACTGTGCCGGTAAGTCCACTAATCGTTACGGTGTCGCCGATGCGGACCGGTTTCTCGAAGAGAATAATAATACCTGAGACAAAATTGGCGACAATTTCTTGTAAACCAAAGCCCAAGCCGACACCCATGGCGGCAATTAGCCATTGCAGCTTGGCCCACTCTACGCCAATTTGGCTACTGGCTGCCAGAAAGCAGATGAGTATCAGCAAGTAGCGGGTAATGGTGGTGATGGCATAGCAGGTGCCCGGGGTTAAATTAATATGCCGCAAGATCAGCAATTCAAACAAGCCGGGTAGGTTGTACGCCGCTAGTATGGTTAAGCCGATGACAAAGAAGCTAGTAATGACGCTTCGCAAGCTGACACTTTCAGAGATGACGCCACTGGCGGTAGTGACGTCATTGCTCCACAGTATCACTTTGTCTAGTACATCTAGTGAAGGTAAAAAGTTCTTTACCAATAGGTATAAGCCAACAAAGAGCAACCCGATACAGAGTGCTTTGAGTATGACTGATCCCTGCTCAGAGACCGATTTTTGACCTAGATAATTTTCTTCGAGAATCGGCATCTCTTCATTTTTTTCTCTTGCGGCTAAAATTTCGCTGCGCCTGGCCCTGGCTTTATCGAATGAAATTCGGCGCTCGGCAATTAATAGCCAGCGCACTCCAAGGCGATAGATTAAAAACACCGTCGATAATACTAAAGTGACCGCGAGCAAAATAAACATCACAATCAAGCCGCCAAATAAATAACCAAACAACCCGGCGATGACTAAGAGGCAGTGCACTGCGATCAAAGAAATGAGCCACAGCTTTGATTGTTGCCACCAACTTATTTTTTTTTCGTGCGGATTAACATGGGGAGAGACCTTCCACAAGGCGCCCCAAAAACAACCGGCGAGGATCGCCGTTACCATAAATAACAAGCGCACGATGCCCGCGTGTAGATCTTGAGCGGGAGTGTGGTCAAAATAGATTAGCAGCCAGACGGTAGGGGTTGCTAAAACATAGCAGGGCATGAATATTTTTTTCAACTTGACACAAAAATCTTCAGGGACATCTAAGTGGCTTATCAGTAATCCATACGGACGCCTCAACCAGCACATAAAGGTTAGATACAGCCATAGAGAGAGACAAAAAATATCGTTAATTTGCTGGGTGTCGCTACTGATGCCAGTGACTATTTTATGCAAAAACAAATACACCAATAACGGCAGAGGCAAACAGACTATCGGTGCTAAAA
This sequence comes from Oceanospirillales bacterium, assembly GCA_029027825.1. Lineage (GTDB taxonomy): Bacteria > Pseudomonadota > Gammaproteobacteria > Pseudomonadales > Balneatricaceae > Rs1. Next base: position 3,968,023 of record CP093399.1, on the reverse strand, counting down.
ATACCAGCCTAACGCTGCGGCTAAAACGGTCGTTGATAACGTTGCCGACTTGTCTCGACCAAATTTTTTCGTGCCGATATTGATATTTAAGTAACAGCAGCATCAAGGCGCTGATAATCACGTAGATGACTAACCAGCGCGCCCACTGCTGAAAGGGTTTTATTTGTAGAGAATTAAAGTTTTTTGCACCTCTAGCTAGTTGCTCTTGAGTGCCGTCTATCAGGTGTTGAGGCCATGAAAAATCGATTGCTGGCACTGAGGGCAGCCAAATTAAATACTCGGTGAGCAGTAGCTCGCCCTGCTTATATTGCTGTTTGATTTGTGATTCTAAGGTGAGTATTTTAGAGAGACCATCCAGTTCGCGACTATAGGCGCTGTGTAAATTATCGATTAGCTCTAAGTGGCTAGCTTGCAGGCCTTGCAAATCTTCAATCGAGTCTGTAGTCCAGGCACTTGTATCGGGTGGGGCAACTGCCATATCCAGCTTAAGCTGGTTTAGCTCTATATTATTTAGACGGATTCTAGAGATTTGAGTATTGGTTCGACTGCTGATTTGCGGTGTGGAAAAACGTTGGCTGAACCTTCTCAAATCTACACCATAGCTATTTTCACTGAGTAATAGCTGCTGTTGAATAACTTTGTAACTTTGTTGAATTAAAGAATACTGTTGCTCTAAAATTCGTAATCGGGTAATGGTGGTGGTTGCACTGGCGACAATGCTGCGCAGTTTTTCACTGAGCTGCTTGTTTTTTTCGATTAAAGAAGTAATCGCTGGCGGGTTGTTTTTTTGCCGATTGGCAGGTGCGGTATCCGTTAATAATTTATCGGCTGCAACTTGTCGCAGCCGCTGGATTTCATCTTGATATAAACGAATTTTTGCACTTAATCTTTTTAATTCGGCCTCGGTCCAGTTGAGCTTCAATCTATCGAATTTACTTTGTAGTGGGATAAACAGCAGCTCTAAATTGATCGCTTGTCTCTGTAAATTATTAAAAGAAAACCGGGCTTCATTTAATAGTCTTTGCGCTTTGGTGGGAGAGTTGTTCTGCTGGTCGTCAGTGGTTTTCTTTAACTCAGTTAAGATTTGTCTTAACTGGATCGGTTTTTGATCGTAACTGTTAATTTCATTTTCAATTTTATCTCTATTGCGCTGCAGTTCTAATTGAGAGGCTTGCAACTGCGTTAAATCTCGTTCGAATGCCGGTAGAGGCTGACTTTTGATAGGCGCTAGGTTTTTTGTTGGTAGCTCTTGAGTAAGTTGTTTTTTTAGCTGGCTGATGTTCTTCGGCAGCGACTGTAAACTGGCTTTAAATGAGCTTATTTGCGAGTGCATTGAATCAATTTGTGAATAAGTATCCACCACTTGCAGGTAGATCTCTCTAAGCGCTTTATCCCCCTCATCTTTCGGGTCTAATTGTTGCAATTGACGCTGGGCGCTTTGCAATGCAATATTAGTAGTCGCTTCTGCGAAGACTGTCGATGAAACAAGTAGTAAATAGCAGAGCAGGACTAGCGGGATTCTCATGAAATAAATATCCTGAAGATTAGTAGCACGATGAGCAGTCTAAAACTATGAGACCTCTATGTAACGTTGCGAGCAAAGGTAGAAAAGGCAAAAACCGGCGAGATAGCGGAGCTAGTATGCCCCTCACTTTGGGTACAGTGTGCCCTTCTTTGTGGGTATTGCTGGTGTAAATGAGCATGTTGAGCCGGTTTTTAACGCGATATTACCGAGCGCAGTTATCATACCCTTTCGGTAAGTTATGCAGAGGTCTCGCTATATAATTGCGGTATTTGGCGCAAGATACCAGTAAAAAAAACCGCCATATAGGACAAGTTTATGAGTTTTTCAGTTAAAAGCTTACTCGATGGCCTACCGCAGACCAATAGCGGTGATCAATTGGCTGAGCAGTGGCTAAAATATTATAAATTCTATGGGTTAGCAGAACTGCTAGATAAGTATCAGGTGGCTATTGGCTGTCTGACACAGGGCCATCAACAGACGATTTACCAACATTTCAGCCAACCTACAACGAATAGTGCTTCCGGTGAACATTTAAATACAGCAGAGCAGCAGCAACTGAGAGCTAAAAAAGGCACTTGTATCATAGTGCATGGCTTTATGGATCATAGCGGATTGTTTGGTCATTTGATTAAAGATCAATTGGCGCAAGGTTGGGACGTTTTGATCTATGACAAAATAGGTCATGGTCTCTCATCTGGAACTCAGTATGCCATTGCTGATTTCTCTCTCTACGCAGTGCAATTAGAACAGGTTTTAGAGTATCTGGCTGGGACGCAAAATGTCGAGGAAGGTAAAACCAGGCAAGGCGCAATAGCACCCGCTGAAAATTGGCGATTGATAGGACAGAGCACTGGTGCAACAGTGATTATGGAACAAGCGCTAAATCCTGAACTGCAAAATTTTCAGCAAATTAGGCAGCGGCTGCTGTTGGCTCCGCTGCTGCGTAGTCATCGATATTTAAGGGTTAAGTTCATGTACTGGCTACTGAGCTCTTTTCTCCAGCATATTCCGCGTGGCAGCAGCGTTAATAGCCACGATCGAGAGTTCTTAATTTTTATCACTGAGCAAGACCCGTTTAGCGGAGCTAAAATTCCAGTAAGTTGGGTGGGGGCGATGCTCAAGTGGCAAGAAAGCTTTTTATCTCAGCCGCGACCTTCTGTGCCGATCACCATCATTCAAGGGGACGATGATGACACTGTTGACTGGCGATACAATCTAAAGGCTATTCGCCAGCAATTCCCCAATAGTCAGCAGCATATGGTGGTAGGGGCTAAGCATCATTTAGTGAATGAAAAAAAGTACTGGCGAGAACAAGTATTGCAGCTCATTAAAGAGATAGAGACTGCGGCTGAGCGCTTATAGCCGCCTCTGTAAAGCATTATCAGGTGCTCTCTCGCTCACGGTTGATCAACAGAGCTTTTTTTAGCGGCCAGCGCTTTGTTCGCCTCGTACAATTTCATATATTTGAAAAAATTGGTACTCATGTGGGTAAATGAGATGATCAGTCCCGCTGAGCCATCGAGGAAGCCCCGCTTGATAATATATTTTTTAATAAAGGTGAACCAGGCATTGAACAGTGCTTTGGCTGGTGATGAGTGTTTTTTTCCGAGGTTTTCCTCGGCAAATAAGCTAGAGTACCGGTTGCTCTTTATCATAAAATCAGAAATTCCATGATAGGGGTAATGGTGTACTAACCCTGATAGCTCGCAGACTTTTAAATGCTCTGAAATAACAAATTCATGAACTTTATTGGCATTGAAACCCGTCACTTGTCGGTGGTAGAGGCGGACAATTTTTTCTTTTTTCCAGCAGTATTTGATTTCTTGCTCTCTATAGAAATTAGTCCGCAGCATTTGATAAACACACTGTTCATCTAACTGGATGGCTAGCAGTGACTGGATGAAGGCAGCTGTCAGAGTCTCATCGGCATCTAGCGAAAGTATCCATGGCTGGGTGGCGAAAGTAGCGGCCTTGTTCTTTGTTTCACCAAAGCCAAAAAATTCACCGTAGACCAGCTTAACATTCGAAAATGACTGAGCAATGGCAATCGTCTGATCAGTCGACCCGTTGTCATACAAAATCACTTCTTGAAAATTGACTAATGAAGCTAAAGTGTTCTCGATGGTCAGGCCAGCATTTTTAACGATGATAACGCAAGAGATATGCTTGATGTCGGGGAGGCTCATGGTAAATCCAAAAAATAGTTGTATTGAAAATGCCGTTTAGGGGCTAGCTCATTGCAGTATTGGCAATCTATAAATAGTACAAGTGTCAGGTTTTATTTTGCAAAGACTTAGTATAGATAGCCTGATAAAGGGCTTGGTAGGCATCAGTCATGGATGTCGGAGAAAAATTAAGAGTATGCAAATAGGCCGCTTCACTTAACTGGCTAGCCAGTGTCTGATCAGTTAACAATAGTTGAATGCTTTGTTGTATACCATCGATATCTTTAGGCTCGACTAACAATCCAGTTTGCTGATCTTTGACTATATCGGGAATACCGCCAGTGTTGGAGGCAATCACCGGTACTTTTAATTTCATTACATCTAACAATATAGAGCCGAGCCCTTCGTTCAGCGAGGGGAAGACAAATAAATTCATCGCTGCAATATAATCGCCAACATTATCGACAAAGCCTTCAAAAGTGACATTGGTTAACTCTTTGGCCTGCTGTCGATAGCTTTGCTCATCCGGCCCTTTACCGAGAAAAATAAAATGCAGGTCATCGCGCTCCAGCGCTAATTTCTTGATTGCTTCAATTAAGTAGTATTGACCTTTATCTCGATTTTCAAGTTCGCCAATGTTGCCAATCAATAATTTGCCTTTAAACCGCTGCTTAATTTTCGCTACTTTTGCTGGGTTGATTGAAAAATCTGTTTGCGCCGAGGGGATAACTGGAATATTGGATTCGGGGGCGACTTGTAAAATACCTGCTTTAATCGCATGTGAGAGCGCTACGTTATAACTTGAGTGGCGGTACATTGCTTTAGTAAAGGCGTTATGCTTGATTTTGTTATTGACTCTGCGAGTAATAATGTAGGGCGTTTGGTAAATTTTATTGAGCAAAAAGGCGACTTGCACCCCTTTGGTTTCATGGGCATGTAGTAGTTGCGAGGATTTAAATTTCGCAAAAGACAATATATAAGGCCGGTCAATTTTAATGATTTCGAGGTTTTTAATACCTGCACAGCGCCTGGCCAGTTCTGAATCTAACCTAGTAAATAATTGTTGGTGTACATTGCGCTGTGCTAACTCTTGAATTAAGAGTGTTGTCTGACGCTCTCCGCCACGGTAACCGCTTGAAAAGTTTAAATGAGTAATTAAAAAATTAGAAGAGGTCATACTAAATACCTGAACAGTGGGAAAAATTGTCATTTAGAATCGCGTGGCTCGTCTAAATCGAGTGTGGTGTAATCTTACGAGAGTGTAGAACATTATACAATGGGACCTCTGCATAACGTTACGAGGGAAGGTAAGACAAGGCAAAAACTGGCGAGATAGTGGAGTCAGTGTGCCCCTGTTTATGGGTATTACTGGTGTAAATGAGCATATTGAGCCGGTTTTTAACGCCGTATTACCGAGCGTAGTTATCATACCCTCTGGGTAAGTTATGTAGAGGTCTCACAATCAAAGCCGTAGTGAGAGCCGCTGATGCTGTTCTGGTTGGAAATGACTATGTGCAGGTCTGGTATGAAATCTAGGTCTGGGAACGGTATTGAACAAAAATATCGAATAAAAATACCGAACAAAAAAGTCTGTTATTAGAGCTGCTAACTATTCACCCCATCGCCTTAAATTTAAGGTGATGGGGTGAATAGAAAAGGTAGATTAAAACAATCGACGGCTTCTAACAGTGCCTTCTACAGAGGATAGTTTTTCTAGCGCTCTGGCTGAGCAGTCGGCATCTACATCGATAACCACATAACCTACCTGCTCATTTGTTTGTAAGTGCTGGCCAGAAATGTTGATATTGCTTTCAGACAAAATTAAGTTGATCTTGCTGAGAACTCCGGGAATATTGTGGTGAACGTGCAATAATCTGTGTACGCCATCCGCTTCCGTGTGATCTGGTAAAGAGACTTCAGGGAAGTTAACTGAAGTGACAGAAGTGCCATTATCGCTGTATTTAGCGAGTTTTTCGGCCACTTCAGTACCAATGCTCTGCTGAGCTTCCATGGTTGATCCGCCCACATGTGGCGTTAGTATCACATTGTCAAACTCGCGAAGTGGCGAAATAAACTCTTCGCTGTTAGAACGCGGTTCAACCGGGAATACGTCAATCGCGGCGCCACCTAACTGTTTGCTTGCTATGGCTGCGCACAACGCATCAATATCGACCACAGTACCACGGGCCGCGTTGATAAAAATAGCTCCCTGCTTCATTTGGGAAAATTCTAAACTAGACATCAAATTTTTGGTAGCGCTGACTTCCGGAACATGCAGAGTGACAATGTCACTTCTGCTTAACAGCTCAGACAAACTGCTGACTTGTTTAGCATTGCCTAGTGGCAATTTGCCAACTACATCGTAGAATAAAACGCTCATCCCCATGGATTCCGCCATCACGCTCAGTTGCGAGCCGATGCTGCCATAACCGACAATACCTAAGGTCTTATTTCTTATTTCATAAGAGTCTTTTGCTGATTTTTGCCAGATTCCGCGATGCGCTTTGGCATTCTTTTCAGCGATGCCACGCAATAAAATAATCGATTCGGCAATCACTAGTTCGGCCACGGATCGAGTATTCGAAAAAGGCGCATTAAACACTGCGATAGCTCGGTTGGTCGCGGCGGCTAGGTCTACTTGGTTGGTGCCAATACAAAAGCAGCCAACGGCTAAGAGTTTTTTAGCAGCGGCGAATACTGTCTCATTTAGTTGGGTTCTTGAGCGAATCCCGATAAAGTGTACATCACCGACTTTACTTAATAATTCTGCTTCGGATAGGGAGCCAGTATGGTACTCAATGTTCGAGTAACCGTTGGCATTGAGAGAGTCTACAGCGCTCTGGTGCACGCCTTCTAATAATAAAATTTTGATTTTGCTTTTATCTAAAGATGTAGCGTTACTCATGTTGGACTTATGCCTTACGTTGGGTCAAAAATTAAGGGGCTCCACTAATAGCAATTTAGTACTAATGAAGAGCAGAAGATCTTAACATAGAGCTGTTTTTATAAAAGCTTAAAGGCCATTAAATAGGGATATATAGTGGTATTTCTGACTCCATTATTTTAGTAAAAGAAACATACTCAGCATAGGAAATTAAGTTTCTGATAATCGTAAAAAGTTGCCTATAAGCGACTGGGTCTTGTAACAAAATCTATAAAAATATCCAGTGCAGTTAAACTGATCTATAGTGATAGATCGTGAATCGACGATAAGAGATGTCTGAATGATAAGAACAATGCACTCATATGTGAAAATAATAATCAGGGGCAATGTAGAAAGCAAAGTGACGATCGAGGATAGAGCGACAAAAGTAGGGGGGAAATCAGTAGTGTCAGCAGCAAGACAGTGTAGATGGTTGGGGTTTGAGATTTGTTTGATTTCTAAGCATTTAATTTTACTGGCGGCATGCTTGCTGTGCTCCGCTAAATTGTTAGCAGCCACTCACGACTGGCAAAAAACCGCATTTATTATAAACAGCTTTAATGAGGTCGCCCTGGGCAGCGAGTATGGGAGTGCAGCACTAACAGTGCGGAAGTGGAATAAGCCGATCCGAATCTATGTAGAGCACCAAGTCAAAGACTCGCAACTCCATGATGAGCTGTTAAATGCACATATTAGCGATTTGCAGAATATCACCAAACTGGATATTAAACGGGTTAGCAATAGCCGACAGGCCAATATCCGCTACTATTTTACTTCTCAAAAAAAGTTACCGGCACTGGTGAAGTCAGTATCCGGAAAAAGCTCGGTAAAGTATTTACGCAACTCTGTTTGTATGGCGACGATGCGCGCTAATCACAGTGGCAGTATCAGCAGTGCTGTCGTCTATATACCAGTAGACCAAGCTAGGATGCATGCTAAATTAGTTTCTTGTATTGTTGAAGAGCTTACCCAAGTGCTAGGTTTACCTAGGGATTCTGATGAAGTATTCCCGTCTATTTTCAATGATCACTCTTTCAATGACGGGCTGACCGGGCTAGATATCGTGTTACTTAAAATCCTTTATCACCGGCAAATTAAGTCTGGCATGAGGCAGGGTAAATTACGGCCAGTGCTAACGCATATTATTAACAAAATGCGCAATAAAGGTGAAATTAATCGCTCTGCTAAATTGGCTAGGACTCTAGCTCTGTGCGCATATATTGACTGTTAGCCCGTATAGTCTGGCTCGATTATAGGCAGGCTTAGGGAGCCTCTGCATAAGTTATACATCTTTGGTAGGTGGCAAGCTCTCAACTACTTTGTGCGCATATCTTCTTCTTAGTTAACTGCAGCGCCTATGCTGGTGCAGCCTCACTATTCGTCGCTGCTTATTTTGGGTGGAATAGCCCCCAAAAGCGGTTTTATTTTGAGTAAATATTACCCTTTTAGCGCGGGTTTTATTTGCAGAACAGCCGTCTAAAGATCGTCTAATAATTATTATTCCTTTGAAAACAATCGACTAAAATATTTTTTACTATTTGGCATTGTTCCTGCTATAGCTACTCCACTAATACCTTAAGTTAAACATTTACTATAAAAACAAATATGGAGTTTGATTAATGAAAAAATTATCTACAGCCCTAACCGCTATCGCCCTTGCTCTAAGCGTTTCAAGTGCGTTCGCCTCTGAATGTGATCCGGGAGAAGTGGTCGCTAAGTTGAGCCACGTAACCGGCGGTACAACTCATCCTAAGGTGGTTGCGGCTAACGCCCTGGCGGATCGAGTTAACCAAGAGATGAACGGTAAACTGTGCATCGAAGTTTTCCCTAGTTCGACTTTATTTGGCGATTCTAAAGAGCTTGAAGCGCTGCTTTTAGGTGACGTGCAAATTCTGGCTCCTTCACTTTCTAAGTTTGGCTCTTACACTAGGAAATACGGTGTATTTGATTTGCCTTTCATGTTTAAAGATATGGATGCCGCGATTCGTTTCACTAACTCGGATGCCGGTAAAGACTTGTTGAATGCGATGAATAATGTGGGCTTCGTTGGTTTGGGCTATTGGATGTCAGGAATGAAATATTTCTCTGCTAACAAAAAGCTTACTTTACCGACAGATGCAAAGGGCTTGAAGTTCCGGGTTCAGTCTTCAGATGTGGCTAAGGCGATGATTGCAGCAATGGGTGGATCTCCACAGCCAATGGCATTTAAAGAAGTTTACGGCGCCCTGCAAACCGGAGTTGTCGATGGACAAGAGAATACTTGGTCGAACATTTACACCAAAAAGTTTTTTGAAGTTCAGGACAGTGTCACTGAAACTAGCCATCAGTTGCTCGCTTATTTATTCATGACTTCATCAGAGTTCTTAGAGGGGCTAACCCCTGAAGTTCGAGCGCAGTTCTTAACGATTGCCAATGAAGTGACGCAGACTGCGAATCAAAATGTTAAGGCGAAAGAGCTTAGCAACCGCGCAAATATCTTAAAAGCTGGCGGCAAGATCAATGTCTTAACTGACGAGCAACGTGCTCAGTGGGTTGAAGCTATGACGCCGGTTTGGAAGAAATTTGAAAATGATATCGGCGCTGAGTTAATTAAAACTGCAGCGGGTGCATAATTACTTTGCAAATATAACCCCAGCAATTTGCCGATAAGTAGCTAGGTTGCGGTTATCTGCTAGGAGCTTGACCGAGTAGCGTTCGAAGCGAGTGCTATTTTTGGTCATCTCCTAGGTCATATTTTAGGTATGAGTTGCGAGCTTTATCAGCGCTAGTCGCTAGTCGATTAGCGTTCTCATCTCATATTCTCGACTCTACCTGTGGATGCTCCAACCCACAGGCTCAATTATATTACTACAGCAATGGCTTCATCAAACGATGGTGCTTTTTTTACGGTTGAAGATTAGGTTCAACAGGAGTTTTTCACATGGCTTATTGGCCTCATATCTATCTCATCATCTTAATTATTGGCATTTGGCTATGTGAGCGCAAGTGGCCAGAAATGGTGGATGCGGTAGAAGAAAATATTTTAGTGATCATTATCACGGCGATTATGCTGGTTTCGTTCGGTCAAGTGGTCGCTCGTTACGGATTTAACAGCGGTTGGGCTGCAGCGCTTGAATTTAATACCTTAGCTTTTTCATGGCTGATCTTACTTGGTATGAGTTACGGAATTAAAAATGGTGTGCATATAGGTGTGGACATCATTCTCAATGCGGTCTCCAAGCCTGTCACCCGAATTATGGCTTTGATCGGAGCTTTAGGAAGTATGTTTTACGGCTTAATTTTACTCGATTCAACATGGTTACATTTGCTCGGTGTTGACGTGCGTGGTGGTGCTATCGAATATTGGGCCAAGATGTTCAAAATTGGGATTGGTTCAGAAGAGCTTCGCTATCCAGAATTTATGCAGGAGCTTTTTGGGCTTCAACCAAGAGTTCACCGCTGGTTGGTACTGGTTATTTTGCCCATTAGTTTGGCGCTATTAGTGTATCGATCAGGTCAGGCATTTATCGATATTTACACTGGCAAGCGGCGCATGTTGATCAGTGGGCATGAGGGCCAAGAACTGGTCGAAGAAAATAAAGGCATTATCAAAGACTAGTGGCAGAGGTCTCAAAATTGCACAGCACAATAGTTGATTCGTCTTTGATTATATTCAACCTAGATTCAAGACTGAGTATGCAGTCTGAAAGTTGAGGAAAAAACACCGTGGAACCACTCATTTTATTTGGGCTAGTATTAGCTTTGCTCTTTGTTGGGATGCCAGTAGGCATTTCTTTAGGGCTATCTTCAATACTTTTTATTACCTTCTTTTCTGATGCTAAGTTAACGTCAGTGGCTATCTCGCTATTTGGGGCCGGTCAGCATTACACTTTGTTAGCGATACCGTTCTTTATTTTGGCATCATCCTTTATGTCTACGGGAGGTGTTGCGAAACGCTTGATCAATTTTGCAATTGCCTGTGTTGGACACTTTAGAGGAGGCTTGGCAATGGCTTCGGTATTAGCCTGTATGATGTTTGCAGCGCTATCCGGATCCTCTCCCGCGACTGTTGTTGCCATCGGCAGCATCGCTATAGTGGGGATGCGTCAAGTTGGTTATTCGAAAGAATTTGCCTCGGGGATCATCGCCAACGCTGGTACTTTAGGTATTTTAATCCCGCCATCTATCGTCATGGTGGTGTACGCATCTGCGACTGAAGTTTCAGTGGGACGAATGTTCCTAGCCGGTGTCATTCCTGGATTGTTGGCAGGAACGATGTTGATGTTGGCTATATACGTGGTCGCGAGGATCAAAAACCTGCCCTCGGAAGAGTGGAAAGGCTTCGGCGCTATCGTTAAAGGTGGCAAGGAGGCGGGCTGGGGGCTGTTCTTAATCGTGATTATTATGGGCGGTATTTATGGCGGTGCATTTACGCCCACAGAAGCCGCTGCAGTAGCAGCTCTGTATTCAATTTTCATCGCGCTGTTTGTCTATCGAGACATGGGGCCTTTAAAAGGGATTCGCTGGGTCAGTGAAACCGATTCAGCTACCGCTAGAGTTGGCTTTAATGGCTTAGTATACGGCTTGTCATTCTTTATGGTGTGGATGATAATGTCATTTTTTGCGACAGCGGACACAGAGACAGTGACCGATGCAAGTCGCCCGCAATGGGGGGGGGCGCACAGCCTGCTATTGATCGTCTTCTATATTTATAAGCGCGGTCGTCAATTGGATAGCACTGCTATGCAGTTTGTTGGCGCTGGATTGGTTGTGTGGGGGCGTAACTTACTATTGCTAGTTAAGTTGTTCTTCCCAGCGCTGTACAGCAAAGAGACTCGGGAGGTGATGTTAGCGGGAACTAAGACGACCTTAATGCTGATGTTCATTATTGCTAATGCGCTGCTGTTCGCACATACGCTTTCAGAGGAGCGGATTCCTCAGATGGTCACCGAGTGGATGCTAGGGGTCGGGTTTAACTGGTTTACATTCTTGATCGCCGTCAACATACTACTGTTGCTTGGTGGTCAGTTTATGGAGCCGTCTGGTTTGTTGTTGATTGTGGCACCGATTGTTTTCCCGATCGCAATGCAATTGGGAATTGATCCAATCCACTTGGGAATTATTATGGTGGTCAATATGGAAATAGGGATGATCACGCCGCCAATTGGTCTCAATCTATTCGTCACATCGGCTATAACTGGTATGAGTTTGTCTAAAGTCGTGAAAGCGGCCACTCCCTTTATGTTGGTGCTGATGTTGTTTTTGATTATCGTCACTTATGTGCCCTGGTTATCTACCGCCTTGCCGTACAGCATTATGGGACCGGAAATTATAAATAGGTAGCATAGACCGACCCTGCAGTTTGTGCGAGCTAATCGCACTAGGAGCCTGAGTGGCTCCTGACTGCAGTTCAGTTTTTAAGCTAGATAGAAAAGGTGGCGGTCGCCTTATTTTTCCAAAGATAGGCCGTGTTGCATGCCTCTACGGCCTTCCCCTGTCGCGCGTAATTCTTGCATTTTTAGTAATTGTTCAGCAGTTAGTATTTTCTTCATACTCTGTTGCATTGCCAGCATGTCGTCGATTTTTTGACTGGCAGCGAGTCCAGCCTGCTGTTTCACTTGTACCAGCTTTTGTGCATAATCATCTGCTTTGGGATCTAAATTGCGAATAGCTTGGTGGAGAGGTTTTCGAATTCCTGCCGCCGCTTTGTGGGCTGTGCGTTGCGCTTGGAAAAGTGCTTTAATTTGCGTTTGTTGCTGTGCTGTTAAAGCTAATTTTTTGCTCAATATATTGTGTCTCTTGGTCGCTTTCATGGCGTGGTGGCTGCCGCCACGGTTTTCAGCATAATGTTCAGATTTCTGCCAATTACCTGGTTGAGTATTATCGGCATGCGCAACATTAAATGCACCGATCAACAGCATAGTAAGGATTGCCATAAGCGCGGTAGTCCGGTGTTGTAGGTGGTTTTTTTGCATAGCTCTACTCCTTAAATTAGCAATGGGTTATGCCGGATGATTTCGACCATTTAAGTTTGCATTAAGTAAATGATAAGTAGGGTTGCGATAGTGTAAAGTTGTGTAAAAGAGCAGCCGCTGGCTGTTGTGACGAGATATACTGCTAACAACATGCTGGCTGGCGTTAACATCGGGCATAGCGGGTGCTCTTCAGGCTGGCTCAACCTTTATCCTGATTGACCATCATACTCCGCTTGACTTGGTAGCTGTCTAACAAAGTGATTAATTCCAACAAGTTAAGCGAAATTATAGTTATAATATATTTTTATCATTTAATAATGGTTTAGATTATAGTCAGGTCATTTATTTGTAATTTTTTTTTTACTCTAGGTTAGCCTGTGAAGACACAGCACTTATCAGGTAGTGTTTTGTTTTTCCTCTGTGCAGCGCAGCGCCTCTGTGTCCTCTGTGGTGAAAAAATCTTTAAAGGATTGGTTTTACCACAGAGGACACAGAGAAGAGATTAAAAGCATCTTTTGCTGCACTGTGGCGGAGACACATGGCTAATCAGGATCTTTATTGAACTGAATAATAGAATTTAAGATTATAGGGAAGCTATGCAAAAAATTAAATTATTACTGGTAGATGACGATCGCGAACTGACAGCGTTACTGGCTGAGTATCTAACCTTTGAAGGGCTGATTATTACAATTGCAGATAATGCAGACCAAGCTCTGATTTATTTAAAGGCGAAAAATGCTTTCGATATCGCTATTTTCGATATCATGATGCCCGGCAAATCAGGCTTAGAATTGCTACAGGAGTTGCGACCGGCTATTAATTTACCAGTGATCATGCTGACCGGAAAAGGTGGCGATATAGATCGCATTGTCGGCCTGGAAATGGGCGCCGATGACTATATGGCTAAACCTTGCAATCCTCGTGAATTACTCGCCAGAATCCGCGCGGTATTGAGAAGAACAGCCACCGTGAAGAAAACGGCAACTGCTAATCAAGATATTCAATTAATGGGGGTCACATTGCGCCCAGCCCTGCGCCAAGTACAAGTGGCTGACACGCTACTGGACTTAACTAGCACCGAATTTAACGTGTTGCACCAATTGATGCTAGCGCCGGGGACGGTAGTGACTAAGAGTGATTTAACCGAGAAAGTCTTACATCGACCACTGACTGCTTACGATCGGTCTATAGATGTCCATTTGTCTAGGGTTCGGCAAAAACTAGCGCTGCTAATAAAAGATCAAGACTTGATTAAAACAGTTCGAGGAGAGGGATATTTGTTCATCTTGGATCAGCAGAGCAGGCCTGCGGAGTTGAGTAATGTTTAGATTTAATCGACTGTTTTGGAAAGTATTTCTGTCATTGTGGCTGTCCACTTTTGCAGTGATGATGGTGACAGTGCTAGTGATTGGGGAGCTGGCTGAAGAAGACAATATTAAGTCAAAAATTGATTTTAAAGTACGGATTCACGCAGAGCGGTTTTTGGAGCGCTTTGAAAATAGCCTAGCTTTTCGGCAGAAAATTCAGCGGCAAAATCAGCGCGCAAAAGGCTATCATCAGCAGAATTGGCTCGCTCATCGCAAAGGCGTACCTGCGATTACCATTTTTGATGACCGAGGGCAGAAAATACTCGGTGGGAAAAAACCGCCGAAAGGCGTCGAAAATAGTTTTAAAATTCGCTCGGAAGCTGGGCGTGAATATTTGGTGAGTTACTATTTGCAGCCGTTAAAAAAGAGCTTAGCACGCTGGCAGGGGCTAATTTTTTCTATTCAAGCGCTGTTGATTTTGCTGAGTTCTACAATCGCCAGTTTTATTGTCAGCGCCATTGTAGTGCGGCCGATGAATGAGTTGCGGCAGTATTTAAAGCGCTTAAAAAGCGGTGAGTTTAGCGTGCGAGTCGGTGATAAGCTGCAGCGCCGCGGTGATGAAATAGGTGATTTTGCCAGAGAGTTTAATCAGATGGCTGAATATGTTGAAAATACCTTAACGGGGCAGCAGCGATTGTTGCAAAATGTATCTCATGAACTGAGAGCTCCGCTGGCAAGGTTGCTAGCTGCCAGTGGCATTATCGAGCAACAAGTGGCGAGTGGTCATCCTGCAATAGGACGGATCCAGCTGGAGTGCCAACGCTTAAACGTACTGATTGATGAACTGTTAACTCTGGCAAGATTACAGCAGCAAGTTGTGGTGAATGCGCCAATCGATATTCGTCCAATTATTGAAAAGCTGTTAGCGGATAGCCATTTTAGCAATGCGCAGCGACCGATAGAATTAGCTATTGCTCAGCATCAGAACTCTCTGGTGTTAGGCTCTACTGCTCTCTTGGAAAGAGCGCTCAGCAATATATTAGGCAACACTTTAAAGCATACGGCTGAGAATACCAAAGTGCAGATTAGATTAGCCCTAGCAGATAACAGCACTTTACAAATCATCATTGAAGATGACGGACCAGGTGTTACAGACGAACAGCTCGCTAGGCTTTGTGAGCCTTTTTATCGGTTAGATACGAATGTCGATGGGCATGGATTAGGGTTAGGTATCGCAAAGCAAGCAATGCAGTCGCAGCAGGGAAACTTGCATATTGAAAATATTAAGCCGCACGGATTACGGGTCACGCTGTCTTTGAAGTTAGCTGTTTAGTTCTGCGTTGAAGGGGCGTCATTTTTATTCCTCATAGCTACTTGATGAGAAAATCATGTTTGAAATAATTTTAGTTGGCGAGCGAGCGAGGTAGGTACGTAGAACTGCAATATCCATCTAATCCGTCGCTGGTGACAGATTAGATGGTCGCTAACAAGTTGGCCGATGCGTTAAATTGCGTCAGGGCCTGTTTCGCCGGTACGGATGCGGATAATTTGCTCAAGTGTTGAGACGAAAATTTTACCATCACCAATTTTCCCAGTGTTGGCAGTGACGGTAATAGCTTCTATCACTTGATCGAGCATATTGTCGTCGATGGCTACTTCGAGTTTTACCTTAGGTAAAAAATCGACGACATATTCAGCGCCACGATACAGTTCTGTGTGGCCCTTCTGACGGCCGAAACCTTTTACTTCTGTTACGGTGATACCTTGGATACCAATCTCTGAAAGTGCTTCACGTACATCGTCAAGTTTGAACGGTTTAATCACAGCAGTGACTAACTTCATGTCTCTCTCCTTCGTTAGATCGGATCACTAATCTGGGTGCTCTAAATGCGTGTTTTTAAGCAGTCGCGCTATTTACAGCGGCCTAAGTATACTGACTTTAGCTAGTAAACACAGCTAGTGATCCAATAAATTATTACATTATGCGACCAAGGTCGTACTTAAAAATGCCTGCGACAATCGCCCGAAAAAGTTGCTAGAGCGTACGAACAGCCATGGATTAAGTAATTAATTAGCGCTTGAATTCAGGATAGGCATCCATGCCGCATTCAACAATGTCGCTGCCCAGAAACTCCTCCTCTGCACTGACTCGTATCCCCAGAGTTAACTGTAGGATTTTCCAAGTGAACAAACTTGCGACAAAGCACCAGCTAAAAATAACGGCAATGCCATATAATTGAGCGCTGAAAGAGGCGTCGGTATTGTTTAAAGGGACTGCAAGCAGCCCCCAAATACCGACGACACCATGTACTGAAATAGCGCCTACGGGATCATCAATGCGTAGTTTGTCTAAGGCTAAAATCGATCCCACTACTAGCACACCGGCGACAGCGCCAATGATTGACGAGTGCAAAGCACTAGGGGAGAGCGGGTCGGCAGTAATCGCGACTAACCCCGCCAGAGCACCGTTAAGTACCATAGTTAAATCAGTTTTATTAAAGATCAGCTTGGCGGTGAGTAAAGCTGCGATCACTCCGCCGGCAGCGGCGGCATTGGTATTGACGAATATTTGTGCGACCGAATTCGCCTCGCCGACGTCGGAAAGTTTAAGTTCTGAGCCTGCGTTGAAGCCAAACCAGCCAAACCATAAAATGAAGGTTCCCAGTGTTGCCAAAGGTAAGTTCGCACCAGGTATGTCGTTAATCTTGCCGTCTTTTGTATATTTTCCGTGGCGCGGGCCTAGCAGCTTGACTCGCGCTAAAGCAGCGGAGGCGCCAGCCATATGCACTACTCCAGAGCCGGCAAAGTCTAAAAAACCAGCGCTACTTAAAAAACCTCCCCCCCAAGTCCAGTAGCCGCGAACGGGATAGATGAAACCGGTCATCACTACACAAAAGAGTAGGAAAGCAGTTAATTTCATTCTTTCAGCAACCGCCCCAGAGACAATCGACATCGCAGTGGCAACAAACACTACTTGGAAAAAGAAATCCGCTCTCTGAGAGTAGTATGGTGCGTCTTCACTGGTGCTTAGTACCGCGTCTAACTGATGCTCAACCCCAATTAAAAAAGCAAAATTTGGAATTATGCCACCCTTGGCTGAACTGTACATTATTTCGTATCCGCACAGCAGATATAAGGTACAGGCGATCGCGTACAGAGATATATTTTTGGTGAGTATTTCAGTGGTGTTTTTTGCCCTAACTAATCCCGCTTCCAACATGGCAAAGCCTGCGGCCATCCACATGACTAACGCACCGCAAATTAAAAAATAAAAAGTATCCAAAGCATACTTTAGTTGATTAAGGTCAGCATTTAAGTTGCTAACGATCGACTCCATAATGATCTCCAGTGATATTTAAAATGTGTATGAGTCATTGCGAATACTATGCCAATAAATTTATAATCAATTAAATCAGATGGTTAAAAATAATTTTAAATAAATTTGCACTGTTCTAGAGAGAGTAATATTCGGTTTTGCACTACGGTGGTGCATGAGTCGATGTGGGGTTCGAGGCTGGTAGGGCAGGCATATTTTATGCAGCGTAAATTAGCGTTAAATCTAGCTAGCCGCTACTGAGTTACTGTCCTAGATCAAGCTTCACATCTGAGGAGCGAAATAAGCGATTTTTAATGATATACTGCCGCGATTATCTATTTGATTAATAAAGGACCACTCCGATGAATGAAAAATTCATAGATGGCTTGTCGCAGCAATTTTCGGCGCTTGTTAAAAATTTGCCTAAAGGCGCAGAATTGCCGGGCCAAGATCAAGTTAAGGCTTTGTTACAAAGCGCGCTGGCGAAATTAGACTTAGTGACACGCGATGAGTTCGATGCGCAGGCTGCTGTGTTGTCCAGAACTAGGCAAAAAGTTGAAGCGCTTGAAGTGCGGATGACTAAGTTAGAAAGTCAGCTTAATCAATCATTAAATCAAGCTAATTGAGGAGCGACTATGAGTATAGAGCGGATTGATTCTACGGAACGTATGAGTCGCATAGTAAAGCACAACCACACCGTGTACCTCTGTGGACAAACGGCGTGTGATCCTCAGTGGGATATTACTGAACAAACTCAGCGGTGCTTGCTTAAGGTTGAGGATTTGTTGCAGCAAGCGGGTAGTGGCAAAAACCAGTTATTATCGGTCACTATTTACATTCGCGATATGAAAGATTTTGCGGCGATGAATGTAGTGTGGGATGCATGGATTGCAGATTTTGAAAAGCCAGCGCGAGCCTGTGTCGAAGCGCGTATGGCAAGACCAGACTTGCTGGTTGAATTTTCGGTAACTGCCGCCTACTAAACGCAGCACGATGGCGCCAATGTCGCATTAATCGGTAACCAGGCACTCTTGAGCAGTAACCCCTAACGTCGTTATTAAAACGAATGGAGCAGGCACAACTGTTAACACGACAACGCAGCAGTGACGATGAACGCTCGGTGGAAATTCATTCAACTGAGCAAGGTTGGCAACACAAGCCATTGCTGGCGTGTAGTCCACAACACTTCATTGACCAATCCGACTTTGATCTCGATTATGCCTGCCAGTTAAAAGGTCTACTCGATCACTTAAACAATTACATTGCCTGGGCCAATTCAATTTGCTGCGCGCTGTAATCAACAGCGCGATTAACATAACTTGGCAAGCCATCAAGTTCGACACTGTCGATTAGGTTTTTAACTTCAAGTCCCAGTTCGGTATCTCCCTCTATCACCAAGCGACGTTGAAAAAATAACGAGTCGGGATCTTCTTTGCGTGCTGCAATCAACAACAAATCATCACCACTGGCACTAAACGAAACATCACACTCGCGTGGTGGGTTGCCCGATGGTTCAATTTGCAACGCATTACCGTCGTAACTCACCAGCCAATGTAAATTAAGATCGGTGACTTTTATTCTTAGCCACTTACCCGATAAAAAATCGAAATCGCCATCAATAATAGACTCTCTAAACAATTGATTAAGGGTATGCTCAAGTGCCTTCTTTTGCAGGCTAAAAGGAACCAGGGCTAATAATGGTTTAAGCAACACCGGTGCCCGAGTGAAAATAAGGTGTTTAACATGATTAAGCATCGGCAATATTCCAGCATTAAAAAGGCTAATTATAAAAACCAATGGCCAAATAAAAATGATATACGTCAACTAAGACCAAACCAATGGGGAAATTTTGCAGCCACTTGTTTAAAGTCAATGTTTGAACCCCCTGATATTTTTTATTATCTCACTTACTATTAATACCGGAGCATATTTATATGGAACTTCTCTGCCCGGCGGGAAATTTACCGGCCCTTAAATCGGCGATTGATCATGGCGCCGATGCGGTTTATATCGGAATGAAAGACGACACCAATGCTCGTCATTTTGCCGGATTAAACTTTAATGATAAAAAATTACAAAAAGCGGCTGACTATGTGCATCAACATGGCAAAAAAATTCATGTCGCGATTAATACGTTTGCTCATCCAGGCCAGTGGCAACGTTGGCAAGATGCCGTGGACAATGCCGTCAATATAGGCGTAGATGCCTTAATTATTTCTGATATTGGGGTATTACAATACGCCAGTGAAAAATATCCTGATGTTGAGCGCCATTTATCAGTACAGGCTTCAAGTACCAATCTTGAATCAATTAATTACTACCATAACAATTTTGGGGTAGCGCGAGTCGTGCTGCCACGCGTGTTATCGGTCCAACAAGTGAAACAACTCGCGCGTACTAGCCCAGTACCGCTAGAAGTTTTCGCCTTTGGCAGTTTGTGTATTATGTCCGAGGGACGGTGCTATCTATCCTCCTATATGACCGGAGAATCTCCCAATACGGCTGGTGCATGTTCGCCCGCCAAGTTTGTGCGATGGCAAGAAACTGATCAAGGCACTGAATCGCGCTTAAATGGCGTCTTAATCGACCGTTATACCAAAGATGAAAATGCTGGTTATCCAACCCTATGTAAAGGTCGTTTTGAAGTCGAGGGCAATATTTACCATGCGCTTGAAGAGCCCACCAGCTTAAATACGCTTGAGTTACTGCCGGGTTTAGCCAAAGAGTGAATAGTGTCATTTAAAATTGAAGGTCGTCAGCGAAGCCCTGCCTATGTCGCACAAGTGACCCAAACTTGGCGCAGTGCGATTGACGCTTACCAACAAGATCCTGATAACTTTATGGTGCAGCAAGCCTGGATGAGTGCATTAGCCAAACTGTCTGAAGGTAGTCAAACCACGTTAGGTGCTTATCACCGCAAGTGGCAATAGGAGTAAATAATGAAATTTTCGCTCGGACCGATCCTCTATTTTTGGCCTAAACAAACCGTTGAGGACTTTTATCAGCAGGCGATGGCATCCACTGCTGATATTATTTATTTAGGTGAAACGGTATGCTCTAAGCGACGTGAACTTAAAGCTAAAGATTGGATAGCTTTAGCCCAAAAAATTCAACATTCAGGTCAACAAGTGGTGTTATCAACCATGGCGCTACTGGAATCTGCCGCCGAATTGATGACCATGCGCCAACTGATTAAGCAAGGTCAAATATTAATCGAAGCCAACGATTTAGCCGCGGTGCAATTGGCCCAAAACATCAACGTCAAATTTGTGATTGGTCCAGCGATAAATTGCTATAACATCGCAACCTTAAAAGTGTTATTAAAACAAGGGATGATCCGCTGGGTTATGCCCGTTGAGCTATCTGGAGACTGGTTAAAAACCTTATTGGCTGAAGCCGAACTTGCCGGTATTCGCGATCAGTTTGAAGTGGAAGTATTTAGCTATGGCCAAATTCCGCTCGCTTATTCCGCCCGCTGTTTTACCGCCCGCGCCGAAAATCGGCCCAAAGATGACTGCCGTTATTGCTGTATCAATTATCCCAATGGCATGAAAATGAATTCACGGGAAGGTCAGCAAGTGTTTATCCTTAACGGCATTCAAACCATGTCGGGCTATTGTTATAACTTAATCAATGAAGTGCAAGAGCTCAGCGATGCTGGCGTTGACATCATGCGCATTAGCCCCGAATCACTGGAGTCATTAAGGATGATTGAGCAATTTAAAAACCAACTTAGTCATCCAAAGCACTATCCGCTCGATGGCAGCCAACAATGCAATGGTTATTGGCATAAAATTGCTGGTATGGCCATTGCGAATTAATGGCAGACACTGTGGTTTTTTAAAAATTTGGTGTATTAGGTTTGTAAAAAGCGCCTGTCTGTAAAGTATCTTGAGTACAACAGGCTGTTACGGCAGTAATATTAGCTCTTGGTTGCTTTCGTCCACCCCAAAAAACATTTCGTAAAATCTTTGCCACAAACTGACTTTTTTATCGTGGTACTGTCTTCTCAAATCATCAATGATATGTAAATCCAGTTTTGCCTGAGCTAAATTTTCGCTAGATACCGGTAGTTCGACTTTCTCTACAGCAAGAGTTACTTTATCGAGACCTTCCAGCGCTTTTTTTTGTCGCTCTATCGAGTGCGGAAACTGTTGAGCTATTTTTAATTGCAGCTAGAATTCGCGGATGTGTTGGTTAAATTTAAGTGCGGAGTCGGTTTTCATCGCCTGACTGTATTCAAAGCGCATCTGTTTCATTACCGCCTCTAAGTCGATACCGTTTTTGGTTTGGGCGACAGCCAACGTTGAAAAAACCATTGCTAGCAACATAAATATAGCGGAGCTCGTGGCTAAAAAAGTAGGGAGTCTTTGGGGGAGTAACAAAGTGATGTACCGAATTTTAAAAGTGCGCATCATAGCAGAAATCATATTCAACCATGAGAAATATCTAGAACATGCGGTGAAACTGAGTCTGAAATCCGCTTTCGTCACTTCACTGAGCGATGAAAGCGGATGGGTGTGGTGCAGTGAATTTACTGATTCAGGACTTAGATATCAACTAGCCAGTTGTGCTTATCTTCAGCAAGGCCCCATTGAATATCATTCATTGCCTGACGTAGCTTTTTAGTCACTGGACCCTCTTTAGAGTCACCTAAATTATATTCAGTGTTGTTGTGAATAAAAGTACCTACTGGAGCCAGTACCGCAGCGGTTCCCGATAAAGCAGCTTCGCAACCAGGCTTTTTAGAGCGCTCGATTAACTCTTCAACAGAAATTTCTCGCTCGCTGACCGTCATCCCCATATCGCGGGCTAAGGTTAAAATTGAATCGCGAGTAACTCCGTGTAAGAAGCTTTCATCTAGTGCCTTAGTGATGATTTCACCGTCATCAATTAACAGGAAGTTGGCAGCACCGGTCTCCTGCGCAAAGCCACCTGGGCAAAACAGCACTTGGTCCGCTTGATACTTATCTCGGGCTAACATAATTGGGCGCAGGGCGCTGGCGTAGTTGCCACCACTTTTAATCATGCCGTTGTGAGGGGCGCAGCGCATACCTGTTTCGTCTAACAGTAAACGTAGTCCGCCCGCATCACTTTTGAAATACTCACCGACCGGTGACAGCAAAATGTACTGTAGGGAAGTGAGCGAAGGTAATGCCGCTTTGCCAATCGCTGGATCGATACCAAAATGTGTTGGTCGAATGTACATAGATCCAGGAGGAGCAGGTACTTGGTCAGCATATAGGGCAACTGAATCGGTAATCATTTTAGCAGTTGCTTGCTTATCGATAGCTGGCAGAGAGAGCAACTTGCTGCTTTGAGCGAAGCGATCTAAGTTTTTATCCATGCGGAACAACTTGAGACTGCCATCGGGCTGTCTAAACGCTTTTAGTCCTTCAAAACAAGTACTGGAGTAGTGCAGTACGTGTGCACCGGGGTGCAATTGAATACTGTCGCTAGGGACCATCTCAGATGGGCTCCATTGTGTACCATCAAAACGAGAAATTGCCATCTGCGGCATGAAAACTGTTCCGAACGCAGCCATCTGTAACCTCAAAATATTTTATTGTAAGTATGGGTAGTTGCTATCGGTCAATAAATTGCTAGCGCACTTGTCTCAAATGATTTAAAGCGGGCTGTATCGATCGATAAAAACTAGTTTAATTTATGTTTTTACAGCAGAGTTTAATAATATCAGTGCTGAATCTAGAATAATTTGTACCAGATTAGCTTCTGCAGCTAGATTGTAATCACCACTGAGCGAAAAAGGAATTGGCTAGCTCGATAAATATAGGGATTTTAAGAATAAACTAGGGGTAGGGCCGCATTTTTAGTATGATATGCCGCTATTTCACCTAAAAATTTGATCGATGGGGGAGCAAAATTGAAAATATTGGTAGTTGGGCCTTCGTGGGTTGGGGATATGGTGATGAGCCAGTCGCTGTTAATGCGCTTAAAGGCCGACCATCCTGAGGCGGAGATTGATGTGTTGGCTCCAAATTGGTGTCGGTCAATCCTGGCGCGAATGCCGCAAGTAACGCAAGCCATCGCGATGCCTGTTGGGCACGGCGCTCTCCAGTGGAACGTTAGGAAGCAGTTAGCCAATAGTCTGGTTGCTAGGCAATACCAGCAGAGCATTGTGTTACCTAATTCTTTAAAATCAGCACTAGTGCCCTGGATGGCAAAGATCCCCAAGCGCACTGGTTGGCGTGGCGAGATGCGCTACGGCTTAGTGAATGATATGCGCAATTTGGACACTGAGGCATTTCCATTAATGGTGCAGCGATATATTGCGCTAGCTGAGGATGCACCATGCTCCGCGGCAGATTTAAAACCGATAATCACTCCTGTCTTAGACGTCGATCAAGAGCAGCAAGCGGCGGTCTTTAAACGCTTTTCGCTAGCAAATGAGGATCGACAGTTGGTCGCATTTTGCCCGGGGGCTGAGTTTGGACCCGCTAAGCGCTGGCCACATTTTCACTTCGCTACACTGGCGGTGCAGTTGATTGACAGCGGTCGACAAATTGTTTGTTTAGGCTCGGCAAAAGACACGGCGGCAATCCAGCAGATTAAAGACTTATTGAGTGCGGATCAGTTGCGCAGCTTTGTCGATGTTTCAGGTCAGACCACTTTGACTGAAGCGGTAGACATTCTAGCCAATTGCTCGGCGATCATTTCAAACGATTATGGTCTGATGCATATCGGTGCGGCCGTCAATACGCCGATGATTGCGCTCTACGGGCCTACCAGTCCGGATTTTACTCCTCCATTAAGTGATAATGCCCAGGTGATTCGTCTAATCGAAGGTTACATTAAGTTGAGAAAAGGCAACGCTGAGCAGGGCTATCATCAGAGTATGATTGATATTCAGCCGGAATTAGTCTTTGAGCGACTGCAATCGATGGTGACTGTGTGAGAGTGTTAATCGTTAAAACTTCTTCGATGGGCGATATTATTCACACATTACCGGCCCTTACCGATGCCACCAATGCTATCGCAGGTATCCGCTTCGACTGGGTTGTAGAAGAGGCATTCAAAGAAATTCCGCAATGGCACAGCGCGGTCGATAAAGTGATTCCGGTCGCCATTAGACGCTGGCGTAAGTCGCTCTTCAAAACGTGGCGCTCCGGCGAGTGGCAGAAATTCAAACAGTGCTTGCAAGCGCGAGAGTACGATGCGGTCATTGATGCCCAAGGTCTTATCAAGAGCGCGTGTCTGGTGGTGCGAAATGCACATGGGCCGAGTTTTGGTTTTGATAAACACAGCGCCAAAGAGCCTTTCGCCAGTCGGTTTTATACGAGCGCGATTGCGGTTGATAAAGAGCAACACGCAGTTGAGAGAACTCGGCAACTGTTCGCTAAAGCACTAAATTATTCAGTGCCGAGCACCAGCGGAGAATTTTCGATTGCCGATCACTTTACTAAAAGTGCGCAGCGCGGCTATCTAGTGTTTAACCATGGTACTACTCGTGCAGACAAGCACTACCCGGAAGTGTATTGGCAGCAGCTGATCGCGTTAGCGACAGCGCAAGGTTGGGAAATTAAACTGCCTTGGGGTAATGATGTCGAGAGAAATAGGGCACAGCGATTTGCCGCGGCGAACAATCAAGTGCAAGTGTTACCAAAGTTGAGTTTATGTGAAGTGGCACAAGTTATCGCGAATGCCGCGGGCTGCATTTCGGTCGACACTGGATTGTCGCATTTGACCGCGGCGCTGGCTAAGCCGAATGTCACTTTGTTCGGGCCGACAGATCCAGGCTTGGTTGGCGGTTACGGGCAGCGCCAAGTAACCTTACTCGCCGCCAATTTTGCGGCAAATAATGTTGCGGTTGACCCTGCAGTCTTTCAATCTTTAACGCCGGAGATCGTCTGGCGTGAATTTCAAATAGTTTGTGATGTTGATGATTAAATTATGATTGGGTTAAAAAAATCTAAAGTTGAGAAATTTGCAGAGTATTACGTCAGTTTTACTGTGTTTTTGTTTTTGGCTTTATCGGTGGCCTTTCAAGGCAGTTATGCGATTAGTGGCGCGGTGATTATATCCAGTTATGGGTTTTTATTTAATGCTCAGATTCGGCGGCAGATTCAGCTGTCTAAAGTAGAAAAAGCATTGGTTTTTCTACTCTTGCTGTATCTGCTGTCAGTTATTTTAGAAGTGATTATTTACGATGTGGCGCTGCGAAGATTGGACCCACAAAGTAAAATCTTACTGTTTATCCCGTTAATATTTTTATTAAATGGCGTAAAAATTCACCGATTGGTGACGGTGTTTGGCTTTGGTGCCGGTGCTTTAGGTTTATTCGTGTTGAGTATCTATGAAAAATATTACCTCGGCGTGGGTCGAGTAGGCACCAATATCAATGCGATTCAATTGGGTAATATTGCCTTGATTATCGGTTTGTCGGCAATATTGCTGTCGCCGATTGCGTTTAGAATGCAACGTCGAGGACTGCTGTTTGGCAGTGTGCTGATTTTATTGGGGATCTCTGGAATAATCGCCTCTATTTTTACTTTAACCCGAGGCGGGCTGGTCTTCCTACCCCTGCTGATACTGATTGTTATGGCTTATAATCATCAATATCTTAGACGACATCTTGGCAAAACTTTGCTGCTGTTTAGTGTGTTTATACTAGTGGCAGGCTACGAGCTACCGCAAACCGGTGCCTTCTCGCGGTTTAAAGCTGCGGCGGTGAATGTCGAAAGTTACTTTGTGGACGGCAATGCCTCTACCTCACCCGGGATTAGGTTTGAACTCTGGAAAGTTGCCGCGTTAATTACTCTTGAAAACCCAGTTTTTGGGGTGGGCGTCACTCAGTATTTAGCGGAAAAAGAGCGCATGATCAACCGTGGAGAAATAGATAAGTCAGTACTAACGTACGGTCACTCCCACAATGCGTACTTTTATGCGGCAGTGCGAAGGGGCGGTGTCGGGCTGTTGATTTTATTAGCGCTGATGTTTTATCCTATTTGGCTCGGACATAAAGAAATGACTGGCACGCATCGCGGCTCAAGGCCTCAATCATTGTGTCTGTTAATCTTTGGTTTGTTTTTTATCTGTGCAAATTTGACCCAGGTATTGTTCGCACATAACAGTGGCATGATCATGTACACCGGTATGTTAATTATATTGGTGTCACTGGTGCTATCTGGCCGATCACAGCCAGCCACCTCAGAGGATCCCAAAGGAGCCTCTGAATAAGTCACTAAGGTCAGTGGTGGGTAGATGGAAGGTGTGGCTTGTTTAGAAGTTAATGAGCTGGACTAAGTTAACACTGGGCTGCTTGATAGAGTTTGTTTTTGCCGTTGGGCTGGTTTTTAAAGCGCTTGTGCATCCACATATACTGCTCCGGATGCTGGCGTATCGCCTTCTCTATAGCGTTGTTGACGACTTGCGCATAAGCTTGCTTGTCGTTCGAATCGCAGTCTTCCACCTCGCTAAACTCCAATATATAGCCACTGTTGTCGGGCTTTCTATAGTGGGCGAGCATCAGCAATGGCGATTGGTTAAAGCGCACAAAATTTGAAGCTGCGGTAACGGTGGAAGCGGTTTGGCCGAAGAAGTCAACGAATACGCAGCCCTTGGCGTTCAAGTCTTGATCGGGGGCAAACCAAATACATTGGTTTTGTTTTAATTTACGAATCACTAAACGTATATTTTTACGATCGATAGGTTCACTGTATCTTGCGCGGCCTTCAATAATGGCTTTATCCAGCAGCGGATCGTTGTGTTTGCGATACAGCGTATTTAAAGGGGCGTTAGTGTATGAAAACAATAAGCCCCCTAAGTCCAAGGTGCTAAAATTCGCTCCCAGTAACACTACGCCGCTGTTCTTCTTAAGAGATTCACTGAGTAAATGTTGGCCGCGAATTTCAATTTTGTCATCAAACATTGATCTGTCGGCATAGTGCGCCCAAGCAGTTTCAACAATGCCTATGCCATTGGCAATAAATATATCTTTGACCAGCTGGCGCTGCGCTAGGGCCGATAATTCAGGGAAGCATAAAGCGATATTCACTTCAGTGACCCTACGTCTTTTAGCCGCCGCTATTCTCAGCAAATTACCCAGTTGTGCACCGACCAACAGCCCCCATTTGAAAGGTAGCTTGGCTAAGGTGCGTACTAAGAACAAAATTGCTTGAGCAGATCTGGTTTTTTTAGGTTGATTCACAATGGTTAACAGCTTTCAGTCAGAGAATTAAGTTACAATAAAGTCTATTATCCTAGATTCAGCGATTGAGCGCAAAAAGACGTGCGGATATTCTGGATGTTGAAAATATAGACATAGCTGCACGACGTGATTAGCAGTCTATCTCACTCGCTGAATGTAGGGCTGAATGTAGGGCTGAATGTAGGTGCTGAAAATTGCGGTAGATGATTTTGGATGCTTGCTTTGGCTCTGCTTGCGAAACTCAAAGTCTGTTAGATGTCTGTTCTACAAAAAGAACTAAAATTTACAAAAAATGACCGCGCTACTTTGCACATTATTTTTAAAGGTTGATCTGATTTGAATTTAACACCTTGGCAAATTTACAAACGACTACTGCAGTATTTAGTCCCGTATCTCGGCTTTTTTATCCTCAGCATCTTTGGCTATATTTTATATGCTTTAACCCAAACGGGTTTTGCAGTGTTGATGGAAACTATTGTTTCGCAGATGGATAATCCATCGGCCAATGCTTATATCTTTTTGCCGATCGCGGTGATCTCGATCACGTTTGCCCGTGGTTTAGGTGGTTTTATTGGCACTTATTGTTTAGATCGCGTGGCATTCAATATTGTTTATGAGTTACGTAAGCAAATATTTTCGTCAATCTTACTTTTGCCCAGACAAGAGTATCTACGACAAGATTCAGGCAGTTATCTGGCGATCTTGATCTACAACGTCGAACAAGTGACATCTGCCTGTACCTCCGTGGTGCGCACGCTGGTCAGAGAAGGCGCTACCGTTATAGGCTTAATCGGCTATCTGCTGTACTTAAACTGGCAGCTAGCGCTGTTGTTTTTTGCCGCGAGCCCATTTATCGCCATAGTGATCGGCATTGCCTCAAAGCGTTTTCGCAAGTTGGCGAAAAACATGCAGAGCTCGATTGCCGATATTACCCACGCCGCTTCAGAAAGCTTGCAAGGTAATGAAGTGGTGAAAACCTTCGGTGGCTATGAAACAGAGTTGCAGCGCTTTAATCGGGCCAGTGATGATTTTCGCCGTCAGTCTTTAAAAATGACGGTGACCTCCGCACTAAACTCCCCAGTGGTACAAATGCTAGTGTCCTCTGCGCTTGGGCTGCTAATTTTTGTCGCATTATATCCCGATTTTATGCAGCCAATGCCCGCCAGTGAATTTGTCGCATTTTTGATCACCGCAGGGCTTATTGCTAAACCACTGCGAGCGTTAACAGAAATTAATGGGCCGTTGCAAAAGGGCATCGCAGCGGCAAAAACTTTATTTGCAGTGATCGATAGCGCCCCAGAAAAAGATACCGGTACGCACAATGTCGCACGAGTGAAAGGCGAATTAGAATTCAAAAATGTCAATTTTCAATACACTGACAGCAGTGTATTGAAAGGCATTAATTTTAAAGTGCAAGCCGGTCAAACAATCGCTTTAGTCGGACGATCAGGTAGCGGAAAAAGTACATTAGCCAATTTGATACCGCGATTCTTTGAGCTGAGCAGCGGCAGTATTTTACTGGATGGGGTACCCATCGAAGAGTATCAGCTGGCAAACTTGCGCGAGCAAATAGCGATAGTCAATCAGCAAGTGGTGTTGTTTGCCGGCACTATTAAAAGTAATATTGCCTACGGTGGGTTAGAGGGTAAAACCGCAGAGCAAGTGCAGGCAGCGCTATCAATTGCCAATGCCACTGAATTTGTCGACAAGCTAGATAGGGGAATAGATACCCCGCTGGGCGAAAAAGGTTTAATGCTCTCTGGGGGCCAGAGACAGCGTTTGGCGATCGCCCGAGCAGTGCTCAAAGATGCACCTATCTTAATCCTCGATGAAGCGACTTCAGCACTAGATAACCATTCTGAGCGCTATATACAACAGGCCCTAGAGCGGGTTATGCAAGATAGAACTACCTTGGTCATCGCCCATCGTTTGTCGACGATTAAAAATGCGGATTGTATTTTAGTGATGGAAGATGGTGAAATTGTCGAGCGCGGTAATCACCAGCAGTTACTGGCTAAAAATGGTTTGTATGCAGAGTTATACAATCAAGGTTTTGAACAGTCTGAGAAAGATCGGGTTTAATCAGTTCCGTATTTATTTCTGACAGCAGTGGCTGTGTGGGGTTAAACCCTTTGATGCAGCCCTTTAATAAGCCCCTTGAATCCGGGTTAAGATAATCATTAACTCAAGAGACCTCTGTATAGCGTTGCGAGTGCAATTATCATACCCTCTGGGTAGGTTATGCAGAGGTTTCTCATATTAACTAATCATTAGTGTTGCCAAATATAAAGGAGTAAACCTCGGTGCTAGAGCTGAAGATGCCAGAATTTAATAAAACCCGTGTCTTAGTAATTGGCGATATTATGCTGGATCGATATTGGCACGGGGCAACGGATAGAGTATCACCTGAAGCTCCGGTGCCTATTATTAAAGTGACCCGGCAGGATGATCGTCCAGGTGGGGCAGCTAACGTCGCTTTAAACACCGCGGCCTTAGGTGCGCAAACTCACTTGTTGGGTATCGTTGGTAAAGATGAGGCGGCAGCTATACTGGAAACTAGGTTGCAAGCCGCCGGCGTCGCCTGCGATTTTAACTTGGCAGACAGTGAACCGACCATTTTAAAGTTGCGTGCCGTGAGCCTTAATCAGCAGTTGCTGCGCATGGATTTTGAAGAGCGATTTGCCGACGCCTATGCGGCTAATTTGACCAAGACCATCGCCCAGCATATACAAACTGCCGATGTGGTGATTCTCTCTGATTATAACAAAGGCACCTTGTCAGATTGCCAAAGTATTATTTCACTGGCGAAACAGCATCATAAAAGGATTTTAGTTGATCCCAAAGGTAGCGACTTCAGCCCCTACAAAGGAGCGACTCTGTTGACACCTAATATGGCTGAATTTGAAGCGGTGGTGGGCAAGTGTCATACCGAAGAGCAGATTATCAGTCGGGGAAGCGCGTTAATCGCTGAGCTAGAATTAGAATGCCTACTAGTCACGCGCAGTGAAAACGGCATGACCTTGTTACAAAAGGATGGCACCGAAGTGCATTTTCCGGCGCGCTCTCACGAAGTTTTTGATGTGACCGGTGCCGGAGATACGGTGATCTCAACTTTGGCAGCGGCACTGGGTGCCGGTGAAGAAATGGCCAATGCGGTGGCGATCGCCAATATGGCGGCGGGTATCGCGATTGGCAAGTTGG
This sequence comes from Oceanospirillales bacterium, assembly GCA_029027825.1. GTDB lineage: Bacteria > Pseudomonadota > Gammaproteobacteria > Pseudomonadales > Balneatricaceae > Rs1. The sequence goes on along the minus strand of CP093399.1, from coordinate 3,937,464 downwards.
GCACATACGCGATTAGCGGACCTGAAATTCGTCGAGAAATAGCGGCGACCCAGCGCAGTTCGCGTGGGGTGGTCAGCGAAGAGCAACTGATTATAGCTATCGAAGATGCACGTTTAGCCGGCGAAAAAATTGTCTTTACCAACGGCTGTTTTGATATATTGCACGCTGGGCATGTAGGATATTTAGAGCAAGCTAAACAGCTAGGGCATCGATTGGTGGTCGCTATTAATAGCGATGCTTCGGTCAAACGTCTCAAGGGAGATGGTCGGCCGATTAATAGCCAAGAGCGGCGTATGATTGTGCTCTCTAGTCTGGAAGCGGTAGATTGGGTGGTGTGTTTTGACCAGCCGACCCCCGAGCATTTATTGACCTCGATCCGACCGGAAATTTTAGTCAAAGGTGGCGATTATGGTATTGAAGGGGTGGTGGGAGGAGATTTTGTCAGAAGCTATGGCGGTGAAGTGCAAGTGCTGTCTCTACTTGATAACTGTTCCACGACTGCGATTGTCGAGCAAATAAAAGGCTGATTTGTTAACTGTCAGCTTAAAAAAACCTAATTTTTACTCGCTGATCATTCTGCACAATGGCGTGCTACAACGACATTGTGCAGAATAGAGTGATCGTTGCAGCTTTGTCTGTTCTAAACTAAGCGCCTAGTTGCAGGTACTTGGCAACATTTTCCCTGAGGTTCTGCTCATTAATCGTACCAATCACTGCACTGCTCACCCCTGCTTGGGCAAAAATCAGTTTTAGGCTAGCTAAAATAGGATCGGTAATCTCCGAGCGGCTAAGATGCCCAGAGGCAAAAGCTTTTTTTATAAAAATCCCTTTATTGTGCAGTGCTGCGTATTGTATAACCGCGAGTTCACTCTGCTCAGCAAGATTAAAAGTGACCATTGCACAATCTGCTTGCTGTAACGCTGCTATCCCTCCAGCTACTGACTTGGTGGACATCCCAGTGGCGCGTATTTTGCCCTGCTGTTGCAATTTTCGTAAGGTTTCTAAAGCTAAATCTTGCTCGATTATCTTTAAGTCGTCACCATTTGAATGGATCATTACAATGTCAATGTAGTCGGTGTTTAGCCTAATTAAGCTTTGCTCTACACTGTCTATAATGCCCTGTTCACTAAAATCGAAACTAGAGAGCCCAGTGTGGTTGTCAAAAGATTCACCCGCTTTAGAACAAATGGTCCACTGCTGTCTATCGCTAGTGCTGAGCAGTTTCCCCAGGCGCTGCTCACTATTGCCGTAAGCAGGTGCGGTGTCGATTAAGTTAATCCCCAACTCGCGACAGACACTGAGTAGGCTGAGTACTTGTTTATCGTTGGGAATCTTAAAGCTGCCGGGATATTTAACCCCTTGATCACGTCCGATCTTGACTGTGCCTAAACCAATTTTACTGACCTGCACGCCAGTATTGGCAATTTCAGAGTAATTCATCATTACTTGCTCCAGGCAGTATTCGCCATTTTAGGTCGCTCGATGTGCAATAAATCATCATTGCTCAGCGAGTATTTTGCCTGAATGGCCTCGCGCTTCAGTACCGCTAGTACTTTGTCGCTTAGATCTGGGGCCAGCGCTAACTTGGTGGGCCAAGTGACCAAGTAGTTTTTATGCTGCTGTACGAAAGCGGCATCGGGACGGCTGAGGCTGCTCTGTTTGGGCTCAGCGCGATTGATCAGTAAGCTGTCCCACTGGGGGCTAGCTAAGGTGACCCAGGGCAGAATGTTGTGTAGCAGCTGCTGTGCTGCGACAATTTGTTGTTCTGGATCTCGCGCGACGCCCGTTTCAGCAATATCGCCACCAAAATACCAGGTGAAGGTGCCATCACTATTGAGGTGATGAGTAATCGTGACTAGCGGCTTGCTGCTGGCGCCAATGCAGTGAGCATAGATCGGCAAATTAGTGCGGTGGGTGACCATGGTCATATGTACCGGCCTGATTTGCATCTTCGGTTGCTCTAAATCGAGACTGGCGAGGATTTCTGCAGTGCCTTCTCCCGCGGCGAACACAAAGCGCTGGGCGCAAATTTTTAGCTGCTGTCTCTGGCAAGAAATGGCCAGAATATTACCTTGTGAGTCTTTTTGCCACTGGCACTGGCCGGCGTCAATCTTTAAAATCCGCTGCTCGAGACCTTGACAGAGCTTAGCTAGCACTGAGGGAATATCCAATACTATTTCATTTAACTTATATAAATTACCTTTAAAATCGGCATGCTGAAAAATCGCTGGATAGTCGCCTCGGCTCACTGTATCAACGCGGCCGCTCATCGCTTTTTTGGCAAAAAAGGAAGTTATTTTTGCCCCTAGTGAGCGCTGTGACCATAAATAATGTGCATCACTGAGTTGGGTGACGCCTTGCAGGTCCACATCACCAGTACCAGCCAGGCAAGCTTTCCAGCGCGCTGGCATCTCCTTAATCGCATCGGCGGCCTGCGAGAGCACCCCGTTTAATGCGTATTTAATGCCGCCGTGAATAATACCTTGCGAGCGGATACTTTGCCCGCCACCAATATCGCGTGCCTCCAGCAACAATACATCGTAGCCCTGCTTGGTGAGCGTGTTGAGCATCCACAAGCCCGCAATGCCAGCGCCTACAATAACGATATCGGTGTGTAATTGTTTCATTCACTTAAACTCATGTTTATGGTCAGTTACAAGGGCTTAACAAATATTCTTAAAAGCCGCTAATTAAAGGTTTACTGTAGTTTGACGTATTGGATGCCGCTCGATGCAGTTTTTTTGCAGCTAAACACTGAGTAAATGCTGACTAAAAGCTGCTAAATCAGCAAACACTGGAGTGGCTGCTGGGATAACACCTTTATCTAGGGTGCGCTGCCCCTTGCCAGTTTTTACCAGTGCACTTTGCATATCGATAGCCCACGCGGCTTGTAAATCGCGCAAACTATCGCCGATAAACCAAATCTGATTCGCATCTATAGTGCTCGATTTTTGTTGCTCAGTTAAAATTTGTAACAGCATACCAGGCTCTGGTTTTCGACAGGCACAGTGCTCACTGGGGAGGTGCGGACAACAGACTATCTGCGCGATGCTGCCGCCAGCTGCGCTGACCAGATCGGTCATTTTTTGGTGCATGGCACTTAAAGTGGCCAAACTATAGTAGCCGCGGCCAATCCCGGATTGATTGGTGGCAATCGCGATGCGATAGCCAGCTTGGGATAAGTCGGCGATCGCCTGAATGCTGCCTTCAATAGCAACCCACTGTGCTACAGTGCGGATATAGTTGTCTGAATCATGGTTAATGACACCGTCTCGATCGAGTATGATTAACCCCATATTGGCTATTGCTCTCTGGCTAGGGCGCGTCGATCGGCATCTTCGCACAGCCAGTGGCCAGCAAAAATGTGTGCCTCTTGGATGCGGGCAGTTTCGGTGTCCGGTATCGCTAGAGTGTGCTCGGCAAAGCCTTTTAATTGGCCGCCGCTCTCTCCCGTCCAAGCCCAAGTTTTAGCGCCTATTTCGCGGGCCACATTAATCGCATTGATAATATTTTTGCTGTTGCCTGACGTGGAGATACCAATGATCAAATCTTCCGCTCTGGCAAGGGCTGCCACTTGGCGATTAAACACGGTATCAAAAGAAAAATCGTTAGCGTGGGCGGTAAGTAGCGAGGTATCAGTGGTGAGTGCGATCGCGGCGAGCGGCATGCGCTCCTCTTTGTAGCGAACGACAAACTCGGTGGCTAAATGTTGACAGTCTGCGGCACTGCCGCCATTGCCCATAAACAACAACTTCCCGCCGTTACTGAAACAGTGATCAATGTGATCGGCAAGTAAACGAAGCACTGGCTCACACTGAGCCATTTTATGGAATAAATCTTGATGGCGCTGTAGAGCGTTTAAGTAAGTAGACATAGCATCACCCAAGCTGGCTAAATTTATTGAAATTCTAACTGATCTGGCGCTGCCGATAAACTACAATAGCCGCTGAATATATAATTAGTTGCCATTTGCCGGTAAATTCCCGCTGCGAACGCGGTACTCCGTATAAGCTGAGTGCGCTTAGGATGAGGGCGATGCCATCGCTTCTGCTATTATGGCGCAGATGGCGCTGGCTATGGACAAACTGCATACAGATTAGCCAGTGAATACTAAAAAGTGGCCGAGAACTTGGTGTCTTAAGTACTTTAGGGCACTTTTATGATTAACTGCTGAATCTTGCTTTATAAAGGTCTGGGATCTCTTGAGAATTATTTACAGCTGTATTTTTTACCTAATTACCCCGTTGTTACTACTAAAACTGTGGCGCAGGGGACGAACCGCGCCCGCCTACCGACAGCGGATTGGTGAGCGCTTTGGCTTCGCCACTAAAGTTCATCAACAACCGGCGCTTTGGGTACATGCCGTTTCTGTCGGTGAAACGGTGGCGATTGCCCCAGTGCTTAAACAGCTGCTAATTGACGATCCTCAGCTGCTGATTGTGCTGACCACATCCACGCCAACTGGGGCGGATAGAGTCGCTCAATTGTTCGCTGAATATCCACAGCTATTGCACCAGTATTGCCCCTACGATCAGCCGGGGGCAGTGCAGCGCTTTATCAACAGCCATCGACCATTGGCGCTATTGATAGTAGAGACCGAACTGTGGCCAAATATGTTGCACAAATGTCAGAAAAATAACATCCCAGTATTATTGGCGAATGGCCGGCTGTCAGAAAAATCTGCACAAGGTTATTTACGGCTGGCCGCTTTGAGCAAAAAAATGATGCAGCAATTAACTGGGCTGGTGGCGCAATACGCAAGTGATGGCCAGCGCTTTATCCAGCTGGGGTTGGCGCCAGAGAAACTGGTGATTGGCGGCAGCATTAAATTTGATTTACAAATAGCCGCCAGTACTTGGCCGCAAGTACAAGCTTTTAGGACCCTAGTAGGGGATCGGCCGGTACTTATTCTCGGTAGTTCACATCGCAGCGAAGAACAGGCTGTTTTAGCGAAAGTGCAACAGCTACGGCTGCAGTTTCCTAACTTGCTATTAATTATTGTGCCTCGACATCCGGAGCGCTTTAGCGAAGTTGCCGAGTTGGCAAAGCAGTTCGCTAGTCAGGTGATTCGCCGCACTGAACATAATGTTACTAGTGACTGCCAAGTTTATATTGGCGACACTATGGGTGAGTTAAGTATGCTTTACGCAGCTGCAGATCTGAGTATCGTCGGGGGTAGCTTTGTGCCGCTTGGCGGTCAGAATCCACTGGAACCTGCCAGTGTGGGGAAAGGGGTGTTAATGGGGCCTTATCAGCATAACTTCTCGGTGATTTGTCCTGAGTTAGAAGCCGCTGGGGGGATGCTTAGCTGTGCGGATTATGAAAAACTGCAGATTTGCCTACAAGAGCTATTAATGGAGCCTGAGCGGATTGTACAGTTAGGTAAAAATGCCGAGGATTATTTCTTATCGCAGCGCGGTGCCAGTGGCATACTGTTGCAGAAAATCCGCCAAGTGTTGCTAAAAAAATAATGTATACTCTGGCGTGCCTATCAAATCACCCAACCGGCAAATAAGGAGAGACAGTGAAAAATTGTAAACTAGTATTGAAGCTGAGTGTATTAACCAGTATTTTGTTGCTGGCTGGCTGTGGTCAAAAAGGCCCCCTGTACCTAGAGACAGAAAGCGTTGAGACTAATACCGCTAGTACTGCAAGCACCGCTTTAAATCCTGTTGTTGGCCAGTAGAGGCAAACAACTAGTAGTAAACTGAATTAGTGACTTGCAGGCAGCCTGTGCACTGTCTTCACTGTGCAGTCACAGATTCCGCAATAATATTAACCACTGAAAAGAGTGAAGATTGAAATGGATAGTTTTGAGTACCGAAATAATAGATTGCACTGTGAAAATGTACTGTTAAGCGACGTTGCTCAAGAGTTCGGTACTCCAACTTATGTCTATTCAAGAGACGCGATAGAACTTGCCTACCTAGAGTATGCGAATGCGCTCGAAGGTCGCGATGCGATGGTCTGCTATGCGATAAAGGCCAACAGTAATATTGCGGTACTGAATGTCCTGGCGCGATTAGGCGCGGGCTTTGATGTGGTTTCTCAAGGTGAATTGGAGCGAGTATTAAAAGCTGGCGCACGCGCTGAGCGGGTGGTTTTTTCCGGGGTTTCCAAGCAATCTGCGGAAATTCGTTACGCTCTGCAAGTGGGCATTCACTGCTTTAATATTGAATCCGAAGCTGAATTAGAACGGGTTAACCAAGTGGCCGCCGAGCTGTCGGTAAAAGCTCCGATCTCTTTTAGGATCAATCCAAATGTTGATGCGGGGACGCACCCTTATATATCAACGGGCTTGAAAGAGAATAAATTCGGGATCGATATTGACGAGGCGCAGCGCATTTATGCACACGCAGCCAGTTTAGAGCATGTCAATATCATCGGTATGGATTGCCATATAGGTAGCCAGCTTACCGAAATAGCCCCTTTTATGGACGCTATGGATAAATTGTTGATTTTGATTGATGATTTGCAAGAGCAAGGTATTAGCATCCAACATTTGGACTTGGGAGGCGGGCTGGGAGTCTGCTACACAGATGAAGTGCCTCCTAGTGCCGGCGACTATATAGCGGCGGTGCTGGAAAAAATGGCCGACCGAAATTTAACACTGATTTTTGAGCCGGGCCGCTCAATAGTGGCGAATGCGGGTGTGTTGTTAACCGAGGTAGAATATTTAAAACATAACGCGACCAAGAACTTTGCCATTGTCGATGCCGCTATGAACGATATGTTGCGCCCTTCGCTGTACAGTGCATACTTAGAGATAGTCCCGCTGACGCTACAAGATGCAGCGGGTGTCAGCGAGGTCAAAGGCGCGGCTAAGAGTGAAAACCTCGGTCGTCTGTATGACGTAGTTGGACCAGTCTGTGAATCAGGTGACTTTCTCGGTAAAGATCGACAGCTAAATATACAGGCAGGTGATTTGCTAGCGGTGTGCTCGGCAGGGGCTTACGGTTTTACCATGAGTTCTAATTACAATACCCGAACCCGCGCCGCCGAGGTTATGATTGATGATAATCAAATGTTTGAAATTCGCACGAGAGAGACGGTTGCCGACTTGATGCGCGGTGAAAAATTACTACCCAAAGGCTAGCTCTACTTAATATTAGAGCGCATCGACTTTTTAATTTAGACTCGACTACTTACAACTGGAACACACAATGTTATTACGTTTTACCAAAATGCACGGGTTAGGTAACGACTTTATGGTCGTTGATTTAGTAACTCAGCGCTTTAAATTTAATGAACAAATGGTAAAGCGTCTGGGCGATCGTCAACTAGGAGTGGGATTTGACCAGCTATTAGTGGTTGAAACCCCAAGTAATCCCGATATGGATTTTCGCTATCGAATTTTTAACGCCGACGGATCTGAGGTAGAGCACTGTGGTAATGGCGCCCGATGCTTCGCGCTGTTTGTCAGGGATAAAAGATTAAGTGTCAAAAAACAAATCAGCGTTGAAACGGCAAAAGGTAATATGCTGTTGACGATTAGGGATGATCGGCAAGTAGAAGTTAATATGGGGGCGCCAATTCTGCAGCCCGCAGAGATCCCTTTTATTGCCGAGCGGCAACAGCTCACTTATCAATTGCAAATCGAAGCTGTCGACTACCAAATTTCGGCGATATCGATGGGCAATCCACACTGCGTGTTAGTCGTCGATGATGTGAACACCGCCCCAGTGGCTGAGTTAGCCCAGTTAATCCAAGCTGAGGATGCTTTCCCTGAGGGGGCCAATATTGGGTTTATGCAAATAGTCAGTGACAGTGAGATTAACTTGCGAGTTTATGAACGCGCAGTGGGTGAGACTTTAGCTTGCGGCACGGGAGCTTGTGCCGCGGTGGTCGCCGGCCGACAGCGCGGCTTGCTCGCTGAAAAAGTCAAAGTGAATGTAACCGGCGGCAATCTAGAGGTTGCCTGGCTGGGAGGCGACACCGACCCAGTGATCATGACGGGCCCGGCAATTAATGTTTTTGAAGGAAAGATGTTTATATGAGTAGTGTGGAAAATCAGCCGACAGCAGGCACCGAAAAGCTTACGCGGGAACAAGTCGCTGCTTATTTGCAGCAAGATGCAGACTTTTTCATTGAGTATGAATATTTACTAGAAGTGCTAGCGGTGCCTCATGAATCGGGATCCGCAATCTCTTTTGTCGAGCGACAGTCGTCGATGTTGCGCGAAAAAAATAAAAAACTAAGCCTGCATTTGTCAGATTTTTGTGATGCGGCTAGACACAATGACATGCAATTTGAAAAAACCAAGCGGATGGTGCTATCGCTACTCGATGCACAAACCTTAGATGATTTAGGGGATGCCTTAGAAGAGAGCTTGTGCAGCGATTTCTACGGCGATGCGACCTCGTTGATCCTGTTTGCCGAAAATGAATTAACCGTCAACAATCGGCGGATGATGCCTCGTGAAATGGTCGGGATTGTCGAGCCACTACTGTTATCTAATATTCCCAGTTGCGGAAATCTATCGGCGGCGGAAAATCACTTTTTGTTTGGTGAGCGCTCAGCCATGATTCAGTCAGCAGCAGTTATCCCGTTGATTCAAGGCGAGACTATAGGCCTGTTGGGGATCGGTAGCTTTGATGAAGACTACTTCCAGAGTAGTCAAGGTACGATGTTTTTAAGTTACGTTGGCGAAGTACTCAGTAGAGTCGCCAGTCGTATTTTACAGCAGCCCTTTGAGAGTAAAGTGTAAGTACTGGTCATGCGATGAATTCCTTTGCCGCCAGCGCCAGTTTAGAGAAAACGGTTGAGCAGTACTTAAGTTACCTGCAAAAAGAGCGGCAGTTGGCGTTGCATAGTGTGCTCAACTACCAAAGTGATCTGTACGCCTTTCGTGATTTTATCGCCGATTATCGGGTTCAGCACTGGCAGAATATCACCGCGAAACAAGTTCAAGCTTTTATTGGCAACGCGCAAATACAAGAAAAGTCAGTCGCGACCATACTGAGATTGCTCAGTGCTGTGCAGGGTTTCATCAACTTTTTACGGCAAGTTCAAATATTAGATTTTGATCCACTGCTAGGCTTTGAAAAACCGACACTTATTAAACAAGATAAGCAGCCGACTGAGCCAACTGATCTGCAAGTGCTATTTAATATTCAAGTGCGGGATTTTGTAACGGCAAGGGATAAGGCAATGCTGGAAGTGTTGCTGCACACCGGTATTCGAGTATCGGAGCTGTGTGCTCTGGAATTGTATGCTATCGACTTCGCCGAAAAACAGCTCTCAGTATCACTAAAAGGCAACCGCAGAGGGGCAAATCAGCGCCAGCTACCGATCGTAGCAAGCGTCGAAGCCGCGTTGCGGCAATGGCTTGACTATCGACAGCAGACCCCGGTATTTGATGCGGCGCTGTTTGTTTCTCGTCGCGGTAAACGCCTAACAGTGCGCGGTATTCAGCGACGTATCGACTGCCATAGCGATGGCAGAGTAACCGCCAGTCAAATTCGTCAAGCATTTGCTCAGCAGCTGCTCGCAGCTAACTATAGCGCCCCGCAAATGATGAAAATAATGGGAACATCAAGCGTAGTTACCGCGGCTAACAAACCAGCTCTGGGGCGCGATAAAGAATCAATGCAAGATCTTATAGACTGTTATCAAAGCGCTCATCCAAGAGCCGCAAAATCACCGAAGAGTTGAAAAACATGATTAAATGCCTGACGTTTGATTTAGACGATACACTGTGGGACATCAGACCTGTTATCAAAAAGGTCGATCAACGTCTGTATCTTTGGCTGGCGGAGCACGCCCCAAAATACACTGAGCAACATCCACTCGAATACTTTGCCGATCTGCGTCAGCATGTCGTGGCAAACTATCCAGAAATAGCGCACAGCGTGACCGATATTCGTATTAAAGGCCTAGAGTTAAGTCTGCAGCAAGTGGGCTATAATAGTGCCGAGACCAAACGATTGACTGAGCAAGGCTTTAAAATCGCCCTAGCAGCTCGTCAGCAAGTCAATTATTTTCCTCATGTGTGGCAGGCTTTAGATCAGCTAAAAGCGCAAGGTTATGTGATGGGGGCAATCACCAACGGCAATGCCGATATACACCGAGTCGGGTTGACCCAACACTTCGACTTTCAGTTTAACGCGCATCAGGCCGGTGTGGAAAAGCCAGACCCGCTGATTTTTCAAATGATGCTCAAACACACCCAATTATCTGCTGAGCAAATTATCCATATTGGCGACAACCCAATTGCCGATGTCTTGGGTGCTCAAGAACTGGGCATGGCAACGATTTGGGTCAATGTCATTACCCAGCAATGGCAGCATGAATTCCGTGCAGATCAGCAGATAGACTGTATTAGCGACTTGCCTATGGCGGTGCAAAAGATAGTCGCTAAGCAGTAGAGTTATTCTATTCAATAACCACGAGCATATTATGGCGATTAAAAAAATATTGGGTCATTATCTCAGATTAATTTTCTTAGTAACTATGAGCTATAACCTACAGGCAGGCAATAAAATAGCAGTAGATATAGATGCTGATAATATTAAAGATCGGATCTATTTTGAATACTTACCTAATAGACAAGCAATCCTCACATTTCGGCTTTCTAGACAAAACTTTTTAAAAATTGAAAGCCAGCCTTTCGCCCTAAATAATTATATTGATTCGGATTTATCAATTAGTCATGCCAATAACTTGGTTGAGCTATTGCTCAGCACACATGGAGCAGAGAGGGTGCGGAGCGTATTTGCTTATAATCCTCTCTCGAAGTCAGTTGAACTGGTCAAGTTAGAGCATAGTCTAGATGGTGATAATGACAACAATGGTACAGGCTCCGCCTCGGTAGATTTAACCACAAAATACTTTAATGGCGCTTGGACAACGAGAGATATTACTTGGAATAACGGCTCGGGAGCAACAGCGCACTACAGAACCTCACTGCCAGTGGTTAGAGTCAAAGTTGATTGGCCTGTGGTTAGTCTACCGGACTACGGTGAACAGCTGATTAGCAAATTTAGAAGCCTGAGAAAGTTCTATTACGAACAAGAATTCTATAGAAAATTCCCCAGTGGCAATTCGATGCATCACTCGGTCTTAGAAAGAGATTTTAATGGGGACTTATCGGCCGACAGCATTGCCTATGATTTTTATACCGGAAAAATTATCTATACGGATTCAGTAATTAATGAATCTATAGCAAGCTTACCCATCGAGATTGACAGCCAGCTCTTGTACATCAAAGAGGCAAAAACCGGTTTTTATCTGGTGAGCCGTTTAGTTGAGGCTGCAGATAACAAAAATATCGATCTGCAGTACGCCTCTCACGATTTTAGTTTCCAGTTTAAATACGATGCTTGGGCAAGAAGTTTTAGACTGATTGGCTTTAGCCAAAACACCAGAGCGGAAGGGCGAAAAATCCACTCAAGCCACAATGTGCTGACGGGTGAAAATATAATTGAAGTTTTCACGGCGGCTAATCAACAGCTTAGAAGCATAAAATATAAGCAGAAGATAAGCTCGGAGGCTATATATTTAGCGGCCTTTGACGGCTCTTTTTACAAAAAATATATGTCACAAATCAACCATAAAATCAGTGCGCTTTAAAGAGGTCTTTTTAAGTGTTAAGCGCACATGTGCGCTTTGTAACGAAACCATTGTAAAAGCACTCGAGTATTTCGACTTTGTAGAGAACTGATTCAGGCAATAGGCCTCGAGTGCATACTGGTCAGCATCCGAACTGATTAAAGTAATGTTGAAAATAGCGAATAAGTGATTAAAAAGTACAGCCCCAATAAAATAAATAAAACTGCAAAAACACAGTCAAAAGTAACCGTGTTCTTCGAATAAAAATTGGTAGCGCCACGGCCGGTAAACAGTAGTCCTATTGAGAAGTAAATGCTGAATACGATGGTGCCAATAATTGTCGCGTAAAAAAATAAAACCAATAGTTCATCAGGCTTAATCGGGATCATTGGGGATAATGTGATCCAGAGTAAGGTTACTTTTGGGTTGGTGAGGGTGGTCGTTAAACCCGTTTGAAAAGCATGTAAACGAGAAGTAAAAAGCTTGCTAGAACCCGCTGTTTGCAACGGGTTAGTTTGGCCGATTGCTTTTAAAACACTGCTAGTGGCTCTAATGCCGATATGGATTAGATATAAACCTCCTACCGTCGCAATTATTTGGATTAATACCGGAAATTTCGCCATTAAAGTATTCACCCCCAGCAAAGATAGGAATGACCAAACAAAGCCACCAAAAGCTAGCCCAAGACACATAAACGCTAAATTAGTTTTTGTATTGGTAAGTGCTGTCGATATTGATAGCACAGTATTCGGGCCAGGTGATATGCAGGCGGTAAAAAAAATGATTAGCGTCGGTAAAAAACTGTATAAAACAGAGGTAATGGTCATCACTATATCCTGAAATTTTGGGTTGATTTATTAAAAAAAGAGTTCTTTAAGTCGATGTTGGTTATTCTTTTCTTCAGTTTATTTTGTATTAAATACCGTAAGTTAACTTGGTTTTCTTCTTGTTTTCCTCGTAGCTTAACAAGCTACTTGGGTCAAAGTCGGCTTAGTTTAAAAGTCTTTAATCGGGGATGCTTCGACCGCTGCCGTAGTATTTAATTTGTATGCAGTGCAAAATATGGAATCGATTAATAATGGAGTGTTTATGCCGGCAGATATTGCTTACTTAGCTAGTTTGATCAGTGATAAAAGCCGCGCAACAATGTTGCTTGAATTGATGAGTGGCAGAGCGCTAACCGCAACAGAACTGGCAAGTGCAGCACAGATTAGCGCGCAAACAGCTAGCAGCCACTTGAGTAAACTTGTAGTGGGGGAGTTCTTGATGGTCAGAAAACAAGGCCGTCATAAGTACTTCCAATTAAAAAATGTACAAATAGCCGAGCTGCTCGAAACACTATTATGTATGAGTGCGGATGTTAATAATCAAGTGCGAAATGGTCAGATAAAAACTGGGCCTGTAGATGATAGATTGCGAAAATCCAGAATTTGCTACGATCATTTGGCTGGAGAAATTAGCGTTAAATTATTCAATTCGTTGATCGACAGAGGCTTGGTTGTCAGTGACCAGAATCATTGTGTATTGACTGTATCTGGTGTCGAATTTTTTCAGCTAATGCATAGAAAAGTTTTTGCTACCGCTAAATCGAATCGGCCATTGTGTAAAGCGTGTTTAGATTGGAGTGAGCGAAAGAGTCATCTGTCTGGTCGACTAGGTAAATTGATTTTAACTGACACTCTAAATAAAGGTTGGGCTATTAAAGACCTAGATTCTAGAGTGATTCAATTCACCGGGCTAGGGCAGCAGCTGTTTTATAAAAAGTACGGGGTAGCTGAAGATAATGTCATTAATAGAATTTGAATCGGTTGAATCGGTGAAGTATCCGCTGCAGAAAATAATTAAATATAAGCCTGAATCAAGTTCAAAATAGGTCTGGACTACAGGCCACTGTATTTTTAAATTAATTCTGATTTAATAGTGAAAATCTATTTATCCCCGTCGTAAACTGAATAAAACTCAGGTGAAGAGAAATAAGATGAATAAAATGAAGGCTGTTGGCTACTTAGAATCTAAGACGATAGATCAGCACGACGCGCTCTTAGATATTGAGTTGCCTATTCCCACTGCGACGGATCGAGACATCTTAGTCAAGGTCAGCGCGATTTCGGTAAATCCTGTAGATACTAAAATACGTATGCGGGCGCAGCCCAGTGCTGGGGAGTATAAAGTTTTAGGCTGGGATGCGGTGGGTGAAGTGTCTGCTATCGGTGAAAATGTCAGCCGTTTCAAAGTGGGTGATAAGGGTTGGTACGCTGGGGATATCACTAGGGCTGGAGCAAATTCTGAGTATCACTTAGTCGATGAGCGAATTGTTGGTAAGCAACCGGCAAGCTTGTCTAATATACAAGCTGCGGCACTGCCTTTGACTGCTATTACAGCATGGGAATTACTGTTCGACCGGTTAGGTTTTGAGCACAACCCACAAGCTGAGAAGTCAGCCGCGGTGCGGTTGTTAATTATCGGCGCGGCTGGAGGAGTGGGGTCGATTTTAAGTCAGCTGGCTCTAACCTTAACCAATGCCACGGTGATCGGCACCGCCTCGCGCAAGGAGAGTAAAGAGTGGCTCAAAGGTTTAGCCCTCGACTATGTTATCGATCACTCCAAGCCCTTGTCGGAAGAGCTGGCCAGAATTCGGATTGAGGATGTTACGCATGTCATCAGCTTAACCCATACCGATAGTCACTATGCTGAGATTGTTAAAGTGCTGGCCCCACAAGGTCAATTAGCTTTAATTGATGATCCAAAAATACCCTTAGATATTATGCAGCTAAAACTCAAATCTATCTATGTGCAAAAGGAGTTGATGTTTACTAAATCAATGTTCAAAACTGCAGATATGCACAGCCAAGGTGAGTTGCTAGATGCGGTTTCCGCGATGGTCGATCAAGGTAAAATAGAGACCACATTAGGTGAGCATTACGGGCTAATCAATGCCGACAACTTGAAAAAAGCCCATGCTTTTATCGAGTCGGGCAAAGCAATAGGAAAAGTAGTATTAGCAGGCTTCTAGCCGTTAAACTTTCTAACTTTCTAACTTTCTAACTTTGAAAAACCACCCCAGCTCGACTGGGGAGGTTGATCTGTGAAAAAGCTATGCTTGCGCTTGCAATAACACCGCTTGAATCAGTACGTTGCAGCCGGCTTCTAAGTCAGCAGGATCAGCATTTTCTGCCTCGTTGTGGCTGATGCCATTTTCGCAAGGTACGAAGACCATTGCTGTTGGCGCAACCCTGGAGATATAACAGGCGTCGTGACCTGCACCGCTGACTATATCCCGATGACTGTAGCCCGCAAGAGATGCTGCCTCCCGAACGGAGTCGACACAGGCCTTATTGAAGGGCACCGGTGGCGAGTACCAAATTTCTGTAAACTCCATCTCTAGCCCTAGTTCACTGGATACTTGCTCGGCAAATTCACGCAGCGCTACATCCATGTTAGCTAGTACTTTATCATCAGGATGTCTAAAATCTACGCTGAAAAATACTTCGCCGGGAATCACGTTTCTCGAGTTGGGAAATACTTGCAATAAGCCGACAGTGGCACAGGCCAGCGGTGCGTTGGCTAAGCCAATCTTGTTCACTTGATCAACAATCCGTGCCGCTCCCAGCAAAGCGTCTTTGCGAGTCGCCATCGGGGTTGGTCCGGCGTGGGCTTCTTGACCCGTCAGAGTTACTTCATACCAGCGCTGTCCCTGGGCATCGGTGACTACACCAATGGTTTTTTCTTCCTGCTCAAGAATTGGCCCCTGTTCAATATGTGCTTCAAAAAAGGCTTTGAACTCTCGATTGCCGACCTCTAGAGGGCCATCGTAGCCAATGCGCTGCAATTCCTCACCCATCGTTTTGCCGTCTAAATCTGCGCGTGATAAACCGTATTCGAGATCGAAAACACCGGCAAAGACCCCAGATGCAACCATCGCTGGTGGGAAGCGAGAGCCCTCTTCATTGGTCCATACTGACGCCTCTATCGGATGTGTAGTTTGGATGTTGTGATCGTTTAAGGAGCGAATTACTTCTAATCCAGCCAGCACTCCATAGATACCGTCAAACTTGCCGCCGGTCGGTTGAGTGTCTAGGTGGCTACCCATCACTACTGGAGGTAGCGAATTGTCTAAGCCTGGGCGGCGGGCAAAGATGTTGCCCATTTTATCGACACTAACGGTACAGCCAGCTTCTTCGCACCAGCTGACAAATAGGTCGCGACTTTCTCTGTCTAAATCGGTGAGCGCTAAACGACACACTCCTCCCTTGGCAGTGGCGCCAATTTTGCCCATTTCCATCAGACTGTCCCACAGTCTCTGGCCATTTACTTTTACATTTTTCATTGTCTGACTCCTATTCGTGGATTCGCTTAGTCCGTGCAATGCCGACTACGAGTGCTGTCAGAGGTTGATTTAGCACCATTAGCTGCGGTGGTTGGTAGCTATAGGTGCCAATCCTCATTGCTTGCATGACTCGGGTCGGCGCTGCTGACTAGCGAAAAGCAGGAATGATCTTGGTGGCATAATCCGCGATAATTTGCTCTTCTTCGCCGCTGTCTAAGTAGATGTTAAATTGCGTGGTGCCTACATCTTGCAGCGCTTTGATTTTTTCAATATGTGCATCCGGCTCGCCTAGTACACTGAAACTATCGATGATCTCATCGCTGATGAAATCTAGGTAGGGGTTGTCACTTTGGCCGTGCTTGGAGTAATCATAGCCTTTGCGCTGCTCTATATAATTGGTCAAACTCTCAGGTACTAGGCCGGAATGCGCGCCGTATTTTTCAACAATATCAGCGACATGGTTACCGACCATGGCTGGGAACCAACGCGTAGCATCACGACATTTAGTCATGTCGCCCATGTAGGCGGGAGCAGAGGCGATGATTTGGAAGTCAGACATATCGCGGCCCGCTTCTTTACCGGCGTTGAGAGCTTGCTCGGCAAACCATTTGACCAGTGAGGGATCGGCAATTTGTAAGATCACGCCATCGCCGACTTGGCCGGCAGTTTTTAGTGCCTTAGGGCCATAAGCGCCGATATATATCGGCAGTTCATAACCGTCTGCCCAGGGGAATTTTACCGGTTCTGGGCTCTCTCCATAAGATACTTCATCACCGCGAACCATCGCTTTTACTTTCACGGTGAATTCAGCGACTCTCGCTAAGTTAGCTGGCTTCTTGCCCATCACTCGCATAGCGCTGTCACCACGACCTAAACCTACCACAAATCGGCCGTTACTCTGCTTAGCTAAACTGGCGAATAAGCTGGCAGCAATTGACCAATCTCGTGAATTTGGATTGGTTACACATGGGCCAAATTTCATATTGGTGGTGTGTTCCATGCACATCGCAATGGCGGGGTAGCACTCGCGCCATAGTACGTGAGAATCGTAAAACCAACAGTGGGAGAAGCCTGCAGCCTCCGCTTGTCTGACTAAGTTGCGGGCGCGCTGTGGTTCTACAAATCCTTTAAAAGTAATACCAAAATCCATACTGAACTCCTGAGATTGCTCTCTATTTATAACTCCAATCTGTGCATTTATCGGTGATTTACTCCAGCAACTAGGCCTCTTGTGAGTGGCTTAATACGTCGATAAAAATCACTGATAGTCACGGATTCAAGTTGTTGTGAGAAGTTAACCACTAGGCCTTAAGGCGATAAATTAACTTCGAGACAAAATTATTTTCATGAGACTTCAGCATAACTACTGCGCTCGGTAATACGGCGTTAAAAACAGGCTCAATATGCTCATTTACACCTGTAAACTCCGCTATCTCGCCGGTTTTTGCCTTGTGTTACCTTCGCTCGCAACGTTATGCAGAGGTCTCTTTATACGGGTCAATTAGTGATCGGGTGCCCAGATTTTGATACCAGCGTGAGAAAAAGGCACCTTTTTGGAAATATTCAGACGTATCAACATCGGCGTAATAGCCTCCACACAGCGGGCATTCACTGCGGGGCCGACGTTGTAAGCGCTTACTTGCAGGAGCTCAATCAAGCTAATTACTTGGTTTTTGGCCTCTAGTGAATTACCGCACACCAAAATATCGCAGTTGATCGACTGCTCTAATTTGTTGAGAGTTGCCGCGGATACATTATGTAGAGCGCCAACTACTGGAATATTTTCTCCCAATAGCGCTTGAGCTGCTTCGGTGGCAGAACCTTCTGCTGGCATATCGACAGCTTTTGGATCGCCATCTTTAAGTGGCACCACAATATCGATTAAAATTTTATCGGATAACGTATCTTTTAACGCTGTTAAGGTGGCGTTATGGGCACTGTAGGGGACTGCTAACAACACCATCTGCTCGGCGCTCTGTACTGCAGCGTCATTATCGGCGCCACTAATTACACCCAAGTTTTTAACCGCATCCATAGTATTGAGTTGTTGATTGAGCTCGGTAGCAATACTGCAGGCGCGATCCGCGTCTCTTGAACCTATCACAACATCTACTCCTGCCACCGCAAAACGCAGTGCCAAACCTTTACCTTGGGGACCAGTGCCGCCGAGAATAGCAATCTTCATTTGATGTTCCTTAATTTATACCTGAAGCCACGGATTCAGGTGGTGGTTTTTTATTAAAATTATTTCCCTAGGTATAAAAGATCTATTTAAATAAATCTTCGCCCGTGGGTCTGATTAGCTCCTGAGCACTGCTTGCTCTAGGTGTCCATTGCACTCCTGAAAATACTAGTACTGGTTTTTTACCTTCTTTACTCATTAACAGCCCAGATGCAGCGGCAAGTTCATCAGCGAGTGCAGGTACTGTGACTTTTAACTCGCGCCCATAGGCATCGGTTTCACCGGCCATATCTACTTTGGCGGGGACCTTGGCTAAACCGATGGCGACATTGACTAGGCCCATCCGCCAAGGTCGGCCGAAGGTGTCGGTAATTACCACGCCCAATTGCTTACCTGTTGCTTGTTCCAGGGCTGCGCATATGGATCTGGCGCTGGCATCAGGGTCTTTAGGTAGTAAAATGACATGGTTTTCCTGGTCGACATTTGATTCATCGACGGCGGCATTCGCGCAGATAAAGCCCAATCTGTGCTTGGCGATGATTAAGCCTTCATCTTGATCTGCGCGCTTACTGGTTCTGACTATTTGGCTAGATTCTCTAAGTACCGTTTCTACCTTGGCAGGATCTTTGTTGAGCTTTTTGGCGATTTCAAGGGCCTCTGCAGAAGGTGTGACGCTGGCTAGGTCAACAATTTGGCCCTCCGCTTTAGAGACTACTTTGTGAGCGATTACTAAAATATCGCCGTGCGCTAGTGACAGTTGCATATTTTTCAATGCGGTGAGTATTTCAGCGGTTAAATCATCACCGGGCTGAATGTCTGGAATACCAGTGACCGCTTGAATTTGGATGCCCTGTCGATCTGTGTGCTGAGCAGTTGTCTGTTCGTTGCTGGCTGTGGTTTGCTGATTCATCTGTGTGTCCTAAATAAGGTTCGCTTTACTAAGAGATAGCGATGTCATGGATCGGGTCAGTTGTGCAATATGACCGACACTCAGTTGTGCTAAGTCGGTAGCGGTGTCTAGATCAATAGCTAGTTCAGGGAGCGAAAGCTGTAGGCAAGAGAGACCTTTTTGCCGCGCACTCTCCATATGAAGATTGGCGGAGTTTCGGCCATAACTAAAAGTGATTACATCAGGTGGAGAGTTGATTAAGGCGTTGCTGCCACCATCTTGCGATGCGCAAATTACGATCGACTGGGCAGCGCGTGGCGCGCTAATTAACTGCGAAAATTCGGCTAGATTGAGAGTGATAATATCTGCCGGTAAAATTAGCATGCTGTCGTACCCTAAGCGCGTACAGTGTTGTGCAGCAGATGATACGGCATGATTTAAGCCCTTGGCTGACTCCTCTATTAACACTGCAGCTTGATAGCCTCTAGCGATAACGGCGATGTTTTGGCAGGGAGTGACTACCAGTATGTCAATATCGGCAAAGTGGCGAGTTAAGAAGGCCAAGGTTTTATGCAACAAATTAATCGCGACCGACTGTCGCTCAATAGGCGCCAATACTTGGCTCAACCGCTGCTTCGATTGTAGTGGATCTTTCATTGGGATGACGATGCACAAGCTCATATGCTGGCTCGCACTGCGTCTAAGCTCTGTTGATCGCTGGGCACGGCCACTGCAGTCGTTTCTGCCAGAGTTTCCGTTAGATTTTTTTGCATGGCATTGCACAGGGCAACCGTGATTAGCTCCTCGGCTAAACGCACTTTATCGGCGCGGCTATCCATCAAAGTATTAGTCAGATAAGTATCAATAGCTAAAGCATTAATGCTGTCTGCAAGCTCGGCATCTTGCCGGTCGATTATCAGCAGGTCGATTAGTCCTTGATAGCACTGGGCCACTCCTAGCGAATCACAGCTTATGTCTAGGGCTCTAAGCATTTTATCTGCCGGACCTTTGACCGTTTTACCGGCAATAATCGGTGATACTGCGACTTTATAAGCTCGACTAGCGACTATCGCCTGACGAATTTCTTGAATCGCTAAAATCGCGCCAATGCTGACGATGGGGTTGGAGGGGGCGAAGACAATTAAATCAGCCTTGGCGATGGCGCTGAGCGCTTCCGGTGTGGCTTTGGCGCTGTCGGCACCGGCAAATACGATTTCTTTGATCTCAGGGGTGCATTGGTGGCGGACAAAATAGCTCTGGAAATCTAACCAGCCGAGGTCAGTGTTTAGTTTGGTTTGTACGATATCGTCGGTGGGGAGCAACAGCGGTACTTTGAGACCAAACTTTTTGGCGATATCGGCGGCTATTTCAGAGGGCCGCTTACCTTGCTTGCGCAAGTGAGTTCGATAAATATGGGTGGCAAAATCCTGATCGCCTAAATACATCCAGGTATCTGCACCTAAGGTTTGTAGGGCATCGAGGGTGCGATTACTCTCATCTTTGAGCCCCCAGCCCTTTTCTGTATCGATTCTATCGGTTAGCGTGTAAGTGAGGGTGTCGATGTCGGGCGATACCCATAATCCGTGAATTTCCTGGTCGTCACTAATGTTGCCAATAATGGTTAAGTGCTGCTCACAAACGCTGTGCAGTAAGCCCTCTGCCATTTTAGCACCGCCTACTCCGCCAGCTAATAAAACCACCGAGAAGCTCATAATGACGCGCCAAGGTTGCTGGCTAGCTGTTGATGGCTGATTAGGTTGGAAGCAGCTAAAGGCGGAAAGCTTTGCTGCTGACGATACAAAGTGTCACGTCTAAACGGTGTTAGGCCACTTCGCTCGATCATTTTCACCATATCTTCAGGTAAAATTTCTTCACCGTGAATACCCCCTGAGGAACGCGTGATAGTTTCATTCATCAAAGTGCCGCCTATGTCATTGGCTCCGGCGCGGAGCATTTGCACGGCGTAATCGGGGCCAAGTTTTACCCAGGAGGCTTGAATATTATCAATCCAGCCGTTGAGCATGATCCTAGATACTGCGTGCATTAGGATGTTTTCATTGGCGGAGGGGCCAGGTCTGACATGCAGTTTTAGTTTTTTTCGATCGGTATACAAAGGTGATTCGTAGTGGACGAATCCCAAGGGTACAAATTCGGTAAAGCCACCATGCTTCTTTTGCATATCGCGGAGTAAGGCGATGTGCGCCGCCCAGTGGTGAGGGGCATCAATATGGCCATACATGATGGTGGACGTCGTTGGCAGCCCCAATTGATGGGCGGTACTAATAATTTCTACCCACTGCTCGGTGGTTAATTTGTCGCGTGTGAGTTGTTTGCGAATCTCGATATCTAAAATTTCAGCCGCAGTTCCCGGCATGGAGCCAAGTCCATGATCGATGAGGTCTTGAATGAAGTCGCGGTAGCTTAAACCACTATTTTGCGACCCAAACATGATTTCAAAAGGAGAGAACGCATGAATGTGCATATCAGGTAATTTCGATTTAATCGCAATTAGAATCTTTCGATAGTGATCCGCGGGTAAATCGGGGTGTAGCCCTCCTTGAATGCATACTTCAGTAGCGCCTCTGTCCCATGCTTGTTGGGCGCGTGTCGCAATCTCCGACATAGATAGTAGCTCTGCACCGCTGGCAGTTTTACTCTTGGAAAAACCACAAAATTTGCAGCCCATGTAGCAAATATTAGTGAAATTGATATTGCGAGTAATAACAAAGCTGGCCTTGTCACCGACACTGCGCTGTCTAATCAGGTCTGCACATTGTGCAATCGCTGTGATGTCATGGCCGGTACTTTGAAAAAGTTGGGTGCCTTGGCGTTCAGATATTTCAATACCTGCCAGTGCCTGTTGTAGAATCGTCGTCACTAGCGAGCTGACCTTAGAAAAATCGATAGGGCTGAAATGAGTGTTCACGGTTAGCTCCTGCTTTGCTGGGTGCTGATTAGCGCTAGGTGACGCTGCTGTTAAGTTTAGGGTCATCGGCATGCTAAAGGCACTGCACTTGTGCCAAACCATCGGTTCTGGCAATTAGCTGTACCTTACTGGCAATATCTTTTGCAAAATAACGATTGGGTGAGCGCTGATACTTAGGGTAAACCGCGAGTCGCTCCTGCAGTTGGTAGCCACAATCAAAGCTGGCTTGTGCGAGTTGCGAAATTTGTGGCCAGGCGCGCTCGGGGTTGATGTGGTCAATAGTTAAAGGCGAGATACCGCCAAAATCATTGATACCGCTCTTTAGGTAAGCCCTGTATCTGTGCTGTAAATTAGGGGGTGCCTGCAGGCTGATGGAGGGGTCTAGTATGATTCTGGCGACCGCTAAAGTGCGCAGCATATCATCGAGGTCAGGCTCTGCAGTCCCGGCCATCGCAGTATCTTCTTTAGCGCAAAAATTTTGTACGATGACTTCTTGAATATGACCGTATTGGCGATGTATATCATTAATGGCTATTAAACTTTCTACCCGCTCTTGCCAATTCTCGCCAATACCAATCAAAATACCGGTGGTAAAGGGAATATCCAATTTTCCTGCCCGCTCTAAAGTGCGCAAGCGTTGTACCGGCACTTTATCTGGGCAGGCGTGGTGGACGTTGCCTTTCATCAATAATCGTTTAGAGACTGTTTCTAGCATCATGCCCATGCTAGCGCTAACCGGTTTTAGACGACGCATTTCATCCATCGACATAGTGCCAGCGTTAACATGTGGCAATAAATCACTCTGTTCTAGCACCATCTTACAAGCGAACTCTAAATACTCAGTCATAGACTGATAGCCCATGTTTTCTATGCGTGCCTGTACTTGAGGGTAGCGGCGCTCGGGTTTTTCTCCAAGGCTGAAGAGCACTTCTTTACAGCCAATTTTTTGACCGTCAGTCACCACTTTCATCACTTGAGCGGGGCTCATTATGTAAGCTTGGGGAGAGTCTGGATGTTTTACAAAAGTGCAGTAGCTGCATGTGTCGCTACACATGTTGTTTAAAGGGACAAAAAATTTACGCGAGTTGGTCAGGGTTTTACCCCAGTGCAGCTATCGCACATAACTGGCGCTTTTACATTGACTTTCTTGTTCGCGGCCATAAATTCCTTTCAGGGCAATTGCTTGTGCCTTCGTTAACATGCCAACTTCTCCAACACTCTTATTTTTTTAGTTGTTGTTGTTTGAAACTGTGGTAATTAAAAGTTTTACCAAATGGTCAATATATATAATCAGTTGTTTACCAATTGGTCAATAGTTTATTTGTGTAAATTTTAATCACGTTATAAATTAGCTGTTTAGCTGTAAATGCAGCATTATTTTAAGCAAGATTTTTTCTGAAAAACCTATACTAACAATAGTGAATTGGCTCAAAGTGCTGAGAAGGTGCGAAATAGCTAAACAATACGCAGCTATTTGCTGTGCAAGAGTGGGGAACATAATGAGCCTTTAAGTCGACTTGCTGCGTTCGACAACAATTAACTTGGCTGAATGTTCGGTTGGGTAGTTTGCTTGCAAATATCAGTTTAAGAACATCCATCGCGAGAGTTTTTTAATCGCTACGATGGATGTTATCAAAGGGGTAGTCGGTTGATAAAAGCACAGATGATGGAGCTTAGACTGGAAGGGATCGCAGCGTAAGTAAGGGCAAGTTATTTCTTCTCCTTTTCAATATTGGCAATAGCTGCTAACAAACTGGGTGCGACAGCGGTGCTTTTTTTATAGGCGAGGCCGACCACTCTCTCTAATTGTAAGTCACTGATTTCGCAATAGCTTAAGTCGGATCTGGCGTCTAAAGAGTGCAGCGGGACAATCGACACCCCTAAACCTACCGCGACCAGATCAAGTGCATACTCCTCGGTTTTAACGGTGGCTTTTACCTTTAAATTTAAACCGCGTTTGGCAATCGCAAACTGCCACGAATCAATGATGTCACAAGGTGAGCGACTAATAAATGGGCAGTTGTTCAACTCTGCTAAGCGCACTGTTGGGTAACTTGCTAAAGGGTGACCGATAGGAATCGCGAGTACGTATCTGTCGACCCATAGTTTATGAAAAATCTCATCGTCTTCAGATACTGTTTGCGAAATGATGCGCGCATCTGCTTCTTCGTTGGTATCGACTAAGGTTAAGTCTAAATTGGGTAAACTCTGCATCAGCTGCTTAATCAGGTTAGAGACGCGTTTTCCCGAGAGGAATGGCAACAGTGCCAACTTGAAGGTCAGCTGTTCTGTGGTATTTTGAAATTGGTGCTTGATATCGGCAACATCAGCCAGTATCTGGCAAGCCCTAGGGTAGAGTTGGGTGCCTTCAGTAGTCGGCGTTATCCCTTTCGAATGTCTGACAAACAAAGAGCATTCTAATTCAGATTCTAATTGTTGTACCGCCCCTGATATCGACGGCTGGGCGACAAAACAGCGCTTGGCAGCGGCGCTAAAGCTCCGCTCTTCAAAAACTGCGGTGAAATATCTTAATGATCTAAAATCCAACTGAGTAAACTCCAAAAGCTCGAAGGGTTATAAGTAAAGGTGCTATCCCCGATAGGGAAAAAGAATTATGCTCCCTTCTTTCGCTCCCATAGTATATGGAAAAATCGAGCATAAAGAAGCAAATTAAAGAGTAGAAATCATGGTTCTGTAGTCACTACTTTTAGATTGGCCTCAGTAATCAATGGATAAGGATTAAACGGCGCAATGAAATACCCAAATACTTACTATGCAGCTACTGCAATCGTCTGTAAAAATAGAACGCCTTTAACTGCTGATATTAGCGTAGATGTATGTGTAGTTGGGGCGGGAATAGCCGGCTTAAGCTGCGCGCTTGAATTGCTAAAACAAGGAAAAACAGTCGCATTGATTGATCGTGAAACTGTCGCTTGGGGTGCGTCGGGCCGCAATGGCGGATTGGTGATGGCTGGCTGGGCTGAGGGGATTGCAACGCTAGAGCAGCAACTGGGCTTAGAGCATGCTCAAGCGCTGTTTGATCTGTCAGCTAAAGGCGTGGCGATTATTAGGCAAAATATCAGTGAGTTTTCTCTGCCTAAGTGCGATTTAAAGATAGGTCAATTACGTGCCGCGCGCTATCCTCAGCAACATAAATTGCGCCAACATCAGCGGCAAATGGCGGATAAATACCGCTTTGATTTAACCTTTTTAGATACCGAAGAAGTGCGAGATATCTGTCGCACCAAACGCTATTTTGAAGGGTTGTATTCTGACCAAGCGTTTCATTTTCATCCGTTGAACTACTGTCTCGGCTTGGCTGAGGTGATTGAGAGCAAAGGTGGGCTTATTTTTGAACAGACTTCGCTTATCTCTGTAGAAAATGATGGTGAAAAAAACGTAGTAATAACCGAAGCGGCTAAAATTTCATGTCAACAGATGGTGTTTTGCGGTGGGGGCTACACAGGTAAAGAAATGCCAGCGCTGCGTAAATCATTTTTACCAATCTCAACTTACATGGTAGTCACTGAGCCATTGGGAAGTCTGGCAAGCCAACTTATTACTAGGCAAATAAGCATTGCGGATGACCGCAGAGCTGCTGATTATTATCGGTTAGTAGATGGCGATAAATTGCTCTGGGGATCGAGGATCACAACCCATCAGCAAAATAATGCACAGCGCTTAGCCAATATGTTGCGTGTTGACCTCTGTTCGGTTTACCCAGAGCTGAAAGAGGTGAAAATTGAGCAGTCTTGGTCGGGGTTAATGGCCTACGCTAGCCATAAAATGCCGATCGTCCAACAGCAGAGTAAAGGGCAGTGGCTATGTTCCACTTTTGGTGGACACGGTTTAAATACCGGGACTATTTGCGGCACAATAGTCGCCCAGGCAATATGTGAAATTAACGATGACTATCAATTACTGGCGCCTTTCGGCTGTCAGTGGAATGGCGGCTTGTTGGGGCCAATGGTGGCTAATATGACCTATAAATATTTGCGTTTTAAAGATAAAATTCAAGAGTCAAATATCATCAATTAAATTTTTTTTTTGAGCATTTAAAGAGGTGTTAGTGAGCTTAACGACCAGACAATGGGGCACTTTAGAAATGAGTGCCGCAATGATTTTATCCGGATTTATTGGCTTTTTAGTGCTTGAGTCTGAGCAATCTGTTTGGAATGTCATATTTTTTCGCTGCCTGTTTGGGGCGGTTGGATTAGGGCTGTACTGCTGGTGGCGCGGCTATTTAAGCCCCTGGCCAATTCGCGGGAAAAATCTCTGGATTGTCTTGGGTGCTGCGATTGCGCTGGTATTAAATTGGATACTGTTATTCAACGCTTATAACTATGCCTCTATATCACTATCAACCGTCGTCTATAACACCCAGCCATTTTTTCTACTGCTGATCGCCGCTCTAGTACTAGGTGAAAAAATAGCTCTGGTTAAACTACCTTGGTTTCTCTCGGCATTTATCGGCTTGTTATTGATAATAGAGATTAATGGCACCGATTTAGTGGCCAGTGATAGCAGTGCAGGTCAGCAAATGCTGGGCTTTGCTATGGCATTGGGTGCAGCTATTTTGTACGCTACCAACACCTTGCTAACAAAAAGGTTACTTGGACTGCGCCCTGAAGTGATTGCATTTATGAACACTATTATCGGAGTGCTGCTGCTCTTTCCTCTGGCAAATTTTTCGGCGCTACCTGAAACCAGCTTACAGTGGAGTTATCTGCTGATCTTAGGGCTAGTTCACACTTGTTTAATGTACATTTTATTGTATTCAGCTTATCAAAAACTGCCGATTACGCTGATCGCTATGCTGGCGTTTCTATATCCTGCTATCGCTATATTAGTTGACTATATAGTCTATCAGCAAACTTTAAGTTTATATCAATGGCTGGGCATAGTACTTATTTTATGTAGCGTAACGGGGCTTAATTTAGGCTGGGGTACTAAGATTTTTTCGCTGATCAACAGAATCAAGAGAGATTAAAAAACACACAGCACCTCAATAAATAAACGGCATCCAAGCCGTTTTATTATTTCTTATGTAAACTTTAGATAAAATATAAATCAGTTATTTTACTGCGAAATATAGCGCAAGCTATTGATTATAAAGGTTACAAATCACCCGCTGAACAGATAGTTTTTATGCATAGATGCATTCATTTGGCGAGTGCCGGACGCAGATTAGCTTACAGTTAAGGTTTTTGAATTCCACTGTAGAACCCATACCTTACACATTGTATTCACTTTAAAGTCACGGATTCAGGTAAAAGTTACAACTTGTTACAACCTGATGCGTTAGTGAAAAGAGTTTAACACTGCTTTACTAGATACTTCTCCTACAGCAAAGAGATGATCCAAACAGCAAAAGGGTCTCTCAAATAGATCTTAACTGAAACGGAGAAATACTATGAAACGTACCACTAAAATTATCAGCGCGGTTGTTCTTACTCTTGGTTTAGCAACGGGAGCAACAGCTTATGCGAAATATAACAGCGGTTTTGGTGAAGCGCAGGCCGCCTTTATGGTCAGCTATATAGGCAGCGAATTGAGTTTGAATGAGAGCCAGCAAAAGCAATTGGAAGTGCTCAGTGATAAAATCATCGCCGTAAAAAGCACCTTTCAGGCACAGGGAAAACCTTTACATTCTAAGCTGAAAAATCTGTTAGAGGCCGATAAATTTGACCAACAACAAATTTTAGCCATGATCAACCAGAAAACGGAGCTGGTTAATCAAGAAGCTCCTGCTATCTTAGCGGCTTTAGCTGACTTTCTCGATAATCTCAATCCAGAGCAAAAAGCAGAAGTTATCCAGTTTATCGAAGATAAAAAATCAAGACACGGCCGTGGGTGGATGAATCACTAATCCACACTTTGCAAGGCACTAGAAGCTAACTTGGAAATCTAAGTTAGCTTCTAGTGCTGTCCAAACCTCGCATTCTTTCTGTTCGCCAGAAGCGTGTGTGAGTTATTGATCAGAACTGCTGATAGCTTCCTTAACTGGAGTTTATAATGAGCTTTAATTTCACTGCTAGTAGCTTAGTACAAAAAATTGTTGGTATAAGCACTACCGATAATTGGGTGGCCAGGCTCAATGAAGATATATTACCCGCGGGCTTAGCAGAGGTGATCAATTCAGTGGCGAAAAAAATCTATTTATCTACCGAGCAGCGCCATCATCTCCAGCTAAGTGCGGTAGCACTCCAAACGCTCTTCAATCAATGGGGAAATCAGCCGCTAGATGAAAATCAATTAGTCGAAGTGCTGCAGGGGGAACGATTGGCAGGAGAGCGATTAGTTAGCGACATTACTATCCAGACCTGTGATCAGCGCCAAGCATTGCTGACAATATTAAATAATTTTGCCCTCTGGTTCAGTCGTTTAAGTAGTAGTCAAAAGGAAATGGTGACTGCGCTGCAGCAGCGGCAGTTTCGTCTCGCGATGGGATAAGTTATGCTGCAGCCTGCTAAGACAATACTCGAACAGTATTTTTCGGCCAAACCCTACGCTTTGCCGAACCGCATTGCTATATGCTTTTTGGTGGGCAGGTGCTAATCACAATAATTTATTGGTAACGAAAAATTATGTCCAAGGTTTTATTAATCGATGATGACCAGAAATTAGCTCCGCTGTTGACAGAGTACTGTGTTCGCTATGGGATTCAGATATCCGCT
This sequence comes from Oceanospirillales bacterium, assembly GCA_029027825.1. GTDB lineage: Bacteria > Pseudomonadota > Gammaproteobacteria > Pseudomonadales > Balneatricaceae > Rs1. Next base: position 3,908,913 of record CP093399.1, on the reverse strand, counting down.
GCGCAACTGCCGTCAATCGGGCTAAAAATGTTGCAAGAAGAGAGCTTTGTCGGTGTTATTCTAGATGTGATGATGCCAGAGATGGACGGCTTTGAAGTCTGTCGAAAAATTCGTCAATTTAGCGATATCCCGATTATCATGTTAACAGCGCGCGGAGAAGTGACTGATCGAGTAGTGGGGATTGAATTGGGGGCGGATGACTACTTACCAAAACCCTTCGAACCCCGTGAATTAGTTGCCAGATTGAATAGTATTATCAAGCGCAAAGGGGTCAGCGTCGCGAAAAATGAGCGAGTGACTAATCTAGAGTATCAACAGCTGACAATAAAATGTGAGCAACGCGAAGTCTGGGTCAATAATCGACAAGTAGAGCTTTCTACTATTGAATATCAGCTGTTATTGTTACTGGAGAACAGCCCTGGAAAAGATTTTAGCAGGGAAGCCATTCTCAATCAGTTAAAGGGCATAGATACCGAATTGTTCAGTCGATCAGTGGATATTTTAGTGAGCCGTTTACGCACCAAATTAAAACCCGCCACCCCAATTAAAACCGTCTATGGCTCAGGTTACGCTTTTGTTTTAGCTAAGCTTTAACACTCAATCAGTCGCTTCACTGCAGCACATAGCACAAATTTTTGATACTACAGCGGTGAGATATTTCAACGCCACTGTAAAGCCAATATTTTACTCTGTGTATTCACTTTGAAGCCACGGATCCAAGTTTAAATCTATTCAGTAGTGGAATTATTAGATGCAAAGTATTCTCGATTTTTTCAAAAAATCTCTTGCAGTGCGATTAATGGTGGTATTTGCTGCGGCGAGTGGCGCCATCTTGATATTGATATTGTCGATTCTCATTCATGGTTTTGCGTTTCAATGGAAGGCCAATGTACGCCCACATTTAGAGCAATATTTAGATTACATCAATGCCGATATTGGTAATCCGCCGAACATTGAACGTGCAAAATTATTGGCTGAGCGACTGCCGATCAATATCTATATAAAAGGGGGTGGTTTACATTATTCCTCCACTGGTTCCGCTTTAGATGTAGCAGAAATTAAATTTGAAAGTCGACAGAAGAAATGGCGTCGTAAACGTAATAATTACTTAAATAAACTAGAGCAAAAAGGTCAAGTTATCATGTTTGGTGAAAGTGACGACCGGATGATAATGCGCAATCAAATAGACCAGTATCAAATTTACTTTGAATTATCTCACCATGGAAAAACTGAGCAGACATCCACCATCGGCTTCTGGTCATTACTCTTTCTATTTCTTATTCTAGGGATTAGTTTTTGGCAGTTGAGGAGAATGTTAAAGCCAGTTCAGGATATAAAGATTGGGGTAAAAAAAATGGGCAGTGGGCAGTTGGATTATCAAGTGCCAGTTAGAAAAGACAATGATTTAGGAGAGCTCTCGTCGAGTATCAATAAAATGGCTGCGGATATAGCGCAGATGCTGGATGCCAAACGTCAATTACTACTGGCGGTTAGTCATGAATTAAGATCCCCTCTAACCCGGGCAAAAATAGCGACACAAATGTTGCCAGACTCCACCAACAAAACCCGTTTAGAAGAAGATTTGATGGAGATGGAAACGCTGATCACCGACATCTTGGAGACCGAGCGAATCAATACCCCGCACGCTATCTTAAACAGAGTACCCGTTCAGTTAGAGCAATTGATTGCCAGCGTTATCGATGAATTACCGGCCAATAAGGTCAGCTTAGAAATACTGCAAAGTACTGAATTGCCGCTGTTTGAGCTAGATGAAAAACGTATCCGTTTACTGATGCGAAACACCATTGCCAACGCAATTTGTCACGGTGGTGCGTCGCTGCCCGCTCCCTGTGTTCAGCTTAGTTTTAGCGAGCGGCAAATACAAATAAAGGTGATCGATTATGGCGCGGGAATTGCCGCACAAGATCTAGCGCATGTCACCGAACCTTTCTATCGAGCAGACCCCTCAAGAACCCGTGATACCGGAGGTTTTGGGATAGGATTGTACCTGTGTAAATTAATTGTAGAAGCGCACGCCGGACAGTTGAGTATCAGCAGTGAAGTCGGCAGGGGAACCTGCGTAAAAATAGTACTGCCAGTGTAGCGTGGTTTTTTATGAGCAATGTTTAGGCGAATAGCGCGAGCAGTTATCGTCAGTAGGGATTTGGTACCAGCAAGCGAATATGGGAATATTCAACTTGCTGTGTGTGGATAATCAAATGCTTATCAGAAATGCTCGACAGGCCAGCTGCCGTTAACACTCACTAGTGATCGTCTAAGTGGGATATCAAGCTTGTAGTTTAATATCAAAAGGCGTTACTTGGGTATCAATAATCATGTTTTCGGCCTCCCAAGTATCTAGCTTTGCCTGCATCATTATCCAAATAGATACGCCAGTACCTGTGGCTTCGGCCAAACGTCGCGCCATTGCGTGCGAACACTTAGCTTTGCCGTTGACGAATTCACTTAAAGCCTTTCTAGTCACACCTAAATTCTTCGCAGCCGCAGTGATAGAGATGTTATGTTCATCTAATATTGTAAATTTAAAAAATTTACCTGGATGAGAGGGTTTTCTGATTTGCTTCATTATATTTCCTTTTAGGCTATTTCAATAGAGCCTTAATTCGTGACAACAAAGAGGATCAAGAACTGATGCTAAGAACCGCATGAAAGCTACAGATTCAGGTAGAGCATAGTCCAGCTCACTGCTCAGTGAATCACCTCAATTGACGATGTTATATTTTGCTAGCGGGCTTTGATTGATTTACCATGATAATCAAGGTAATCAAGAAAAACTGCACCCTCATCTTCGATTTGGAATGTGATACGCCAATTACCATTCACTTCTATGCTATACACCCCTTTCCCTGAACCTTTCTTTTCTGCGAATTTGTTTGTGTATAGAGCTTTCAAATCTTGTGGGTGATGCGAACTATCTACTGCGTCTAATATATAGCCAAGTTTTTCTTGGTGGTCACTATTGATTCCAACTGTCGTTCCCTGGTAATAGAATTTCTTTAAGCCTTTGTGTGAGAAGCTTTTAATCGCCAAAATAAGACCCCTTCCAATAAAGTGTAAGAAAATATGTTACCGGCAGTGGGGTACATGTTTATGCCTTTTAATTGGTACTTGAATCAGTGACTTCACTGCATCGTATAGCTAACTATTGAATATATTTTTACTCTCTCAATATAGTAATTGAAGAACAATAGTAACCCGTTACGTTGCAGGGGTCAATCATGTTTATTTAGATGAGAAGTTGTCGCCAATGGTCGCGGGCGAAGACCAGGCAATACAGCCGAAGCGTAGACAGTAGCTTCAGCTGGTTTTAAACTTATAGCTTATAGCTTATAGCTTATAGCTTATAGCTTATAGCTTATAGCTCAAAACTCTATACCTACCAAAGTTGCCGATATAAATCGATTAATTGCTGAGTTGTTGGCTCTATTGGGTTGTTGGCGGGCGAGCCTGAAGCTAGAGCTTGTTCGGCCATTTTTGGCAGCAGCGCCATAAATTCCGCTTTATCTACGCCAAACTTTGCAAGAGTAGGTACTTGAAGATCGCGATTGATCGCCCGTAGTTCTTGCAGTAGTTTTTGGTTTGCCAATTGATCAGAATCTAGTTGTTCGGCGATCCCCATAGCCCTTGCGCACTGTGCATATTTTTCTGCAGCGGCGGCTATCGAAAATTCGGTAACGCTTGGGAGCAACATTGCATTTGATAAGCCATGAGGGACATGAAAGGCCGCGCCTATTGGTCTACTCATGCCGTGCACGAGTGCAACCGAGGCATTAGAAAAGGCAATCCCGGCTAACGTTGAACCCAGCATCATTGCCTCACGCGCTTTATGGTTGCTACCATCGGTGTAAGCGGTTCGTAAATTAGGGGCGATTAAGCGCATCGCTGCCAGTGCTTGGATATCACTGTAGGCATTGGCTTTTTTACTGACATAGGCTTCCATCGCATGGGTCAGCGCATCAATGCCTGTATCTGCAGTAGTGCGCGGAGGTAGCGATAAAGTTAAAGCGTAATCTACCAGCGCGGCAGTCGGCATAAAACCCACTCCTACACAGAGCATTTTTTCGCCGGTGCGCTCTTCGGTGATAATGGTGACACGGGTCACTTCTGAACCGGTACCCGCAGTGGTCGGTACGGCAATGATAGGTAGGCCCGCTTCACTGACGATACGCGGAAATTTGTAATCTTGCATTTCTCCGCCGAGCTTACCTAAGATCGCAATTGCTTTTGCGCTGTCTATAGGGCTGCCACCACCGAGTGCGATGATGCTGTCATAATTGCCATGCTTAACTTTTTCAACACCCGCTTGAATAGAACTTACGGTAGGTTCAGGGACAGTGTCATCGAAAATATCTGAGGGGATAGAATTGTCTGTAAGTAACTGCTGGATAGCATCGGCATAGCCTAGTTGCACCATCATTTTATAGGTGATAATCAGCGGTTTCTTGCAGTGTAAACTAGCTAATACTTGCGGAATAGCCCTGCTTGCGCCTTCTCCAACTTGCAGAATACGAGGTAAAATTATTTGAGATGACATTTAAACTCCTTTATTTTTGTTGTGAATAAATTGCGATACTAGCAGCTAAACGAGTCGCTGGATGGGCGCAAATTCTCGATCCGACAGTGCTTTGAAATAGCCTCCCCTATATTGAAATTCCATGCCTGTGTTCTAAAAATCAGCAAGTGATGATGCCGATTAATGCATAGTTCAGCGAGTTGCCACGGGTGCGCGCTCTGGTAATTAAAGGTGGCTAGTAACCGCACTACAGATGTTACAGGGCTGCAATTCGTTAGTGAAAAACCATATATTGACTAATGTTATATAAACAATCTTCGATAAAAACAATTTAAACTTTTAATCAACTCATAAATAACAGTGCATGGCTGCTAGTCAGATTGACACTCGGGTGTTGTATTTCTCATCCCTCAATCAGTGGTAGGGTGCTGATGTAGCCTGAGACGAGTATAAGCTGGTTAAATAGGATGAGATGGATAGCGGTTAAGTAGGCTAGTCAGTAGAAACACTAATACTCTATTATTGAGATCTGCTATGATGTGCGATTTTTAGCGAGTGGCTCCCCGACATGTTGTTTAGATCGTTTACTTTTTCTTGGTATTGCCTAATAGTGCTCATTTCTACTGGGGCGCATAGTGCTGTTGATACTAAAGCGCCAGTGTTGACCTTTACCGCTATTCCCGATCAGGATCAGCAACAGTTGAAGTTGCGGTTTCAGCAAGTGGCAGATTATTTATCGGCAGCTCTGCAGGTGAAAGTTAACTATATTCCAGTGAAATCGTACGCCGCTGCAATTACTGCCTTTCGTAATAATCAAGTGCAACTAGCCTGGTTTGGCGGCTTGTCAGGCGTGCGGGCGCGGCAGTTTGTACCGGGCTCCCAAGCGATAGCGCAAGGGATTGAAGACACTAAATTTAAGAGTTACTTTATCGCGCATCACAGTGCCAATCTTGCCCCGACAAAAAAATTCCCGCTAGATATCATCAATAAAACATTTACCTTTGGCAGCAAAGGCTCAACCTCTGGGCGTTTGATGCCAGAATATTATATCCGCCAAGCTTTAAAAGCTGCGCCTCAACAGCTTTTTAAAACAGTAGGTTTTAGTGGCGATCACAGTTTGACGAGTACCCAAGTGGCAGCGGGAGCTTATCAAGTGGGAGCGGTAAACTACAAAGTGTGGCACAGTATGTTGGACGCTGGGAAAATAGACCTTAATAAAGTACAAGTCATTTGGAAAACCCCGGAATATACCGACTATCAATGGACCATTCGCGGCGAGGTAGATGCTGAATTTGGGCTGGGTTTTGCCGAAAAAGTACAGCGGGCACTGCTTGCTATTAAAGACCCACAGCTGTTGAAGCAGTTCCCACGGAGCGGCTTTATCAAGGCTGAGAATCAAGATTACGCAGCGATCAAAAAAACCGCTATCTCCCTCGATCTGCTGCAACCATAAACTCTGATGCGTCATTTATTTAAATTGACTGATTATTCTCTCAGCTACCCTGATCAGCCAGTGCTGGTGGACGTTAGCTTGTCGATTGAGCAGGGAGAAAAAGTGGCGATTGTCGGTCAAAGCGGGGCGGGCAAGTCAACCTTGTTAAATGTACTCTTTACCCAGCAACCAGACCAAAGTGCTTATTGCGTGCAAGATCGGGAGTTGATTTTCGGACTGAGTTGCTACAACAATATATATTTAGCTAAGTTGGCTGAGCACACTGCGCTACAAAATTTGCTGAATCTATTAAAGCCTAATCCGCGAGCGCTGCAAAAAATAACGGTGCTTGCTCAACAGTTGGCTATTGAGGATAAACTGCATGTTTCAGTGAATAAACTCTCCGGTGGGCAGCAGCAACGAGTTGCGGTCGCGCGGGCCTGTTATCAGCAAAAGCCAGTGTTTTTAGGTGATGAGCCCGTCTCTAATTTGGACGCGCTAAAGGCGCAGCAAGTCCTTGAAGTAATCTTAAATAGCCACCAAACTAGTATCATCGCCTTGCATGATCGGCATCTAGCCTTGCAGTACTTCGATCGCATAGTCGGGCTTAAAGCTGGGAAAATAGCCATAGATAAACCGGCCGCCAAGCTCTGCATCGATGATTTAGATCAGCTGTATTTGTAGTTAAGATGCTTAATTTAAAAAAACACTCTCATCAACTGAACTCTAAGCTTCGTCATACTGCTAAGAGTATCAGTAGCGATGGTATAAAGTTAAGAAATTTTAGTCTGCTAATATTGGCTGCCGGGGTGCTAGTAAGCTTCTTTGCGGATGTGGAGGTGCATGCCTCAGAGCCTTGGTTGCATTTGCAATTGATGTTACAGGGCCTATTCACTCCCAGCGTTAGCAATCCGCAGAGCTTGCTCTTAGATCTGTTGTATACCGTTGCAGTGGCTTTAATTGGGGTGAGTGTGTCAGTGGTTGCCGGTTTTCTGCTGTCTCTATGCTACGAGCACTACTTAGTTCGACTCTGCTGTGCCTTTTTTCGCGCTATTCATGAACTTTTTTGGGCGCTGATTTTCTTGCAGATATTCGGCCTGTCTGTAACGACGGCTATCTTAGCCATCGCGATCCCCTACGCGTGTACCTTTGCCCGAGTTTTTCATGATATTTACCAGCAGTCCCAGGTGAAAATCACCCAGTTGAGCCAGATCAAACGTAGTAAAATCAGCTACTTTCTATACGTCCAATTACCGCAAACCCTACCGAAAATGCAATCGTATTTACGCTATCGTTTTGAGTGCGGCATTCGCACTAGTGCGGTGCTGGGCTTCGTCGGTTTGCCGACTATCGGTTTTCATTTAGAAACCGCATTTAAACAGGCCGATTACTCATTCGCCGGAGCCTTGTTAATTGCATTCTACCTATTAATAGCCAGCATAAAATACTGGCTGAAATTGTATTTGCTACCTTTGTACTTAAGCATCGCTATCTATGTGTTACCCAGTAGCGATTTTGTCAATGACAGTGAAAATATTTATCGATTCTTTAGCAGCGATATTTGGCCAAGAGTAGTGCTTGGCGAAGGATTATCGGTACTGTCGATTATTCACCACTACAGCCAGTGGTTTGCAGCGCTGTTTATGAGTCAAGGTGTGGCGGGTATCTTTAATACCTTGATGTTATCAATGATGGCGGTTGCCACGACCGCTGTCAGTTGCGTGTTAATGATTAGTCTGATTGCCAGCATTCATCAGTACTGGTTAATGCAAAAAATTGCCAATAGCCTATTGCTGATTTTACGCTCTACTCCTGAATACATATTGGCATTCGTGCTACTGCTGATCATCGGTCCCTCTATGCTGCCGGCGGTAGTGGCGCTGTCGATGCACAATAGTGCTTTAATTAGCTTTTTATTACAGCGTAATCTAGAGGAAAAGTACCTGCGTAAAGCGACTGGTTTTAGTGACTATCTGTATAAAATACTACCGCAAATATACCCTTATTTTATCTCACTACTGATGTATCGCGCCGAGATAATTCTCCGAGAAAGCGCTATTTTAGGGGTGTTAGGCGTTATGACATTAGGCTTTTATATAGATTCCGCCTTTGAGGATCTGCGGTTTGATCGAGCTTTTGCGCTGCTGTTTATCACCGCAGTGCTGAATATATTGGTCGATCAATTTTCCAGAAAAATGCAATTAAATTTTACTCAGCAAGGTATTCGAGTGCGCTCCCGAGACTAGCAAACGTCAGCTAAAGTGCTGCTCTATAGTTTTTCACTGAGCTTCGAATAGCTTCTCTAGCGGGGCCATCTGCTCAAGTGAGCTATGCTGTTAATTGACCGAACAGCAAAAATATTCATAGCGCGGCTATATATTGATGCTCAACATTAGAGTAATCTTTGAGCAAATCCAATTGTTTATCTGTCAACACTGCGTTGGCTAATTTCTTCATCGACGCTATCTAATCACGTCTATAGTTTACCGTGACAAATTATCGAGGGCCAATGAACACTCAAAATTCGGCTGTTATCAAGCCGCACATTGCTATTCTCATCATGCTGTCAGCGCTGGGGCCTGTCGCCTTAAATATATTCCTTCCCTCGATGCCGAATCTCACTGAATCTTTGCGTACCAGTTATGATATATCGCAGTTAACCCTTACTTTGTACTTAGTGGCCACTGCTTTATCGCAGCTTATTTTAGGGCCGCTATCAGACAAATATGGGCGCAGGCCAATTATCTTAGCTGGCGTAGCGGTCTATATAGTGGCGAGTTTTGGCTGTGCCTTTGCGGTTAATATTGAACAGTTGATTATAGGTCGTATTTTTCAAGCGGCAGGTGGGTGTGCGGGGTTAGTGGTGACGAGGGCGATTGTGCGCGATTTGTATGATCAGAATAAAGCGACCAGTATTCTCGGTTATATGACCATGATTATGGCAATCGCGCCGATGATGTCCCCTATTATCGGCGGGTACTTGGATCAGTGGTCAAGTTGGCGAGCCAGCTTTTATTTGGTCTCTGTATTGGGTTTAATGGTGTTTATGTTGAGTTTTAATAAACTACACGAGACTAACCATCAGCTAGTTTCAGATATGAAACTGGGTAACATTATAACTAAATATCGGCTTTTAATCGTACAGCGCCAGTATTTAGGCTACGTGCTGGGCACATCTTTTGGCTCGGCGGTGTTCTTTGCCTTTATTGCCGGCGCTCCCTTTTATGCAACCAAGGTGTTAGGTTTGCAGCCGAGTGAATACGGTTTTTATTTTATAATGGTCTCATGCGGGTATATGTCAGGTAACTTTATTTCTGGGCGTTTTGCCACCCGACTCTGTGGGCGGCTAATGTTGAAAATATCGAGTGTAGTTTTGACACTGGGCATCTGTGTGCTTATTTATTTCAGCTATATCGGTTATGATCATCCCGCCTACCTGTTTATTCCAATGTCACTAGTCGCTTGTTCTAATGGTATTGCTATCCCCAATGGTATGTCGGGGGCGATAAGTGCTGTGCCTAAATTAGCGGGGACAGCTTCGGGTTTAGCTGGATTTATGCAAATATCACTAGGGGCAGCCATCACTTTTATCGTCGGCTATTTTCACAATGGCACAGCGACTCCGATGGTGGTTTGTATGGTGGTGAGTGCGATCTTTTCAGTGCTGTTTTTTATGTTGATGGTGCAAGATAAGCCAGAAAAAATATCCTAAGTGAAAAATAATTGCTGAAGATAATCCTTCGCTATTTTTCTTAGGGTATGGTCCGAATTTCGATCTAAAACTTAAGTAGTAGAGACCTCTGCATAATGTTGCGAGCGCAGTAGTTATGCAGAGGTCTCAGTGTTTTTATTCATGGAGTGAAATGTATGAGAGTTATATCGGCAATCGTGGTTAGCACGCTATTATTTTTAAGCGCGTTGGGCAGCCCATCATTATTAGCAGCAAGCCAAGCTACCCCTAATCGAGTGCTAGATATTAGCGTGCAAAGTATCGAGGGTAGGATTGCCGCCGCTATTACTTTTTCAATGCCGGTTAAAGGAGATATTAACTTAGATCAGTGGCTAAATATTGAAGAGCAGAGCGGTGCAGGTTTAACCGGTAGCTGGATTCTTGATGATAAAGGGGAAACACTATATTTTACCAATATAGAGCCAGAGCACTCCTATAACATCAGCGTCAAGAAAGGTCTGCCTCTGGTTGATTGGCAATTGCTGGATAGCGGTAAAAGCACGACTATTACTGTAGACGCAATCACACCGATGCTTGGCTTTGCTGGAAATGGAAATTTACTAGCGGACACTCTGGCGGATGGACTGCCGGTTATCTCTGTTAATGCTGGGGATGTGGATGTCGATTTTTATCGCATCCCGGAAAAATTATTAGTGGCATTTTTAACGGATAATACCCGTCGTGGGCAGCAAAATTTTTGGCAAATAGAGTCATATATAAAAAATCTTGAGTTGGTTTATACTGCTAGGTTCGATTTAAAACTACATAAGAATCAAACAGCAACTAGTTATCTGCCAATTAAAGATATCGCTCCGTTACAGCAGCAAGGAGTTTACGTTGCGATCATGCGCAAAATCGGAGAGTATCGATATTCTTATCCATCGACGTGGTTCGCCAGTAGCGATTTAGGTATCCATTTACGCATATATCCCGATAAAACTGATGTTAACGTCAATAGTTTGGCAACCGCTGAACCTAAATCTAAGGTCCGTTTGCGACTGCTTGATGCATCGGGCAAAGAACTGGACGAACAGTTTACCGATGCCAAGGGCGCGGCTAGTTTTGATCAATACAAGTTGGATAAGGCGAGTCTTTTACTGGCGACCCAAGGTGGCCATACAGCCATTGTTCGGCTCTTTGGTCCGACGTTAGACCTGTCTGAATTTCCCGTTTCAGGGATCGACAATAAGGCCCAGCGTTTGTTCTTCTTTGCCGAGAGGGACTTATACCGCCCGGGCGAATTGATGCGGATCAGCGCGTTACTACGGGATAGCGATGGTCAGCTAATGCCTGCGCAAGTGATAACTTTTAAGCTGCAGCAACCCGATGGAAAAATAGCCAGCGAACAGCGCTTAACAGCTAATGCGCTAGGTTATTATATCAGCGAATGGCAACTGCCAAAGGACGCTGCTACTAGTCAGTGGTCGATCATTGCCAGTATTCCAGGGCAGGCAGATACTAGATATGATGTTCAAGTTGAAGAGTTTTTGCCCGAGCGAATGGAGCTAGAACTAGTTACTGAGCAATACCTAAAAGCTGACCAAGATTTCAATGTCCAAGTTAATGGCAGTTATTTGTACGGTGCACCCGCAGCCGAGAATACGCTGCAGAGTGATTTGATTACCAGTATCGCCGCCCATCCCTTCGAGAATTTTGCAGAGTATCACTTTGCCAACCCGCAGCAAGCCGCGTTTAATAATCGAAGACAAAATGATGACATAAAGCTTAATAGTGAAGGTGAATATAAGTTTACCTTTGCCACTAAGGTTCGAAAAGCAGCGACCCCTCTGCAGATAAAACTGTTTGCAAGTTTATTAGATAGTGGTGGTCGTCCAGTTAGCCGGACAGCTAGTAGCTATGTGTTACCCAGCGAAAAATTAGTCGGTATTAGACCACTGTTTGCCGATGATACTGCGCCTTATGACAGTAACGCGACTTTTGAAGTTATTCTCAGCGAAGGTCAGGAAAAATTAGCGGCGCAGGGCTTAAAAATAACTCTGATCAGAGAGAGGCGAGACTATCACTGGCGCTACACTAGCAGCGAAGGCTGGAAATCCGATTATACGGAAAGTCACTATAGCGTCTTCAACTCAGTAATTGACCTAAAAGCGGGGCAGGGGCAGCAACTGTCACTACCGGTTGATTGGGGGCACTATCGTCTAGAAGTGTTTAATCCAGCGACCAAGTTAGTCACCGGCTATAAGTTTAGAGCGGGCTGGAGTGCAGATGAGACCGTAATGGCGGGTCGTCCCGATAGAATCGGTTTGGCGCTTAATCAACAGCGCTATAAAGTCGGCGATGTTGTCAGCGTTGAAATAAAAGCACCGGCGGCTGGTCGGGGTTATTTGCTGGTTGAGTCTGATAAGGCGTTACACAGACAGCTGATCGATATTCCCGCAGAGGGCGGCAAAGTTACATTTACAGTGCAGCAAGAATGGAGCGAACACAACTTATACGTCTCGGTATTATTAATCCAACCCGGTCAAAGTAGAGCAGAAAAACTACCTCGAAGAATGATGGGAGTGATACCGCTCAGGCTGGATAGAGAAGCGCGGAAGTTACAGGTTGAGATTAATTCAGCGGCTGACATTCGTCCCAATACCGAACTGACAGTACCGATCAAAGTGTCAGTTAAGCAGGGCGAAGAAGGCTCACCTGCTGCTAAACTGCCCAGTAAAGTGCAAGTGACTTTAGCGGCTGTGGATGTCGGTGTCTTGAATATATCGAAATTCAGCACTCCTGACCCATTCAGCGGATTTTTCCAGCAGCGCGCTTATTCTGTGATCGCCAGGGACAGTTACGCTGATCTGATCGCGGCAGATAAAGGCGTGTTAGCGACCATAAAGTTTGGTGGCGATGGTGATGTAGAACAAAACGGTGCCACTGATCCGGATGTGCAAATAGTCTCGCTATTTTCGGGCGTAGTCGAGGTTGATGCGCAGGGGAATGCTCAAGTTAAACTATCGATACCCGATTTTAATGGTCGATTGCGCTTAATGGCAGTGGCCTTTTCGGCACAGAGTTTTGGCTCAGCAGAAAAAGATTTACAAGTGGCCGATCCGATCGTCGCGCAATTAAACAAACCCCGGTTTTTACGGGCGGGAGATAAGTCACTATTTTCTATAGATCTGAACAACGTCTCGAATAGTGCGCAATCAATTGAACTTAATTTAGTGCTGGCAACCGGCTTGCACTTAGTGGCAGAAAATAGCGAAAATAGCCAGCAGAAAACGCTGAGTATCCAGCTGGCTAAAGGGCAGAAAAAAGTACTGTATTTCCCCGTGCAAGCCAGTGCTGAATTCAAGACCGTGGCGATCGATTTAAGTTTAAGCAATGTGCTGGTGGCGCCTTCAGCAGAGCCGGTTACGCTCAAGCGACACTGGCAGCTTACGATCAAGCCCGCATGGTCAATCTCCAATTTACAGTGGCAGACAGCACTCGGCAAAGGTGAGAAACTCTCGCTTAGCGCTAAAGAGTTTAGTCAGCTGGTCTCTAAGGGAGTCAAAGGGCAGTTAAATGTTGCCAGCCAGCCGCCGCTAGATATCGCCAGTCATTTACGAGCGCTGAAAGCTTACCCATACGGCTGTCTAGAACAGACCACTAGCGGGGTTTTTCCACAGTTGTATAGCAATGATCAGCTATTATTAAAGTTGGGCATTAAAGGCAGTGATGCACAGGCGAGAAATCGTGCGATAAATTTGGCTATACAACGTTTGCAATCAATGCAGAGAGGGAGCGGAGGCTTTGGTCTCTGGTCTAATCAGAGTCCTGAAGAGCACTGGTTAACGGTTTACGTGTTAGATTTTTTACTGCGCGCCCAAAAATCTGGTTACCAAGTGCCGGCCGATAATTTAAAAAAGGCCATGCAGCGGGTAGCTATTTACTTGCGCAGTCCGAATAAAATTAGCAGCTATCATGGAGAAGTGAACAGCGAAACGAAGTTTGCGGTACGTGCCTATGCCGCTCAAGTCTTGTCTAGATACAATCAAGCGCCTCTTTCGACGATGCGCAATCTCTATGATCGAAGAAATTCGAATGCTACGCCAATGGCGTTATTACAATTGGGCTTGGCACTGCAAAAAGCGGGTGATCATAAACGTGCAGACAGTGCGATCAGAGAAGCGGTAGCTGACGTTGATGATTTTGCAGAAGGGCATATTTATTACTCATCTAAAGTTAGAGATCTGGCGCTGTCTGGTTTTTGGCTATTAGAGGCAAAAGCGGATATTAGCCTGTGGCGACCACTGCTATTAGCACTGATTGATGAATTAAAAGGCAGGCAGTGGCTAAGTACTCAAGAGCGCAATGCTTTATTCTTAATTGGCCGGGAGCTACAAGCTCAACAAGGTTCGAATATGCAGCTAGCTTGGGAGGTTGATAGTCAGCAATTAGATCAGCAGCTACATCGCTTGCAGTTAGTTTTAGGCAGTGATGATTTGCAGCACTCTGTCAGCTTGCAAAATAAAGGCGACATGCCGGTATATGTCAATTTGCGGGTGTCAGGCTATCAAAAAACTGCACCTGAACCGATCAGTAACCGCATCCAAGTGCAGCGAAACTATTATGATATTGAGGGACGTCCTTTCACTGATACTCAGATTCGCAGCGGTGAAAAATTAATCGTTGAGCTACTAGTGACGGCGCAAGAGCACTTGCGGCATGCGATCATCGTGGACTTACTACCTGCAGGTTTGGAAATAGAAAACCAAAATTTAGCGGATAGCTATGACCAAAGTAATCTAAAAGTCATGGGAACCTCTATCTCTGAATTAATGTACGGTTTGCCGGTTGAGTATCAGGAATATCGCGATGATAGATTTGTCATGGCTTTAGATTTACCGCGGACCAGAGTAAAAATTTATTACTTAGTACGTGCGGTGTCTGCAGGTGACTACCAAATACCACCGACCTTCGCTGAAGATATGTATCGACCTGAAATTCGTCATCAAGGCGAATCTTCAGGAATGTTAAAAGTTTTACCTAGGTAATGAACAGCAGAGCAGCTAGCGGGTGCTAATAACGCGTGGCAAAATAATGCTGGCTAAAGGGCTGTGCATATTTTGTGTAAGTCTGGCGTTAGGCCTGCTGCTATTGGATCATTACTATCCAACCCCCAGGCAGAGCTCTTTCAGCACCGTAGTGCTTGCGGATCAAGGGGAGGTCTTAAGAGCCTTTAGTAATGCACGTCAACAGTGGCGCTACCCTATTGATAATTCTCAAGTAGCAGAGAATTATTTGACCTTGTTGCTCGGTTACGAAGACCGCTGGTTCTATCAGCATTTCGGGGTCAACCCGCTGGCGATAGTGCGTGCTAGTTGGCAAAATTTAACCAGTAATAAAATTGTCTCAGGGGGCTCCACCCTGACCATGCAAGTGGCGAGGTTGCTGGCGCCGCACTCGCGTAGCCTCGGTGGTAAAGTGCATCAGGTTTTGCGAGCACTGCAGCTAGAATGGCACTATTCGAAGGCAGAAATCCTCAATCTATACCTCAATCTAGCCCCTTTCGGGGGCACCATCATTGGTGTACAAGCCGCCAGTATGAGCTATTTTGACAAGCCCCTCGATCAAATTAGTGATGCCGAAGCTGCGCTATTAGCGGTCTTGCCACAAGCGCCGAGTCGCTGGCGCCCCGATCGCCATCCAGAGGCTGCAAAGCAAGCGCGGGATAAAGTCTTAAAGCGGATGTTAACGTTAAATATTTGGTCGAAACAACGTGTTGCTGACGCGATCCAAGAGCCGATTTTTTCTCTGTCGCAAAAATCGCCGTTGCTAGCGCCGCTACTTGCAAGGCGGCTTAAAAAAGCCTGTCAAAAATGTGAGAAAATACAGACATTAATTAATATTGAGATGCAGCGTCAGCTCGAAGCGCTGGTCGATGACTACTCAAGTCAGTTGGCAACGGGGTTATCCACTGCTGTGATGGTGATGGAGAACAGTAGCGGAGCGGTGCGCAGTTATATAGGTTCGGCAAAATTTTTAGATTTGCAACGTTTTGGCCATGTAGATATGATTCAGGCGGTTAGATCTCCTGGCTCGACCTTAAAACCATTTTTGTATGGGCTAGCTATAGATCAAGGGTTGTTACATTCACAGTCACTACTGCAAGATGCCCCACGCTATAATAAAGCTTACAGACCGCTAAACTTCAGCGGTGGGTTTAACGGCCCGGTTAGCGTCACTCAGGCATTGCAACGCTCATTAAACATTCCTGCGGTGCAGGTGCTAGAGAGCTTAGAACCTGAGTTTTTTGCCGCTCGATTACAGTTTGCAGGTTTGAAATTGATCGGTGCAGGCGCTAAAAAACCAAACATATCGATGGTCTTGGGCGGCGTGGGGACTAAGCTTGAGTATTTAGTCGCAGCCTACTCAGCGCTGGCGAGATCGGGCATAACTATTAAACCTAGACTCACTAAAAAGCAAAAAAAAGTAGAGCGCTATTTGCTGAGTCCAGGAGCGGCGTGGATCACCTGGAAAATGTTGGCGATTAATCCGCAGAAAATTAGCCGTCGGCAGCGCGTGGAAAATAATTGGCCGCTAGCCTGGAAAACTGGTACTAGTTACGGCTACCGGGAAGCTTGGGCAATGGGAGTCACCAAAAAATGGACAATTGGGGTGTGGGTGGGTCGGCCTGATTCCAGTTCCTCTCCGGGACTTTCAGGACGGCACACGGCAGCACCGTTACTGTTTAAGGTGTTTAAATCGATCGCTAATCAGCAATTGCTAAAAAAGCCCGATTCAGTGAAATTGGCGACCATATGTTGGCCCTTAGGCTCAAGTGAGCAGCATCTAGATAATAGTCAAAACAACTGCCATGAAAGGAAAGAGGCTTGGATTTTAAATGATACCTATCCTGCGACCTTATCAGAGCATGCGCTGCTTAAATCTTTTTGGTACAACGCTAAGGGAGAGCGGGTAGAGCCTAGCTGTGATGGTGGTGAATTACTAATAGAGAACAAAGCCGTCTGGCCTGTCTCGCTAGAGCCGTGGATCTCCCAGCAGTGGCGAAGGTCTGCGCAATTAACCCCTGCCTCGTCAGGCTGCTCGGGAATAATGGCTGAACAGCAGGCCATATCTATCACGTCTATCCCTGAACAGAGTATTTATCATTTTAATCCAAGGGGTAAAAATCACGCATTGAGCTTAAATTTGCTGGCTTCTTCTGCCGGTGGTAGTGGTATTAAATCATGGTATTTAAATGGCAAATATTTAGGAGCACGGTTGGCTCGTCGCGGGTTAAATTTCACACTAAAGAAGCGTGGCAAATATCAATTATCAGTGGTAGATGAGCATGGCAACTTAGATATAGTGACGTTCTATACACAGTGATGCCTGCGCATAAGGTTGTACGTAAAAATCCTATAATGTTGTTTCCAATAGCTGTTTTTAGTACAAAAGAGCATACTGTGTTTGTTTTTAAACGAAATAAATTAAGACCACTGTATAACGTAGCTTATGAAGATAAGGTAGGGAAGCCGAAGCGAAGACAATAGCCACTGTAGCAATGACCTTATGTTAAGACTCTAGTACTTCGGCTGAAGCTAAGATGTGTAAATGTGCTTGTATCGCCAATACTTTTCACTTCCTTGTCGTTTTCTGAGCACGGACTTAGGATTAGATTAGGGGAAATTTGAAAAACTAGATGAGCTAACATATCAGGTAAAAGTACGATTAATTATTGATAGCTGCTTTCGTTTTTAAGTTTTCTTGATGTTTTTATGGATAAAAACTCATGACAAAATATGTATCTTTTAAGCGCTCCTTCAAAATATTTCAGTGGATACTAGTGCTGATTATCATCTTTAGTACTTTTCTTGGCTATCAATTTTATAACATTAATCTTCAAACTCAAAAAATCGAGAATAAGAGGCTGTGGCTGGTAACCAAGTTGAATCAATACCATTCACGCACAGATAGCCTGTCATTTTTTGCAGAACAATACATTAGCAATTCTGAATTTAGTTATCTGGAGCAGTACAATCGCCTTAAACAAAAAAAAATCAGATTAGATTATAACTTTAATGCAAATGCAAAACCCAATTCAGCGTCAGTTTACCAACCTTTTTTATCGAATGAAAAAAGGCTGATAAAGCAGATAATTGATACCGAATTTCGGCTAAGGGAATTAGAGCGAATTGCGATTAAAAATAAAGAACAGCAATTAAAGGGCTATAGGACTTTTATTCCGCTAAATAATATTATTACAACTAGAGAATATACTAGTCAAAATCTCAGTTTAGTTGCTTTGGTTGAAGAAGTATTAAGTCTGGTAAATAAGAGGTATCAACAAGAAATCAGCAACTTAGAAATCCAGCGTTCAAACCATGCCTTGGCTATTCCTGGGATTTTAGTTCTTAATTTAATTCTGTTGTTTTTTTCATTTTATTATATGAATAAGAGAATGGATCAATATCATCGTGAATTAAAGAGCTTAACCTTAAAGGATTTTTTAACTGGAGTTCACAATAGGAAATACTTGATGGAGGCCGGTCCTTTATTGCTTGGTGTCAATAAGCGTGAAGCAACTCAAGTTGCGGTAATCATGTTAGACATAGACCACTTTAAAAAAATAAATGATCAGCACGGGCACAGCATTGGCGATCAAGTATTGAAGGTGTTTTGTGACTCAATATCGATCAGGCTTCGTCAAGGTGATGTTTTTTCAAGAATAGGCGGTGAAGAGTTCGTGTTGTTACTCAATAATGTCAATGCAGATGATGCTGAGTATTACGCCAACGAATTGCGCTCTATGTTGTCATATGGGACATTTAAGACACAGCAACACACCATTGAATATACAGTTAGTATGGGGGTTGCGATGAGTGATGGTAATTATGACTTGGCTGAATTGCTGTGCCTTGCTGATTCAGCATTATATCAAGCTAAGAAATCAGGGCGAAATAAAGTTGTTATGTATGAAGAGGGAGGGAACATATTCACGGGAGTGACGGTATAGCATTTAGGCTCTCACCCTTAGCAAATATTAAAATTAACGACTGAAAATTGAAGCGTTGAGCCAGTTGTAGCAAGCTCTGTCGAATGATTGAACTGGTTGCTAAAGCAGGCTTGAATTAGCGAGAAGCGTCATCAGTAATAGCGTATAATTGTGATTTTTATTATCTCTATTGCACGGTTTGTAATCGGTAAATAGCTAAATATCAGGCTGAATATGCTTAAAAAAGAACGAGCGGCGTATATCGACCAGCGCCTACAAGCGCTGTACCCCAACCCACCTATTCCTCTAGACCATACAGATTCTTATAGTTTGCTGATCGCCGTGCTTTTGTCTGCGCAATGCACAGATGCCCGGGTTAATACCGTCACTCCAGCGCTGTTTGAACTCGCCGACAACCCCTTTAAAATGGCCAAAGTAGAAGTTGCTGAGATCAAGGCCATTATCAAACCATGTGGCTTGTCGCCGCAAAAATCTAAGGCTATTAGTGTGCTGTCAGGCATGCTGGTCGAGTTGCATGCGGGAGTAGTACCGGATAATTTTACGGATTTAGAAATGTTGCCTGGAGTTGGTCATAAAACGGCGTCAGTGGTGATGAGCCAAGCTTTCGGCCACCCCGCATTTGCCGTAGACACACACGTCCACCGATTGGCGCAGCGCTGGGGATTGAGCAAGGGAAAAAACGTTCAGCAGACTGAGTTAGACCTAAAAAAACTGTTTCCGAGAGAGCGCTGGAATGATATCCACTTGCAAATAATTTACTATGCAAGAGAGCATTGTCAGGCGCGCAGTTGTTTTGGTTTGCAGTGCGAAATTTGCCGTACTTGTTACCCGCAACGCAAGCATCCAAAGTTAGTGCTAAAACCTTAGCGTTATCTCATTCAGGATCATATTTTAGCTGTTTAAGCACAGTTTAAGGTGGCGCTAAAAGCTGCGGGTATTTCTTTAAATATGCCCGCAGTTGATGGTAGCTAATGCCTAGCTCAGCGGCGGTATTAGCTTGATGATAATGTTGATTAGCTAAGCTTTTACCAATCTGCTTGATTTCAAAATTGGCCACTTGTTGTTTGAAATTACCACTTTTAAACTGTTCCTCTGCGGTGTTAACAGCAGGTTTAGCGGGGGGCTGCATTACAGCTGGATGGTCGGTTTTTTCGGTGGGCTCTACTGTGACAGATTCATTCCAAGAGGTTATAAAAGGGTTTAATATAATTTCTTGGATAGCTATGTCAGGATCTTGCTGTCGATAAACACTGCGTTGTACTGCGTTTTTTAGCTCTCTAATGTTTCCTGGCCAGTGGTAATCCAATAAAGCCTGGTGGGCGCTCGGGCTAAACCCCATAAAAACTTCTCGATCTAATTCTCTGCTCATTGCGATCGCAAAATGCTCCGCTAAAATCGGAATGTCTTCAGGACGATAGCGCAACGGTGGAAGATTTATCACATCAAAAGCCAGTCGGTCGAGTAAATCCGCGCGGAACTTGCCCTGGTCTGTCATCGCCACTAAATCGCCGTTGGTGGCGGCGATCACCCGCACATCAGCCACGATAGTGCGCTGCCCAGCTAAGCGTTCAAATTCCCCGTATTCAATAACACGCAACAGCTTCTCTTGAACTTGAGTGGAGACTGTCGCCAGTTCGTCTAAAAATAAAGTGCCTTCATTGGCTCGTTCAAAATAACCCTTGCTGGCTTTTATGGCTCCGGTAAAGGCGCCTGCCTCATGACCAAATAAGGTTGATTCTAGTAAACTATCGCTCAATGCAGCGCAATTTATTTTCAGAAAAGGCTTTTGCCAGCGCGATGATAAATAGTGTAACCGCTCAGCGACTAGCTCTTTGCCGGTACCGCGCTCACCAACGATCAGCACCGGTTTATTTAAAGGGGCAATAATACTTAATTGCTCGAGTGCCTGAGCGAGTAAGTTTGACTCACCTAAAATCATTTGTTTATCCATGTGGTCATATTAACCATTAATTAGATAAAAAAGCCATTAAATGAGTGTTAATCGAATATAAAACATTGCAGTGAATCTGAAGATATATATTTAAATCTTTAAAATCAATGATATAACTGATAATTAAAACTTGGCACGGCTTTCGCTATATCTACGTAAACAAATTAACTGTCAAATATTAGTAAAAGGAAAAAGATCATGGGTATATTTTCACGTTTTCAAGATATCGTTAATGCAAACCTCACCTCTCTTTTGGATCGGGCAGAAGACCCCAAGAAAATGATTCGTCTAATGATTCAAGAAATGGAAGACACTTTGGTCGAAGTTAGAACCAGCTCGGCAAAAATAATTGCCGATAAAAAAGAGCTACAGCGCCGCGTAAAAGCACTAGAGTCCGAGGCACAAAATTGGTTGCAAAAAACCGAGCTAGCGATCAATAAGGGTCGTGAAGATTTAGCCAAAGGTGCCTTAATAGAAAAACGTAGAGCAGAGGAAGCGGTGCAGGCTGGAAATTCAGAGCTAGCGTTTATTGAAGAGCAAATAACTTTATTAAGTGATGAAATTGGTCAGCTGCAATCTAAATTAGATGCCGCACGCTCTAAGCAAAAAGAGCTACTAGTCAGAGAGCAAACCGGCCGTTCGCGTCTGGAAGTGCGCAAGCGTACCAACCGTGAAACCCTGAATAAGGCCTTCGATAAATTTGAACAATACGAGCAGCGCTTAGAAGAGCTAGAAGCGGAAGTAGAATCATATGATCTGGGGCACGGCAACCAGACGCTCTCTGAAGAAATTGCAGATTTAGCCATAGATGATGAAATCGAGAAAGAGCTAGCCGCGCTAAAATCAAAAATCCAAAGTAAGTCTTAGGAGGCAATATGTCAGGAATGTTGTTTATCTTTGTCCCTACTTTAGTGTTTTTAGTCATAGTCGCACCGCTATGGCTAATCCTGCACTACTGGAGTAAAAGCAAAGAAAAAAAGGGCCTTTCCGAACAAGATCAAATAGTGGTCGAAGAGTCGCTACAAACGATCGAAAAATTATCGGCACGTATTGATAACCTCGAATCAATTTTAGATGAGCAGCATCAGGGCTGGCGCAACAGTTAGCCACTAACTGTTCACCGAGCTCGCGTTACTCAAGGAGAAAACAGCATGAGATGCAGTAAAAATCGCGATCCAAATGGGCCAAACAAAGCTAACGGCTACCATCGAAACCTATACCGAAACTCCCACAAAGGTAAAATTGCAGGCGTATGCGCAGGTTTTGCCGACTATTTTGATATCCCGACCTGGCTGGCGAGACTGATATTTATCAGCTTGGTTATCTTCACCTTTCAATTGGCGCTGATTGCCTATGTAGTGGCAATCTTCATGATAGATAATCGCCCAGAGCAGCTAACTACTAAAGCAAGCTCAACTGGTGAGAATAAGGTATTTAACTATAGCCAGCCAGTGAGCAGTAGATTGCAAGAAATTCGGGATAGGCTACGCAGTTTAGATAAAAAGGTCGGCTCGATGGAAGGGTATGTGACTTCTAGAAAATATCGCACAACTAATGAAATTAATGATTTATAGAGAGCTATCAAATTGTTTGGCTACAGCACTGAATTAGAGACTGCCATATGGCGTCTGGCATATGTTGCCATTACAATGGCTTGAAAAATAGTCATTGAAGTTTGGAGTTTTATACATGGATGCAGGGCACTTCTCTTTGGTAGTACAACCTTGTACTACCAAGCTTGAAGAGTATGAATCTAAAACCTGGGCGTTTTTGTGCATCGATAAAGAAGGTTTTGATCGGCAGGCTTTTCATACACCTGAATCAGTGACTTCACTGCACCGCATAGCGCAAGTTCTTGATTCTACGGCGGTTAGAAAAATTCCCGCTGAACCTACGGGTTTTATGCATGGATGCATTTATTTAGCGAATGCAGGACGCATATGAGCTTGCAGCTAAGATTTTTACAGTTCCACTGTAAAGCCAATATCTTACACTCTGTATTCACTTTGAAGTCACGGATTCAGGCATATAATTAGAGGCTGAGCTGGTTAGTTGTTCAGAATTAGTTTGCTGTTCGATTGCCCCCGCAGGAGGCTTATGGTCTATTGCTTGCCCAATTCTTTTTGGCCTCTCTCTCTCCGTTAATTTAACGACTAAAAATCCGATGATGATGGGCGACAGTATCGCCAGCGTCAAAATTGCAAGGAGTACGTATATCATTCATCATTCCTTGATTGTTAATTGAATCAGTAACTTTACAGCACTACATTACGTATGCTATTTATTTTACTTAAGCTATTAAAAATAGTTGCTGAGCTTATGGATTTTATACATAGATTAATTTTTTTACCTACAGTGTTGTTATTTTCTGGAACTTGAAAATAACAACACCCAATAGATATTTGCTATACGATTTATTTTTAGATACTTATTTAATAACCAATAGCATGTTTTTGCTGAGTTAAGCTACGCTCAGGTCACCTGCTAATCAGAGGATTATAAATGGAAATTGATTATTCTGAACTGGCTACAACCGCTTATGGAAATATCTTAAAAAGAGAGCAATTTATTGATATTTCAGTTGCGCCACTATGGCAAGGCATAGGGGAAATTTCGGGGCCTGCTTTTACTGTACAGTTATCTGCTGGAGACAATCTGATGCTTCATTCGGCAATTTATAAAGCTCCAAAAGGATCAATTATTGTCGTTGACGGCGTGGATGATCAATATGCAGTAGCAGGGGGCAATGTTTGTAAGATCGCCAAGAGCAGAGGGATAAAAGCTTTCGTAATTGACGGGGTGATCCGGGATTTGCATGAAATCACTCAAATGGGTTTTCCTGTTTATGCTAAAGGGGTATTTCCTGTCCCTGGGAAAAAAGAGCAATACTCGGAATTAGGTATGCCAATAATGTGCGGTGGAGTAAGGGTTTGTACTGGAGACATTATTGTGGCTGATATTGAAGGTGTTGCGGTGATTCCTCAACTTGATGCTGCTTTTGTTTATGCAGCAGCTAAAGAAAAAGAGGCAAGCGAAGCGGCTATGACATTATCTGAATGGACAAAATATCATAAGATAAAAATCAAACAAGCGGTAGATCGGGCAAAGCAGTAGTCCACAGCATATTTATAGCGATATGGAGACTCTGGCGATGGTATTTGAATAGAGTATTCAAAGGTTGCCAGTTAACTTGTTTACCAATACAGCAATAAAGGAAGTTGGATGAAAATAGCAATACTAGACGACTATCAAGACGTAGTCACCAAGCTAAATAGCTTCGAAATTCTAGAGAACCTAATAGTGCTGGTTTTCAATGACACTTTGTCAGAAAGTGATCTAGTAGAAAAGCTGTTTGATGTTGAGGTTATTGTGCTGATTCGTGAAAGAACGTCAATAACTGAGTCGTTATTAGCACAGTTGCCAAATCTAAAACTGATCAGTCAAACCGGAAAAATTAGTCATCACATTAACCCACAATTATGTCATCAATATGGGGTTAGGGTTGCAGAAGGCGTCGGCTCCCCTGTTGCGCCTGCAGAGCTTTGTTGGGCGCTAATCATGTCGGCATCGCGCCACATTCCTAGTTATGCCGCAAATTTATTAAATGACAGATGGCAACAATCTGGAGAGTTAGGGTTAGGTAGGACACTCAAGGGGTTAACGCTAGGGATTTGGGGCTACGGTAAAATAGGACAGCGTATCGCTCAATATGCTAAAGCGTTCGGAATGAATGTGTTGGTATGGGGCAGCGAGAGTTCTCGCAATACTGCGATCGAGGATGGCTTCAGTGCTGCAGCTTCACAAACGGAGTTTTTTTTAATAGCAGATATTATTTCTCTTCATTTACGTTTAAATGAAACAACTAAAGGATGTGTTACTTCTGCGGATTTACGAAGAATGAAGGCTGATTCTCTGTTTGTAAATACCAGTCGGGCAGAATTAGTCGAAGCAGGGGCTCTGTACGATGAGCTGTCAAAACACAAAAGTAAACGAGCGGCGTTGGATGTCTTTGATATTGAGCCTGCAAATACGGTGAATGAGCCATTACTTATGCTTGAAAATGTCACAGCAGTACCACACCTTGGGTATGTAGAGGGTAATAGTTATGAATTGTACTTTAAGGCTGCATTTGAGAATGTAGTCGCTTACACACAGGGGTTACCCGTAAACTTGGTTCCCGTAGAGGATTGCAAGCGCAGTTAATTTCAGGCGGAGTTTTTTTGAAATGCATAGCCAGCAGCCTCGGGGATATAGCTATGGCGTTAATCAATGTGAAAGCTAGCCTTATCGAACACACCAGTACTTGGTGCTAGAAATACATCAAGGAGCAGGAATCCAGTCCTGGCATTGCATCTTTCTTTAAAAAATAAAATTAGAGGCACTATTGCGAAAGCCCTTGGGCCTATTGAACCAAAACAACAGAGATTTATTTATCGTTGATTGGAGAAGAAGCAAGAGATCTCCGCATAACTTACCCATAGGGTATTATAACTGCGCTCTGTAATACGGCGTTACAACCCGGCTCAAGATGCTCAATTACACCAGTAATACCCCTAAAAAAGGGGTTTGAAGAATACTTGGGTAGTATTTCTCCAAGTAGCAGTAGCCTATAAAATTTTAATCGCATAGAACTCGAGTCTTTTAGTAAAAGTAGTGGCGATGGTTTTTTCTAAAATATCACCGTAGCTAACACGGGGAAAAACTCCCCAGGCCAATTCTTGTTCAGTCAGTACAGGCTCAAATTCAGCATGATTATTATACGCTTTACGCATACGTGCCAGCGCTATCGGGACTATATCAGCTAACCATTGCTTTGCTTCAGGCCAAGTTTCGCAGCACCATGCAAGTGTCAGCCATCCAAAGCTGGCATGCCGGGGCTCATCTTCTAAAATACGTGTAAATGTCTCGAGTACCTCTGTTTTTGAGGAGGATTTTTTCATTGCAGAAAATAGTGGGACAGCGACTGTTTCGCCAAAACAATAAGACTGCACTAGTACTAATAAGAAAGATTTTTTTAGTTCGGTGTATTCTTGCTGCAAGCTTAGTCTCAACTGATCAGCGGGTAAATTAACTTCGCTGCCTGCTAATCTAGCGAGATCGAAACACATTTTTGCGTGCACCATTTCATCATCACTGATACGAATAGCCTGTCGTATTAAATCCGGACTAAAAGCCAGTCTCTGCATCCAATGGGTTAGTTCCACCGTCCTAGCAGAGGAAGTGAATTCAGCGATTGCCTGACTGCGCCAGTAATGTTGTACTCTCTTCATTTTTTATCCGTATATCTTCAGAAAAATAGCAGCCCTGTCCGCTAAATCCACAATATGGTCGCTATCAATGTGTTCGCACACGAGCTTAAGTATTACCTAGTCTATTTAGTTTAGCGGACATTAACGATTCTACAAATCTATATACAGCTGCTCTACAACAAGTGGCTCGGCATTATTTGGTGTTGCAATAATAGCGGCATAACTTTGGCTTTCTGAGCTGGATCCTTCGATCGCGCTATCCAAAGTCTTATCATTGAAAATATTACTTAAGCTTTGCTCATCTGACAATAAGTCACTGAAATATAATGGGCTGCTAGCGCTAAAGAGTGACACTGACTGTTCTAATTCCAATTCTGAATCTTTGGCAGCTGCTAAAGACTGCTGAGAAAAATCTATATCGTAGAGAGGTAAAAATGGTCCACAATCAATAATTTCAAAGAAGCTTGCTGTAATGGGATCTAAATCACCTACTACTAAACCAAAGGCTCCTTTAGCTTCAGCAATTGGAGGCGCTGGATTAACTGTTGGCTCTGGCTGCGGTGCAACTGGAGACGCTGGATTAACTGTTGGCTCTGGCTGCGGTGCAACTGGAGGCGCTGGATTAACTGTTGGCTCTGGCTGCGGCGCAATTGGAGGCGCTGGATTAACTGTCGGTTCTGGCTGCGGCGCAATTGGAGGCGCTGGATTAACGGTTGGTTCTGGCTGCGGTGCAATTGGAGGTGCTGGATTAACAGTCGGCTCATCAATTTTAATGACAGTATCATCTGTTGTAGATAAAGCTTGGTCGTCAATAGCTATGTTCGGCTGTGGAGCTACAGCGAGCCCTAGTTCATTGATAGTTACCGTCCCCTCTGGGACTGCAATTATCGTGATATCCTGACTATCTTGATCTTTATTTACCAACTCCTCAAGCAGTATAAGCTTGATAAGTTTCTTCCATTTATTCCAAGCCTGGCGCTTAGTTAAGGAGTTTTCTGCAAAATCAGCATCAGGAACCTTATCGCCATAATGTTCATGAGCCCATTTTATTTTTCTATACAAAGACCTTCCGCTAGGAAGCTGTTCACCTGTGTGCTGAGCGATCAATTGTCGAAAGCTCAAGTGTTCAAAATTCTGAGGTATGACGGCTATTTGAGGGCTTGCAGTTTTAAAATTAAAAAATGAATCTTCTAGCTGCAATGCTCTACGTAAAAATGGGTTATTCATACTGCTCTCTCCTTAGAATCCGCCCTATGTTCACATTACATTCATGATTCGTCAACTGTCCTATGGTACACCGGTCGCTGGCTTGCGGGTGTTTCGCCAACATTCTAGAATAAATAACCTAACAGATCATGCTCCTGCGTACTTAATCAACTGATAATAGATAATTACTGGCCAGTAAAGGGCCGTAAGATAAGAGAATATTTATATTGAGCCGGTTTTTAACGCCGTATTACCGAGCGCAGTAGTCATGCAAAGGTCTCACTCGGTTATTTCGCCGGTCTTTGCCTTGTATTGCCTTTGCTCGTCACGTTATGCTGAGGTCTGACGTTAGACAATTGAGAGAAGCCAAAACAGTGCATCAGAGTATTGAAGAAAAAGCTAAAACTTACCGATTATTAGTTAAACAAGCTACGGCACTATTGGGCAGTGAAACAGATTATATCGCCAATGCCGCTAACCTAAGTGCGCTTTTATATCAAAACCTACCTGAGCTTAACTGGGCTGGTTTTTATTTTTTAAGAGGTCAAGAGTTAGTGCTGGGGCCCTTCCAAGGGCAAGTGGCTTGTGTACGGATTCCTTTAGCGAAAGGGGTGTGCGGCAGTGCGGCTGCTAGCGGTGAAATTCAGCGGGTGACTGATGTTCATCAATTTGCCGGGCACATTGCCTGTGATGCTGCATCGAATGCGGAAATAGTGTTGCCGATAATACAGCGCGGCAAAGTGGTGGCAGTGTTGGATATAGATAGTCCAGTGGTCGGTCGTTTTGAGGCGCTGGATCAGCAGTACTTAGCTGAGATCGTTGAACTGTACAGTCACTGTTCTGATTTAGAACATTTAGTGGGGTCGAACTAGTGGAATATAGCTTTTTTAAAAATGACTATGATCGCCCCCAAGCTCGCTTAAATATGGAGGCGGAAGCTTTCGCTCACTGGTTATCTATAGAGATGAGTGATAACCAGCAGGCAGATCTAGCAAAAATATCAGCGGTTCTCAGACAGCTAATCGCCGGTGAGCTCTACGAGTACGAGTATCAAGGTCGGGAGTTTCATTTAAGCTTAGATCGACAGCAGGCTAAAGTCAGTGCCAATAGCGCCTGTCAGTCGATGGCGGAGCTGCAAAGTGAAAACGATGTCACTCAAAGTGATTTAGAGGATGAGTACCTAGAGGATGACTTTAGCGATGAATATGCAGAGCAAGGGCTAAACGATAATTCCTCAGGGCTGGTGGCTAGCTGTGGCATAGAGGATTTCCAGCAGTTGCTGTTAGCTTGGGCTGAGTATGTTGAGTCTGACTAGTTATCATCTAGAAACAGGAGCGTAGTAGGGAGGCTGGTAGTGATCAGATTGTGCTCCTGCGGATGGCTGTGATTTTATTTGTCAATTAGTCGATCGAAAAGTACTTACCCGGAGTTTTTCCCAACGCTTTTTTAAACATGCTGATAAATGCGCTCTGGCTTTGATAACCTAAATCTTGAGCGATATTTGCCACCGAATCGCCTTGTGCAATACGTTGTAAAGCGCTTAATAATTTAGCTTGTTGTCGCCACTGACTGTAAGTTATCGACGTTTCATCAATGAATCTACGAGCGATGGTGCGGCTACTTAAACCTAACTTTTTCTGCCAATAGAGCATGCTATATTGCTGTTCGGGATTGGCGATTAAGGTGTCGGTGATGATTAGCAACGCTTTTGATTTAGGGGTGGGCAAGTGTAGTGGTACCGCTTCAGAGAGGTGCAATTGATCGAGAAAGACATCGACTAATCGACCTTCTGGACCAGCTTCGTGGTAGAGCGGATCAAATTTCGATAAGGCGATAATCAACTCTCTTAACAGTGCAGATACATTCATCACTTGGCAGCTATCAGGCAAGTGTTGTGCGGCTTGTGGCGCTATGTAAACGTTGCGCATTTTCACTGAGTGGATCACTTTTATTTGATGTTCAATATAGGATGGCAGCCATACTGCACGCTGTGGTGGGACTATCCAAGTACCGGTATTTGCGGCGCTCGCCTCTACCAAGCCCTCGGTTAAAAACAGCAGCTGGCCCCAGGCGTGACTATGCATGGGCACACAGCTCCCAGAGGGAGAGTTAGAACTCCGAACGACTACCCGTCTGGGTAAATCAACAGCGGGAGTAAGTGGCTTTCCCTCGATGCTTGCCCAGTGTTGCTGAATAATCTTAGACTGTTTTTGTTTTTGTTTTTGCTTTTCGCTGTCATTTGTCATGTTATATGCGCCAAATTTGGATTCATTTAAAGTCATTATCCTAAAGAGCCTCTGAACTGCGAGCTCTTAATAATCCGTCTGGGAAAATCCACAGCGGAAGTAAGTGGTTTCACTCGGTGCTGCCTAGTGTTGTGGAATTATTGTCGAGCTTGTCTGTTTTGCGATATTATTTGTCATATTATCCTGTATACGCCAATTTTTTATTCATTTAAAGTCGATATTCAAATTAATTCGCTGTAGTAGTCATTAGCACTGATTTATTTTATCGGCTAAAAATAGCGCAATTTCACACCGCTTTGAGAGGGTCCAAGTATGAAAAAAGTTACCTTAACTGGCTATATCATCATTCCTGACGCTGAACTGGAAACAGTGCAAGCGGCACTCGCTATTCATATCGATTTGACGCGTCAGGAAGAGGGTTGCCTAGTCTTTGAAGTAACGCAAGATAGTGTCGATTCGCATAAGTTTAATGTGTACGAGGAGTTTGTCGATCAACAATCCTTCGATGCACACCAAGATAGAGTGCGCAGTTCAAAATGGGGAGCTGTTAGCAAGAACCTCACTAGGCACTACACCATTGATCAGCAAGCTTAAGTATTGATCATGCTAACTCACACAATATCCTTCTATAGCTGGACTTTCCTATGAAATCTTTAAAAAGACCCGATATTTTACTGTATGTAATGGCGGCGGCAGTGCCTATTGCCTTCGGTGTTTGGCAGTCGCTACTGAATAATTTTGCGATTGAATCGGCTAATTTTACCGGTGTAGAAATTGGTATTTTACAATCTTTGCGAGAAGTGCCAGGTTTCTTGGCCTTTAGTGTGGTGTTTGTTTTACTGCTAATTCGTGAGCAGACTTTAGCGATAGTGTCGCTATTAGTGATGGGGCTTGGTACCGCTCTCACTGGTTATTTTCCCTCTGAAGTAGGCCTGTACTGTACTACTGTGTTGATGTCTTTAGGATTTCACTACTATGAGACCGTTAATCAGTCACTTTCTCTGCAAGTATTTTCCAGGGAGGAGGCGCCCTATAAAATGGGAAAAATGGTGGCTATTGGTTCAGCGGCCAGTTTAGTGGCGTTTTCTTTGGTGTGGCTGTTTCTTGAAGTGCTGCACTTGGAGATGAAAGCCATCTATGTGATTGGGGGCGTCACTACGATGCTGATCGCCGCATTTTGTTGGGCTTACTTTCCCAAATTCTCAGTGGAGGTAGAGCAGCATAAAAAAATCAAGTTACACAAGCGCTATTGGCTGTACTATGCGCTGACTTTTATGGGTGGTGCCAGGCGGCAGATATTTGTCGTGTTTTCCGGATTTTTAATGGTCGAAAAATTTGGTTTTTCAGCTTCAGATATCGCGCTAATGTTTTTGGCCAACGGGGTGTTGAATATTATTTTTGCCCCTTTGGTTGGAAAAATGATTAGTAAAATAGGTGAGCGTAGAACCCTGACAATTGAGTATATAGGGCTAATCATTATCTTTAGTGGCTATGCTGTGGTGTCCGATCCGATGATCGCGGTAGGTCTATATATTGTTGACCATCTATTGTTTTCTATGGCGATTGCGCAAAAAACATATTTTCAGAAAATAGCAGATCCCAAAGATATGGCGCAGACCGCCGGAGTCGCTTTCTCAATAAACCATGCTGCCGCGATTGTTTTGCCTGCTCTGTATGGATTGCTGTGGATTAGCTCTCCCGCACTGGTGTTTTTTACCGGAGCGGGGATGGCCGGCATTTCGTTGCTGCTAGCTTTGTTAGTGCCGGTTAATCCCAAGCCTGGCTTAGAAGTGCAATGGAAAGTAAAAGATAAATTAGCCGCAGAATAGCCCAGCAACTGGCTACAAAGCTTAATAATGACTTACTTTTCTATAAACAGTTATTGCGTACGGCTGGCAATTAATTTCTGGATGGCTGCGATCAAATGATCAATGCCACTGAGCGCTGTCTGCGTCAGTGGCGGCATTATAATGAGCCGAATGAAGTGTTTGAAACGCGGCTCTAAGCTAAATAATTCGCCACTCAAGAAATCGACTTTATCTAGATCAACGCTTGCATGTAATTGCTGGGCACTGATGTCTGCCGGTAGTTTTACCCAGAGTGCATAGCTGCCAGTGGAGGGCGTTATCTGGATGTTCTTGCCAAGTTGTTCTTTTAGCTTTAAAGCAACTGCGGTGGTCGCGACTTTAATATCGCGCCGCCAACTGCGTAGCTGGCTTTGATAGAGCGACCCTTGATAGTAGCGACTTAGAGCCTGTTGTAAGAAGTAAGAACTGCTAATTTGGCTCACTGCAAACTGTGTCATGTACTGATTTTTGAAACGCCCGGGGCAGCACCAGCCAATCCGCTCACTATCGCCGATTACTTTTGAAATAGAGCTAACCACTAAGCACCAGCCCGCGCTGTCATAACTGGCAATGAGATTGGGTGGATGACCGACAAAATGCAGCTGTGAGCAAATATCATCTTCTATAATAGGCACTTGATAACTGGCCGCCCAATCGGCAATTTGTTTTTTATAGCGATCGGTTATCGTTATTCCCGTTGGGTTGTGGCAATTCGGGTTTAAGATCACCGCCTGGATAGATTGACTCGCCATCACTTGTTGTAATATATCAGGATCGGGGCCTAGCGGGGACATAGGTATCTCTAACACTTTTAATCCCAGTAGCCCCAAAAGAGCGAAGTAACCTGGAAATGCTGGCACCGCAATAGCCACTGTATCGCCAGCTTTGCAGAGCACTCGCAGAGCGTGCTCTAACGCATGTTGACAGCCGTTGGTGATTTGAATGTCACTGGCGCCAACGTGATAATTCCGCTGTGCCAAGTGCTGGCTAATCACCTTGCGCAAGCAGCTTAAACCGGCGGCGCTGTCGGTCTCGCGCCTGATGCTTTGCATGATCACCTGATGGTACTGGCGTTGAAAGCTTTTAAACATTTTACTGTCGGTCGGCAGAGTCATGCGAAAGAGCGGGCTGCCGGCCCGGTATCCTAACACGGTAGTATTTAGCCACTGTTGCGAGGGCTCGGCTAAGCGGCAGTCTGCGGTAAATTTTTCAAAAGGAAGATTATCCTCAATCTTGCTCTGATAGCTAACCACAAAGCCAATTCTAGGGA
The DNA here is from genome assembly GCA_029027825.1 of Oceanospirillales bacterium. Taxonomy (GTDB): domain Bacteria; phylum Pseudomonadota; class Gammaproteobacteria; order Pseudomonadales; family Balneatricaceae; genus Rs1. The sequence goes on along the minus strand of CP093399.1, from coordinate 3,876,495 downwards.
GGCTGTGAATGATGCCACTCTGACACAAGCTGTCCAATGCTGCGCGAATCGTATTGATACTGACCGATTCCTGTTGGGCCAGGCGTCGTATCGAACCTAGTTTTTGGCCTTCGGCTATTTTTCCCTGCAGGATATTGCGCTCAATTTTACTGGCAATCGCGACATAGCTAGGAATTTTTTGTTTATCTGTACCCATTTAACATTCCAGTTATTGTATCTGTGTCAATTATTATTTTAAGCTTATACTTTATCGAAAACAAGCATCGTCGCTAAAGTCTCTTTATGTAAAACAGCAATACCTTGGTTCAGCCCAGTTGGCTTTTAGAAATTTATTGTAAGAGGTACAAATGTCGAATTTAGAATTATTAAGTCCTTTTGTGTTAGTCGCCTACACTATGTGGGCTACGCCTGGGCCAAACAATATGATGTTAGTCTATTCTGGGGCGAATTTTGGCTTTAAGAGAACCTTGCCGCATTTGTTGGGTATTATCTTGGGGACTTGTATCTTGAATTTTGTCGCAGTCTTAGGTTTAAAGCCGCTGATTGATAAATGGCCGATCTTAATGTTAGGGTTAAAAATCACCGGCTCGATTTGGCTGGTGTTAATCGGTTGGAAAATGGCCCACGCCAGTAACAGCCAAATAGATCGCGAGCAATCTAAGCCGATGCGTTTTATAGCGGCGGCGCTGTTTCAGTTCGCCAATCCGAAAGCGATTACTGCCACCTTGGCACTGGTCAGTTTAGTGCTAGTTGCGATCGAGACCAATGCCAATTTACTCTGGATTATCATGTTGATAATACCCCCGCTGAGCTTTATTTCTATTATCCCCTGGGTGCTCGCTGGACAGGGGATCAGAAGGTTTTTGTCGACTGAATTACGCTGGAAGCTGTTTACCCGAGGGACCGGTGCCCTGACCGCTTCTTGCGCGTTGTTTTTGTGGATCTAACCCTGCACAGGCATACTTGATCGTGAGTATTAAATTTTTCTGCAGGCGCTGGGGGGCTTTTTAAAATACTGCCTAAAGCAGTTACTGAAATGGTTACTGCTGACAAAGCCACAAGCTATCGCGATGTTGGTGATAGAGTCTGAGCTTTGCACTAGCAATCTTCTGGCATAGGTCAAGCGGATTTCTAAATAGTGACGCGACGGAGAGGTATGTAAGTGCTGCTTAAATAATCGCTCTAACTGGCGGCGGTTAGCTTGCAGATATACCGCCAGCTCATCGATACAAATAGGCTCTTCAATGTTGCTGTTCATTAATTGAATGGCACTTCGCAATAAGCTGGGTAATTGTTCGTGATCACCAAATTGATGCAGTCGCTCGGCATCTCCCTCTCTCGATCTATTGCAGCTTAAAATTTCTTTGACCGCTCTGCAAGACGCAGCTCCCTTAGTTTTTTCCACCACATTCAGCATCATATCTAGGGCACCTAGTGCATCGGCGCAACTGATATGGGTGCTGTTACAGACGAAGCTTTGTTCACATAACAGGCTTTCTGGGAACTTCTCTTGCATCAGCGGGTGGTTATCAATGTGCAGTGCGAAAGGTTTATTTTGCAGTACATCGGCATGCGCCAGCGCAAAAGCACCGCTCCAGATGCTGCCCAGTAATATATTGTGGTTAGCTGCCTTTTTTAACAGCTTGGTCAGGCTGGTATCGGGCTGTAGTGAACAGCGCAAGCCGCCGCAAACTACCAGAATATCTAGATGATGATCCGCGCTAAAGGAAATTTCAGAGAGGCGATTGGTAGTGGTTATATCAATCCCTAAATCACTGGTGATACTGTGGCTGTTGAGGGCGTAACTAGTCACCTTAAACAAGGTGCTACTCTGTACTAAATTAGATGTGACTAGTACATCAACAGCGGCGGTGAAAGACATCATCGAAAAATTTTCTAACAAGACAAAACCAACATTAACGGTACTGGTTTGGCTATCTTTTGCAGCTAGGTAGACACTGTTAGTGTCTTGCATGCTAGTGCTGAAGTCGCGAGATGGAGACATTTGTCTTCCCTTATTTAAGTGAGAAATCAGCATGACCTCACGACTCTGTGTCTAGGATGTTGGCTGAGAACAGATTAATCTTAGTTTTTATTATTTATGCAGTATAAATCAAAAGAGTGGTCACAGTAGGTATTTATTGGCGGTTGGCAAGCGCCCGGTATTTATCGATTAATAGAGTCGTTGCTAAGCACTAAAGTAGCATTGTTTTTATTGATCTTTTGGGTATAAAATAGTTTAGGTTTAAAGGTGCTTGCAAATAGAGCTTTTACCTTAATCGTAACTTCATTTTAGTGCTGCGCAGCAACGATTGATGCCAAGGTGGGGCAATATATTACACTCACTGCTTTGAAGCCAGCTATTCAAACTTAAGTTACCAATAACATCGTTTAACCTAAATTCAAGTGCTGAATCTAGGTGTAAAATTGATCACACAAGGTAGGCAATAATATGAGTTTTAAAACAATCGGAGTGATAGGCGCAGGGCAAATGGGGCAGGGGATCGCACAAGTATTCGCCACTGCTGGTTATCAGGTTATTTTAAATGACATTGACGGGGCAGCGATTGATAAAGGCATAGCGACCGTTAAGTTTTCACTACAAAAACTGGCTGACAAAGAAAAATTAACTGAGCAGCCGGCAGTGATTATTGAGCGCATTCAGGGCAGTACTGACTTTAGCATGCTTGCCAAGGCGGATATGGTGGTGGAGGCGGCGACAGAGAGCGAGCCGCTGAAGCACAAAATTTTTGCCCAGCTAGACAAAATATGCCCCCCTGAGACGATACTTGCCAGCAACACCTCCTCCATCTCGATTACCCGCTTAGCAGCTGTTACAAAGCGTCCGGAAAAGGTGATCGGACTGCACTTTATGAACCCAGTGCCACTGATGAAGTTGATAGAAGTGATCAAAGGGTTGCAGACCAGCGAAGCGACCTACCAAAGCGTGCTGGTGCTCGCCGATCAAATGAACAAAATAGCGGTGACCTCCGCCGACCGACCGGGCTTTATCGTCAACCGTATTTTAATGCCAATGATCAATGAAGCGATCTTTACTTTATACGAGGGAGTGGCTAAAGCGGAGGAAATTGATCAGGCAATGCAATTTGGTGCCGCTCATCCAATGGGGCCGCTGGCGCTGGCCGACTTGATTGGTTTAGATACTTGCCTCAGTATAATGCAAGTCTTGTATAGCGGCTTTAGCGATAGCAAATATCGCCCTTGTCCGCTGTTAATGCAAATGGTCGATGCCGGCTTTACCGGGCGTAAAAGTGGCCGTGGGTTTTATCAATATTAATTGAGGTTGAAATACAGCATATGCATAGTTTCGAAAATATATTGTTAGAGAAGGCCGCCGCCAATGTCTATTGTTTAACGGTGAATCGGCCTAAAGTATTGAATGCGCTGAATCAGGCAACGCTACAAGATTTGTCGGCGGCTCTCGATGTCGTCGCCTCTGATCAGGATGCTAGAGTGCTACTAGTGACGGGTAGCGGTGAAAAGTCTTTCGTGGCGGGTGCAGATATCTCGCAAATGCAAGGATTGACCCCACTGCAAGCAAAGCGTTTTGGCGAGCAAGCACTGGCGATTTTTCGGCGCTTTGAAACCTTAGATATACCGGTAATTGCCCTAGTCAATGGCTTTGCTTTGGGTGGCGGCTGCGAGCTAGCGATGAGCTGTGACTTTATATTCGCCGCCGACAATGCCAAGTTTGGGCAGCCCGAAGTAAGCTTAGGAGTGACGCCAGGCTTTGGTGGAACGCAGCGATTACCGAGGTTGGTGGGTCGGGCGATGGCTATGGAAATGTTAGTCTCCGGCCGGATGTTGGATGCCAATGAAGCTTTACAGCGCGGGTTGGTCAACCATGTTTATCCACAGGCAGAGCTTATGGAGCAAGGCTTAAAAATGGCAGCTAAAATTGCTAAAAATGGGCCTACTGCAGTGAAATTCAGTAAAGAGTTAGTGCAGCGTGGGCAAGATTTAGATCTTGAGAATGCCTGTGCAATGGAAAGTGATCTATTTGGCTTATGTTTTGCAACCCAGGAACAGAGTGAGGGGATGCAAGCGTTCTTAGAAAAGCGTAAAGCTAATTTTTAAAGAGAGCGCCGAGTCATTGATATAAACCTCGTCGTGCAATAGTGAGTTACTGCGCGACAAGGTTGTATCAGCTTAAATCAATTATTTTATCTGCGCTAAAATATTGTTTAAACGCTGCTTGTTCATAACAAATTTTTGGCTAAAAGCAGCTGCTTTTACTTTAATGTCAGCTAGGTTAGTGGGCTTGCCAGCTACAATAACGCCAACCAGTGCCATAATAGAGTGCGGGTTACACTGCACGACATAAACCCCTTCTTTATCAACAGTGACAATAATTTCTTTGCTGATAGCCCCTATGAAATCAACCGATCCTGCCGGTGATAAAGTCGCGACGCTTTCAGCATTGTGACCCATATCCTTAGGGATAAATTTAACTGTATCTCCCACTGCGACGTTTAATAGTGCCGGCTCAAAGACCATCGCCCCAGTGGCGTTGCCATTAAGCATTAATACTTCGTGCTCAGCTGCTAATACAGAAGCAGACATGCCAGCAGTTAATAGTACGGCGACGACGCCACCCAATAATTTGTTTTTCATTTCAAGATACCTCAGATGTTTTGCGTAACATACATGGTTTAGTTTTAAAGTTTTTTGATCTAAATCTAATCTTATGCTGTTTTTTATAAAATAAAAGTTTTTTTGATAAAAATCAACAAGTTTGAATAATGTTATTGCTTGTGTTTGGTCGTTTAACGCAAGACAATTTAATCAATAGCGCCGTCCAAAAGTCACACATCACCATTGCTTTACTCACCACTGGGCCATAAATAGCGGCACTATAGCTGTGTATGATAAATCTGTATTACGATTAAACAGCAGTAGCACTATTTTTAGCCATTGGCCAGTTCTACTTACAGGCCAACTAAACTCTCAGCCTAGGCCACACTACCAGGGAAGTGACTCGCCGTTGGAATGCTTAAAGCTACCGGTGTTGGATAGATTTTGTGCCTCTATTAATTGGCTGATCCGCGCAGCGGCTTCAGTGGCGGTTATATCTCCAGTGTTATTGACCATTTCAGTCTGCACCCAACCGGGATGATAGATACCCACCGAAACACCGGAGCTGGCTAAATCTCTAGCCAATGACATAGCCGCGGCATTCAACGCGGCTTTAGACATCCGATAACCGTAGTAAGCGCCAGAAGAGTTGTCGCTAATCGAACCCATTCTGGAAGTGATAAATGCTAACTTAGCATGGCTCGATAACTGTGCTTTTAAACGCTCGGTAACGAGCAGCGGAGCCAGTGCATTGACTTGAAACTGTTGCATAATGCGCTGAGAATCAAGGTCATCGAGTGTCTCATTACTGAAAATACCGGCGTTATTAATTAAAATATCGATACTTACATTGGCCAGAGCCTGCTGCATTTGTTGCAAACCGTGCTCGGTAGCGACATCAATATCTTTAATCACCGTAAGGTTTAAGCTCTCCAGTTCTGGGCTTGAACTCCGACATAAGGCGAATACTCGGTGGCCTAAGCTTGAATATTTTTCTGCGAGCGCTAGACCAATACCCCTGTTGGCACCAGTGATGACAGTAGTCGTCATATATCTCTCCTAATATTGGTTTTTATACGAGTATCAATCACTTAAATGTTGAACGAACTCCCACTCAAGCTGATTATTGTGAAAACAGTATACGCGCTTTGTCTAGAGAATCTCTGAAATGTTGGCTTGTTAGTGATAGACCTATGATTATTCGCTTAATACTTAAAACTCATTATTGAAATGTCTAAGTGAAGGTTGAAGACGGCGCTGATCGTATCCTGATTTTTGTTAAATACCGAGGGAATATCGTTATTAAAAATATAGCGGGATCGCTAAACATGACCGCAATTGGCGCTCGCCAGCACTTGGCGAGGGGAAGGATAAAGAGCTGAAAGAGCGCTTACAACGTGGCCGACTTACTTGTGTGGAGTTTAGCGGCAGCAGGGCATAGCACTTACACGAACCGTCACGAAAATTTAGCCTTGTAGCTGATTGAAATTATTGCAGACGATTTTGGCAGCGAAGGGTTGGATAAAGTGCTGCAATCCAGAGTAGAGCAAAGCAAAGTCTAGTCAGTTATCTTACTGCTCTGGAGGGGATGAATCTTACCTAAAAGGTACATAGGTTAGCGGAATGACGCAGCGAAGAAGGCTACATGGCGAGCGTAATTGATGCGCAAGACAGCTATATTTTGCTAGAAAACCACTGACCAATTTATGCCGCTGCGGCAAGTTGCCAAGGTTTTTGTAAAGCGGAGCTAGTAAGTTTGCCGGCTGTTTTTCCGGTGTTGCTACAGTGCATCGCAGTCAGCACATATTGAAAGGCGATAGCCGCTGCTGCGATCAAATTACGCCGAGCTAGCTGTAAATCAACTAATTACAAGACCCGTGTCAGTGCTATTTACGCTGACGGTTAATGATGATGCGCTTGTTGGTTGCATGATAACAAAAAAATTGTCGGCGAAGCCATGTCGGCCCAAGTAAGGTGCTTGTGTACGTAGATGTTACGGGTTATGAAAATCAACCAGCGCTTTACGCCTTTAAAAGTTATCTTCTTTGCTATGACTAACTCGGATAATCACAACTCGATTTACTGTTTCACGGCGATATCGGATGATATATTCACCCGCCCCGAAGGTCAGCATTAAAACTCGATACTTGATGAAATCTGCAACCGGGGCACCAGCCTCGGGATTTTCTTGAAGGATATTCACGCCCTCAATGATACGTTTAGCGGCACGCTGTGCCGCAAGGGGATTTTCAGATTTGATAAAGCTACGTAGGCGATCAACATCTCTGGCCGCACTCGGTAACCAGACTATTTCACAGGGCATGGTTTCTCTCGATCGGTACCCCAGGAGCCTAGCCAGTCCATCATGGCATCATTGCTCAGGTTTTCACCCGTTTCCTGGTACTCCTCCCAGCGCGCCATAGTTAGCTCGTTTTCACGCAGTTTAGCCTCTTCTTCCTCAATATAGCGGGTTAATGCTTCCTTCGCCAAGAAACTCTTAGAGCGCTGCATCTTGTCCGCTAGGGCATTCAAACGGCTTTCAAGCTTCTCATCTAATCGAACTCCCAACATAAGATCACCTGTTTACATAGATTAAACAATGTTTGACAACAATAACACCATACCTTTTCAGCCTCCATATTTTCCTTTATTCAAGGTGCTAAACATTCTACGATGGTCTGGCTGGGTCGCACTTCAGCTTAGTGTTTCTCGATCCGCTTTAAGAACAACAACATCACTAAGTCAAGTCTTGTCTTTTTGCTTTGGGGCAAAACTCAAGACTTACTCCACGAGAAATAGACTAACAGATCGAAAATAACAGACTGGTATTAAACTATGAAAGTATTTATTTTTAGTATATCCGTAATGGAGCCCTCTAATGGGCTGTATCGAAGAAAAGGCTGTTATAACAACGCCTTTGTATTCTGAGTGCATTGAAAAAGTAGAAGAATATGAAGAAGTTAGGAATAAGGAGTTTGAAACAATATATAAATCTGACAGTAAGTTAGATATCGAGCTAGAGTACTTTAACCATGTACGAAAAAGCTATCCATCTATGGTCGGATATATCAAAATATCGGGTAAATCACTAGCTTTGGGGCTCGATCTTTATGCAAATGCCATAATGGGATTGTGTTATCCTGAGGTTAGTTCGACTGTAAAAAATAGCCAACTAGGTATGTGCTTAATACTTAAGAAGATAGAAGAAACAAAAGACAAAGGAATTTTTAATAAATATATCAGTATAAATAAAGACGAAATAACACTTTTTTATAACAGCGAAATTGAAAAAAGATAATTGCACAGTCAATTGTAGTAACCCATTAGAAGTTTCAATGTGACCAATCAGGGTTGCAGAAGATCCGCGCGCAGGCACATCCGGCGAAAATGGAAAGCACCTCAGCGAAAGATGATATAAACTTAGTAGTGAATAAATCAAAGAGTAAAACATTATGCCATTAGCCATTAGCCATTAACCTCAAAGAATCGCTCCATCAGCTCGCAGACCAGTTACCAGATAACGCCACTTGGGATGATGTAATGGAAAAAGTACGTTTTAGACGAGCAGTTGAAAAAGGCATCAAGGCCGCTGATGAGAATCGGTTTGTATCAGCTGAGGACTTGAAAAATACTTTTACACGCTGGGGTGTAGATGCTACACGTTGAGTGGACGGAACCTGCTTTATCCGATTTGATAGAAGCCCAAGAATACTACGAAGAAGTTAACTCTCAAGCTGCTAAATTACTAGCTCAACGCGTATGGGATGTAAGTAATAAATTAGCAGAACAGCCCAGCATAGGACGTGTGGTTACATAGAAGGGACACGAGAATGGGTGGTGCAGAAAACCCCATATATCTTAGTTTATCGAGTCCAACCTGATCAAATAGAAATATTACATACTCACCATGATAGGCAAAACTGGCGTAAGCCTTGAATTGAGCCATCATCGCTTGTTCAAGCAGAAATTTTGGCTCTAGAAGCTAAGATAGCGCCTAGGGGCGTGTGTGACTTGTCCAGAAGTTCCTTATCGAGTGCGTTCGCACTCGCATCATATAGAAAAATATCATCTAATTACCCACCACGTTCAGCTATGGTTAGCTCAAGCCCCTAAATCCCCAGCACTGGCAACGGACTTAGCAGAAAATACTTTTTTAAGGGCAGGAGTAGCAGGCCATCTAAAAAGCTATTAGCCCATTTTAGTGCGCATGCTAAGCGCTGCTCAATCTGTTTGGTCTGAATAGCTTAGCAATTTTTTGAGAACTATATTCTTATAGGTCTGTAATGCTGATTTTACTCTATATTCTGGATCTACTTATTGATTTGTTTGCTAATTTCATTGTTATCAAATAGTTAAAGCGTTAGTTTGGATGTGTGTTTGCTTTTTTGCCACCATTTCTGTCACCTTATCGAGTTAGTGTTGTTAAATATGTAACTGGAATATGCGGATGTTTTGCCTTGGCTAGGAATATATTTATAGTGGCTAAGGATTAAGAATAATGCTACTATTTGTTTGTAGGTTGCGTGACAACAGAAAATTTGTCGGCGACGCTGTGTAGGTTGAAATAACGTGTTTGCAAGCGAATGTGTTATGGAGATCAGATGAAGGGAGTTTTTTTGCAATATTGCCTATTCTGCTTAAATGCAGGAAGAGTAGCATAAGAATGCCGTCCTTCCACTGCAACCACTATTTTTAAACCCTATCTTTATGTATGGCAGTAATATGTGCATACTCATCATCTTTGTTCGTTACCTCAACCACAGCAGTGGAATGATATTTTTTACCACCTACTGATATATTTTTAGCGCCGCTAAAAATGATGAATCGCCTGTCTGCCTTGATACTAACTGTGATATTACATTTTGAATGGTAGGCTTTTCCTAAAATCATTCCTACTTCCTCAGCGCTACAATTATCCTTAAAATGCCTGGATTTAAAGGTATGTGCTACCCCGATAGGTGTGATTAACACTCCATTGCTAGATGGAAGTGCCCAACCATTGTTATTGCATATACCTTTTATCAGATTATGTTGTTTTTTTGTGAAGACATAAGAAAACATAGGGGCTAGGTCATCTGTTATAACTATATTGGTATCTATAGCTATTTTAACTGCCGTAGCAGTCGCTTTAAATGCCTCTATAAGCGCAGAGTCTCCCTTAACTTTCTTCACAAAATATTCTCGCCGAAAATTCGACATCATATCATTAAATTGTTTGGCATTATTGTTAGTAGAATAAAGTGCGTAGTATAGAACCGGGGTCAGGACTTGTCTTTTGACCTCGTTTGTTCTGCTTTAGAATATTTCCTTTGATAAAAGGCAAAAGACAAGACCTGACCCCCTTTGCTCCAAGACCTGACCCCCTTTGCTCCAAAATTGGGTGATCTAAGCCCTGAATGACCGCTTACAAGCGTGTCGCACTTATTGCTTGAATCCAGCTTTACTTGTTATAAAACAATTTAATTTCATCCTTAGTAATATTTATATAATTATTATAAATCCCTTTTTCAAGGTTCTCATTTAATTCATTTAATATTAAACGCATGCCTAATTGATCATTATCAGTAGTAGATACCCTCTCAGGATAACAAAAACCTCTTATTGTGTTGGCAAAAACTTCTAATTCCATATTCAGAGATTTTCCTGAAAGCTTCAAATATCCAACAATAGAAGAATGTCCAATATAAGCAGAATCGAAATAATTCAACTCAATTTTAATTCTACTATTCTTTTCTAAAATTTCTTTATACTCATTATTTGTTTTATTTTCAAAGTGCTTAATTTTTTTAATACAATCACTATAGAGCGGCATCGTAAATTCTTTACTTGATTCAGTACAACCACTAATGAGAATAAACATCATAATTATTTTAATTATTTTAATTATTTTAATTATTTTCATTATTTTAGTACCATGACCATGGTTTCCTATTAATTATTTTCTGATTAATTTGCCTAGTTTCTGTATGGTCTTTATCTTTAAAAACCCCAGAAGATCTAGGCCAAATATACCGATTGATTACATTGTATTTCTGCATTTGTACTTGTGAATTATGGGGTACTAATACAGTAACTCTCAAGGATTCAACAATTGTTCCTACTCCCATGCGATTAGCAATTAAACTTATGGTAGTACCTAAATATTCCCCAGCTTTTCCTAAAGGATGTTGTTCTATAAATGCATACATTATAGGACCTTTTTCCCAATAAGGCTCTCCAACTCTACTTTCATCAAGAAAATCATAATAGCAAGCATCATTGTGGCAAGCAGTGCCCCCTTTTGGTATTTCTGAAGGATTAAGCATTTTTTTTGATTCATAATTCAACAAATGCGCAAAAGCCGCCGTCTGGGCACCATTAGCAAACTTTCCACCTCCAATCACAGAAGCGGTTCCACCAACAACTGCTGAAATGGTAGTTCTTCCCATAACAGCATCAAATTTTCTATTAGCTAAATTAATATATCCTGCTTTTTCAAACCCTAGCATAGCGTATTTAGCAAATCCTGCACTTAAAAATCCTTCCCCAAACTTTCCACCTCGTACAACAGACATAGCTCCGCCTGCTATAGCGTGAGCAGCAATTGCCTCATTACCTGTGTAATTCAGTCCTATGTAACCGAACACTGCCCCTGAAATTCCTCCCGAAAGAGAATCGGGGTCAGGTCTTGTCTTTTGACCCCGTTTTTCTGCTTTAGAATGTTCTCTTTAATAAAAGGCAAAAGACAAGACCTGACCCCCTTTGCTTTTGACCCCCTTTGCTTTTTTAACTTTCTTCACAAAATATTCTCGCCGAAAATTCGACATTATATCATTAAATTGTTTGGCATTATTGTTAGTAGAATAAAGTGCGTAGTATAGAACCGGGGTCAGGACTTGTCTTTTGACCTCGTTTGTTCTGCTTTAGAATATTTCCTTTGATAAAAGGCAAAAGACAAGACCTGACCCCCTTTGCCTCTCTGCTTTGCCTCCATTATGCTACCCGTAATGATTGGATATTGTCATAATTAGAAAAAGTTTTAGGATGCTTGTTATGTCTTAGGATTGTTTATTTTAAATCTCATCTTAAAATTTTATACACCAAGTTGTAATAGTACCAGGGTCTTGTCTTTTGACTGTGGGGAAAAAGGCAAAAGACAAGACCTGACCCCCTTTGCTCTGTGACCCCCTTTGCTCTGCTTTGCCTCCATTATGCTACCCGTAATGATTGGATATTGTCATAATTAGAAAAAGTTTTAGGATGCTTGTTATGTCTTAGGATTGTTTATTTTAAATCTCATCTTAAAATTTTATACACCAAGTTGTAATAGTACCAGGGTCTTGTCTTTTGACTGTGGGGAAAAAGGCAAAAGACAAGACCTGACCCCCTTTGCTCTGATCAATTTCAATCGTGCTTTATGATGATAATATGATCTAATTTTCGTTTATGTATGTCAAAATAAAATTTCTGACATACAGTGTGGCTAAATTTTATACAGAAGTTGAATTTAATCTACTTAATAACATGTGATTTGCTGTACAAAATATGTTCATGCGTTTGCCCTGACCTGACGCCTTTGCCTTTCGTTTAAAAAGTGTAACAGGGATCAGAATATTCTTTTAAATTTAATTTTCCTATTTTGTATTGAACCGCAATCTTATAAGATTCATTTTTGTAAAAATCAATATTGTTTTTTCTTTTTATTATTATAGACATAACAGTTTCAAAAGTGGATGTTTCTTCAAAAAGTTCATTCGTTATCTTTAGATCGTTTATATTTATATTTCTAAAAATCCAAATTAATACTGTTGGTACATCATTGTCTAATACCGCATTTAAAAATGATACAGATTGTATTCGATTTGACTTTTCTATACTTTTGTTGTCAATCAAAGAACAAGCTGCCTGTAAATATTCGATTGAAATTTTATTTTTATTTTTATTTTTATTTTTTTGGTACTCATATAATAAGAAATTGACTCGATCTAGACCAAAGTAGTCATCGCCTTCATGAAACTTATCATGGGTTAAAATATTTAACGCAACCGTTCTGATAAATATATTATCATAAGTGGCGAAATATATAGGCGTGCTTGAAAACAACAACATTTTCACCATGAATACTAGGACAATAATAGGAATTATTAAATAGTAATATTTCGACATTTCATACCTTCATATTAATTAAAAAGATGTCTATTTATATCTATATCTATCATCAAACGGGAACTTATATATCCTCCTTATCTGATTCCTGGCTGAATTAGTTACAACAGGATTCTCAAAAGAAGAAGGATTAATTAATAAACTCCAGCTACTAAAGCCTTCAAAATAAGTGTCAACAGAAACATTCAATGCCATATCAGCAAAAGATTTAGCATGCATACCAAGGCCTCCTCCCATCACAGTGACTATCGCTTGAATAGGGCCCATAGCATTAGTTCTTTCGATGCCTAAATCTAGAATTTTATCTGCAAAATCAATATGTTTTTGAGCTATTTTCTGTTGTGATATATTGCCAAAGAAAAATTTAAATATACTATTTGCTCTTGCAGCTGCTGCTTTATTAACATGTGACAATTCATAATTCAACAAATGCGCAAAAGCCGCCGTCTGGGCACCATTAGCAAACTTTCCACCTCCAATCACAGAAGCGGTTCCACCAACAACTGCTGAAATGGTAGTTCTTCCCATAACAGCATCAAATTTTCTATTAGCTAAATTAATATATCCTGCTTTTTCAAACCCTAGCATAGCGTATTTAGCAAATCCTGCACTTAAAAATCCTTCCCCAAACTTTCCACCTCGTACAACAGACATAGCTCCGCCTGCTATAGCGTGAGCAGCAATTGCCTCATTACCTGTGTAATTCAGTCCTATGTAACCGAACACTGCCCCTGAAATTCCTCCCGTAATAGCTCCCTTTAAGATGTTCCCTCCATTAATAGCAGCAGTAGTGGCTCCAGCTGCAGCACCCGCTAACGCACCGAGTGCTATTGAGTTGCCAGCAAATGCCGCACAGGGTGGGCAGTATAAAGCTACAACCGCGCCAACTATAATACCCGCGACAGGTTTCAGTGCTCTACCAATCTTTCTAAGTCCGCCAGCAATCTTCTTAAACGCCTTTTTAATAGAGCTAAACAACCCAAAGCCACTCGGGTCAGTGTATTTCATCGGATTATTATGTACATAACTATAGCGGTTATAACTTTGACTATCACCAGCAAACTGCACTTGCGGATCCGCACTTATAAACCTAGCAAGTTCAGCATCATACACCCGCCCATTCATATGAATAAGCCCCACTTCCTGAATACTCTCATGCCCCGTAAAGCCTTTATTGGTAAAAGGCAATTGTGTCAAATATAGAGGGTCATTAATGGTTGCTTGGGCTTTCCAAGGGAAGTCTCGCAACTTACCCCATGCATCAAAGCTGCGCTTGTCGACCACATTGGCGAAGGCATCTGTGACTAAATCGACACTGCCTAAAGCATCTTGATGCAAGTAACGGGTTTGTACGCCTTCTGTGCTGGATACTATCTCTTCGGCTACCAGTTTTCCTGCTGCATAGATGTAGTGTTTTTGCTCTTGCTTGCCATCGGCATATTGGATTTTTTCGTAGTTGCCTAAGTAGTGGGTGGTATCGCCTTGGTGGTTGATTTTTTTATAGCGAGCGCGGCTTGGGCCATAGAAAAAGTTGGCCTGTTTACCGGCTTTGCTGATGCTGACGGGTTTATTGAAGCTGTTCCAGACCATACTGCGACCTGCACCGCTTTTCATGTTGCCGTTGGCGTCATAGAGGTAGTTGGTGCGAGCCGCATTACCATTGGTGTTATTCACCGCATGGGGGCTAGTTCCAGTGTATGTATAATAGCCTACGTCTGATTTATAGGTAATATTGCCTAGGGCATTGTATTGTAAATCCTGAGTGGTGTTAAAGGTTGTATTATTGTATAACCCACTGCTGACAGCGGCGGTGGTGAGGCGATCTAAGCGGTCATAGATATAGCTTTCATGGATGTCGTTGACTCTGTCATCTTTGTAGGTGACGTTGTTGTAAGCATCGTAGGTGTATTCTAAATGGCGGATGGGTTCAATACTGAGTAAGCCGGTATGTAAGCTTTGTAGTTGCCCTGTTGATTGATTGTAAGTGTAGTCATTGGTGATGCCGTTGCCGTAGACTTCGGCGCTAATTCTGCCGGAGGCATCCATGTTTAACGCGCGCCAGTAATTGACGTATTGGCTATCGTCGATGTTTTGTTGATAGGCGATTACTCCACGATCAAAGCTATTGGCATAATGGAAGCTGTTATCGGCGGCAGATAAAGTTTGCTCGGCCAATATGGTTAGCTGGGCGATTAAATCATCGTAGCTATTGACTTGTTCTGTGATCAGTACAGTTACATTCGTCAGTTCAATAATTGCATTATTCACATGTCCTATAAATTCTGCTGACAGTGCTAGTCCTTTTCCTATATCTGACTGCAATAACTGCTGATGCTGTTCTAGTTTACTTGTTAGAGCGCTATCGCTTTTTGGTTGTGCCTTAATTGGGGGGGCAACATAGTCAATTTTTGGTAAAACCAATTGACTGCGTAACCCGGGAACAAATATTGTAATGCCATCCATTAATATTGGCACTAATACTTCTATTTTGGGCTTTGTTGCCGCTAACTCTTTGGCTTTTGTTAACTCACGATTATATTTTTGTTTTGCTGCTGTTAATTTAGCTTGATATTCCTTTTCCGAGCGTGTTTGTGAATTTAATATTTTTTGATAAACTATTAATTTAGATTGATAGACTGAGGCTATATTACGTAGACTATTCGCTTTTACTATATAGCTATCGGCTAAATCTAGGGAGTCTTGTAATAAGGGTCTTAAGGCTTCTAAATCATAGCTCTCGCTATTGATTCTTAATCCGCGGACTTTTTCTAAATAGCCGTAGCCATTGTAGATGTTTTCGGTATGAAAATTAGTCGATCCCGGATAATCAACCCGTTCTACTCGGCCTAAGGTGTCATAGTGGCTTTGAGTGATGTAGCTTTGATTGTCGATTAAGGTCGTGACGGATTTAGGACGTCCTAAATTGTCATAGGTATAGGCTTTACTGGTGCCTATACCTGAGGCTGTTTGTAATTTTCCTCGTGATCCTAAAGGTGCATTGTTATCATAATATAAGAATCGGGGTCAGGTCTTGTCTTTTGCCCCCGTTTTTTCTGCTTTAGAACAACTCCCTTTAATAAAAGGCAAAAGACAAGACCTGACCCCCTTTGCTCTTTTTTGGTTTACTTTATCTGCAAACCTATTCCCCATGTTATCAACAACAATAGAAATGAACCAAATACAACAGTTCCTGTTACTAAACTAGTTTGATCATGAATTTCAGGTTTATACTTATATCGTTCAATCATTCTTAATAAACGATCTCTATACGAAAAATATTTATAATTAGCGATAGCAATAGAAATGCTCATCCCAATTGCCACCACTTTAAATCCATTACTATCAGGTAGTACCCACCCAGAATAAATATGAATAATTGAAAACAGCGTGGTGAAATTAAAGCATATAATCAAAGTCATCATTAGAGATGCACTATAAATATTATAGTAATCTTTCCCGTTAACCTTAATACTCCATTGATATACATTGAAAAATATATATTCGTAGAAAGAACGTATCATAGAAATTCCTTAACAATTACTAGTAGCCCAACAGAGCCCATTTGACATAGGAGTGACTGTAACAGCTTTAACAGCGGGTATATTTAGTATAAGCGAAGTCCCAAAATAGCTCACGCCTCCAGCTAAACCAACTGTGCCCCCAAACGTTGCAGCGGTTCCCCAGCCAATGTCACTAGCAGATTTTAGTATTCCAAAATTGTCACCAATAGCTCGACGTGTTTTACCTAAATGCTCACCAATAGCTTTTTTAGGAAGTAATAAAGCCCCAGCGAAGTGATTACATGCTTTTTCCTCATCCATGCCCTCAGGTAAGCGGCCATGCAAAACTAAGTGACCAAGTTCATGCACAAAAGTAAACCGTTGACGGTCACCTGGTTGATGAGTTGATACAACAACCACTGGGGTGCCATCTATGTTTCCGGCCAACCCATCCAAATTATTATCTACTTCCACAGTGGTGCATATAATCATGATCCCTTTTGATTCCAGCGTATCGATCATGTCAGGTATTGGATTAAACCCTAAGTTCCATTCTTCCCGCATTTGATCTGCAATAAGCTCTATCTCTTGCGCTGTATTGACCTTTTCAGGAAGGTTTTCAGGTAACTTGAATTTAGGTACTGGCCGAACGGAATCAGGGTAAAACTCCAAAAGTTCAGCCCATTGCTCTGCTTGTTCTAATTCATCCACTTTAATACGGTCTAATGTTTTTTGTGGAGTACTGGCTCGTTTACGATATTCTATACCTGATAATTTTACTTTAGTGGGGCGGAAAAAATATTCCGACCGCACGCCTAGTGCTTTAGATAATTTATAGAGTTTTCCTGAAGACGGCATGTTTATACCATGCTCATATTTCTTAATGGCATTGGCAGAAATATCCACTTTTTTTGCAAGGGCACTCATAGATAGGCCTGCGGCCTTTCGTGCTCGTATTAATCGTTCGGCAAACATTGGGGTCTCCTATCGAGGTTTATAAAATCTATTATTTTTTCCAAAATATAAACCTAAATAAGGTCTTCGTCGATATACGATAGAAGAATAGTACTGTTAGCTAGGTACATCATACTGGGTTAATTCAGGTGAAGTCTGGCCCAAAATCGCTCAAACTAGGTTCTTTATAACCTATATCACGCTTTTCTTTTCGAAGGTTTGAATGCCACTGCATTAAGAAATGGGCTGTGTGTTTTGGGATAGAAATAACAGGTTAGGTCTTGTCTTTTGTCTTCTATTAAAGAGGGCATTCTAGAGAACAAACAGGGTCAAAAGACAAGATCCTAGAGCTCCGGTAAAACAGTATACGGGATCAGAGCACAAGGCAAGACCTGACCCCACATCATGACAGAAGAGCATCATGGAGAGCGTGCGCAATACGGCATGGAAGAATAGGGAGCCATAGCTATATCAGGGCGTTAACTCGTCCTGATAAAAGCGGCTAAGATAGGCTTTATTAAATATAGCACTTAGTGCTACACTTAAAGTTAACGACAAAGGGCAATCAATGCGAGTATTTAAAAACAAAGTGTTCCATAAATGGGCGGCAAAGGAAGGCTTAGACGATGTTGCCCTGATGGCTGCCGTTGATGAAATGGAGCGCGGCCTAATCGATGCGGACTTAGGTGGCCATGTATTAAAAAAGCGTGTGGCGCTCGCAGGGAGAGGTAAGAGTGGCGGTGTAAGAACCTTGCTCGCCTACAAGGTTGGAAACAAAGCGTTCTTCGTTTACGGCTTCGCCAAAAATGCCCGTGCCAATATCAGCACAGAAGAGCTAAAAGCCTTAAAGCACTTGGCCAAAGCGTTACTGGGCTACAGCGATAAAGCATTAACCGAAGCCATAGAATATGGCGCGTTAATCGAGGTAGAGAATAATGGATAAATCAATACTAGATATGGTGCACGACAGTGCAAAAGACTTACACGCCGCTGGCGTTATGAAAGAAACCACGCTGCGCGAGTTCGATGCACTGTGCTTGCCGCCAGTGAAAGAATATACCGCTGTTCAAATCAAGCGAATCCGCACCCGTGTAAAAGCCAGTCAAGGTGTGTTCGCCGCTTACTTAAATACCAGTAAATCTACAGTACAAAAATGGGAGCAAGGCGCTAAAAAACCCAATGGCCCCTCATTGAAGTTACTTAACTTAGTGGCACAAAAAGGCTTGGAAGTACTAGCCTAATAGCAACAAGAGGCAATATTAATACCCAGTCACGCTAGCGCGTCACTGGGTATTTTTATGCGCGTAAGAACTAGAATCGAATATGCAGTTAAAACAAAAAGTGCTTCAGGGGTTTTAACTTGTTAAACTATGCCAGCACCTGGGGTGCAGGCTCTTTAAGGCGTTGAAAGTAATAAGGTTGATGGCGATTTAGTCTAGGATGTACGTCAGGGTGTCTTGATGTTGCAAACAAGGGAGGAACTACAACACTCTACCGTGCAGTTGGTCCTGATGAGCTTGCTGATATACAAAATACTGGGAAGTTACTTAATCGAGGGTCGGCTGAAGGTAAGTATTTTACGGATTCAGCTAAAGATGCATCTAGCTATGCAAAGCAAGCAGTTAAGGCGTTTGGTGATCAGCCATATACAATAGTAAAGACGAAAGTCCCAACTTCTTCTTTACCTTCGCCAGTTAGTGTTGATCGAGGAATACCTGCATATGTTCTTCCAAATGGTTCATTACCTGGCTTAAAGCCAGAAATACTTAATTCGATGCCGATACCTTAAAATAATGAAAATAGACGCACTAATTAGTATCCGATTTCTTACCTCTGAAGAGGGAGGGCGGAAATCATCGATTCAGGCTGATAAATATGGCTGCCCAATAATGGTAGATGATAGAGGGTTTGATTGCCAATTTGTTTTAACACATTCAATGTGCTTTGAGCTGGGTGAGTCTTATAAAATACCGGTAAAGCTTTTAAACCTTGATAGGGCATTGGAGCACCTAAAGGAGGAAACAAAAATCTCAGTTTGGGAAGGTAAAATAATAGGTGTTGGTGAGGTTGTCAAAATTCTCTAGCAATCTTTAATTCTAAGATAAGAAACCCGCATTAGCGGGCTTTTTAATTATATCTCTCTCGGAATTTCTCCCGATTCTAAATGCTGCCGTTTATGAATCACGGCCAGTACTTCGATAAGGTTGTCTGGCTCGATCTCATACAGGATACGGTAGGAGTAGAGCCCCAGTTCACGCACCGTATCTTCATTCAATTCCGCGACCATACGCCCTTTGCGAGGTAGATCATCAAGGCCAAGAGTTTTATGAACCAACGCTTCACTGACACGCTTGGCATAAAGTGGTGAATCTTCAAATATATAATCGTGTATATGACGCAGTTGGGTTTTGGCGTGGGTAGTCCACTTTACCATGCCTGAATATCCTTGAGTACTTCCTCGGCGGATTGAGTCTGGCCTTCAGTGGCGTCTTGCTGGCCGCGTCGGATATTTTCCAGTACGTAAAGCCGATACATAATCTCTTCAGTGCCTGCGCTGTCTGGTAAGCGTTGGATGGCACTAAGCGCTTCCTGTTTAGCTGTTTGTGATTGCATGGCTGTTTCCTCGTTAGCCTAATTTCAGAGCACGGTAGTGTTTAATGTGCGGCCTGCTGAATAACAAATTGTTGCTTTGTTCTGGGTAGCAATTGAACCTGTGCTATCTGTTTCTCCAGTTTAGCTGCTGGGCCAGGTCTTGTCTTTTGCCTTCTATCAAAGGGGGGATTCTAAAGAACAAACGAGGTCAAAAGGCAAGACCTGACCCCAAATCTCTTGCTAATGCAGTGCCATTCAGACCTGACCCCAAATCTCTGCGAATTCAGTAAGTGGCTCGTTTCCTTGGGTAAGTAATGGCTTTATCATTTAACCCCTTCAATCAAAGCAATATCATTTTTTAACAGCTCATTCACCATGGTACTTAGCTCAATGCCTTTGGCTTTCGCTTTAGCTGAAAAATAATCCAGCACTTCTGCCTCAAGATAAACGGGTAAGTTTTTTTGTGTATCAGGATTGTAAAATTTACCCCGTTCGCCCTTGGAAAAATCGTATTCTTTTTGCATTATCATCACCCTTGTTGATACTGTCGTATCTCATGTTTAGTCGCGGCTCTCGCTGAAATTAAGCGTATAGTTACGCTCTCGGCATCCGCGTTGCGGTAAGTGTGAATAACCACCAAATAATGTTGCCCTCTTATCAACCCGAGCGTTATCCAGCGGTCTTCGTCATCGCCGGATTCTTCGTCATCATAAACTGTCATCTAGCTCGCTAACGGCTTCAAATTGTAGTTTTAAGTCGTTGTCAGGCCCACGTTGGTCTTCACCGAAAACTAGATTATCTAAACTGATGTGCATGCTCTTGGTAATCTTTACTAGTGCATATAATGTAGGCAGTGTGGTGTCTGCTTCGTACCTTTTAATCTGATTAACGTGCACGCCAACGGTATCGGCCATTTGCTGCTGTGTTAATTTGTGTCCTTTACGTGGCTGAATCAGCTGAATTGGAAAGTTCATAGGCAGCCACCCAAGCTAAGAGAATTACTATACTATAAATCTTCTTTAAAATTAGTCTTTACAAATATACCTAAAATGGTTTTAAAATAAAACACTTTATAGAGCTTGACACATTTTTGGGAGAATTAGGTTATGGCCTACTAGCTGATGGTTAATAACCACAATAAAACAAGACATATCCTTGCTGCGTTAGTGGAGAGCCAATTAAAACTGTAAGTATTCGGAATTAAAAAACTCCTAATAATTGATATTTCAAAATAACCTGTTGCTGAGGGGGAGTTATTAGCAAACCCATTAGAGTTAGCTATGATTAGACATGATAGGAAAAACCAGCTTTTATAATTGAGCATATATATAATCCAAACATGGTATTTATTGATCATATGAGACCTCTGCATAACTTACCCAGAGGGTATGATAACTGCGCTTGGTAATACGGCGTTAAAAACCGGCTCAACATGCTCATTTACACCAGTAATACCCATAAACAGGGGCATACTATACCCAAAGTGAGGGGCACACTGACTCCGCTATCTCGCCGGTTTTTGTCTTGTCTTACCTTCGCTCGCAACGTTATGCAGAGGTCTCCATATAATAGGTTGTTGTATTAAAAACAACACAAAAACTATACTAACTGAAATGCTACCGTGAAAAGTGGTAGGTCTTTATAGATGATGGTGGATTTTACTCGATATTCTGGATCTGCTTATTGAATATTTATATAAAGTAATTTTTATTCAAAGGCTTATGGTTTTATTTTCTCTTAAAAAATAATTTACCACCCCTTATGCTACCCACTTAGAATGGCAGTGAATAGTTACTCCTCCATCAATAATCATTGCACTCTGCGCTCTAACCTTTGATGCATGAATAGACTTGATATCACAGCGACATGTTAATTTAGTTAACTTATTAATCGCATTCATTGGCTGCTAACTAAGCATCTTGTGTTTTATGGATTATATAGAGAGCTACATCATCATAGCCTTCTCATGATGATATAGGTATTTTATCATGTCGATGACTTGATCGCTTTTTACCTATCTATAAAAATAAAGAGTATATACTTGTTTTATATGAAAATTTATATCCAAGGTGTATAGTTATGCTGTTATAAAAAATGAATCATTATGTCTCAATACTATAGAAGGTTTTACATTGAAAAAGGGATTTTTAGTTTACGTGTTTTTATTCATGGCAACTGGGTGTGGAGTTTACTCTGACTATAATCTGAATAGTTCCATTCTTGAATACAAACAAACTTGCTTTGGTAGCTCGAATGTTTCATGTCAAAGTATGCTAGTTGACGTTAATATATTAATGCTTGAACGTTTTCGCGATCACCTTGATGAAGGTGAAAACCAAATAAAAGAATCACTCAGTGCCGAGGTTTATGAACTCTACTTGGCTACAGGAAGTATGATTGTAGAACAAGAAATTGAGCGTCAAGAAGATCAAAGGCCTAGTTGGTATTGGCGTTGGTTTTTTGGTGATGCGAATATTAGCCCTAGCAGGAACTACTTAATAACATCAGTCGAATTAAATGATATGGTGCAAAGAATTGTGAAAAAAGTATCATTAAGCCACAAGCCTGTTTCAAATACATTAGACTCAAATGTAGAAACAAGTAACGGAAGTCAGAAAACATTATGTGATAGCGTTTTAAGCTTAGTAAATGTCAGTCCTAAAGAAACAATTCACAATATAGGTAACCCTTCTTCAGTTTCAAATAAAAACGTAGCTAATGAATATGATCAATCAGTGCAAGATAAAAAGATTTTTTTGGAATATGGAAGTAGTTATCTCGAATATTATTATATTACGAATGCAGACAAATACTTATTAACATCAGTAAAATTTTATACCTCAAATTTTACTGATGTATTTAAAGAAGTGATACCAAATACAAAAGCACGAACTATTAAAAAGTATGGTGATCCAGACGAGAGATCAAAAAATAACCTTCAATATTACTGTTCAGATGAAGGAAATGATTGGATAGATATAATTTATGACGCTGATCAGCGTAGAACTGGGTTTGAATATACCGGTTATTCTGGTTGAAAAATAAGTTTATCGAAAAAGGCTACTCTTCAGTATATCTGGCCACGGTCCGATGTGTTAAGTTTCTAGCTAATCCTAAATTTGTTAATAAACCATAGGGTTACCAACAAAGTTCTATGAATTTTGTCTCATCAAACTTCCCCTTATTGGCTCGCCAATAGTAAATGCTTGATGAGCTGACATATTTACCAATCTTAAACCATAATTTCATAATTATTAAAGGGTAAATATTCATTTCTACGGATAACTATTGTTGATTGTTATTATCTAAGATTTTCTCAAAAGCTGTTCTTTTCGAACAAATATTTCATAAAGTTGCTTTTATTCATGATTTCAAAGCATCGATTTTAGCGAGAGCAGTTTCTTTCTGTTTAAGGTGGCTTACAGGATAAAATTTTAATATCCCTTGTGCCGAATATATCGATTCATCTTGAAAAGCGACTCTTTTAAGTAACACTTCTTTTTTGCTATTAGTAAATTCCAAATAACTCCATAAAAAAATGGCTAATTGATAATTAATGAGGCTATAATTTAACTATATGTTTCAGTTGCTTACAGTTGCTCTCCATATGAAAAATCGTCCCCTTTTCCCATGAAAATATTTAAAGAGATAACATGCAAAAGTTTTTTGGATTTTGGCTAGGCCTTATGATGTTGATTTATACAGTATTCACTCCAATATATTTATTTTCAAACTCATCTACAGATGAAGTTGAAGAGATTACATTTGAGAAGCTGTTGGTATCTTTAAGCTATCGAGGAATTTCTCAAAGTGAACTTGATAAAAAAGTAAACATACTTGAAACACTAAATATTGAAGCTGATGAAGGTATAGTTGATGCCTTAGAGGATATAGATGGGGTTAATAATATATCAGTTAAAATTATAGGGTCAAGAAATATAAAAGTAGATAGTAGGGATCTTGTGGATAGAAGTTTGGATAATATTCGCTTAAGTTTTACTTACAAGGAAAACAAAGTTTACAACCTTGATTTTATTGTTATAGATAAGAGTTATTTCTTACCAGGGTTTAGTGAAATGTTGTGGCTTAAATCTGTTAATGACTCTATTTTAGGAGATTATAATAATACTATGAAGTGGCAGTTATTCGAAAATATTTTTAAAGAAGAGGGCTTTCTTTAATCTTTATTACGAGGAACGGTAAACAAGTTTTTGGTGCTATATAAAACATGAGCTGACATGTGTTAATTTTTCAAGGAAATGTATGAAATTATTAGGGATATTGATTTTTGTTGGCTTGCTAATTATAAATCCATTAGCTTCAAGTATACCGCTAATTGTTATTATTATTCTAGGTGCTATGTTGAGAAGTAAAAAGTGATGTTGAGCAGGTGTTTAGAGGATGTTAGATGAAAAAGTGGCTTAAATTTTTACTTATACCTTTAATTTTAATATGGGTAATGGAGTTTATACAGGCAATAGTTTTAGGAGGCTTTTTCCTTTATGCACCCGACGATTTCTGGTCTCTTGTGGTCACATTTTTTATTTTCTCTGTAGGCGGCTATGCTATGCATGCATACTCACCAAGTAAGAATAAGATAGTGCTGTCTTCAACTTTCTCGACTTTTTATCTAATGACAAGTATTTCATTAGGACTATATAACTCGGGTCAAGAAATGGTGCTATTGGGTGAAAAAGTAACAAATGAATTTTTTGTACTAGCTGAAGTAATAAAAGCTCTTGGGTTATATTCCATGGTATACGGAGGTTACCTTGAGGATCAAAAAAAAACTTAAGTTCATCTGCAAATTTTTGAGAGTGAAGCTTTTATCAGCTTAAATACTTTCTGATTACTTTAGTTCACATATCTCATTGAGTTACGTATCTGATGGGCAATACACAGTTGAACTTCAGTCTCCGGAAAAATAGCTGCAATAGCTGCAATAGCTTCAAGTAACCCCTTTAAGCAGTCAGTATGGGCAAAGAGGGTATCTTTAAGCCCACGTCTTTCATATGGACAGGTAAGTTTAGGCTGTGCTGTATGTTGAATGGAGTGATGGTTAGGTGAATGTTTTGTGAAATGCATTGATATAAAAAGTAAATATCAAAGAAACAAACCAGAGTGGTGTACGTAGCTAATTAGATTGTAATCCTTGTAAATTTTTACATTATTTGAACATAGAGAAGGACTTTAATGAACAATATCAGTTGGGGGCTACTCGGACCCGAAACACTTCCGTCCGAAAGACGAACACGCACATTAGGCATTAGTGCAGCAGTCAGAGTTTTTAATGATTTATCTGTACCTGGATTGGGTGGCATAAAGTTTAGTAAGAATGTTTTTTTGGCTTGCCTAGGTGTACATGTAGCAGAGCTGTCTCGAGCTAAAGGTATAGATGTTACAAACATACAAGTCACCAATAGCATAGAAGCCCTAGCCTGTTTGTTATCATTCAATAGGAATGGGGGGGCATCTGATGAGCGCTTAAGAGGGAGTACAAAGCTCCAAGGGAAAAGAGACCTATCTTATAATGTCGTGAGTAAAAGAGAATTTTATGTTACTCAACCGATGCGAATGGCAACGATCCAAACATTGTTAGGTCTAGGGCTAGTAAACGCAAAAGGTGAACGTTTCAATAGCTTCTCATTAAATGAATATGGTTTGAGTATTGTGAAGGCTGGATGTGATGGCTTTCAATGCCATCAAAATAACATCGTTAGTTATCTTGTGAAGTGGGTAGAAGGTGACTCACGGAACCCTGATCAAGACAGCCTATACCAGGCCATATCCCCATTAGAAGCACTCACTCACGATGCTAAGCGTATTTTAAAAGAGCGCTTTATATCCGGGCGTGATGACTTTTCTGAGCGGCGTAAATGTGCATTGGGTTGGGTGAGCGCTATAGATGACAACCCCTGTCTGTCTTGGGCTAGCAAACCAGATCTATTGTCATCAGCACATTGGAATGATATTAAAAGTGGCGCTCATTTTTTTATGTTAAGGGATGATGTTATGGCGTTACTTAACTCGATAGAAACTCTCTTGGCTAACTCTGGATCGGGTAAGTTTAATCTAGCGGATGAAGCATCTTCATCATTGCAGCAACTGCTTGAGAAGGTGAAATTTTCAGCCGATAAGTTTTTAAGCTTAGACCACGACCCAACACCGAATCAGCTTGCCAATCAATTTGCTCGTGAATGCTTACAAAGTACTGATATGGCTATCCTTAAGAGCTTAGTAACCCGAGATAACCAAGTGTTAAAAATTCGCGGATCTCAAATCATTAAAGGGCAGGCTTTTGCTGGAGAGCAACCAGCTCCAGAAATATCCGATCCAGAGGAGAGGCGTTTTCCATTAGGTGTCTCGTATCGATTGCACAATTTATACGTCCTAAATTTAGACTTTGAAAACAAGTTAGATAGCTGGTTTATGACGGATGGAGATAATCATGAGTAAAATATTACCTCCCTCGCTTGCCGCATACTTCGTCCCGCCAACTGACTGTATTGGTGAGTTTGCTTTGCTGACAGGGTATTCAGCAAGTTGCCGTTTTTTAGATGACTCCTTGGAAAAATTTACCCATCAGGTAAGCTCCCAAAGAGCTTACGATGGTCATATATCAATAGCCCTAATGTTGGATCCAGGCCACGAGCAAATAACCACAGTAGACTGCCCAGGCTTATTACATTTAGCTTCTTCCTCTGAAATATCAAGGGGGTACAAGTTATTACACGCCAAAGTTGGGTTGTTGTTATTCAAAAATGAAAAAACAAAATCGAAAACCATTAGACTAATAGTTTCTAGTGGGAATTGGACAGTCCAAACATTAGAAGACAGCTTAGATCTAGTTTGGTCGATTGATTACCAAATTGATACAAGCAACAGCCAACAAACTAGCGCTGATATTGCTGTAGCGTATGATTTCCTTACACATACTCTGCAGTATTTTGACCACTCATTGTTACTGAGTGCGCAACTTAATCCTAATACTATTCAGACAGTAATTCGCTATAAGGTGTTTAAGGAAACTCTGCTTCAATTTAAGGTAGTTGAAGGCATAACTCCCCGGTTTTTTGATAATAGAAAACGATCATTACTGAAACAGCTACCTGACTTGGCTAAATCCCATGCCGGTGGCATGAAACGAAATAAGCTATTACTTGGTTCAGGATTTTATGAAGGGGAAAGCAATACAGGGAAAGTCCCTAAAGCAATCAGTGCAATTGAAAGTACTTTGAGAATAGCGGAGTTGTTAACTAATGAAGTCGATAAAAATATTTATATTAACCCCATGAATTGCCAGGCAATAGCTACCAGCATCGATATATTAAATGAGAACGATTGGAAAATAAGAAGTGCTTTCGACGCCCTTTTTGAAGATAAGATCCATCAGCGAAGCTTGCACGCCAAATTTATATTCTCGGCTAACTTCAGAGCAGGCAACAATAAGTGTTTAAATTCATGGTTGTATTTGGGATCAGGAAACTTAACTAGCCCTGGGCTACTCAACAAATCGGGAAAAGCCAATGGTAACTTAGAGGCTGGAGTAGTTTTTTCCCCTGATCGCCTTTACTGGCAGAATAATATAGAGACTGAATTGAGCATAAGTCAAAAGCTACCTGTTGATTTCTCAGACGAAAACAAAGTGGATAGCAGAACGCAGTTAAGTGCTGGCGAAGACATGCCAGAACCGGAAACCGTATTTATGTCGCCCCCCGTAAGCTATTTCACGGTACATAGTGATGAGCATACGCTAAAATCATTAATGCCGTATCCAGAAACTAATCAGATTTACCAAGTACTCGGCCCTGAAGGTGAGCCTTGTAAAGTTGAAAATACAGAAATAGCTTGGCCTTATGAATCTCCCCGACAGGTCAGAGTGGCATGGAAATGTAAGGAGGCTGATCATAATGGTTATGTGCCTGTTATCGATGAGTTTGGTCGTTTAGCTGCTACCCCAGTGCCGGAACTCGAGCTTGATGATGCATGGTTGCAACTAGGTGCATTCCCAAGCTTACCGCTTGAAGATGCCAGTGGTGATGCTTTTGAGTTAGAACCGCAACACACATGGCATCACAACTCTAATTCTGGATCTGACAACAGTTCCTATCACCTGAATAGCATGATGGGCTTAATTGAGAGTATTGCTCAAAAGCAAGTAAATATAGACGAAGCAGATTGGGGACAGTGGTGCAGAAGGCTAGAGCAGACTATGTGTCAAATGGGTAATGCTGCTGTGATTGAATATTTTAAAAAGATTGAAATCAACCCTGTATCGCCGTTATGGGCAGTGCCCTTTAGGCCTACTTTCGCTGAAGATGCTAGCTCCAAAGCAGGTGAATTATACGAGAATGTGCTGCGGAGCATTGAAAATAAGCTTGAGTTAACTGATTTAGCAGTGCTTGGAGGGCTTTATGAGTAACTTCATAGGCTGGAGTAAAGTTTCTAAAATAATACGAGCAACAATCGACAGTAATGATCGCTTAAATGACAGCCAAAAAAATAGCGTTATACAAATAACGGAACGCATCGCCAATACAGGCGTGGTTATTGCCGATGAAGTTGGTATGGGCAAGACCCGAATTGCCGTTGAATTAATCCATGCTGTAAAACAGGCAGGTGGGCGGGTGGCAATAATAGTGCCTACAACCTTAGGATTCCAGTGGCAAAAAGAGCTGAACGAACGTGAAATTGATTTGGCGCCTAACCATACTATCAATAGTTTATGGCGATTCATGCATGCTTGGAGTGATGAAGACAACCACGAGCCATGGGGAGAAAAGCAAGTCGTTATGCTAAGTCAAAATTTCGCCAATTGGCGTATTGGTGGGAAGTCGCATTCGAGCCGTTGGGCATTACTACCGGAGGTTTATGCCCTGTTTAGGAAAAAGGGTAGCAGCCAAGTACCGCGCGGTTATCACAAGCATGATGATCTAGTAGAGATGGATGCGGAGCATTGCGCTAGGTGGATCATAGATAATACTTTTGAAGCCCCCTCGGATACACCAAGTCGTAAGGTACTCCAGCATATATATGATAACTTTGAATGGGGAAAAAGTTCATTTGGAGGAGATAGCTTTTCATCGGGAGAACTAAATAGCGAGCTGTTAGAAAAATCAATTGGTTTAGGTTTGGGGGCTTTTGATTTAATTGTTATTGATGAAGCACATAAAAGCCGGGGTGAACTTAGCAGTCTTAATCGTATTTTAGAAGAAGTGATCATACAAAATCCGAACGCGAAAAGACTGGCGATGACTGCAACACCTGTGGAGCTTGACGCGTCGCAGTGGAAGCAAATGTTACAACGCATTCAAGTACCCACTGAGCAACTAACGGAAGTACTTAATAGCGTTGACCAGTACGCCGAGGCTGTTGTCGCGCTGCAAAAATGTTGGAAAAGTGATGCACCAACCAGAGAGCGTTATAAAGTCGCGGCTAAAAAGTTTGAACAAGGGTTGTCTCCCTATCTATTACGCCGCGATAAACGACAAGAGGAAGCTGTAGCGTTATTTTATCAAGAGTCGGGTTTACCAGTTAATGCATATAGAAAGCAAAGTAAGGTTGAAGTTGCATTTGCGGATTTGACGCCTCAATGGAAAAATATTCTTTGTTCTGCTGAAGGTCTTTCTGCTGTCTCAAAAATGAATGAAGATGCTACGGCAAAAAGACTAAGGCTTACTTTAGGTAACGGTCATGGCCTTGCGAGCCTACTTGATAAAGTGAATGACTCCCAAACAAATGGAGAAAATGAATATCACGCTGCATACGTTAATGAGCAAAGTCTAGAATTGAGCCTGCATGACAAGAAGAGGATTGCACGCGCAAAGTGGTGGACATCCAATATTGCTAAAGGCTATCAAGATGGCAATGCATCTTTGTATCAACATCCGGCAATACTGAAAGCAATTGAAGAGATTGAAACTGACATTTCTAATGGGCAGAAAGCATTAGTATTTGGCCGGTTTACAAGACCTATGCGTGTTTTAGTTAATCTGCTAAATGCGAGGGCTATGTTAAGAAGCTTGAGCACAAAAGGTGGATTTTGGCCACAAAGTAAAATTCATGAAGGTGTAGGGGGAGATGATCGAGACTCTGAGGTTCACGCTGTCCGATTCGCTTGTCAGCAACTAAAACCAAATTGGAATATCGATAAAGTTAACAAGTTACTAAAAAAACAATATGACCAGCATGCATATATTATTGATCAGAGGAAACAGCACCTAATTCAAAAAATTGCTGACTCAGGTGGTTTGTTAGACGAACGCTGCAAAACTTTGTTTTCGGTATTCAAAACAGCTACAAACAATAATAAAACTGGACGGGCAGCAGATCCAAATCTCATTTTATTGACTCGAGCTATATATGAAGTTGCGGAAGCTGGTAGTAAAGAGCTGTCATCCCAGGAGACAGCGCAAGCATTCATAGATATAATGGGAGTTGTTACAGTTGAAAATGAAGGTGATTCTAACAGTAATGATGTGCTGGATAACAATGAAGCTTTAGATCTTTGGCCGATAATAGTAGAGCGAATAAGAGAAGAATATTCACACGTTAGAGGCGGTCTAGCCAGGTTGATGTATGGTGATACATCAGCGGCAAGTAGACGCATTTTGCAACTAGGATTCAATCGAAAAAATAGTTATCCGCAAGTACTTGTCGCACAATCTGTGGTCGGCCGTGAGGGGTTGAACCTACACCAAGCTTGCAGAATTGTTTATTTACTGCACCCGGAGTGGAATCCTGGTGTAGTTGAACAGCAAATTGGTCGAGTGGACAGGCTAGGCTCACGTTGGGAAAAAGAGTTCAACGATTACATTAAGTCAGACAATATATCTGGTCTCCCTTTCATCGAAGTGAAGCCGATTATATTTGAAGGCACTTATGATGAGTACAACTGGCAAGTGCTGCAAAATCGATGGGATAAATTACGTTCTCAATTACATGGTGTAGTCATTCCTGAGCAAGAAAGAGACGAAAATCCAGACTTGTACGACGAACTGTGTAGAGCTGCTCCTTGTTTTAATGGGGGAAGTAAGTAAGTTTACCTGTATGGTAAAAATCGTTGTTCGCGTAAACATTAAACACTGGTGGCTAAGGCCACCAGTGTTTAATTGTTCGTTCTATTGATAAGGATTAAGGCTGATTTAACTGAGGTGTTTAGTTTCTTATCAACTGGTACAAAAACTGATTTTTGATATTAGAGACTAGTCCCAATCCATTTCGCTACTTATAGAAAGTGTTTTTTTACCACAAGAATTACAAGAATACTTAGTGAAATTTAAATCGCCCTCTATCATTTCAGATTTACATTTAGAGCATTTGAATTCAGTTTCAAATATAGCACCACAATCTTTTTCAATTTTAATCCAAAATCGTGAATGAGAGGTAAGGCACTTTTTACAGTAAAATAACTTGTGCTCAAATTCTTCAGAAATTATATTGCCTGCAGAACTAAATTCAGCAATATTGTTCCTTGTCCTCCAATGTATATCACTGGTAACATTTTCCAACGAAGAGTACATCATACCGATACCAAGCGTATAGCCTTGTTCATTGTAGCATTCTGAACATGCAACCATTATTCCCTGTCCCATACCGCTTCCTTTTTCAAGAGATTTAAATATTAAATTAGCATATTCATTATTATGTGATAAGCAAATGACACTCTATCACTTAGATTTTAAATGTATATTCATCAATGGCTTTGAGTACCTTAAAGCTTCTACAAGTTCATGATAATTGGACTTCCCAGTCTTTCTTTGAATGTAAATCATCATCCACTTGTAGTGGTCAGGCCTTTGTTTTTGGAATGAACAGCAACATAGAAAGCAAAAACTCTAAAGGCATCATAATTATGCTGCATCGAAAAAACACACCAAAAACACCGTTCTTCGGATCACTACGTGGTAGTGACGGTTTTTAATAAGACAAGTAGGCCAAATGGCCCGCTTGTCTTATTTTTAAAGTATTCAAGGTTTTGATAGGCTAGAGGTTAATAATAAAATTCTAAAATTAAGACACCTACTCATCATACGACATAGGCGATTTGTTCAGCCGCTCACGATTCAACCGCCACTTGGGCATGAAATCGTCCATATAAGCCACGAATCAGCTATTGCGCAGCGCCCTAGTAAGTGCACTAACTCATGCACAAGAATATATTCAAGGCATTCAGGAGGCTTTTTAGCGAGATCTAAATTCAGCCAAATGAGTTTCTCTTCAATATTACAGCTTCCCCACTTGGTCTTCATCTGATTAACATGCATAGATCCAGCATTAAACTCTTCTGCTAATCCCCCAAAGCTACGGCGTCTATGACCTACACTGCTTTTTAAATTAGAAAGCAATGAGTTAAATTGTAAGGTTTTGTTTTAAGGTGTATTATTTTGATATTTTCCGAACAAGTGTGTGGCTTAACAGGGTAGTAGTTGATCAAATATGAACAATAGAAGCGGTATTCATTAATGTT
The DNA here is from genome assembly GCA_029027825.1 of Oceanospirillales bacterium. Lineage (GTDB taxonomy): Bacteria > Pseudomonadota > Gammaproteobacteria > Pseudomonadales > Balneatricaceae > Rs1. Next base: position 3,844,239 of record CP093399.1, on the reverse strand, counting down.
AGGGATGGACCAACTTAGCGAAGCCATGATAAGAGCTTCGGGTAACAGATCTCGCTTAATATTCATAGATCAGTTTCAGGCAAAGAATAGCGACGTGGTGGAATATAAGTCATTAGATATGAATTGTTTGTTGTCTGAGCAACTGATCAATGTGCCGAAGCAGGATAGGCCCAAGGTCATTGCACAGATGGTGGCAGACCTTATAAATGCTGTTGATAGTGAAGTGGTGCTGCTGATCGGCTTAGAAATATTGTTTGATCGCTCCCTGGCCGTTGACCCTATTCGCTTACTTGTTGCATGTGCCAAGAATAAAACACTGCTGGTCTGTTGGCCTGGAGATAAAACGAGTTCTGGTTTGAGCTATGCTTCGCCTAGCCATCCAGAATATCGAACATATAAAACATCAGATTTAAGCGATGTAATTTTTTTAACAGCTGATGCGCAGTTGCATAGAGGGATTTAAATGAAATACGGCGATTTAATACAGTTTGAACCATTAGAGACGGTACTACAGTTACGTGATGCCAATAATGAGCAGAACGCCGCCAACATGGTAAAGACTTATGTAGTCTCTGATGAAATGGCAGAGCGCTTGACTGAAATCGTGTTTCCTCAGTTGCAGTTTGACACTCCCATGGACAACACAGGCATACTGATAGTTGGTAACTACGGTACTGGTAAGTCGCACCTGATGTCGGTTATTTCCAGTATTGCAGAGCATAAAAAATTGGCTGCCGAATTAAGCAATGTAGAAGTGGCAGAGGCAGCTACCAGCATAGCGGGTAAATTTAAGGTCATTCGAACTGAAGTAAGTGCAGCTTCTGAAATGTCTTTGCGGGATATAGTTACCAGTTTATTGACTGATGAGTTGGCAAATATGGGTGTGGAATATGCATTCCCGCCTGCAGACAAAGTTAGTAATCACAAGTCCTGTTTTGAAGATATGATGGCGGCGTTTCAAGTAGTTTATCCGGATCAAGGTTTGTTGTTTGTTGTAGATGAGTTACTAGACTATCTGGACTCACGTAAAGACCAACAAGTAGTGCAAGACCTCGGGTTTATGCGTGAAATTGGAGAGTCTTGTAAAAATTTACGCTTCCGCTATATCGCCGGACTCCAAGAGGCTATCTTTGATAGCCATCGCTTTCAGTTTATTTCAGACCGAATACGTCGCGTGAAAGACCGATTTGAACAGGTTTTCATCGCCCGCAACGATATAAAGTATGTTGTCTCTGAACGATTGCTTAAAAAGACTGTGGTACAACAGGCCAAAATTCGTGATTACCTGGCACCATTTGCCAAATTCTACGGTAACATGAATGAGCGACTGGAAGAGTTTGTAAGCCTATTTCCTGTCCATCCTGACTATATAGATACTTTTGAACAAGTCAGTGTCGTGGAAAAACGTCAAATACTAAAAAGCTTGTCGATTAGTATGAATAAGCTCATGGGGCAGACTGTGCCACAAGATTACCCAGCACTGGTAGCCTATGATAGCTACTGGAAAGAACTGAGTGCTGATGCCGGTTACCGAACCATCCCTTCTATCCGTGAAGTCATTAATGTAAGTAAGGTATTGCATGAGCGCATTAGCCGTAGCTTTACCCGCCCTGCCTATCAAGATATGGCGCTACGTATTATTGATGCCTTGTCGCTGCATCGGCTAACAGTGAATGATATTAATGCACCTGTTGGGGCAACGGCCAAGGAATTGCGCGATACACTCTGCTTATATCAGCCGGGAATCGAGGACTTAGGTGGTGATCCTGCGGATGACCTGCTATCTCAGGTCGAAACCGTATTACGTGAAATCCATAAGACCGTTAGCGGCCAGTTTATTTCCGCCAACCCTGATAATCATCAATTTTATATCGATCTGAAAAAGACCGATGACTTTGATGCCATTATAGAACAACGGGCTGAAACCCTCAGTACAGAGGCATTAAACCGTGCCTACCACAACTCTTTATCTGAGATCATTGAATGTGCTGACTTACCTAGTACAGGATTCAGGGACCTTTGGGGTAATGAGGTTATCTGGTCAGAACGCAATAGTGGGCGAATTGGCTGGCTTTTCTTTGGTACTCCTAACGAGCGCAGCACGGCTTACCCGCCCCGGGATTTCTATCTGTATTTTATACAGCCTTTTGAATGCCCAAAGATTAAAGATGAAAAGCGCTCCGATGAATTGCAGTTTTTCTTGGCGAATTATGATCAAGAGTTTAAGACTTTTCTAGAAATGCGTGCAGCTGCCATTGACTTATATGGTGCTTCTTCGGGTCATGCAAAAGAAATGTATAGAGTAAAGGCTGATGGTTTTCTGCGGCAGATGAATAAGTGGTTGCAGGATAATATGACTAAGGCCTTTGATGTGGTCTATCAGGGCAAGAAAAAGCCTATGATGGATTGGGTTAAAGGTAATGACTTCAGGGGCCGAGCTAGGTTAGGGGCTAATGAGCGTATTAACTTTCGCGATATGATCAATACCATTTCCGGTATTTGCCTGTCACAACACTTTGAAGATATTGCGCCACAGTATCCGAAGTTTTCGGTATTGGTCACTAACCTCAATCGAGAGCAGTATGCCAAAGATGCGCTTCGAGTGATTAGTGGAGGTAACCCCACCAAGCAGGCTATGGCAGTTTTGGATGCCCTTAAGCTATTAGACGGTGATCGTATCACCCCTAATAATTCCCCCTATGCTCAGTATATTGTTGCCAAGTTGAGAGAGAAGACTCAAGGTCAAGTGGTCAACCATGCCGAGCTGCTGGAAGAGATCAACGGTGCTGAATACCTGGCCCCAGAAACTTACCGTTTAGAAAATGAATGGACAGCGGTTCTCCTAGCATCACTGGTGCACTCCGGTGATATTGTATTGGCCATACCTGGCAATAAATTTGATGCCTCTAAACTGACAGAACTAGCTTCTACCCCGATTGATGATATCGCAGCCTTTAAGCACATAGAACAACCTAAAGATTGGAACATGCCGGGGCTGCAGGCTCTGTATGAACTACTCGGCTTGGCTCCTGGTTTGGCCGTTGAAATATCACAGAACAAAGATGGCAGTATCGCTGCACTGCAAGATCGTATTGTCGATCGAGTAAAAAATTTGGTGACCACCACACATAGTCTCCGCGCACAGCTGCCTTTCTGGAGTGGCCATGTGCTGACCGAAGCGGAGGCGGAGCAGTACAAGCAGCAATTGTCGAAGACCAAAGATTTCCTGGAGAGCCTACAAGCTTATAACACTACTGGTAAGCTCAAGAACTTTCGTTACACTGCTGAAGAGGTCCGTAGCCACAAAACGGGCCTTAACCAGTTAGCGGCTATCGGGCAGTTGCAGCAAGTCGTAGAAGAGCTCAGCAACTTGGCCAATTACCTTTCTAAGGCGGAAGCTGTATTGCCTATAGCCCATGCTGATGTCGGAGATTGGCAGGGGCGCTTGAAAGCTGTTCGTGCTGAGTTGATCGAAGCACTTGGTGATGACAGTAAACGGCTGAAGTCTGGTTTTCAATCCAAGGCGATTAATCAGTTGGCAGACTTGAAAAATGAGTATATTCGTATTTACTCAGGCCTATTTGCCAAGGCTCGTCTGACCGTCAATGAAGACAAATGCAAGCGTGAATTGCTAAATGACTCCCGCATCGAACAACTGCAAGCATTGAGTACCATTGATATTCTCCCAAGCAGTCAACTGAATGAATTCCGCAATGCACTGGCCGGCTTAAAATCTGCCAGCGCCCTGTCGGAAAAAGACTTACAGTCAGATCCTATTCCTAGTAATTCTGACTTTCAGCCTAACCATGAAGACCTCAGCATATCAGCGTTACAAAAACTGGAACAGTTGGAGGACAAGCTGGGTTATTTAGTGAAAGACTGGACCCAGAACCTGCTAGATAACCTTGAAGACCCAGTCACTCATGACAGTCTGAATTTATTGGCAGTTGATGAACGCACATTGATAGATGTGTTCATCGGTAGCAAGGTGCTACCAGAGTTAATTGAAGAGGGTTTTGTGAAAGCGTTGCGCCAAGTCTTGCAGGGGTTAGTGCCTGTGGAACTGACAACCAAGCAATTTGAACAGGCGCTGTTTGGGCAAGGCTCTGCTGCGACCGTCGAGCAATTAAAAACTCGCCTGGATCGGTTCTTAGCAGAGCAGTGTCGAGGTCAGGATGTCAGCAAAGTCAGAATTGTATTGAAATAGGGATTGTTTGTGAACGAAAATACATTGTACGAATTACTCGATGGCCTTGAATGGAAAGATCTTGAGCTTAAGGAATCGAGAATCAAGGTGCCTGAGAGTGCCTATGAATCGGTATCGGCTTTCTTAAATACTGAAGGCGGTCATATCGTTTTAGGTGTTAATGATAAAAAAGAAATTGTAGGCGTTATTGATGTTGATAAAATCCAAAATGATTTTATTGGCAATTTGCATAACCCAGAACGATTTGGTACGCCTGTAACATTTGAAGAATACATTAAGCAGCATGAAGATATGAATGTGCTTGTTTTTTATATTCCCGAAGCGAACAGAAAAGACAAGCCGGTTTATGTGAAAACCAAAAAACAAGGCAATGTGGCTTTTATTCGTAAGGGTGGTGGGGATTATAAGTGCGGTAAAGCTGAATTAGATCGGATGATTACTGATGCACAAGAGACACGCCCAGATGGAGATCTTCTAGATATAGCACCCGATGATTGCCTAGACGCCAGCTCCATCAAGTGGTATCGCCATCGCTATGAAAATAAAGGTGGTAATCGTGCATTAGAAGCTTTTTCAGACCATGAGTTTTTGGTTGAACTGGGTCTGCTGGTGGAGCATAAAGGCAGCTTGCTACCTACGCGTGCGGTTGTTCTGTTATTGGGTAAAACCTCTCGTATTAGGCAATTAATGCCAAGGCCTATTGTAGATTGTTTGCGCTATGGCTTTGAGCGTGACCATGCTAATACCGGGAAGCGTTGGGATAAACGTGTCACCTGTGAAATGAATATTATTAATAGTTGGCAGGCGATTGTAGATTGGTATAACAGCTTTACTGATAATCCGTTTAACCTTGATCAAGTTAGTGGTCAGCGTACCGATGTGCCGCCCGATTTTGTGGCCTTTCGGGAGTCGGTAATCAATTTGCTGTCTCATCAGGATTTTACTGATCATACCCGTTGGCCAACCATAGAAGATTACAGTGATGTCACACGCTTTTGGAACCCTGGTGATGCTTTTGTTAGCGCAGATAAGCTCTTGGAGCCTGGTTCAAAAGAAGTTCGCAATCCAGTTATTGTTCGGGCACTCAGAGATATTGGCTTTAGTGAACAGTCTGGCTGGGGCTTAAGGGAAGTCTTCCGTAACTGGAGTGATTTAGGTCGTGTTCCTCCTTTGCTTAATAACGATAAATCGGATAAGTGCTTTGAACTGAAACTTCAACGAAAAGTATTGATGTCTGAAGAGCAAATTCTATTTCAAAGCCAGATAGGTATTAAGTTACAGCCCAAAGAGGCAGAGGCCTTTGCCAATCTGTGTTCCTCTGAAAATGCACAAATTACTCATCCCGCTTTGCGTGCTGCATTGGGTTTAAATGGTGTTGAAACTGGTAGGATAGTGCAAAAGCTCATCATTCAGGGTGTTGCCGTAGTAGTCAGTGACCATGTTATGGCTTTGGCGGAACACCTGAAACCACTTAGAAATAAATTACTTAAAATCGGTACATCTGAAGACATTGAGGCAGAAGAGCAAGGTGACTTGTCCACTGCACAAGTAGTGCCTGCAACACCTGACTTGTCCACTGCACAAGTTGAGCCTCTCACGGCTTTAAGTGACAAGCAGAAAGCACTGCTGCGCTACTGTGATGTGCCAAGGACTATGGCAGAGATACAAGAATACGTGGGTGCCGGTAATCGTGGGTTTTTTAAGTCAACTCACTTAAACCCTTTGTTGGCACACGGTATCATGGTAATGACCATTCCCGATAAGCCCAAATCATCTAAACAGCAGTATGTGGTGACAGACAAAGGCTTGGCACTCAAAGAGGCCATGTTGAAGGCTGGTAGCGACAATCACCCTTGATGCAACTGAAAGTGACCAAGCTACCAAGTAAAATGATTAAGAAAGTGACTAAGCTACAGCTAAAAGTGACTAAGGTCCTTGACTGTATTGAGAGATAACAGAGAGTAATGTGATGCCAATTAATACTATGATACCCAGTGATGGATTTGATTTAGACAATCCCAATCAAGTAGCCAAGCTAGATGGGCCAGTAGAGTGCCTAGGTAAAAGTTTTGCTAATGATACTGAGCGCAGAGAGTATTATTTAACGTTATTAGCCGAAAAATTAAAAGATCCAGAATTTCGTAAAATAGAAGGTTTTCCAGTTGGCGAGGATGAAGATATTCTAGAATTGTCTGATCCTCCATATTATACAGCCTGCCCTAATCCGTTCATTGAAGAATTTATTACGTATTATGGACGGCCCTATGACCCTGAAGAGGAATATAAGCGGGAACCTTATGCTGCGGATGTAAGCGAAGGAAAGAATGATCCCATTTATAATGCGCATAGTTATCACACGAAAGTTCCGCATAAGGCGATCATGCGATATCTCCTTCATTATACGAATCCTGGTGATGTAGTATTAGATGGGTTTTGTGGGTCAGGTATGACTGGTGTGGCAGCGCAACTTTGTGGTGACCAAGCTCAGATTAAATCCTTAGGTTATCGGGTGTTGAGCGATGGAAGTATTCTTCGTGAAGTTAAGACCGAGGATAGTTCGTCATGGGTAAAGTTTTCGAAGCTGGGTGCAAGGCAAGTAGTGTTAAATGATATCTCACCAGCGGCTTATACAATAGCTTATACATATAATGTACCTGTTGATAACGAATCTTTTGAACAAGATGCGCGTGATATTATAAATAAGTTAACCGACAAGTGTGCTTGGATGTATGAGACTCTCCATAACCCTACTGATGAAGAGTTGATTGTTGCTAATAGAGAGGTAGGAAAAGGTATTTCCTTATCTGAAATATTTCCTGAGAAGGTTGCCCAAATTAATTACTCAATCTGGTCGGATGTCTTTCTCTGTTCTGAATGTGGATACGATTTGGTTTTTTGGGATAGTGCAGTAAATATTGATACGGCAGAAATTAGCGATCCTTTCTCGTGTCCTTCATGCAGTGCTGCGTTAACGAAGAGAAAGCTAGACCGTAGTATGGTGACCCGTATTGATTTGTCTTCTGGTGCTCCGATAATGCAAAGCAAGCAGGTTCCTGTTTTAATTAATTATAAGCTAGGGAATAAAAGATATCAGAAAAAGCCAGATTCCAGTGATTTGGCACTGCTGGAATATATTTCAAATAATAAGATTGAATCGTGGTTTCCTAGTGATATTTTGATGGATGGGAAGGAGACGAAGAGGAACGTGCCGATAGGTATTACCAATGTTCACCACTTCTATACACCAAGAAATTTAGCTGTATTTGCTGAGTTTCTAAATCTGTCTTCAGGTAGTCAGTGGAAAAAGCATTTATATGGTGCGGCTAAAGATTGTCATTCATATGCTACAAAGATGATTAAGCTAAATGTCCGGAGGCTGTTGCATGGTGGTGGACAGTTTATGGGTTTTGTTGGTGGGACATTGTATGTGCCCAGTCTTCATGCAGAACAAAGTACCCTTAGTTCTTTAGCAACAAAAACAAGAAAAGTAGTTGGCAACTATAGGTCGACGGAGTTTGATATTAAAAATACCTTGGTGCAGACAGGCTCTCTGACTGAGCTAAAGGTGCCGACGAACAGCTTGGATTATATATTTTTAGATCCACCATTTGGGGCGAATATTAGTTACTCAGAACTAAATTTCATATGGGAATCATGGCTCAAGGTAAAAACAAATATAGATAAAGAAGCGATAGAAAATACAGTGCATGGTAAGGGGCTTGATGACTACCGAGGGCTTATGACTGCTTGTTTTTCTGAAGCTTATCGTATGTTGAAGCCTGGTCGGTGGATGACGGTTGAGTTTTCGAATACGAAGGCGTCAGTTTGGAATAGCATTCAGCTAGCGTTATCAGAAGCTGGGTTTATCGTTGCTAATGTTTCGGCGTTGGATAAAAAACAGGGCAGCTTTAAGGCTATGACAACTCCCACCGCAGTGAAACAGGATCTTATCATTTCCGTATATAAGCCTAATGGAGGATTTGAACAGCGTTTCGAGAGTGAGGAGGATGAAGAAGGAGTGTGGGATTTCGTTAGAACTCATCTGGGGTATTTACCTGTTGTAAAGAAACAGGATGATGAGTTGACTAAAATTCCCGAAAGAGATCCAAGAATATTGTTTGATCAGGTTGTTTCATATTTTGTGAAAAACACTAGAGACGTCCCGTTGTCAAGCCATGAGTTCCAAACAGGTCTTACGGAACGTTTTGCTGAACGAGATGGTATGTTTTTTTTGCCAGAGCAGGTGGCTGAGTATGATAAGGCACGTATTACCAGTAAGCAGTTGCGGCAAATGTCCATTTTTGTTGATGATGAGGCTTCTGCCATTGATTGGTTGCGGCAGTTATTACTTGAGAAACCACAAGCATACCAGGATGTTCATCCAAAATTTATTGGTGAGCTATCTGGATGGAAAAAAGCAGAAGTGCAACTTGAACTATCGAAGCTACTGGAACAAAACTTTCTAAACTATGATGGTATTGGTTTATTGCCTTCACAAATTCACAGTTACTTATCAACCAACTTCAAGGATATGCGTAGCCTGACAAAAGACGATACTCAACTGATTAAAAAAGCCAAAGACCGCTGGTATGTGCCTAACCCAGATCGCGAAGAAGATTTACAAAAGTTACGTGACCGAGACTTGCTAAAGCAATTCGCTGAATACAAAAATCACGAGGGCCGTAAATTAAAAACAGTGCGCTTAGAAGCGGTGCGCTGTGGCTTTAAGAAAGCATGGCAAGATCGAGACTACAGCACCATCATCACCGTAGCTGAGAAAATCCCTCAAAATCTATTACAGGAAGATCAAAAACTGCTGATGTGGTATGACCAGGCGCAAACTCGTGATAGTGATGAGAGTTTGTTTTAATGGGTGAAGCACAAATTGATAAAGAACTTTTTCAAACAGGCGATTGGGTGTGGCTGAAAAGCCCCGATTTAGAAAGAAAGGGGCAGCCGGGAAGAGTGGTTGATGTCAGTAGCCTATGGGGTGTTATCAGCTACTGTGTGTGGCTAGTGCAAAGCGGCCCCTCAGTTGATGGCCGCATCATTAAAGTCGATGCTGACCAAGTGTCATCCTATAACGCAGCCAATACGGTTACCACTGAAACCATCGCCTATTTAGCGGCTGCTGCCCGTGTGGCTGCCTCCCAGCAAGAAGAAGTATTGTTGGCTCCTATGGGCAGTAATGTTATTCCCTTACCCCACCAGTTAAAGGCGTTGAATAAAGCCGTTAGCAACTCTCAGGTACGTTACCTGTTAGCTGATGAAGTTGGCTTGGGTAAAACCATTGAGGCGGGTTTGATAATGCGTGAACTAAAGCTGCGAGGCTTAGTGCGCAGAATATTAGTGGTAGCCCCCAAAGGTTTGGCGACCCAGTGGGTCAGTGAAATGCAGGTCCACTTTAATGAGCTGTTTGAATTAGTGATTCCCGGTGATGTTATCACTAGGGGAAATGCTGACGAGAATATCTGGCAGCGACATGATCAAGTCATTTGCCCGATGGATTCGATTAAGCCGATTGAAAAGCGTCGGGGCTGGAGCCTGGATAAGATTAATCAGTACAACAAACAGCGTTTTGATGATGTGATCAGTGCTGGTTGGGATCTTATTGTCGTAGATGAGTCCCACCGTCTACAGGGTAGTACCGATACTGTTGCACGCTTCAAGTTGGGGCAAGGTTTGGCGGATGCTGCACCCTATTTTCTACTGCTCTCTGCGACGCCACATCAAGGTAAATCTGATGGTTTTCAGCGCTTGATGTCTTTACTCGATAGAGACCGCTTCCCTGATGAGGCTTCTGTGACCCAAGAGCGGGTAATGCCCTATGTGATTCGTACCGAAAAGCGTCAGGCGATTGATGCCGAGGGGAACCCGTTGTTTCGTCCCCGAAGGACTCAGCTGGTGAGTGTCGCTTGGCAGGCTAAGCATGCTGCTCAGCGTCATCTCTATGATGCTGTTACCGACTATGTGCGTGAGGGTTATAACCAAGCGTTGGAAACTAAGCAAAATGCCATTGGTTTCTTAATGATCTTGATGCAGCGCTTAGTTGTCTCCAGTCCAGCTGCGATTGGTGCCACTTTGCAAAGGCGCTTGGCGGTCTTAAATAAACCAGCACTGGCGGAGCAATCATCACTGTTGAACACTGAAGAGTGGGAAGACTTGGATGGTCAGCAGCAAACAGATGAGCTATCCAGGACAAAAATTAAAGCGCTGAAGAATGAAAAGGCAGAAGTACAGCACCTGCTAAACTTGGCTGAGAACTGTGTTCAGCAGGGTATAGATGCCAAGGCGGATGCCTTACTGGAGTGGATTACCCAGCTACAGCGTGATGAGAATGACCCTAATATAAAGGTGCTAATTTTCACCGAATTTTTACCTACACAAACTATGATGGCGAAATTTCTGCAAGAGCGGGGTATGTCGGTGGTGACGCTCAATGGTGCTCTAAGTATGGAGGAGCGTAAGCAGGTCCAGAAATCTTTTGCTGAAGAGACCCGCGTGCTGATTTCTACTGATGCGGGTGGTGAAGGTCTTAATTTGCAATTCTGCCATGTAATTATCAATTACGACATCCCCTGGAATCCTATGCGACTAGAACAGCGAATAGGGCGGGTAGATCGTATTGGGCAGAAGAAGGTGGTACGAGCGCTAAATTTAGTATTTGAAGATACTGTTGAGCACAGGGTGCGTGAGGTATTAGAAGAAAAGCTCAATATCATTCTCGAGGAGTTTGGAGTTGATAAAACCAGTGACGTTTTAGATTCGGCACAAGCTGGCAAGCTATTTGATGAGTTGTATACCGGGGCCATCAACAATCCCGATAACATTGATGTTGAAATTGAAAAAGCATTACAGCAACTAAAGGAACAAGCAGCGGCGAGTAAAGGCAGCAAAGAGTTGTTTGTTGATGATAGTCCCGTTGATACTGCTGAGGCCCATAAGATTAGCTTGCATCCTCTGCCTTACTGGATAGAGCGTATGACAATCAGCTACCTGAAGGATAGCGGTGGCGAGGTTTCACAGAACGATGATCAAACCTGGCAGTTAGTCTGGCCCGATGGTGAACAATGGGATAGCAGCCTGTTCGATAATAAGCGGGCTGAAGACTTACCGACCGCTGAGTATGTAACACTGGATAGACCAAAGATCCGTGATTTATTACAAAATTTACCTAGTTGGGTACCAGAGCAGCAAATACCTACTATTCGTATTCCGAGTATCCCGGATTCTGTTGATGGCTTATGGTCGTTGTGGCAGATTTCTTTGGATACATCGGGGTTGGCGCAGTCCAAGAGTAATAAACAAACGGCGTATTTTCCTGTTTATCAAACGATGGAGGGCAAAGCCTTTCCTGCCACTGCTAAACGTGTGTGGGAAGCCCTTTTAAGTAATGATGCAAAGCTAACGTATGACGCGCAGATTGGTACTACGGACTTTCAGCAGTCTAATCCTGCCACAGCTTACGTATTTGCCAGACAGCAGGCTGAAGAAACTGGTATCTGCACTTTTAATCGACTGAAAGATAAGTACACCGAAAATTTGGCCCAGGAGAAAGAGAAGTTTGAATACGGTTTTAAAGCTAGAGAGCGGGCCATCGAGCGTATTGGTTTACCAGAGGTAAAGTGCTTTCGCATGGCGAAGCTATTACAGGAGCGGGAACAGTGGCAGTCAGACTTTATTGAGCGCCAGAAAATAAAGCCTGAGCTGAATGCTGTACTGATTCTTAGAATAAAACCAAGGTAGCCAAGCAATGACCATTGATAAGAATGAATTACCGGGTTGGCAGCTTAGGATACTGCAACAATTGGATATTCGGTTGGCTAAGAACTTCGTTGCTGATGATCCCGATTGTTTGCTGGCTGAGGAATCGCTGCAAAAGGCCTTAATTGAAAGCGGCTTTAAACTGTATTTCTATGAAGATTCCATTGAGCTACGTCATTTTTTGTCGATGGCGTACCCAGGTGGCCCCGGTAGCTGTGTTATCAGTGTGAATACAGAAAGGCATGATATGCAGGCTTTACCTTATGATCTATTGAATAGTGCTCAAAGTTTATCTGTATCGCTGGTGGACTGTTTTCCTGGGCTATCTCATTCAGTGCTCAAATCGCTACAAGCCGAAGAGCTGAACGCTTTGGATGCAGCCCTTAAAGAATATGCACCGGGGCAGATGAATGAAGCTTCCAGTAGTGACTTTGTGCTGCGCCATGTTTTTAAACTGGCACCTGAAGTAATACAAACCCCTTCGGACTTACTGCAGAGTTTATTGAGGCTGCATTATCGGGATGTTGCGCTGCCCGAAGTACTCAGAAGTCGGTTAATTAACTTGCTGATACGTCGTAAACAGTTTACTCAGTGGCCTCTAGATAACATTGTGCCTAGTAAACAGTACTTCTTTGCGTTTTTGCAGCGGCACTGGTCTGCTTATATTGATGAAGTAATTGAATCACTGCAACAGGGAGCTAGGGAGCCAAAAGCTGTTTACCAGATTAATGGTGTAGCTGAGGAGAAAGTGGTTTTACCTTATGGTCACGATGATGTCCGGATTTATATCGACAATCTATTTCTTGAGGGTTATTTAACCCCCATAGAAATAGATGCACCGGATCGGCTAATGGGCCACTGGTGTCTGGTTGGTGTTCTGCAGGACCCCGAAAAAGAGTTAAGAAAGCGTATTAAAGGATTACTCAAGCTCTGTGATGATACTCTGCCTGGCGAAGATGAGCGGCATCAGCAATGGCAGCAGTATGCTTATCGTTGGGCAGAGCTGTCTGCGTATTACCACCCAAACAAAATTCATATGCAGTCTTTTGTCTCTATCACAGAAGCTTACTGTGCCTTGCAACAAAAAATTGATCGGCATTTTTCTGGCTGGATGCTGGGAAAATACACGGGCCTACATAATCATCCACCTATGCCTCCGGTCATGTTGCACCATGTGCCTAGGGCAATGGCACGTGAACTAGACAATCGCTCTGAAGCCAAAGTGGCTTTGATTCTCGTAGATGGTTTAGCGATTGATCAATGGATTACAGTTAAGGCTCAACTTAATATAGATGATGCCCTTAATGAATCAGCAGTATTTGCCTGGGTGCCAACAGTAACTTCAGTTTCTCGCCAAGCGTTGTTCTCAGCAAAAGCGCCGTATCAATTCGCCAAAACAATTGGTACTACTAGTAATGAGCCGAAAGCCTGGGAACAGTTTTGGTTGGATTACGGGTTAAATAAGAATCAAGTCTACTATAAAAAGAGTTTAGGTAAGGGTGAGGTTGAGCCTCTAGTTGAGCGTCTATCTGACAGACGATTACGGGCTGTTGGATTGGTTATTAATACGGTTGATGACATGATGCATGGTATGCAACTCGGTGCTGCTGGTATGCATAATCAGGTCAAATTATGGGCCGAAGGCGGTTACTTACAGCGATTGATAACAGGCCTATTAGAAAACGGATACGCAGTGCATCTGACTGCAGATCATGGCAATGTTGAAGCTGTTGGTTCAGGTAAAATTAAAGAAGGTGCTGTTGCCGAAAGCAGGGGCGAGAGAGCCAGAGTTTATAAAACAGAGGTGCTGAGAGATAGCATCTCCTTTGACAGCTCAGAAGCCGTAGCATGGCCCAGTACAGGCTTGCCTAACGATTATTTTCCAATGGTCATGAAAGGCCGTAGTGCTTTTGTAGCGAAAGGTGAAAAGATTGTGGGGCATGGAGGAATCGCAATCGAAGAAGTGATTGTGCCTTATATAACTATATGTAGAGAAATGTATGAAAAGTAAGAAACCTTTAGTTGGTTTTGATCGCTATGTTGAAAAATCCTGGATGGATCAGGCCGCCAAGCTGGTTGTGGATGGTAATAACCTGCATGAAGTGAATGAAAAACTTGATGAATATTTACTGCCTTCAATCAATGGGGAAACGAGTCGTCGTAAAACCAAGAATATATTAACAGCGACCTGGGCTAAGTCTTTAAAAGAAGAGACAGCTTATAAGCAAGAGGCTGTTGCTTTGTTCGCTAGTGCAAACAGCCAGGAACGATTGGCTATTCATTACGCTATGTGTATCGCTGCTTATCCATTTTTCATGTCGTTGAGTAAGATTCTAGGTCGTCTTTTTAAGCTGCAAGATGAAGTCAGTAATACTGAATTCAATCGTCGTGTCATTGAGTCAGTAGGGGATAGGGAAAGCATCAAACGTGCTACGGCAAGATATCTTCAAAGCCTAATAGAATGGGGTGTACTGGAGCCGTCTGGTAAAGCAGTAGTGAGACCAGTAGCTAAAATATCGATTGTAAACTCTGAGCTGATTACTTGGCTGTATGCTTCGGTATTATACTCATCAGATAGAGATAGAATATCTATTGAAGACATAATTTCAGATCCATGTTGGTTCCCATTTGGAATACTTCACGGGCATTTTAATATCAGTGAATCCAAAATAATTAAAGTGGTCCATCAAAGTGTTGGTACTACCTTAGTTTCTGTAAGATAAATTATTCTGGTCCTATACTAACTAAGCTAAAAACTTCATCATTACCAAAGTTATCAAATAACGCGGGCTTTGCTGTGGTATCAGTACTTGAAGGGTAAGGATTCTTAGTGTCACCTCGGGCTTTTTTAACTTTACGCGCGAAGCTTTTAATCTTCTCTAGGTATTCTTGATAATCAATGACTTGTTTACGTCGCCCTTCAATAATGGCATCGAGTAGTTCTGACATACGATCATAGTATTTCGGGTTTACTCTTAACCCGTTCAGGTAATCCCTCTACGCATCTTCACCCTTTTCTACAATCAGTTCAATCAGACCTAACTCTTCAAAGTCCATCAATAGCTCACTGCTATCAGCACGGATACTCCGTTATTTATCTTACAACGGTCTTAATGTTAGTGAGGTGAACTTGCTCTAAACTTATGCGGTGTGGTTCTGCACTTAACGGCTTACCTTCTGAAAAAAGTGTGCTTTGACCTACTCACTGGCAATATCAATTAAGATCCCTTTGCTCAATTTTATCCATTACCCATTCTTGCACCTCTTCCTCAACCCAGGCAACTGCGCGCACTCCTAATGACACCGGTTTAGGGAAATTACCTGATGCTACATACTTGTATACGGTGGATCGGCCAAGGCCAGTTATATCCATTACATTTCTAAGTTTAATTAATCTCATGACTCATCCTCGTTACTGTTCATAAGATCTGGCCGAGTAGTTAAAAATAACTGAGCCAATTGTCATGTAAGGTGAGCTTCAACGAATCTGGAAAACTATATAACCCTTGTGTATAGGAGTTCATTGTTTCTATTAACGCGCTGGAATCCACCAGCAGTATTAAATTAGAAGCTTAGGAGGGGAGTTATGCCGTTAATATTTATTGCCGGTTTTGTGGTCGGTGTTGGGGTATATAAAATTGTTAAGGGGGAAGTGGATGTTTATTTTGGCGGCTAAGCCGATAGCGCATTTATTTGTTCTTGGCGTTATAGCGGGCTATAGCTGGGCACAGAATGAACAGATTTAATTGAATAGGGGCGTCCTCGTATATAACATCGCCCGTATAGCGGGCATAGGAGAGGTTTGAATGAATCAACAGGTATTACAAAGTTATGTAACTCAAGGGCCATTAACTAAGCATCAAGTGTTGGAGAAGGCTTCAGAGATACTTGCAGAAAAAATGTTTAACTCTGATGTATTTGAATCAGTGTCAGAAACAAAGGCTTTTTTAGAGGTTAAATTAGGTCTCTACGAACGAGAGGTGTTCAGTATCTTATTACTTGATAACAGACACCGGCTCATCAGTTTTCAGAAGTTGTTCTATGGCACTATTGATAGCGCCAGTATTTATCCTAGAGAAGTAGTGAAAGCAGTACTCAAAGCAAACGCCGCTGCGGTGATCTTTGCGCATAATCATCCATCAGGAAATGCTGAACCATCAACAGCTGATAAGCTTATTACAGAGAAGCTGGTGGATGCTCTTAGGTTGATAGATGTAAAAGTGTTGGATCATATCGTGGTTGGTCATCACAGCGTGTCGTTCGCTGAACGAGGCTTACTTTAGTTAAAGCGGACTGATCGTCCGCTGTTTTGTTTTATCGCTGGCTACAGCCAAAGGAGCGTGTTCCTGTGCCATACACTTTGGATTTGATTTTTGCGAAATAACTTACTCTATATATCAAACCGGAATATCTCGTCTGGAAGTCTGCTTGCTTAATATCTAATCGGTAAATTGGATTGTCGGGGAAATGCACAAGAGAGCTAAACCTATCGCAATCCAAGTTTAAAGCACTCATCCATGCAGCTTGAATTTTACAGGCTAAGTTTCCTACCAGAGCTGAGTAGTTCCCCAGGTGTGTGTAATTATCTTTATTGAGCAGTAATAGTACATGGTAGTGTGGTGTGTTCTCGCCTCCATACTCTTTAACCCATATGTATCTCAGCGTGTTTTTAAAGACTGATCTGGCAAGACTTTTCCGGACATATTTCTAAGCAGCTTTTCTATATGCTTCATCGTATTCCATTGGAGCTACGTAACCAATGGTTGAATGTTTTCTCCGGCGGTTATAAAACACCTCAATATATTCAAATATGGCCTGCTTAGCATCACTCCTTGTTTTAAACTTCTCGTGATGAACCATCTCGGTTTTTAAAGTATGAAAGAAGCTTTCCGATGGTGCATTATCCCAGCAATTACCTTTTCTACTCATGCTGCAAATATACTTATTCTTCTTTAAGAGTGCCTGATAACTATCTGAAACGTATTGGCTGCCGCGATCACTGTGCACTATTAACCCAGCTTTAGGCTTCCGTTTACGCAGCGCCATCTCTAAGGAATCAGTGACCAGTGTTGCAGGCATCCTCTTGTCCATCGACCAACCTACGACGGTTCTAGAATAGAGATCTATGAAAACAGACAGATACAGCCATCCCTCTAAAGTTTGTATATAGGTAATATCACCAACGTATACCTGATCTGGACATTCTGGAGAAAACTCCCTATTGAGTATATTTTCAGCAACGGGTTTATTATGTTGAGAGTCCGTTGTTACTTTAAAGGCTTTTGTTATTTTCGCTTCAAGGTTTTCTTCCTTCATTAACCGTCTGATACGTTTCCGACTAACCTTTTTACCTAGGTCTACCAAATCACTTTGTATACGGCGTGTTCCGTAGATCTTATGGCTATCTTGGTGGCTTGTCTTGATGTCGGCCTTCAATGCCTGATCCTGCAACTCTCGGTGAGATACAGGACGCTTGAACCATTCATAAAATCCACTGCGAGAGACACAAAGTACTCGGCACATGAGTGAAAGATTAAACTGATCTGGCAAGACTTTTCCGGACATATTTCTAAGCAGCTTTTCTATATGCTTCATCGTATTCCATTGGAGCTACGTAACCAATGGTTGAATGTTTTCTCCGGCGGTTATAAAACACCTCAATATATTCAAATATGGCCTGCTTAGCATCACTCCTTGTTTTAAACTTCTCGTGATGAACCATCTCGGTTTTTAAAGTATGAAAGAAGCTTTCCGATGGTGCATTATCCCAGCAATTACCTTTTCTACTCATGCTGCAAATATACTTATTCTTCTTTAAGAGTGCCTGATAACTATCTGAAACGTATTGGCTGCCGCGATCACTGTGCACTATTAACCCAGCTTTAGGCTTCCGTTTACGCAGCGCCATCTCTAAGGAATCAGTGACCAGTGTTGCAGGCATCCTCTTGTCCATCGACCAACCTACGACGGTTCTAGAATAGAGATCTATGAAAACAGACAGATACAGCCATCCCTCTAAAGTTTGTATATAGGTAATATCACCAACGTATACCTGATCTGGACATTCTGGAGAAAACTCCCTATTGAGTATATTTTCAGCAACGGGTTTATTATGTTGAGAGTCCGTTGTTACTTTAAAGGCTTTTGTTATTTTCGCTTCAAGGTTTTCTTCCTTCATTAACCGTCTGATACGTTTCCGACTAACCTTTTTACCTAGGTCTACCAAATCACTTTGTATACGGCGTGTTCCGTAGATCTTATGGCTATCTTGGTGGCTTGTCTTGATGTCGGCCTTCAATGCCTGATCCTGCAACTCTCGGTGAGATACAGGACGCTTGAACCATTCATAAAATCCACTGCGAGAGACACAAAGTACTCGGCACATGAGTGAAAGATTAAACAGCTCTAAGTGATCACTAATAAATGAATATCTTAGTGAAGTTCTCTGGCAAAGAAGACCGCCGCCTTTTTTAAGATAGCTCTTTCCTCCTTTAAGCGAGCGACTTCTCGTCTCAGTCTTTTATTCTCATCATATATGTGCTCTTTGTTAAGACTTTTTGCTGGCTTAGCCCCTTCACTGACACTATGATATTTATTAATCCAAGTGT
The DNA here is from genome assembly GCA_029027825.1 of Oceanospirillales bacterium. Classification (GTDB taxonomy): domain Bacteria; phylum Pseudomonadota; class Gammaproteobacteria; order Pseudomonadales; family Balneatricaceae; genus Rs1. Next base: position 3,825,660 of record CP093399.1, on the reverse strand, counting down.
GTAAAGTACTGACATTTAAGCCCAGTTCTTTTGCTGTAGCAGCGATAGATTGATTGGACTCAATGGCTAATTGAATAGCAGACTCTTTAAACTCACTTGTATAATTATTTGGTTTCTTTCTAGACATCAGACACACCTTAAATAGGTTAATATTATGTATATTTATGTGTCCGGTAAACTATAACCACATCAAACAGCTCTAAGTGATCACTAATAAATGAATATCTTAGTGAAGTTCTCTGGCAAAGAAGACCGCCGCCTTTTTTAAGATAGCTCTTTCCTCCTTTAAGCGAGCGACTTCTCGTCTCAGTCTTTTATTCTCATCATATATGTGCTCTTTGTTAAGACTTTTTGCTGGCTTAGCCCCTTCACTGACACTATGATATTTATTAATCCAAGTGTGTAAAGTACTGACATTTAAGCCCAGTTCTTTTGCTGTAGCAGCGATAGATTGATTGGACTCAATGGCTAATTGAATAGCAGACTCTTTAAACTCACTTGTATAATTATTTGGTTTCTTTCTAGACATCAGACACACCTTAAATAGGTTAATATTATGTATATTTATGTGTCCGGTAAACTATAACCACATCAGACTCTTTTTTCTGTGTTTCTCTTCCTAAGTAAGTCTGCATCAATTTGAGCTTTAAGTGACTTGGTAAATCGAGAAATAGCATTGCTATCAGTATTTGTAATAAAAGCAGGGCTATCATCGCTAAGACCTGTTTCATTATAGAATTGATCTATAGGCATACGTAGATCTATACGTATAGCAATAGTTCTAGAGTGTTCAGCTAGAGCCTTATCAATTGTGCTTTTAATGTTGTTGAGATATCTAGTATCTAATGGTCCATGGTTCGTTATTAAAGTTTGCATCATGACTACTCCTATGACTTGTTGTCATAGGAGTAGTCATGTAAGTATATTTTTACTTCTTAAATATTTCTTTGATACTTAATACTACTAATACCAACATTTGAGCTGATGGAAGTATGCTGTATGGCTCAATGATTAGTAACCTGTAGAAATTATTTGGGATTGAATTTACTCTCGAGTTAGTAACAATATTAATTTTAAATTTGTAATCGTGAAGCTCTGCATAAGGTCAGGCTAGATCTGACTCTGTTAGAGAGTTAAATGGTCTCTTTGTCTTATATCTTGGCTCATGTTCCAAAATGTAGACATTATTTACGCGTAACTCATTAGTCTTATCTGCATGATTCGCTAGCCACTGGTTGGAGGATTCAACGAATATCTGGCATTGGTCCAGCTCGGCTTTAGGGAAAATATCATTAATTTTGTTCTTTATAGCAGTAGCAACCATCTTGCTTAGCGGCACTAATATCTGTTCTAAGACCTTTCTTTGCTCGGACGTAAGCGGGAAAAAGCTCACTTGAGTCTTGATCAAATTCTCAATAGGAGGGCAATTACTATACATATTAGAGTTTGAATATTTGAATTGGTATCGTAAGGTTTGTATAGCCGCTAGTTGTAATAGCCAATCAACATAGACATGTAATACATTGTTGTTTAGCTTTTGCCAATTAACTCGGCAAGGGCCTATAACTTTGAGCACCGAGGTACGTATATCCTCAGGTACATCTGAAAAAACACTATATAAGTAAAATTCTACTTTGCTACCTTTCATACCAAACTGCTTTATTAACCAACTCTTATATAGCTTGTAGGTTGACGTTTGAAATTTCTCTTCAATCTCTTTACGTCGAATCAATAGAGATATGACTTGAATTTCAGAATGTACGTTTCTATCAAATACGCACTTTATTTCGGATATATGCGAGAAGTATTTGAGCTGGTAAGCCCAGAGTGTTTTCTTGCCGGTTTGCTCGGTTATAAGAGTCAATAATCCTTTTTCTTCCAAGTTTGCTAGATTCGATAAAATGTTTCTATTAGAGATGCCTGTTAACTGAGAAAGTTTGTTAACGTGAAACTCTGTTATCAAGCCATACCCATCAGTAACTGCTAGTACTGCAATCATCAGTGATCTTTGACTTACAGTGACTCTCTTGCTGTCAAATTGCTTTTGACTAAGTAATTTATTACGAAAGTTTGAGTAGGTTTGTTCAGTTTTGTGGAGTGAAATATCAGGTGGAATTGTTGGTTCGTATTGAAACGAATGGGCTCCTAAATTTGTCTGCACCTTATGAAGCTTTAATAGATTAGTATTCTTTAGTTCATCTACTGCCTTCTTAAAAGTTTTATCGCATAGGCCTAAGCGGTTACATACGTTCTCCACACTTCCTTCTACGAATCTAGATTTGCTAGACGTTAAGTTTAAAAGCGCAATCCATATGAAACGACTAGCTGGGGTAAGCGTTCTTTGTCTCGATTTGGTGTTTCTATCTAGCCTTTCTAGCGATTTAGTGTGTCTACTTAACCATTCTAGAGAGGTACTGTCTTTGAAATAGCTAAACAATTAATCAACATCCTATGGTGTTTTTTTTACGATTGATTATTATATAACATATTTGATATGTTATTTGATAGTAAATAAAGGTAACGTTATGAAACGATCTTGGATTGACACGAATAATCAGGCTCAAGAGGTTTGGGCTAGGCAGTATCTTCTTAAAAAGCGAGGAGGAATGACTCAATCAAGCGAAGGTGCCACAGCTGCAGCTGGATGGGCCGGGTCTGATTCAGCTCTCGACTTCTTATTGAGTTTGGCGAAAAAAGAAGACTGTGAAGCATCCACTGTTTTGTTGAAAAAAATGGAGAAATCGTGGATTCAACAAATGAATAAGCGTCGCTTTAAGAAGAGCCTGCCAGTTAATATTTCAGTCCAAAGCTCTAACCAACTTAAGGAGCTAGCAAAATATTGTGGGATGACCAAAGTTAAAACATTGGAAACCATAATTGCCAACGAAGTAAGTTTTCACAAGCAAGAAATCGCTAAACAAAAAGATGACCATGAACGGAGAAAACAAAAACTAGAACAATGTGAAGTTGCCTTGCATGCAGTTGAAGCAGATAATCGGCAATTGAAAATAGAGCTTAAAGAGCTTAAAGAGCTTGGAGTTGAGAAAAAAAGCTCCTCAGTCAGGCGAGTGAGCATAAAAAGAAATAGAGGCATTGAAAGTTAAGAATCATAAAATTTCAGTCGTTTCCGGGTTCTTGAGATACAAAGTAACAGCGCTTATAAGTAATGCTTAAACCGCTAATTATTTATTATCGGAGCAATCACATAGGAAGCTTTTTCTAGTGCAGCCTGCATTCATCAAGGTGGTTGTGTCGATCTGATACGCTTTTATCTAGTGGTTAAGAGAACACTCTGCAAGCTCACTTATGAGCAGGAAGATTACGATATGTGCTGAGTAGTGAGCTATTCTAGTTACCCATTTAGTTGCCTGACTGATTCGAGGTTTTTTGAAGTCTCATCTACTGCTTGGAGAGTTGCAAAATGAAGAACAAGCTTTGTTAATGCAGCTAAGTAGTTGCTAAGTGTTTATGATGGGCTCCAGCAAATCTGCGATTTTACAAAGTGCCTGTTTGCGCTCATCAAAGTAATCGAAGCGGTCATATATCCCTTCAACCCCTTTAATTTTATGGTTTAGACATCGTTCAGCAACATGGCCAGGTACGCCCTGGGATGCAAGTAAGCTACGGCAGGTTCTACGCAAGTCATGCACAGTAAAATGCTCTAATTCGCACATGAGATTTGGTGGTTGCACTTTTCGGCCTGGTTCTCTGCCAAACAGTTTCGAAATAGCTCTGTTAAGTGTGTCGCTCCCCATATGCGGACGCTTACTGGCGCGCCTGCTTGGGAAGACGTATTCAGAGCCGCATGCTCGGATTTGTAGTTCGCTGAGCCATTTAGTCGATTGTATTGGTAAGGGGATGCGGATCGCTACACCTGACTTACTTCTCCCAGCAGGGAGCTCCCAGGTGCCTTTGTCTAGATCAAACTCTATCCATTTAGATTCGGTCAGTTCGCTTTTACGTACACCGGTCACTAGAAGAAGGGCACAGGCTAAGTAGTTATCACGAGTAAAGCTATCACGATGATTTTTAAAAACCTGAAAAGCATGCGTCAATTCATCAATGTTAAGCATTCTAGATCGGCTTTTTTCTACGCCGCCTGCGTCGTTGACGTCGAAAGCGGAAGCAGGGTTGTGAGTAATTAGGCCTAGTTTTATAGCATGGTTGAATAATTGTTTAAGGTACATCAAAGTATCGTTAGCAATAGTGGGTCTGGAGCTCTCGGCAACCTTCCTTATTATTGATCTCACATCCATAGGGGTTACTTTAGCAAGTTGATGCCGGCCAATGTGTGGTGCAACTTCTTTGGAGAAAATACGTTTGGGGATACCTGGGTGTTTGAGTCGGAGCGCAAGTCCTTGGTGCCAATCGTTAAAAAGATCCTCTACAGTGCTAATAACAGCTTCTTCTTCTCGCTTGCGCTCAGCAATGGGGTCCTCGCCCTCTCTTATTTTTTTCTTGAACTCTTCCGCCTCCGTTCGGGCTTCAGCTAAGGGGAGGAGAGAGTGTTTGCCAACTGTTAGAGCCCTTCGTTTTTTATATTGAGTGTATCGAAGCATCCAATAAGCAGTACCGCTTTTAGGAATCATCAGGTACAGGCCGCCACCATCACTATAGCGGCCAGGCTCTGATCGTTTCACGATTCCCAGAGCCTCTTTAACCGTCAGTTTCCCCATTCCTTGCACCTACCCGCTTAAGTTTCGTTATATAACCCAAGCATGGCATGTAATAAGCATGTAGTGGGTAGTGTTTTAATATGATTGGTATGTTAACAACAAAACAATCAATCTGCTACCCGTAATGCTACCCAATAAGTGGTGGCTTTTATCGGTTGTCAACGGACGTTGGTGGACGGCTTAATAACAACTCTGCCGTATTATAAGGCCTGCATGGGTTGTTTAAGGATGCTGGTGGATCTTACTCTATATTCTGGATCTGCTCACGCATCTGCTCGATTAATACTTTTAATTCTACCGCGCTATTGGTGGTTTCAACGACTATCGATTTTGAGGATAGGGTGTTGGCTTCACGGTTTAATTCTTGCATTAAAAAGTCTAGTCGGCGTCCGACGGTGCCCGGTTGTTGCAGTATGTGGGCGACAGCTTGAAGGTGGGTGTCTAAACGGTCTAGCTCTTCTGCGACGTCGGCTTTTTGGGTTAGTAATACTATTTCTTGCTCAATTCGAAGTGGGTCGACTTCCAGCGCTAAGTCGGTGATTTTACCGATCAGTAAGTGGCGCTGTTTGGCTAGGATATCGGGCATTTTTTGGCGGACATCTGCGACGACTAAACCCATGCTAGTTAATCTTTGGTTGATTAATTCAGCGAGCTCTCTGCCCTCGCGAGCGCGGCCTTCAATGAGGTCGTCTAGGGCTGTTGAGAAGAGTGCCAAGGCTTGTTTTTTGACGCTAGCCATGTCCAGTTTTGCAGCTTGCATGACGCCTGGCCAGCGCAGTATTTCTAAGCTGTCAATGGGCAGTGGATTGTCGCTGAGAGCGGCTATTTGTTGGGCGGCGTCAATCAGTTGCTTAGCGCGCTCGGTATCAATTTGAATGCCCTGTTGTTTTTGTTCTACCTCAAAACGTAAGCTGCAGTCGATTTTTCCACGGCTGAGTTTTTTTCGCAGTAAGTCGCGTAGTGCGGGTTCTAGATCTCGAAAGCTTTCTGGGATACGTAAATGGGGTTCCAGATAGCGTTGATTGACTGATCTTATCTCCCAAGTTAGCCCACCCCAGCTCTGTTGTGACTCTTGACGGGCAAAAGCTGTCATACTGCGTGTCATATGCTTCAATCTCGATTAGAATTAGCAGTTAGTTTATCAGCATGCTGGTTTTAGCTCTATGCTGGGTGCTCAGAATGTTTTGATTTTGATCACCTCTGGTCGCAATTCACCATTTTTTTAATTTTTAAGGTTATATTTTCATGAGTAAGTCTATTTCTGATCAACTTCTAACGTTAGGTGTGGTCTCGCATCGACCTAGTGGTCGTGAACTCGATCAGTTACGCGAGATTAAGTTTACCCGTCATTTTACCAAGCATGCCGAAGGTTCGGTTTTAGTGGAGTTTGGCGATACAAAAGTTTTATGTACCGCGACGGTTGAACGTGGCGTGCCGCGTTTTTTACGCGGTTCTGGATCGGGTTGGGTGACGGCTGAATACGGGATGTTACCGCGCTCGACTAATACTCGAAATGGCCGTGAAGCTAGTCGTGGTAAGCAAACTGGGCGCACTGTGGAAATTCAGCGCTTGATCGGTCGCTCTTTGCGAGCGGCTTTAGATCTTAAAAAGTTGGGTGAAAATACTATCACTATCGACTGTGATGTTTTACAAGCGGACGGTGGCACGCGCACTGCATCTATCACCGGGGCATGTGTCGCGCTGATTGATGCGATTAGCTTTTTAAAGAAAGATAAGCACGGCGCTTTAAAAGGCGATCCTTTGAAGTGTATGATTGCCGCTATTTCTGTGGGTATCTATAAGGGCGAAGCGGTGTTGGATTTGGATTATGCTGAAGATTCCGATGCTGAAACTGACATGAATGTGGTGATGACTGGCGCCGGTGGCTTTATTGAGGTGCAAGGTACTGCAGAAGGGGCGCCGTACAGTAAAGAGGAGTTAGATAAAATGTTGGCTTTAGCCGATCAGGGGATTAAAGCAATTATCGCTAAGCAGAAGGCGGCACTAGCTAGCTAGTTAGTTATTAGCAGAGGTCTCTAGCAATTGATGATTGCTGCTAAATCACTCAAAAAAAAGACGCTGTAGCGTCTTTTTTTGTCTCGGCTTAATGCTATTTACAAGTCGATATCGTAATCCATCACTAGCGGAGCAAACTCTGAAAAATTTTGATCTTTAGCGATATAGCCATCATTTACGGTGTCTAGGATGTTTGCAGTGGTCAGCTGATAGTCTAGTCTAGCGCCTTCGTTCAGTTTGCGGGCGCGATTGTAGTCCGGCCACCAAGTGTATTGACGATCCGCTTTGTTTATTTCACGAAAGGCATCTACGTAACCCAATTCACCGATAACCTCTTCCATCCACGCGCGTTCACTCGGTAAAAATCCGGAAATACTCTGACTGACGTACCAGTTGGAGATGTCGGTAGTGCGATGTGCGGTGTTGAGAGTGCCGCAGAATATGAAATCGCGACGTTTGCGTTGGGTCTTTTTGAAGTGCGCTAGTAAGTGTTCCATAAATTGGTGTTTTATGGCCTGCGCTTTATCATTTTTTAAGCCCGATGGCACTAGTAGTGATGAGATGCTGACGTTTTCAAAATCCGCTTGGATAAAGCGGCCCTCGTAATCGCAAAGTTCAAAGCCTAAGCCGGTCATGATTGCCTTGGGCAAATGTCTGGTGTAAATGGCGACGCCACTATAACCATCTTCAAAAGCATCAAAGAAGTAAGGATGGTAGCCATCCAGATGATATTTTTCATCATCTAGTTGGTATTCTCTAGCGCGTAGATCTTGCAGGCAAATAACATCAGCATCTTGATCGGCTAACCAAGTGAAAAGTCCTTTTTCTGTGGCCTGTTCAATACCTTGGGTATTGAATGAGATAACGCGCATATGTGGTTTCCAGTGCTTTGATTTGAGTGTCGATGAAAAAAGGAGGCTAATCGTACCCCTTATTCTAGCATTGACAAGTACAGATCTTAAAAATATGTTCAATTGTATAGGCTAAGGTTATAAATTGAAATTTTCTGGGTGAATTAGTTGGTTTGTTAGCGTTTTTAATGCTGATTGTGTCCGTTTAGAGTATTTCAGTGCTTATTGATAAGCAACTTGTTAACTTTTAGCTCTATTACACCCCCTCAGCTTTGTTCAACATATCAATACAATGCATGGCCGATTTTATCAGTGGAAGACCTCAGCATAATAACTGTGCTCGGTAATTCGGGGTTTAAAATCGGCTAAAAATGTTCATCTACACCAGTAATAACTATAAAAATGGGCATGCTAAGTCTGCTATCTTGTCGGTTTTTGCTTGGTATTACCTTCGCTGGTGACCTTGGGTTGAGGTCTCTGGGTAGTTTTTTGTTCAGCAGTTCGATTAGCTAGTGTAGAATGTGGCATCTGATTACCAACTAGGGACATTGACCAGTATGCAACAATATCAAAGAGATTTTATTAAATTTGCCATCCAACAAAAAGTACTGTGCTTTGGTGAATTCGAACTTAAATCCGGTAGGGTCAGCCCGTATTTTTTCAATTCAGGATTGTTTAAAACTGGTTTGGCTCTGGCTAAATTAGGGCGCTTCTACGCCGCTGCATTAAATAATTCAGGGGTCGCTTACGATATTTTATTTGGGCCTGCCTACAAAGGTATCCCGCTGGCGGTGGCAACTGCTATTTCACTGGCCAATGAGTACGACCAAGATGTGCCTTATGTATTCAATCGCAAAGAGGCTAAAAGCCACGGAGAAGGTGGGTCTCTAGTAGGTTCCGCTTTAGAGGGGCGGGTGGTGATTGTCGATGATGTGATCACCGCGGGGACTGCGATTCGAGAAGTGATGCAAATTATCAATCAGGCGGGAGCCACCCCGGCGGCAACCATTATTGCGGTGAATCGAATGGAGCGGGGCACGGCCGAGCTCTCGGCGATTCAAGAAGTCGAGCGAGACTATAATATGCCGGTGATCAGTATTATCGATTTGGCAGATATCGTGCAGTACTTGGAGGAAATTGGCGGTTATGCGACGCAGCTGGCCGCGATTGCTAAATACCGTGAGCAGTACGGAATTTAGTTATTTAGATGATTTCTGCACAAGTTCCGCATGCTTCCCTGTCGCCAGGGGTATGTGTGACTTGTTCTGAGGTATCTTAGATAAATTACTGAAGACCGCACTTGATGCCTAAAGGTTGATCTGCGGCACTGGATTTATTGCAAAACTCGCTTTTCTACAAATCTCACGGCCTTCTCTTGGCCGCTTCCACAACTTCCGATACTCTTTAAGCTAATAAAATGCTGGCCTTGTATCGCCACGCTACTGCAGCTTAGCGTGGCTGAACACTCGTACAGTCCTTGAGTATTAAAGTTGTACTTGGTTTGTGTCCCTTGGCAGTTACTGCTGCTAGCTATTTTCGCCAGTTGTATTTCAATACCGGACTGCGCGGCACTTTGCGCGCGAATCGAGAGTATCTCGTGGCTGTGGGTCTTGGCGGAGTTCGCTACAATCGCCGCCATTGCGGCCGCCATCAACGCCAATACCGTAATAACAAAAATCGCAGAGACTAAGCCTAAGCCCCGTTGCTGATGCGCCTTTAATTGCGCTGCTCGGCGGGGCTGATTAGCGGCTGTCTGGTATTTATTCATCGGCTAGCCATATTAGGTGATGCAAGCTGAGGTTTTCCAACTCATCGCCAGCACTGAGTACTATTTTGATGATGTTTTTTCCCTCGATGCTATTCGTGCTAAAGGTCGATAAAGCGCGGATACCTTGCGCTAGTAATACTCTTTTCGGTTCCAGTTTGGGAAGTTTGGGCTGTTGGCTGCCGGTAGAGTGGGGTACTGGCTGCTGGCTGCTGACTCGATAATTTGTATATCTAAACAAATTGGTTTTTTCAATGCAGTAGCTGACGGGCGTGTCGATATAGTAAATTTTTTGTTGCTTGGAAGCTTGTTTAAACTGCATAGCCTGGCTAAAGGTCAAATCGGTGATCGCATTTTTTTGCGGTGTAGATTGTCGGCTGATGGTGGTGGAGACCGTTTGGCTCGCTGGGTTAGTTAACTCGCGGTAAATTTGCTGATTGGTAGCAGTGTTAAGTACTGCGCGCATCCCTAGTACTTTTTTGTCTAATGATACCGCTTGCAGATCAGTGCTTTTGCTGTGCAGTGGGGCGTGTAGATAGAACGAGCGGGCTCGGATCGGCAGCATTTCTAAACATTGGTAGCCTTTGCCTGTGGATACTCTGGCAGAACCGGCCAGGCTGTTTTTGAGCTGCATGGTTATTTTGCTGAGGCTTGTGCGTAAGTTATTCGCCAGGGCGGCACGGCGGCTGATATCGTTCAGGCCTTTTGCGGTATTGACGATAAAGCCAGTGCTGGCCACGGCAATAATACTGGTTATGACGATGACGATGATCAGCTCCACCAAGCTAAAGCCTTGCTGCAGTGACTTTTTAAGCGGTTGAATTTGGTGCTTAACAACAGTCACTATAAGCGTCCTTTATAGGTGACAAACTGTTGCGGATACCCTTGAGGCGGGGTGATCTGAATGCTGATTTTCTTTAAAGCTGGCTCGGCTAGTGCAAAATCACTTCCAGCGAGGGTGACCTTGATCTCAATTGTAAAATCAGCATAGCCGCGTATCGCGGTACTTGCTAATTGTGGGGCACTTTGCTGACGGCTCTGTATCTCGGTAAAAGTTTGGCGCTGAATTTGTGCCAGGTAGATTGCTCCCATACTTGTTGTTTTAGCTTGGAGGTAAGGGTCGGCCCTGCGACTGGCGGCGTTTGACCAAACGGCGATCAGTCCGGTCATCGCAATGGCGATGATCATGATGGTGATAACAGCTTCGATGTGGGTGTAGCCATATTCTGATACAGTGGCCTTCATAACTTTATCCTGTCTGTGCTATACAAATAGAGTGTGAGCCTATCTGTAGAGCAATGCTGTGGGTGATTTGGCTATTTTTAGGCAAGTTCTTGGCAATCAGATCGCCGTTGCTGGAAAATATCAGCTGCAAGTCGGTGCCTAAGGTTAATGCTTGCTGGTCAATAAATAGTTGGGAGTCAGCTTTCAGCAGGTGGCTTTGGCTGCTGCCATCACTGCTGATGGTGACTTGCCACTGCTGTGCTGCAGTTTGTTGCAGGGAAAACTTAGCCGCTTCAGCGCTGCTAGCATAGCCACTTTGTCGAGCCATCGCCAGCTGCTGGGTGAGCCTTAAGTAGGCTTGCAGTTGCTGTGTAAACAATGCCTGCCGATACAGATTGGTATCGGCAAATCGAGAGATGGCGACCGCAGACAATATCCCGATTAATAGCATCACAGTGATTAGTTCGACTAAGGTAAAGCCACGCTGTCCTAAATCCCGAGTTAAAGGATAGCGTTTAAAAATATCGGCTGGTCTGTTCATTGGCTCGTTAAACAGTTGCTATTTTAAGGTCGGGATGACAAAACCAGTTTTCTGCGAGTATGCAATTTTTATACTGTCGCTGTCACCTTTGTTGTACTTGAACTCACAAATGGGTTTTTGGTAGACAACTTTAAAAGCAGCACCTTCTGAGGTTGAAACTGATGGAGCGTTCGCCTGTAGCACGGAGTTCCACACTTCAACACAGCCCGCTGCAGAAGGTTTAGCGCTAGATCCCGACACCGGAAGTTTATAGCTATTCATATACAGTGGTGAGCCATCAAATGACATGGCTTTCCCCGAGGTGATATTTTGTGCGATAGCTTGGGCTTTCGCCAGTGCGATACCTGAGGCTAAGCCACCGGCGGTTCCCTGTACAGTCGCTTTGTGGGCGTCGGTAGAAATGTCGATAAAACGCGGTAGTGCCACTGCCGACAAGATGCCTAACAGGGCAATAACCACGATTAATTCGATAATTGTAAAGCCAGATTGTTGCTGTCTCATTGTCTTATTCCCTATTCTGCTCAAAGCTATCTGTATGATGTTTTACTTTTCAAAACTGGTGGTCGCTTATTCTCGTTCACTGCCCCTCGCTGGTTTGCGCAAAGGTTGATGCTGACTCTCAGTTACAGCATAGTCTAAAAAATCGATTCAGTGGCTGCTGCCGATAATATCGCTATCGGTTAACGGCGGCACTGAGCTCCCAGAGAGGGAGAAAAACGCCAAGTGCTAATACTAGCACCAAAGCGCCAATAATAACGATTAGGATTGGTTCAATTGCACTGGAAAGTCGAAGTAATTTGTAGGCGACTTCCTCCTCGTAGAAATCGGCAACTTCGCCAAGCATTTCATCCACTCTGCCGGTTTCTTCACCCACCGCTAACATTTGCATGATTAGAGGGCTAAACATCGCGGTGCGCTTGGCGGCACTGGTAAAGCCTTCGCCTCGCTCTATGCCGATCCGCATTTCATCAACTTTACTGCCGACATAATCGTTGTCTACGGCTTTAGCGACGACCGCCAAGCCCTGCTCGATTGGCATACCTGCCCCTAAAACGACGCTAAAGGTTCTGGCGAAGCGGGCTAGTACAGCAAAGTAAAAAATCTCGCCGATTAAGGGGATTTTAAATTTGAACTGATCCCAAGCCAATTTTCCCGCTGAACTTTTTTTCCATTTGAAAAAAACATAGCCAAAAATTGCCATTAAGCCGAGTACGTGGGGCCAGTATGCCAAGCTGAAATCGGAGAGCTTGATCAGCAGTATGGTCTGCCAGGGGAGTTGGCCGCCAATGCTATCGAATACGTCTTTAAAGCTGGGGATCACGAAAATATTGATGATAGTGATGAAGATGCCGATCGCAGAGAATACAAACATTGGATAGCGAGTGGCTTGCTTTAAATTGCGAATCGTCTGTCGCTCTAAAGTTAAGTAACTGGACATCTGCGAAAAAGCATCGTCAAGTCTGCCGGTGTTTTCACCAATGCGGATCATGCTGACGTATAAGTCAGAAAATAATTTCGGATATTTAGCCACCGCGACAGACAGCTCTTGGCCTTTTTCTAAATTGTCGGCCACACCTGATAACCTGGTCGTGACTAAGGCGTTTTTTACGGTGTCTGCCAGGCCTCTTAACGCTCCGACAATCGGCACCCCCGCCCGGGTCAAGCTGGCTAGCTGTCGCGAGAGCATGATTACTTCATCTAAGGTCACGGTTTCGAAGAGCGATAATTTTAGAATGCTCTCTGCCGACTGTTCACTGGCGCCTTTGGCATCTTTTAGCGGATTAATACTCACCGGAGTAATCGATTGACGCTCTAGCTGAATGACGACTTCAGATCGTCCCGTAGCATCAATTTTGCCGGTCGCCTCAGATCCGTCGACATGGCGTCCTGAGTATGTATAAATGGGCATTTAAGCGTGCTCCCCTAGCTCTTCTAACTGTTCGGTAATTCTGAACACTTCTTCTAAGCTGGTGATGCCCTGTGCCGCTTTTTCTAAGGCACTGATTACTAGTGGCTGATACGTGGCGCTTTTTCTAGCCGCTTTGGCGAAAGTGCCGCTGTCGTTGGCCCGTAGTGCATCTGCCATCTCGTCATCCATTTCTAGCAACTCGAAAATACCAATTCGGCCCGCATAGCCGGTGTTGTTACAGCTGGTACAGCCAGTGCCATGTCGCAGTTGGTCTATCGAAAGGTCGGTGTCTTGGCATTTTACTTGGAGCCAAGCCCGCTCTGCTGCCGTCGGCTGATAGTCGCATTTGCAGTGTATACAGATCTTACGAACCAAGCGCTGGGCTAATATAGCTCTGAGAGCCGTCGCGACTAAATAGCCTTCAATGCCAATGTCGATAAGGCGCATCGCACTTGAAATGGCATCATTGGTATGCAAGCTGGAGAGTACGAAATGTCCGGTAATAGAGGCGCGCAGCGCTATTTCAGCGGTCTCTTGATCGCGTATTTCACCGACGAGTAAAATATCTGGATCTTGGCGCAAGCAAGATCTTAAGACGGTGGCGAAGGTCAGGCCGATTTTTGGGTGCACTTGAATTTGGTTAATTCTCGGTAGGCAGTATTCCACCGGGTCCTCAACTGTGAGGATTTTCTTTTCCGCTACATTCAAGGCGTTTAAGGCGCCATATAAAGTGGTGGTCTTGCCGCTGCCGGTCGGGCCTGTGACTAAGAGTAAACCGTGCGGCTCTTTGATTAATTTGTTGAGTCGCCGACGCATTTTGTCTGGCAAGCCGATGCTATCGAGCTCAATTAAGCCATTGGTCTGGTCCAGTAAGCGCATTACTACTGACTCGCCGTGCTGGATCGGCATTGTCGACATCCGCACGTCGATGTTGTGGCCTTTAACGGTAATATTAAAGCGGCCATCTTGCGGCAAGCGCTTTTCTGAAATATTAAGTTCCGCCATTAGTTTTAAACGTAAAATAAGCGCGGGTGCGATCCGCGCATCTTTCATCACATGTTCTTGTAATAGGCCGTCTACCCGCTGGCGAATACGCAACACATTTTCATCGGGTTCAATATGTATATCTGAGGCGCCGACGGTGACTGCGTCCTCAAAAATACTTTTTAGCAGTCGAACCACTGGGATATCAGCATCATCAGTCTCTGAGAGCTTTACCGAATCAAAAGTGTCCTCAACAATTTCGTCACTTAACTGATCGGCCCAATCGTCAATTTCACTAGTGCGACGGTAGATTTGATCTAACACCCCCAATAATTGGCTATCTGGGATCACAGCTAGTTCGATAGGCTTAGGCAGCAGTCGTTGAATTTCATCGTAAGCGGAAATGTCTAGCGGGTCGGTCATGCCGATTAAGAAAAATTCGGCCTCTTCTTTCAGTACTACGCAACGAAAGCGCCGAGCATGTGTTTCCGTGAGCTTTAGCACGTCGTTGTGGTTAAAGTTGTAGCGTGAAATATCGACCATCGGAATTTTTAACTGTTGAGCTAAAAAGTTGAGAAACTGCTCTTCTTCGACATAACCAAGTACCACCAGCGCTTTTCCCAGCTTTTGCCGAGTTTGCTTTTGCCGAGCGAGTGCAGCCATTAACTGCTGTTCGGTTATCACGCCGTTTTGTACTAATAAATCACCGATTCGTACTTTCATTTTCGGTGCAGCCATGGAGCGTCCTCTTCTTTATATCTATCGATCAAAGATTGTTAATTTACAACTGAATCAGAGGCTTAGGAGCGGAATGTTTCGTAGCATCAATCGCTTATGCTAAGCACCGCATGGAAGTCACTGATTCAGCTGACAGTCTATTGTTATTCTTTAGCGGCAAATAAATGAAAGCTAATGAGCAGATGGGTTTGCTCTTTGCCGGTCCTATTATATTCAATGCTATCCCAGGAGAGCGCTATTGGCTGACTCTCTAAAAATTTCAGGTAAGCTTTAATCTCGGTGTCGCTAGCTTGTAAACTGAGGCGAATATTGTGTTTGAGCACCGCGCTGCTGTCGGTATCTGCATCTAGCTCTTCACCCGCGTAGGCGATGGCCTCTACGTGTACATCAGTTATTTGTAGGGCGGGGTTAGTGGTTAACATTATCGCCATGAAATGGCTGAAATCAGCGGCGGAAATAACGCTTAAACGCTGTTCATTTAGGGCGCTAGATAGTTGATTTTTTTGTGCTTGCAGAGCAGTTATCTGTAAATTGAGGGTGACTTTTGGGTCTCGATTAAGATTTTCTGCTAGCACTGCCTTTTGCTGTTGATAGCTGGTATTTTGGCTGCGGCTTTGCTCGAGTGCTAGTTGTGTTTTATGGGCCGCTTTAAATTGGGGTTCGATTACTAGCAGAAAGGACAGCGCAATGATCAATCCCATCGACGAGAGTAAAATCAGAATTTTTTCACGATTGCTCAGCAGCTGGTATGGTTCAGAATAGGCTGACAAATTCATTGGCGGGCCTCCTGATGCGAGGTTAATATTTCAAAGCGATAGTGCTCAGTGGCGCGCTGGATTTTTAGATTGGAGATGTTTTGCCGGTGCAATAAATTTTGCACTCTTAAATTATCCAATAATTTCGGCACCGTGGCGGCGTGTGTGATTCTGCCGCGAATGTAGGTAAATTGCTGCCCAGCGGTCGCTTTAAAACTCTCTAGCTGAGAGTCGGTGGGAATGCTGGACTGGAGCTTCTCAAACATCTGCAAAAATCCGCTCTGCTCGACGAAACTATATTCTGTGGATAAATCCAACATTTGTTGCATCGCCGCTATTTGTTGAGTCAGTTGCTCTACTTGCACAGTTAACTGAGCTGGGGCATCTTGCTGGGCGAGACGGGTGGTTAAATTGGCAATTTCAGCGGTCGCGCTGGTATTGGTTAGTTGCTGTGCTTGCAAGCTTGTATGCAGGGAGTTTGCTTGCCACCAAAAATAAGCAGATAAAGATAAACTACTCACTAAGGTAATAGCCAAGATGCTTAATAAGCTATTAAATGCCAGCCAATTGCGGACTTTCTTAGGCTTGCTAGGTAGTAAATTAATCGTCTGTTTCATTTTTTAGCCTTTTGATTGCTACGCAATGCGCCGCAGACCGCGATAAAACAGTGTTGTTGCAGCTCAATATTAAGCTCGGTATCTGCAGTGATTAGCGCGTTTAAATCAACGCTGGTTATTTCAGCGCCCATATTACTGCGCAACGTTTGCATAATCGCACTGTCATCTGCCTGCTGCGGTAAAACTAATACTTTTAAGCAGGGCGATTTTCCTAATTGACTCTCGTAATAATCCATGGAGCGCTGCAGGTCGAGCACTACCGCCTCCATTCTGTCTAAATAGTTATATTGCAGGGTGCGAGATAAATACATTTGCCCTTCGGACATCAGTAGTAATAAGCTTTGTTCGGGGTCTAAGTACAAAATTGAAGTGCCGACTAAGTCACTGCACAGATCGGCGATTAAATGCAGTAGCGCTGTTTCAGGAATCTCAACTGTCACAGGGTTTAAGCCAAGTGCTTCGGCCAGTGCTATTTTGGCGCGTACTTTCGCTTTGTCGGCAATCACCGCATATACCCGGCGGATTTGTTGCCTATTACTGCCCTCTGGTAAATCAATAAAATCTATCTGTGCGTTTTCAAGCTCAAAGGCGACTAAGTCTTTAACTTTCCACCACAGTGCCTGGCACATTTCGTCTGCTTTGACATCCGGCGTTTCAGTGAGCAACAGTTGGTACTCAGAGGAGCATAAAATCAGCGAACAATTGGCGCTTGCCAAATTATTTTGTTGAATGAAATCAGCAATCAATTCGGGGTTGTCGGATAGATCAAAACTATTGAAATAGGCACAGTGTTGCAATATCAGGCTAGTGCCGACTATTTTGCTGACTGCAATCGCAGTTCCCTGATCTGTAATGTGCAGACAAACTCGTCCAGAATTTTTTTGATTCTTTATAGTAAACTGCAACAATATGTTTCCCTCAAAATCTAGATTAAATCAACAGATAATTAGTAGCAACGTCTTGAATTGATAGGGCAAATTATGAAATAGTGGTTTGTTCAGACTGGGGATAATAACCAACTCAGTATAAATTTGCATCATTTGCCGTTGATACTATAGCTGATAACTAGCATTTAGCGGCTAAAGTGCAATAAATTTTAATAAATAGCTTATTTATCCTGACTGATAATCGGCTTTATTGTTTAATATGCGCCGCGTCAAGCAGTGTTGCCCGGATAGCTCAGTCGGTAGAGCAGAGGATTGAAAATCCTCGTGTCCTTGGTTCGATTCCGAGTCCGGGCACCATCTTGCAAATAAGCCTAGCCTATCTTGATAAAAGAGTGCTGGGCTTTTTTGTGTCTGAAATAAGCGGTAGCGAATAGTAACGAGCCAGGCATAGTGCAGCAGTTAGTTAATTGGCACGCTTATAAGCGACTGATTTACAAGATCTAATATTAATTACAGTTTAATGTTTAGCTCTCCAATCGACCATTGACCATCCGCAAAACAAAAGTGTTGGGCGCAGTGGAAATCTAATTTATGCAGCGGCTTGTTGAGCATGTCCCAGTTGGCGGCCAGTGCATAAATCGCCCGGATCACCCCTTTATGAGTTACACAGCCGATATTCTGCTGTGCATTTAACGCCGCTAGGCCAGTGGCCCAAGTAGTGACACGCTCACCCACTAAATAGGGTGATTCGCCCTCGGGAGGCATCAGGTGAATACCTAGTGCTTCGGCGGCTGCAAAGTCCTGTGGGTTATCCTGCTGTAGTTGCCTGAGAGTTTGTCCCTCCCAAGTTCCCCAGTTCATTTCTATCAAGTGTTGCTCGCTGGCAGCGTTTGCCCCGAGTAGCGCTGCGGTTTCTCTGGCTCTGAGAAGCGGGCTAGAAAACCATTGTAGTTGTTGTAGAGAGGTGGGTAGTTGGTAAGCGCTAACTTGCGCAATGCCTTGTGCGTTGAGTGGTATGTTAGTACGTCCCTGGAGTTTTTTTTCAGTATTCCACTGGGTTTGTCCATGACGGATCAGGTATATATTGAGCATTGGCTAGTTATATTCTCGTTGCGCTGCAGTGATCACAGCAGTGAGTTGGTTAGCAGCAGTTGCCAGTGAGTGCTGCTCAGTAATCCGCGCTTTGGCATTATGTTGCATGCGCTGCAGTGCCGCGGAATCAGCAAGTAGTAAGCTAATCGCATCGGCCATGGCTTGGCTGTCGGTGGCGGCGGTTAAAATGCCGGTTTGGTGATGTTCTAGCAGTGAGCTGACTCCACCTTGATCGCCTGCGACAACCGCCACTGCTGCTTGTTGCGCCTCTAAAAAAATCATCCCTAAAGCTTCATTAATTGCCGGCCAAACTAAAATTTCAAAATGAGTTAACAGCTCGCGTATCTTTTCATTTTGCAGCGCTCCGGCAAACTGTACCTGCTGATTGTCTGCAAATAACTGGCTGACTTGCCGATGCATTTCTCCGGCGCCAATTATTAACAGCTGGTACGGGGTGGTCAGCTTGTGGATAACTGCGCTCAGTTGCTGGTAAGATTTGAATTTATCACCTTTGCGCATCATTGCAATACTGATTAGCCAGGGCTTACTGAGATCAAGCGAGTATTGTTTGGCGATTGCTGCTCGGCTAATAGCTGGCTCAGGCAGTTGAAAATCATCGATAAATGCTTTGAGCTGGACGATGGGGGAGCGCGTTCGAGATTGATAGTATTGGGCTAAGGCTATTTGGTCTACGGGATTAATGCAGATCACTTTGCAGGCCAGTTGCAGAGCCTGATCGACTTTGCTATGAAATAGCGACCAGGCGCCCTGAGCGCGCTTTTCAGCCCAGGAGGCCTCGGCGATAAGGTAGGGGATCTTTAGCTCGCGACAGATGATTGGGCCGATTAAATCAGGGGCTTTGTAATATAGGTGATAGCTAAACCAAGCGCTAGGTTTAAAGTTAGCTTTGCGCCAGCGGCGCAACATTCTCGCAGCTTCCCTAGTGGCAATACTGATAAGACGCTGTTGTCGGTGTTGATCGCCTTTTTTATCCAAGCAACGCAGCTGACTCGCCAATACCACCTCAAAGCCACCGTGTTGCAGAGCGCTGAAAAAGAGTTGCGCAATTTTACGATCCCCAGATGGGATTGGGTGTAAAGGTGATTTTAGCGGTGCATAAAATGCAATACTTTGGCGGTTTGCCGGGCGCTGATTATGCGCCGGCATCGGGGCCCAAAAATAGCGTCTGCAGTTGGTCTATACCGAGTTTTACATCAAAGCGTTGGTGCAGCTGCTGCTGTCCGGTGTCTGCTAAGCGCGCGCGCTTTTCTGGATCAGCAATGAGCTCTGCTAGTGCAAGATTGAGTTTTTGCGGGTCGTTTGAATCGACTAACACGCCATTGACTTGGGTAGTGATCAGCTCGGGGATGCCTGAAATATTAGTGGCTAGGCAGCACAGTGCTTGGCTCTGCGCCTCCATTAACACGTTGGGCATGCCATCTCTATCACCGTCGGCGACGATTTTGCTAGCGAGTACAAATAAATCGCTGTCGCGGTAGGCTTGCAGTACCGTTAGCTGCGGCTGAGCGCCTAACCATGTGATATGTTGATCAATTTTAAGGGCTTGCGCTTGTTGTTGTAAGTCTTGAAGAATTTCTCCACCGCCGATATGGGTAAAGTGCCAGTGCAGATTTTTAGGTAGCTTGGCAAGGGCGGTGAGTAAGTCGTCGTAACCTTTTTTGGGTACGGCTCTGCCGACACTGATGATTTTAACGGGCTGATCAGAGCTGCTGCCATCGACCTGCAGCCTTGAAACGCGTGCTACTTTATCAAACCGATCAAAGTCTAGGCCGTGGTAGACTAAATGTACTTTGTCGGGCTCTGCTGCCAGTGACTGTAGGTACTGATGGTTAGCGGCGGTGCAAGTGGCAAGCCATTGTAGCTCTTGCAGCTTTTCAGTCAGATCCCATTTTTCAGAGGTCCAAATATCCTTGGCGTGGGCCGAACAAGACCAAGGTAAGTTGTTGATCAGCGCCGCATAGCGAGTGACGGAGGCGGGGGTATGTAAAAAGTGAGCGTACATTTGTTCAGTGCCGCGCGGCATTTCTGCAGCGAGCACGATGCTCTGGCCAAAGCGACGAATACGGCCCCTGCTTTTATCGCGTTTGAAATCTTTACAGAACTGTTTGAACACTTTAATCAAAGAAAACTGCCAGCATACTTTAAACAGCGCCTTTACCACCCGCAGTGGCTCTACATGCAGATATTCGGGAAGGTAGATAACCCGGGCGTTAATTTGCTGGTGGATAGGGTGAGTGCTGGTATCGGTGGGATGGCGTAACGAGACTAAAGTAATCTCAAAACCGCGAATTTCTAACGCGCGAATTTCTTGAGCAATAAATGTCTCTGAAAGACGTGGATAACCTTTGAGTATCAGGGCGATTTTTTTCACAGTCTGGTTAGATCCTATGGTCGATGGTGTCGGCGTGTATTTGCTAACGCAGCAGCTAAAATCGGGCGATTGGCTTTAGCTGCAACCTATTAAATTATTTGTCGAAAAGTTCCTGGCCACTAAGCCACTCAATTTGCGGATATTGCTGACAAAAAGTAAAAAATTTCTGTAAGAAATGCCAACACTGCGGATCGTGGTCGAGATGATGAGTCATTAGTCCACAAGGTTTGGTACTACCGATGTTTGGGTTGAGTCGCTTATCGCGCAAGTGAGCAATGATTTTGTCGAGTACCACCGTCTCACCGGCAAAGGCGCGTTGTTTCCAATTAATGATATCGATATGTACGTTCAACTGAAAGTCTTGGTCGCGCTGTTTGGCGGTGCCTAAAATAGATAGTTTACGATAGCCATTATCAGGTAGCAGCAAAGCTAGGTCATCGGCAATCCGATTCCACGGCGGGACCAAAATATTGAGATACTGTCGATCAAACACCGCGGCTAATAAGTGATTGCCGCGCTGCAATTTTTGCAGTAACAACTGCGAGTTTTGTGTTCCGCCCAGCTCAATTTTACGCTGCTTGGGCAGGGCGTAGCTCTTGTGCTCAAAGCCGTGTTGCAGCACGTAGCTATAAGGCTTATTGGCTACAGATTTTAGCGTGTTTAGGCTGGTTTCAAGAGCCGCGGGAATCACCGCTAAGTGCACCGCGATGGAATACTCTTGGGCGAGCTTGAGCATTTGTTGTAATGCGGGGGTGTTGGCGATCGCATCGTCATCTCGCCACCAAAATTGTACCGGCTGCTGCCACTGCAGAATTTCTGCACTCAATAATTGCCAGCTAGACATCGGTGCTAGACTCCCGAGCTTGATTGGCCCAAGCAATTAGTAATTTAGCACTTTGCTGGGCGCCTTGGTTATCAATCTCAAGTAGGCTAGGTGGCTGTTGAACGGCGTTTTCGATGGCCTTTTGCAAACTGTCGGTATTTAAGTCTTGCTCGCTGAGCAGCTGTAAAATATTCGCCTCAGCCAATACTTGGCTGCGTGCCATTTGCTCAGTTTCTCCCTCTCCCGCAAAGGGGATAACGACTGCCGGGACTCTGGTCAATAGCAAATCCATTACCGTGTTATAACCGGCCATAGAAATAGAGACATGGGCGTTTTTTAGCGTGTTTAAAAAATCGTCAGACAAGGCTAGAACTTGTAAATTACCGCGCTGCTGCGCTCTAAAATACGTTTGCTCTGCAGCGGCCATATTCGGGCCGGTAATTAACAGCCAGTTTAACTCACTGGCGTAGCCGGTTTTATACAGCGCCAAAGCAGCCGCTAAAATTTCTTTGCCGACACTACCGCCACCAATGGAAACCACGATTGTTTGCAAGCTCGGATCGCTAAAATCAGCATCGCTGACCAGTGATGTGCTCGATGACTTGCTCGGCATAGTCGGGCAAACATAGCCGGTGTAATGAAGCTTATGCTGGATTGCAGCCGCCGGTGGAAAACTTTTTTGCAGTGGATAGAAGCGTGGATCGCCGTGCACTAAAATCTGTTGATAGTGATCTTGGACCAGCTCGATACACTCTTGTTCTCGCACTGGGCTGCGTCGCTGTAAAATATCTCTTATGGAGGCGACAAGGACCGGTGGTGTCGGCTGCTGTTTTATCCATTCAAGAAGCGGCTGTAACTCAAAACGCATTTGGCGGCGGCCAAAAGGGTAAGTCTCAGTGACGATTAAATCTGGTTGTAGCTGCTGGCAAATAGCTAATAAATGTTCAGTTCTAGCGCGTTTATCGGCGTCAGTAAAGGCACTGCCATCGATTTTAACTAAGCCGCTAAAGGCGGAATCTGCAGATTTAATGGCGGTTAATTGATGGATAGTGGCAGTGCCGAAAGACATATTGGGGATGCTGGCGCCGCCAAAAATAACATCTACCTGAGCACCTTGTCGGCAGAGGGCTTGCACAATCAGTGCCGAGCGGCGCACGTGCCCAATACCGAGTAAATACTGGACATAAAACAGAATTCGCGGTGCTGACATAATGGTCATGGCCTCTGCATAACTTGGAGTGGAGTTGGCGGTTTTATTTGTCGACTAATTCGCCGAATCTAGCAGTGACAAAATCTAAGCCATTTAACAGCTTAGAGAGAGACTGAGAGCTAGGTTTCGGCTGGTGTTCCAGTTTCTTAATTCCTTCGATCATATCGCTAGTCAAGCGCTGGGATGCCAAGTCTAACATTGATAACAAACCTATAGCTGCGGCATTTTGAGCACGAATTAGTTGCTCTTGTCGCGGTTGGCTGCGAGGTAAAATCAGCGCGGCCTTATCAAAAGATAGAATTTCACAAAAAGTATTGTAGCCGCCCATCGCCACTACGGCTTCCGATCCGGCCATTAGGTGTTCTAGATGATTACTGAAAGTGATGGCGGTTACATGTGGTAAATGCTCGGCGCGCTGTAAAAAACTATTCCGCTCGGTGGCCGCCATAAAGGGGCCGAGCACAAATAAAGCGGGCATTAATTGCGCACAGCTTTCATAGGCGCGCATTACCCAGTCGACCATTTCAACACCATCACCACCACCACCGGGAGTGACTAAAATATATGGCTCAGTGGGGAAGTTGATGGTCTCGATATCTGTTTGCTCGGGCAGCTGTCTAGGTAGATAGCCGGTGTAGCGGGTTTTTTCACTGACGTGTGCTTTGATGGCTAAACCTTGCAGTGGATCACCCATTTCTTGCGGTCCATATACCCATAGCTCGTCATAATATTTTTCCAGCAGTGGCAGTACTTTCTTTTGCTGCCACTCTTTTTTTAGTAGGTGCGGGGCATCCATGATATCGCGTAGACCTAAGATGCACTGAGTGTCGGTTTTTTTGAAGTGTTTTAAGGTGCTGATGACTTCGCCTTTGAGACCGCCCGGCTCCTTATCAACTAAAAATATGTCAGGTTTAAATACTTTGGAGGTGTTTAAAATAATCGATTCACGCAGTGCCATGGTATCGGCGAGATCGATATGCAGACCCAGCGAGGTATACTCACCGTTGTGCAACTTAATAACGCCTGGGATGCGGATAAAATCAACCCGCGCTTTAAAATCAAAGCGACCAATGATGGGAGAGCCGGTCATGATAAGCACCGATAAACCTTTGTACTTATCTACCAGTGCATGGGCAATTGTTCGACAGCGACGTAAATGGCCTAGGCCAAAAGAGTCGTGGCTATAAATTAGTAGACGGCTATTGTGGAGTTTACTACGCACTGACTCTCTCTGTTTAATTATAGGAGACCTCTGTATAACTACTGCGCTCGCAACGTTACGCAGAGGTATCTATAGATGAATAGCAGCCAAGATTATCAAAATTAGTCGCGCTAAGCTAGGTCGAAAGCTATTTTTAATACTATCCTAAATAGGTGATTTAACAGTGAATGTTGTAATCAAAGAATTAGATTGTAGCCAAATGTGTGGCCTCAAAGTGTAATTCATATTCTAAATTAGTAACAAACAATTAAAAAGTCATTCAGGTTTGAAATAATTGCAATTATAATTAGTTTTAAATCAAAATCTTACCTGGTTGTTTCTCTCGTGTCACTGCATTGCTACACTGCTGGGCTTATGCCGAAAATCGTGAATAATTAGTTGTATCAAGCAGGCTATCATTCACTATCGGTATCAATTTTTTCATTTTGTTTGATTGATTGTATAACGATAGAAGCGGCAGCTCCCGCAAGTTTAGTTTGCAGAGCATCATCTTGTAGCATCGCCTCTTGCAGCTGTGTTGTTTTATCGTCAGCTTGGACAGTACTAGGCTCTTTTGCCTGCATTAATACATGTACTGACCGATGGGCAAACTCAATACCATTCGATGTGAGGCTGTCTTTGACTAATCTGAACGCCTCTCTTCGAATAACCCACTGTTCCCCTGGGATACAGGTGAATTTCATACGGAAGATTAGCGCAGATTCCTCCACTCTAATCACCCCTTGTGACTTAAGTGGCAGTAAAAAATGTTGCCCGTATTCAGGATGATCGAGCATTTTCTGACCCACTTTTTTGATCAATTTGCGGACTTTTTCGACATCAGTACGATAATCTAAACGAAACTCAAGTTTCATCGTGATCCAATCGCGAGATAAGTTGCGGACTGTGGCGATTTCACTAAAGGGGATGGTCTGTACAGCACCTAAATGATGACGCAAGCGGATCGATCGAATCGAAATGCGCTCAACTGTGCCTCGCAACCCTGCAGCTTCAATATACTCGCCGCGTCTAAATGCATCATCTAGTAGGAAAAAAATACCCGATATCACGTCTTGGACTAATTTTTGCGCACCGAAGCCAACCGCGATACCGACGATTCCAGCACCGGCTAATAATGGGGCAATTTCCACCCCTAAGATACTCAGTACTGTTAACGTTAAACTGACTAATAAAAATGCCAGCAAAAATGAGCGCACTAAAGGTAATAGAGTTTCTGATCGCGAGGCCCCCGAGCCACCTCCATCGCCTTCTAAAGAGGAGAGGCCATCGTCTTTATCAGCACAGACTACATCGTAAGGTAAATGGCGTTCGATGGCGGATTGAATTATTTCCCACAGTGCATAAGCTAAAATAATGACTATTACCACATCGACTGATTTTTTTAAGAAACCACTGAAATTTGAAGTCAACATTTCCCAGGTATTATAGCCAAAACTGCTGTCTATCATGTAGAGGACTGAGGCGAATAAGATCATTCTGATCGCAATAATGACGCGTCGAATAAAGACATCACAGCGCTGATTATATGAATGACTTTGCAGCCAAGAAATTCTTTTCAATTGGGTGAGGACCACATAGATCATTCGGTCTAAAATTGGATAACTAAAGGTTAGCCACCATGCAGACGCTAGCCGGTCAGCTTGAGGGTAATTCCCTAAAAATTCGTTAGCTGCCCAAATCAGCCAAATCACCAGTAGCCAAAAAGTAATAATGGTCGGCCAAGCTTGTCTAAAGATCCGAGTGAAGTTAGAGCTGGGCCGATTACTGGTGGTAAACATTTCTGTAATGTTTTTACGGTTGAACCAAATAAAGCAGATCGAGGCAATGTTGAGGATAAAACCACTTAAAGGGACCACTAAAGCGAGCATAATAGGTTCAATAGAAAAACTGACTAACGTTCGCCATACTGTAGTTATAAACAGATATAAAGCGACAAAGCTTAAAATTGAAAAGTATAGTCTTCTCGCCGCATAGCACTGCATGGTCATTAAGCGTAAGCCCGACTTGTAAGGGGCGAAAATCAAATTTAAAATAATTGCGCAGATCCGTATTTTGGTAACTAAGACTAATGCGTGCAGGCTTAGGATACGAAAAGGATCATCGGCGGGATAAAAATAGGCGGCAAATCCAGCGCTGACCAGAAAGAAAATCCCCAAACTCAAAAACTTAAAAACCAGTCGAATCAATAGTAAGTTTAAGTTATCGGCCCAGGTTTCTTTTTTATGCTCAATAAAGCGATTGCAGGTGATATTTAAGCGAAAGCCAACCACTCGTTCAATAAGGTAGCCGGAACCAACCATCAACATAAAAACTCCCAATAGAGAAAATATGCTGTTTAATCCTCTATCGTTGGTCATATTGTGGATAAGCAAGGCTTTTTGAGCGGGCCATCGCTCAAGGCTGGCTGCTACTTTATCTTTTCGATCTTTCGCCTGTTTTAGCAACACGAAACTCGTCATGTCAGAACCATGGTAGCTAACTTCTTTTGAGTCGGCAGATTGTCGCCAATTCTCAGTAAGCTGGTCAGCATGATTAGCGTATGAAAAAGATATGCTACTGAGAAATAACAGCATGGAAATAACAAAATAGTGACTGGCTTTGGGCATTTTATTGACCGCTAGTGAGAATAAATGTCTGTCCATGATAAGGATAATTAAAGTCAGAGTAAAATTAAATCCAAGCCTCAGTTAGCTCTTGTACTAAATAGCAGGTTTTTTGCATTGCCCAGCTGCTGGGGAATTATAGCTAGCTGATGGATTATTTGAATATGCTGCTGGGGGGCGGGGCGACATAGCTGGCATTCTAAGGCTATCCTTAAGGGACTGGTGTATTCAAATTTAAGCATAAAATAGTAAAATTATAGGCACTATTTTTGTGAGTTGTACTAGAGTTAATAGTATTGGAGATTAATGAGCTGTTGCTATGAATAAAAAAATTGTCGTTTATTGCATCGGGATAATGCTCAGTGTTGCCAGTGAAGTAAACGCTCAAGAGCCATTTAGAATTATCCATAGTAAGGCTTTTTTACAGGGAAATTTTGCTCGAGAAATAGGGATTGATCAGGGTGACTTATCTTGGCCTATCGCCAGATGTCCGCCAGTTTTTTCCCCGCAAACTAAAAACATTGGCCGCAAGAGTATAGTGACGGTGTTGCTGTGTAATGCGATTAAAGAGGCCGGTTTTTTGGGTAGCATACAGTTTGTGGTGTCAGGGAACGGTTTCAGGCGCAAAAAATCTTTGGCCAGTGGCGCTGGTGCTGTTCTAGGTCATACTATTTTTGTCAGTTCAATAACCGAAGATAATCGATTTAACAGTGAGCATTTCATTCTCAGCGATCCGGTGATTGGACGGGGTGAATACTATGTCGGTTTTTTTACCACAAAAGAGAACATGGCTGTGGTGCTTGCTGCGCTGTCAGAAAATAAGCTCAGTTCTCTGGTTGGCGTCACTGCGCAATCTTTTTACCAAAGCCATAAAACTATGCAATTACTCGGCGTAGAAACGATTGAAACCTTATCTCGCTTACAAAAAGTTGGGGTTTTCATCAAAAAAAATAGAGCAGATTTTACCCTGGGAGGAATAGGCTCGGCGTATATCATGCGAGGGCTTAAATTATACCGGGTACCAGGCTATAAAGTGCTGTTGACCGATAGTCGGGTGTTCGTGTTCAACCATGCGAGCACTAAATTACATGCTATTGTGCAAAAATATATTGCTAAGATGCGTACCGGTGACGATCTTCTACGTCGTGCATTTCAGCATGCAGGGTTTTTAGATGATAAATATAGAGACTGGCAGTTATTGGAGTCAGTAAGCAGCCCTTGAATCATTTACATGTCCTGATGCACAGAGATACGGGGTTTGTTTAGCAATCAGGGCATCCAGACAAATATGTGAGGACGAAGAGCGTAGCACACTGAATTTGCTGTATTATACGGATACTTATAATGACCTGTAATTATCCAAAGATGCGTTTAGATCGATTTATCCAACTACATACCCCGCATAGCAAGCAGACCTGCAAAGCGATACTGGCTGGGCAGCGGGTGCAGGTCAATGGAAAACTGTGTACAGAGGCGCGACTGGCTGTTAGCGAGTTTTGTGATATACGTGTCGATGGGCAGATCCTGCAATCTCGGCAAGCCGTGTACATAATGTTGCACAAGCCAGCGGGGGTGGTGAGTTCCACGGTTCATCATCAACACCCGACGGTGTTAGATTGCCTGCCTGAGTCTATGGCTGAAAATTTACATTTAGCCGGGCGATTAGACCTTAAAACGACTGGCTTAGTGCTATTGACTAATGATGGTCAGTGGTCGCGGCGGGTCACTCAGCCAAATAAGAAAGTAGCAAAACTATACCGGGTGAGTACGAGAGAGCCAATAGCGGCGCAAGCACAAGCGGTGTTCGCAGCGGGGGTATACTTCGCCAATGAAGATGTCACTACTTTACCTGCCGAACTGCAAATAATTGATCGACATAATGCTTGGCTAACGTTGTATGAAGGTCGCCATCATCAAGTGAAGCGGATGTTTGCGACTATAGGTAATGAAGTGCTTAGTCTGCATCGGGAGCGGGTGGGCAGCTTGTCACTTGGAGATTTAGCGCCTGGGGCTTTCCGTGAGCTTAGTCGCGAGCAGGCAATGGCCCTGATAGGCGATTTAAAATTCTAGAGACCTCTGATAGCTTACCCAGAGGGTATGATAACTGCGCTACCTCGCTGGTTTTTGCCTTGTATTACCTTCGCTCGCAATTTTATGCAGAGGTCTCCTCTAGTCATTACCATCCCAATAAGGTTGTTGCGCAAACTTGTCGGCCAAAAAGTCAATAAACAGTCTAGCGCGTAGCGATAAATATCGAGTTTGTGGATAGACAGCGTGCATGCCGGTGGTGAGTAGCTGGTGGTCGCTTAAGATCGGCACCAGCTGATTACTGGCCAGCGATTTCCAGACGATAAAGCTGGGTAGATAGACTATTCCATGACCGGCTATCGCCATTTCTTTGAGAAATATCCCGTTATTAGCGGCAATTTTTGCAGATAATTCGACCTGATGACGCTTTTTTTGTGGGTCAATGATTAAAATACTTTGTTGGCCGGATATTCCGTACTGTAAAAAATGTTGTTTTTTCAAAGTGATAATGTTGTGTGGTTCACCTTGGGTCTTTATATAGTCGGGACTGGCACATAAAATGTGGCGGATGGGGGTTAATTTTTTTGCCTGTAAGCTGGAGTCCTTAAGTTCTCCAATCCTGATCGCCAGCTCATAGCCCTCTTCGACTAAATCAGCTTTACGATCAGAAAAATCAATGTGCAAATTGAGTTTGGGGTGTGCCCGGATGAATTGGTCGATGATTGCAGATAAATGCATTAGGCCAAAAGAATGGGGTAGGGCAATCCGCAAAGTACCATCTAATGTAGTATTGCTATCGCTGGTTTGGCTATTAAGGGCACTGACATCATCGAGTATGGTGAGAGCGCGCTGGTAATAAGCTCTGCCAGCATCCGTCAGGCTGGATTTACGGGTGGTTCGGATTAGAAGCTTAGTATTCAGCCTTGTTTCAAGATCTACTAAACGTCGACTGACCGCGGATTTCGCCAAACTTAATTGCTCTGCCGCTTTTCCTATGCCCCCGGCTTCTACAATCCGAATAAACACCGACATGTCTTCTAGCTGCCCCATAGTAACTCCAATCAATTGTTCTGTTAATCACAATTATTATTCCCGATTATCTGGGTTTGTTCGCAATAAAACAACAGTTAGTATGGCTGTATACATATTGAATAGCCAGTGGGGCTTAAAATGAAACGATCAGCAGGTACAGCTCAGAGTAACCCGTTAAGGCAGCTCAGCAGAGTGATTACAGGGATGGCCACATCGGATGGAGCAGGTGTTAAATTAAGACGGATGATTGGTAGCGCTGAATTGCCAATGCTAGATCCCTTTCTATTGCTGGATTGTTTTTCTAGTGACGATCCCGATGATTACATTGCTGGTTTCCCCACGCATCCACACCGTGGCTTCGAGACAGTAACTTACATGTTAGATGGGAATATGCGCCATACCGACAGTCGAGGTAATGAAGGGCTGATTGCTCCCGGAGGAGTACAGTGGATGACGGCCGGACGAGGGATTTTACACTCTGAAATGCCTGAGCAACAAGCTGGCAAGCTGAAAGGCTTGCAGTTGTGGGTCAATTTGCCGAAAAGTGCGAAGATGATAGAGCCAAGTTATCAAGAGCTTTCCGCTGAACAAGTGCCATTGGACATTGACAATAATGGTACAAGAGTGCGGATTATTGCCGGCACTTATACTGAGACAGGCACGACTGGGCCAGTTTGCAATAGCTATACTTTCCCTACTTACATCGAAGTGATATTGCCCGCAGCGGCTAGTTTTAAGCAGGTGCTTGAGGAGCAGCACAATGCTTTTGTCTATGTGCTTGAAGGTGCGCTACAGATTGCCGGTCGAAGTATCGCGGTGGATGAACTCGGCGTATTAACTGGCGGATCGCAAGTGCAAATACAGGCGACAGAAGATAGCCGCTTCGTACTGGTAGCTGGTCAGCCTCTCAATGAACCCATAGCGAGGCACGGGCCGTTCGTGATGAATACTCAAACCGAGCTAAAAACCGCATTCAGTGATTATTATGCGGGTAAATTTTAACTAAATTAAGGAGTCGAAGATGGGATTGTTAATCAATGGAAAGTGGAGTAACGCTTGGTATGACACTAAAGCCAATCAAGGTAAATTCGTGCGTAAGGATGCACATTTTCGCAACTGGGTGACAGCGGATGGCAGCGCGGGGCCCACTGGAAAAGGGGGCTTTAAAGCGGAGGCGGGACGCTATCACTTGTATATATCACTGGCATGCCCCTGGGCACATCGCAGTTTGATTTTTCGGGCCTTAAAAGGGCTGAAAGAGATGATTTCGCTATCGGTGGTCAACGCTTTTATGGGAGATAAGGGCTGGAGTTTTGAACCTGGATCTGGAGTGATTGCCGATTCTGTCAATGGCGTCAGTCATGTGCACCAACTTTATACTTTGGCACAAGCGGATTACAGCGGGCGGGTGACCATTCCTATTTTGTGGGATAAACATACCAATACTATCGTCAGTAACGAATCGGCAGACATTATTCGCATGTTCAATAGTGCCTTTGATGGTATCGGCGCAAAAGCGGGGGACTATTATCCTCAAGCGCTGCGCTCTGCTATTGATGCAATTAATGATCAGGTTTATCAACACATTAATAATGGCGTTTACCAAGCAGGCTTTGCTACGACTCAAAGTGCTTACAATCAGGCGGTTGTCAAAGTATTCAGTTGTTTAGACAGTTTAGAGCAGCGCTTGAGCAAACAGCGTTATTTGACGGGTGATTTACTCACCGAAGCCGATTGGCGGTTATTTACGACCTTGATTCGTTTTGATGCTGTGTATGTCGGTCACTTTAAGTGTAATCTAAAGCGAATTGCTGATTATCCAGCATTGAGTAATTATTTGCGGGATTTATACCAGCAGCCGAATATTGCTGAAACAGTCGATATGGAGCATATCAAAGCGCATTACTACGGCTCTCACGAAACCATCAACCCGACGCTGATCACTCCACAGGGGCCCATTTTAGACTTTTCTCAGCCTCACAATCGCTGCGAGGTTATCTCTGTTTAATCAGTTGCACTGTTCTGTGCCAGCATCGATAAGCTACAGAGCTGGCATGGATAGTGAAAGAGCTTTTAATTAGCTTGGTTAGGTTGGCAAGCTAAAAGCAGGCTAGATTAAATTATTTCGTCTGGGGTTTTAAATGTTGCCAAGCGTCAAATTGACTGAGAAAAACTTGTCCAGTTTGCTGCTCGAAAAAATGGCTGCGCTGCAGTCTATCCATCACCGGGCCTTTTACTTCTGATAAGTGAAACTTAACTTGGCTGTCTTTGAGTAGTGAGTTGATCGCCTCTAAACTTTCTAATGCCGATGCATCAATAAAATTAACCGCCGGGCACATTAGTACTAAATGTTTAATGTGGGGGTTCTTTGCCACTAAATCGTACACTCTATCCTCTAAATATCGTGCATTGATAAAGTATAAACTCTCGTCAATACGCAAGGTTATAATTGAAGGGTCAGTTTGCACTTGATGACGTTCTACATTTCGAAAATGTTCAGATCCTGAGACTAAACCTACCTCGGCACTATGCGGCTTACTGGTGCGGTATAGGTACAGTAATATTGATAGAGCTACCCCTAAAACAATACCCAATTCGACACCGTGGCTGAGGGTGAAAATGATGGTGATTAGCATTGCGGCAAAATCACTGCGAGAATAACTCCAAGTACGTTTTAATGCGCTTAAATCTACCAGTGACAGCACTGCCACAATAAT
Source organism: Oceanospirillales bacterium (assembly GCA_029027825.1). Taxonomy (GTDB): domain Bacteria; phylum Pseudomonadota; class Gammaproteobacteria; order Pseudomonadales; family Balneatricaceae; genus Rs1. The sequence continues at coordinate 3,793,578 of CP093399.1, read as the reverse complement.
CGTCGCTGCGAGGGTTGCCTTGGGTAGGAAAAAGATCAGAGGGGTTAAAAATATGGTGGCTAAAGCGATACCTGCAGCAGCGTAAGCACCTGCCGCTGGGGTTTGCGCACCGGCATCAAAGTTGACCACCGAGCGAGAAAATCCACCAGTGACAGGGAAGCCCCCAGAAATTGCCGAACCTATATTGGCCGCCCCCAACCCGATTAGCTCTTGATTGGGAACAATTCGCTGGCGCCGTTTTGCCGCTAGGGTCTGGGCAACGGAAACTGATTCGACAAAACCAATAATACTGATGATCAGGGCTGAACTGAGTAATTGCTGCCAAAGTTGCAGGTCAAATTCAGGGAGCGCTATGCTAGGTAATCCTTGTGGTATATGGCCAACTACCGCGACACCTTGCTCGGTTAAACTCAATCCCCACGTGACTAAGATGGTGATGGCAATCGCTAAAACAGGGCCGGTTTTTGCCAAAATGGTGGCCAGTGACTCCGATAGTTTTAGAGAAGTAAGTAATGGTTTGAAAGAGTGGCGTACCCAAAATAGGAAGATAGTGGTGCTACTGCCGATAATAAAAGTAATTATATTTATATTGCTCAGCTGTAAATATAGTGAGTAAATTATTTCGATGAGATTGTGGCCAGTACCGCTGACGCCGAATATATGTTTTAACTGGCTGGCAGCAATGATTAAACCGGCCGCGGTGATGAACCCTGATATGACGGGATGACTGAGTAAATTAGCCAGCAAGCCGAGCTTAAGACCACCCATTAAAATCAGCATTACCCCCGACATAAAGGCTAATGCAATAGCCGCCGCTAGATATTCTGCGTCATCGGCTAAATTTAATTGACTGATTGCCGCCCCCGTCATCAGCGAAATAACTGCTACTGGGCCGACCGATAAAGCGCGACTAGTGCCGAACACTGTATAGGCGAGCAGCGGTAAGATGCTTGCGTATAGACCCACTTCTGCAGGGAGTCCTGCAAGCAAGGCATAGGCAAGAGACTGCGGGATTAGCATGACGGTGACGATGATAGCTGCTAATAAATCACTGCTTAGCGCCGTGCTATCGTATGTTTTTCGCCATTCTAAAATGGGGAAATACTGTTTTAACATAAAAAACCTGTGGGTGATTAGATAGGCTTAAGTGCTTGCTAGCCAATGGCTAGCTTTGACACTGTCTTACAGTCAATTTTTGTCGCCGGTATCGACTGTTTAATATTTTGTGTCATTCAGTCGGTTTTTTTATTGGGTGTAACCAGCCACTCTCTACCTTTAAGCATCGCATTCCAATAGATCCAAGGCAGTAATTTTTCCTTTAATAGCCAGGCTAGTTTAGAAGGTTTTTTGCCATCGATTAGCCACAGTGGCAAGGTAGGTAATAATTTTCCGCCATAGCCAAATTCAGCCAGCACTATTTTTCCTCTCTGCACGGTTAATGGACAGGAACCGTAGCCATCATAGCTAGCAGTGAGGGATTGATTGTTTAGCAGAGCGGTTAAGTTTTCAGCAATCACCGGAGCTTGTTTTCTAACTGCCGCTGCAGTTTTTGCATTGGCTGTATTATTGACATCACCTATGCCGAAAATATTGGCATGTTTTTTGTGCTGTAGTGTTTCAGGGTTGATGTCTAACCAGCCACTGGCGTCGGCGAGAGGGCTTGCGCTGATGAACTGTGGTGGTTTTTGTACTGGGCAAACGTGCAACATATCGAAAGGTTTTTGAATTTCTTGGGTGTTTCCCTCGCTATCTTTTACTGCAAAAGTAGCTATTTGATTCGGACCATCTACTTTGATTAAATTTTGCGTAAAACTGAGTTGAATATTATATTTCTCAATGTAGGTCATTAGGGCGGGTACGTAGTGTGCGACGCCAAACAGTGCTGGACCTGCATTGCAAAATTCAACCTCAATATTTTTTAATCGTGATTTGTCCAGCCATTCCGAACAAGCTAAATACATGGCTTTTTGCGGGGCTCCAGCACATTTTATAGGCATAGGAGGTTGGGTGAAAATGGCTTTTCCACTACTAGTAGATTGTACTAGCTGCCAAGTGTAAGGTGCCAAATCGTGACGGTAGTTGGAGGTGACGCCATTTCTACCCAAGGCTGCTTCTAAGCCTTCGATTGCCCCCCAGTCTATACTTAAGCCCGGTGCTACAATTAGGTAGTCATAAACGATGATCTCTCCATCAGTTAATACTACCAAGTTATTTTCTGGTTCAAAGTGAGTGACTTTTGTTTGATACCACTGGGCGCGATCAGGCATGACATCAATCATTTTTCGCTGTGTTTCTGACGCTTTAAAAATCCCCCCACCGACCATCGTCCAGCCGGGTTGATAATGGTGTTCAGAGGATGGCTCTACGATGCCGATGTCTAGGTTTGGTTTACGTTTTAACAAACTAGCGGCCACTGCTTGACCGCCGGCTCCACCACCTATAATCAAGACTTTATGCGAGCCAACTTGTTTTCTAATATAAGGGGTGGCAGTTGATTTCGGTGCTGTCGATTGCTGGTGGTTTTTATTATCCTGCTCGGTGCCTTTTAGGGCCAAAATACGCTCACTTAGTGTGGTCACGTCGTAACCTGCGCTGCTAGCGCTGGCAATAATCTGCTCTAGGTCAGTTTTTCCCGCTTGGCTTAAAGCCCAAAGCTTGGTGCAGCGCGTACCTGTGCGGCAGTAGGCAAGTACAGGTGAGGGTGCCTCGTCTAGCAGTTGGCCAAATTGCAACGCTTGCTGGTCACTTAAGGATTTAGGATTAACCGGCAAATAGTACCATTTTATTCCTAGGCTTTCGCAAGCTGTACGCATTTCATCACTGCTTGGCTGGTCTTCTCCCTCTTGATCAGGTCGATTACAAATGACGGTTTTAAAACCGGCGTCGACCAGTTGTTGAATGTCTTTAGCATCAAGCTGTGGGCTGACGCTTAAAGAAGAAGTCAGTTGATGAATTTCCATTACGTACTCCAAAATAGCGGTGAATGTGGTATTTATTGGCTGTTGATCTAATACTAAATGTCAAATCAGCTCAATTTATCTTAGGTTGCTGCAGCTTGAGCAACTCTATCATTACAGTGACAAACGTCGAAAAATTCGGTTTTATATTATTATTTTGTGCAGCGTTTATCGCTAAGTCCGATTGATGGTTAAAATAAGTTTACCGGAATTTTCAGATAAACTTGACCGTTGTCATCTGCGGGAGGCATGTTTCCAGCGCGGATATTGACTTGTACAGCGGGTAAAATAAGTTGCGGCATTTTTAAGGTGCTATCTCGTTCACTGCGCATTTTAACAAACTGGCTTTGACTGGAGTGCTGACCTACATGCACATTGTGCTCTCGCTGTTCACCAACACTGGTTTGATAGGCGAATTCATCCCTGCCTGGCGCCTTGTAGTCATGGCACATAAACAGTCGAGTATTATCTGCCAAGCTAAATATTTTTTGGATGGATTGATAGAGTTGAGCGGCATCTCCGCCGGGAAAATCGCAGCGCGCTGTTCCGTAATCAGGCATAAATAGAGTGTCGCCAACAAAGACGGCATCGCCAAAGACGTAGCTCATACAAGCCGGGGTGTGTCCGGGAGTGTGCATTGCATAGCCCGAAATGTTGCCTAATTGAATCTTTTCATTGTCGGCAAATAATTTACAAAATTGTTCACCTTCACAACGCATATCGTGCTGGGCGTTAAAAACTTTGCTAAAGGTTCGTTGAACGTCTGTAACTAATGATCCAATACCAATACTCGCCCCCGTTCGCTCTTTTAAATAAGGCGCTGCTGAAATGTGGTCTGCATGCACGTGGGTTTCTAAGATCCACTTAACTTGTAGTTTGTTATTTGTTATAAAGTTAAGAATTTTGTCGGCCGCAACCAAAGAGCTGCTACCTGAGGCGTAGTCAAAATCTAAAACAGAATCGATAATTACACACTGTTTTGTCTCAACGTCTTCTACTACATAGCTAAAGGTAAAAGTTGCTTGGTCAAAAAATGCAGTGACATTTGCTGTTGAGGTTTTAGATTGGGTAACTGACGCTGTAGTCGCTTGCATAACAAAATACTCCGTTATATTTTTTGGTTATAAGGTTATAACGATATTGAATATGGGGTATATTAGATCTTTATTAATGATAGTCAATGATAAATTGCCTATAGATGATATTTGTATGCAATGACACATATTTGTAAGCTGTATAATTATAGAGCGGTTGCGTTGTCTTTAAATTTAGCTGTTTAAGTCGGGGGTCATAGACCTGCGATCCCACTCTGAGGGGGTGGAAGTTTGTGTTACTCTAGGGGCATCGGGCTAAACACTAATCTACTTTTTTCACAACGATTGCTCAATTGACAGGGATATTTGAGGTTCCTAAAGAAAGCTCTGTGTTTAAAGTCGATAAGTTGATTGGTTTATACTGGGTTTTTTTGATCAATCACTTTAGCTCTGTTTTATCCTTCAAGTGCTGCTTCTAGCTTGAAGTATTTAGTCCTAAGTGGAATAATTCTGCGCAGCTAGAGTGCTGGGGCTAGGTTTTTTTGGATAGCAGAAAGCAGATAGCCACAAATTTATTGATGGAGACTATGGTTGAGCGACAAGCAAATGGCTGCCTTATATTTGGAATTGGTTGGCATGTATGAAGAAGAACACCCTCCGGAATCTGCAGGAACTAGGGCGGATAGACACTTTCTTATGGCCGGAAAAATTGAGGATGGTGAATTAACCAAGCAAGATATGCAACTGATAACGCCGGTTTTTGCCTATGGGCATATAGATGCTCAGCAGTGTTTAACGGTTAAAAAGCGTTTTATTTGGTTTTAAAGCTTAGCTCGATATTCCTATCGAATATCGAGCTAATACGGCAGCTTCTAAACAGTCCCTTTAGTGCTTAATTTAACGCTAATAGACAGGCAGCTTCCGACAGTACTTCATCCATTACTTGTAAAATCATCTCTACATCTTGGGCTTCGATAGTTAAAGGAGGTCTGATTTTTAGGATGTTATCCGCAGGTCCTTCGGTGCCCATTAAGATGCGGTGTTCGCGCATCCGATTCTTTACATAGTCCGCGACTTGAGTTGCCGGCTGTTTGCTACTTTGATCAAGTACTAAGTCTAGCCCAATAAATAGTCCGTAGCCTCGAACATCGCCGATCAATGGGTGCTTTTTCTGTAGTGTTTTCAATCCTTCGCGTAGCTTGTCGCCCATGACGCGAGCGTTTTCCATCAAGCATTCATCATCGACTATATCTAGCACTTCTTTGCCAATGCGGCAAGATAGGTTGGAGCCACCGAAGGTTGAAAAGTATTCCGGTCCTTTGGCGAAGCTCTCTGCGATCTCTTTAGTGGTGACTAGCACGCCAATAGGATGGCCATTGCCAATAGGTTTGCCCATTACCACTATATCCGGTACTACTTGCTGTTGTTCGAAGGCAAAATAGTATTCTCCCAAGCGGCCAAAAGCGGTTTGTACTTCATCGGCGATACAGACGCCGCCCGCTGCGCGGATCTTAGCATACACTTCTGCCAGATACCCCTGTGGGGGAATGATCTGACCGCCGACACTGGGGAATGTCTCGGCAATAAAACCAGCCAATTTTCGGTTGTCGGGGGCGTCTGCAATAGCTTGGATCGCCTGGTCGACTAGCGCGGCATACTTTGTCGCTCTATCGGGATCATCTTTCTGATAGCTGCCACGGTATTCATCGGCGACTTCCACAAGTTGCACCCAATCTACTTGACCACTGCCGCCTTCTGCATTGAATTTATAAGCGGAGATATCAATGGCTCCCGTGGTATTACCATGATAGCCGTGATTGGGAGTAATGATGTCTTTTCCGCCAGTGTGCGCTCGAGATAGACGCAGTGCCAATTCGTTTGCTTCAGTGCCGGAGTTGACAAAAAAGCACACTTCTAAAGAACTGGGCATTTTTGATAGTATTTTATCCGCAAAAGCTGTTTGAGCGGGGTGCAAGTAGCGCGTATTGGAGTTCATGCGCAGTAGTTGATCCGCTGCGACCGCCTGAATACGTGGGTGCGCATGACCGACGTGAGGTACGTTATTATAACTATCTAGATATGGACGACCCCATTCATCAAACAAATGGTGGCGCCAGCCACGTAAAAACATTACCGGATCGGCATAGGTCAGCTTTAGGTTTTCACCGAAGTGCGCCTGTCTCTTAGCTAAAACTTGCGCCTTAGAAGTGCCGGTGTATTGAATTTTTTGATCGGCTATATTTAATAGCGCTGCAGGGTTGGGGCAGATCGCATTAAATAGTGGCAAATCATCAGGGTCGGCAACTCCGGGCCAGTCATCGCCCATGCCAGAGGTAGTGAGAGCTAGTTGGAAGTGTAAATGAGGGTTCCAACCGCCGTTGCCTGATAAATCACCTAATGCGGCAAATACTTGACCTTTTTCTAGCGCTTGGCCCAGTGATAAATGCGCAATTGACTGTGGGTCTAAATGGCCATATAAGGTGTAGAAGGTGTCTCCTGCTGGGGTTTGGTGTGACAAAATAACCATCCCGCCATAATCTAAATTTGCAGCTCGATACTCAGCAAAAGCCACTTTGGCGGCCATCGGTGTGTGGACTTCAAGTCCTGCTGGCCCAAATACATCCACGCCAATGTGCACGGTGCGTCTGTTGCTGGCTTTATAAGCACCTTTTCTGAAAGCAGCATCGGTATATACCAATCTTGGCTCGTTGTAATAACCGAGCCAAACGCCTTCATCGGCTCGGTATTCTCCGCCCAATTTTGCGGCTTCTTGGCGGGTTAAGTCGAAAGGGTTTTGCGGACAAGTGCTGACTTCAACCGACAGACTCCTCATCGGTGAATTATCTAAACTTTGACCTAGGATGGGTGCAAAATTACCGCGCTCAGCATTTAGCCACTGTCGAATATTGGTCGCTGCTGGCGAGATATCAAAGCCACAAGCCACTTTTAATCTGCTGGCGATTAAAGCTTGATTGACGTTGTTTTCCAATAGGAACTCCCAAGCGGGAGCCTGACTGATGACTACATATGGATCATCGGGGTTTTCTTTAGACATTAAACTGGAAATGACAATGCTAACAGCCAATCGCATTTTCAAGAGCGGCCAGAGCATATCAAGTTCAGATTCTGTGAGCGGGTTTTTGCTATGGTATCCAGCGACCAGTGATTCAAGTGCCTTTTCAGGGTCTGCTTGCCCCAAGACAATATATGCACAGGCTATCGCTAAGTTGCAAATGCGCGGCCCAGCACACATATCGCCCAAATCGATTAAGCCCATGACTTTCGCCTGGTGTGTTAAGGAGCCATTGACAATGATATTGTAGTCATTCACGTCATTGTGAATAGCTTGCTGTTCAAGTGCTAACAATTGCGGTTGAAGGGCTTGGAACTCTGCCGCGATAGCGGTCAACAGTTCCTTCTTAGGAGCGCTGTCGATGATGTTTAACTCATCGCTAATCCACTGTGCAGTGGTTAAGTTCCACTTAAAATCGCGCTGCAAGGCAGGGTGTTTAAATCCTTGCCAAGCTTTGTCCACAGCCCCTACAACTTGACCAATATTAGTAATTAAAGATAAATTCTGTGGTTTGAAATTAGCGTAGGTTTGGCCTTGGATTTTTTGTTGTAGCCAGACTACTCTATCTTCGCCATCAGGACCTTTGACATGGGTAAAAAGCTGCTGTTGGGTGGTTGGTATAATTCTGGGAATGGGTATCTCTGGTGCATGCTCAGACAAATACACTAAAGCACTGCACTGTAAATCTATAAAATCGGTATCACAATCTGCTCGCATTACTTTGAGTATAGCGGGTTGTTCGCCATCGACTGAAAAGTTAAGGTCGAACTCACCATCAAGCTGGGTAAGATTAGCCTCAATGTGCCAAATATTTTGTAAAACTCTTGCCCAATATGTCGTCATTGTAAATGCTCTGCTTAATTTTAAAAATAGGATTATCAATATACTAAATCGGTTGATTATTGATAGATAATAATTATTTTATTGCGGGGCTATCGGTTAGCCTGATAGGTCGGTGTGACTAAGCTTTGTTAATCGCGCAAGAATCGGGTTGTGCCAAAGGGTGATGATGCATAAACTTAGATGAAATAAGTAGATAAAAACACTAAACACATATTTAAATATTAGTTAAGTGACTGATTTTTCGTGGTTTAATTATTTATCGAGATTAATGTATGGAATAATTGCACAGTGTAATAGATGTTTAAGTGACAGGAGCTGCAAATGTTAGACAAGCAAAATCACTACCAGAGAATTGCACAGGCGATAGGGTACATCAATGAAAATTTTAAATATCAGCCCTCATTAACTGAAATTGCCACAGAGGTAGGTTTAAGCCCCTTTCATTTTCAGCGGATGTTTACTGAGTGGGCAGGTGTTAGCCCGAAGAAATTTATGCAATTTATTAGTGTTGAATACGCTAAGCAATTGTTGAGTGTGCAGCAGCTTAGTTTGCTAGATGCCGCCTATGAAACAGGTTTGTCAGGTACCAGTCGGCTACACGATCTATTTATTAATATTGAGGGGATGACGCCTGGAGAATATAAAAATGGCGGTCGTGCACTGGTAATCAATTATAGCTTTAAGCACTCTCCCTTTGGCGAAATGTTGGTGGCTTCGACGACCAAAGGCGTTTGCCACATCAGTTTTGTCGAGGGGCAGTTAGTGGCGTTGCACAATTTAAAGAGTAGCTTTTGTAATGCCATCTTTGAGCATAAACAAGATTCTTTTCAGCTAGATGTAATGGCGGCTTTGAATCGTGATTGGCGGGGAGTAAATGCAGCTAGTACTACAATACAGCTTCATTTAAAAGGTACTGCTTTTCAGTTGAAAGTGTGGCAGGCACTATTAAATATTCCGCTGGGGAGCTTATCTACTTATGGTGCTGTTGCCAAAAATTTAGGTAATGCAAATGCTGCCAGGGCGGTAGGGACAGCGATTGGTCATAATCCGGTCGCTTTGATTGTTCCATGTCATCGGGTGATCCAAGCCACCGGGAAGTTAGGTGGTTATCGTTGGGGAGGTGCCCGAAAGACTGCCATAGTCGGTTGGGAAGGGGTTACTTCAAGTGATGCGTGTACAGGTATTAAATAGAGCTGTCGATTTGTTGTTGTAACCACAAATTTGCAGTGGCTGAATCATCAAAAAATTGGCAGGGGATTTGTGCCTTATTATAAATACCGGATAGCTGCTCTTGAAGGATGATAGTCCCGAAACAATCTTTGAAGATGAAGGCCACTGCAACTAATCCTTGGTCTTTTCTAAATTGGGTTAAATGATGCATTTTTTGTTGTGCTTCTGGGGTGTATAGACAATTTTGATGCATTTGATTTAACTGTGTCCAAGGGCCTTCTATCTGTTGAATTGCTGAAATTAAGTCGTCTTTATAGTTTGAAACGGCCTGAGTATTAAAAGGGCCAAATGCAAGAACACGGATAGTATTATTTTGCACTGATACTTTAAAATGACCATGAGATTCAAACAATTTATCTACCACCTAAATATATAGTCTTACTAGGACGCACAGAGAAATTAGCGCTCTGTGTCAATGGTTTTACCAGACAGTCAGTATGCCTGCAACTTGTGCCTTAGTCACGAATTTATCTGTATGTTAGAAGCGTGTTTAGCTTAACCGATAGTTGTGAGAAAGAATTGCACAGAAGGTCCTAGTTTGATTTTCACAGTAGCTTAGTCCGGCGCCTAGGGGCGTGTGTTGCTTGTTTAGTGATTTCATAATAGAGTCGTAGTTATAAACTTTTTATTGAGCTGTTATGGAGCGAGTATAGCAGTGTCGGAGGTATTATTATGCTTAAGCTTACGAGTGTTAAAAGGCGCGCGTTAATATTTTTGCTGTTTTTTGCAGTAAACACTGCTACTTCTGCAGGAACATTAAATATCTACGCTACAAATTACCCTCCGTTCAATATTAAAAGTACGCCGAGTCAGCCAGGATTTGATGTTGAAGTTAGTATTGCTGCATTTGCAGCTGTTGGGGTTGATATCGAGGTCAAATTTCAACCTTGGGCAAGAATTATGCGTGATGTAAAATCGGGCGTAGCGACCGCTGCAGTTACTTGTAGTAAAGTTAAAGAGCGTCTTAGCTTTGCGCATCTATCAGACCAAATTAGCTCGACGCGTATGGCGATCATAACTCATAAGGATTATTCGGGAGCTCCTTTGAGTGTTGTTGATGATCTACATAATAGAAAAGTGATCGCTATTAATGGTTATTCTACGCAAAAGGAGTTGATCAAAAAGGGTATTAAGCATTCAAGCGTTAATCGTATTGAAGATGCGTTGGCTGTTTTGCTACGCCGTAATCAAGATGTTTTCTATATAGGCTGGGAATCAGCTGCTTATGTTGCTCAGCAGATGGGAATCCTAGATGAATTAGATTTTGCTGGAATAGCCGGTGTTGATGAGCATCGGTTTTATTTATGTTTCAGTAAAAAATGGCCGGCGAGCAAAAAATTACTAAAAACCTTCAATAAGGGCTTAAAAATAATTCAGGAAAATGGGATCTTTCAAAGTATTCATGCTCGCTACGGATTGTAATATAACCAATATTTGGCAGATGCGAAGTTACGGGTTAATCATTTAAGCTAGTTCTAAGGTATAAGCGCTCTGGCCTACCTACTGAGCCATAACTAACATCAGCAATCAGCTCTGAATTGCTCACTAAATATTCTAAATAGCGTCTGGCGGTGGTGCGGCTGCTGCCTACTAATTCTCCCATTTGTTCTGCAGTGTGCCCAGAAGTTGAACTGGAAAATATATTACGAATTTTTTCTAAAGTTAGCGGATCGATCCCCTTGGGTAAATTTGAGTTATGTATGTTTTTTTGTGATAGTAGGTTGCGCGGTAATAACTGGTCAACAGTTGATTGATCCAGTCCTTTGGTGCTTTGATTCTCTAGTGCTTGAAGTTTTTTGCTGTGATCGCGGTAATTGTGTAACGCTGTTTGCAAGCGATCAAATACTAAAGGTTTTAAAATATAATCGAATACTCCACTGTGCAGTGCTTCGGTTAAACTATTAACATCCTTTGCCGCAGTGATTAAGATAACATCGCTAGTGCTTTTACTGCGGCGGATCTCTCTTAGTAGCTCTAAACCATTCCCTTCAGGGAAGTGAATATCTAGTAATAATAGATCAGGCTCTAGTACTTCTATCATGTCTTGAGCATCAATTGTTGTGTGTGCAATTCCGAGGATTTCAAACCCGTCTATTCGCTCGATGAAGCGACGTTGGATTTCTGCGATTTTATGATCGTCCTCAGCAATAACAATACTGATGTCACTCATTTTTTGATCACCTAAATTAGGGTATATGGTTAATGCCTGAATCAGTGGTTTCACTGCGCAACTTAGGATAAGCTTTTGATTATACAGCGGTTAGAAAAACATCTACTGCACCTATGGGTGCAGTTAAAATTATCCAATTCCACTGTTAAACCAACATCTTACACTCTGTGCTCGCTCTGTAATCAGTTTTCAGGTAATAATATGGGGAAACTTTCGCATAAAACTGCATAGAAAGGCAAGATAAATACAAATAAAAGAAATTGTTACGATGTTTTGCTTGATTAAATTCTATACACGCATTTAGTCTCGCTCTTCTCTATAAGCTGTGGGGGTCTGTGAATTGTTTTTAAGTTCCTTAGGTAAAAATAAGGTTATTCTGGTCCCGCCCTCGTTCGGTTTAGAAATTTGAATGCTGCCCTCCAGTAAAGTCACTATCTGCTTGGCTAAATACAGTCCCCATCCATGTCCGCCTTCGTCTTTACTACTATAACCTTGGGTGAAAATCTGCTGCTCTACCTCGGTAGAAATGCCGGGCCCTCTATCTTCAACTTCGATGATGATATCTTTGCCTATGTCTGTCATCGATAAATAGATCGAGGCCGCTTGGGTTTTTAAGGAGGCTTCATAGGCATTATCCAGTAAATTTCCCAACACAGTAATAATTTGTTCAGGTTTTATATGTTTAGGCAGTGCGCCTATCGTGCTTTCGTCGTCTAGGATTAAATTTAATCCCATTTCTCTAGCCCGGTTGAACTTGCCGATTATGCAGCCTGATAATACGGGGTCTTCAACGGCATTCACTAATAGATGGATTAGCGCCTGTTGTGCTTGGGTTTCACTGCTGATTAATTCTAAAGCTTGTTTGTTGGCGCCCAGTTCAATTAATCCGGCTATAGTGTTTAATTTATTGGCGTATTCATGTGTTTGGCTGCGCAAGGTTTGGGTGTATTGTTCCGATTTTGTTAGGCGTTGGCTAACCCTGTCTAATTCATCTTTTAGACGAAAACTGGAAACAACACCTACGGGCGTCTCTCCATCGAAGATCGGAATTCTGTTGGCGACCAGCACATTGTTGTTACGATATATTTCTCTGTCAAATTGGGATTCTCCGGTCTCTAGCAAGCTTAGCATAGTGCTATTAGGTAAAATATCACTCAAGTGTTTGCCTTTTAGGCTCTCTCCCTCGGTTAAGCCAAACAGTCTGACTGCTTCAGGGTTAAAGGTGATAATAGTACCCTCGGTATTGACTGCTATAATCCCCTCACGGACACTTTCTAAGGTGGCGTTATACTCTTGGAATAATCGCGCAATTTGCTCCGGTTCTAAGCCAAAAATTGCTTTTTTAAAGTAGCTGGTTATACGCAGTGCTGCGAGCACAGAGAAAATTAAACCGACAAGAATAGCGACGATAATACTGGCTTGATAGCGGTAGATTGTCATGCTGACATTGTTCAGCATGTATCCCACGGATACTAAACCGATGATTTCTCCGCGTTCATCTAATATTGGGGTTTTGCCTCTAATAGAGGGGCCCAAGGTGCCAACTGCTTTGGATACATATGATTCTCCGAGCTTTAAAGCGCGGTAGTTGTCACCACCTTTCATCGGTTTGCCGATGCGCTCGGGAACTGGATGTGATAGTCGGATGCCGTCAATTGTACCTATGACTACAAACCTAGCGTCACTATTAAGACGAATACGCTCAGCTAATTTTTGTAAATTTCGACTATTTCGCTGTTGCACGCCGATCCGTACTTCCGGCTGAGTCGCGACACCTTTGGCCATCTGCAAGGCTCTTTGACCAATTTGCTCTTCAAGGCTGGAAGCTAAGTGTTGTAAGGCATAACCACCTAACAGCAATGCCTGTATTAAAGCGGTAGCACACAGTGCAAGTAGCAGTCGGGTTTGTAGTGTCAGTGGTAATATATTCTTTAGAGTCATAACTTTGGTCAGTTGTAGAAAGAGCCTAGAGGATAACCTCGGCAAAGGGAGGGAGCAAGGGGGTAGTCGTTAAATTTTTTGATTGATTTACGGATGGCACTGACTAATAAAGTTGCTGTTGTTCGATTTGATTGCCAATGAAATCAACTATAAGCACCGATCGGGATTGACGCAGATTTTGAGAAAAATCCCGGTTTGGCAGCCAAATTAATGGCTGCAAAGCCGATGGTTATTCTTTAAAACTAATAATAGGCCAGCCATTTTGCTGAGCAACTTTAGTTAAATAAGGGTCTGCATCTACCGCAACTGGATGATCTACAATTTCTAATAAAGGCAGGTCATTACGTGAATCGCTGTAAAAAAAGCTGCCTTTTAATTGGTGTGAATTGTTTGCGAGCCATTGCTGTAAACGTGTAATTTTTCCAGCTTGAAAGCAGGGGGTTCCTAAATATTTTCCGGTATATTCCCCGTTAATCACTTCTGGAGCAGTCGCTATAATATCATCAACTTCGAGAAAAGCGGCGATCGGAGCGGTGACAAAAAGATTAGTGGCAGTGATGATTAGGATAAAGTCACCCTGATCGCGGTGCATTGATAATTTTTGTAGAGCTTTCGGCTGCATCATTGGTTCAATCTTTTCGATCATAAATTCGCTGTGCCACTGCTTAAGCTGCTCCATTTTAAAGTCTTGTAATGGCTTTAAAGCAAAGCTTAAAAACTCATCAATATCCATGCTGCCATCAACATATTGTTGATAAAAATGATCGTTTGCCTGCCGATAGACATCGACATCGACAATCCCTCTTTCACAGAGGAACTCGCCCCAAGCATGATCACTGTCGCCATTGATTAATGTGTTGTCTAAGTCAAAAATTGCCAGTGCCATTGAAATGTCCTTAACTAAATGAAAATAAAAGAAGCAAAGTATTACCATGAATCCATGGTTTGAAAGTTAATGAAATATGTAAAATATTGATTTTTGGGTAGAATTGAAAATTTTTAACTGCGTCAAGATAGGTGCAGTAGGTGTTTTTCTAACCTCTGTAGAATCAAGAACTTGTGCTGTGTAGTATCGTGAAAGCACTGATTCGGCTACTGGTTAGTTGCGGTTATCTTACCTGAAATTCTGTTGTTAAGTGCGTAATACAAATAAAAGTTAAAAAAACAACAATGATTTAGGACGGATTTAAGCTTAGCTATTTGCACCAGCTCTGATGTGTGGAACAATAGCTGAAAGAATTTTAGGGATTATGTGGTGATAGATTCAGACGGGTTCAGACCAAATGTCGGTATCATTTTGGCAAACTCGCAGGGACAAGTGTTATGGGCACGGCGAATTGGCCAGACATCTTGGCAGTTCCCTCAGGGAGGGATAAATCAAGGTGAAACCCCAGAACAAGCGATGTTCAGAGAGGTGGAAGAAGAGATAGGATTAACTGCGAAAGATTTTGAAATCATAGCAGTTACTCGAGGTTGGCTAAGGTATAGGTTACCCAAGCGAATGATCAGGTACAACTCTCTTCCTGTTTGTATAGGCCAAAAACAAAAATGGTACTTACTAAAAATATTAAGTAACGATGATGCAGTAGATATAAATGCAACTAACTTGCCTGAATTTGATGGATGGCGTTGGGTAAGTTATTGGTATCCTCTAGGGCAAGTTATTTCATTTAAACGCGAGGTATATCGCAAGGCGATGAAGGAATTATCGCCTAAGTTGTCTCGATTGATCGATAATACCTGAATTTGTGGTTTAAAGAGACCTTTGCATAACGTTGCGAGCGAAGATAAGACAAGGCAAAAACCGGCGAGATAGCGGAGTCAGTGTGCCCCTGTTTATGGGTATTACTGGTGTAAATGAGCATATAGAGCCGGTTTTTAGCGCCGTATTACCGAGCGCAGTTATCATGCCCTCTGGGTAAGTTATGCAAAAGCCTCTTAAAGTGAGTAAGAACTTGCGCTATGTGGTGCAGTGAAATCACTGATTCAGGTAATACTGATTGAATATAGGCTTTTATTGAAAAAAAGGATTGTTTAATGCTTAAGTTGTTACGCAAAATTGTGACAGAAGTTAGGGCGGAACCTGATTTAGAGGACGTTCTAAAACTGATTGTGCGTAGAATCCAAGAGGGAATGCAAACTCAAGTTTGCTCCATATATCTTAAAGATGAGGTCAGTCAGCGGCTGGTTTTAAGAGCTTCAGAAGGTCTGCATCAAGAATCAATCGGTAGTAGTTTGTCTGAATCAGAAGGCGTAGTTGGCTTAGTTGCCAATCGAGCAGAGCCTGTTAATACTGATGATATAGAACAGCACCCATCTTATTGTTTTATCCCTGGCACAGGCGAAGAGCGTTATCATTCTTTTTTGGGTGTTCCTATCATCTACCAAAGAGATGTTTTAGGGGTGCTGGTTATTCAGCAGTTTGATGGTAGGCGTTATAAGGAAATTGAAGAGTCTTTTCTGGTCACCGTATCCGCACAGCTTGCTGGTATTATCATTCAGGCAGAAGCCAGCACCGCTGTATCAAAAACTCAGCTGAAGGAAAAGCCAAAACATGACCGCTGTTTTATTGGAGTATCTGGGGCTCCCGGTATCGCCATCGGCAATATGGTCATTGTTTCACAATCTGCAGAATTGGATTCTGTAGCCGAGCGAGAAATAGCAGATACTGTCAGTGAAGTTAAGTTATTTGAAGTGGCTCTCGAGTACGTGCGTAATGATGTGCGAACTGCTAGCGCGCGTCTCGCTGACAAACTAGGAGAACAAGAACAAGCGCTGTTTGATGTGTATTTACGCATGCTGGAAGATAACTCCCTAGCGGGGGAAATTGTCAAACGCATCCAGGCCGGTAGTTGCGCTCAGTGGGCGCTTAGTTCTGTGATCCTTGAGCACACGCGGCAATTTGACCGGATGGATGATCCATACCTCAAAGAAAGAGCTTCAGATATTCGAGATTTAGGGCGTCGAATATTGACTTATTTACAAGAGGAAGAAGGTCCTCAGTCCATAGAGTTTGCAGAGGGTAGTATTTTAGTAGCGGAAGAGCTATCTCCTGCGATGCTCGGCGAAATAGCGACCGACCACCTGTCGGGATTGGTGTCTGTAAAAGGATCAGGCAACTCTCATGCCGCCATTTTAGCACGTTCGATGGGGATCCCCACAGTGATGGGAGCCATTGATTTACCTTACAAAAAGCTGAATGGGCGAGTGGTAGTGCTAGACGGGCACTCAGGCAGGTTATATTTAAACCCATCTCAAGAGCTGTTAGATATTTACCGAGCGCAATTACAAGCAGAGCTTGAGCAAGAAGCTGAACTCGATTGTTTGAAATTATTGCCTGCTCAAACATTGGATGGCGTTAGTATACCTTTATGGGTGAATACTGGTCTGATTGCGGATGTACAGCGCTCTTTAGACAAAGGAGCGGAGGGAATAGGTCTGTATCGTACCGAAATTCCTTTCATGATTCGCAATGTGTTCCCCTCTGAGCAAGAGCAAACGCAAATATATACTAAACAGCTTGAAGCCTTTGCGCCGCGACCGGTGACCATGCGTACCCTTGATATTGGCGGTGATAAATCGTTAAGCTATTTCCCGATTGAAGAAGAAAATCCATTTTTGGGCTGGCGAGGTGTTCGGGTAACCTTGGATCATCCCGATATATTTTTAGTGCAAATTAGAGCCATGCTCAAGGCGAACGTGAATTTCGGCAACTTACGGATTATGTTGCCGATGGTAACTAGCATCAATGAGGTGACTGAATCAATTGCCTTAATTGATCAAGCGGTGATGGAGCTTTGTGAAGAGGGTGTCGCGGTGAAGCGGCCGCCGATTGGCGTGATGATTGAAGTACCTGCTGCTTTGTATTTGACCAGGGTGTTTGCTCGGCACGTAGATTTCATTTCGGTTGGCTCAAACGATCTCACTCAATATTTGTTGGCTGTAGATCGCAATAATCCTCGAGTGGCCTCACTTTATAGTAGCTATCACCCTGCAGTACTACAAGCGTTAAAATTCATTGTAAAAGAAGCACACAAAGAGCAAGTTAAAGTGTCTATTTGTGGTGAAATTGCCGCAGAGCCAGCAGGAGCTTTGCTGTTGATGGCGATGGGCTATGATTATTTATCGATGAATGCCAATAATTTACCGAAAATTAAAGCGGCGATCAGAAGTAGTGATTTTTCGCAAGTCTCAGAAATGCTGCGGCAGGTGTTGCGACTCAGTGACTCCGGGCAGATCAAGAGAGAAATTGACCGGTCCTTGATTGCTATGGGGTTAGAAAAATTAATCAATAGCAATGCTGCTACCAATGACTGTCGAAGTTAATGTAAAACCAGGCTCACCGATAGCTCCTGAAGTGTCGTAACGAATCCCATGGTTCAAGGTTGTTCCATTTTGATGTTTGGATGAGCTGCGCTGATAAGGTTTTCCCCAAGCTTCGGCAATGCCAGTATTCGGCAGAAGGTGGTCTGGTGCAATATACTCATTATTTAAGAGATTGCTTAAAGTGTCTATGTCTATGTTTATGTGAGCACTTTTAATCAGTGTTGCGATCTCTTGTTTTGCGGCGAACAGTTTTGGCCAGGGGTGTTCAATGTTGCGTTGCACAGGCCGCATAGTCCTGGCACTAGTTTTTTCCTATCAACCCGAGTGTGGATGTTCGGTCATCGCCGCTGGCTGTTGAAATGAGCGGGGATTTAGGGCGTTGTCGGTAGGAAAAAGTGATCGAACACATAGCTCAAGTCCAGTAAAAACATTGAACTTCAGCATATTTTTTAACGTGTAATAAAGTGCGGTAATCAGTCAATATGATGGCTGCATACTCTTTAGATACTGTAAGATAGGGCTGTAAATTATCACTGCTTGGATTTAATCAACTTACTATGTAGGGACTATTTTTTATGTGGGTGCACAATATTGACCCGGTAGCTTTGGATTTGGGGTTTATTCAAATTCACTGGTATGGATTAATGTATCTAATCGGCTTCGCCGCGGCATTGCTATTAGGTAATTATCGAGCTGATCAAGAAAATTCTGGTTGGAGCAGAGAGCAAGTCTCTGATTTTATTTTTTGGGGGGCGGTCGGGGTCGTGCTCGGTGGTCGCTTCGGCTATGTATTATTCTATAATTTTGATCGTTTCCTAGAGTCTCCGCTGTGGCTGTTTAAAGTGTGGGAGGGAGGGATGTCTTTTCACGGCGGTATGCTAGGTGTGATTGTCGCGCTTTGGCTGTTCGGTTTAAAGCATCATAAATCGCTATCGAAAATGGCTGATTTTGTAGTGCCACTCGTGGCAATTGGTCTCGGCGCCGGGCGCATCGGTAATTTTATCGGGGGAGAGCTTTGGGGCAGGGCAACCGATGTCTCCTGGGCAGTGGTCTTTCCTAAGATAGACGCTCTGGCAAGGCATCCCTCGCAGCTGTATGAGGCATTTTTAGAAGGTGTGGTGATGTTTGCGATTATCTGGATTTACTCCAGTAAGCCGCGGCCGGCCTTTGCTGTGTCAGGGTTGTTTTTGATCTTGTACGGTGTTTTTAGAAGTATAGTGGAGATCTATCGAGAGCCGGATGCGCATATAGGTTTCGTTGCCTTCGGCTGGTTGACTAAAGGACAGCTGTTGTCTTTGCCGATGATCATCATCGGATGTGCGTTAATGTTGTACGCCTATCAAAGTCAGTCCGCTAAACAGCGATCAGGAGCTTAAAGTGCAGCAGTATTTAGATTTATGTCGGCGGATTGTTGACGAGGGAGTGTGGGTCGAAAACTCGAGAACTGGCAAGCGCTGTTTGACCGTGATTAATGCCGATCTTGAGTACAATGTGGCCGCCAATCAATTTCCCTTGGTGACTACTCGAAAAAGTTACTGGAAAGCAGCTATCGCTGAATTGCTAGGTTACTTGCGAGGGTACGATAATGCGGCGCAGTTTCGGGCCATTGGCTGTAATACCTGGAATGCAAATGCCAATCAAAATGCTGTTTGGCTGGCAAGTCCTTATCGTCGGGGTGAAGATGATATGGGGCGTGTGTACGGGGTGCAGGGTCGATCATGGTTGAAGCCAGATGGCGGTGAGATTGATCAGCTGCGTAAAATTGTCGATAACTTGGCAAAAGGTGTCGATGACCGCGGAGAAATACTCTCTTTTTACAACCCGGGAGAGTTTCATTTGGGCTGTCTGCGTCCCTGTATGCACACTCACACATTTTCTCTGTTGGGAGATAGTCTATATTTGAGCTCTTCGCAGCGCTCATGCGACGTGCCGCTCGGTCAAAATTTCAATCAAATTCAGGTGTTTACTTTGCTGGCTTTGATCGCCCAAATAACCGGTCACAAGGCGGGTAAGGCCTATCACAAAATAGTCAATGCCCACATTTACGAAGATCAATTAGAGTTGATGGAAAAAGTGCAATTGCAGCGTGAACCGTTTGCGGCACCAAAACTAATGATTAACCCAGATATTAAGAGCTTGGAAGATCTTGAAACTTGGGTGACATTGGCAGATTTTGAAGTCACGGGGTATCAATATCACGATCCGATCGCCTATCCCTTTTCGGTGTGAGATTATTCCGTTAATGCTAGTTTTAGTTATCGGTCAGTTAGCGAGATAATTTGCAGTAATCAATTAGAAGAGGCCTCTGCATAACGTTGCGAGCGAAGGTAAGACAAGGCAAAAACCGGCGAAATAGCGGGATTTACTGGTGTAAATGAGCATGTTGAGCCGGTTTTTAACGCCGTATTGCCGAGCGCAGTAGTTATGCAGAGGTCTCTAGAAATAAAGCAACCAGCGATGTTGGCATGTAGAGTTGATCCATCTGGATCAGTCTGCAACTTACAAGGCTGTGTTTTCTATACTTGTTTTGCGACGCATGTCTTGTAATACGATTTCAAGTGCTAAAATAGAAGTGCTCGGGGCTATCTCTGCTTCTTCAAGTAATTGAATTAAATCAACGGCTAATCTAATGTGGCTAGGCGCTTTCTCTAAGGTCGGTCGGCTCATTTTGTTTCTCTGCTATCCAATGTGCTATAAGTTTCTGATTGTTGCCTCTGTAATATATATTACTTCACCGATTGAGCTAGTCGTTTTTTCGAAAAATAGTGTGAATGGTGGGTATTTGCTTTTTGAGTAATTGATCGTAGCGGAGATCGATTTTTAGTATCATGTTTTATAAATATTTAGGTGAGCTATCAAGCTGAGGGAAACAGCGGCTTTCGCTGCTCTGAATCCGTGCGTCGGAGTGTATCAGACGCTTATGTTAAACACTGCTTGGAAAATAATGATTCAGGCTTATGTTGAACGATATTTAGCCGAAGTTATGCCTGTAGTGGTTATTTGTTGGTTAAAGTACCGTAAAAATTTGGTTGTCGTACGTAGGCAATTTTCAGTCCGGCTTAATAAAATGAATGTGCTTATTTGCAAGTACGAAAGGTGAGGTAAAATTATGAAATTGGCTATTATTGTCGCTCAATCAACCAATAGGGTAATAGGAATTGATAATGCCCTCCCTTGGAAATTACCGAAAGATTTACAATATTTCAAGCAAGTAACTATGGGTAAGCCAGTTATTATGGGTCGAAAAACCTATCAATCTATCGGTAGGCCGCTCCCGGATCGCAGTAATATTGTGATCACTAGAGATGCGGCGTACAACCCCGCTGGAGTGCAGGTAGTTAATAGTTTAGATGAAGCGCTTGAATTAGCTAAAGTCGTTTGTGATAAAGATGGCGTCAGTGAAGCGATGGTGATAGGTGGGGCGCAAATTTATCAACAAGCAATGCCGATGGTGGATACTTTGTATATTACAGAGGTCAATGCTGTGATTGAGGGTGATGCATTTTTTCCCAGTGTTGATTACAGTTTGTATGCAGAGCAAAGTCGTCAAGATTGTGTTGCGGATGACAGCAATCCATATTCATATAGTTTTGTTACTTATAAGAAGATCGTCTGATGGTTGATCTCGCGCTGCTTAAAATTCTTGCCGACGGAAAGTTTCATTCGGGAACTTCTCTAGGTGTCGCTTTGGGTTTAAGTCGCAGTGCTGTTTGGAAACAGATGCAAGCACTGCAGGAATACGGTGTTGAGGTATATAGTGTCAGAGGGCGTGGTTATAGGCTGCCGGACGGATTAGACTTGTTAGAAATTGATAAGATCAAAGTCCTGCTAGGGAGTCAGGTGGGTAAAAACCTCAAGCACATAGAGTTAAATACATTTACCGATTCCACAAATTTGATGGCGCTGAGGAATATTCAAGAGCATAACCATGGTGCTTTGTATTTGGCTGAGTATCAAAGTGCAGGTCGCGGGCGTCGGGGTAGAGCTTGGTTGGGTCCGGTGGCTACTAATTTATACTTTTCATTAATGTGGAGCTTTACGGGAGGAGTTGCGGCAATAGAAGGTTTAAGTTTGATGGTGGGTTTGTCGATTGTGCAAGGCTTGTCCAAGGTGGGTGTTCAAGGTGTGACATTGAAATGGCCAAATGACTTGCTCTTTAAAGAGAAAAAATTGGCCGGTATTCTAATAGAAATGCAAGGGGATACGTCCGGAGATGTTTCAGTGGTGATAGGCGCGGGTCTGAATGTAAAGATGAATGCTGCTTCAGCGCAAGCTCGACAAATAGACCAGCCCTGGGTTGACTTGCAGAGTATTGTCGATCGTTCTATCGATAGAAATAAGTTGCTGGCTAGTGTAGTGGGTCAGTTGCTGGTTAATTTAAGAGTATTCCGCGAGCGGGGTTTTGTAGCTTTCATTGATGCTTGGCATAAGTATCATGCTTTCCAGGATAGTTACGTGAAGTTACTGACCAATAATTCAGAAATTGAAGGGATTTGCCGAGGGGTTAATCAGCAGGGAGCGCTGTTGCTGGAGCGCTATGGCAAGAATGAGGCTTTTCACGGCGGCGAAATTAGCGTGCGCAAACTAGTGTCGCCAGATGATCGGGTATAATCTTGAGATAGACTTAGGTAATAGTTATTGCAAATGGCGGCTGGTCTGTGGCGCAATGGTTGTGGTGCGGGGCGTCAGTCAGACGCAAAAAGAGCTAGATGCGGAGATGTTTAATGATATCGCCAAATTAGTGGTCGTAAAGGTAAGCGTTTGCAGTGTGGTTAGTGATATTGTTAATCGGCAGATCAGTGCCTTGGTTGATGGTTTGTGGGGAGTGAGAGCTGAGTATTTTACTGTCCAAGCGCAGTGCGCGGGAGTCACTAATAGTTATGCTGTGCCAGAAAAAATGGGTGCAGATCGCTGGTTGGCATCGATTGCGGCGGCAAGCCTCTATCCAAGGCAAGAGCTCTGTATCGCCGACTGTGGCAGTGCTATCAATCTAGAGTTTGTCACGGCCAGCGGGGTGCATATAGGAGGTTATATACTGCCCGGCTTGAGGCTGATGCAGCAGGCGCTGTTAAAAAATACCGCAAAAGTCAGTAGTGCTGCTATTCAAGCTGATCTTCAGCTTGGCGTTGATACGCAGTCAAGTGTTGCAAATGGTTGCTTGTTGATGGCGGTGGCTGTGCTTGAAAAGTTGCAGCGCAAAATGCAACAAAAAGAAGGTCTGCTGTTGCTGACAGGTGGTGATTCAGCAGTGCTGAAGAACTATATCGAAGGTGATAATGTTATCTACTTGCCTGAGCTGGTGCTGCAAGGTTTTGCTTTTATCGAATAAGCTGGTTAGAAAATTTTTGTCTATTGGTTGTCTATGCGAAAAGCTAAACAGTGCTTAAAGCAATCTGGTGTAGGTATCTTAATTGGCTACGCTAGATCGAAAGTTTATATAAAAGGTTAGAATGCTGCAGGTAGCGGATAGAGGTCTTTTATTGGCTGCGCTTAGGTGGAAACGCAGTTGTTAGCGCTAGGATTGTTGGTTTTTTGAACGTTGTTTTAAAAAATAAAATAAAACATCGCTAAAAACGAAAATAAATGGAATAAGGGGTTGCATCAAACAATAGTGCTGAGTACTATGTGCGCCACTTCGATGCAGTGCCGACATAGCTCAGTTGGTAGAGCATCTGACTTTTAATCAGTAGGTCTCGGGTTCGACTCTTGGTGTCGGCACCATTTATTAAGTTAAATGATTGAAGTGAAGTAAAATTAAATTGCTGGTGGGGTTCCCGAGTGGCCAAAGGGATCAGACTGTAAATCTGACGCGTAAGCTTCGGTGGTTCGAATCCACCTCCCACCACCATTTAATTTACGATATGCGGGTATGGTATAGTGGCTATTACCTCAGCCTTCCAAGCTGATGAGGTGGGTTCGATTCCCACTACCCGCTCCAATTTCGTGCTGAATGCTTGATAAGTGTTCAAAAGAGATTTTGCTCATGTAGCTCAGGGGTAGAGCACGCCCTTGGTAAGGGCGAGGTCGGCGGTTCAATTCCGCCTATGAGCTCCAAATTTTCTAAGGTAGATATAGTGATATGTCTGCCTTTTTTGTATGTAATACAATTAAACAGTTGAGATAAAGCGATGGCTAAGCAAGTATTTGAGCGTAACTTGCCGCACGTTAACGTTGGTACTATTGGCCACGTTGACCACGGCAAAACAACATTAACAGCAGCACTTACCCGTGTCTGCTCAGAAGTATACGGCGGCGAAGCTGTTGCTTTTGATGGTATCGATAATGCGCCTGAAGAGCGTGAGCGCGGTATCACTATCTCAACTTCACACGTTGAGTATGAGTCGGCTACTCGCCACTATGCTCACGTAGATTGCCCAGGTCACGCCGATTATGTTAAAAACATGATTACCGGTGCTGCGCAAATGGACGGTGGTATTTTAGTTTGTGGCGCGACCGATGGTCCTATGCCGCAAACGCGTGAGCACATCTTGCTTTCACGTCAGGTTGGTGTTCCATACATCGTAGTTTTCCTAAACAAAGCTGATCTTCTTGCAGAAGATTGTGGCGGCGTTGGTACTGAAGAGTACGACGAGATGCTAGAGCTAGTTGAAATGGAAATTCGCGAGCTATTAGATCAGTACGATTTCCCTGGTGATGATACACCAATCATCGCTGGATCTGCTTTAATGGCACTAAACGGCGAAGATGAGAACGAACTAGGTACAACTGCTGTTAAGAAGCTTATCGAAGCGCTAGATACATACATCCCATTACCAGAGCGTGCTATCGACGGTGCATTCTTGATGCCTATCGAAGATGTTTTCTCTATCTCTGGTCGCGGCACTGTTGTAACTGGTCGTGTTGAGCGCGGAATCGTTAATACCGGTTCTGAAGTAGAAATTGTTGGTGTTCGCGATACAGTTAAGACCACCTGTACTGGTGTTGAAATGTTCCGTAAGTTGCTTGACGAAGGTCGTGCTGGCGAGAACATTGGTGCACTATTGCGTGGTACTAAGCGCGAAGATGTTGAGCGTGGACAAGTACTTGCAGCTCCAGGATCAATTACTCCGCACACTGGCTTTGAAGGCGAAGTGTACGTACTAAGTAAAGATGAAGGTGGTCGTCATACGCCTTTCTTTAAAGGTTACCGTCCACAGTTCTTCTTCCGTACTACCGATATCACTGGTGATGTTCAATTGCCTGAAGGCGTTGAAATGGTTATGCCTGGCGATAACGTTAAGATGGTTGTAGAGCTAATTAACCCGATCGCGATGGAAGAAGGTTTACGCTTCGCTATCCGTGAAGGTGGCCGTACTGTTGGTGCTGGTGTTGTTTCAAAAATCACTAAGTAATATTGGTGATTGCTAAGATAGAGTTGCTGTGAAATAAAAGCAATTTTATCTTGTGAAAAATCAAGGCTGTGAGTATAATGCGCATCCTTGTTTTTAGTAGGTCAGTGGCTCAATTGGCAGAGCAGCGGTCTCCAAAACCGCAGGTTGTGGGTTCGAGTCCCTCCTGGCCTGCCATTCTTAATCAAGAATGGCATCTGAAGATAGATAGAAAAATAAGTAGTATCTAGAACATTAATTATCACCATTTTTAGAGGCATAAGACGTGAGTTCAAAGATTGAAGCAAGTGGGTCTAAACTCGATGGTTTGAAATGGTTGGTGGTTGTCGCTTTAGTGGCGGCAGGTGTTGTAGGTAACTCATTCTACGCTGATCAATCTTTGCTTTATCGTGTAGTTGCTCTGTTGTTGATTGCAGGTGTGGCTGGTTTCGTAGCTTTCCAGACAGCTAAAGGTGCGGCTTTTGTAACGCACATGAAGGAAGCTAAAAACGAAATTCGTAAAGTGGTTTGGCCAACTCGTCAAGAGACGGGTCAGACAACGATGATGGTTGTTGGTGTGGTTATTATAATTGGCTTCCTGCTGTGGGGTTTAGATACCTTCCTTGGTTGGGTTGTCTCTAGTATAATTGGTTAGGGCGAAAGTTATGGCGAAGAATTGGTATATTATTCATGCTTACTCTAACTACGAAAAGCGCGTAGTTGCATCGCTGAAAGATCGTATCGAAAGTAATGGTATGGAAGATCTGTTCGGTGAGATTTTGGTGCCTTCTGAGGAAGTTGTCGAAATAAGAGACGGTAAAAAGCGCAGATCAGAGCGTAAGTTTTATCCAGGTTATGTCTTCATAGAAATGGAGATGAACGATGATACTTGGCAGTTAGTTAAACATACTGACCGAGTGTTAGGTTTTATTGGCGGTAAGCGCGATGAGCCAGCACCTATTTCAAAGCACGAAGCTGACGAAATGTTGTCTAGAGTTAGAAGCGGTAGCGAAGATATTCCGCGTCCTAAGACAGTGTTTGAGCCGGGCGAAATAGTGCGAGTTAACGACGGTCCATTTAAAGACTTTGACGGTACTGTTGAAGAAGTGGATTATCAAAAGAATAAGATGAAAGTGGCGGTCTTGATATTTGGTAGATCGACACCTGTTGAGCTTGAATTTGGTCAGGTTTCAAAGGTTTAAAGAGTACTGATTCACTAAGATCCCTGCCCTCATTTTGAAGGTGGGGATTCTTTGTCTATAGAGAACGGGAAGCCGCAAGGCGTTTGACCCATTAGGAGTTAAAATGGCTAAGAAGATCACAGCTTATATCAAGCTGCAAGTTAAAGCCGGACAGGCGAACCCTAGTCCACCAGTTGGTCCAGCTCTTGGACAGCAGGGTGTTAATATTATGGAATTTTGTAAGGCATTTAATGCGGCTACACAATCCAATGAGCCGGGAATGCCAATTCCTGTTGTTATTACAGTATATGCTGATCGCAGCTTTACTTTTATAACTAAAACTCCGCCAGCGTCAATTCTGTTAAAGAAAGCGCTTGGTCTTAAGAGTGGTTCAGGTCGTCCTAACACAGAGAAAGTGGGTACTGTTACTCGCGCTCAGTTAGAAGAAATCGCGACTGCTAAGATGGCAGATTTGACCGCCGCAGATATGGATGCAGCGGTTAGAACTATCTCTGGTTCAGCTCGCAGCATGGGTATACTTGTTGAGGGTGACGAATAATGGCTAAGCTAACTAAGCGCGTAAAAGCGATTAACGCTAAAATTGTACCGGGTAAAGCTTACTCAATTACTGATGCAGTAGCGATATTGGCTGATGTTTCAGCAGTTAAATTTAAAGAGTCTATCGAGCTTGCAGTAAACTTGGGTGTTGATCCTCGTAAATCTGATCAAGTAGTTCGTGGATCAACTGTGCTGCCAGGCGGAACAGGCAAAGATGTACGTGTTGCTGTGTTTGCACAGGGTGAAAACGCTGAAAAAGCCAAAGCTGCCGGCGCTGATATCGTAGGCTTTGAAGACTTAGGGGAAGCGATTAAAGGCGGCGAAATGAATTTCGACGTAGTTATCGCTACTCCAGACGCAATGCGCGTTGTTGGCCAATTGGGTCAGATTTTAGGCCCACGTGGTTTAATGCCTAACCCTAAAGTCGGTACTGTTACACCAGACGTAGTGACTGCTATCAAAAATGCAAAAGCTGGTCAGGTGCGTTTTCGTACTGACAAAAATGGTATCATTCACGCTGGAATCGGCAAAATCGATTTCACTGCTGATGCTATTAAAGGCAACATTGAAGCACTAGTTGCCGAAGTGAAAAAGCTTAAGCCGGCTTCTGCTAAAGGCATATATTTAAAGAAAATAGTACTGTCCTCAACTATGGGTCCAGGGCTACTAATCGATCAGACATCTTTGGATATCTAATTGATACTTCAAGTGTAAAAACTTGGAAAAGGTTTTTTGAGGGTCTTCACCCTCTGCTAGACAGAGACGAAGACCGTTAAAGACCGCAGGTGAAAGTATAAAAACTTTGTTTATATGCTTTCTTAATAGCGAGAGCTGGCCTGCGCAGACGGTGAGTACCACCGTACTCGATAACAAACCAAACTTGGTTTGTATAAATGACCGAAAGGTTTTTTTAGGAGTTTATTGTGGCATTAGGACTAGAAGATAAAAAAGCGATCGTTGCTGAAGTCCAAGAAGCTGCTCAAAATGCATTATCTGCTGTTATTGCGGATTCTCGAGGCGTAAGCGTTGGGGATATGACTGCACTACGTAAAGAAGCCCGTGAAAACGGTGTTTGGTTGCGTGTAGTTCGTAATACGTTGGCAAAGCGTGCATTGCAAGGAACTGCTTTTGAATGTGTTTCTGATTCATTAGTTGGTCCTTCAATTATTGCATTTTCTAATGAGCATCCAGGTGCTGGCGCTAGAATCCTTAAGGGTTTCGCTAAGGGAAATGACAAATTTGAGCTAAAATCTGCAGCCTTTGAAGGCGCGCAGGTGGACATCGGTATGTTGGCAAGCTTGCCAACTTACGACGAAGCAATCGCAATGATGATGAGAGTAATGAAAGAAGCTTCCGCTGGGAAACTTGTTCGTACTATCGCCGCTATTCGCGATCAAAAAGAAGAGCAAGCTGCTTAACTTTTTACGCTAAATTAAAGTTTAAACGAGCAGTACTGCTCAATTATTAGGAATATAAGTCATGTCTCTGACTAAAGAAGATATCATCAATGCTGTAGCTGAAATGTCTGTAATGGATGTTGCTGAATTAGTAACTGCTATGGAAGAAAAGTTTGGCGTATCAGCTGCTGCTGTTGCTGGACCTGCTGCAGGCGGCGACGCTGAAGCATCTGCTGAGCAAACTGAATTTGACGTAGTACTAACAAGTGCTGGCGAGAAGAAAGTTTCTACAATCAAAGCAGTTCGCGCAGCGACTGGTTTAGGTCTTAAAGACGCTAAAGGTCTTGTAGACGGCGTTCCTTCAGTTATTAAAGAAGGCGCAAGCAAAGAAGAAGCTGAAACTCTTAAAGCAGAGTTAGAAGCAGCTGGTGCTTCTGTAGAGCTTAAGTAATTATACTTTTGCTTAAATCAGCAGATTTATTCTGACTGATTGTTAAAATGGCTGGTGCCAAATGGCACCGGCCTTTTTCCGTTATTTAGTAAAGACATGTTTTTAAGCCTTTACTTGATACATCTCTTTTCTAAATAACGGTTTGTCAATCTAGAGGCCCCCCCTTTAGATTGCGGATCAACTTGGTGCACACGCTGGGGAAAAATTGATGGCATATACATTCACTGAGAAGAAACGCATCCGTAAAGATTTCAGCAAATTGTTGGAAGTTATGGATGTGCCTTACCTGTTGGCGATACAGTTAGACTCGTACCGTCGTTTTCTACAGGAAGGAGTAAACGCGGGCGATAGACAAGAAGAAGGTCTTCACGCGGCATTTAAATCTGTATTTCCAATCGTCTCCTATTCGGGCAATGCTGCTCTTGAATATGTTGGCTACCGTTTGGGAAGACCTATTTTTGACGTTAAAGAATGCCAGTCACGTGGCATAACTTACGCTGCGCCTTTACGGGTTAAAGTTCGTTTAGTTATCTATGATCGCGAATCTTCGAACAAAGCGATAAAAGATATTAAAGAGCAAGAAGTCTATATGGGCGAAATGCCTCTAATGACTGATAACGGTACTTTCGTGGTGAATGGTACTGAGCGTGTCATAGTGTCACAGTTGCATCGCTCTCCGGGTGTATTCTTTGATCACGATAAAGGCAAGACGCACTCTTCTGGTAAGCTGCTGTATTCAGCAAGAATTATCCCTTACCGTGGATCTTGGTTAGATTTAGAGTTTGATCCTAAAGATAATTTGTTCGTACGTATTGATAGACGTCGTAAGCTTCCAGCCACCATTTTGTTGCGTGCGCTTGGTTATTCGACCCAAGATATCGTGGATATGTTCTTTGATAAAATCAAATGGACAATCGGCGCAGAAGATATTCAGATGGAACTTTCGCCAGAGCGTTTACGCGGCGAGACTATGGCTTTTGAGATCAAAGATCCAAAAGGCAAAGTGATTGTAGAAGCGGGTCGTCGTATTACACCACGCTTAATCAAGAAGATGTCTGAAGCAGGTATGAAATTCCTAGAAGTTCCTCGCGAATATCTGATCGGCAAAGCATTGGCGACTGATATTATCGATGAAGCGACTGGTGAATTAGTTGCTACTTGTAATGATGAAATAACTGAAGAAGTTCTAGATGCCCTGATTGAAGCGGGTATCACTGCTATCCAGACGTTGTACAGTAATGAGTTGGACAATGGTCCGTTCATGTCTACTACCTTGCGCGTTGACCCGACACGTAGTGCGCTTGAAGCACTTGTCGAAATTTACCGTATGATGCGTCCGGGTGAGCCGCCAACTAAAGAGTCAGCTGAGACTTTGTTCCAGAACTTATTCTTCTCTGACGAACGCTACGATATGTCTGCGGTTGGTCGAATGAAGTTCAACCGTCGTCTAGGCCGTGATTCTGAAAAAGGCTCACCGGTACTGAACAACGAAGATATCCTTGATGTGATTAAAACATTGATCGATATTCGCAATGGTAAAGGCATAGTTGACGATATCGACCACTTAGGTAACAGACGTATCCGCTCTGTTGGTGAGATGGCCGAAAACCAATTCCGTGTTGGTCTAGTGCGCGTTGAGCGTGCGGTCCGCGAGCGTTTGAGTATGGCGGAAGCCGATAACTTGATGCCGCAAGATTTGATCAATGCCAAGCCGGTAGCGGCTGCCGTGAAAGAGTTCTTTGGCTCAAGCCAGTTATCTCAGTTTATGGATCAGAACAACCCGCTATCAGAAGTAACGCACAAACGTCGTGTTTCAGCATTAGGCCCAGGTGGTTTGACGCGTGAGCGTGCCGGTTTTGAAGTGCGAGATGTACATGCTACTCACTATGGTCGAGTCTGCCCAATCGAGACCCCTGAAGGGCCGAACATCGGTCTAATCAACTCTCTGGCAACTTATGCCCGTACTAACCATTATGGCTTTATTGAAACTCCTTACCGCAAAGTGGTAGATGGTTTAGTCACCGACGATGTTGAATATCTATCAGCTATCGAAGAGGGTCAGTACGTGATCGCTCAGGCGACGGCGCCGTTAGATGCAGATAAGCGTTTCATTGAAGAAATGGTTACTGTGCGTCATCAAGGTGAGTCGACTGTTACACCTGCAGAAAATGTAACCTATATGGATGTGTCTCCACGACAGGTTGTCTCTATCGCAGCGGCGTTAATTCCATTCCTCGAGCACGATGATGCAAATAGAGCTTTGATGGGTTCAAACATGCAACGTCAAGCAGTGCCGACACTACGTGCTGATAAGCCGGTCGTCGGAACAGGTATGGAGCGCTATGTAGCCAGAGATTCAGGTGTTTGTATTCGTGCAGATCGTGGCGGCATAGTAGAGACGGTAGATGCGGCGCGGATTGTTATTCGTGCTAACGAAGCAGAAATGACGGGCAGCGATGCCGGTGTCGATATCTACAATCTGACTAAATACACGCGTTCTAACCAGAACACTTGTATTAACCAAAAGCCAATTGTTAGACCTGGTGATCTCGTACAGCGCGGTGACATCATGGCAGATGGCCCATCCATTGATATGGGTGAGTTGGCGCTGGGGCAAAACATGCGAATCGCATTTATGCCTTGGAATGGTTACAACTTCGAAGACTCGATTCTTATTTCTGAGCGAGTACTTGAAGAAGACAGATTTACTACTATTCATATCTCGGAGTTAACCTGTGTTGCCCGTGATACTAAGCTCGGTTCAGAAGAAGTTACTTGCGACATCCCAAATGTCGGTGAGTCTGCACTGGCCAAACTTGACGAGTCCGGCATTGTGCACATCGGTGCAGAAGTTGGTCCCGGTGATATTCTAGTCGGTAAAGTGACGCCTAAAGGCGAAACGCAATTAACTCCTGAAGAAAAGCTACTACGTGCAATCTTCGGTGAAAAAGCCTCGGATGTTAAAGATACTTCACTGCGTGTTAAAGGCGGCACTAAAGGTAAAGTTATCGATGTACAGGTCTTCACTCGTGATGGTGTGACCAAAGACGAGCGTGCTCTATATATAGAAAAAGCGCAGCTTGATGCTATTCGCAAAGATATTATGCAGGAAACTCGGATTGTCGAAAGTACTACTTACGAGCGTTTGCATGCGGTACTACTCGGTGCGAAAGTTGAAGGTGGTGCAGGTCTTTCCAAAGGCGATATTCTTACCGATGAGTGTTTAGCGAGCTTAAATAAAGCTGACTGGTTCAAAGTTAGGCTTAGCGATGAGTCAATTGCTGAACAGCTAGAATTAGCAGAATCACAACTTGAAGAAAGTCGTGAAATGCTCGATAAAAAGTTTGAAAATAATAAGACTAAGTTGCAGACAGGTGATGATTTAGCGCCTGGCGTACTTAAAATTATTAAAGTCTATGTTGCCACTAAGCGCTGTTTACAGCCTGGTGATAAGATGGCTGGTCGTCATGGTAACAAAGGTGTGGTATCGGTTATTATGCCGGTTGAAGACATGCCTTACGATGAAAATGGCGACACTATCGATATCGTGCTTAACCCATTGGGTGTTCCGTCGCGAATGAACGTCGGGCAGATCCTAGAAACACATATGGGAGCTGCAGCTAAAGGCCTAGGTCGCAAGATTGAAGCTATGTTAGCCGTAGAGCGCGAAAAAGCTGAGACAGTCCAAGAAGTGCGAGCTTTCTTAGAACTGGTCTATAACAGTGACTTAGATGGTTGGAAAACCTCAAAGCACGAAGACTTAGATTCGTTCAGCGATGATGAGTTGTTAGAGCTAGCGAGAAACTTGCGTGGTGGTGTGCCATTGGCTACTCCAGCATTTGATGGTGCTAAAGAAGCTGAAGTGAAAGCGTTGTTGCGCTTAGCTGATATGGATGATAGCGGTCAGGTGACATTGTACAACGGTCGTACCGGCGATAAGTTTGATCGTCAAGTAACGGTTGGTTACATGTACATGCTTAAGTTGAACCACTTGGTTGATGATAAGATGCACGCCCGTTCTACTGGTTCGTACAGCTTAGTTACACAGCAGCCGCTTGGTGGTAAAGCTCAGTTCGGTGGTCAGCGTTTCGGAGAGATGGAAGTATGGGCACTAGAAGCTTATGGTGCAGCTTATACCTTGCAAGAAATGCTAACCGTTAAATCCGATGATGTGGCAGGACGTACTAAGATGTATAAAAACATCGTAGACGGCGATCACAAAATGGAGCCGGGGATGCCAGAGTCGTTCAACGTATTGGTCAAAGAGGTTAGATCTCTTGGTATCGATATTGAGCTTGAGTCTGAATAAACAAACCTGAATCAATAGGCGAGGAGTTTCCTCGCCGCGAACTCCCCGCGGAGCTATAGATAATGAAAGATTTACTAAATCTATTAAAATCGCAAGGTCAGTCTGACGAATTTGACTCGATCAAGATTTCCCTGGCATCGCCTGAATTGATCCGCTCTTGGTCATTCGGTGAAGTTAAAAAGCCAGAGACGATTAACTACAGAACTTTCAAGCCAGAGCGTGAAGGTTTATTCTGCGCCAAGATTTTTGGTCCAGTAAAAGATTACGAATGTCTTTGTGGCAAATACAAGCGCATGAAGCACCGTGGTGTTATCTGTGAAAAATGTGGCGTTGAAGTTACTTTGTCTAAAGTACGTCGCGATCGCATGGGTCACATTGATCTAGCATCACCTGTTGCACATATTTGGTTCCTAAAGTCACTGCCGTCACGTATCGGTCTGATGATGGATATCACGTTGCGTGATATCGAACGTGTACTTTATTTTGAATCATTCATCGTTATCGATCCTGGTATGACCACGCTTGAGCGCTGTCAGCTATTGAACGATGAGCAGTATTACGAAGCTCTAGAAGAGTTCGGCGACGACTTCGATGCCCGCATGGGTGCTGAAGCGGTACAGATGTTGCTGGCTGATCTAGATCTTAAAGAAGAGATAGCCACGCTGCGTGAAGAAATTCCGGCCACTAACTCTGAAACTAAGATCAAGAAGCTTTCCAAGCGTTTAAAGCTAATGGAAGCATTCTACAAGTCTGGTAACAAGCCTGAGTGGATGGTGTTTACTGTTCTACCAGTTCTTCCACCAGATTTACGTCCACTAGTACCGCTAGATGGCGGCCGATTCGCCACTTCTGATCTTAACGATCTCTACCGTCGTGTTATCAACCGTAACAACCGTCTTAAGCGTCTGTTAGACCTTAATGCACCAGACATCATTGTGCGCAACGAAAAGCGTATGTTGCAAGAGTCTGTTGATGCGCTAATGGATAACGGTCGTCGCGGTAGAGCTATCACCGGCTCTAACAAGCGTCCTCTTAAATCATTAGCCGATATGATTAAAGGTAAGCAGGGTCGTTTCCGTCAGAACTTACTGGGTAAGCGTGTCGATTACTCAGGTCGTTCAGTTATCGTGGTTGGCCCGTCGCTGCGTTTACACCAGTGTGGACTGCCAAAGAAAATGGCACTTGAATTGTTCAAGCCATTTATCTTCTCTAAGCTTGAGTTGCGTGGTCACGCTACCACTATTAAAGCTGCCAAGAAGATGGTTGAGCGCGAAGAAGGGTTAGTTTGGGATATCCTAGATGACGTTATCCGCGAGCATCCGATCTTATTAAACCGTGCACCAACTCTACATAGATTAGGTATCCAGGCATTCGAGCCGGTACTAATCGAAGGTAAAGCGATCCAACTGCATCCATTAGTATGTGCGGCATTTAACGCCGACTTCGATGGTGACCAAATGGCGGTTCACGTACCTCTGACTATTGAAGCGCAGTTAGAAGCTCGTGCTTTAATGATGTCAACCAACAATATATTGTCTCCAGCCAATGGCGAGCCAATCATAGTTCCTTCACAAGACGTGGTACTTGGTCTTTACTATATGACGCGCTCGCGCATCAATGCTAAAGGTGAAGGTACGGTCTTTGCAGATATTGAAGAAGTTGAAAGAGCCTACGGCTGTGGTCAAGTTCATTTGCAGGCGATTGTAAAAGTTCGCTTACATGAAATGATTCGCGATATCGCTGGCAACGAAACCGAAAGCACCGAAATTCGCGAGACCACAGTTGGTCGTGCAATTTTATTCGGTATAGTGCCTAAAGGCCTGCCTTTCGCGATTGTTAACAAAGCGATGAAGAAAAAGGCAATTTCAAACTTATTGAACGAAACATATCGTCGCTGCGGATTGAAAGATACGGTTATTTTTGCTGACAATTTGATGTACTTAGGTTTCCGTCAAGGAACCGATTCGGGTACTTCTATCGGCATCAATGATTTCGTTATTCCAGATGATAAGCCGGCTATAATCGGTGCAGCTTCAAACGAAGTTAAAGACATCGAAAAGCAGTTTTCTGATGGTCTAGTAACCCAGGGCGAAAAATACAACAAAGTTATCGATATTTGGTCTAGAGCCAACGAGACTCTTGCTAAGCGTATGATGGATAACCTTAAAACCGATCACGTTATCGATTCGAAAGGTGCCAAAGTAGAGCAGGAATCGTTTAACTCTATCTATATGATGGCTGACTCCGGCGCTCGTGGTAGTGCCGCTCAGATTCGTCAGTTGGCTGGAATGCGTGGCTTGATGGCCAAGCCTGATGGCTCAATCATCGAGACGCCGATTACTGCAAACTTCCGCGAGGGATTGAACGTACTTCAGTACTTTATCTCTACTCACGGAGCGCGTAAAGGTTTGGCTGATACGGCCTTGAAAACTGCTAACTCTGGTTACTTGACGCGTCGTTTGGTCGATGTGGCGCAAGATTTAGTGATTACCGAAGATGATTGTGGAACTATCAATGGTTTGACTATTCAGCCAATGATCGAAGGTGGTGATGTAGTTGTGCCTCTTTCTGAGCGTTTGCTAGGTCGTATTATAGCAGTCGATGTCATGGCTCCTAAAACCGGTGATGTATTAATCGCTGCCGGTACTATGATCGATGAAGCATGGGTAGGTCGTTTAGACGATGAAGATAAGTATTCATCAATTGATGAAGTGATCGTAAGATCGGCAATTACTTGTCAGACTCGCTTTGGTATTTGTGCAAGCTGTTATGGTCGTGATCTTGCTCGTGGACATAAAGTTAATCTGGGTGAGGCGGTTGGTGTTATTGCGGCGCAATCAATTGGAGAGCCAGGTACGCAGCTAACCATGCGTACTTTCCACATCGGTGGTGCTGCATCTAGAGCAGCTGCTGAAGATAGTGTGCAAGTTAAAGCTGGCGGTGTAGTTAGGCTACACAACATGAAGTCAGTGACTCGTCCAGATGGTAACTTAGTCGCGACATCGCGTTCTAGTGTGCTAGGTGTTACCGATGAGCACGGTCGTGAGCGTGAGCGCTACAGACTTCCTTACGGCACAGTATTGAAAGTACAAGACGGCGATAAAGTTGAAGCTGGCGATGTATTGGCTAACTGGGATCCGCACACTCACCCAATCGTTACCGAAGTGCAAGGTTTCGTGCAGTTTGTTGGTCTAGAAGATGGTATTACCGTCAACCGTCAAACTGATGATATTACCGGTCTGTCAACGATTGAAATAATCGATGCTAAAGATCGTCCGCTAGCGGGTAAAGATACCCGTCCATTGATCAAGTTGGTTGATGACAAAGGCGAAGATATTTATCACGTTACCGGTGATACTCTGGTTCAGTATATGATGCCAGGTAAAGCTATCATCAACTTAGTTGATGGCGCTAAAGTAGAGATTGGTGATGTTATCGCTCGTATCCCCCAAGAGGGTTCAGTGAACAAAGATATTACCGGTGGTCTGCCTCGTGTAGCTGATTTGTTTGAAGCACGTAAGCCGAAGGAGTCTTCGATTCTTGCGGAAATTACCGGTGCGATTAGCTTTGGTAAAGAGACTAAAGGTAAGAAGCGTCTAGTTATTACTCCTGCAGAAGCAGAGCCATTTGAATTGATGATTCACAAGTGGCGCAACTTAAACATCTTTGAAGGTGAGCAAGTTCAAAAAGGTGAAGTGGTCTCAGATGGACCAACTAACCCGCATGATATCTTACGCATCTTAGGTGTTGAGCCGCTGGCTGAATTTATTGTTAACGAAATTCAAGAAGTATACCGTCTGCAGGGCGTTGTGATTAACGATAAGCACATCGAAGTAATTGTTCGTCAGATGTTGCGCAAAGTTGAAATCACAACCGGTGGCGATTCAATGTTCATCCCTGGTGAGCAAGTTGAATACGCTGCAGTTGTCGAGCGCAATGCTGAATTGGAAGCCGAAGGCAAAGTTGGAGCTAGCTTCAACCGAGTGCTGCTGGGTATTACCAAGGCATCTCTCGCCACAGACTCATTCATATCGGCAGCCTCTTTCCAAGAGACTACCCGGGTATTGACTGAGGGTGCGGTAAATGGCAAGCAAGATTTCTTGCGCGGCTTAAAAGAGAACGTAGTGGTTGGTCGTCTAATCCCTGCGGGAACAGGATTGGCATACCATGCCGAGCGCAAGCGTAAGCGTGCACTGGCAAATGGTACAGACACAGTGAGTGCTGAGGAAGTGCAAGAAGCACTAGCAGCAGCGCTTAATGCGTCGATGTCAGGAAGCTAAGCTTAAATAATGGCAGTTAATCTGCGCATTATTTAGTCTTTGTTTGACCTTGGGTGCGTGTTTCTAGGAGAATACGCGCCCAGAATGAAGTTGACGTTCTCAATTAAGCTTTTTAGTCTTGGCTAACTATTATCCTTGGCTAAATAAGTGGTATGAGAGTTCGGAGCTTTTCGATTCGAAAAGATAGTTATTAAAAGATCGTCATTTTAGGATGTCGGTCTTTTGGTATTTCTATAAACGTGAAAAATATTAACGTGAAAAGTGGAGTTTGCTTAAATGGCAACAATTAACCAATTGGTTCGTAAGCCACGTAAACGCAAAGTACAAAAAAGTGACGTTCCAGCCCTTCAGGCTTGTCCACAGCGTCGTGGTGTTTGTACTCGTGTTTACACAACTACACCAAAAAAACCTAACTCGGCTCTTCGTAAAGTTTGCCGTGTTCGTTTAACGAACGGCTTTGAAGTGACGTCATACATTGGTGGTGAAGGTCACAACTTACAAGAGCACAGTGTTGTACTTATCCGTGGTGGTCGTGTTAAAGATCTACCGGGTGTACGTTACCACACAGTTCGCGGCGCATTAGATTGTGCTGGTGTAAGTGATCGTAGACAGGGCCGTTCTAAGTACGGTGCTAAACGTCCTAAGTCTTAAATCGAATCATGGATGAGTTGATCACTGCGATTAGTTTATCCAACTCGGTAAGAGTAAGGTCAGGTAGAGTATCTGCCTGAAGTTCCTGAAGACCTTTAACATATAATGAGGGCTTATCATGCCTAGAAGACGCGTCGCTGCAAAGCGCATAATTTTACCTGATCCAAAATTTGGAAACATGGTATTAGCTAAATTTATCAACCACGTAATGGTTAGCGGTAAGAAATCTGTCGCTGAGCGTATCGTATACGGAGCACTAGAGACTGTTGCTGAACGTTCAAGCAAAGATCCTCTAGAGCTTTTCGAAAAAGCTTTAGAAGGCATTCAGCCTTCGGTAGAAGTTAAGTCTCGCCGCGTTGGTGGTGCAACTTATCAAGTACCTGTAGAAGTGCGCCCTTCACGTCGTAATGCACTTGCGATGAGATGGTTAGTTGACTACTCGCGTAAGCGCGGTGAAAAGTCAATGGCTCTACGTTTAGCTGGCGAGATCTTAGATGCCGCTGAAGGCCGTGGTGCTGCTGTTAAGAAACGTGAAGACGTGCATCGC
The DNA here is from genome assembly GCA_029027825.1 of Oceanospirillales bacterium. Lineage (GTDB taxonomy): Bacteria > Pseudomonadota > Gammaproteobacteria > Pseudomonadales > Balneatricaceae > Rs1. The sequence continues at coordinate 3,755,302 of CP093399.1, read as the reverse complement.
ATGGCTGAAGCAAACAAAGCGTTTGCTCACTACCGTTTCTAAGAAAATTCCTTTTAGTTAATCCCAAGAGGATAAAGTCGTGGCTCGTATAACACCTATTGCTCAATATCGGAATATTGGTATTTGTGCGCATGTGGATGCTGGTAAAACAACTACTACAGAACGAGTACTGTTTTACACCGGTATGTCACACAAAATTGGTGAGGTCCACGACGGTGCCGCTACCATGGACTGGATGGAACAGGAGCAGGAGCGTGGTATCACCATTACTTCTGCTGCTACCACTTGTTTTTGGAGTGGCATGGACAAGCAACACGCTCAACACCGCATCAACATAATCGATACACCAGGGCACGTAGACTTCACCATTGAAGTTGAGCGTTCACTGCGGGTATTAGATGGTGCAGTTGTTGTGTTGTGTGCCTCGTCCGGCGTACAGCCTCAAACTGAGACTGTCTGGCGTCAAGCCAATCGCTATGAAGTACCCCGCATGGTATTTGTCAATAAAATGGATCGTGCCGGCGCAGATTTTTACAGCGTTGCCGAACAATTAAAGCAGCGTCTCGGAGCTAAAGTAGTTCCAATTAATATCCCTATCGGTGCTGAAGATGAATTCAGCGGTGTGATTGATTTAATTGCGATGAAGGCAATTAAATGGAACGAAGACGATCAGGGAATGAGTTATGAGCTGCAAGATATCCCAGCTGATATGCAAGCTCATGCAGCAAAACTGCGCGAAGAGTTAGTCGAAACAGCCGCAGAATCAAACGAAGAGTTGATGGATAAATACCTTGAAGAAGGTGAATTGTCGGTCGATGAAATTAAATCCGCACTTCGCGCTCTCACTATAGCCAATGAAATAGTATTGATGTTGTGCGGTTCCGCTTTTAAGAATAAAGGCGTGCAAGCGATGCTTGACGCCGTGATTGATTACCTTCCATCGCCGGTTGATGTAAAAGCTATCGAGGGCGTTGTTGAAAAAGAAGGTGATATTCCAAAAAACCGCGCTGCGGATGATGATGCACCTTTTGCCGCTTTGGCGTTTAAGATAGCCACTGATCCTTTTGTTGGTACACTGACCTTTGTACGCGTTTACTCAGGAACTTTAGTAAGCGGTACAGCAGTGATGAACTCGGTTAAACAAAAGCGCGAGCGAGTCGGTCGTATAGTGCAAATGCACGCTAACGATCGCGAGGAAATTAAAGAAGTGTTAGCGGGTGATATCGCGGCACTTATCGGCCTGAAAGATGTTACCACTGGCGATACCTTGTGTGATATGAAGCAGCAGATTGTGTTAGAGCGTATGGAATTTCCAGAGCCAGTTATCTCTGTTGCTGTCGAGCCTAGATCACAAGCAGACCAAGACAAAATGGGAATTGCGCTAGGAAAACTAGCCAAGGAAGACCCGTCATTTAAAGTGGCCACAGACCCTGAAACTGGCCAGACCATTATTTCTGGAATGGGTGAATTACACCTAGATATTCTCGTTGAGAGAATGCGCCGCGAGTTCAGCGTTGAAGCGAATATAGGTAAGCCCCAAGTAGCCTACCGTGAAACTATCCGCAAGCCAGTAATCGCCAATCATAAATTTATTCGCCAGTCAGGTGGGCGCGGTCAATATGGCCACGTGGTTATTGAGTTTAGTCCCTCGGCGGATGATAGTTTAGAATTTATCAACGAAATCTCTGGGGGAGCGATTCCAAAAGAATTTATTCCAGCGATTGAAAAAGGCATCGAAGAGCAAATGCGTAATGGAGTGCTTGCAGGCTACCCGTTAATGGGTCTCAAAGCGCGCCTTTATGACGGCTCTTTTCACGATGTTGATTCCAATGAAATGGCGTTTAAAATTGCAGCTTCTCAAGCGTTGAAAATCTTCGCTCAAGAAGCGGATCCATGTCTGTTAGAACCGATGATGAAAGTTGAAGTGGTAACACCCGAAGAATATATGGGTGATGTCATGGGAGATTTAAATCGTCGCCGTGGTTTAGTGCAGGGAATGGAAGATACAGCCGCGGGTAAAATTATCAATGCGATGGTTCCCCTCGGTGAAATGTTCGGTTATGCCACTGATCTTAGATCAGCGAGTCAAGGTCGAGCAACTTACACGATGGAGTTCGACGATTACGCTGAAGCTCCATCGAAGATCGCAGATGCGGTCATGAAGTATTATTAATTTAAATTTAGGGGAGCAAAATCGTGGCTAAGCAAGTCTTTGAACGTAACCTGCCTCACGTTAACGTTGGTACAATTGGCCACGTAGATCACGGTAAAACAACTTTAACTGCAGCACTTACCCGTGTCTGTTCAGAAGTATACGGCGGCGAAGCTGTTGCTTTTGATGGTATCGATAATGCGCCTGAAGAGCGTGAGCGCGGTATCACTATCTCAACTTCACACGTTGAGTATGAGTCGGCTACTCGCCACTATGCTCACGTAGATTGCCCAGGTCACGCCGATTATGTTAAAAACATGATTACCGGTGCTGCGCAAATGGACGGTGGTATTTTAGTTTGTGGCGCGACCGATGGTCCTATGCCGCAAACGCGTGAGCACATCTTGCTTTCACGTCAGGTTGGTGTTCCATACATCGTAGTTTTCCTAAACAAAGCTGATCTTCTTGCAGAAGATTGTGGCGGCGTTGGTACTGAAGAGTACGACGAGATGCTAGAGCTAGTTGAAATGGAAATTCGCGAGCTGTTAGATCAGTACGATTTCCCTGGTGATGATACACCAATCATCGCTGGATCTGCTTTAATGGCATTAAACGGCGAAGATGAGAACGAACTAGGTACAACTGCTGTTAAGAAGCTTATCGAAGCGCTAGATACATACATCCCATTACCAGAGCGTGCTATCGACGGTGCATTCTTGATGCCTATCGAAGATGTTTTCTCTATCTCTGGTCGCGGCACTGTTGTAACTGGTCGTGTTGAGCGCGGAATCGTTAATACCGGTTCTGAAGTAGAAATTGTTGGTGTTCGCGATACAGTTAAGACCACCTGTACTGGTGTTGAAATGTTCCGTAAGTTGCTTGACGAAGGTCGTGCTGGCGAGAACATTGGTGCACTATTGCGTGGTACTAAGCGCGAAGATGTTGAGCGTGGACAAGTTCTTGCAGCTCCAGGATCAATTACTCCGCACACTGGCTTTGAAGGCGAAGTGTACGTACTAAGTAAAGATGAAGGTGGTCGTCATACGCCTTTCTTTAAAGGTTACCGTCCACAGTTCTTCTTCCGTACTACCGATATCACTGGTGATGTTCAATTGCCTGAAGGCGTTGAAATGGTTATGCCTGGCGATAACGTTAAGATGGTTGTAGAGCTAATTAACCCGATCGCGATGGAAGAAGGTTTACGCTTCGCTATCCGTGAAGGTGGCCGGACTGTTGGCGCTGGTGTAGTATCAAAAATCACTAAGTAGTCATAGCTTAATTAGCACTTCAAGAAGTGCGTAATTAATAAAAAGCCCTCTATTGAGGGCTTTTTTTGGTCTGCAGTTTGCTGCAATAATAACAATCGGAGCTAGCTGTCTAGATTAGTTTCAAATACCGAGCATTTCTTTGGCGTGATCTAAGGTGCGCTGGGTGATGTCGACGCCGCCGAGCATCCGTGCAATCTCTTGTACTCGAAGTTGATCATCAATTCTGCTAACTCGAGTGTTGGTGCTGTGCTTATCGGCTGTTTTACTGACCAGTAAGTGCTGGTGACCTTGGGACGCAACTTGCGGTTGGTGAGTTATGCATAGCACTTGATTCTTGCTGCCCAATTCACGTAACAGCTTACCAACTACTTCTGCAATCGCGCCGCCTATACCGACATCTACTTCATCGAACATCAGTGTCGCGGTCGGGTTACTTTGCGCAGTGACAACCTGGATGGCTAAACTGATTCTGGATAATTCGCCGCCAGATGCTATCTTAGCCAGTGGCTTTGCCGCTTGGCCTTTGTTGGTGCTAATAATGAATTCGCACTCTTCCAGTCCATGTAAGCTGTAACCAGCATTTTTATAGGGAGTTAGACAGACCGAAAAATTGGCGGCTGGCATGCCCAGTGTACTCAGTTGCCGGTTGATCTGTTGGTTTAGCTTGCTCGCCGCAGCCTGTCTTTTTTTACTAAGCTTAGTGGCTAAGCTGAGATATTCTTGGCTGGCAATATCCCGTTGTTCAGTCAGTGCTTGGATGGCGTCGTCGGAGCCATTAATAGTCGCTAATTCAGAGGTAAGTTCGCAGTGAAGCAGTGCGAGGCAGTTGGGCTCTACTCGATGTTTTCTGGCGAGATTGAATATAGTAGATAAACGCTCTTCGACGTCGCGCAAGCGCTGTGGGTTCATTTCGACATTAGTTAAGTATTGGCGAATTTCTGCCGCTGCTTCCTCGAGTTGAATAAGTGCCGAATTTAACAATTCCCCAGCTTGTTGAACCTGCTTGCTGTGCTGTGGCAGGATCGCATGCAGTTGGATGGAGCTGTTGATTAGCTGGCAGGCGTGTTGCTGCTGGTCTTGATCGACAAGATCTAACAACTGTTCGCCGTTAGTCAAAATTTCAGTCGCTTGGCTGAGCGTTTTTTGTTCGAGCTCAAGCTCTTCAAGTTCATCAGTTTGCAAATTCAATAGGTCAAGTTCTTCCACTTGGTAACTTAAAAGCTGCACCTTTGCCTGCAGCTCGCCGCTTTGAGTGGTAAGTCTTATAAGTGCATCATTGGTTTTTTTGTAGGACAGATAGTGATTGGCGGTCTCCGCTTGCAAACGGCTGTGGCCGGCAAAATTATCTAATAGTATGCGGTGATGATCACGCTGCATCAAATTCTGATGTTCGTGCTGCCCATGAATGGATATTAGAAACTGTCCCAGTTCACGTAATGAGCTTAACGGACAGATTCGGCCATTGATAAAGCTGCGAGATCGGCCTTCACTGGTGACTACTCTACGCAATATGCATTCGCCATCTAAACTTAGATCTTGTGCGTCGAGCCAGGCTTGGGCGCGGCTCAATTGTGAAATATCAAAAGGGGCGATTATTTCAGCCTTAGTAGCCGAGCTGCGAACAGCGCCATTGTCAGCGCGATTGCCTAGTGCCAGCTTGAGGGCGTCAATCATTATTGATTTACCAGCGCCGGTTTCGCCGCTAACTACCGTCATCCCCTTATCTAGTTCTAGATCTAGAGTCTCGACGATGGCAAAATTGCGGATACTAAGATGTGTAAGCATAATTTCTCTTTAATCTGATAATATATACAGTACTTTATAGATTAATTTATAGTCAGAGGCAAGGTAAAGTTATTTGTATGCGCTTTTTTTTGTAAAAGCCTTGAAGCGATTGTGCAGATCCCCATATACCTTGCCATAGAAATTTAAACACTTACCAACGGGTATATTTTGCCGCTGAGATAATTTTGATGCTGTGAAATTTTCCTGCTGTCAGTAAATGATAGATCTCGGAGAGTAAAGTGAGCGACAAAAAAGACCAGCCAACAGAGGTTGTTGAAGAGGACAATCTTAGTCCCATTAATCAAGATGAAGTAGTGGCCGAGTCTGAGGTTGAAGCTGTACTAGCTGATGATGCAGATAGTCAAGACGATGCCGATCCTGCCGTAGCTGAATTAGTCGCAGATGACACAGATCCATTAGCTGGGCTAGACATGATCAAGCAATTGGTCGAAGCTCAGGCTGAAATTGCAAGCTTAAAGGATCAAATGCTGCGCACCCTTGCCGACTCGCAAAACACTAAGCGTCGTGCCGAGCAAGATGTCACTAAAGCACACAAGTTTGGGGTTGAAAAATTTGCTAATGAAATGCTGCCAATCGTCGATTCGATGGCCATGGCTCTGCAAGCTAATGAAAGTGATGAAAGCACGCAAGGGTTACGTGACGGGATAGAAATGACCCTGAGCATGCTTTTAGCTGCCCTAGGGAAATTTAATGTAGTACAAATCGACCCTCAGGGTGAAGTTTTTGATCCAGCATTACATCAGGCAATGTCGATGGTGGATGGTGGTGAAATCGATAGTAATAAGGTGGTTGCGGTGATGCAAAAGGGCTTCACAATTAGCGGCCGTTTGCTGCGTCCTGCTATGGTGATGGTGGCTAAATAAAGCCCCCACATTTAGCGAGTTAATTAGCGCAGTTATGTGCAAGCACACCTTGAAATTGCTTAATTCGTATCCATATAACAGTTAAGCGGTCAGAACAGAATTTAGCACAGCCAGATGGCGTGCAATTGGAGAGAAAAAATGGGCAGAATAATTGGTATTGATTTAGGAACAACTAACTCATGTGTCGCAGTTTTAGATGGCGATAGTGCCAAAGTTATTGAAAACGCAGAGGGTGATCGTACTACCCCTTCGATTGTTGCTTACACAGACGATAATGAAATTTTAGTCGGACAACCTGCTAAGCGTCAGTCGGTAACTAACCCAGTAAATACATTGTTTGCGATCAAGCGTTTAATTGGTCGTCAGTTTAAAGATAAAGTTGTCCAAAAAGACATCAAAATGGTGCCTTATGAAATCGTCGCTGCAGACAATGGCGATGCCTGGGTCTCTGTGAGAGGCAACAAGCTAGCAGCGCCACAAGTGTCAGCTGAAATCTTGAAGAAGATGAAGAAGACAGCAGAAGATTACTTAGGCGAAGCAGTGACAGAGGCTGTTATTACAGTTCCTGCATACTTTAACGATGCCCAGCGTCAAGCAACTAAAGATGCTGGTCGTATCGCTGGCCTAGAAGTTAAGCGCATCATCAATGAGCCAACTGCCGCAGCACTTGCCTACGGCATGGACAAGTCTAAGGGCGATAAAACTATCGCGGTTTACGAGTTCGGTGGCGGTACTTGTGATATTTCTATCATTGAAATTGCAGAAGTTGATGGCGAGCATCAGTTTGAAGTGTTGGCAACCAACGGTGATACATTCCTTGGCGGCGAAGATTTTGATTTACGTCTAATCGAATTCTTATCAGCTGAATTCAAAAAAGATACTGGGATCGATTTACATAATGATCCACTCGCTCTACAGCGTTTAAATGAAGCGGCTGAAAAAGCTAAAGTAGAATTGTCTTCTGCACAGCATACCGATGTTAACTTACCTTACATCACTGCTGATGCAAGTGGTCCTAAGCACTTAAATGTTAAGTTGACCCGCGCTAAGCTAGAAGCATTAGTTGAAGACCTAGTAAAGGGTACTATTGCTCCCTGTCGTCAAGCGTTAGAAGATGCTGATCTAAGTGCTTCAGAAATTGATGAAGTTATTTTGGTTGGTGGTCAGACACGTATGCCAATGGTGCAAGCACAAGTTGCTGAATTCTTCGGCAAAGAGCCACGTAAAGATGTTAACCCTGATGAGGCCGTTGCAGTTGGCGCCTCTATCCAAGGTGCGGTTCTTTCCGGTGACGTTAAAGACGTATTGTTGTTAGATGTTACGCCATTAACTTTAGGTATCGAAACAGCCGGTGGTGTTGCCACGCCATTGATTGATAGAAACACCACGATCCCGACTAAAAAGTCGCAAGTGTTCTCTACCTATGAAGATAATCAGTCTGCAGTGACTATTCACGTAATTCAAGGTGAGCGCAAGCAGGCTAACCTTAACAAGTCGCTTGGTCGTTTCGATTTACAGGAAATTCCTGCAGCGCCACGCGGTATGCCACAAATTGAAGTAGCTTTCGATCTAGATGCTAACGGTATCTTAAACGTATCGGCTAAAGATAAGGCATCGGGTAAAGAGCAGTCGATTATTATAAAAGCTTCTTCTGGTTTAACTGATGAAGAAATCGATGCAATGGTTACTGACGCCGAAGCTAATGCTGAGGAAGATAAGAAATTTGAAGAGCTCACAGCAGCGCGCAACCAAGGTGATGCCATGGTGCACTCGGCGAGAAAAGCGTTGACAGAAGCTGGCGAGACAGCCTCTGCTGATGAAAAAACCGCGATTGAAGCTGCTATCGAATCTTTAGAAACTGCACTTAAAGCAGATGATAAAGCCGAAATTGAAGCTAAAACTACTGCTCTGACAGAGGCAATGGGTCCACTTGCTGAAAAAATGCAAGCCCAAGCTCAAGCTTCACAAGCGGGAGCTGAAGCAACAGAAGCTGAAGTAAATCCAGCTGATGATGCGGTTGATGCTGAATTTGAAGAAGTAAAAGAAGCGGATGTTGTAGAAGATACTGAAGCTAAGAAGTAAATTGTAAAGCCGTAGTAACTGGGCGAGTGAAAGCTCGCCAATTTTCTATACCTCAAGCCTCTGCTCAATCTTTATTGTCAGAGGCGTATCGCGTTATTAGCGAGCAATACCGTCAACACAGCCTATCAGAGTTAGAATATGTCAAAGCAAGATTACTATGAAATTCTTGGCGTCGATAAAAACGCCAGCGATCGTGATATTAAGAAGGCTTATCGCCGTCAGGCAATGAAGTTCCATCCCGATCGTAACCCCGGCGATGAAAAAGCAGAATCTAAGTTCAAAGAACTTAATGAAGCTAATGAAGTGCTCTCTGATTCACAAAAACGTGCTACCTATGACCAGTATGGACATGCGGGTTTAGAGCACGGTGGCGGAGGCGGTCGTGGCGGAGCGCAAGGCTTTGGCGATGTGTTCGGCGATGTGTTTGGTGACATTTTCGGTGGTGGCGGTGGTGGTCGAAGTTCAGTGCAGCGCGGCGCCGATCTGCGCTACACGATGTCGCTTACTCTGGAAGAGGCGATTCGCGGTGTAGAAAAGAATATTAAGGTCAACACTCTTGCAAGCTGCAAGCCCTGTGATGGTTCTGGTGCTAAGCCAGGTACCAGCAGTACTAGCTGTCAAACATGTGGTGGCGTTGGTCAAGTGCGTATGCAGCAGGGTTTTTTCTCTGTGCAGCAGACCTGCCCAAGTTGTCGTGGGGAAGGTCGCACCATAACCGATCCATGTACTAGTTGTCGTGGTCAAGGTCGGGTTAATAAAGATAAAAAATTAGCAGTTAAAATCCCTGCGGGGGTCGATACTGGTGATAGAGTAAGATTAACCGGTGAAGGTGAAGCGGGTGCCAACGGTGGGCCATCTGGTGATTTGTATGTGCAAGTAGATGTGCAGGCGCATGATATCTTTGAGCGCGATGGGCGTCACCTGTATTGTGAAGTGCCGATTTCCTTCTTAGATGCTGCGCTAGGCGGGCAGTTAGAAGTGCCAACTTTAGAGGGGCGCGTTAAACTAAAAATACCTGCTGAAACTCAAACCGGTAAGATGTTCAGACTGCGTGGTAAAGGCGTCGTGCCAGTGCGCGGTGGAGCTACGGGTGACTTGATGGTCAAGGTGTTAGTTGAAACACCGATTAATTTGAATACTCGACAAAAAGAATTGCTCAAAGAATTCCAGCAAACCACTGATGAAGGACAGAAAAAGCACAGCCCTAAAAAGCAGTCTTTCTTTGACTCAGTAAAAAAGCTCTTTGAAGATTAACATTTCAATAAAAAAGAGCCGCTCAGCGGCTCTTTTTGTATCAGCAGGATATTAATATGGGAAATTTGGATGCGACCCCCGAGCAGCTTTGGATCTCTATTCAAGAGGAAGCTCGCGCAGAAATGTTAGCTGAGCCGATGCTGGCAAGTTTTTATCACTCTTGTATCATCAATCATTCAACGATGAAATCTGCGCTGACATTTCTATTGGCAATGAAATTATCCGATGATGTGATGCCTCCTATCTTACTGCGTGAAATACTAGAGCAGTCGATGCTCGCCGATCCGAGCATAGTTAAATCAGCATGTATGGATTTGCTTGCGGTTCGAAATCGAGATCCAGCTATTGATCGCAGTCTGAATGTGCTTCTGTATCTAAAAGGTTTTCAAGCGCTGCAAGCGTACCGAGTTTCCCACTGGATGTGGCAGAATAATCGCCGCTCCATGGCGTTGTATATTCAGCATCGTGTGAGTTCAGTATTGCAAGTAGATATTCATCCCGCGGCAAAGATTGGCTGTGGAGTAATGTTTGATCACGCGACAGGTATAGTGGTCGGTGAAACTTGCGTAATCGAAAATGATGTATCTATCCTGCAGGGAGTTACTTTAGGCGGAACTGGCAATGAAAGTGGCGACCGGCATCCCAAAGTGCGCGAGGGGGTAATGATTGGTGCTGGTGCGAAAATTTTTGGCAATATAGAAATTGGTCGCGGCGCTAAAGTCGGCGGCGGCAGTGTAGTGGTTAATGATGTGCCCGCCTGTAAAACAGTGGTGGGTGTACCCGCCAAAGTTGTCGGTGATTCTGGCTGTGATAAGCCCGCCTTAAATATGGACCAGCAACTGTAAGAGCTGTACTTAAAATTAGTATGATGTTTTGCTAAGCTGTCCGTTTTGAAAACAACCTGGTAGTAGGTTGCAACTGTAGAGGTTTTAATGATTAAAATTGCTGTTATTGGTGCTGCTGGACGCATGGGTAAAGTGCTGATTGAAGCGATTCACCTGCATCCTCAGCTCATACTAGGTGCCGCGGTAGTCAGTGAGACAAGTTCGCTGGTCGGGGTAGATGCCGGAGAACTGGCTGGAGTTGGAAAACTGCACATCTACTGCACCGACAGTTTGCAACAAGTGGTGGATGATTTTGATTTAATGATAGATTTCACTACGCCAAGCCTAACAATGCGCAATCTAGAATTCTGTGTCAAACATCAAAAATCCATGGTTATAGGTACCACCGGCTTAAATGAACAACAAAAAGATCAACTAGAGAATTGTGCTAAGCAGATAGCAGTGGTATTCGCCTCAAATATGAGTGTCGGTATGAATTTGTGTTTTAAAGTATTAGATACCATTGCCCGGACGCTTGGTGACGATTATGATGTGGAAATTATAGAAACCCATCACCGACATAAAGTCGATGCTCCCTCGGGGACGGCGATTAGTTTAGGCGAAGTGGTCGCCAACGCATTAGAGCGTAATTTAAAGGAGCATGCAGTGTACGGCCGTGAAGGGATTATTGGCCCAAGAAGCCAAAAAGAGATTGGCTTTGAGACGATACGAGCGGGAGATGTGGTCGGTGACCACACGGTGTTATTTGCCAATGAAGGCGAGCGTCTGGAAATTACGCACAAGGCTAGCAGCCGTATGACCTTCGCTAAAGGGGCCACTAGAGCATCTTCCTGGCTTGAAAATAGAGCGCCAGGCTTGTACAACATGCAAGATGTGTTAGATTTATAGTAATATCGAGAGGGTCATGGGTTAGCGCTGCGTAGAATTTAGCTGTAATGCAGTTTTTAATGCTCTATTCTTATTTGTTGTAAAATATAGAGCATTTCAATTGATCTAGGTTTATCATAGGCTTATTACGTAAAGCAACTCTCGGGTATGTTTTTTATCACTCTAATGAATAAAACAGGAGTCAAAAATGGCTGTCGACAAATTCCCCGCTCTAGTGGAAATGGGTTTTGAAGATCCTTCCGAAATTGAACGCTACACAACTCGCATTGAGGGTGATGTAGATATTCTTAAAGTCTACCACCGCCGTCAGCAAGGCGAGTGGATGACCAAAAGTAAGAAGTTTAAATTTAAGCGCTTACACAAAAAATTGAGAGTTAACGAAGGCCTAACTGCTTACCGTGATACTACGGAATCTTCGCCTTTCTTCCTCAAAGCGGTAACAGAACTTGATACATTAGTGGCTGGCGGGAAAACTGCTAAAGCTAAAAAAGAAGATATATTAGAAGAATTGGATCACCTCAATAAAGTAGTTTCACGAAAAATTGAAGATCTAAAGCGTCAAATCGAAGAGCTGTAAAGTAGCTGTTTTAACACTTACATAAGTCTTCATCCTTAAAAACACTTGTCTAGATTATTAAACACAAGTGTTTTTTTGTGTCTGTAATTTATGATGCTCGGCACAAGTCAGCTTGTAACAAGCGACGGTTGTGCAGGCCTGGATAGATGTCTTTTGACGTAGCTGCTAAATATCCAAGCTCAGCTACCTGTTAATTATGCTAAGCTATTCAATTGCCATCCCAGTCATGTATAAGGCTCCTTAAGGATTCATAAAGTCGAACAGGGCTAAACTATTCCATTCCATTCTAGTAGTTGAAATTATCGAGGTTGGTGTTTTACATGATGATGGTTAATCGATGTTGGATTTAATAAAAAGACGGTTAGACAATTACCAGCCCTTAACTATTAATAGAGACTTGCCAGAGGCCGCCGTGCTAATAGCGATAACTGATGAGGCGGAGCCTCAGGTGGTTTTAACCAAGCGAGCCAGTCGATTAACCAGTCACAGTGGTGAGATTGCCTTTCCTGGCGGCAAGCGTGACGCTACAGATAGAGATATCATACACACTGCCTTAAGAGAGGCGTATGAAGAGGTTGATTTAAATCCCGATCAGGTGGGTTTGATCGGCAGGCTGGATGATAAAGTGTCCTTACATCAGCTCAAAGTTAGCCCTTGCGTGTGAATTATTTCGCCATCAATTGTCTTGACTGCACATCTAGCTGAGTTAGATTGTGTTTTTAAAGTGCCACTGAGTTATTTTTTAGATCCAGCTAATCGTTGTGATCACTTGCCCGAGTATCAGGCTAAAGGCAAGTACGCTCCCTGCTATGTATTTAACGGTCATTTGATTTGGGGCTTAACATCATATATTTTAATGGAGTTTCTTAATTTGTCACTGCTGGCTAATATCGAATTACAGGCGCGCCCCAAAATAAAATTAACTGCAAAGGGCTAGCTAAGATGCCTATCCAAGTACTTTGATAGCGAGTAACTCTGCTGGTAAATTATTGTTCAGAGTCTCCTTTATATCTCCGAGTGCACCGACTTTTCAAATCGGTGTATAATGGCATAGTTAATATATGCTTATGATTGGCAAGGTGTCTAAGTAGGGTATTGCATGCAATAGCTCGTCGTTTGACTAGCCACTTGATCGGCAGGATTTTTAATTCGATTTGGCGCCACTATGCGGTGTCCAATTGAAAGAGTCTGTAAAATCATAGATGGCTAGATTCTAGAGCACTGAATGCAATATTTGGCTGGCACGCACCACTGTTACTCATGGGCCTCGATAATAAAAGCTAAGGTTACAAATAACATGGACTTTGAAAAGTACCTAACGGAATTGGCGGCAAGAGATGGTTCAGATCTCTATCTATCTACTGGAGCACGACCATGTGCGAAATTTCAGGGAGTCTTAGAGCCTCTTGGTGAAGAGGTAATTGGAGTCGGTGATGTGGAAATAATTGCCCGCGAGATCATGGATGACAAGCAGTGGCAAGATTTTCAGCAGGAACTGGAAATGAACTTGGCTATCTCTATCGCCAAAGTGGGTCGCTTTAGAGTCAATATTTTTAAACAGAGGAACCAATACGCGCTAGTTGCGCGTAATATTAAGAGCGATATTCCCGCTTTGACGGATCTTGGCTTACCAGAGCATCTCAAAGAGCTAGTGATGAATAAACGCGGTCTGATTTTATTTGTTGGAGCCACCGGTTCCGGTAAATCAACTTCTTTAGCTTCGCTGTTAGATTATCGAAATGCTAATTCTGCCGGTCATATCATTACTATTGAAGACCCGATTGAGTTTGTCCACAAGCACAAGAAATCGATCGTCAATCAGCGTGAAGTCGGGGTCGATACCCGTAGTTTTCACAGTGCCTTGATCAATACTTTGCGTCAGGCACCAGATGTAATTTTAATTGGTGAAATACGCGACCGAGAGACAATGGAGCACTGCCTGGCTTTTTCTGAAACTGGGCACTTAGCTATATCAACACTGCATGCTAACAATGCCAACCAAGCCTTAGATAGAATTATCAATTTTTTCCCGGAGGAGCGTCATTCGCAAGTACTCTCCGATCTATCATTAAACATTAAAGCGATAGTGTCGCAGCGTTTAGTGAAAACTATCCATGGTAAGCGAACCGCTGCGGTGGAAGTGTTGTTAAATACCTCAACTATCCGCGATCTGATTGCTAAAGGTGATATAGAAGGCATTAAAGAGATCATGGATAAGTCTGAAAATCTAGGCATGAAGACCTTTGATTCCTCTCTATATGATTTGGTGTCAGGCGGGATAATTAGTATGGAGGAGGCTTTAAAGCATGCTGATTCTGTGAACAACTTACGTTTGCGGCTCAAGCTAGATGAGAGAGAGCTGCGCAGAGCGGAAGCGACCATCGTCGTGCAGCCGACCGAGACTGACCAGTCCAAAGTCTCAGCAAAAGTTGCAGGCCCAAGTAAATTTGAATTGTTATAGAGTGAGATTACTGGTAAATGAATGAAATTGTCGAAGAGTTAAGAGAAAAAAATCAAGATAGATTCGCCTCTATTGAGCTACCTGATGAAGACCAACTGGTGATTATTCAAGAGCAGCTACTGTTGCATTTACCGGCGGATTTAAAAGACTTTTTGCTGAATGTGAGCGATGTAGTGTATGGCACCATTCGGCCGGTGACCGTCACCGATGACTTCGCCGCAACGCACCTCCCGGAAATGACTTCAGTGGCTTGGGATAGAGGGATGCCGCGTGAATATATTCCAGTTTGTGAAATGTTAGATGGCTATTATTTTATCGCCCAAGAAGGCTACGTCAGTGTCTGGCGACCTGCGATAGGGGTAGATCAGAACTTTCATTGGGACTCAATGTGGCACTGGTGTGAGCAAGTTTGGTTAAAGAGCTAAGATCATTTAGTCTCTAATCTAGGAGGTTGGCTGAGAATCGGCTCAAGCAGCGATAGGTGATTACTCTAGACAATTTATTTTCCAAAAATACACTCGCCCTCCTATCGAGGGCTAACTGCGACCAAAACTGCTAGACGCTCTTCGATTGCTGTAGAAAATATAAACTCCGCACAACAAACTCAATATATACAGTGGCCAGGGGCCAAATCGTTGAAAAGGGGTCAAGCCTTGCATCGGCTGTACGCTGCCTTCTAAAATGGCCTCGGTATACCTAGGTGCTATTTTATCGACTCTACCTTGGGGGTCAACAATAGCGCTAATACCGTTGTTAGCGCTGCGCACTAGCCAGCGGCCGTTCTCTATGGCGCGCATTCTAGCTATCTGAAAGTGCTGGTCGGGGCCGATAGAGTGGCTAAACCAAGTGTCATTGGAAAGCGTTAGGATTAGATCTGCATTTTTACTGTATTCTCGTACTAATTCCGGATAGGCAATTTCATAACAGATTGCGGTGCTGTATTTGAAAGCGCCGACTGTTAGCAGCGGTTGCCGGCTCAGCTTAGGTAAGCTAAAGGTGAAATCTGGAATGTTTAAGAAATTAAATAAATCTCTAAATTCATGCTGCCAAGGTATGTACTCGCCAAACGGCACTAAGCGCTGTTTATGGTAGTAGCTCTGCTCGGTTAAATTTAGGATCGAATTGTGTATTCTGCGGCCTTTAGGGTGCTCGCTGTCTTCGATTCTTATCGGTACGCCACTAATTAGAGAGCCGCCAAGTTGTTGGTGTTCGGCAACTAACGGTGCCAAATATGCTGCAACTGCTGGGTATAAGCTGGGGATAGCGGTCTCTGGCCAAATGATTACTTTGTTACCAATAATTGGCTGAGTCATACGGTAATATTTACTCAATATTTCTGTTAAATGTCGGCTGTCCCATTTAATCTGTTGCGCAATATTGGGTTGCACAATCGCAAAATCAATCGGCTTTCCCTTAGGTTCCGTCCAAGAATTTGGCAGCATATAGCTGATTAAGAGCGGTATCGTGACACAGCCAATGACTATCATGAATTGGCTGCGGGCTCTTTTTATGATAAAGCTGGCGCCGGCCAAGCTGATAGCTACGACTAAGTATGAGTTAAGCCAAACTCCCCCCAGTGCAGCCAGGGGTGAAAAGGGTGTGTCTAACGTGGTATAACCTAAAAAAAGCCAGGGGAAACCGGTAAATAACCAGCTGCGTAACCACTCGAATAACAGCCATAATATTCCAAAGCCGAGCGCGGCATAGCGAGTGCTAAAAAATTTTTGGAATAACCAGATTTGACAGAGAAAGAGCAGGGCTAAAGCGGCGCAAAAAGTAAGCGTCAGTAGTGCGGCGGGTATAGCGTGGGTATTACCGTAGGTGTGAATGCTGACATACACCCAGGAGACTCCGCTACCAAAAAATCCCAAGCCAAATAACCAGCCCAGCCACAGTGCTTGTTTAACGCTCTGTTTTTTTAGAAGCAGGTATAGCGCACCTGGTGTTAGCAAGGCGAACACGAAAAAATCAAATGGAGCAAAGGCGAGGGTGGTGCTGGCCCCAGCGAGGAGGGCCAGTAAAGGTTTGATTCCCTTCAATTAACTATTAACTCGCTGTACGTGTAATAGCCTGATACGCCGATGTTCGGAGGAAAGAATTTTAAATTTAAAGTTGTCGATGATAATTTCTTCATCTTTTTGCGGTAGGTGGCCAAAACGTTGGGTGACGATGCCGCCCACAGTATCAAAGTCATATTTATCAAAGTTGGTAGGAAAATATTGATCGAAATCTTCTAATTCAGTCAGTGCTTTGACCAAAAAAGCATTGTCATCGAAGGGGCGAATGTTACCGTCGTCATCGACAGGGTCGTGTTCGTCTTCAATTTCACCGACAATTTGTTCCAGTACATCTTCAATGGTGATCAGCCCGGCGATTCCGCCGTATTCATCGACTACTATAGCGAGGTGACTGCGGTTGGCGCGAAACTCATTGAGTAGAATATTTAATCTTTTACTTTCTGGAATGAAAGTGACATCCCGCAGCTTATCTTTAACGGTAATCTCGTGTTCATTTTCTTCGAGTAGATTTGGCAGTAAGTCTTTGGCTAGCAATACGCCGATAATCTCATTGGGGTTTTTTCCTACGACTGGAAATCGAGAGTGGGCGCTGGATATAATAGTGGGTAAAAATTCTTTGATGGTCTGATCGGCTTCAATTATAACCATTTTGGAGCGTGGTACCATTATATCTCTGACTTGCATCTCAGAGACTTGCATCGCCCCTTCGATAATCGAAAGTGCCTCTTTATCGAGTAAGTTATCACCTGCTGCTTCTTTGATCACATCTAATACTTGTTGCTTGGTCTTGGGATCAAAGGATAATGCTTGGGCTATGCGCCCAAAGATACTTCGCGGTTTTTCTGATCGATCTTCGTTCATTGGTTCTTTTAGCTCCGAGCTTAAAAGTAGTTGTTAAAGGTATGGGTCGCAAATATCAAGTTTGGCTAGAATATCCTTCTCTAGCTGTTCCATTTCTTCTGCTTCACCATCTTCTATGTGATCAAATCCTAAAAGGTGCAAGGTACCATGAATAGTCATGTGTGCCCAGTGATCAAAAAGTGTTTTTTGTTGTTCGATAGCCTCTTGTGCGACTACCGGTGCACAGATCAATAAGTCGCCTAGTATTTCAACTTGCTGAGTAACGCAATCCGGCGTCTCGAACGGAAAAGAAAGTACATTAGTTGGTCGTTCTTTGCCGCGGTATTGACTATTAAGTGCCTGGCTTTCATCCGCGTCGACAATCCTAATGCAGATTGAAAAACGTTGAGAATATTCTTTGAGAGCAGTGTCTACCCAGCTCTGAAGATCATCGCAACTTGGTAATTGGCTAGCGTCTACCGTGTATTGGACTTCGAGCTCAGTGCTCATCGGGTCACCGAAAGTTGCGGAGGTGGATTAGATTTCTGCAAGTCGTGACGATCGTATGCCTCGACAATATGTTGTACTAAATGAT
This sequence comes from Oceanospirillales bacterium, assembly GCA_029027825.1. Lineage (GTDB taxonomy): Bacteria > Pseudomonadota > Gammaproteobacteria > Pseudomonadales > Balneatricaceae > Rs1. The sequence continues at coordinate 3,737,653 of CP093399.1, read as the reverse complement.
GGCGCACTACATCTTTGGATGAAAAATAACTAAAGCCAATGCCCTCTACTCCCTCTAGTACTTCTGCCGCATGGCGCAGTCCAGAAGGTACGCCTTTAGGCAGGTCTACCTGAGTAATATCGCCGGTGATAACGGCTGTCGAACCAAAGCCAATCCGGGTCAAAAACATTTTCATTTGCTCTCGGGTGGTATTTTGGCTCTCATCTAAAATAATGAATGAGCCATTTAAGGTGCGGCCGCGCATATAGGCTAACGGAGCTATTTCAATGACATGGCGTTCAATTAATCGTGCGACTCGTTCAAAACCGAGCATTTCAAATAGAGCGTCGTACAGTGGGCGCAAGTAAGGGTCAACTTTTTGCGCTAGGTCTCCCGGAAGGAAGCCGAGTTTTTCCCCAGCCTCTACAGCGGGGCGCACTAATACGATCCGCTCTACCTCTTCACGCTCTAAGGCTTCAACAGCGCAGGCGACGGCTAGGTAAGTTTTACCGGTGCCAGCGGGACCAATACCGAAGCTGATATCGTGAGTTGCAATGGAGCGCGTATATTGCTGTTGGTTGGGGCCGCGGGGCTTGACTAGGACTTTACGAGTTTTAATCAGTATGGTGCTGTCTGTTGCGCTGTCAGCTAAGTTTGGTTCTTGCTCTAAGCCCGATTGCTGCAAACACAAGTGCACTTGCTGTAAGTCTAGATCGGTACCTGCGCAAGTATCTAGATACAATTGCTTGAGTAGTAATGCCACTTTTTTGGCTAAATCGGGATCTCCGGTAACTTGAAAGTCAATCCCTCGGTTGCTGATGATGACATTGAGCCGTTTTTCTATCAACTTCAGGTTTTCGTTGTACTGGCCGCAGAGGCTGGCAAGAGCAGCGGTGTCGCTGTGGGACAAAGTGAAATTTATAGATGCACTACTGTTCAATAGGTTATCTCCTAAGGGGGATCGTAAAACAAGATAGCGAGTGCTGCTAGCAGCAGTAAAAGTCGGCGCTATAAGGACTCAATAATCCTTTTTTAAAACTGAATTTTGCGCCGATTTTTAATTTTAAATGAGCAGCTGCAGTGCTATCGCTAATAGTTCCACCATCTAAAAATATTAGCCCAAGTATAGCACATTTGTCGCCGCTACTTTTACACTGGGCTAGCGATATTTTCCGGTGCTTGAGTGGAAATTGCTATAGGTTGAAAGCCATCTAATTCAGAACTGAGCAACTTGCCAATTAAAGAGTTAGTATACGACTGTATTACTTCAATATCGGCAAAATTTCCAATCAGATTCGGATCGTCACATTTGAAATTAACCACTCTATTGTTCTCAGTTCGTCCCGAGAGCATGCCAGGATCTTTCTTGGAGTAGCTATTGACTAAAATACGCTGTGTAGAGCCAACCATTTGTCGGCTAATCAGCTGCGCATTTTGCGTGATGCGATCTTGTAATCTTTTTAAGCGCAGTTTTTTTGTCTCGTCGGTCACTGTATCGGGGATATCTGCTGCAGGGGTACCCGGTCTGCGGCTGTAGATAAAGCTGTAGGAAATATCAAAGCCAATTTGATCGATCAACTGCATAGTTTGTTCGAAGTCGAATTCGGTTTCACCGGGAAAACCGATGATAAAGTCTGATGAAAAGCAAATGTCAGGGCGGATTTTTTTAAGCTTACGCATCTTGGATTTGTATTCAAGAGTGGTGTGGCCGCGCTTCATCGCCATCAAAATACTGTCGGAACCGGACTGTACCGGTAAGTGTAAATGGCTGACCAGCTCTGGTATCTCAGCGTACACTTCAATGAGTGAATCGGTGAACTCGACTGGGTGCGATGTAGTAAAGCGAATCCTATCGATACCGTCAATGGTCGCCACTAAACGAATCAGTTCAGCGAGATCTGCGGTTTCTTGATCGTCAGTTGCACCGCGATAAGCATTGACGTTTTGCCCGAGTAGATTGACTTCTCTGACGCCCTGTTCAGCCAGTTCAACGCACTCGGCTAAAACATCATCTAAAGGTCGGCTAACTTCTTCGCCGCGTGTGTAGGGGACAACACAGAAGGTGCAGTATTTACTGCAACCTTCCATCACTGAAACAAAAGCTTCAGCTCCATTGGCAATGGGAGCCGGCAATCGGTCGAACTTTTCGATCTCTGGGAAACTGACATCGACAATACCAATTTTTCCCTGATCGGTTAAATCAATCATCTCCGGTAGACGGTGCAGTGTTTGTGGACCGAAAACCATATCGACAAAAGGTGCGCGCTTGAGAATTTTCTCGCCTTCCTGGCTGGCCACACAGCCGCCAACCCCTATTTTCAAATTAGGATTTTTTTCTTTTAGCTTGCGCCAGCGACCCAATTGATGGAAAACTTTTTCCTGGGCCCTCTCGCGGATAGAGCAAGTATTGAGTAACAGTACATCTGCTTCGCTAGCATCGTCTGTTAGCTCAAGTTCATGACTTTCACCAAGTAAATCTGCCATGCGTGAAGAGTCATACTCATTCATCTGACAGCCGTGGGTTTTAATAAATAGCTTTTTTGCCATTGTGCACCTTGCTCTATCTGTTGCTGTCAAAATTGACCAGCGGCCAAAATTGATAAGTAATTAATTGCTCACCACCGTGGATATTTAGCATAAAATAACCTGAAACTGTTAAATTTAATTGCGGGAAATTTGTCAGTAAAAGTAAGCAGTGTGCCGTGAAAATTTTGCCTATTATACTGCGCCCTTTAGCCGATAGCTATTTTGCTGAAGACTATTTCGCAGCGCGGCGGAGCAAAAGAAACCTCGAGCGGGCAATGTCTGTAATATCTTGATGATAGGGCTGCTATTTATAGCTACAGATTGCTTTTTTATACAGTGCGCTGTGAGTATATCCGCGCAATTGGGCAATAAAAGTCCACGAGCTGTGGTGTGCAATATTCGGGCGGCTATACTTGTAAATTTTAGCGCAGCCCCAATTGAGGTAGATACATTATATATTCGAGAGAAAATCATGGCAAAAGATGATGCGATCTATCGCGTTACCTTTATCAATCAGGATAAAGTAGTAGAAGTGTTCGTTAGTCACGTTTATCAAAGTGATATTTGGGGATTTATTCAACTGGAAGGTTTTATTTTTGGCCAGCGCTCAGAGCTTTTGGTTGATCCTGGGGAAGAAAAAGTAAAACAGTTGTTCAATGGTGTAATAAGTTCGTTCGTGCCAACTCAATCGATCTTAAGAATCGACGAAGTGGAGCAGTCGGGGGTTGCCAAACTGACCGAGGTTAAAGGCAGTGTCGCACAATTTCCAGTGATGCCACCGCGCAGAGATTAAAACCCGCCAGAAGTTAGTTTTCAACCGCACGCGCAGAGACTTCGCTGGCGGCTGAAAGCTATATTATCTCTAGATGCAAGTATGGCCTTCTTGCTTGCTTAATAATCTATTGCCCATGGCTGTTTCAACTCTGCCACTAGGAAAAATCAGTTCAACTTCATCCAAACTGATGCACTGTACGTCTCTGTTCTTCCAAGTGTTAGTCCACGTAGTGCTTCTGATTTGACCTGGTGCTATTGGCCCAGCCAGGCGGACATAGGCACTTTGACGCGCTCCCTTTTTCGGCTTTATAACCTGTCCATTGCTGTTGAAGGCAGTTATTTTGAAGCGTGCATAACTATAGTCAGCGTGGGCAATGTTCTCGAAGTTTACTCTGACACCAATGCTTTTCTTAGTCGCGGATACGATAGGGGTAACGTCGGCGACAATCAGTGGTGGGTAGACAGTATCTTTGGGTTTGTTTTGTATGCAGGCGGTTAAAAGGACTGTTACAAGTGCGAGTAGGGGGATTTTCCACATTGTTATTTTACTTCCTTGGGTTGATTTAATTTTGCTGTAATTATGCGAAATTGAATATTCGGTTATACAGGTTAGCAGTAGGTCGCCTTTAAAAAGAGAGCAGATTTTAACGTAAAATAAATATTTTATCCGTTTTATTTATCCTGACTTAATGTTTTTAGTGATTAGTTCAGTCAAGTTTAAGCGACGCTATAATATGACAAATTGTCAGATCGCCAATAGTGTTTTGTTGGGTCTTCCAGGTATTTCTCGGGCCAGCTTGGGGACTAAATAACCAGGTAAATGTGCTTGAAGCTCTCCGATTAATTGCTGAGCTTGTCGGTCGCTTACATCAAAATGAGCGGCGCCTTGCACGGGGTCTAATACAAATAAATAGTAAGGTAGGGCTCCCGCTTTAAAGGAGGCTATGTGCAGGTCTTTCTGCGCCTTTAGTGTATCATTGATGCCCCTTAGCAGCACAGCTTGGTTTAAAACTGTCACTTTTGCCGTCAGTAAACTATTTAAAGCGGTCGTGACTTGTGCATCGAATTCATTAGCGTGATTGGCATGAATCACTAAAATAGCCTGTAATCTGCTGTTTTTCAAGATACTGCACAGTTGTTCGGTGATTCGCTGCGGAATCACGACCGGTAGTCTAGTGTGGATTCGAAGTCGTTGCAGGTGGCTGATTTTATCTAAATCATCGACAAATTTAGCAATTCTTTTATCTGGGGTTGCCAGTGGATCGCCACCGGAAAAAATGACTTCTTCGATGCTGGTGTCTGCTTGAATATAGTCTAAAATCTTCTGCCATTGGCTCGAGCCTATATTGTTATCCGCATAGGGAAAATGTCGGCGAAAGCAGTATCGGCAATTAATCGCACAGGCACCACTGAGAGTTAACAGCACTCGGTTTTTATACTTGTGGATTAAGCCAGTCAGTGCTTTCGAGCTAGCTTCTTGCAGTGGATCAGTGCTAAAACCTGGGAAATACTCAAGCTCTGTCGACGTTGGCAGAACTTGCAATAGCAGAGGATCATTGGCATCTCCTTTGCGCATTCGATTGGCATAAGGTAAAGGCACTTTTAACTGGAAACCCTGGCTGGCGGCACTGCTAAAAGCTAGCTGACTGGCATCTAACCCCAAGTATTTACTTAAGCTATCGATGTTTTTGATGCAGTGACTCAGCTGATATTGCCAGCTTGCAAGATCCGGTTCTGTTGGGGGTTTATGATTGTCTTTTACGATAATTTTCAATAGGGCGACCCGTCATAGTAATCAAAGGTTTGTTAAATGTGATGTAGTTACGGGCATAAGTTACGCGGTTTTTAGTAACGGCAGTTACTGCGGCTCGCTGTTCATTCTGCATTCCCTATATATTGGATTAAGAGTGAGTCAATACATTGCCTTAAACCAATATTCTCACTGGCTGTAAAGCTACTAAATTTAGTGGTGCGTTATTAAACTCTATTAATTTTTCAGGCATTGTGCTTTTAAGTGGAATAGCTGTCAAATTTTACGCATATACGTAAAAACAATTTTTAATTTGTAGTAGAATGCCAATCAATATTATTCCATCCCATTTTTGAAGTAGAGAACCCCAATGTCATATTCAGCGAATCAGCTTAAAAACGGTTTAAAAGTCATCATCGACGGTGATCCTTGTGCAATGCAACAAGTTGAATTCGTCAAGCCAGGAAAAGGACAAGCGTTCACTCGCGTGAAAATGCGTAACTTATTAACCGGCAGAGTCTGGGAGCGTACTTTTAAATCTAATGAATCACTTGAAGCGGCTGATGTTGTGGAAAGAGATATGGAATATTTGTACACAGATGGTGAAATGTTCCACTTCATGGTGCCGGTTACCTTCGAGCAGTATGCGGTTGAGCTATCGGCGGTTGGTGACAACGTCAAGTGGCTGAAAGATAACACCCAATGCATTATTACTTTGTGGAATGACCGGGCAATAGTTGTCACACCACCAAATTTTGTTGAGCTTGAAGTGGCAGAAACTGACCCAGGTCTTAAAGGTGATACTGCGCAAGGTGGATCAAAACCTGCGACGTTAAGCACTGGCGCTGTGGTACGCGTGCCGCTATTTATAGAGCAGGGCGAAATTCTTAAAATCGATACTCGTACCGGCGATTACGTTAGCCGTGCTTAAGTTTTACTGAACACTATATGATACTTAAAAAGGTCTTTTGTTAAAGGCCTTTTTTGTTGGTTTTTTTATGATCTTTTAGGAGTATTTGTGCAAGAAAATCAATGGCGGCCCTCTGCCAGTATAGAAACTCTTAAGCTGCGAGCTGCAATGTTTGCCAAGATTAGGCAGTTTTTTGCCGAGCGAGCGGTGCTGGAAGTTGACGTGCCAGTGCTCTCGCAAAAAGCGGTTAGCGATCCTTTCATCGATGCCATGGATGTCAGCTATCGGCACTACCCTGAAGATGCATCGCAACAGTATTATTTACAGAGTTCACCTGAGTATGCGATGAAGCGCTTGCTGGCAGCAGGTAGCGGTTGTATCTATCAAATGGGTAAAGTATTTCGCAACGGCGAAGCTGGGCGTAAGCACAATCCTGAATTTACTATGTTGGAGTGGTATCGGGTAGGTTTTGACGAGCGAGGTTTGATGGACGAAGTAGCTGCTCTCGTCTCAGCGGTCACCGATATTAAAGCCTTTCGAAGAGTTTCTTATCAACAGGTGTTTAAAGACTATTTAGCGGTGGATATCAACTGTGCTAGCGATCGAGAGCTGGCTGAAATTATGTGTCGGCAGATTGAAGTGAGCGGCGATTATGATCGCGATGGTTGGTTGAATTTGTTGATGTCACACTGCATAGAGCCAAAATTACAAGGTGCGGTCTTTATCTATAGCTACCCGGCTAGCCATGCGGCGCTGGCGCGAGTTAAAGAAGATCGACACGGCAATGCGGTAGCGGCTAGATTTGAATTGTTTATCGATGGTGTAGAATTGGCTAATGGCTATCATGAATTAACTGATAGTAAAGAGCAGTTGCGGCGCTTTGAAAAAGATCAAAGACAAAGAAAGGCACTCAACTTCCCGACTCGACCGCTTGAAACTAGGTTGGTCAGTGCGCTAGAGCATGGTCTGCCAGACTGTGCCGGGGTTGCTTTAGGGGTTGATCGTCTATTGATGTTGGCGTTAACTAAGAGCAGCATTAGTGAAGTGCTGCCCTTTGATTTTACTCGGGCTTAAGCTCTGCTGGTAAGTGCGTTGCGGATGCGCTTTACCGCTTCTTCTAATTGCGCCTTAGTGCAGCCAAAATTTAGCCTGACGAAATTATTATCGCCAAAATCACTCCCCGGTGATAGGCCGACACCTGCCTCCTCAAAAAACTTCGCCGGATTTTCTAAATTAGCGGCAGATACATCAATCCAAGCCAGATAAGTTGCCTGATGAGGAAGCATGCTCAACCCTGGAATATTGTTAATCTCGGTGATCAAATAATCGTGATTATTTCGTAAATAATCAATTTTTTGATTTAGCCAGTCAGCGCACTGGGTATAGGCTGCAATAGTGGCGGTGTAACCTAACAAATTAGCATCGGGTACCATGCCCTGTTTAATTTTATTAAATTGCTGCCTTATTTTAGGGTTGGGAATGATGGCGAATGCGCAGCCTAAGCCGGCGATGTTGAAGGTTTTGCTAGCGGCCATCAAGGTGATGCTGCGCTGCTCAACCTCTGGGCTTATAGTGGCGATAGGTATATGTGTGGCGTGTTTGTCTAACAGCAAATCACAGTGTATTTCATCCGAGCAAATAGTTAAGTCATGCTCAACCACAATATCGGCTAAGCGGCTCAGTTCATCCTTAGTGTAGACTGTGCCAGCGGGGTTGTGTGGGTTGCAAAAGAGTAGTAGTTCTGCCTCTTTACTAAGCTGTTGTTCAAGTAGATCAAAATCCATCACCCAGCGCTGTCGCTCAAGTTTCATGGCAATTTGGCAAGTGTCTAACTGTGCTTGCACAGGGGCATTTTTAAAAGGTGGGTAAATTGGACTCGGAGTGATGACCGCTGCTTGGTTGCCAGCATACTGTTTAGAAACTATATTCAAAGCCGAGACTAGTCCCGGTAGCCACACTATCCACTGTTGATCAACTTTCCAGTTATACAAACGCTGCAGCCGCTCAACGATGATTTCGTTCAGCTGATCTGGGATGTGGGTATAACCAAATATGCCGTGCTCGATGCGCTCTTTTAGTGCATCGCTGATGGCAGCCGGTGCTTTAAAGTCAGTATCTGCTACCCACATCGGCAACACGTTTTTATCCGTATATTTATCCCACTTGGTGCTCGCGGTATCTCGTCTATCTATCTGCTGATCAAAATTTATCTTAGGCACGTCTTAGTTATCCTGTTAAAGGGAGAGGTAGCTGGCGAGCTGCGCTATTAAGTTGCACTATTAAGTCGCACTAACAGCCTTAATTCGACGATCGCTAGTGGTTGAATTGACAGTAATTAGCTGTCGTAAATCAAGCAAGCTTTTACTCTCAATCATTTATTGTGCAGCAGATTCTACTCTGAATACTAGGCAAATTGCTATCGTCTATCGCTACCTAATGACAGTTATTTTTACAAATTAAATAACATAAAAAGTGTTATTAACAGTAGAGTTAGTTAAACTTTGGGATTATATCTCTACTCATTTTTCGGATTCTAGGCATGCAAGCACAGCATTTAAGACATCAATATTTAGAGACATTGGGGATCAGTAGTTGGTTGCCAAGAGGGGGGCTGCCCGGTGCTGCTAAGTCTGAGTCGTGGGTGGCAGAGTTTGTCTACAATGCCGATGAAGCAGTTAATAGCGCGCAGCCAAGCCAGCATCTTGAAAAAGTTAAGCGCTCGGCTGAAAATCGTCATAATCAGCTCGTCGATAATGTTGTCGGGCAAGCTAGAAGTTTGTCGGCGTCACTGCAAAATCCAGTGACAAAGATCGATGGAATTAGCCAAAAAGCGGCGAGCATGGCTCATGAAGTGGTTACTCACTTACCGGCAGTGTCTGATGTAAGTGCAGCTGAGTCCGAGTTGAATCAGCCCCCGGTTGAACGCGAAAAAATACCGACTAAGATCCAAACTGCAGATGTTGTAGCGCCGAGCACTGAAATGCCAAGACACACTGCCCTGCCAAATCGCAGTGACAAGCCGGCACCGGTGATGCGCTTAATGTTTTGGCAATTTCCTGAGGTGTTGGTCATAGACTCGCTGCCAACCCATACAAGGGGCACCTTAACCTCGCAGAAGTATGAACAATTATTGTCAAATATGATCAAGGCGATGCAGCTGGATTGTCAGCGATTGGATAGCAGTACCCAGCCCTACGTGTTAAATTGGCCCACCTTAGCGGGGGTTAGTATTGACCAAGGTTGGGATCAAGCGGTATCCGCAGTGCAACACAAATTGAGCAAAATCTTGCATATTCACACGCCAAAAATTGTGCTGATGCTCGGTGAGCCTGCCGCGCAAATGGTGATGAATGTCGAAGAAGATTTTGCTGCAATGCGCGGTATGGTTTTTTCGCTGCGTTCCGATATTCAGGCAATTGCCAGTCACAGCTTAACCGAAATGCTAAATATACCCGGCTGTAAACGTGATGTTTGGCAAGATTTACAAAAAGTGTTAACCGTTTAAAGGCTGTTAGTATGAGTCTTATTATTCTAGCAAGCTCCCCAGACCCAAACCTGAGCTTGCAGTTAGTTGAATTACAGGAGCAGTGTTTTTGTCCGCCATGGACAAAACAGCAAATCGACCAACAGTTGACCGGTAAGCGCGGCTTTAATTTTGCTTGGCAAGTGGATAATAAGTTGGTCGGCTATGTCTTTTATCAACTGCTATTCGAACAAGCTGAAATAATCCAAATTGCCATCCAGCCAAAATTTCAAAAACAAGGCTTAGCCGCTCAGTTGATTACTCAGTCTTGCGACTATTTACAGCAGCAGAAAATTGAAAAAATATTGCTGGAAGTGCGTGAGTCTAATAGAGCTGCGATCGCTCTATATACTAAGTTAGGTTTTGTGGTCGACGGCATACGCAGTAACTACTATCCAGCCAGCGGGCAATCTAAAACCCGAGAGCACGCCAAACTGTATTCGCTAGCGCTAACTTCGCTGTGATTAGCCTTAATGTAGAAGTGTTGAATGGGTTTAGTTTCTACGCCTTTAATATATTGTTCGCGCTGGTGTTTAGTTATACATTTTATCGCTCCCCCTGGGGAAAGTTAACTGCCAGCTTGGGTTTACAGCACTTGTGCTTTGGTGCAACTGTGGCGTTAATGGTAATTTGGAGTATCAGAGCAGATATTGCCGAGGGAATCAGCATCCACTTTTTAGGCATGACTGCTTTAACTTTAATATTAGGTTGGGATCTAGCGATAGTCTGCGCTAGCGTGGCACTTGCTTTGCTCGTTGTATTAGGTGCTGGTGACTGGAATAATTTTGCAGCTAATGCCGTTATAACTATACTTTTACCCGTGTTCATTACTCATACTGTGCTGCGTATCGTCACTGAAACACTCGCAAAAAACTTCTTCATTTATTTGTTTGTCTGCGGTTTCTTTTGCGCGGGTTTAACTGCGGTTTTAATCGGTGTGTCCGTCTCTGCCACTTTGTGGCTGAACGATATATTGCCGTGGCTAAAAATACAGCAAGATATAATGACCATCATTGTGCTAACTATTTTTCCAGAAGGCTTGCTGAATGGTATATTACTAACTGCAATTATGGTCTTTCATCCAGATTGGATCCGCAGTTTTGATGCGAAATCGTATATAGATGACCAGTAAGTGACTATTTTAGCAGGCATATCTATTGTAGACTTCGCGACCAATACCTTTAAAATTATAAAAAAGAGTTAAGTTGATGGTTGATGTTTTTGTAGGTGTAGTTGTAGGTATAGGTAGATGAAATTACTCTTAGCTGATGATCATGGTTTGTTTCGCGATAGTATGGGGCTCTGGCTACAGCAGTTAAGCGACAAGGTTGAGATTGAATTCGCTATCGACTTACCCAGCACTAAAATTGCCCTCGAACAGAGTAGCTTTGATTTAATTATCTTAGATTTATATATGCCGCAGATGCAAGGTGTGAGCAGTATTAAGGAGCTTTGTCAAAATTTAGCGACGCCGGTGGTCATCGTGTCAGCCGAAGAGAATCCGCAAGTAATGCGCCGCTGTATCGATGCAGGTGCTAAAGGGTACGTGCCTAAATCTTCAGATGGCATTAGTATCTTAAGTGCGCTTAAGGTGGTTATCGCAGGTGAAATATATCTACCTAGCTACGCCGCGCTAGATCCTGGATCTTTGTCGCTTGAATTAAAGCTCAATGACCAACAAATAAAGATTCTCAGCCTAATCTCTATGGGTAAAAGTAACCGAGAGATCGCCGCTAAATTGTTTCTATCTGAGGGGACAATCAAGCAGTATGTGACCAAATTATTAAGATTGTTAAAGGTCGATAACCGAGTGCAAGCTGGTGTCAAGGCGAGGGAGCTGCTAGCTATAAAACCACTCAGCTAGTGCGTTTTTTGATCATGGTCGCGATCACTTGTTTAAAGTGAGCTGGTGGCACAGGCTTTTGTAAATAGTGGCAATTAACGCCGGCGCTCTCACGAATTAGTGTTTCTCCAGTATCACCACTGACTAGAATAGCTGGAATTTCAAAGCCAAACTCCTCGCGTACGCATTTAATAGTCTCCACGCCGGTTTTGTTATCGCGAAGACGATAGTCGGCGATGATAATGTCAGGTGCAGGATAATTTAACCGCTGTAATTCACCGAGCAGCGTCTGCGTATTTTGCGCAACCAGTACTTCACAGTTCCAGTTTTTGAACGTGAGCGCCATGCCTTCACAAATCTCTGGGTTATCATCGACGATTAACACAAAAACTCCACTTAAATCTATATTTTGTTCCGATTTGAGTTTTTTAGTTGGCAATAGGTTGGAGGCGTTGAGATAAATCGAAAACTCACAGCCAGCCCCCTCTGCTGTTTCAAGCTCTATGGTGTGGCCCATCAATACTGCGAGTTTTTTAACGATCGCTAGGCCGAGGCCCAAGCCTTTGTTTTTATCTCTTTCAGGATTGTTAAGTTGATAAAACTCGGAGAAAATATTAACTTTTTCACTGTGTTTTATGCCGGTGCCATTATCTTTGATGGCTATTTTAAGTTGTTTTTCGTGGTGAATAGTGGTCGTTATGGATATCGCGCTGGCGCTCGCGTGAGCAAAGGCATTGGCGAGTAAGTTCCGAATGCAGCGGCTCAGTAACATCGCATCGGTAAAAGCATTGACCGGTAGTGCACAAACCGTTAACTGAATGCCGTTGCGCTCGGCAATCGCTTGAAACTCTTCAGCTATATCAGCGATCAGTAACTCTAAATTGACCGATTGCATATTTAGCTCTAACTCACCGGAGTCGAGTCGAGAGACATCCATTAAAGAGGTTAGCAGATTGTTGAGTGTGCTACCTGCTGCGACCGATTTTTTGATTAATTGTTGCTGTTGCTCGCTATTGTCTAAGGTCGATAGGTTGCCAAGGTAGAGCTGCAATGCGTGTAATGGTTGTCTTAAATCGTGACTGGTCGCGGCTAAGTAGCGTGACTTTTCTATATTGGCTTGCTCGGCAAGGTCTCGCTGTACCCTGAAATCTTGCAATAGGGTTTCGTTTTTAAAACGCAGTGCGATAAATTGCTTCAAATTTTTGTTGACGGCGTGTGAGTATCCAATTAAAGCCACTAAATAGATGCCTACCAGAATACCAATTTGAATGATCTCCGGACTGCCCTGAGTTATTAGCAGCCAGGCGAGAGGGATTAACACAGTACAGCTGTACGCATAAAATGCCGGCAAGTAAGCTGAGAGTGTCACCAGTGCGCCCGCGGTAGAGCCCAGTAGTAAAGTGACAATAATAATCAGTGAAATATTATTATGTACGTCTAAAAAAATATAGCTTGCGCTGGCCCATATGAATCCTGAAGATAGACTGCCAAGGGCAAAGATCAAGGCGTGAACTCGCGCATTGTTTAAACTTAAATTGTTCTTGGAATAAATCAAGAAAAAGCTGCGCAATATAATTAATATCAAGTTGGCGCATGCCCAGCTGATTAAGGTAATTAAGGGTATTTTATCCCAAAACACATTTAAAATAACTACAGTAAGCGCGATTATCCCCATGAATAAGAATTTTACTTGGGGGTACATAGTTTGTAATTGTGCTACCAGTATTTGTTGTTGTTTCACAGACTACCTAAATTTTAATGAGTATAAATTGTGTGAGCATCAGATCTGAAAATGGTGTTGACAATATGTCGGTTTGTAGCCGAAAAGTTCAACTGTTAATCTCTTTTCAGGTACCGCTGCAGAGATTAAGCTAAATCTTGTACCTGCTGTAAAAAGTCACTTCTCTGCTGTTTATCAGGAAGCAGTGCCGCCAACAACTGGCAGAGTTCAAGGTAATTATTGGCCTGTTTTATATGCCGTTTGACTTGATGCTTGGCGACTGGGCCCAAATGATAGGTTAGTGCAGTGGTGAGCTGCACTCGGGTGTCTTCGGCAAAGCTATGCACGAAACTGCTATCTACTTTGATTGTTTCGGTCGGTTCTGGTGATGCTAATGCTGGCGCTGGTGAGTTATCTAGGGCCAAAGTTTTAGTGGCTTGCTCGATAAAGGCTTGTCGCTGTTTGGGGTTGCCGATATGTTCTGATAATTGCAGCATGAACTCTTTTGCCGATCGGGTGTGGGTCGAGGCCTTTTTAATGACGAAGCTGGCCATGGGGCCCAAATGAGTGGCCAAATCCTGTTTTAAATCAGCGAGCATGTCCGCTGGTAAATCTAATAACTGTTGTGATTTTTCTTGAATTCCCGCTTTGGCAACCACGGTAGCACTAACTTGTACTTCAAGGCTGGTCAGCGATTCAATTGCCTGTAAGAATGCTTTAGCACTGAGATAGCGGTCGGTAATGTTGGGGGCTAATGCTTTGCTAATCACTGCTTGTAAAGGCAGTGGTATCTGTGGATGTTGTATAAATACTGAGTCAATGAATTGATTAATTGGCAGTGTGTAAAGCTGTACTGGGCTGAGCCTGGCGCCGGTTAACATCTCTAATAGGACCATGCCTGTGCTGTAAATGTCGGCTTGTTCAGTGACTGTTTCGCCCCGCAGTCCTTCAGGTGCCATATAATTGGGAGTGCCCACCATATTGCCAGCTAAGGTTAAGTCGGATTGATCGAGTAAAGCAACCCCAAAGTCAGCTACTTTGACCTCACCGTCGTTGAGTAAAATAATATTGGCCGGTTTAATATCGCGGTGCACTATGTGGTGGTGGTGAGCGGCAGAGAGTGCGTGCAATACTGAAGTGGTGATAAAAATCGCTTCATCGCTGGTTAGCTTTTGCTCGGAGCGTAAAAACTGGCTGAGTTCCTCCCCTCAATAAACTCCATCACAATATAATCTTGACCATCTTGTGAGCCGTAATCAAAGACTGTGACTATGTTTTGATGCAGGCAGCGAGCGGCGGCCTGCGCCTCGCGCTTGAAGCGCTTGCTCAGCTCTGCCCCCTGTTCGCCTGCGGTGTGGTGTGCGAGCAGTACCTTAATGGCGACAGTGCGCTCGATGACCGGATCGTAGCCTTGGTAAACGATCCCCATGGCGCCTTGGCCTAATATTTTACTGACTTGATATTTGCCGAAGTGGCTAGGTATGTTATTCATTATCGGTTATTTAATCATCTAAAGTTTCATCTAGCATTTTCACCGCACTGTCTAAGCTAGTTTGCATGCGGTTAAATGAGCGACCTAATGAGCTTATTTCATCTTTGCCTTTTACCTCGATCGGCGCTAAATCTAAAGTACCCATGCTGACTTTATCCACATGTACAGCCATAGTGGTGACCGGCCTGATAACGAAAATGTTGAGTAAAAGGTTGAGCATTGCACCTATCGCAAAAAAGACACCGACTATAGTGCCCATAAATAGTAGAAACTCTTTGTCGGCGCGAATATGTGCAAAAGATAAAGGTACGGACACAACTTGCGTGCCAATGACTTCATTGAGCTTCCAGCCAAAACCGTTGGCACTGCCATATTTTGCCAACATGGCTTTAGGCGCGGCCTCAGGCGTCGAGTGACAGGCTAGGCATTTGCCGTTGGTAATGCGAATCGGTTTGGATAAATACAAAGAGCGTCCGGTGGGAGTGTCCCGCTCGCCTATGAAACTCAGATCGTCATGAGTTTTAAAATAATTGATGATATCGGCTTCCCAATCAGAGGCGCGATTATTCGGGTTGGTTGGGTTCAGTGCGGCTTCTTTATAGTGGTAGTCGGGGTGACTTTTTTGCAGGTTGGTGATGTATTTTGCCGCAGCATAGGCGGGAACGGTCTGTGGTAAAAATATTTCTTTGGAAGAGTCGCTAATTAAAGGCCGAATTTCTTCAACTGTATAATTGCGAACCGCAATGACACTTTCCAGGAGGATAGCAGCGGTTTCAAGTGCTTCTTTACGGGCATTGTCGCGCTGTAAATTAAAAGAAATTATCGCAGCAATAAGAATGCCGATTATTCCAGTGAGAATCAGTATTAAATTAAATTTAAATCTTAATGACATATTAATTGGCCTGATGTTCAAGTCAGTTATAGAACTTTATATTGTTATTGTAAGTTATATTAAAGTCGATTTTTGAATCGGCGAGTTTAGTTAATTTGAATTAAGTATACTTTAATTCATGAATCTATATATAAAGTTATGATTTTTTTGTAAAAAACTAACTTTAGTTAATAGTAAATGTCTGAGTTTTTTTTTATGATTAGGGTAATGTTTTTTCGTACTTCAGTATTCTAATATACGGCTATCTAGAAAAGGTTTAGTTGGTGAGTTATTCAGTTTGCCAAGTGAATCGATTATGTAGGCTTTAGTGAAATATAGATTATGACTGCCGGATCGGTGAGAGAAGCAAAAAAGGATAAATCGTTTACTTTGAGAGCACTAGCTAAGGGGGATAAAGCAATCGCAGCGAGTAGAGTGTTGTTAGCCTCGCTTCTTTACTATACATTGCTGGCACTCTCGCTGCTAACTATGTTGTTGTACCGAGTTTTGCACTTGCCAGCAACCACCGAATATATTTGTGGTGTATCTGTAGAGCTGGAATGTTTTAGTTATGTGCTAGAGCAATTAGTCGAGACGCCGCAGTGGCAGGCAGTGCAATTTGTCGTTTATATGTCGATCTCGCTGGTGTTGTGGCCGATTTTCAAAAAAGCCAGAGGCAAAGTGCTGCTTAATTTGGGCGCAGTGTCGCTGTTAGTGGCTAGCTTGTTGCTGCTCTCTATAGACAATCATGGGCCAGAGTTGGTCGCTGCAGTGTTGGGTCCGTTGTTAGTGGCGCTGCTTATTATCCAGCGTCGAAAACGTAACATAGTATTTAATAAAAGTTGAATGCTGGTTTAAGAATTTAAATTGTAATAAAAAAGGTGATGTATGAAAAGTAGAATCAAGCAGTTGGGCCAAGGTATGACTGAGTACATAATTATTGTGGCGCTGATTGCTATCGCGGCGATTGCGGTTTACGGTTTTTTTGGAGATACCTTGAGAAGCCAAATGGGTACGCTAAGCGCGGAGCTCGCAGGTGATACAGCGGCGTCGGAAAAAGCTCAAACACAAGCCAAGAGCAAGGCTGGCGATGCGATTACAGATGGCGCTAAGTCCAAAAAGCTTACAAACTTTAAAGATTCAAACTGATATTTATCGATTAGTTGGTAGCTGATTGTGACTGTCTGGACGCATCCGGTGATGGCAGGCCCTCGGCAATCGGGGCAAGCTATTGTGCTGATCTTGCTGTTAACCGTGATCGGTGTGATCGGCGCTATTTCACTGCTCAGTACCGGTATTCTGACCAGTGAAAAAATGCAGCTGCAAAATGCTGCGGATGCCACTGCCTACAGTGTGTCTGTGTTAGAGGCGCGCGATCTTAATTACGGAGCGTACATTAACCGTGCCATGGTCGCGAATGAAGTGGCAATCGGGCAAATGGTTAGTCTCCACTCCTGGATGATAATGCTCGAGTCTGAGCCAAAAAATCTTAATCTTTTAGCTTCACTGTTAAGTGCTATCCCTATCATCGGTTCAGGTATAGCAAGTGGTATAAGATTTATTTCTAAAGTAAAGAAAACTACCTCTAACGCGGCTAAACGCGTGGTTAAGCCGATGGCTAAGCTGTTTACTAAAGGCTTGCATAGCATTAATCAGGTCTATGGCAGTTCGCAGCAGCTGATGCATCTGGCAACATTAACGTTTAGCTACGCAGCGATTACTCAAGTGCCTAAAAATAACGTCGGGGATTTACAGCAAAATAGTGTAGGACTGTCTGGATTTGGGTTGTTTTCGGTGGCGATGCACTACGGTAGCTACTACGGAGATTTGCTGTCTTTACCCGTGTATAACTTCGTGAAGCATCCGAGCGGTATTGATAATGAAATGGCGCGCTTCGCTCAAGTAGTTAATGACTCTAGAGATAATTTTACCCGTAACCGGCCCTGTGGAAACGATGGTTTAGTGAAAAAGGCACTCGATAAAATCCCAACATTTGATAGTGGGAAAATTATTGATGCTGCGGTTAACTTTTTAGGCAAATATATACCGAATATACCGGGGATTAAAAGTTTCGTCATGGGGTTCATTCGCAAGGTAATAAAAAAATTAGTGCCTAAGAATGAACTCAAACTATTAGCGTTAGATTGTCATACTCAAGCGGGCGTCTCTACAGGTGGCTGGAAGCTTGATCTGTTCAAAGGAAAGGTGACGGTCGGTGCAATAGAGGGATTTAATTGTCCGCTTTTTGGGGGCTGTTTCTTGGTCGGTTTACCTGATGTTTGGAAATTTGGTTATAAAGCGGTAGTGAGAGGTGAAGCTAGCGCCGATCGTAAAGGTGGCAGCCAAGTTGTCATAGAGAAGAAAAAGGGCTACATCTGGAGTGCCGCAGACGGTTCAGACCTCAGCGCCCAGATACACCCGACCCTTAAAATTTGTGTTATTTATTGCTTCAAAATAGATATTGGGGCAATTAAATCGCCTCATGTTCCTATGGGTGCCGGAGCGGCTATAGCGGGTAACGGCAAGCCTAAGTTAAAAGGTTTTACTGCCGGTGGTCGCGATCAAATGTATGGCGATACTTGGGAGAAGCAGGTTCCCTGGTTTTATATAAAAAAGCAGATAGCTAAATCAAGCAATAATGTAAGTAAGTCTTATCGAATGGCAGCGGGTGGATACCAAATGGTCAATGCCCTGCCAAACATTGGTCAGCACAATAACTTTTCGGCCGCTCTGGCTAAAAAGTCCAACAAGTTACTCTTCACCGGGTTAGAAGCGCCTTACATGCTGATTGCACTGACCCAGCAAAAAACTTCCAGCTTTCGGGTGGCAGCCCCCAGCGGTAATTTCTCGCTAGATGAGCCCGAAGAGGGGGGCTTGGCTATCGCCGTGATAGGAAAAGCACAAGTCTATTATAGTGAACCGGTTGATCTTGACTATTTTTCGATAAAAAATCGCTACGGGAAAAAGATCATAGGATCTAGCAATGGGTTTAATCCGTATTGGGACGCAAGACTGGTCGATACTAGCTATTTTGATCGCACAGCGTCTTTGGCTTTTCAGTCCGGACAAAATCCCTTCAAACATGAATTTAATCAGACTATTGAAAATTTTAAAAACTTGCTGGGTAATTTACAGGGATTATTCTCCTCGGGATCCGGAGGGTTTATCTGATGCTAAATTGCACCCATGGCCCACAAAAAGGTCAGGCGATGACCGAAATGTTAGTAGCCAGCGCCTTTGTCTTAGTGCCACTGTTTCTGATTGTGCCGATGCTCGGTAAATATATTGACATGCAACACGCAGCAGTCAGCGGAGCACGCTTTGTGGCATGGGAGCGCACGGTTAAATTAGCAAAAAGTAATCGCGATGAATTTCAACCTAGTGGTTTTAATAAATCAGGTACTCCTTTTATTAATCGGACCAGTCTAGCTCACAGTATGAAAAGAAAACTGCTCAGCGAAGCGCACCAATATAACGCTGATGATAATAAAGGCAGAAAGCTCTGGCGCTATCATAATGGCAATTCGATGCTAGCTGATATTAAGGTGAGCGATATTGATTCCCGACAAAAGATACATGGACCGTTAAGTGGTGTGGTGGATGTGTTTGGTAAAGTACTCGCCGGTGTAACCTCGGTCTTGACGTTAGGGAAGACAACGTTTGATGTGGTTAAAACTAACGGAGTTTCTAATGCAAAGGTTGAGATAGCGGTTAATCAGGCGCCACTATTCACTAGTTTAAAGCGAGAGACTGATCACCGATTACTCGATGTGGCGACACTTAAATTTAGTGCCAGAGCGCAAGTTTACTCTCTTAGTTGGAATGCCGGCGGTGTCGATCATCTGACTAAGAAAGTCACCCCACTGGCACCCACGGCTATTATAGCGGATCACATTGAAACGGTATCAGATAAATTGAAGAGTCTAATTCCATTTTCTCTACCCCCTTCTGTGACCGCGCAAAATATAGTCTCTGTTGCGCTGCTCTCTCCTGAAATTGACGATAAACAGCTGGTATTTGGGCATATGGATATGAGTGTATTGCCCCGAGATAAATATCTGCAAGGCGATCGGAAAAGCAACAAACACCAAGATAATATCAATAAATTGTTAGACAGTAAGCTTTGTAATAAGCAGGGGTACTGTCGCAATGATTAAACTGCTGCTGTTGGCGCTCGCGCTATTGTCTCATTTATCTCATGCTAGTGGATTTCCGCTCCCTGCAGACACTATCGTTAGCAGTGTCAGTCAACGTGCTCATACATTAGGTATGACACTCTCTATACAAAAGTTTGAATCTAAGCTCAGTAAAGCTAAATTACTAGCTTACTACCAGAAATTGTGGGGCGCTAACGGGGTACAGAGCACCATGGAACCCTGGGATATGCTTGGTGCCAAGCTTAAAACCCACTATTACAATGTCCAAGTTCAATCAGCGGGGATGGGCAGTCGCGGTTATCTAAGTATTAGTGATTTACCTCAGTTGCTGGAAAATAAGCAAATCAGTAAAGCTTCGATACTCGGTGTTTTTCCCAAAATGGGCGGTTCTAAAATTGTTGATAATCAAAAGCATACTGATTTATTAAACACCAGTAATACGGTGCAAATTCGCAATCATTTCAGCGTGTCGGCGAACAGCCAATTTTATTTAAACCACTACCGTCACCGTGGCTGGGTGCTACAAAATGATACTCAGCACTCCGGGTTGAAAGGCCGAGTTTTACTGTTAGCTAAAGGTGAGCGTAAATTAAGTTTGACGATTAATAATTTGGCCGGTGAAAGTTATATTGTGGCTAATTTGAGTCGGGCTAATTAAATGTATCGTGTTGAAACGGTCGGAAAACGTCATCAATTGGGTCAGTCGATGGTGGAATATACGGTGCTCTTAATTGCGTTAACGGCCGCTATGCTCACCGTATCCGGTGGTGAATATGGGCATGTAGGCACCCGAAAAAGTACACCAACCGAGCAGCATTATCAGCAATACGATCGCTCTTTAATGCAGGCGGTACATCAGAGGTATAGAGCGCAAAGTTATGGATTGCGAATTACGGAATTACCGGAACGCAATGTCGGCGGTCTTTCGCAATATTACAATCGGCTTGAGAAATTTCCGGCACTCTCCTCTGAAATCAATAAGGTTGCCGGTCACTTGAATAAAGTGAATCAGAGTTTTAATGATGTAAATGAAGGATTATCTAAACTCAAGGTGCTGAAAAAACGGGTAAAGGCAGGTTTTAAAACCTTTAAGAAAAAGGTGCGCAGTTCTCTGGGTGTTTTTAAAGGTTAATACCTGAATCCGTGACTTCAAAGCGAATACAGAGTGTAAGATATTGGTTTTACAGTGGAATTGAAAAATCTTAGCTGCACCCATAGGTTCAACGGGTGTTTTTCTAACCGCTGTAGAATCAAGAGCTTGCGCTATGTGGTGCAGTGAAATCACTGATTCAGGTAATAGTTAGAAGCGGTCAGTTTAGTAAAGCTGATCAGCATAATTTAATGAATAGGTTTAAATAACGCTGAATGCTGAGCGTGGGAGATCGAACATTGGCCACTAGTAGTAAAAAAACAATCACCTTACTTTTTGTAGCGATAGGTTTAGGGATACTGGGCGCTTTTCTGGCAATGCTTTATTTAAATGCCAGAGAGTCGTCGCTACGTGATTTGTTGAAGCCTAAATCAGAGCTTGTCGCAGTAGTCGTCGCCAGTAAAGACTTGTTAAAAGGTGATGTTTTAGACGGTAATACTTTGTCGATCAGAGAAATACCAGCAGCTTATGTTGACAATAATGCGATACGTCCGGGGCAGTTTGATGCAATCGAAGGAAAAATTTTACAGCAGAACTTAGCGGTAGGCAAAATGTTGCTGGCCAGCTACGTAGGGGCAGATTTTCCATTAGATTTTTCTGATACATTGACCATCAAGCGCCGCGCAATGACTATCCAAGTGGATGAGATGAGCACTTTTACCGGGTTGTTGAGGCCGGGTAACCGCATAGATTTATTTGTGAATATTAGCATCGGCGACTCTCAACAAAAGAGCATTATGCCGGTTCTGGAAAATGTAGAGGTATTGACCACTGGGCGCGACAGCGCATATGACTACACTGAAAAAGTACGTTTCTTACGTGGCGGCGTCAACCCGGGAATCAATCAAAACTTTACGACAGTGACACTCAATGTGACGGCTAAAGAGGCGGCTATTTTAGCCTCAGCCCAAGACAAAGGAGATTTATTAGTACTCTTGCGCAACCGTAAAGATAAGTCCGGGTCTGGCTTTAGTGTCATCTCTAGTAATGAGGTGCTGGCCAATGCTAAGCGACTGGAGCGTAAAGAGCAGTTGCGCCGTAGCACTGAAAAGCTCAGTGATAATGTGGTGCTTGGTAAAGATGGAGTGCTACGTAATAAGGATGGTGTGGCACTGAGTAATCAAAATTTGTTGATAGCGGCAGATGGCACTATTCGCACTAAGTCAGGTATTAATTTGAGCAGCCGGGGCTTAAGCCTGAATGCTAAAGGCGAGATTGTTGATAAAGATGGCAATGTGATTGATCCGGATAGTCTAGTCATTGCGGCAGATGGCAGTTTAATGACCAGTGATGGTAGATTACTTGATGGCGAAAAAGTACAGAGCTTAGCAGGGGCTAAGGTAAAAAATATTAGCGGAGCAACCCCGTTAAATATTGGCGGTGCTAAACAGTTGAATACGGTTGGCGCTAAGCAACTAAACCTTGCGGGTGCTAAGCAGCAGGCTGACGGCTCTGTGATGCTAGCGGATGGCACAGTAATTAAAGATGCGACTATTGATAGTGAAGGTAACTTGGTGATGGCCGACGGCTCGGTGATCACGGCTAATTCAGTGATGTTGGCGGATGGCACGATTCTTAAAGATGCGAGCGTAGATAGTGAAGGCAATATAGTGATGGCAGATGGCTCGGTGATCACGGCTAATTCAGTGATGTTGGCGGACGGCACGATTATTAAAGATGCGACTTTAGATAGCGAAGGCAACTTAGTGATGGCTGACGGTTCGGTGATCACAGAACATTCAGTGATGTTAGCCGATGGCACAATTATTAACGATGCGACGCTAGATAGTGCAGGTAACATAGTGATGGCTGACGGCTCGGTGATCTCCGCTAATTCAGTAGTGCTGGCGGATGGCTCGATTATTAATGGTGCGACATTGGACAGTGACGGCAATTTAGTGATGGCTGATGGGACGGTGATAAAAGCCGAAGATGTGGTGATTAATGCAGATGGCACCGTCAGTGATCGCAACGGTAATCTTCTGGCTGGGCTCAGTGTCTCTAAATCTTCTAGAACGAAAAAGGTTAGCGATGTTTTGCCAGTGGGTGCTAGCGTCGATTATCTGGCAGGAGGTATCAGTAAAGACGGGATATTGACTGTACAAAAATTACCAGTGGCTAAGTGAAACGGTGAAAATCATGAAAATAATATCTAAAATTTCTTTGGCGCTGATCATGGCAAGTTTAAGCGCTGTGACCCAGGCCGATAACTTTCGATTGTTTGTTGGTCAAATGAAAACTTTGCCTTTTTCTGAAATAGAGAGAGTCGCGGTAGGTAATGCGGGGTTAGTTAGCACTTCTATCATGGATAATGGTGAGCTGCTGATACTGGCAGAAAAAGCCGGCGATACTGAAATTCAAATATGGTTGAAAAGTGGTCAAAACATTATTCATAAGTTCTATATTATTCCCGCTAACACCGCGCGAAATGTCGCTGAGGTCAGGTCTATTGTTGGCAGAGTTCGAGGGCTAAGTATTCGCCAAGTGGGCAGTAACATTATTCTCAAAGGCGCGATAAGCCACAAGGCTTCGTCGATGCTCAAAAAAGTGACCAAAGTGTATACCAATGTATTAGATCTGACCTCGGCAACGGCTAGTAATGATCTGCACAAAGTGTTTAAACAAATGCCGCAAGTTAAAGTGCGTAGCGCGGGTGACAAGTTAGTTATATCGGGGAACGTCAGTGAAAAAGATAAAGCTTATATTAATGCGGTAAAAGATTCTTACCCTGAACTAGTCGACTTAACGGTATCCACCACGGCGCCGCCAATGGTCTACATGAAAGTGCAAATTACTGAACTGGGTAATAAAACCTCGGAGAGTTTGGGGATCAAATGGGACGTGACTAGTGATGCTCCCGCGGGGCGTTTCACTACCTTAAGCCATTTGAAAAATAGTATTACCGGAGGGCTAACGGGAAACATTAATGCCACCATTACTGCAGCAATCAACAACGGTAGCGCACTTTTGCTGGCATCACCGACGTTGAGTGCCCTAAGTGGTAGTGAAGCTGAGTTTTTTGCGGGCGGTTCGTTCCCGATTAAAGTTGTCCAAGACGGCGAGACCAGCATTGAGTTTAAAGAATACGGTATATCCCTTAAAATTAAGCCGGTGGTCGATGCAAACAATAGAATTTCGGCTTCCGTTGAAACTGAACTTAGCGATATCGATGCCTCAGTGGCTGTTGATGGTGTGCCGGGTCTACTGAGTCGAAAAACTAATACTCATGTCAGTTTGATGACTGGCCAAACTTTTGCGCTCAGCGGGCTAGTTAATCGCAATATGAGCAGAGATGTAGCGCGCTTCCCCTTTTTAAGTAAAGTGCCGATTTTAGGGGCTTTATTTAAGTCGAAAAATTTTATTAACAATAAATCTAATTTAGTGATTTTTATCACCCCATATATCGTCACTCCAGAAAGCGATTTGAACCAAAAACAGCTGCTGGTTGCCGAGCGCATGCAAGCTAAATTTTTAGACAGTGCTGTATTTAATTTGGAGATCTTAGAATAATGTTTGAAGTGGTAGTGATCACCGACAATGGTGCTAATGTCGAACGGGTGCGCTGTACCTTGCGTCATTGTACGATTGGCAAATCGAGAGATAATTTAGTACAAATTCGCGGTTGGCGCGTGGCTCAAGTGCACTGCAAAGTTGAGCTGACCGATAAGGGCTTATATGTAGAGGATGTCAGTGAGGGATCGGGGGTCAGCGTCAATGGCAATAAAGTGCCGTTTTACGGGCCAATTCGCAGCTCTGATGTTATTAGTATTGGCAGTTATGATTTTCGGTTGGGGGCAGTGGAGGGCAGTAACCAAGATAGTGGCAAGCTTGCCGGGTCATCGGTAGAGCCCGTTGCGGCGGTGCAAAAGGTCGCGAGTGATGAAGAGTGGAGCATGCAAACCTATATTGGCGGCGCTTTGGGCAGTAAAACTGCTGAAGATAGAGTCGGCGAAATAGAGCGACAGCGGATGTTTATGTGGCGCAACCGTATCCATCAAGAAGTATTGCGGATGATGGATCTTAAGCGCACTGATGTTGGTTCCATGGATGAGCTTGAGCTGAAGCAAAAAGTAGAGGGATGATTGACGATGCTCTCGAAGGTATGGCGAAGGAAATCCCCGACAATATCGATATCGCTGACCTTAAAACCTCAGTACTTAACGAAGCTGTTGGTTTAGGACCACTGGAAGCTCTGCTGGAAGACGATGAGGTGACAGAAATCATGGTCAATGCCTTTGATGATATATACGTCGAGAAAAAAGGTCGTTTAATTCGCAGCGATATCGCTTTCAGTTCTGACTCTGCGGTGATGTCGGCGATTGAAAGAATCGTTTCGCCTCTCGGCCGACGTATTGATGAGAGCTCGCCAATGGTAGATGCCCGGTTGCCGGACGGATCCAGGGTTAATGCGATCATCCCACCACTGGCACTGCGTGGGCCGACGTTGACTATTCGTAAATTTTCGAAAAAGAAACTCAATGTCGATGATTTAATCGGCTTTGGGACTATCAATCAAGCGATGGCTAAGTTTTTACAAATGGCGGTAGAACAGCACTGTAATATTGTAATATCAGGCGGCACCGGCTCTGGTAAAACCACCTTGCTAAACATCATGTCTAATTTTATTCCTGAAACTGAGCGAATTATCACGATAGAGGATGCCGCCGAGCTCAAGCTGGCTCAGCCACACGTGGTTTCGTTAGAATCTAGACCTGCCAATTTAGAGGGAAAAGGTGCTATTCCGATCCGAGATTTAGTGAAAAACTGCCTGCGGATGCGGCCCGATCGCATTGTGGTTGGCGAGTGCCGTGGCGGTGAGGCGCTAGATATGTTGACCGCGATGAATACCGGACACGATGGCTCATTAACCACGGTGCACGCCAATACCCCCAGAGATGTTGTTTCACGTTTGGAAGTGATGGTGATGATGGCGGGGATGGATTTACCGGCAAGGGCCATACGTGAGCAAATAGCCTCGGCGGTGCATGTTATTGTGCAGCAAAGCCGTTTAGCAGACGGCAGTCGTAAAATCACCCATATTTCGGAAATTACCGGTATGGAGGGCGATACGGTGCAACTCAATGACATCTTTGTCTATCGCCAGGAAGGATTTGACGAAGAGGGTAAAGTTGTCGGGCAGTATATTCCGACCGGCCAAGTACCGCACTTTTATGAGTCTTTGCGCTCCCGCGGTGTGATAGTTGATATGAGCATCTTCGGATGATCAATTATCTACTAAATTTGGCTACCGACAGTTTGTTCTGGCTAGTGTTGTTGGCGGTTTTTTGTGCCGTGGCAATTATCGCTTGGCTGCTGGTGCGCCAAGCGAATATCTTTATAGGTGAGTACCAGTCGGTCTTTAAAGAGACGGCTACTGGCAACTTAGATGATATGTTCTTATTTATAGATCCCCAGCAGCTGTTTATTGCCAATGTAGTGGCGCTGGTGTTGGCGCCTCTGCTGGCTTACTTGATGACTGGCGATTTTGCGATAGCGCTGCTGGTTTTTGGGCTGCTCATCGTGGTGCCGCTCTGGGTCTATAAAAGAATGCGCAAAAATCGACTGAAGAAGTTTGAGCAGCAGCTGCCGGACGTACTGGTAATGATTAGCGGTGCACTCGCCTCGGGCTCCAGCTTAAATATGGCGCTGCAATCGGTGATGTTGGAGCAGGAGGCACCGATATCCCAAGAGTTTATGTTATTTGTTCGCGAGCAGCGCATTGGTGTCGATTTTGATGCTTCGCTACGCAATATGGAGCGGCGCATACCGTTACTAGATTTTTCGATGTTTACCGCCGCGATGCGGATTTCCCGCGAAGTGGGTGGGGATTTAGGTGAAGTATTGTCGACCCTGGCGGACACTTTGCGGCGCAAGTCATCGATGGAGGGCAAAATTGACTCGCTAACTGCCCAGGGACGGATGCAAGGCATAGTGATGACCGGGTTACCGGTGTTGCTCGGAGGCTTGTTATTCGCGCTTGAGCCAGAGGCAATGAGCAAATTGTTTACCACCCCAATGGGCTGGGGGCTTTTGTCGGTGATCGTAGTGATGGAAGTATTGGGTTACATCTTTATTAGCAAAATCACCAGCATTGATGTGTAGCTTAAATATGCTTGGGTTTGAGGAGCGTGCTGAATGTTTGAAATGACGTTAGAGGTGGTATATTTCGCCGCGATTTTGCTGATTGGAATTAGCGTGATATCGCTATTTTATTGTCTGCAACGGGCGATACCAGAAACACCCGACGATGTGCGTACCTATATGGATCCACTGCCTGCGGGATTGAAGTTGATTTGGCCCTTCGTCTTACTGTTTACCGTCTTGGTGGAAATGCTCTACTCAAATGCTTATTTAGATAAAGTTGAAAGAAAATTGCAACACACTGGGGTGAGCTATGTGTTAACCGCTGAGCAATTTATTGCGCTGCGTTATGTCTGTGCCATCATTTGTCTGTTGCTGTCACTGTTAGTGCTGTTGTCACTAAAAAATGTCAGTGAAACCTGGCTGTTTTTAAGCATGGCAGTGCTCGGTGGGTTTATGTTCCCCTCGGTGTGGTTGGCAGATACCCGCAAGCGTCGGGAAATGCAGGTGATTAGGGCGCTGCCTATTTATTTAGATTTTACCACTATGGCGGTTGAAGCGGGTTTGAACTTAACCGGGGCTATGCAACAGGCACTCAACAAAGGGCCAAAAGGGGCACTGCGTAATGAGTTCAGTATTGTAATGCGTGATATGCGCTCAGGTGTCACTAGAGCTGAAGCACTAAAACGCATGGATGCTCGGCTGCGAGTGGATGATATCAGCCGCTTTGTCAACGCCATGATTCAGGCGGAAAAAATGGGCTCGAGCATGGCCAAAACCTTGCGTATTCAATCGGAGCAAAGACGCACCGAACGCTTTCAGCGCGCCGAGAAAAAAGCCATGGAGGCACCGGTTAAACTTGTTTTTCCTCTTATCGTATTCATATTTCCAGTGACCTTTATGATATTGGGATTCCCTATTGCGATTAAATTCATGGCCATGTAGCCGCAGTCGTTTTCTCGGTCAGGTTGCTAGGGGGTGCAATGCAGCAGGCAATAATAGTTTTTGATACAGAGCAAAAAATTTCAATAGTGGTTACCGAAAATTTCAAAGAGCGCAGCCGTGGACTATTTGCCCTAGACAAGCTAAAGCTAGGCCAAGGTTTGTTAATTACCCCCTGTCGCTCAGTGCATAGTTTTGGCATGGCATATGCCATTGACTTACTGTATTTGAATAAACAGATGCAGGTGGTCAAAATAATTTCGAATATGCTGCCTAATCGAATGTCTTTGGCTCTGCGGGGGCATAGCACTTTAGAGCTACTCAGTGGTGAAGTGCAACGTTTAGGTATAGGCCTTGGTAGTCAGGGCAAGCTTTTAATAAACAGATAATATGGATAGGAGTGAACGATGAAAACGAGCAACATAGCGGTTTTGATATTGAGTGTCTTTTTGACCGCTTGTAATACGCTACCACAAAAACAAGAATCACAAGCACAGCCTTTAGCTGTATATAAAATGCTACTTGAACAAGCGGATGAAAATTATGCCAAAAAGGATTATGCCGCAGCACTGCTTGACTATGAGCAGCTGGATCTTGGCACAGCTGAGGATACTCATGTGCTGTTTCGCATCGGCAATAGTAATAATCACCTAGGAAAGCCTAAAGCCGCGGTTGCCGCCTATGAGAAAGCACTGCTGATCGATGACAAAATGAGTAAAGTTTGGCACAATTTGGCGGTTGTCTACATGCAGCAAAGTGCTAAAATTTGGCAGAATATGAGTACTAGCATTGATGCTAAGGACCCGTTGTCGGCGATCGCTAAGTATTATAAGAAAGGATTGATTGAATTGATTAAGCCGAAAAAAGACTGATTTAATGATTGGCATGATACAGCGATCTAAACAGAGTGGGCAGGCGATGGTTGAGATGGTGATCATCTCTTTCGTGACCTTGCTATTGCTGTTCGGCATCATACAATTTGCGTTATTATATAATGCAAAAACCATTCTTAACTACGCGACGTATGAGGCAGCGCGGATCGGTGCTTTGAATTACTCCCATCCTGAATCAATGCGCCTTGCCCTGGCGCAAAAACTGGCGATATTAGAACCGGTCAGTAGCTTAGAGACAGAGAGTGATTATGAAAAACTCATCAACCAGCGAGAGCAGTTTTTAGTCGCGTTTGATTCGGTGGCTTGTATTAAACGCTTGAATCCTCCTAACGATGCTGGTGGCCATTGGTTAGAGCTGCATAAAACCCCACAGAGCCAGCGCGGGATTGCCAATGATCATCTTCTGTATCGCGATCCCGTATTAAAAGGCGCGGCAGTACAGTCAATTCAAGATGCTAATCTTTTAAAAATATCGGTGACCTACTGTGCAAAAATGATGGTGCCCATTGTCTCGCAAGTCATTAAAAAATTTATGTTAAGTGGTGTCCATAATTTAGCGCTGTTTAACAAACAGTGCTATCAGGCGAATAGATTTCCGATGGTCGCGCATGCGATGATGCGCATGCAAACTCCGGTGGGTAAATACGGCTATAAAAATTCAGATTGCGAAGATCTAACTAGTCTCTCAAGCCAGTTAGGTGGATAGGGGGTGCTACAACGACTGAATAATGGCAATGCTGAATTTGCCAGTAGTACCGATATCGGCATCAAATATCTGATAAACCAAGATTGTTTAGCCTTTGATCAAGCGGTGCCGTGTTTTGTGCTGGCAGATGGGGTGGGCGGCCATCAAGCAGGAGAAATTGCCAGTCAATTTGTGGTTGATAAATTACTGCAAGAACAGCGCAGTTTAGCTGCAAAAAAGCTGCTAGCTTGCAATTTAGCTGCTAGCTTGAAGTCGCTATTGTTAGAGACTAATCAACAGTTGATTGCCTTGGCAGCTAGTAAAGGGATTGAAACCGGTACGACAGTAGTGACCGGTCTTATTCAAGATGATCTATTACACTACATGCATGTGGGTGACTCGCGTTTATATTTACTGCGCAATAACTTACTGTCACAACTGACCAAAGACGACACCTTAAGGCAGCAAGTGCAAGATGTAGCACAGCTATCAGGGGCGACAATCACACTGCAAATTCCCGCTAATATAGTCACCCAAGCGCTAGGCTTAACAGCCGAGTTAGATATTCATTACGGCCAAGTATATCTCCAGCAAGGCGATCAATTGCTCTGCTCTAGCGATGGCTTGCACGATGTGGTGACCCTCGAAACGTTACAGCAAACCATGGTCAATGCCGTAGATTTACAGCAGTGCGCTAATACACTGCTCAAAATGGCGCTGAAAAACCACTCATCGGACAATATTAGCGTGCTGCTGATGAAGTATTCACCACCTCTTTTTACAACGATGATTAATCGCGTCAAAAAACAGTTTCGCTAAAATCACCAGTATTTAACTGTGGCAAAGATCGCGGTTGTGTATTGTGCTGTTATCGGCGAAAATAGGGCCATTAAATATGCCTCATTTCCGGTTCAGTCTTTTGCTGACCTCCCTTAGGCATTCGACCTCAATTTAGAAGATATTATCATGTCAAATACTGCTACTGCGTTGCAAGTATCTAAACGCAGAACTTTCGCTATTATCTCGCATCCCGATGCCGGTAAAACGACCATTACTGAAAAATTATTGTTACTGGGAAATTTAATCCAAAAAGCGGGTACTGTCAAAGGCAAGAAAAGCGACCGACATGCAACCTCTGACTGGATGACCATGGAAAAAGAGCGGGGGATTTCAATCACTTCGTCAGTGATGCAATTTCATTGGAATGACAAAGTAGTCAACCTGCTGGATACCCCAGGCCATGAAGATTTCTCCGAAGATACCTATCGTACCCTGACCGCGGTTGACAGTGCCTTAATGGTAGTTGATGGCGCCAAAGGGGTGGAAGCGCGCACCATCAAATTGATGGATGTCTGTCGTTTAAGAGATACGCCGATTTTTTCTTTCGTCAATAAAATGGACCGTGATATACGCGATCCGATCGATTTGTTGGATGAAATAGAAAGCGTTTTGAAAATAGCCGCGGCACCGATTAACTGGCCGATTGGAATGAGCAATTTTTTCAAGGGTGTCTATCATTTAGCCAACGATGAAATCCATGTCTATCAACCTGGAAAAGGTGCGGTTTTAACTGAAGATATTAGAATCAAAGGCTTAGCTTCGGCTGAGGCGAAAGCACTGTTAGGAGATCTCTACGACAACTTTGTAGATGAGATTGAGCTAGTAAAAGGAGCGACCAATGAATTCGATCGCGATTTGTTTTTAGCAGGTGAGCTAACACCAGTATTTTTCGGTACAGCACTCGGTAATTTCGGGGTCAAAGAGATGCTAGACGGTTACACAAATTTTGCGCCTCAGCCTATCCCGCGCAATGCTGTTAGTCGTATTGTCGAGGCCGATGAAAGCAAATTTTCCGGATTTATCTTTAAAATCCAAGCCAACATGGATCCCAAGCATCGAGACCGTATCGCTTTTATGCGCATTTGCTCAGGGAGCTATACCAAGGGCATGAAGATGCGTCACTGTCGGATTAAGAAAGATGTAAAAATTGCCGATGCGGTTACATTTTTGGCCGGTGACCGTGAAAGTGTAGAGCAGGCGTGGTCCGGGGATATCATTGGGCTGCACAACCATGGCACCATTCAAATTGGCGATACTTTTAGCGAGGGCGAAGAGCTGAAATTCACTGGCATTCCACATTTCGCACCAGAGCTATTTAAACGGGTGCGTTCGGTTGATCCGCTCAAGGCAAAACAGCTCCGCAAAGGCTTGCAGCAGTTAGCGGAAGAAGGGGCTGTGCAACTTTTTATGCCCAAGAAAAACAATGACTTAATTTTAGGTGCGGTAGGTGTCTTGCAGTTTGAAGTGGTTATGTTCCGACTTAAAGACGAATACAAAGTCGATTGCTTGTATGAGACAGTCGGTGTGCAAACTGCTCGTTGGGTCGAATGTGAAGACCTTAAAATGTTGGAAGAGCTAAATAGAAAGGCTAATGATAATTTAGCTATCGATGGCGGTGGGCTACTGACTTACCTCGCGCCTACCAGAGTTAATTTGAGCTTAACTGAAGAGCGCTGGCCAGACGTGCAATTTAGAGCGACTCGCGAACATTAATGCTCGTGAGCTGCCCAGCAATAAAGAAACCAGATAAAATTAATAGATTTGATTCTAAATAGGGCTCTAGCGAGGGAGGTATCCATAAGAGATTCGTCTATCCTCGCTCAGACTCCAAGATGAGAACAGCTTAGTTCGCCGGTTGAAATTGTTCAGCCGCATGTATCCGTTCATTGATATCTGGGTGAGTCGACAAATAGCGAAAAATGCTATTGTTATCAGTTTCGTGTTGTTCTGATGAACTGCTGTCAGGCTGTAAAAAGCTTTGCATTGCCTCAGCAAAAGCCATTGGAGGCTTGCCTAGCTTGACTAAATTGTTAAGCGCAAACTGATCCGCTTCACTTTCCATCTCCCTGGAAAAGGCATTTTGTAGCAATGTTGATCCAGTGCCAATCAGCACCTCGCCGAACCCCTCCAAATCACCAAAAATCAGAGCAATAGCGACAGAGCTGCTAACCGATTGAGCGATCATGCGCAGGCTGTGTTGATGCTCTACATGACCTATCTCATGTAATAGGATGGCCAATACAGCATTAGGTTTGTCTTTGAGTAAGATCAGTAGCTCATCAGTGATAACCACAGTGCCATTGGGGAGGGCAAATGCATTGGCGCCAAAATAATCACTTTTAAACACATGCAGTTGAAACTTTTTCTGAGATAAACCTAACTGCTCCAACGCCTGCTGCCATTGAGTAATAGTTTGCTCGCGCAGTGTTGTGTCTAACTCGCTAGGTTCAAGTATAGTTTTTTGGAGTGCATAAAAAGTTTGTCGACCCATTTGCTCTGCGACACTGTCGGGTAAGTACTTAACACTCTCGGCAGCTAGTTTCGGTAATGCAATAGCGACACTAAACCAGAGTAGCAATGGCACTAGAAAAATCGCGCTAAAGATTAGTTTTTTATTCTTTTCCAGTGATTCTGCAGAAAACGAACCAGAGCCACACTGTAATCTATGCTGGGTATTATCGATCACAAATTTACCGCCATCTCTAAAGCTTAGCTCTTGAGCGACACCTGGAATGGCACTGGATACAGAGACTAACGAGAGACTAGTGGCGAGTATGCACTGCTGCTGATAATAGAGATTAAGGGTATCGCCATTGACGCGGACTTCCGCTGATTCAGCTTGGCTATTAGCAGGGAAATAGTATGTTCCAGTAAATAGTTGCTGCATCACTAACCTCTGTTGAGTGGATAAAAATAAGCCGAAGCTAATTTTTCTACTTAGCTTCGGCCTGGTTTAACTTGAATCGGTGCTTCCGACTGGATCAATAACTTATGCTAAGCAGCGGATGAAAGTCATAGATTCAAATTTAAGTTCTCAAATGTAGAGGGGCTGAATAAGCCCCGCATCCTCCAGACACGCTGGGCGCGTCTGGCTTATTCAGAACTTGCTTAGAAAGCTGACACACCGACATCAAAAACATCAGCGGCTTCATCGCCAAATGCAGATTTCTGTTCGCCCATAGTATCTACTACACTGTCGGCATTTTCATGTAGCTTAACTTGAGTGCAACTAGCTGCATATCTGCTACTGCGGATTGCCGTCCAAGGGTAAGCTAAGCCCAAAGTGAAAACGATAGCCAATAAATTAGTTAAGACTAAAGTTGCGTAGGGGACTAGTGTCATCGTCGAGCGAAATTTAGCCAAGTTTTCGAATTCAGTATTATTGAACATATGATTGCGAATCTTAACGGTATAGACTGCATTGATCAGGCTTATTAAGATAAAATAACTGGCGAATAATAACACGCCAGTGATTCCAGAAATGGCAGAAAGAGCTGTGATGCTAGCAATCCCAGTGGCTAAAAATATAATCGCAGCAATAGCGCCGACCCCGACAAGAGTAACCAATATAGAAAATAACACGGCGAGGTAATATTCTTTGGTTTCAATAAATGTCGTTAGCTTTTGGTCACCATAACTAGTATTTGACAGCACATACTGGTTCATTTTTTTTACCACCCATGGCATGGCTAAATAAGCGGTCAGCACCCCGAGAATCGGTAGTAAAATGAAAGTGATGAATGCTTGCCCGTAAGTGCCATGAAAATCAAATCTGACATTTCGATAGCTGGTCATCCGGTTGCTAAAGCGCAGGCTTTGAATGATCAGCCAAGGAGTTAAAAACAACAGAACTATAGCCAAGCCTATCCCTGCAAAGGGATAAAAATTAGCGATAATTGAATAGACGACAAAAAAAGCAATGGCTAAAAGTCGGCCTTTTAGGATTTGTAGTGGTTTGGCTAAATACGAAAAAGCATGCCCATCTATTTTAGTGTTGCCATAGAAGTAACTCTTAGTACGTACTGTAGCCCAGGCAGAGTAAATCCCTAAAGTAATAATACTTAATAGAATATTTACAATCCAAATACCAAAAAATTCACCGGCTTTACCAGAAAATTCAATAGTAGTTACCTTTTCTTGATCGCTTTTATTTGATGCTTCGTTAACATCCATCCAATAGTCTCCTTTTAATTAGTTATTTTTGCAGCCAGTATTATACTGGAGCAAGCGTATAGTTAAATAAGAAAAGATCTCATTTGTATAGGTTTTTCTATTAATCATTGACTAACAGTCTCAGAACTGAATAATTTTTAAAATAGTTACTAATAGTGCTCGTTTTGTTTAAAGAATGCGCGCGGCAAGTTGGTAATAGTAGGGAGGTGAATAGGACTAAACCTAAGCCTTTAAACTTAAGTCTTTAAACCTAAACTAGTCTACCAGTCAAAAAACACAGTTGTGTGCTGTTATTCAAATAATCAGTCGTGTTAGCGGAGAATGTTTTGCCTTTTATCGATAGTCACTGCCATTTAGATTTTAGTCAATTAGCGGGCTGTTTTTCTAAAATAATGGCTAATGCACGGCGTAATAACGTCATAGAATTTATCGTACCAAGCGTCAGCATTGGAAATATTCCCGAGGTAATCAAGCTTGCCAAAAATCATGAATTTATACATATGGCACTTGGCTTACATCCTTGTTTTATGGATGTGCACTTGACCTCGCATATTGAGCTGCTCGATCAGCTCGTGGAACTAAACCGACCGATTGCCATCGGCGAAATTGGTTTGGATTTTTATATAAGCGCAGACCAACAGCAGCAGGAAAAGCAGTTGAGGTTATTTTCTGAGCAATTGCAGCTCGCTCAAAGATATGGCTTACCGGTTATTTTGCATGTTCGCAAAGCCCATGATCAGGTTTTAGCGCTGTTAAAAAAGCACAAGTTTTCTACGGGCGGTATCGTACACGCATTTAATGGTAGTTTTGTACAAGCGAGACGCTATACCGATGAATTCGGCTTCAAACTAGGATTTGGTGGGGCGATCACACACACCAGAGCATTGAAACTAAGAGCGTTAGTCAGTCAGTTGCCGCTAACGGATATAGTACTGGAGACAGATGCTCCGGATATGCCAATTGCCAATATGCAGCAGGCTTATAATCAGCCTGCTAACATAAAGCAAATTTCAGAAGTGGTTTTCGAGTTGCGCAGTGAGTCAGCGACAGAAATTGAGCAACAGATTGAGTCAAATACACGGCAAGTTTTAGGCTTGATTATTTCTTCAAATGGGTAAGTCGATCGATTTTTATGAGAACTTCCCAAACAGTATCGGTCTGCTGGTTTATAGGTAACTGATAGATATTATTAGCTAGCTGTACAGGCTGGTAGTCCAAATTGTCGCCACTTGTGATTATATTCATCAAACTGAGAATTCTATTCGGTCCGGTGATTTGCTGCTGGTAGATATTTTCAATCACTTGCACTTCGCGGGAGTGGAAATTAGTTGGCACGATGCTTTTGCAATGTTTATTTAGATCGGGGTCTGCAAACGCTTTACAGTACATACCAGTGCCAGCATCCAACCAGTAATAATCAAACTCTTTTGTGAGTTGGCTGACGTTAACACCACTGCAAGCGCTGACTAATAAGCTGGCAGCTATGGTGCCCGCTAGACGAAGATGGCCAAGCTTTAGATGCTGAAGGCCAAAATGGGAAATCGAATTCATTGATCTAAACTCCTAAATTGAAGGTTATACCTTAAAATAATCGTTAAATGGGTTTGGCTGACTGATGTCGACAGCGTTTTTATAGCCGGGGATTTGAATAGAGGACTCGGTAATATGCAAATCATCGCCCCCAAGTACATTGTGATTAAATTTATAGCTAGGTCTGGTCTCGCCATGCATCGCGCTTTGATCATATGCTTGTGCTTGTTCAAGTACTTGTTGATTGCGCTGTTTCCATGCAGAAAAAGTGATAGGCACGCCACCTCTGACTGTATGACCATGGAGAAAGAGCGTGGTATTTCAATTACCTCTTCAGTAATGCAATTCCATAGGAACGGCAAAGTGGTCAACTTATTGGATACCCCCGGTCACGAAGATTTCTCGGAAGATACCTACCGTACGTAGACGGCTGTGGACAGCGCGAAAGGGGTTGAGGATCGCACCATTAATCTGATGGAAGTGTGTCGTTTACGCGACACGCCAATATTTTCTTTCGTCAATAAAATGGACCGCGATATTTGCGACCCTACCGAGCTGTTGGATGAGATAGAAAGCGTGCTTAAAATTGCCGCGGCGCCGATTAACTGGCCCATTGGCATGAGCTCCTTCTTTAAAGGTACCTACAACTTTGTTACTGATTAAATTCACGTGTATGCCCCGGGCAGAGGTGCGGTATTGCCTGAAGGTATCCGATGAGTCAAAAGCACTTTTAGGTGACTTGTACGATGATTTCATCGAAGAGATTGAGTTGGTGCGTGGTGTCACTAACGAATTTGATCGTGAGGCGTTTTTGGCCGGTAAATTGACTCCGGTATTTTTTGGTACAGCAGCTGGGTAGTTTCGGCGTCAAAGAAAGCTGGATGGCTATACAGATTTTGCACCAGCGCCTATTACTAGATCGACAGTGAGCCGGGTGGTTGAAGTGGATGAAGAAAAGTTCTCCGGTTTTATCTTTAAAATTCAAGCTAACATAGATCCAAAACATCGCGATCGCATCGCCTTTATGCGCATCTGTTCTGGTAATTACAGCAGGGGCATAAAATGCGTCACTGCGGATCAAAAAGGATGTCAAAATTGCCGATGCAGTGACCTTTTTAGCCGGGGATCGCGAGAGCGTTGAAGAGGCGTGGTCGGGCGATATCATCGGCTTGCACAATCACGGTACTATTCAAATCGGCGATACCTTTACCGCTGGTGAAGAGCTTAAATTTACCGGTATCCCGCACTTCGCACCGGAGTTGTTTAAAAGAGTTCGTCCG
This sequence comes from Oceanospirillales bacterium, assembly GCA_029027825.1. Taxonomy (GTDB): domain Bacteria; phylum Pseudomonadota; class Gammaproteobacteria; order Pseudomonadales; family Balneatricaceae; genus Rs1. Next base: position 3,700,534 of record CP093399.1, on the reverse strand, counting down.
GTCGATCCACTAAAAGCGAAGCAACTGCGTAAGGGTCTACAGCAGTTGGCTGAAGAGGGCGCAGTACAGTTGTTTATGCCCAAGAAAAACAACGACATGATCTTAGGTGCCGTCGGCGTACTACAGTTTGAAGTGGTTATGTTCCGTCTCAAAGATGAGTATAAGGTTGAATGTTTGTACGAGACTATTTCAGTGCAAACTGCCCGTTGGGTGGAGTGCGACGACGCTAAAATTCTCGAGGAGTTAATCCGTAAAGGCCACGATAATTTAGCGATTGACGGTGGCGGCTTACTCACTTATTTGGCGCCTACTCGCGTTAACTTAATGCTGACCGAAGAGCGCTGGCCCGATGTGCGCTTTAGAGCGACGCGCGAGCACTAAGTTCTAGAACTGACCGCACCTATAAGGTGTAAACCTTATAGGTCCTGTTCCTTTCTTTGGTCGCTTTATAGCACGATACTGGCACTGCGTAGTGCCTCGTCATCACTATTGGTGTCTATTGCAATCGTCGCTGTATTCCCAATCGTAGTTTGTATCGAACTCTGTGTTAATAAGGCAGAGGGTGCCGCCTCGATTAGGCTTACCTCCTCTGAGAAAGGTAACGCTTTTCTGTTTGAATCAATACTAAAATCGACACTGAGCTGGTTTAACGTCTGTTCATCAAGCGCGGTGTAATTCAGCCATACATCCGCCATATCATGCGTGTCACCACTGGTATCTGTCCACTGAGATTGCTTGCCAATAAAATTACTGTGCTGCCATTCATTGCTATCAGCGGCCAGCAAATTAAGCTCAGCGACATTACTGTCTTTTAAGTAAGTAAGTTCGCCTTCTTGCACTATGGCATCGCTATTTTTATCTTGCCAAATTTGCAGCTCATTAAAAAGAGTATCAAAGACGTTAATAACATCGTCATTATTACTATCAAGATCGGCTAGCGCCGCGTAACCATCGCTGGCGGTACTGCCATCTGCAAGGGTGGTCGCGCCGCCAAACAGTTCACTGGCGTCATTGATTTGACCGTCACCGTTAATATCACGCACTAGCAGTGCATCATTAGCACCGACCCACGCGCTACTGTTTAGGGTGCCGTCACCATTGATATCAAAAGTAACACCCGCCTCTAAGCTAGTCGTTTCTACCCCGTCGCCATCTAAGTCGAGTATAATCGGTGTGGCGAGATTGAACTCTGCGGCGCGCACTTCCATGATAGTGAATAGGTTGTAGCTAGTATCTGTGTCAGAGTCATGGCCAACAATAGTAAAGGAGCCAATAATAATGCCTGGGGTGAGCGCCGCTAAAAATTCCGTGACATTCACTCTTAAGTGACTACTAGTGTCGGGTATTGCTAAGTTGTCTAAACTACCAATGAGCGCGTTAAGTTGGTCATAGATCAGTATATCGAAGTTATTGTCTCTATCTGAGAAGGAGCTTGTCCCGTAGATATCTATCACAAAAGCATTGCTGCTATCTTGCTGTGTAAAATTGCTGGCTAAATCGTAACTTAGGCTAACGTCAGTATTATTTGTTTCGGTAGACAGAAAGCCATCAGTCGAGGCATCAATTACATTAGGCGTGTCTTGCTCAGGGGATAAGGGGACGTAATTGAAACTGTCATTTAAGGTTAGTGCGATATTTCCTGTAGAGCTATTACTGTCATTGGCGCTCAGCATGATTTCTTGTGATGTCGCTACATCAATGTAGCTAATCACCGTCGCTGATTCACTGGTACCGTCATTGACTGTCCAGTTGATACTGCGCTGGACAGTAGAGGGGGTTGAGAAGTTTATATTGGTATATTCTACGCTGCGTAAAGCTTCTTGATATTGTGCCGCTGATGCGCTGCCAGTCAAGTTCAGAATTCCGTTAACGGCATCGTAAACACCTGTTATATTAAGAGTATCGGTGAAAGAAAGGAGGTCTTCATCACGGAGAAAACCTGCATCAATATAAATAGTGGCGGACGTTAAATAGATACCACCGTTATCGATGACAAGCATGTTTTCATTGATGATAGTCGCAGACCCGATGACAGCAAAGCTACTTTGTGTTGTATAAGTGATAGTACCGGAAGAGGGGGTTGCATCAAGCTGATTAATACTTTGATCGATCAGGGCATTACTTCCGTCAAAGCCATAGTTGAAAACAGTAGAGGCCTTTTGGTTTAGCAAAGTGTAATCGCCATCGGCAATAGCGATTATCGTATCACTCGATAATGTACCAGAGGCTAGCGCTATATTATTTATAGTAGCGTCTAAGGGCCTGACACTTTGGGGTGTATTTCCAATGTAATTCTGGGTGAACGAGCCTGCATCTGGGTTTTGCAAAGAGAGCGTCGTCTGAAAGCTGCCTTCATTGAAGATGATAACGGAATAGACATTGGGGTCGATAGCAATGCCATCTTTATAAATAGTGACAGTGCCATCACTCGCATGATTAATGACAATATTTACCGATACCCCCACTTCAAAAAAATTCGCTACTTTGATCCAGTTCGCTACACCATTGTTATAAACAGTATAGAGTAATTGGTTGGTGGTTTTGAAGTTGCTAAGGATCATGCTATTAAATATCGACCCTGTTTTCGTAAATTCAAATATTCTACCATAGTGATTAAACGACTCTATCGTCAATGTGACGGCAGTAGTTAGTCCTAGAAAAGTACCATCGCTGGTGAACAGTTGATCAGCAGAAATATTAGGGACTACGATCGCGCTGTCGTCCTCGTCAAAGGTGATGGTTTGCTGCCCGCCAAACAATAGTGGCGCTTGGTTTATGGCATTTATGGTGATTTCATGACTGCTGGTATCTGTGAAGGTATTATTTGCTGCATCAGTGATGGTGGCAATTACTTCCAGTGTCGGGTAGGGCACAGTGACTGTGTTATTGGGTATGAGAAAACCACTGAGGCTTTGGTTACCAATGCTAAAATCGGTAATACCGTAGCCGTCACTACTAGCACTGGTGGCTATTACTTGTTGGCTCAAGCCATTTTGACCAGCAGCGTCATCTAAGTATGGGTAACTGTAGATATCATCTGGATCAAAGTGAATGCCGGGGGAGGAGACATATTTTGAATCTAACACAGTAACGTTATACCCAGTTGAGGCTCTGGTTATTTCTATTTTTACCGCTTTGAGTGTGTTGTTCTCGTATGTTCTCAACCAGAGAGTATCACCGAGTGAAAAGTCACTGGGGATAACTATCGTTTGGGTAAAACTATTAGATATGAATCCACCAGAGAGGGTGAAAGTGATGGATTCTGTGTATGTGCCAATATTATCCTGGTCTGAAAGCATAGCTGTAATAAGTTCGGTCTGGGTGCCTGGTGTCACAAAGATAGAGGGTGTACTAGCGTTATAGGTAACATTGCTAACACCATACCCCGAGTTTCCAGCGTTTTGCGCTAGGTGGTAGGTGTTTCCATTAATATCGAAATCAAACGCTTCTGCAGCGGCTATATAAGCAGCTGAGTCATCGGGTTCGCTGATGGTCGTATATTTGGCGGCTATGGGTTGCAAGGTTATACCTGTATCAGTTTCCAGGATTATCACTTTAACGCCCTTTAACAAACCATCCGCTATTTTTAGCCAAATACTATCGCCACTGGTAAAGCCTTCAGGTAAATCCACACTTTGTTGAACAGCTTTAACCGAAGAATTAAAGGAGTCGCCTGCCGCATAGAAATAAAGAGTGCCGGCTATCACACCAAAAGCACCGACATCTGCATTTACGCTGCCAGTATCTATGGACCATTCACCGGCGCTGACCGCCACGTCGTTATAAATGACTTTTCCAACTTGTACTGTAAGAGTGTCTCCTGCTGTTAAATCGGCGCTGCCTGTTACGATAGGAGTGGTATCTGTCGTCGTAAATGAATCGACAGTCGGCTTACTGTCTAACGTAATGCTGTTGGTAGAGGCAATGGATAAATGTCCGATATTATTGATGGTATATAATTGATAATTACCATCCATTAAACCGATCGCCAACATTCCAGTATCAGTATCTGCGGTACTGATGGTGGTTTGGTTCCATAGATTATCAGCGGCACTGGTAATATCACTTAGGTTGCTGACGGTGATACTAGTGTGAACTAAATAAGCGGTGCCCGGTTCACTACTTTGTACTTGAATAGTCTCAGTGTAGTTAAAAGTGCCAGTGGCTAAACTGCTTTGGGGAACTGACTGCAAGTTGATAGTAGAGGTAATAATAATAGAGTCGTGAATGTCATCATTGATGAACCAGTGAATGGTGCGATCCGCAGCATCTGGGTTTAGATTTACAATGTTAGTATTGGTATAAGTGACGCTTTGTAAAGCACTTTGATAGTCACTTATGCTCGCGTTTCCGCTTAAACTCAAGACGCCAGTGGCAGCGTTATAGCTTCCTGTAATCCCGCCTAAACTGGCAAAGCTAAGTAAATCTTCAGTATTATTAAAACCGCTACCAATATAGATGCTGGCACTTGTTAATTGGCTGTCATCAACATCCGATAAACTCAAACTGGCATCGATTATTTGAGCGCCGTCACCTTCGGTATAGATGAACGTGTCACCTGCGCCTGTCATAATAGGCACATAGTTATTATCGATCACGTAATTGGCTGATGTAGCTGAGCTGCCGGTGTTTCCTGCAGCATCAGTATAGTTAGCACTAACGGTGACCGTATTAGAAAAATCTTGCAGCTTGGCGGTAGGTGTTAAAATCGCCGTGTATACCTTTGCATCATCAGTGAGGATCAAGCCACTAATAAGAGCATTGTCAGTGCTGATGTCAGCGAGTGTGAAGTCGATGGGTAGCTCGGTAAATGTAAAAGTCACGCCGGTAGTCTCGCCGGGACTGAGAGTGTTATCGGTAATGTTAATACTCAAGCTTGGGGCTATTGTGTCTAAGCTAAACATTGGACTAACGGCTGCACTGTTAGCGTTACCTGCAATGTCCAAGAGCACCGCTGCATTAACGCTGATGTCAGGCGTGACATTTTCAGATTGCGTGAAAATCGCCGAATAAGAGGCTAAGGAGCCGCTAAAATCACTCAGAGTACCTCCTAATACGTTGACATCAGCGACATTAAAACCAGTGATAGCTTCGCTAAAGTCAAAGCTGATCAAGGTGGCGTCACCGGCGCTAATTAAACTATCTGCTGCGCTAATGATTAAACTGGGGGCGCTAATGTCTAGTGAAAAGATTGGGCTCTGTGCTGTCTCATTTAAGTTTCCATAGCTGTCTTGTACCACGCCTGCGTTAACACTGATACTGGGAATATCAGTACCGGATTGGGTGAATAGCGCGGTGTAATGGGAGAGAGAACCGCTCAAAGCGCTGAGAGCTCCCCCCGCAATATTAATATCCGCGACACTAAAACCGCTGACGCTCTCGCTGAAGTCAAAGCTGATCAAGGTGGCTTCACCGGCGCTAATTAAACTATCTGCTGCGCTAATGATTAAACTGGGGGCGCTAATGTCCAGCGAGAAGGCAGGGCCTGTGCCGGCAGTATTTAAATTTCCTGAGGGGTCTTGTGCTACACCGCTCGCCACCCAAACATCAGGCTGGGTATTGCTACCGTCTTGGGTAAAGGTAGCGCTATAGAGGTGATCGCTACCGGAAAAGTTACTTACCTCCCCCCCGCTTACGTTGATGTCTGACAAGCTAAAACCTGTGACCACTTCACTAAAGGTAAAAGTAATCAGTGTGGATTCTAAGTGACTGATGAGTGTTTGCTTGGCGCTAATGAGCAGCGATGGAATAATCAGATCTGTCGTAAAAGCGGGATTAGTGCTGAGAGTGTTACCATTTCCCGCGCTGTCAAAAGTAGTGTCTTGATCAACCCAGACACTTGGCACTACAGATAGATCGGAGCTACGGGTCAAAGTCGCTGAATAAATGTTCCCCGAGCCACTAAAATTGCTGAGGGAGGCACCCACAATGGAGATGTCAGCCAGTAAAAAATCAATCACTGTCTCAGAGAAGTTAAAGGTGATCGTCGTCGACTCGCTGGGTAAAAGATCGGTCTTTAAGGCAGAGATTAGCAGTGAAGGTGCCTGGAAATCTAAACTGAAGAGTGGGCCAGTACTTGCCGTATTCGCATTGCCTGCTAAGTCGTAGGTAACACCAGCTGATACCTCGATAGAGGGGAGGGTATCGCCAAACTGGATGAAAGTGGCGGTGTATATGCTTCCAGACCCCTGAAAATCACTAAGATTACCACCGCTGACGAGAACGTCAGTGAGATTGAAATCATCGACCTCTTTGCTAAAGGTGAACGTAATAGTGCTGCTGCCTCCCGCAGAGAAGATACTATTGTTAGCGTCAATGGATAGTGAGGGGGGGGTTATATCTAGAGAGAACGCCAATTGGGTTGTTGATAGCAGTGCAGTTCCGGCCATATCCTGTACTGAAAAGGCGGGTACTAAAATATTGGGGATGTCGGTTCCGGATTGAGTGAATAGAGCGGTGTAACTCGCATTAGAACCACTGAAATAAGAGAGACTACCACCAGTGACTGTAATATCACCGACACTAAAATGTATGACGCTTTCACTAAACAAGAAAGTGATAGTCGTCGATTCCTGATAACTAATAAGGTTGTCTACAGCACTAATAATTAAGGTAGGCTCTTGAATGTCTATAGTAAAAACAGGACTTGTAGCGAGAGTGTTTCCATTACCTGCGGCGTCCGTAAAGTTATCGGCTGCAATACTGATGCTGGGTGTTAGCGATCCAGATTGGGTAAATGTGGCAGAGAATAAAGTGTTCGCTCCCTGGATATTAGTGAGTGTTCCACCTATTACATCAATGTAAGAAAGATTGAAATCATTGAGACTTTCGCTGAGGGTGAAGGTGATTTCACTGCTTGCATCTTTCGCTAGAAAAAGTTCTGTTGCTTGAATAACTACGTAGGGTGCGGTTAAGTCTAAACTGAAATCAGGGCTGTTCGCCCCGATATTACCATTACCTGCGGCGTCCGTAAAGCGATTGGCTGCAATACTGATGCTGGGTGTTAGCGATCCAGATTGGGTAAATGTGGCAGAGAATAAAGTGTCCGATCCTTGGAGGTTGGTGAGTGTTCCACCTATTACGTCAATGTAAGAAAGATTGAAATTATCGACACTATCGCTGAGTATGAAGGTGATTTCACAGGTCTTAGCTCTGCCCAATAGTAGCTCAGAGACTTTAATCTCTATACTGGGAGCTCTGATATCAAAGGGGATATTCTGCTCACTAGGCTGAGAATAACTATTCTCATCGTATTGTGGGCTCAATACTGAACCCAACATCAGTCGATTGGCAGCAATACTTTTTGAGGTGTCTGCCAGTAGATTATTATCTATAATGTTCTGCATTGACTGGGAATCGTTGATCCTAGGATCCAACATAAAGGCGTTCTCTGCTGCGATCGGGTGTAGAAGGTCTTTAAGGCTGTTTTTTTCCGTACTTAAGCTGAGCAGTGCATCGAGATCTTGATTTTCTAGTACTAATCGGCAGCCAATAGCGGCGGTGCAATTAAGAAAATAGTCATCCATCAAAATACGAGTACCATCCGCATAGCTGATCACTAAACTATCTCCAGTGCGCGCAGCTTCAGTTGCCTTTGATGCTATGTCAGCCCTAGGGTCATTGGCAAGGCGATAGGCGGTATTGGGCTGGGTAGCAATGGATAGTGTTTCACCGGGAGAAATTTTTATTGCCTGCTGGTTATCCCTTATTAATAACATTTTTGTATCCAGTATAGGGAGTGGCGCGCTTTAAATCATGGGTTTTGACTAAGAGAAAATCAGCAGCTGAGACTACGCTAGTGAATGAGTGACGTTGCACTAAAGACTGTGAAATATGAGTGTTGTGGTGCATTAGAGACTGCCGAGTATTAATGATTCTCAATTTTTAGATAATCTCGTTATTTTTATCATTAGTTTGTCTTAAATATAGTTGAAAATTCAGGATTTACCAAAAAAGCAGTAGATATGTTGTTTAATGAAAAATTTGGTCTACATAAGACTGCCTAATATTTAATCCTCAGTGCAGCTTGGTCAGTCAATTTAGGGAGTATTAGAAAAAATGAAGAAGAGTGGGTTAGCACAAGCAGAGCAGTTGCTATTACTGTTAAAATGCTCATATTATTTAAAGCACAATACTGGCACTGCGTAGTGCCTCATCATCGCTATTGTCTATCACTGTGGCAGTGGTGTCGATCGTTTCTTGAATAGTGTAATTATCGTTTATTAATGACGTGGCAATGACTGCTTCGATCTGGCTTATTTCCTGCGCTAACAGTAGGTCTTCACTGTTAGCGTCAGTACTTAAATCTATGCTGAGTTGATTTAAAGCCCCCTCATCTAACGCGCTGTAGCCCAACCATACATCCGCCATATCATGCGTGTCCCCACTGGTATCTGTCCACAGGGATTGCTTGCCAATCAAATTACTGTTTTGCCATTCATTACTATCAGTTGCCAATAAGTTAAGTTGGGCAACATTACTATCTTTTAGGTAGGTGAGTTCGCCTTCTTGAATAACCGCATCGCTATTTTTATCTTGCCAAATTTGCAGCTCGTTAAAGAGTGTATCAAAGGCGTTAATAACATCGTCATTATTACTGTCAAGATCGGCTAATGCCGCATAGCCATCGCTGGCGGTACTGCCGTTGGCAAGGATGGTTGCGCCGCCAAACAGTTCACTGGCGTCATTAACTTGGCCGTCACCGTTAATATCACGCACCAGCAGCGCGTCATTGGCTCCTACCCAGGCGCTTTGCTCTTTGTGGCCGTCACCATCAATGTCAAAAATAACACCTGCTTGTAGGGTGGTGGTTTCAATACCGTCTCCATCGAGGTCGAGAATAATCGGAGTGACTAAGTTAAGTTCAGCGGCGCGTATTTCCATTAAAGTGAAGTAGTTATTAGGATGAGTGGTTGTTGTGTCGTGGGCGATTATCCTAAAGGCTGCAATGGTTTTACCGTCCGCAAGGGCGGGCGATAATAATTCACTGACATTGACTCTTAAGTGGGATGTTGCGGTATCGGGCAGTGCTAGATGTTCTATACTGCCTAGGAGTGCACCATCGAGGTCAAAGATTAAAATGTCAAAATCGTCATCGGTGGTGTGATAATTATCCCTACCATAGAGATCAATGACAAAGGCGTTTTCATTAGAAAATTGCGTATAGGGTGTATTCAAATCATAGTTTAAAATAACGTCGACGCCATCGCTTTCGACACCATGGAAGCCACTACTGGAGCTCAGGTAGAGCTGATCTGGTAATGATGCAATTGGATTCAGTGGCTGATAATCAAAAGTATCCGTCAAGGTTGCTTCCTGTGAACCCAAGGAACTGCCGTTAAGATTTGCCGTTAAAGTGACTTCACTGGATATATTGATGATATCAGCGGCGCGAATCTCCATTAAAGTAAAGTAGTTGTTTGGGTTGCTGGTAGTTGAATCGTGGGCGATTATTCTAAACGCACCAATAGTATCGCCATTCACTAAGGGAGAGGATAATAAATCACTAACATTCACTCTTAAGTGAGGGGTGCTTGTATCGGGCAGCGCCAGGTTTTCTATACTGCCTAATAATGCTCCGTTATTGTCAAAGAGTAAAATGTCAAAATTGTCATCAGTGGTGTTAAAGCGATCCCTACCATATAGGTCGATGACAAAGGAATTATTAGAGCCTTGTGTATAGAGGGTATTCAAGTCGTAATTTAAGATCGCGTCGACGCCGGGTCCCTCAACGCTGTGAAAACCAACATCAGTCGGCTGGTAGTTATAATTTGGAGATGATAAAATTGGATCTAGTGGTTGGTAGTCATAATTATCCGTCAGGGTTGCCTGTAGTGATCCGCTAAAGCCACTGATGGAGCTTCCTGTCTGATTAGCAGTTAATGTTATCTCATAAGACATAGCTAATAATTGCACGGTCGTTGTGACAGGTAGAGAGTTATCGATGCCGTCATTTACTTGCCAGTTGATAGTGCGATAGGCAATGTCGGGATTAATATTGTTGATATTGGTATAGGTAACACTGCGCAGAGCGTCTTGATATTCATCAGTAGAGGCACTACCTGTTAACGATAATATGCCTGTGCTTGTGTCATAGTTCCCCGTTATATTAGTAGTATTTGCAAAGGCTAATAGATCTTGCGCACTGTTAAAATTGTCGCTAATACTAATAGTGGCTGAAATAAAATCATGGCTGAAAGTATCAACCAATAAAATGTCACCACTGATAACAACAGCTGTTCCACCGACAGTGAAAGAGGCTGAATCCTCCAGTATTAGCGGGGTACCGAAAGCTGTCGCATGATTTTCGCTAATACTTTGATCCGTCAGTGAATCACTACCATCAAAAGCGTAGTTAAAAAGAGTGGTGCTATCTTGGTTAATTGCTGAATAGTCGCCGTTGGCAAAGTTGTCGATCTCTGCTGTGGTTAAAATTCTGGTTAGCATTGCAAGATTATCAATGGTGCCATTAAACAACCCATTCCCCCAGTGCGCGTTACCGATTAAATTATCAGTCAGTAAAATGTTATCGGGGTTGTTGATGTTTAGTGTCGTTGTTGTCGCGAAGCCATTGACAGTGACGGACTCTGTACTGGGGTCGATCGCAACACCGTTTTTATAGATAGTGACAGTCCCATCACTGGCGTGATTAATGACGATGCTGGTTTGGATGCCGAGGGTAAAGAAATTTTCCACCTCTATCACATCGCCTGCATTGCTACCTATCTGAACTTTATATCTTAAGGTGGTCGTGTTGCCCACTGCACCGGCGAAGATATTATAGTTATTACCTCCACCTGCAGAAAAATCGGTGATTCGACTATAATTAGTTAAAGCATCCATGGTGAAAGTAGCCGCGATAGACATTCCTAAAAAATCACCATTGCTGTCATAGACTGAAATATCAGGGACTACTAAATAGTCATTAACGCCGTCAAATACCATGCTGGTCTGACCAATAAAAAGTTGAGGCACTACGTTGTTGGCGATATTTATATAGGTATTAACTGCCAGCGAATCATCGATGCCGTCGTTTATTGTCAAGCTGATCACTCGCTCAACAGTGCTGGGGTTAATAGTATTGCTATTGGAGTAGGTGATGCTGCGCAAAGCACTTTGGTAGTTCTCTAATGTATCACTGCCGGTTAATGTCAGCACTCCACTGCTGCTATTATAGCTGCCGGTTATATTGCTTGTGTCGCTAAAATGAAGTGCGTCTTCAGTGCTTATAAATCCAGCTTGTAGACTAATCGTAGCGGTTGATAACGAGTGGCTATCTAAGTCGCTTAAGAGAATGTTTTCAGCGATAATTACCGCATCGCCACTAACGATAAAATCAATGTTTCCATTTATCGTTAATGGTGAGCCGAAAGCTGTCGCATTGTTTTGCAATGTGCTCTGATCGGTCAGTGGATTAGAGCCCGCAAAAGAATAGTTGAAAAGAGTGGCACTATCTTGGTTTATTTCTGAGTAGTAGCCGTTGGCAAAGTTGTCGATCTCTGCTGTGGTTAAGATTCTGGTTAGCATCGCAAGATTATCAATAGTGCCATTAAACAACCCATTCCCCCAGTGCGCGTTACCAATATAATTATCAGTCAGTAGAATGTTATCGGGGGTGTTGATATTTAGTGTCGTTGTTGTCGCGACGCCATTGACAGTGACGGCCTCGGTACTAGGGGCGATCGCAACACCGTTTTTATAGATGGTGACAGTCCCATCACTGGCGTGATTAATGACGATGCTGGTTTGGATGCCGAGGGTAAAGAAATTTTCCACCTCTATCACATCGCCTGCATTGCTACCTATCTGAACTTTATATCTTAAGGTGGTCGTGTTGCCCACTGCACCGGCGAAGATATTATAGTTATTACCTCCACCTGCAGAAAAATCGGTGATTCGACTATAATTAGTTAAAGCATCCATGGTGAAAGTAGCCGCGATAGACATTCCTAAAAAATCACCATTGCTGTCATAGACTGAAATATCAGGGACTACTAAATAGTCATTAACGCCGTCAAATACCATGCTGGTCTGACCAATAAAAAGTTGAGGCACTACGTTGTTGGCGATATTTATATAGGTATTAACTGCCAGCGAATCATCGATGCCGTCGTTTATTGTCAAGCTGATCACTCGCTCAACAGTGCTGGGGTTAATAGTATTGCTATTGGAGTAGGTGATGCTGCGCAAAGCACTTTGGTAGTTCTCTAATGTATCACTGCCGGTCAATGTCAGCACTCCACTGCTGCTATTATAGCTGCCGGTTATATTGCTTGTGTCGCTAAAATGAAGTGCGTCTTCAGTGCTTACAAATCCCGCTTGTAAACTAATAGTAGCGGTTGATAACGAGTGGCTATCTAAGTCGCTTAATAGAATATTGTCAGCGATAGTCACCTCACCGCCGCTAATGATAAACTCGACGTTCTCATTGATCGTTAATGGCGAGCCGAAGGCCGTTGCATTGTTTTGCAATGTGCTTTGATCGGTCAGTGGATCACTGCCATCAAAAGCGTAGTTGAAAATGGTAGCGCTATCTTGATTGAGGATTGAATAGTCGCCGCTGGCGAGTGTTGTTATCTCAGCCTCAGATAATGTTCTGGCGACTAAAGATATATTATCCATAGAGCCTTCAAAATAAGTGGTGCCACTGGCATGTGATTTGCCAATTAGATTGGTACTACGGGTCACATTGGCGGGTGTTGGGATAATAATTGGATCAGGAGCTAGTGAGTTATTAATAGTGATAGTATTAACATTAGGGTCTATTTCAATACCATTTCTATAGATGGTCACAGTGCCATCGCTAGCGTGGTTAATCACTATGTCGACGTTTTCTCCCAGAGTGAAGAAATTTTGGACATCCACAGCATAGCTACTAGTCCCGTCATGTATTTCGTAGCGCAATGTGGACGTTGCACGTTTATTGGATATATATATATTGTCATTATTGGCGCCACCTTCAGACAAATCGATAATACGATCAAAATGGTTAAATTCATCCATAGTGACGCTTGCTGCTATCGACATGCCTAAGAAATTTCCGCTACTGTCGTGCAATCCTTGATTTTCTAAAATAGTCGGGAGAGTTAGATAATCATTACTGCCATCAAATGATATTTGTTGCTGACCACTAAACAATAGTGGGACAGAGTTAATTGGAACAACATTGATAGTGGAAGTCGCTGTTATTGAGTCTGAATGACCATCATTAATTTTCCAGTTGATGGTGCGATCACCGGCAGTTGGGTTTAGGTTATTATTATTGGTATAAGTGACGCTTTGCAAAGCGCTTTGATAGGCGTTTATACTAGCGTTGCCACTCAAATCCAAGACACCAGTAGTCGCGTCATAACTCCCTGTTATCCCTCCAGCATCTACAAAAGTGAGAAAGTCCTCAGCATCATTAAAACCGTTGCTAATACTAATGCTGGCGCTGATTATTAGGCTGTCATCAATATCTGATAAATTTAAACTGGCGTCTATGATTTGAGCGCCGTCACCTTCCGTATAAATAAGTGTGTCGTTAGCGCCAGTCATAATCGGTGCATAGTTAGTGTTGATCACGTAATTGGCAGAGAATGACTGGCTACCCTGGTTACCAAAAATGTCTGTATAGCTAGCGCTGACAGTGACTATATTGGTGGCATCTAATAAGTGTGCAGTGGGTGTTAAGGTAGCTGTGTAAACCTTGGCATCGCCAGTGACTGTTAAGTTACTGATAATGGCATTATCGGCATTGATATCGGCAACACTGAAACCGATGGGAGGCTGGTTAAAGGTAAAAGTAATTAGCGTTTTTTCGCCAGCGCTGAGATTATTATCGGCGATATGAATACTCAGGCTGGACCTCCCTTTATCAACAAGATTGCCTAACGCTTCAATGGGGCTGTTGAAGTTCGCAATATCAATGCTACTACTGCCAGCGGGAAAGTCTGTGTTAATTAGCTGATTGTTAGCGATTGATTGATTGAGTAATTTCGAGTAATTACTGTCATTGGTCATAAATATATTGGCTTCAACAATGGGCCGCAATAGCTGGTCGATAATGGGCTCTTCAATGTTAAGGGAAAGTAGTATGTCTAGTTCTTGGTCATCTAACACTAAACGACAGGGATTTTCCCCAGTACAGTTGATGAAGTAGTCTTGCATGGTAATGCTGGTGCCATCAGCATAATTCACTATCAAACTATTTTCCAGGCGGGCAGCGCTAGCAACGAGTGCTGAAGTGGTCGCATTGGGTGCCGTGATTATTTGATAGGAGGCGTTTGGATCAGTGCTAATAGAGAATGCTTGGCCGGGTAAAACTTTGAGTAAATTTAGGCCGCTACTAATGTATAGCATGGTCGAGGTTCCAAATTGTGGATAGCGCCGATGATGGAGCTGGCTATTCCATTAAATGATTACTTTTCAGCTAAAGCACCGCTAAATGCGCGGTATACGGGTTTGGCTAAATACTTAAGCACCGTACGAGTATTAGTTTTAATATCCACACTGGCGGTCATGCCTGGTTTTAAATCAATGTTAGCAAAGTGTTTGCTGTTATTTTGGTAATCCGGATCTACTTTGATCTTGGCAAAATAGTAAGTACTGCTATTACCCGAATTGTTCGGTTGGGTGAGCGTGTCGGAGCTGATGTAGTTAAGTACGCCATCGATGGAACCGTAAATTGAGGGATCAAAAGCGTCTAGTTTTATCTTTACCGGCATGCCTGTTTTTAAAAATCCAATGTCGACTGGGTTTACCTTCACTTCAATTAGCATCTCGCTCTGCGTGGGGGATATTTGCAATAACTCATCTCCCGGGCGTAGCACTCCGCCCAAAGTATTGAGTTTTAAATATTTAACCACGCCATCAACAGGTGCTTTTACTTGGGTGTGAGATTGTATGTTGGCGCGCTCTTGTAGCTTAAATCGGCTGGTATGTAGCTCTGTGGTTAAGGTGCTTATCTCTTTGCGGATGTCTTGCATAAAAGCGTTGCCGAGTTGGCTTATTTCGCCTTTAAGCTCGTTCACTTGGCGTCTGCCGCGCATCACTTCTAGACGACTTATATCGCCGGCTTTGAATAGCGCTTTGTTCATGGCTAGCTCTTCTTTCACTATCGCTAAGCTGTGTTTAAAAGTGTTAGTTTTGTCTTCTAGACTGCGTTGACGCTGTTTGAATAAACGCATTTGCAGTGCGACAAAATCGGGGTAATCTTTAAATTTCTCGTCAAAAATAGGCACTTGATCTAAGCTCTCTGCACGGGCGCGAATCAGTGCAGCATCCAGAGCAGCGACACTGGAGCGAGCCTCTTCAAAATTTGCATTGACTCTATCGCGCTCTAATACCGCTAAAAGTTGGCCTCTGCGCACGACACTACCTTCTTTTACTAGTAACTGCGCCAATATGCCGCCATCTGCGGTCTGAATCACTTGGGTGCGGGCACTGGCAATGATCTGCCCTTGGACACGCACGCTCTGCTCTATTTCGAAAAAATATGCCCAACCGATAAAGGCAGCTAAGCCTATAAACAGCACCATGCTCATAGAGATGAACGAGCTATCTATGTCGTGATATAGGTTACTTTCAGAGGCATAAATAGCTGCTGTATTGGCCTTTTTTAACTTCTCAGTTACAAGGGGGTTAGCGGCCAGCATGCATGGCCTTCCTCTTGAACATAACGGTAGGCATCTTAAGAAAATCCAGCTGAGCGGCTAATATTAGCGGCATTGGTTGGTACCTTAGAGCTGTGTTTTAATTTGTCGATAACTTGTAATTTAGGACCGTCCATGACAATTTTTTGATTGGCAATAACAATGATTCTATCAACTAAATCCAGCATTTCAGGTTTGTGGGTAACCAGCACTAAGGTGTCTTCACGGCGGATGTGCTGATAGAGGGATTGGATAATATGTACTTCTAAATTTCTATCCATGGCCGCGGTTGGTTCATCTAGCAACCAGATGTTGGGTTTTAATAAAAAAGCGCGGGTCAAGTTAACTAATTGTTTTTGACCACCAGATAATCCTGTACCACCTTCAAAAATAGCTTGCTGTAGCCCCTGTGGATTGGGGGTGATGACACTGTTGAGTAAACCACTTATTCTCGCTGCCGCCAATATATCCTCATCCCCTGGATCAATCATGCCCAGGATTAGATTGTCGCGCAGTGTGCCAGCAAATAATCTGGCCTCTTGTTGCGCATAACCTACTGCTTCAGCTAAGTTAGGCTTGGCAATATGTGCCAGGTCGACATCGTCTAATAATATCCGACCTTGTTGAGGTTTATATAAACCGGCCAAGAGGCGCAGCAAACTGGTTTTTCCCGCGCCAACCGGACCTAAAATAGCAATTTTTTCACCGGGCTGTATGCTTAAGTTTGCAATGCTCAAAGCTGGAATATCACCGTAATTCACTTGGACGTCGCGCAGCTGATATCCCCCCTTTATATGGTTGAGAACTACCGGCTGTGCAATACCGTGATGATCATCTTCTAGCGCCCAGAGTGAGTCTAGTCCTTGTAATGCCGCTTTAGCATGTGCCCATTGCATTAAGTGGTTGGGAATAGTGGCGACTGGGGCCAGAATTCGCCCAGAGAGTATCGAGCAGGCAATTAACCCGCCCATGGTCAGCTGCGCATTAGTAATCAGTAGCGCGCCACTGGCCACCATCAGAATATAAGAGAGTTGCTGAAAGCTACTGACTAAATGTTGCGAGTGCTCTTTGATGCGGCGCATTTTTAGCTCATGATGGCGCGCTTCATCAGTAGTGTTCATCCAGCGCGAGAGCATTCGCCAGCCACCTTGGCCGGCTTTAATCGTCTCCGCGCCCTCAACGGTTTCAACCAATAATCCGGTTTTGAAGTTCACCGCCGCCGTGGTTTGTTGCGCCAACTGCATCACTTGTTTTTTATAAAACAAGCCGATGCTTAAACTGATTAAGAAAAAGGTCAGCGGAATGAGTGCCAATGACCCAGCGATGGCGTAGATAACCGCCCCAAACAGCAGGGCAAAGGGAGCATCCACTAATAACTGGGTAGTGACTCCAGTTAAAAATGAGCGCACTGTTTCATAGCCGCGCATTTGCGATGCAAGCCCTCCAACACTTTGCGGTAGTTGATCAATACGAATGGCTAAAAAACGAAGGTAAATGCTACGTGCCAAGCGTTGATCGACGGTATCTGACAGTTTATCAAACAATTTAGAGCGCACTTTTTTTGCGAGTAATTCGTATAAAATAGCTAAAGTTACGCCGATCGAAAGTACGTATAGGGTCTGCGTTGAACCAGTAGGCACCACTCTGTCATAAACTTGCATAGTATAAAATGAGCTGCCCAAGGCCACCAAGTTGATCACAATCGCGCCTAATATGATATTAAACAGCACCTTTTTGTGGGAGAAGAACTCGGAGAGGATTAATTGATAAACCGGGCTAGTGCTAGATGAAAAAACACGTTTCATATCCACTTTGAACATCAAATATTGATCTAAGTAGGGTAGCGCCTGTTCATTCCATTGATGCTCTTCTTCGCGCCACCAGTGAACTATCCAGTGCCGTGAAGCATTTTGGCCTAGCACTACACCCCATTGACCACTTTGGTCAAAGATTAGCGCAGGTGTGATAGAGGGATCGGCATGTTTTATTTGACGTGGTTTTTTAAGTCCTAAAGCGTTTAATACACCACTTAGCTTCTCTGCTGGGTGGGCGGTGACATTTTGCAACGAACACGCTTCCTGTAAATTTAGCTTGTCGATAGCACAGTGCTGCAGTGCACAAAGCTTTAATAAACAGGGGTGTAGCGAGCTCAGGTCATTCATATTTCAGTGCCAGAGTAATCACCAACGCCGTTGGTCACAGTGGCTAAACGCCAGCTAGCGACTAAGTTAGCGGCCTTTGCATCAGCTAGTACGAGACGCTGATTGACCAAATCCCTAGTGGCGTTTAATACATCCAGCCAGCTTTTATGACCCGCTAAAAATTGGCGTTTGTAAGAGCCCGCAACACTAATGGCTGTCCTTAGGGAAGTATCTAATGCTTTGATCCGTTGAGTGTAAGAGCGCACTGCGATGTGATCGATAATAACCTGCACTTCAATGGCTTGCTTTTCTGCCTCCAATTGAGCGCCGGCTGCAAATTGTAAGGATTTGGCCTCTTGGATATTGGAAAGCATCGATAGGCCCGCACCAAACTGGCTGTTTAGCTGTAAATAAATACGGCTTTCAGCGTCTTGATCTGCGTTGTCGAAATCACCTGTTTGATGCTCTAATCGCAGGCTGATTTGCGGTTTAAAGGCAGCGCGTTGCTGTTTGGTTTGTGCGCTAGCCATCCCTATTTTGGCACGAGCGTAATTTATATCAGGGCTTAACTTTAGTGCTTTGAGTAATAGCTCGGCACGACTAGAGCGTACCTTGATAGACTTTGATATAACTTTAATGAGGTTTTGGCTAGTTAAAGGTTGGCGAATAAAGGCGCTGAGTTTAATTAAAGCTATCTGCTCTTGGGCTTCAATCGCTTCCAGCTCCGCTAGGTTGGATGCTAAGCGCCCACTAGCGAGTGCTCTATCGCTTTTTGCAGATAAACCTAGATTTACTCGCCGATTGACTAAATTCAGTAGGCCTTTATGGGTGCTAAGACTTTTCTGCCAGGCATCTTTTTTTAGTGCCGCTGCCAACCATTTTCCGTAATCTTGAATGACCTGCAGACCTATATCGCGTTTACCTTGATCTGCCTGAGCAGAGGCTGCATCGGTGTTACTCTTTGCATAATTAAGCCCGGCGCTGAGCTTGCCCCCAGTCCATAGTGACTGGGTAATACTCAATACAATTTTGTGTTTGTCCCCCTGGAAAGAGGGGGAATTACTAGCGCTAAAGACACGTTTTGCATCAAGGGCGATAGTGGGGTAGAACTGCCACTTAGCACTCTTTTGCGCAGCCTTAGCCGCTGCTGAGTTAAACTGTAACGATTTTACGGAAGGTCCATGATTTAATGCCAAATGGATTAAATCGCTCAAAGTAAAATTTTCTAATGGTAGAGGTGTTTCAAGTTTGGCACTTTGCGGCGTAAAAATACTTTGGAACTCTTGCTGTCGTTTATTTTGCTCAGCTAGGTTTAATTGTGTCTGGGCTAAAGTAGTAGCGAAAGTGCCTCCGCTAAATAAAGTTAGCGCTATAGTCGCTAATACGCTAATAAGCGAGCTATGTAGAAACTTCGCCCTTAAAGGAATAGCCACGGTATATGCCTTTTATATATGAAATTACCGTTAAATATAGTTAAGACTCTGTGCTTTACCAATATAGTTTAACAATACTTCTACTTATTCTAACCTGAATCCGTGACTTAAAAATTTCAAATATTTACCAAAGCCATGCATCATCGGTGTTTACGCGGTAAAATACCCCATTATTATACTCACCCAATCAGTGATGTTTTCAATGCGCACATTTAAGCTAGAACAATCCAAAACTGAAATCCTGTCCCCACATGCTGGATTAGCGTTAGTGGGCCACTACCTCAATCAACAAACGACTCTCGGTAAAACCTCTCGCACCATATCTAAGCGCCATGGTATCGCAAATATAGACCTTATCCGTACCTATTTGGGTCAGATGTGTCTAGGAAAAAGCGACTTCGATGCTGTAGAAAACTCTCGTCATGATCCTTTTTTTAAAGCGGCGATGGGCATCAAGCAATCCGTCTCTTCAGCAAGATTATGTCAGCGCTTTGATGAAGATGCTGCTCGATTGATCCCCCTTTTGGACGATGCTAGTGTGGAGTTTATGAAAAATGTTAAGGTGCTGATCAGCGGGTTATCGACTGGTCATGTGCCGCTAGATATTGATGTGTTTCCGATGGACAATAGTGGTTCAAAGAAAGAAGGAGTGGCTTACACCTATAAAGGCCATGATGGTTACGCACCTATTGCTGCTTATCTTGGTCTTGAAGGCTGGTGCGTTACCTGTGAACTGCGTCCCGGTAATCAACATGCCAATAAAGAATTTCTTCATACTTTAGATCGGCTTTTACCTCGTGTTCGTTCGCAGTGTGACAGACCTATATTACGTCGTTCAGACAGTGCTCATGATGCTGCGGAGAATCGAAAATATCTACACGATCACTCAGTCGATTACCTCATTAAATGGAACCCGCGTAAACATGATCCGCTGGATTGGTATACAAAAGCGGAAACTGAAACAGTATGGTGTCATGAACGACCTGGGAAAATGGTGGCTGTCTTTAGTGAAGCACTTGATGAAGAGCATTATGTACGGCGAGTGATCAAAGTTGTTGTGCGTCAAAGTAATGCGAAAGGGCAGCTATTCCTTGAGTCTGAAATTGAGGTTGAAGGTTGGCTCACCACACTATCAGTTGATCTTATCGATGATCACGCACTTATTCAGCTGTATTGTGATCACGCTACATCAAAGCAGTTTCACAGTGAGTTTAAAACAGATTTAGACTTGGAGCGACTCCCTTCAGGCAAGTTTGATACCAATGATCTAGTCATGGCATTAGCTGTACTTGCTTACAATATGCTGCGCTATATGGGCCTTAAAGGGTTAATGGGAAAAGATGCTCCTGTTCGGCATAAAGCTAAGCGACGTCGGTTAAAAACGGTCATCCAAGAAATGATGTATATAGCCTGCAGGATGGTATCCAGTGGTAGATGGCTAACACTACGCTTTGGCAGGCATTGCCCTGGGTTCAAAGCGTTTACCTGTGTTTACGGCAGTACTTAACACAGTAAAGTGTCGTCAATTTTTACAGAAGAGTGCTTACGCAGGAAATGACTGTACCTGAAACTCAATAAAGAGCATGAGCATCTGGCAGAGTATCGTAAAATATTACGAAAATAGGGAGTACTAACCATCTCGCCTTGATTTTAATTAGGTAAACCTACATTTTTAAAATCGATGCATCAAAATGCAGGGGATGCCAGCTTCATATTTATGAACTCACTGATTCAGGTAATAGAAACCTGAGCAAATCCCAATTAGTGGTGGTAAAGCTGATCGACTAATATTAGGAATAAATATATGCCATTTATAGACAGTCACTGCCATTTAGATTTTGCGCAGTTTAGTGATGATTTTGCCGGTATCTTAAGCGCGGCAAATACACTTAATGTCATGGAGTTTGTGGTGCCCAGTATCGCGGTAAATAATTTGGATAAAGTGTTAGCACTCGCGAATCAATATCCTGCCATACATCATGCCTTTGGGATGCATCCTTGTTTTACGGTACAGCACCAAGGGGGTCACATGCAGATACTCGAACAATATATCCACCAATATCAGCCTTGTGCTATTGGCAATATAGGGCTCGACTATTTTATTTAGAAGGATGCGCCTGCGAGACAAGTGCTGTTGGATCTGTTTGATGCACAAATTTCACTGGCAAATAGTATTAACTTACCCGAATTACTGCATGTGCGTAAAGCACATGATCAAGTGCTGGGGGTGTTAAAGAAGTATAAATTTGAAGCGGGCGGTATCGTACACGCATTTAATGGTAGTTTTGTGCAAGCGAAACGCTATACCGATGAATTTGGCTTCAAGCTTGGGTTTGGCGGGGCAATCACGTATTCAAGAGCCTTGAAATTAAGAGCGTTAGTCAGTCAGTTGCCGCTAACGGATATAGTACTGGAGACAGATGCTCCAGACATGGCCATTGCAAATATGCAGCAGGCTTATAATCAGCCTGCTAACATAAAGCAAATTTCAGAAGTGGTTTTCGAGTTGCGCAGTGAGTCAGCGACAGAAATTGAGCAACAGATTGAGTCAAATACACGGCAAGTTTTAGGCTTGATTATTTCTTCAAATGGGTAAGTCGATCGATTTTTATGAGAACTTCCCAAACAGTATCGGTCTGCTGGTTTATAGGTAACTGATAGATATTATTAGCTAGCTGTACAGGCTGGTAGTCCAAATTGTCGCCACTTGTGATTATATTCATCAAACTGAGAATTCTATTCGGTCCGGTGATTTGCTGCTGGTAGATATTTTCAATCACTTGCACTTCGCGGGAGTGGAAATTAGTTGGCACGATGCTTTTGCAATGTTTATTTAGATCGGGGTCTGCAAACGCTTTACAGTACATACCAGTGCCAGCATCCAACCAGTAATAATCAAACTCTTTTGTGAGTTGGTTGACGTTAACACCACTGCAAGCGCTGACTAATAAGCTGGCAGCTATGGTGCCCGCTAGACGAAGATGGCCAAGCTTTAGATGCTGAAGGCCAAAATGGGAAATCGAATTCATTGATCTAAACTCCTAAATTGAAGGTTATACCTTAAAATAATCGTTAAATGGGTTTGGCTGACTGATGTCGACAGCGTTTTTATAGCCGGGGATTTGAATAGAGGACTCGGTAATATGCAAATCATCGCCCCCAAGTACATTGTGATTAAATTTATAGCTAGGTCTGGTCTCGCCATGCATCGCGCTTTGATCATATGCTTGTGCTTGTTCAAGTACTTGTTGATTGCGTTGTTTCCATGCACCAAGGCGTTCAGAGCCGTATTTACGCTGCAGCATTTCTTGGACAATATGCGGGGCTAACACAGGAGCGCTGGCATTGTTGCCGCCGAAACCCTTAGAATTCAAAATCACCGAATCCATACCTGTTGTGCCGACTTTAATATGTTCTTTAGACAGCAGTAAGTTACTTTGATGAATATCACTGGCAAAAGAGTCACTAGTGGCAATACCGGGGATATAGCCATAAACCCTAGTACCTAAAGAACTGCTCAGTTGGTCACCACCGGCTGTGCCTTGTGAGTGGCCTAAATAACACTTTACCGCTGCTACAGGCCATTTCTCAATGCCAAATGCTTTCGCAACTTGATTAATTACATGAGACTCAGTCACTCGGTTTTGTGGGGTGCTGGTGCCATGCGCCTGGACAAAAGAGCGCTGCTGCAGTGATTCCTTGCCTAGCATGCTGCTTATCAGAGCCGCAGATTTGCTGAGTGTTAGGTAGTTTCCGATCCCCGGTGCTGAAATAGATTTATTGTGACCATCTGAGTTTACAAATACATCGGGTACTGCGCCATGTATT
>CP093399.1:3325000-3672500 GCA_029027825.1 Oceanospirillales bacterium | reverse complement strand
AGGCGAAGAAAGACGTTGTAACCTGCGATAAGGTGAGGGGAGCTGGTAAACAAGCTTTGATCCTCACATTTCTGAATGGGGAAACCCACTCTATTTATAGAGTATCCCATAGTGAATACATAGATATGAGGAGGCGAACCCGGAGAACTGAAACATCTAAGTACCCGGAGGAGAAGAAAACAAAAGTGATTCCCTTAGTAGTGGCGAGCGAACGGGAAACAGCCCTTAAGCTGAATTGATGTTAGTGGAACAAGCTGGGAAGCTTGGCCGTAGTGGGTGATAGCCCCGTACACGAAAACATCTTTACAGTGAAATCGAGTAGGGCGGGACACGTGATATCCTGTCTGAATATGGGGGGACCATCCTCCAAGGCTAAATACTCCTGACTGACCGATAGTGAACCAGTACCGTGAGGGAAAGGCGAAAAGAACCCCGTGAGGGGAGTGAAATAGATCCTGAAACCGTGTACGTACAAGCAGTGGGAGCGGTCCTTGAGACCGTGACTGCGTACCTTTTGTATAATGGGTCAACGACTTAATTTCAGTAGCAAGCTTAACCGAATAGGGGAGGCGTAGGGAAACCGAGTCTTAATAGGGCGTATAGTTGCTGGGATTAGACCCGAAACCGAGCGATCTATCCATGGGCAGGTTGAAGGTTGAGTAACATCAACTGGAGGACCGAACCGACTACCGTTGAAAAGTTAGCGGATGACCTGTGGATCGGAGTGAAAGGCTAATCAAGCTCGGAGATAGCTGGTTCTCCTCGAAAGCTATTTAGGTAGCGCCTCGTGTCTCACCATTGGGGGTAGAGCACTGTTTCGGCTAGGGGGTCATCCCGACTTACCAACCCGATGCAAACTCCGAATACCAATGAGTGCAATCACGGGAGACACACGGCGGGTGCTAACGTCCGTCGTGGAAAGGGAAACAACCCAGACCGTCAGCTAAGGTCCCAAAGTTACAGTTAAGTGGGAAACGATGTGGGAAGGCTTAGACAGCTAGGAAGTTGGCTTAGAAGCAGCCATCTTTTAAAGAAAGCGTAATAGCTCACTAGTCGAGTCGGCCTGCGCGGAAGATATAACGGGGCTAAAACTGTACACCGAAGCTACGGACGCATACTTGTATGCGTGGTAGAGGAGCGTTCTGTAAGCGGATGAAGCGTAAGCCGGGAGGCAACGTGGACGTATCAGAAGTGCGAATGTTGACATGAGTAACGATAAGGGGGGTGAAAAACCTCCCCGCCGGAAGACCAAGGGTTCCTGTCCAACGCTATTCGAGGCAGGGTGAGTCGGCCCCTAAGGCGAGGCAGAGATGCGTAGTCGATGGGAAGCGGGTTAATATTCCCGCACATTTTATAACTGCGATGGAGAGACGGAGCAGGCTAGGCGAGCGCGGCGATGGTTGTCCGTGTTTAAGCCCTTAGGCAAAGATCTTAGGTAAATCCGGGATCTTCACTTTAATGTGGATGCTGAGAGGTGATGACGAGGCTCTACGGAGTTGAAGTCGTTGATGCCATACTTCCAGGAAAATCTTCTAAGCTTCAGGTTATAAAGTACCGTACCCCAAACCGACACAGGTGGTCAGGTAGAGAATACTAAGGCGTATGAGAGAACTCGGGTGAAGGAACTAGGCAAAATGGTGCCGTAACTTCGGGAGAAGGCACGCCACTGAGGGTGATGGGATTTACTTCCTAAGCTATCGGTGGTCGAAGATACCAGGTGGCTGCGACTGTTTATTAAAAACACAGCACTGTGCAAACACGAAAGTGGACGTATACGGTGTGACGCCTGCCCGGTGCCGGAAGGTTAATTGATGGGGTTAGCTTCGGCGAAGCTCTTGATCGAAGCCCCGGTAAACGGCGGCCGTAACTATAACGGTCCTAAGGTAGCGAAATTCCTTGTCGGGTAAGTTCCGACCTGCACGAATGGCGTAACGATGGCCACACTGTCTCCACCCGAGACTCAGTGAAATTGAAATCGCTGTGAAGATGCAGCGTCCCCGCGGCTAGACGGAAAGACCCCGTGAACCTTTACTATAGCTTCACACTGGACTTTGACATTATTTGTGTAGGATAGCTGGGAGGCATTGAAGCATGGTCGCTAGATCGTGTGGAGCCGAACTTGAAATACCAGCCTGATAATGTTGAGGTTCTAACTCAGTTCCCTAAGCGGGATCGAGGACAGTGTGTGGTGGGTAGTTTGACTGGGGCGGTCTCCTCCCAAAGAGTAACGGAGGAGCACGAAGGTACCCTCAGCATGGTCGGAAATCATGCAATGAGTGCAAGCGCATAAGGGTGCTTAACTGCGAGACAGACACGTCGAGCAGGTACGAAAGTAGGTGCTAGTGATCCGGTGGTTCTGTATGGAAGGGCCATCGCTCAACGGATAAAAGGTACTCCGGGGATAACAGGCTGATTCCTCCCAAGAGTTCACATCGACGGGGGAGTTTGGCACCTCGATGTCGGCTCATCACATCCTGGGGCTGAAGCCGGTCCCAAGGGTATGGCTGTTCGCCATTTAAAGTGGTACGCGAGCTGGGTTTAGAACGTCGTGAGACAGTTCGGTCCCTATCTGCCGTGGGCGTTTGAGATTTGAGAAGAGCTGTTCCTAGTACGAGAGGACCGGAATGGACGAACCTCTGGTGTTCCGATTGTCACGCCAGTGGCATTGTCGGGTAGCTACGTTCGGACGGGATAACCGCTGAAAGCATCTAAGCGGGAAGCCTCCTTCAAGATGAGATCTCGCTGGGTCCTTGAGACCCCTAAAGAGCCGTTCAAGACTAGGACGTTGATAGGTTGGGTGTGTAAGGGCTGTGAGGTCTTGAGCTAACCAATACTAATTGCTCGTGAGGCTTGACCATATAACGCCAAAGGCGTTTGGAAGAGACTGATAACGTAACGAAAGATCAAGATAAAATCACATTAACATGTTGATAAAACTACAAAATTGTATAGACTTTTACCTTAGAGTAAGCGCAAACTTCTTGAAGAGAAGAAAGCGACATCAAATCCAGATTGATCTTTAGAGACAGGTTATTGAATAAGAGCAATAACGAGAAAGTCTTTAGAGATAACAGTTTATGTTTGGCGACCATAGCGAATTGGAACCACCTGATCCCATACCGAACTCAGAAGTGAAACGATTTAGCGCCGATGGTAGTGTGGGGTCTCCCCATGTGAGAGTAGGTCATCGCCAAGCTTTAATACGAAAAAAGCCCCAAGCACGTTGTGTTTGGGGTTTTTTTTCGTCTTAACGCTTTCAGTGGCGATGTCCTAATCTCCCATGGGGAGATCAGAACAGAAAGCAGCGGCTTTGCCGCTCCTTACCCCATGTGAAAGCCCCTGTACCACAGGTACGGGGATTGGGAGCCGCAGGCATCGCACAGCGATTGAAAACGTGTTTTCAACCCATTGTAGGTCATCGCATAAAAAGTGCCGCTTGCGGCTGCCTCTTAAAAACAGTTCAATTACGCTTCATACTATTCTAGTACTCTGATTTTTCTTTGTTCTTTTTTCTTTCATGCGCTTGCGCTGTTTCTTAAAAAACTTCAATTCCGCTCAGTACTATTCTAGTACTCTACTTATATTCTTTATGCGCTTGCGCTATCTTTGAAAAGGCTCTGCAAGAGCTGTTTTGAAAACCCTGAATGTTTGAAGTTTTGACAATCGTGTTCCATTCCATTCCATTATCAAAGGTCAAAATCAAACCCTTTAACTGATTTCTTTTTTAATCTCTAAGGTCAAATTCCTACAAGAATTTCGCCGGTGGCGACTGACTTTCTTTTGATGAGCAAAATGAAAGTAAGCAAAGCAAAAGCTCACCCTAATATTGCCGACAGACTCCACCACCATCGCCTCAATTGCAGGCCGTTCGTAGAGACATCCCTGTCTCACTCACTCTGCGCGACGTCCTGTCGCTCCGCTTCGGCAATTCAGTCAATAGTGGCGGCGGCAATAAAAGGGGGATTAGCTAGTAATAATAAGAATAATAAAGAAAGAATAATAAAGAGAATAATAAAGGACAGTCACAGATTAATTGAATATGAACACAAAAAAGAGTAGGGTTTAATGCATTGATAATTCAATTTAGGGAATAATTTCTCTGAACGGGAGGTTCTATGACTCGTGCCCGAGCGCAGCAGATCTGCTGTCAAGATACCCCTTATTACCACTGTATCTCTAGAGTGGTGAGAAGAGCTTTTCTCTGCGGCTTTGATCAAGCCACTCAACAAGATTTTGAGCATCGACGCCAGTGGATGCTAGATCGTCTGGCTGAAATTGATACCGTATTTTGTATCGATGTTTGCGCCTACGCCATTATGTCAAACCACTATCATATTGTTCTATATATTAATAAATGCCAAGTAGATAGTCTGACAGACTTAGAAGTAATAGAGCGTTGGCGAACTATCTATGTCGGCCCAGATATAATTCAGCGCTTCGTCAATGGAATAATAAAGGACAGTCACAGATTAATTGAATATGAACACAAAAAAGAGTAGGGTTTAATGCATTGATAATTCAATTTAGGGAATAATTTCTCTGAACGGGAGGTTCTATGACTCGTGCCCGAGCGCAGCAGATCTGCTGTCAAGATACCCCTTATTACCACTGTATCTCTAGAGTGGTGAGAAGAGCTTTTCTCTGCGGCTTTGATCAAGCCACTCAACAAGATTTTGAGCATCGACGCCAGTGGATGCTAGATCGTCTGGCTGAAATTGATACCGTATTTTGTATCGATGTTTGCGCCTACGCCATTATGTCAAACCACTATCATATTGTTCTATATATTAATAAATGCCAAGTAGATAGTCTGACAGACTTAGAAGTAATAGAGCGTTGGCGAACTATCTATGTCGGCCCAGATATAATTCAGCGCTTCGTCAATGGCGAGAAAATGTCCAGTGCGCAGTATGATCTTATTGCTGAAATCGTTGCAATATGGCGGCAGCGACTAGAAGATATCAGCTGGTTTATGAAGAGCTTAAATGAGTCGATAGCCCGCAGAGCAAACCTAGAAGACAACTGCACAGGCCATTTTTGGGAAGGTAGGTTCAAGAGCCAAGCATTGTTAGATGAACAAGCACTGCTCACTTGTATGACTTATGTTGAGTTAAACCCCATCCGCGCTCAGATGGCAGAGACCCCGGAAAATTCGGATTTTACTTCTATAAAACAAAGAATTGAAGATGATCAACCAATAGCAGAGAGCGTGAATGCTAAGGGCGCAGGAAAGTCCCAGTCAAAATTATTACTGAAAGAATTTGTGTCAGAAGGTCATCAGCTCACTGATCAAATCCCCTTTCATTATCACGAGTATTTAGAGCTAGTTGATTGGAGTGGCCGAGCGGTCAGGGCAGGTAAACGCGGTGCAATTGATGACCGTATTCCCCCGATATTAATGCGTTTAGGAATTGATGGTAAGCAGTGGCTTAAGACAATGCAGCCAAAAGGTGTACATCAGTTTAGCCGTGCGATGGGGCGCTGCGAAGCGTTTCGAAAACACGCTAAAAAATTATGTATCAAATGGATTAAAGGGATTAATTTCAGCGAAAAATTATTTCCTACCTGATAAGTCTAGAAAACTGATTAAGATAATCTAACACTGCTAAGTGTGAATCTTATGGTCTGTAATCAGCTGTCTACCCCTATATTAGAAATATTTGTTAATTAAGATGCAGTTTAAGTCAATGATCTGATTAAATTAACAGGAGGCATGTTAAGTTAAAATAAATGTCTGTCCTGTATTCTTTTGAATTAATGGATGATTTTAAGGGGTGACAACTATCCTGACACAGGGGGATGCTTGGGCCTCAGAGCACGGGATATGCTTAGCTCAACGTAAAGTAGATGATAAGTCTAATGAAATAACAGCAATCCCGGAGTTGCTTGATTTATTGGATATTAATGGCTGTCTAGTGAGCATAGATGCCATGGGAACCCAGAAAAAGATAGCGAAAAAAATCCTCACTGGTGGTGCTGATTACTTTTTATCCGTTAAAGGTAATCAGAAAAAACTGGCGACAGAAGTCAATGAAGTGTTTGACAATTACTGGCTAGCCCAGTCAGTAGACTGCGAAAATATTGTCTTCACAGAAGGGTTTGATGAAGGCCACGGTCGCAAGGAGCATCGCAGATGCTGGGTTTTACCTGTCACGGATGAGACGCCGCTTAGCGCAAGCTGGAACGCAGAGAGTTTAGTTGCCGTCCAATCAGATAGAACGAATGGGGATAAATTTAGTTCATCGATTAGATTTTATATCTGTAGCCGTGGTCTAACAGCCGAAGAAGCACTACGAGCATCCAGATCGCATTGGTCGGTTGAAAATCATCTACACTGGGCATTAGACGTGTCTTTTGGTGAAGATGCAAGCAGAGCACGACAAGGGTATTCAGGAGAAAATCTAGCTGTGCTTAGGCAGCTAGTACTAAACATATTAAGACAAAACACTTCACGAAAACTAAGTCTTAAAAACAAAAGAACACTGTGTGTTTTGAATGATGATTATTTATTACAATGCCTTAAAATGGTCAAATAGTGTTCATGCGTTTGCCCTGTGCGCTTGCGCTATCTCTTGAAAGCACTACAAGAGCAGTTTTGCCTATCCTTGATCCTTTGAAAAACGTGCTCCACTACCGCAAGACTAGTCCAGCAACTTACGGAATTTTTAAATAACCTATTAATATAGCGCGATACTTACTATTCCTCGTTCCAAAAAGTAAAAATCAAGCCCTTTAACTGATTTCTTTATTAGGTTCTAAGAATAAAGACTCAATAAATATTGAGTCTTTGTTCATTACTAAAAACCTAGTAAATCTTAATGTGAAACCAGTATTGATGTAAATATGTTGCAAATTGAGACACTAGACAGCTGTTATCAATTGTTTTAAATTTTCTAGCATAATTATTATTATTTGAATAACAACTCACTATTTAAAATTAAGTAAATTATTGAAATATATAGTTTTTATATGAAAGTTAAAACGAATAAAAGCAAGATCCGTGGAATATGAATATTTTTAATTATAAAAATTATCATTAGATTAATGGAATGTAAATATAAAAAAGTGAGAGGTTTAATTTATTGATAATTCAATTTAGGGAATGATTTCTCTGAGCGGGGAGTTCTATGACTCAGCCTGAGCGCAGCAGGTATGCTGTAAAGTTTCCGCCTAGATTAAGCTGGTAGTACGTCTCAGCGTCTAGCGTTAACAGTATTCTTACACGGACACATGGTAAATAAAATGAAAAAAAAATTTCTTCTGCTCAGTTTTCTATTAGCTAGCACAGCAACAGTTCAAGCAGGCCCAGCTTATATGGTAGGTATTAGCTATACTTTTAGCGGTGATGTGGGGCTAAGTTTCAAGGTTCTTTCCAGTGATATAAGGCATATAGCGGTAGCGACTGTAGGTACAACTTATTATCCATTTTCCCCGCAAAAACTGGGGTTAGACCTAGGTGTTGGCTATACCTATAATAATGCTGCAATTACTACTAGTTGGGATTTTTTGAAGTCTTCGGTGCAATTTAGTGCCGGCTATGCTGATATAGACAAGCCCAAGAAGAAATCGGATGGTGCTCCTCCTCTTCCTCCTGTTGTTCCTGGTCCATAAATATGACCTAACAAGTAGGTTAGGCGTCGCGCAGCCGGCGCCTTATCCGGTGGTGGAAAGCCGGAAATGTCCGTACGTAGTTATGGAGTGCACATCAATATTTAGTCGTACTATAGTGTTTGGTAAAGATTTTTTAAGGTTTTAAGAAACAATAATAAAGGAGCCCATTAGTAGAACCGTAGAATCTGGTGATGATGGAGCGGCGTTGATGCTCGTACCAGTCTTAATGGTCCTTCCTTCAATATTGATGCTATTTCTTCTAACTTTGCATGGGTTTATCTGGCTGACGCACATTCTATGGCGAAATTGTTGTAATAAAAAAGTCTCATCAAACTAGTCGATTCGTTAACCAGCAGCATGTAGCGCCTAACAAATAAGGATAGGCATTGCGCAGCGACGCCTCATCAGGTTGTCGGACAAGCACGGTGGTGGCCATACCTTTATATTGTGGATAATGCATTAATATCTAGAAGGTTTTCAGGCAGTAGACTTTTTTGTTTTTTATTCAACCGAGCACCAGCCTTAACTTGGTTCGCGCTAATTCAAAGAGCCCTGATTTATTTCTGCGATTAGCTTTCAATTGATCATTTTCAAACTATTATGATAACTCATGCATTTGTTGATGGGTGTTCATCTGAGATATCTAATCGATTGATTTTTGGCTAGATAATTGACTGCTCAGTGGAGGTTATGAACATTCAAACATTATTTTTTGTAATATTAGCTTCATTTAGTTTATTGTGCCAATCGGCGGAAATACGAGTATTTACCGAACATTCTCCACCCGGGGAATATGAGGATGATAATGGGCGTGTAACCGGGGCTACCGCAGAAATGGTACGAGAGTTGATGCACCGCCTTAAGCTTACTAGTGATATTGAGATCCTACCTTGGAAGCGGGCGTATAAGATGTTACTCGCCGGTCCTAATATCGCTCTTTTTGAAACCACACGCACTCAAGATAGAGAGAGTTTTTTCAAATGGGTCGGACCAATCAAGCGAGTTCGTTGGGGCTTCTATGGTAAAAAAAGTGCTAACCTTAAGATAAGCAGCTTAAATGATGCGATGCAGACTAAAAAAATCTGTGTCTATAATGGTGATGCGAAAGGTGAATACTTAAAGAGTCTAGGGTTTACCGAGCTATATCAGCCTACTCATCCAGTTCAGTGTCTTAAAATGTTAGAGCACGATCGTGTCACTTTATGGGTGTCTAGTGATTCGGCAACAGCTCCCATGTTTAAAGAGGCAGGTGTGGACCCATCAGAGTTCGAGATGCTTTATGCATTCTCCACCAAATATCTCTATATTGCGCTCTCCCAGGATATAGATGATGAAGTAGTTAGTTTATGGCAGAAAACCCTAGATGCAATGAAAATGGATGGAACGTTGGCGTTATTCTATAAAGGGACTTATTCAACTGATCTCATCCGCGCAATTAGTGATACCCATCCACCCAATATCCCCTAGACAGCTAATTAATTACCATTTTGAAACTGAGTATACTGCGGATAATAAGGGACATATACGGATGCTCACCGGCAGTAAAGGTATGACTTGATGTGTATTAATGGCCGAGAGAGTTAAGAATGAAAGTAGGGTCTGTTGTTTCTACTTCAATAAGTAAACATATTGATGACTCTTGTATTGGTTCGTTCACAAATACATTTAAGTACCTAGGTATGGATCTGTTCTTTTCACACTCCTATTTATAAGATCTATCCGGAATCATGGGGCGGCTGCTTGGCTTTTTCTGTCCATGCTTTTGGACTATCTGCCAGAATTTGCTGAGCTTATCTTCGTTAGTATCGAAGTACTTAAAAATTTTGATGTCTATTTCTATGTCATCTTGTTCTGTGGCGGCGCGCACTAAATCGCCGTGGGCTAAATCTTGGTCAATAATCGATAGGGGCAACCAGGCGACTCCGTAACCCTCAAGTACCATCATCCTTATGGAAGTAGTGGCGGTCGCTTCGTAGACGGGTATGAAGGTGAGGTCTGGGTAGTGTTTGCTTATCAAGCTGTTGACTGACCAATACAGCAGTGAATAGTTACGGTCTTTATGGGTGTTGGTCTGCAAGTAGGGAATGGGGCTATGAGGACGATCAGGTAGCCACCATTGGGGCTTGCCGTCGGCATCCGGGCTTACCACAGGGATTAGCCGCTCAGTACCGATGCATAGTGACGGGAATTTATCTGCATCAGCTTTTAAGGCGCTGCTGGTGTCTTGATAGCCGATGAAAAAGTCGACCTCGCCGGATTCTAACGCCTGTAAGTAAGCGTTAATGCCCATGTAGTCGGAGCGCATGCCGACACGACTGATTTTAATATAGGGCTTTAGCCCCTTGAACCAGCCGGGTACAAAGCTTTGTGATAGCGTGCTTAAGGTGGAGAAACATATTTTCTCGCGATCGGCACTGTCTTTTGCTCGGATTTCATTGCGCACTTGGTAGGCGCTGCGCATAATATGTAGCGCCACAGGTTTGAATTTTCGACCTGCTTCCGTCATGCATATTGGTTGATTGGTGCGGTTTATTAGCTCGGTACCAATCCAGTTCTCTAATGATTTGATGCGGCGGCTAAAAGCGGGCTGTGAGACAAAGCGCTGCTGTGCAGAAATTCGAAAATTACCTGAGTTTGATAAACTAATAAAATCTTCTAACCATTTAAATTCCATGTCAATAAATCCACATTGCAGTACTGATTTTTTGATTGATTATTATTCTCTAGGCCGATGCAATTATTGCATTACCAGTCTCGATAAAGGTATTAGACCGTCAACGGCAGTCATCGTAGTATTTGAATTCACCAATACTTATTTTATACCTTGGATAGCTAATACCATTAACAAACAGCATTCTTGATAGTAGCGTAAACAAAAGTAACAGACACTTACCTGTAGCAATAACTTACTATAAATGACATCAAATAATAACAATGTAACCTTTCTGTCATCTCTAATATTCAATATTAAGCAGTGAAATGTACTAAAAAACAGTCAATAGTACGACATTAAATAGTGTCATAATCTTTTTTCAGTATATGTCTTATACCTGAATCCGTGACTTCAAAGTGAATACAGAGTGTAAGATATTGGTTCTACGGTGGAATTGAAAAATCTTAGCTGCACCCGCAGGTTCAGCGGGCATTTTTCTAACCACTGTAGAATCAAGAGCTTGCGCTATGTGGGGCAGTGAAGTCACTGATTCAGGTTATAGAAAATGTGTTGAATGCTCTTCAATTTCTTTCTCATTAGTAAAGCCTGTACTGCTTTAATTACAGAAATGCTATTGGGCCAGCTGAGCATTTAAAGCGTGTTTCCAAACTGAGGATGTCCGTCTTGGGCACCTTACCATCGTGAAATGAAGAGGATGTTCCATGAAATTAAGTGCAACTATGTTATCGGTGGCTGTTATTGCTACCTCTATGGTGGCAGGTGCCAACTTTGCATCGGCTAAATCAACCCTAGAAATTGTTAAAGAACGCGGTCATTTGCGCTGCCAAGTTGGCCCACCATCCCCGGGTTATTACAACCTAGATGCCGATGGCAACTGGTATGGATTGGATGTGGCTATTTGTCAGGCAGTAACAGCCGCTATCTTTGGCGACAAGAGCAAGCTAGAAATTCAATCGGTAAGTTCACAGGCGCGTTTTACGTCGTTAGCGAACGGCGAATCAGACCTGTTATCGCGTACCGCGACTTGGACGTTGAGCCGCGATACTCAGTTGGGACTGGACTTCCTTCCGCCAAATTTCTATGACGGTCAGGGTTTTACTGTGCGTAAAGACAGTGGCATCACCAGTGCTTTACAGCTTAAAGGCGCTAAGGTATGTGTGACATCAGGCACGACCACTGAATTGAATTTGACTGACTTTAGTCGCTCTAATAACTTGAATATCAGTAACACTACCTTCGAAGATTACAATGTTCGCGACGATACTTATTTGAATGGCGGCTGTGATGCAGTCACCGGTGATAAGTCATCAATGGCGGCAAATATTGCCTCTTTTCCCACCCCTGCAGATCACATGATACTGCCTGAAACTTTGTCTAAGGAGCCATTGGCGCCTGCAGTGCGCCACGGTGATAACCAGTGGGCTGATATTGTACGTTGGAGTGTCTTTGCATTGATAAATGCTGAGGAATTAGGCATTACGCAGGCGAATGTTGAAGAGATGCGTGCCAATTCTAAAAACCCGAATGTGCGTCGTATGCTCGGTGCTGAGGGAGAGTTGCACAAAGGTTTAGGCCTAGAGAAGGATTGGGCTTATAACATCATCAAAGCTGTTGGTAACTATGGCGAAATTTACGAAACATACATGGGTCACGGTAAGTTAGGCATAGGTATTGACCGCGCGGGCTCTTTAAATGCGCTTTGGACTAATGGTGGTTTGATGTACTCTCCACCGATGCGTTAACACTGGTCATGGGAGGTCGAATTGCGGCCTCCTTTTGTTGAATTGGTAATTTATTCGGTTATTAATTCAGCAAATCACCAGTTAGATGCTTATCGATAGACACAGCTATCTTCACATTTCACAAAGCACCGTCCGAATAGAGGTTAACTTATTATTTTGGGGCGATAAAATTTATTTCCCCACTATCTTACTGCAGTAATTCATGAATTTAATTTAATATTAAATTTGGCTGCTGTTTAGGTGCCGAATTTATTCCTGAATATTCAGGCTGAGAAGCATCTTTTGCCCCCCCTTAAACAATAGTTATGGGAGTGACTATGGCTGAAAACGCTAAGACAGGCATTAATGAAAGAATCAGACCGGTTGAAAAATTTAACTTTTTTCAAGATCAACGCGTGCGGTCAATTTTTTATCAACTTATAACATTATCGATAGTGGGCTGGTTGGGTTGGTATCTGTTCACTAACACCACAGAAAACTTGGCAGCGCGCGGTATGAGTACCGGCTTTAGCTTCCTCAGTAGTGTCGCGGGCTTTGACTCAGATTTCAAATTGGTCGAGTACACCCCAGGGATCGGCACTTATGGTGATATTTTTATTATAGGTGCCCTCAATACCTTATATATCTCTTTTTTGGCGATCATCGTTTCGACCATCTTCGGTTTCGTGATAGGCGTGATGCGCCTGTCGAATAACTGGCTGGTCTCTAAAGTTACTTTGGCCTACATAGAAATATTCAGAAATATTCCGCTGCTGATACAAATTGTCTTTTGGTATATCGGTGTATTCAGCTTATTGCCGGTGGTTAGAAAAACCCTCGACATATCTTTTGGCTCTGAAATGTTGCTACTCAACAATCGCGGCTTGTATATGGCGACACCTGTCTTCGGTGCACTGTTTTGGGTGACGGCACTTGCCTTTGTGGTCGCGGTGATTGCAGTGTTAATCATGCGCCACAAGGCACACAATACCCAAGATACATCCGGTGAACAGACCCCTATACTGCTGCGCTCGATATTAATTTTAACAGCGCTCCCCGGGATCACCTTTGTACTGACGGGGTCACCGCTGAGTTGGGATATGCCTGTGTTAGAAGGTTTTAACTTTGTCGGCGGCACCACGTTACCTCCGTCTTTCTTAGCATTATTACTAGCCCTGAGTATTTATCACTCGGCGCAGATAGCTGAGAGTGTACGTGCGGGTGTTTTGTCGGTGAGTCGTGGTCAACATGACGCAGCCATGGCGATAGGCCTTAAACCCGGACGAGTGATGGCGCTGGTGATTATCCCGCAGGCGATGCCCGCGATAGTGCCTCCCATGATTAGTCAGTGGATGAATACCGTGAAGAACTCATCGCTAGCCATTGCTATTGGCTATGCCGACATCGTCTCGCTATTTATGCAAACGGGACTTAATCAAGCAGGGCATGCAGTGGAAATGGTCGGTATGACCATGGCTTTCTATATGTTTATCAGCCTATCGATTTCATGGCTGTTAAATATCTATAACAAACGTGTGCAATTGGTGGAGCGCTAACTGTGGCTATTATTACTTTAAATAAAACGCCGGCTCGGCACGCGCCGCTGTCGGAAACCAGTATGCTGGGATGGATGCGCAAAAGCTTATTCAGTTCTTGGTTTAACGGTGCATTGACAGTTTTTACCCTCTATATCATCTACCTCACCCTTGAGGGGGTCTATGTATGGGGCTTTGCCGATGCGACTTTGATCGCTGACAACCGACGAGCCTGTTATGACAATAGTCTGACAGGTGCTTGCTGGGCGGGCGTGATCGACTGGATGGATAATATCTTTTACGGGCGCTACCCTCGAGAGGAAATCTGGCGGGTCAATTTAGGTGGCTTGCTGTTAATATTGTGGATGGCGCCGATGTGGATGCGCAAGGTCAAAGGAAAAATTTGGATAGGTGTCACGGTCGTCACTTTATACCCTTTCCTGGCGGGATATTTATTTGCCGGAGGAGATAAAGGTCTATTTATGCAGTTGATGGTCGCGGCGGCATTGGTTGCGGTTCCCGCCAATTTGATCAATATGTTGCTCGGATTGTTCAAGGAACATAGCCTAGGCCAAGCATTACAGAGCTTTGTCGCAAAATTCTCCAGGGATGAAAAGGTACAGCGCAATCTGATGCTTGCGCTGGTGGCGTTGAGCTTAATGATTGCCTTCGTCTATCAATCTCAATGGCAGGAAGAGGTGGTAAGCTGGACTAAGTGGGGTGGATTATTTTTGACCTTGTCGATCGCCGGCATCGGTATTGCCTGTTCACTGCCGGGGGGGATCATCCTCGCGCTTGGGCGTCGCAGCAAATTACCGATCATACGTATATTGAGTACCGGTTTTATTGAGATATTCCGCTCGGTACCTCTGATCACTGTGTTGTTCATGGCAACGACGATGTTTCCATTGTTTATGCCCGAAGGCTTTGTTTTGAACAAGCTTACCCAAGTGATCATTGCTGTTTGCCTGTTCAATGCCTGTTACATGGCAGAAACCGTGCGTGGCGGGCTGCAGGCCATTCCCAAGGGGCAGTACGAGGGGGCGCACACCATAGGCTTAGGTTATTGGGGTACGATGGGCTTCGTTATCATGCCACAGGCGCTGAAATATATGATCCCCAATATCGTCGGTAGTTTCATTGGATTGCTCAAAGACACCACCTTAGTTTCTATTATTGGCTTATTCGACATTTTGGGTATGCTGCGCTCTATTTCCAGAGACGTCCCCTGGCTTGGCTTGCATAAAGAACCGCTCATATTTGGTGCGATAGTGTTTTTTATCATCTGTTTCTCTATGTCTAAATACAGCAGGCATTTGGAAGAGAAATTGGCCACCGGTAATAAAAACTAAAGTTTGTAGTTAAAAGTTACGAGCTAGAAGCTAAAAGCTAAAAGCTAAAATACAT
The DNA here is from genome assembly GCA_029027825.1 of Oceanospirillales bacterium. Lineage (GTDB taxonomy): Bacteria > Pseudomonadota > Gammaproteobacteria > Pseudomonadales > Balneatricaceae > Rs1. The sequence continues at coordinate 3,657,552 of CP093399.1, read as the reverse complement.
GTTTTGATGGAACTTTGTGTGAGGGCTGTACTTTATTACTCACAGCTCAAAGATTACATATTGATAGGATAGTGAATATGACAGAGATTACAGCAGCGACCCAGGGCCAATTATCCTCGGCGGCATCTAGCGAAATTATTATTGAAATTAACCAGATGAATAAATGGTATGGTGATTTCCACGTTTTAAAAGATATAGAATTAACGTTACATAAAGGTGAGCGCATTGTGATTTGTGGGCCCTCCGGTTCGGGTAAATCTACCCTGATTCGCATTATTAACGCCCTAGAAGCACACCAGGAAGGTGACATCGTTGTAGATGGCATCGTATTGGGTGAAAATTTGAAAAATTTAGATCACATCCGTACTGAAGTAGGTATGGTGTTTCAGAATTTTAATCTCTTTCCCCACCTCTCCATATTGGAAAATCTAACCTTGGGCCCGATCTGGGTACGTAAAATGTCCAAGGCGGATGCCATTGAAAACGCGATGCACTATCTTAAGCGGGTGAAGATACCGGAGCAGGCCAATAAATACCCCGGGCAATTATCCGGTGGACAGCAACAACGTGTCGCGATAGCACGTTCACTGTGCATGAACCCAAAGATCATGTTGTTCGATGAGCCCACCTCAGCACTCGATCCCGAGATGATCAAAGAAGTACTAGATGTAATGATTGAACTGGCGGATACCGGGATGTCAATTATTGTCGTGACTCACGAAATGGCCTTTGCCAAGACTATCGCCGACCGGGTGATTTTTATGGATGAGGGTGATATCGTAGAGGAGAATGAACCCGGCGCTTTCTTTGATAATCCACAGCACCAACGCACCCAGCTATTCCTTAGTCAGATTCTATAGTTTTATGCTGATCCTAAGTCTACTTAGACCTCGGATCAGATTTTAAAGTCGATTATGGTAAACCCCTACAGCAATATAGCGTCCTGATCGTCATTTTATCGATTGGCTTACGAATTATGTTTTTATCACAGTATCAATAAACTCCATGCCGTGTTCACTTGGGTAGATACGGGTGATGGTAATGATTTCTTGTGGCGTACCTAAATTTTCATAAGTGCAGAACATGTTGCGCTCGCGGGCAATGTTTTGTGAGGATAGCGAGCCACACATAAACTGACGAAATTTAGTGCCGCGGATTACATCTGATAATTCTACAATATCTAACTCGTGGGTATGCCCACAAAACACCGCTTCAATATCATGCTCTAATATAAAATCCGTTAAGCGCTTGGAGTTGATCAGCGGATCGTTGTCGGTTGCCAGCACTGAGTGGTGGCTCAATAGTAGTTTCCGGTCGAATTGACCTTTAGTCAAAACGTCACTGAATGCCGCAATGATTTGCTCTTCCATATAGCCGTAATCGTTTTGGAATATAGTGCTGTCGACACAAATCAACAGAACTTTTTCGCCATTGACATCAAAGCAGCGCACGTAGTTAATTTCGCTGAAGTGAATATCTAAATTGATGGTACTGGAGTCCATGTAAACCTTGGGTTTTTTGACTTGCAGCGGCTCTTTAGGTTCGATGAAGTCGCCATCGTAGATATACTCGCGAAACAGCTCGTGAGAGCGCTTTGAATACTTGTCGTGATTGCCCATGATCGAGACAATATTGGGGCAGTGCAGCTCACTCAAAAAATGCTGCATTTTCTGAAACTCTTCTGGCAGGGAATCGGAAGTTAGATCTCCCGTGTTGAGAATGATATCGACATTGCACTGGTTCAAGCGGTTCAGTAACAGTTCGTCGTCGGCGTTCCAGTGGTAGGGCCCGAAATGAATATCGGAGATGTGTAGCAAATTCATAAATATAATATCTCGCAACTGGGGCAGCTATTAAACAGTGCTTATAGTATTTAAAAACAGTATAAAAGAGGTACTTATCAAGTCAATATAATAACTAGAAGTTTTCATGTTTGAAGCTGAGCTAAATGTGTGAAGTCTTCTAGAAAAATTGACATTTTAGGATAGAAAAGTCCATCAGCCACAGGGGTATATGAAATTATCGAAGTCATCGCTAGCGCCAAAGCACCATTTCATAGGCGCTGTGGTGGAGAATGAGTGCAAGGCTGTTTTAGCACAGCTTATGTTTTGTATTTTTAAGTACTTTAGCGTTAACAGGTCCGTGATAACTTTTATGCAATGGCTGAGTTGAAATTGGCATGAGGTAATCAGCTACAAAAGTAGCAAAGGTGACTAATTATCAATATTGTCGATTATTCAAACCTGAATCCGTGACTTCAAAGTGAATACGAAGTGTAAGATATTGGTTTACAGTGGAATTGAAAAATCTTAGCTGCAAGCTCATATGCGTCCTGCATTCGCTAAATAAATGCATCTACGCATAAAACCCGTAGGTTCAATGGATGTTTTTTTAACCGCTATGGAATCAAAAGTTTGCGCTATGTGGTGCTGTGAAATCAGTGATTCAGGTTAAAGAAATAATTAAAGTAGAGAATAATAAAGGATACACAGTGCGCCGAGCTAAATCGGTATTAGATTAAAGCGCTAACTACCAAAAGTGTCACAGTTTAAATTGCAGAGAGAGACTATTTTGTTCCGCAGAATGCAACCATCAATTAACTCAACTATAGTCGACAAATAGGCCGCATTCATTCATAATCTCGACTATCTAGGATCAGAAACGATACTAGGCGGTACAAGGGTACTCGGATCAATCTAGAGCGTCTTAATTCTCTGTCTAGATTGAAGTCCAATCCTTTGAAATTAATCATTAGGCAGAAGCCTTTTGTTAAGTGACCACGTACTCTTCCACGACATTACTTATGGCTTTCGACAATACAGCTAAAGCCGCACTAATACTGTTCGTCAAACTAATGAAGACTCAATGAAAAATTGTGGAGATAATTTTGGACTATTTTGAAGTGTTGGGGATTGAAAAATCAGCCTCGCAAGATGATATTAAAAAGGCCTACAGACGTTTAGCCTCGAAATTTCACCCAGATAGAAACAAATCTGAAGATGCCGTTGAGCGCTTCCAGAAAATTCAAGAGTCATACGATGTAATATCTGACCCGCAAAAGCGCAAGCTATACATTGAACAGGAATACACTGAGGTCATGAACCCCAAGTCGTTCACTAAATCCTATTGGAACAGAGTTTTAAATACTTAAGAGGTATCATGTCTAAGATCGAATTTGTACCCGGTTATTTGATAGACGACTATCAACTGTTAACTGAAAATATAGAATCCTATCAGGATCCAGAAGAACCCGAGTTATTGAGCAACTATGTTGATCGATTATTAGCTCAGTTGAACAAAACGCCGGGTTTTCTAGCGGGTCTGCCCGACCAACTCGCTATATGTTTACTGTTTGTCGTAAAGTTGGATTGTGCAAAGCTAGCACCTTTAAGTGTTAATTCAGAACCTACATGGGATGAGGTAAAAAGCTGCGTCAGTATTCATAAGAGTTATCGACCTTTGCTGTCGACGTTAGCCGATAAGTTTCAGCAGCAATTGAAAATAGCTTTACTGCTGCTCTGCTTTTATGAATTAGGTGCGACAAACGAAGAGTTCAACGCTGAGCAAGATGACAGTGAAGACCCCGACGAACACGATGACTACGAAGAATACCACGGTCAAGATCAAGACCATCTTGACGAATATTAACACTACACAGAAGTTGACAGGATTATATTTTGAGCCAACAAATAGCCGTTTTAGCTGAGAAGGTCATTGCTATCACCCATGAGAGTGGTCGCAATGGTGGTGATATTTTAGAGGAGATTGCCTCCTCCGAGGGCGATCAAACGATGATCGCTGTCCTCTCTGAATTAGATATCATGAGTGTCGCAAAAATATTGCGCGAATTCGATGCCACTATTCCGTCGATCGCTGCATGGTTGATGGATCCAGAAACCATCGGGAATATGCTGGATGTAGAACCTTCGTATTGGGAGCAAGAGCTGCAAAAAGGTGCCTTTAACGCACAGGACTCTGTCAAGTCGATGCTATCCCAAATATTCCTTACCCAAAGTGATGACGAAGAGAGAGAGTTGGCAATACTGTCCGCCATCGTAGAATCAGAAACGGGGATTCTGTATCTCTCGCTACCTTTTATTGGGCTTGATTTTGATGCTATCGATCACGAGGAAGAAGCAACATCTGGCAGTGATGAAGAACTACTGCTTAAGATAAAATCACTTAATACGTCAATTTATGAAGAGATTCTAGCCACTGCTGAACGTGGTGATTTTGAGAAAATTGAAGCCATTCTTAAGTCACAGGCTAATAATATCAGAGTGGGCGAAATCAGTAACGATACTGACGATATGTTTGAGCCGTTATAAAAAGGGAATAGCAGATGAATCTTGATAAAGTCAGGGCGAGACCCTTCTTATTACTTATGATTAGTGACGCCGTTGAAAGCGGATCGCTGACACCAGAAAAACTGGCACAAATAGAAAGTCAGCTAGTCGACATGTCGTTAAAAATAGCCAAGAGCTTCTTCTCTCCTGTTATCAGTCATGATTTAAAGAAGTCTTGCTCTATTGTGATGGGTGTAACGACACTTGGACTGTTAAAACTCTGTGGAGGCGATACCCTCAGCGCGAGAAAAATCCTATTAGATGATTCAGTTATCACCTGTTTCCGCAAGGGATGGGAGCAGGTAAACAGTTTATTCAAAGCGCATGGAAGTGATGCTGATCGCGCCACATTATTGACTAACTACCAATACAAAGACAGCGAACATAAAGATATCGCAGCGATTCATGAGACACTTCTGCGTGAGCAGCTAGACGTTAACCTGCTCATAGAAATTGCGGCGAAGTTTAAAAACCCGCTGTCAAATATGGATATATATCTTGATTATACTGATGAGATATCCATAAAAGCAGATGTTCAGCTATCGGTATTTGAAACGCTGATGAAGCGTCATGCTATTGGTCATCAAGATTATGATGATTTTAAAAACTTGCTGCTCGCCTATCGTGATAAGCCCGATGTCTTTTCGGCAGAATTCAGCGAGGCAACTGCAGTCATCTTGAAAAAGTTCGGTGGTCAGATAAGTCTTCGAATAGAAGGCTGGTTTGCGGGTATTGAGGATAACTTTAAAGATATCTTTCAGCTGTTTACCATTGAAAATAGTGGGCCCGAAATTTACATCAGCATTTTTAACGAAATTTTGCGGGGCAATATAAACGCCAAAAAATTCATGCATGCCTATGAAAGCCTTTTAAAGACAGAGAAGCAATTGCATCCAAACCTAAAGGAACAGATAGAGGCCGAACGCTCTTTTGAGGACTTGCTAGAAGCGGAAGATAGCGACTTGTCTCACGAGGATATTCTTAGCGAATTAAGTCACAACATCACTGATGATAATTACTCATAATATGAGGAATGCCATTTTTATCACTGTGATTCTAAAAAATCAGTTGAGATTACAATGATTAGTCGTTTTTGTAGATAATTACATCGTCATATACTGATGCATAAAACCCGTAGGTTCAGCGAGTGTTTTTATAACCTATGTAGTGCAGTAGAATCACTGATTCAGGTAATAGATAGAGAGCGCTTAATCGCTGGGAAGAGCTGATTTTTCTGCCGCGTAGCAGATACGTTCGACAAGTAATTCAACAGGGACAAATAACCGCTGGCTTGGTTGGTTTCCCGCATTTTAGTCAACAATTATTTGGCCATTATATTCTAAGGATAGCCATGAGTAAGTTTACACTTATTGTTCTTTACTTTTTAAGCTCAGCTATTAATGCTGCAGAATTTAATGAAGATATTGTTTCTAGCTTAATTGAAAGAACGACTCATGACATTACATATGACGGTTCTTACTTCTCAATTTCTTACCCTAATGGGGATGTTCCTGAAAATATAGGTGTGTGCACGGACGTCATAATCAGAGCCTATCGAAAATTAGGCACAGATTTACAAAAGCTAGTTCATGAAGATATGAAATCTAATTTTTCACTTTATCCTTCTAAAAGAATATGGGGGCAAAATTCAACAGACAAGAATATAGACCACCGCCGAGTTCCAAATTTACAGACTTTCTTTAAAAAGCATGGTGTAAATTTGAAAGTTAGTAGCAATAAAACTGATTATTCAGTTGGAGATATTGTTACTTGGATCTTACCAGGTAACTTACCTCATATTGGTATGGTAATAGACCAAGTAAACCCTATAACCGGTAATTTTATGATTGTGCATAATATTGGGCAGGGTCCGAAAATTGATGACATGATTTTTGATTATAAAATTACTGGCCACTATAGATTTGAGCCTGCGAAATATAACAAATAAGGATAGGCGTCGCGCAGCCGCCTTATCAGGTAAGCTTATTCACTTTTTCTTGGGCAGATCGCGCATTAGCATTGCATAGGTAAAATCAATCCCCTCCGCCTGTTCTATCGACATCGGAATTTGTACTTGATAACCAGAGCCAGGGGCTGCATCAATGCGGTTGCTGTTTTTGTCTAATAGATTATTCAATACAAATTTACTATTGCCCTGCGGACTCATAAATTCTAGGGTGTCACCGACTTCAAAGCGATTTTTTACATTGATCAGCAGCATGGCTCGCCGCTTATCATATTCGATAATTTCACCGACAAATTGTTGTTGAACACCTACCGAATTACCCCGCTCGTAATTTTGATATTCATCGTGTATATGGCGTCGATAGAATCCTTCGGTATAGCCGCGACTCGCTAAATTTTCTAGCTCATCCATTAACGACATATCAAAAGGTTTGCCAGCAACAGCATCATCTATGGCTTGGCGATAGGTTTGCGCGGTGCGCGAGGCATAGTAGTGAGACTTAGTGCGACCTTCTATTTTTAGAGAGTTGACACCCATTTCGATTAAACGGTGCACGTGTTGAATGGCACGTAAATCTTTTGAATTCATAATATAAGTGCCGTGCTCATCTTCAAAAGCAGGCATGTATTCGCCCGGGCGGGTTTCTTCCTGTAGTAAAAATATTTGATTTGTAGGGGTGCCTTCACCTAGTGCTGGTTTAGCGTCGTAATGTTGCACTGGTACTATATCGCCAGAGTCATTTTGAATGGCTTCATGTGCGTCATATTTCCAACGACATGTATTTGTACAGGCGCCTTGGGTGGAATCGCGCTTATTGATATAGCCGGATAACAGGCAACGTCCAGAGTATGCTATGCAAAGCGCACCGTGGACGAAGACCTCAATTTCCATTTCAGGGCAGCGTTGTTTTATCTCAGCAATTTCATCGAGAGACAGCTCTCTCGAGAGGATAATTCTCTCTATACCGGCTTGATACCAAAACTTAACGGCTGCCCAGTTCATGGTATTGGCTTGCACTGATAAGTGGATAGGCATGTGAGGAAAAGCTTCTTTGACTAAGTAGATTAAGCCTGGGTCCGACACAATAAGCGCATCAGGCCCCATTTCTATAATAGGAGTTAAGTCTTTTATGTAAGTTTTAAGTTTGCTGTTGTGCGGTAAAATGTTACTGGCGAGGTAAAACTTTTTGCCTAAATTATGGGCGTAAGAAATTCCCTGCGCGAGTGTCTTGCTGTCAAAGTCATTATTGCGAACACGTAAACTGTATCTCGGTTGTCCTGCATATACTGCATCGGCCCCGTAGGCAAAAGCATATTTCATATTCCGCAAGGTACCGGCAGGGGAGAGTAATTCTGGATTGTTCATAGTCAATTAAAACTCTTGTGTGTTTGGTTAAAATAGCTGAACTGTTTAAATCATTGCCTGGCTTTTTAAGCCCAGTTTTTTTGCTTTACGGTGTAAATTACCGTTATCAAGACCTAGCTCTAATGCTGTTTTAGTCCAGTTGCTGTTATTACGCTGTAGTGATTTTTGAATAAAATTTCGCTGAAATTGCTCTGTCGCTGTAATGAGTGTTTGTGCGGCATTTACAGTGGATGTTACGTGGATTTCCAGTTGTTGATTAATCGCGGACTGCTCTGTTAAGGCATCAGTTTCTAAATGTAGTTTGGAGCTATCTATAGTTACATATAAATTTGGACTCTGTGATTTTGCCAATATAGCAGAGCGGTAAATGCAGTGTTCTAGCTCGCGTACATTACCAGGCCAAGAATGTCTGGAAAGGGTTTGCAAAGCACAAGGGGTGAGAATCAGCTGTCTGAGTTTTAGCTTATCGCGGCACTTTTCGCCGAAAAAACCCGCCAGTAGCGCAATATCTTCATGTCTTTCTCTCAGTGCGGGTACGTGAAGAGGGAATACCGTTAAACGATGGTATAAATCTGCTCTAAAGCGGCCTTGAGCGACCTCTTCACGCAAGTTTCGATTAGTTGCGGCAATCACTCGAGTATCCACTTTAAAAGTGTGCTCGCCACCCACTGTTTGGATTTCCCCATGTTGCAACACACGTAGCAGTTTCGCCTGAATGCCCAGAGGTAGCTCGCCTATTTCATCGAGAAAAATGCTGCTGTTGTGGGCGAGTTCAAACTTACCTTTCCTGTTGCTTATAGCGCCGGTGAAAGCGCCTTTTAGATGACCAAACAGCTCGCTCTCAGCTATCGACTCTGGCAGTGCTGCGCAATTTAAATAAACCAGAGGTTTATCGGCTCTGGTTGATAGTTGATGCACCGCCAGTGCAACCAGCTCTTTACCTACGCCGGTCTCACCGGTAATCAATACATTGACATCAGCATCTGCGGCCAGCTGAATTTTTTCTTTAAGCTGTTTGATTTCGGGTGATTGACCAACAATTTCCTGCGAGTCATCGAGGTTTTTAGCGCTGTGCGATTCATTGTTAATAGGTATTAGTGCCAGTTTATCCAGTAGCAGCGCATTGTGTAATGAGGCACTTGCCAAACGGCTAATATTGCGTAAATCCTCAAGGTCGATGTTATCAAAAGCGCTTGGGTCTAATGCATCTAAGGTGAGCGCGCCGACTAAATGGTTATCGACTAATAGTGGTAAGCCAATACAAGAGTGTACAGCTAGCCCCTGCGGATGATCTTCAATAAGGCCTTCGTAGGGGTCAGGTAGTGGGCTGTTGCTGGGAAATCGTACTACGTCACCGGCTCTAGCAATTGCTTCTAACCTGGGATGACGCTCTAAATAAAAGCGCCTACCCATGACATCCCCGGCCAAACCGTTAATTGCCAGCGGTTTAAAGTGGTCGCGCTTAAACTCTAATAATGCGGACGCATCACAGCCAGAAAGTTGCTTGACCAATGTCAGCAGGCGTTGATAACGCTGGTTATTAGAGCTGCTTGTGGTTAGATCTAGCGCAATATGGGTTAAGTCATTAATACTGAGATTAATCATTTTTGGCTCTGTCATTAATACAATACCTGTCAATTTAACAGAAAACTGATGTTGTTCTATTGACACATATCAACAGCAGGGCCCTTGGCTATAGGCTTTTAGGATTGGCACGTAAGTTGCATTGTTAGTGAAGAGAACTGTAGAGCAGCGAGAGCCTGAACCCGTAATTTGAAAATTAAAATGGAGTGTGAAATCTATATTTTACGCTCTGAAACCGCAGATTCAGGTCATAATTAGGAGTAAAATGAATGAAGTTAAAAACAATAGCATGGAGCTTAGCGGTAATGTGCATTGTCTCATTTAGCATATTGCTATCATTGGGCAGTGACATTTACCGTGAAGCACCACCACTACCCGATAAAGTAGTCACTAGCACTGGGACGCAAATCTTTAGTTATGATGACATTGACCAAGGGCAATTGGCATGGCGTTCAATGGGTGGCCACCAATTAGGCTCTATCTGGGGGCACGGTGCATATCTCGCTCCTGACTGGAGTGCTGACTGGTTACACCGTGAAGCCCAAGCTTGGTTAGAAATAGCTGCCCAGCAGAGCTTTAGCCGCTCTTTTGTCGACTTGACGATCGGTCAACAAGCGAGACTAGAGGCAGAGTTACGTGTGGACTTGCGGACCAATACTTACGATCAGGCCACTAACATTATTACTGTTAGTGAGCACCGCGCAAAAGCTATCGCCAAGGTAAAAGAGCACTACGTATCGCTCTTTGGTGATACGCCTGATACTCAAGATTTACGTGTCGCCTACGCGATGAAAAACAATACTTTAAATAGCGTGGAGAGGCGAGAGCAGCTCTCAGCCTTTGTTTTTTGGTCCGCATGGGCGGCGGTAACTCAGCGCATTGATAAAAACTACACTTATACTCACAACTGGCCTTTTGATCCGCAAGTAGGTAACAACCCCACTTCATCTTTGATTGTCTGGTCTATTTTAAGTGTTTGTTTCTTGCTGTTAGGAGTGGGTGCGCTAGTCTGGTATCACGCCACCCATCAAGAGGCACCTCTGCCTAAAGCACCGAGTTCAGACCCGCTATTTAGTATGAAAGTTACCCCATCACAAAAAGTGGCGGGGTTATTTTTTATAACGGCGAAAGCACTGTTTTTACTGCAAATGCTGCTCGGAGGGGTCGTTGCCCACTATGCGGTTGAAGGGCAGTCTTTTTATGGCGTGAATACCGCTGATTTATTCCCCTATTCTCTGGTGAGAACCTGGCACACTCAGCTCGCTGTTTTCTGGATAGCTACCGCTTGGCTTGGCACTGGACTTTACATTGCACCTGCGCTGTCTGGGTATGAACCCAAATGGCAGTGGCAGCTCTGTTTAGTGTTATGGGCTGCGTTAGTGGTGATTGTAGTCGGCTCTATGGCCGGTGAATGGTTGGCTGTGCAGCAAGTTTTCAGCTTGGATATGAATTATGTTTTTGGACATCAAGGGCATGAATACATAGATTTAGGGCGAGTTTGGCAGCTGTTCTTAATGGTCGGTTTGCTGATTTGGTTGGTACTAGTAACTCGGTCAATTCGTCCGGTGCTAGGTAAGAGCACTGATCAGCGACCTATTATTTGGGTGTTGTACCTCTCCTGTGTTGCTATTGGTGGTTTTTACTTGGCAGGCCTTGGTATGGGTAAACACACTAACATGGCGATAGCTGAGTACTGGCGCTGGTGGGTGGTGCATTTATGGGTCGAGGGGTTCTTTGAAACCTTTGCCACTGCGGTAACCGCGTTAATGTTCGTCCGTTTAGGACTAGTGCGTACTGTCTCTGCTAATTCAGCAGTACTATTTTCGACACTGATTTTTTTAACCGGGGGTATTATCGGCACAGCCCATCACTGGTATTTTGTTGGCACTCCGAACTCGGTCATTGCTTGGGGAGCAATGATGTCGGCGCTAGAAGTGGTGCCACTGGCATTGATTGGCTTTGAAGGATTGCAGACTTATCGGATGCGCAAAGCGGCATCTTGGGTGAGTAAGTATCACTGGCCTATCATGTTTTTTGTCGCAACGGCTTTTTGGAACTTAGTCGGTGCTGGCGTGCTCGGCTTCTTGATCAATACACCGATTGCATTATATTTCGTGCAGGGGCTAAATACGACAGCAACCCATGCTCATGGAGCGTTTATGGGCGTGTACGGCAACTTAGGTTTAGGCCTGATGCTGTTTTGCCTAGTGGGTATTAGCCAGTTGAAAGGCTGGGCGGATTCGTTACTAAAATGGGCTTTCTGGTCATTCAACATCGGCTTGATGGCTATGTTAGTAATGTCTTTGTTGCCTATTGGTATCATCCAGTTCTTCGCTGTCATTGACTCAGGTTACTGGTTTGCAAGATCACCTGAGTTGTTACAAGGTGATTTAGTGCAGAATCTGGTCTGGAACCGCGTATGGGGAGATGTAATATTTTCTTTAGGTGGATTGTTACTGGCAATCTTCGTCGTTAAACTGTTGGTGAATTATTTTAAAAAATCAGATAAATCGATAGCTTAAGGCGTCGCAATTCGATTAAAAAAGGTAGCAATTTGTGGTTATCAGCCATTATCAAATGGCTGATAACTAACAAAATATTATTTGTCACTAAGGGAATCTCTGAACAATCCCCACATCTTCCATACGAGGCGCACCGAGCAATTTGTGCTCTGCGTTAACGGCTTGCGCCAGACCACCAATATGCTGGTAGCGGCTGCCACATCAAAAATTTCTCTGGTTGCTGGGCTTTTATTGTCGAGGGGCTTTTATTTGATTTTTAGCGTCGCGGCTGGTTAAAAAATAGCTGAGTAGCGGCTGTGGAAGCAACGCTAGTACACGCATCAGCCAGTACATGCGCCGTGGAAATACCAGCTGCTCGCGACCTTTTGCGATCCCTTCAACAATGAGGTTCGCCGCTTTATCTAGCTGCATAATAAATAGTTTGTTACTGGCATCCCCGCCGTTCAGAGCTCGCAGTTGCGAGGTGTTGATATAGCCGGGAACCACCGCCGTAACGCGGATCTTAAATGGTCTTAACGCACAGCGATATGTGTCACATAAACTCAGTACCGAGCGCTTGCTGGCGCTGTATAAGCTGGCCCCAGTGTAGTTGATCAGTGCCGCTGCGGACGAGAGTGCAACAATTTGGCCGCTGCCCTGTTGCAGCATTTTGCGACTGGTATGGTTAAGGATTTTATTCAGCGCTAATACATTGGTCTCCACTAACATCAGGCTCTGCTCTTTATTTAGCGCCTGTCGCCTATTGTTCACATAGATACCGACACAGTTGATCATCAGGTCTAAATCTTGCTGGCGGTATAAGTCGAACAGCGCTTGTAACTGTTGATCACAGTTAATATCTAGGGCGAACTGACTGAGTTTAGGGTGTTCTCTTAACGGCCAGTGCTGTAGTTTGTTGAGGTCGCGACCACAGATACAGACTTGGTGATTCTGCGCTAAATAGATTTCCGCCAGCGCCTGCCCTAGACCTTGGGTGGCGCCGATAATAAGTACATTCATGACGATCGCTCAGTGGCTGCTATAGTGGATTGATAGCCCCATTGGTATTGGCTATACACTTGCTGTTTAAATTCTCGATAGCTACCAAGCTGCAATTGCAGTTGGCCGGTGCGCCAGTCAAAGTGTTTGCGCAGGCTGGCAAGTTCGGGTTTAGCAGTTACTTCAGGTAGCCAATCTAGTTCAGAGCAGCGGTGATATTGTTCAAGGCGGCGCTGTGGATCAAAAGCAAATACGTGGCGAATTGCTGGGGTGGCCAACAGTGTATCGAAATCAGCTTTGGGCTGGGCAATTACGCTCTTGGCACAGCGCAGGGCGATTTCAGAGGGAAATAAATTGATTAGCCCACCCGCATAAACGTGTTCACCTAGTGTCACCGGTGCATAATAATAACAATCGGCAACTGAGATGCGCATCGCCAGCAGCGAACAAATATCCTGCTGAATGACTAATTCTTCGGCGATTCTGGGAGAGTGTGACGCCATTGCCGCGCCTTGATTACGCAATAATTTAGTCACTCTAGCGTTGCTAAACACCGTTTCACTAAAGAGCTGTTGTACCGATAAGGGCGCCGTGATAAGTGTCGGGATAGGTGTCGGGATAGGTTCGGCTAATTGAGCGGCGCTATAGTGCAACTGGCTGCCAATAATTAATAAATCCGGGGCATTGTCAGTTAAATCTGGCAGTACCGGGAAAGGCTCGCTAAAGTCGAACAGCCAAGTATTAAACAAGTCCGGTGCGTTTTTTGAGGCTCGCGATGAGAATTTTCTCGCCAGCGCTGCAGGCAACATTTTAAGTAGTTTGTTACCGGGGCCGGCATATTGGCTTGAGTAAAATCGGTACATCGCTGTTGAACTGAGCCAGTCGAGGCGCTCGGTGTGATTTTGGATACGACAGATAAGGTTGGCGATAATCGCACCGCCGCAAGTGGCAACTAATAAATCAGGAGTCCGGCCTCGATCAAGTACCGCCTGATAGCTGCCCAGTAAACTGGCGTATTGATGTCCACCGCCACAGAGCATCATTGCCAATCGATACTGCTCTGCGGTGTTAGAGTCGGGCTGCATTTTAGGCTGCACTTAAAGGCTCTTTTGCGCCACAGCGATGCTAAATATGCCCTGCGTATCTATCCACATATCCACTTTTTGCAAGCCTACATGCTCAACCAATGCATCTATCTCCGCCTGTGATCTAGGGCGCATTAACCAGGGCTTGCCCTGATGGTTGTGTAGCACTTGTGCGATAAACTCTAGTTGCGGATGCCAGGGTTGGTTGGTATAGATTAAATAGCCGCCGGGCTTAAGCTGTTGGTATGCGCCTGACAAGGCGGTTAGCACTGCCTGATTATTACTTTCTAATTCGAGGAGACCAGAGATAACCACTAGATCAAACAACTCTGCTTCGCGATAGCTAGTTGCGGAAAAGGCATCGCACTGACGATAACTTAGCTGCTCATGCAGTGCTTGTTTTTCTGCGCTCTGCTGAGCTTTTTCTAAATTAATACTCATGTAATCGCGCAGCTCGACATTAATCTGGACCGCGTTATCGACTTGTTGCGCGCTGTGACGTTTTAAAAAATCGATGATATAGCGGCCATTACCACAGGCAATGTCTAGTATCTGCAGCTGATCTGAGTGAGAGCTTAATTTGGCGCTATACTGATCAAGAAAGTCATCTAAGCCCTGTTTGCGCTCTCTAATGCCTACCCAGCCTGGGCTGTTGAGATAATTTTTGTCGATCGCACGGCCTAGTATAGTAGTGCCGCGCGGTTGGTTTTGATACACATAATCTAACGACGAACCCGAGTCAAAACCATGTGACTGGGCGATGCTAATCCCGGCACTGAGATGCCCTAAGTACTTAAACGCCACTCTCGTTAAATAAAAATTTGGCCTAAAACCAAGCAGTGCTAAATTGTCTTGTAAATCTTTGCTATAGCCGTGTTGATCGGCCTGCAGATGGTTGGGGGTGGCGATCGGGGTCGCAAAAGTGCGTTCAATAAAATCGACACTGCGATCAAATGCTTGCTGGCGGTGATCTTCATGAAAGATCGCGTGGTAAAAATCAGCGTAGTACTGCCACTCTTTCCAGGGCGAGCCCAAACGATGATAAAATTTACGCTGCACTGTGCTTTGCACTACCCAGTCACTGCCTGCACACAAGACTAGGACCGGTACGGTGATGGCTCCTGCATCGTCAATCAGGCGGCTGCCGATGTCATAGGTATCGATGAGTAAATCGGTCGCTATACCATGTGAGATCAAGGGGTCTTGGTTAAAGGCTTGCTGCTCAGAGCGATCGAGTGTCAGCACTTTAGCTTAAACTTAGCTAGTGACGCGGGGCAATAGCCCTAATTTTCTGGCGAATCGCAGTAGAGGTATCGCAAACGGCAGGTATAATTTAATCCGAAACGCCGGCGCCGCTATTACCAGCGCGCGAATTTTAGGTGCGTAATCGTGTACCCAAGCGGTGGCGATGAGCGCGCCGATACTATTGCCAATTACCGCTAAATTTTCCAGTGCTAAATTTTCTCGCTGGGCAAGATGACTGATAAAGAGTTGAGCATCGCGGACCAGCACAGAGAAACTTGCCGCGCTATCGCGCTCACCTTGAGACTCGCCATTGCCGCGCGCATCCCAGGCGAAGACTTGATAGCCTCGGTTGGTAAATTGCATCGCCAGCTCTGACTGGCGAGCTGAGTGCTCGTGCCCGCGGTGAAAAATCACGACCCAGCGCCCAGTTTGTTGCAGGTCAGTTGGGGTTGAAAAGTGCCGATATACTATTTCACAGCCATCAAAACTATTAAATCTTTGTAATTTAGGTAGCACTTAAGATTCCTTTTTAGATATTAATCCGGCGCGAATACGATTGCCGCAAGTGGCTAATAACAGCAAGTGACCGATGCTAAAGAACCAGAAACTGAGTAGTTGGGGATCAAATTTCAAACCGATCAATAGAGCAAACACGGCAAAGAAGACCGCCCGATCACTTTTTCCAAGTGGGCCTGAATTTTGTCTGTTTCCGGAGGTTTGTAGCGCCAGTAGGGCAAAAAATTCAGTTAACCAAATCAGTAATAGCATCGAGATCAACCAGGGTGAATAAAAACCGAGCAGTGTAGAAAAAGCCAGTAAAAATGCGGCATCGGCCAGTAAGTCAGCGACTTCATTAAGCATAAATCCCAGCGCAGACTGCATTTTATAGCGCTTAGCTAACATGCCATCTAGCGCGTTGAGAGCCATTCGCACTAACATAAATACCGGCAGGCACAGCCAGAGCACGGCCGTGTTAAAATGATAAAGTGCAAAGGCCATCAGCAAACTGGCACACAAAGTAGCGACAGTGACTTGATTGGCGCTGCAACCGGCGCGGTACAATAGTTGGACGAGAGGGCTGAGCAGCGCTTGGAACTTAGGTTTAAGCAGATAAATACTCGACAAGTGTCCCCCCTTATTATTGACTGTCGGCTAAAACCGTCATTAGAACGGTTTTAGCAACATAAAGCAAAGAGTGACTTGTTCAGAGGCTGCTTAGAAAAAGTGGATAATGTACCGTGTAAGCAGTCAGAAAAATGCTTAAGTAGGGCCCTGAGCTAATTGATGTAGTTCTCTTTCGATCAAACTGGCATCTCCTAAATTCAGCTCTAACAAACGACGCAAGTGGCCAGTGCTTTCTAAATCGATATTTTCTAATTTAAAATGAAGTAAATCTGAATCGCGCTTGACTAACACCGCCAGTATGTCAATTTTTGTGTTGGCGCCTAGCAACTCAATGGAGACGCTGGCATTTTGCCCCATGGTTATATCAATGGCTTGGGTAGCCTGTACTAATGCACCCGTTAAGCATAGATCAACTAGCTGTGCCTGATAAATTTGACGATTAAAATTGATGGTGCAATGGCCATCAAATTCAATTCTAGAGAAATGGCGGCGATCTGCGTCTGTTGCTGTCTTCTTCAAAATACGCTCCTTGAAAATAGTCGCCGAAGAATTGTTCAGGCTAGCATTTTCATTGATTATGAAAAACATATTGCTGAATCTGCGGCTTCAAAGTGGATGCCGAGCTTATGCTAAGCTTCGTATAGAAGTCACTGATTCGGATGTTAATTAACGACTGTTTAGCCACCAATAGGGGTAAGACAGAGCAATCCAAAGACTTGCGATAAGTACCGCTAACATTGGCTCTCAGTTTGAATCAGTATCGATGGATACTAACTATATCATCTATTGCTTGAATTGTAATTTTGTTCAGAGATTCCCTTAGCAACACTTGTATGATCAAGTGCTGCTAAGCTGAAGCTAAGGCGCTACAGTAATTGTCAGCCTTAGACTGTTGAAGTTTTTAGCCGATGCGTTTGTATTTAATACGCTTAGGCTGGTGGTCTTTACCAAAACGCTTTTTAAAGTCTTCAGCGTATTCGGTATAGTTGCCGGTAAAGAAATTAACCTTAGACTCACCTTCAAAAGCGATCATATGGGTACAAATACGATCGAGGAACCAGCGATCGTGTGATATGACTACCGCACATCCTGGGAAAGCCAGCAGCGCTTCTTCTAAAGCTCTGAGAGTCTCAATGTCTAAATCGTTGGTAGGCTCATCCAGTAATAGCACATTGCCACCGCTTTTGATCAGCTTGGCCAAGTGCAGCCGGTTTCGCTCACCGCCAGACAGATCGCCGACTCTCTTTTGCTGGTCAGAACCTTTAAAGTTAAAGCGACCACAGTAAGCTCTAGAAGGAGTGGTGTAATTGCCAATAGTGATAGTATCTTGACCATCTGAGAGTTCTTCCCAGACCGTTCTGTCGTCATTTAACTGACGATTTTGGTCGACGTAGGAGAGTTTGACTGAATCGCCTAGTACGATCTCACCGCTGTCGAGCTTTTCCTCACCGACAATTGTTTTAAATAAGGTAGACTTACCCGCACCGTTGCCGCCGATGATGCCGACAATAGCGCCGGGCGGAATGGTGATATTTAAGTTTTCAAACAATATTTTGTCACCGAATGCTTTGCAGGCATCGCGGATCTCGATAACTTGATCGCCTAGTCTAGGCCCAGGTGGAATGTAGAGGTCTTGAGTTTCATTGCGTTTTTGGAACTCTTTGGAATTCATTTCCTCAAATTGACGCAAGCGCGCTTTAGACTTTGCCTGACGTCCTTTTTGGCCTTGTCTCACCCATTCTAACTCAGAGGCGACTGCCTTATTATGGGCGGCTTCCGATTTGGCTTCCTGGGCTAAACGCTGATCTTTTTGCTCTAACCAGGCTGAGTAATTGCCCTCATAGGGAATACCTTGGCCTCGGTCTAATTCCAATATCCAACCGGCGGCATTGTCGAGGAAGTATCGATCGTGGGTGATCGCGACTACTGTACCTGCGTACTCTTGTAAGAAGCGTTCGATCCAAGCAATAGATTCAGCATCTAAATGGTTGGTTGGCTCGTCTAGTAACAGCATGTCTGGCTTATCTAAAAGCAGCCGGCAAAGTGCGACCCGGCGTCGCTCGCCGCCGGATAAGTGTTTAACTTCAGCATCCCATGGCGGTAGACGCATGGCATCTGCTGCACGCTCTAGCATGATCTCTAAATTGTGGCCGTCTTTAGCTTCGATCAAATTTTCGAAGTGCGCCTGTTTTTTGGCGAGTTCGTCAAAATCGGCATCCGGTTCAGCGTAGGCTGCATACACCGCATCCAGACCTGAAAGTGCCTCTTTGACGTCGGCGACCGACTCTTCAATGATATCGCGCACGGTTTTGCTTTCGTCTAACTGTGGCTCTTGCGGTAAGTAACCTACTTTAATACCGGGCATTGGCTGTGCTTCACCAATGATGTCAGTATCAAGGCCGGCCATGATGCGCAGTAAAGTAGATTTGCCTGATCCGTTTAAGCCTAGTACGCCAATCTTAGCGCCGGGGAAAAATGAGAGTGAAATATCTTTTAATATTTGTCGCTTAGGGGGGACAATTTTGCCCACTCTATTCATGCTAAAAACGTATTGCGCCATGATGTTTGCCTTAGATATTCATGAATCCGTGACTTCCCAGTGGATACAGAGTGTAAGATATTGGTTCTACAGTGGAATTGAAAAATCTTAGCTGCACCCGTAGGTTCAGTGGGCATTTTTCTAACCGCTGTTGAATCAAGAGCTTGCGCTATGTGCTGCAGTGAAGTCACTGATTCAGGATATTGTTTAAAGTGGGTGCTAAACTGCTTTCGGGGTAAAGCGCTGTTCCAAGTACTTGATAATATCGTTGGATTCGTACATCCAAGTGATGTCTCCGTCCGTGTTTTCGATCCGTAGGCAAGGGGTTTTAATTCGTCCTCCCTGCTGCTCTAACTCACTGCGAAACTGCTGATTTTTTTTAGCGTCTCGCAATTCTATATCTAGTGACAATCGCTTCATCGAGCGTCGTACTTTAACGCAAAATGGACAGGCGGCAAACTGATACAAAGATAGTTTGCTCGTTGCGCAATCAACGTTTTGTTGCTCGTCAGAATTTCTACTAAGGCCTTTAGGTGAAGTAAGGAAGTCAAGGGTGAGGATGATTCGGCCCAGTAGCCAGCGAATAACGATCATAAGGGTTCCAGTGTTGTCGCGACAGCAGGTGTGTGCCGCAAAGAGAATTAGAGGCGGCTATTCTAGCCCAAGTACAAGAGAGAGACAATCAATTCAAGGTTTGTTTGTTGTTGAGCACAATAATGAAATCAGTGCAGACGGCATCGGCGCGGCTGATAAAATAATGTTTAAAATCTATCAAAAAGAGCCTTATTCTGTCGAGAACAGTGTTATCTAGCTAAGGCAACTGAGTATAATGGCCTGCATTGTGATTGAACTCCAAACTTTTGGTACTTCACATTCAGCTTGTTTAAGCTCTTATCAATAGCGCCGTGAGTTCAAATTTTTCTTGGGGATTAGTATGTTTAGAATAGATTTGTCAATTGAAAGTTACGATCAAGATTTATGGGCCGCCATGCAATCTGAAGAGCAGCGTCAGGAAGAGCACATTGAACTGATTGCGTCTGAAAACTATACTAGCCCACGTGTTATGCAGGCTCAAGGTTCTGTTCTGACTAACAAATATGCCGAAGGTTATCCGGCAAAGCGCTACTATGGTGGCTGTGAATATGTTGATATTGTCGAGCAGTTGGCGATAGATCGCGCTAAAAAATTATTCAATGTCAACTATGCCAATGTACAGCCGCATTCAGGATCTCAGGCTAACGCTGCGGTTTATATGGCGTTGTGCAAGCCCGGTGATACTATTTTAGGAATGAGTCTTGCACACGGTGGTCACTTAACCCACGGCGCTACCGTGTCTTTTTCTGGGCGCATTTACAATGCTATTCAATATGGTTTACATCCAGAAACAGGCGAAATAGATTACGCGGAAGTAGAGCGTTTGGCGATTGAGCATAAGCCAAAAATGATCGTTGCGGGCTTCTCCGCTTACTCGCAAATAGTTGACTGGGCACGTTTTAGAGAAATCGCTGATAAAGTCGATGCCTATCTGTTTGTTGACATGGCGCATGTGGCAGGTTTAGTCGCGGCAGGGGTATATCCAACACCAGTACCTTTCGCCGACGTTATTACCACCACAACCCACAAGACACTTGGGGGGCCAAGAGGGGGCTTGATTCTGGCGAATGCCAGTGAAGAGTTACAGAAAAAACTTAATTTTGCGGTTTTCCCCGAATCACAAGGTGGGCCTTTAATGCACATTATCGCGGCCAAGGCGGTGTGCTTTAAAGAGGCGATGGAACCTGAATACATCAGCTACCAAAAACAAGTGGTCATCAACGCGAAAATGATGGCGAAAGTGTTCATCGAACGCGGCATTAACATCGTCTCTGGCGGCACGGAAAATCACTTGTTCCTCGTCGATTTGATCGGCAAAGATTATTCAGGTAAAGAAGCGGATGCAGCCTTGGGTCGCGCCAATATTACCGTCAACAAAAACTCTGTGCCCAATGATCCTCGCTCTCCTTTCGTGACCTCTGGTTTGCGCATTGGCTCGCCTGCAATTACTCGCCGTGGATTTAAAGCAGAGGAAGCTGCTCAGTTAACACATTGGGTCTGTGATGTATTAGACAACATGGGCGATGAGTCAGTGATTGCCAGAGTTAAACAGCAAGTCATTGAAGTTTGCACCCGCTTGCCAGTCTATAAATAAGGTATTTAGCTGAATCGGTGGCTGCAGAGTAGGCTAATATAAGCTAAGTACTACAGTGACGTCATAGATTCAGCATTAGCCAAGCGTTGATCGCTTGGCTAATATTCCATCAACGCACCTCTTTTGTCTATGGCAACTGCTGTTAGCAGTAAAGCTTAAGCTTCTTCTCCTTTCCCTTTTTTTCTTGATCCTTTCTCTAAAGGCCTAGAAAGCTCCGTATAGGATCAAGCATTGTGTCTTAAGTGTACGCATATTTTCTGATAGATTTTTTTGTCGGTATTTTACTGTTCTTAGTCGCAGTCTTGTTTCGTTGAAATCACAATTGCGTTAGCAATAATAGACCTATTAGTCGACTGTTTTTTAGGGTTGTTTGTCAGGCGTTTTTACTGGCTATTTTTAGTAAGGCAGGCTAATTTCATGAAGTTTGGCCTAAGTTAATAAGTCCTAGACATCAGTTGTTCAGCTATTTATTATGCCTACGAATTTTTACAGAGAAAATTTAGAAGCGACCTTAAATAAGTGTTTAATTGCATAACTAAGCAGTTGATTGTGCCGCGCATAGCCGTCTGAAAAAATGCTTATCGATAGCGCTTCTTTACCGGTATTAAAATACGGAATCAAGATTTAATAAACTTTGGAAAAAACATGAGAAAAATACAACTTTTACTATCGATGCTGATGCTAACATTAACTAGCAATGCTATTGCCGCTGAAACAGGTGCCGGTGGTTTTGCCGGTGTAATTGGTCAAATTAGTACCGAGGTAGACAACTTCTTTTCCAATTACTTGTATGGTTTTGTTGAAGTTGTGTTCTTCAGTTATCCAGTGGCAGGTACAAAATTTCCATTAATCGTGGGATGGCTACTACTTGCCGCCATTATTTTCACCTTGTATTTTGGCTTCGTGCAAATTCGCAGAGCTAGGTTAGCCATTGATATAGTGCGCGGTAAATATACCGATCCAGACAGTAAAGACGAAGGTGAAGTGTCGCATTTTCAAGCTTTAGCCACGGCGCTTTCCGGTACCGTCGGTCTAGGTAATATAGCGGGTGTGGGAGTTGCTTTGGCAATTGGTGGTCCCGGCGCTACTTTCTGGATGATTCTCTGTGGTCTACTGGGGATGGCTTCAAAATTCTGTGAGTGTACGCTCGGTGTCAAATATCGAACTATTCGACCATCGGGTGCCGTTTCTGGTGGGCCGATGTACTATTTACGCGATGGTTTGGCAGAAATTGGCCTCGCTGGATTAGGTAAAGTACTAGCGGTTGGTTTTGCCTTGATGTGTATCTTGGGCTCTTTTGGTGGCGGCAACATGTTTCAAGCTAACCAAGCCCACTCAATGCTTACCTATGCATTTGATGTTCCGGCTGAATATGGCTTAATTACTGGTTTAGTGCTCGCTACGCTAGTTTTTTCTGTGATCATTGGCGGCATGCCATCTATCGCCTCCGTGACTGAAAAAGTAGTTCCCTGGATGGCAGTGATCTATGTGGGTATGTCGGTGGTGGTGATTGGAGCCAATTTCGAGCAAGTGGGGCCTGCTTTTAGCGCTATTATCGACGGTGCTTTCACTGGTGCAGGGGTGGCTGGTGGCTTTATAGGAGCTTTGATCCAAGGTTTGAAACGTGCAACTTTTTCCAACGAGGCCGGGATAGGTTCAGCAGCTATCGCTCACTCAGCGGTAAAAACTAAGGAACCGGTTACCGAAGGTTTAGTTTCGCTTCTCGAGCCTTTTATCGATACCGTTATTATCTGTACTATGACCGCATTGGTGATTACGATTGCCGGTCTAAATACTGCACCGTTCGACGGCGCTGGTTTAACTGGGGTAACCTTAACAGCGGCTTCATTTACTGCAACCTCAGAAATATTTAAATATGCGTTAGCTATAGCCGTTATCTTGTTTGCCTTTTCGACAATGATTTCTTGGTCTTACTATGGGCTTAAAGCCTGGACTTATTTGTTCGGTGAAAGTAAAGGCACTGAAATCTTATTTAAAGTTATTTTCTGTGTTTTCGTAGTGGTCGGTGCCACTATTCAGTTTGGTGCTGTGATCGATTTCTCTGACGCGGCAATCTTTGCGATGTCAATTTTTAATATTGTTGGTCTGTATCTACTGATGCCAATCGTCAAGCGAGAGCTGAAGTTATTTATTGCCAAAGTTGATTCAGGTGAAGTGAAAAAATTTGATTGAAAGCTGAGCTGAATTTGTAGACAGAGCCCGCGAAAGCGGGCTTATTTTTACCAACCAGTTTTTAGTGTCGCAAAAAGCGGCGAAAGAGATAGTTTTTTTAGCTTAGATTAATCCGGAATGAATAAAAAATAGACATTTTATTGAACACTAATATATGATGAATCAATCATTTAGTTTGTATTCATTAAATGATGTAAAAACCTTAAAAGTAACAAAATAATAATGGTGGAATGGATATGAAAAAAACTCAACAGTTATTGGCGCTAATGATGTTAGCTTTTAGTGCTAATACGTTTGCGGCAGAGGGATCTGGTTTTAGTGGGATGGTGGCATCACTGAGTAGTGCAGTTGATGGCTTCTTTAATGACTATACAGGCTGGTTTGTCAGTTTAATATTTAAGAGTGTCCCGATTGGCGATGCTAACTTTCCAATCATCGTCGCCTGGTTGTTATTGGCAGCGACAATATTTACCGTCTACTTCGGTTTCGTGCAGTTTACTCGTGTCGGATTGTCGATAGATATAGTGAAGGGCAAGTACACGGACCCTAACTCCAAGGATGAAGGAGAGGTATCACATTTTCAAGCTTTGACAACCGCACTGTCGGGAACTGTGGGTCTCGGTAATATCGCAGGTGTCGGTGCCGCTTTGGCGATTGGTGGGCCTGGTGCAACTTTCTGGATGATACTTTGTGGTCTGCTAGGTATGGCATCTAAATTTTGCGAGTGTACCTTAGGTGTTAAATACAGAACTATCCTTCCATCAGGTGTGGTCTCCGGTGGTCCAATGTATTATTTAAGCCAAGGCTTTGCAGAAAAAGGTTTGGGCGGATTAGGTAAAGTACTGGCAGTTGGTTTTGCCTTGATGTGTATATTAGGCTCCTTTGGTGGCGGTAATATGTTTCAGGCTAACCAAGCGCACGCGATGTTGACCTACGCGTTTGATGTGCCTAGTGAGTACGGCGTTATTACCGGTGTAGTGCTGGCGGCGCTAGTGTTCTCGGTGATCGTTGGCGGTATGCCATCAATTGCATCTGTGACCGAAAAAATTGTACCGTGGATGGCGCTGTTGTATGTCGGTATGGCCTTAGTGGTCATCGTGGCGAACTTCGATCAAATAGGTGCTGCATTTAGCGCGATATTCGACGGGGCCTTTACTGGTGCTGGCGTGGTTGGTGGCTTTATCGGTGCATTGATTCAAGGTTTGAAACGTGCGACTTTCTCCAACGAGGCGGGCGTCGGTTCAGCGGCAATCGCTCACTCAGCTGTTAAAACTAAAGAGCCGGTCACCGAAGGTTTGGTCTCATTACTTGAGCCGTTTATCGATACCGTAGTGATTTGTACTATGACCGCACTAGTGATTACTATCGCTGGTCTGAACTCTGCTCCTTTCGACGGTGCGGGTTTAACTGGGGTTACTTTAACAGCGGCTTCATTCACTGAAACAGCAGAGATATTCAAATACCTGCTGGCGCTAGCGGTCATCATGTTTGCTTTCTCAACCATGATTTCTTGGTCTTACTACGGGCTAAAAGCTTGGACTTACCTGTTTGGTGAAGGATCTACTGTTGAGCTTATTTTTAAAGTAATTTTCTGTTTCTTTGTGATTGTCGGTGCCACTATTCAGTTTGGTGCGGTTATTGATTTCTCCGATGCGGCTATATTTGCTATGTCTATCTTCAATATTATAGGCTTGTACTTCTTAATGCCGGTAGTGAAGCAAGAGTTAGCTTCTTTTATAGCTAGGGTCTATTCTGGTGAAATTAAACGGTTCGATTAAATAGTTGATTCTGTTTAGACAAAACCCGCTCAGGCGGGTTTTTTAGTCTACAATTAGTGTGTTATTGACAAGTTGAGGAATACTGATGAATGAGGCTGGCAGCTTCGATATAGATTTTCAGAAAAATTTGATTAAAGATGGGCCAAAATTTTTATCGCATACCTTAATCATTAAAGAGCATAAAGCTTATCTGAAACCCACTATCAGTGCGATGTTATTTTGTGTCGTCTATATTGTGGTAGGGCTGTTTTTAATAAGTCTTGCCAGTTATGTTTACTATGAATCAGCCAAGCTTGATTTAGCTATTTTTCTCGGTGGTTTTGGGATTGCCATCGGCACGTTCGGGATTTCATTGATTCAGCCGTTTTTGAAAAATGCCAGCTTTGATAAAAGCACTGGTCAGTTTGAAAATTCTAGCGATAGGAATGTCAAGCTGGCACGTATTGTATCCCTGCAGATTAACAACAAGGTTGTGCTTCGTAAGCAGGCGTTAAATTACAATTGCTTCGAGTTAAATATGTTAACCAAAAGTGGCCGTAGGATAAACATTATTAATCACAATAACTTGCCGCAACTTACAGCAGATGCCAAAAAGCTAGCAGATTTTTTACAGGTTGAATTGAGTGACCACTGCCGGCAAATAACTTTGTAAATAAATTACTCAGTGATTTTTTGCTCTATTAAAATAGTACACAGCCCTCCTTGTTCTACCTTCTTCGAATTTTCTGAGGTACAATACGCCGCTTATCTGCATGCGCTTGGTACTCATCTTTAATAGTTTATGTCAGATAGCTATTATCTTATCGATAATTAGTTTTCAGCTTTGCTAGAACCGCTCATAGTCGGTGTGTATATACGGTTGGAAACTAACTATAGAATCGCTCTTTTTTGACAGGATTATATTATGCATTGTCCGTTTTGCACCGCTGTAGACACTAAAGTTGTTGATTCTCGTTTGGTTGCGGAAGGTCAGCAAGTCCGTCGTCGTCGAGAGTGTATTTCCTGCCACGAACGTTTTACTTCCTATGAAACCGCCGAATTATTAATGCCTCGCCTGATTAAGTCAGATGGTTCTACTCAGCCTTTTGACGAGCAAAAGCTGCGCGGTGGAATTTTACGTGCTCTAGAAAAGCGGCCGGTCGGTGTCGAAGAATTAGAGGCATTGATAAACCGAGTTAAATTACAAATCCGTGCCTCTGGCGATCGGGAAGTGCCCGCCAGATTATTAGGCGAAGCGGTCATGGCTGAACTGCGAAAATTAGATCAAGTAGCTTTCGTTAGATTTGCCTCAGTGTATCGGAGCTTTGAAGATATTAGTCAGTTTAAAGTCGAAATAGACAGGTTAGCCGTAGATAGTGCCGCTTCACTTCGTGATGCAGGTCAGTAAGCTTTAGATGAATAACAACGCAGTGTTAGATGCAACGTTTATGGCTATGGCAATACAGTTCGCTGCCAAAGGACGTTTTACCACCAGCCCTAACCCTAATGTCGGATGCGTGCTGGTAAAAAACCAACAGCTAATTGGGGTTGGCTACCACTTGCAGGCGGGGCGAGGTCACGCTGAGGTTAATGCGCTCGCCGATTTGAGTGTGGCAGTCACACAAAACGCCACCGCTTACGTCACATTAGAGCCTTGTTCTCATGTGGGAAGAACTGGCTCATGTGCGCAGGCGCTCATCGCTGCAAAAATTAGCCGAGTGGTCTGCGCGATGCAAGATCCAAATCCGCTGGTGGCTGGCAATGGCTTTGCGTTGTTAAGAGCGGCCGGAATCGAGGTTGAAACGGGCTTGATGAGTGAGCAAGCGGCGGCTTTGAATGTTGGTTTTATTAAGCGTATGTCCGAGCGGCGGCCCTGGGTAAATATAAAATTAGCGATGAGCTTAGACGGTCGCACCGCGATGCAAAGTGGAGAGTCTCAATGGATAACGGGCGCTGCGGCAAGAAGTGATGTGCAGAGATTAAGAGCGACTAGCTGTGCCATCATCACTGGCATCGGTTCCATAGAACAAGATAATTCATCGCTGATGGTGCGCGTCGCTGAATTGGGGTTGTCTGCAGCGGAATACGATTTGCAGTTGATTGCTGCCCAGCAACCTTTAAGAGTAGTACTCGACTCGCATAACCGGCTCGCCGCGAATGCCAAAATCATAAACCAGCCAGGAAGAACTTTACGAGTTATTGCCCTGCCGCTGGTGGATAATACTGACCGAGATCTGATTTCACTACCCGATTCAAAGGGGCGAATAGACCTGGCAGCATTGTTAGATTATTTAGCAGTACATGAACACTGCAACTCAGTGTTGGTTGAAGCAGGGGCAACGCTGGCGGGTAGTTTTGTGGAGCAGGGATTATTTGACCAGTTGACGGTCTATATGGCGCCGACAATTTTAGGCGCTAGTGCTCGGCCGCTACTGGCAATAGCGAAAGATAAAATGGCACAACAACAGCGCTTGGTGTTAGTTTCACAGGAAATGGTGGGCGATGATCTTAAACTGTGCTACCAAGCGGCTAGTGAAAATGCACTGTGAGAGTACAGAGAGTACAGAGAGTACAGAGAGTATAGAGAGTATAGATAACTAACTGTAATAGCAGGCTATCATTACTCAAATCAGCCTAGCGCTGAATCACTAGTAAAGGCTAATATTGAAGTAGGTTAAGCAATTTTATCGGTTTGCACCTGTTTTAGCGCGAGTTAGCGAATTGATGCAGAGCGCTCGGAGAACAGTATTTATGTTTACAGGTATAATAGAGTCAATAGGTACAGTGGCAGCTGTTAAAATGCAGCAGGGGGATATGCAGTTATATATTCGCTCTGGCAGTTTAGATTTATCCGATGTGACAATCGGCGATAGTATTGCGACTAATGGCGTCTGCTTAACCGTCATCGCGTTACCGGGAGATGGGTTTTGGGCCGACGTGTCCGTTGAAACTTTAGTGCATACTAATTTTGTGCAGATTCAAGCGGGAAAGAGAGTTAATTTAGAAAAAGCTTTACTGCCGACCACGCGCATGGGCGGTCATATTGTAACCGGACATGTAGATGCTCTAGGTCAGATAGTCGAGCGCAGCCAAGATGCTCGTTCGATTAAATACTTAGTCAAAGCAGACTCGAGCATCGCTCACTACATAGCGGCAAAAGGCTCAATCACAGTCGATGGTGTCAGTTTAACCGTTAACAGTGTCGAGCGAGATCAATTCAGTTTGAACATTGTGCCGCACACCGCGGCGCAAACATTGTTGGCCGACTACCAAGTGGGTTCAACAGTGCATTTGGAAGTAGATATAATTGCTCGCTATATGGAGCGATTATTGAATAACTCCCAGCAGCAAGTATCGGCAAGTAGTCGTCATTCAGGGGTAGATATGGCCAAGTTGGCCGAATTCGGATTCTTGAAATAAACCTTAGTCTATTGTAGAGAAGAAAGTGTCATGGAGCTAAACAGCCCAGAAGAAATAATTAATGATATTCGTCAAGGTAAAATGGTCATCTTAATGGATGACGAAGACCGAGAAAATGAAGGCGACTTAGTGATTGCCGCCGAAATGGTCAGAGCTGAAGATATTAACTTCATGGCGACTCATGCACGTGGCCTGATCTGTTTAACTTTGACTCAAGAGCGCTGTAAGCAATTAAAGTTACCGCTGATGGTACAGAGTAATGGCGCGGCCTTTGAAACCAACTTTACTTTGTCAATTGAAGCGGCAGAGGGAGTCACTACCGGTATTTCTGCTGCAGATCGTGCGCAGACAATTCGGGTTGCGGTGCGTGCCAATGCCGCTGCTGAAGACATCGTACAGCCGGGGCACATTTTTCCATTAATGGCGCAGCCTGGTGGCGTTTTACGCCGAGCGGGACACACTGAAGCTGGATGCGATTTGGCGCGCTTAGCAGGGATGATTCCCGCGGCGGCAATTGTCGAAATTATGAATGATGACGGCTCGATGGCGCGGCGTCCAGACCTGGAAAAGTTTGCAGAAAAGCACCAACTGAAAATCGGCACTATTGCTGATTTAATTCACTATCGGACCACTAACGAGCATACCATTGAGCGCACCAGTGAAGCTTTAGTTACCACTAAGTACGGTGAATTTAACTGTATTTCTTACTCTGACTCCATCCAAAATGTCACCCATTTAGCGTTCGTCAAAGGGGACATTGATAAAAGTAAACCAACGTTGGTCAGAGTGCATATGCGCGGGGATGAACTGCGCGATATGGTAGGGCTTGGCAGTGAAGTCCACTGGAGTGTCGACAAGGCATTAGCCAAAGTGGCCAGCGAAGAAAGTGGAGTAGTGCTGTTGTTAGATAATGGTGAGAAAGAAGACTTTGCAGTGGCCTTAGAGCGTTTGTTGGTGAAAACCTCTGCTCGCCCAGCCCCCGCTAACTACAGCTCATCGGGTGCTTATTTAACGGTCGGCACTGGTTCACAAATACTTCGCGACCTGAATATCGGTAAAATGAAGTTGATGAGCTCACAAATAAAATTTAATGCAATATCTGGGTTTGACTTAGAAATTAGCGAATATATTACTTGCGAATAAAGGGTGAAAAATGTCAGTACAAATTATAGAAGGGGACTACGTCTCAGGTGGTGGTAAATACACTATTGTGGTCGGTCGTTTTAACGCCTTTGTGGTTGAGAGCTTGTTGCAAGGCGCCTTAGATACTTTAAAGCGACATGGCATTAAAGATCAAGATGTACGGGTAGTACGGGTGCCTGGTGCCTTTGAAATACCCTTGGTGGTGCAGAAGGTTGCCGCGCAAAAGAGAGATGATGCGATCATCGCTCTGGGGGCGGTTATTCGTGGTGGCACGCCGCATTTTGAGTATGTATCCGGCGAGAGTTCTAAAGGGGTGGCGCAAGTGGCGATGGATTTTAACATTCCTGTAGCCAACGGCATTTTAACAGTCAACAGTATCGAGCAAGCTATCGAGCGCTCTGGTACTAAAGCGGGAAACAAAGGGGCAGAAGCTGCTTTGTCTGCGATTGAAATGGTTAGCGTACTGCGCAACCTAGAGGTTTAATTAAGTGACACAAGATCAAGATCAAGGCTCATCTCCAGCGAAGAAGAGCAACAAGAAAGCTTCCAAAACCGAAATGCGGCGCGCGGCGCGTAAATTTGCCGTGCAAGCAGTGTACTCTTGGCAGATGGCCGGGCAGCCAATCAATGAAATTGAAGCGATGTTTCGCACTGATAATGATATGTCGCAGACCGATGTCTCTTTGTTTAGTGAAATTTTACGGGGTGTCTCCAGTAATAGCACTGAATTAGATGCGGCCTACGGCCCCTTTCTAGATCGTGCTTTAGATGATCTAGACCCGATTGAACGGGCGGTTTTGCGGATCGGTAGTTTTGAGCTGATTCATCGGTTGGGAGTACCCTACCGAGTAGTGATCAATGAAAGCGTTGATCTGGCGAAAATATTTGGCGCCACTGAAAGTCACAAATACGTCAATGGTATTCTCGATAAGCTGGCTCAGCGAGTCAGAATGGTAGAAATACGCGCCCGTCACGAAGCTAACAAAAAGAAATAGTTAAATGATGGATGAGTTCGCACTGATAAAACGCTATTTTGAACAGCCAAATTTTCAGGCTTCTCAGCGTAACCACGCCATTGTCAAAGGCATTGGTGATGACTGCGCGATCTTGCAAATTCCGGTCGCTACTGAATTAGTCGTTTCAATTGATACTTTAGTTGAGGGGGTGCACTTTCTCAGGGGAACATCTGCAGCCAACATCGCCTGGCGTCTACTAGGATCTGCGGTTAGTGATCTCGCTGCGATGGGGGCTGAACCGAATAGTTTTACTTTAGCCTTGACCTTGCCAGACCTCAGCGCCGATTGGCTACAAGAGTTTAGCGAGAACCTCAGTGCGGCAGCAGCAGCTTATCAGCTGACCTTAGTCGGCGGAGATACTACTAGAGGGCCGCTTACCTTAACGGTTCAAGTACAAGGCTTCGTCGCTAAAGGTGCTGCGTTGCTGCGCAGTGGTGCCAGTGTCGGAGATGTGATTTGTGTCAGTGGTAGCTTGGGCGATAGCCGGGCAGGTTTAAGCTTGCTTGGCAGCGACATTGCCAATCCCCAGCATGATTATCTGCGAACTCGTTACTACCGACCGACCCCAAGAATAGCTACCGGCTTGTTGATCAAAGACAGTGCCTCTGCTTGTATTGATGTGTCAGATGGTTTTTTGGCCGATTTACAGCATATTCTCACCCAGTCAAAAGTCGCGGCGCAGTTAGATACAGCATTGATACCGCGCTCGTTAGCGCTACAGCAAGTGGCTGGTGAATTGGCTTTAGAGTGGGCTTTGAATGGCGGAGAAGATTTTGAATTGTGTTTTACGGTGCCGCTCAAAGACTGGCCTAGTTTGCAAAAACGTCTGCAAAATCATAATGTAGCAGTTACTGCTGTCGGTACAATAACGGCGGGTAATGGTTTGCAGCTGATGCAGGATGGGCAGTGGCGGGATATTTCTGCTGCTGGTTATAAGCATTTCTAAAGATAGCTAAACTCAAGGTAATAAATAACAGTGAAATTTGATTACAAATCTAAACTACCCGCAAAGCTCCAAGATCCGGTGCATTTATTAGCCTTTGGCTTTGGCAGTGGTTTGGCACCTAAGGCACCGGGCACTTTCGGTACATTAGCGGCCATACCCTTGTTTTTACTGCTGTCGCTACTGCCGCTATGGCTATATATAATACTGGTGATCGCCGCCTGTACTTACGGTGTGCACATCTGTGGCAAAACTGCAGACGATATGGGAGTGCATGATGATCCGAGTATCGTCTGGGATGAGTTTGCCGGTTTTTGGATTACCATGATCGCCATCCCTGTCAGTTTTACCACTGTCGTTTTGGGGTTCGCTTTATTTAGATTTTTCGATATCATAAAGCCTTGGCCGATTGATTGGATTGATAGAAACGTCGCCGGTGGATTAGGTATTATGGTCGATGACATAGTGGCTGGATTAATGGCGTTGGGTTGCTTGCATTTAATTAATTATTTTTTGTTGTAAATACCAGTTTAGTGCCCACATATAGATATTGAGCAGTCTCTGTAAACACGAGATTGAGGCTGCAAGCTAAGTTGTAAGGTAGAGGTAATAAGTGTCCGTAAAAGATCAGACTGTGAAAACTAATATACATTATATCGCCGAATCTAAGTTACCTATGCCGATGGGAACTTTTACGATGGTTGGCTTTGAAGACACGGTGACTGGCAAGGAACACATTGCATTAGTGTATGGTGATGTAAGCACTGACCAACCGGTTCTGGCCCGAATTCACTCGGAGTGTCTAACCGGTGACGCTTTATTTAGTTTGCGTTGTGACTGTGGTTTTCAGCTTCAAGAAGCACTGACGCGCATTGCTAAAGAAGGTCGCGGTATCCTTTTATACCTTCGTCAAGAGGGGCGCGGCATAGGTTTGCTGAATAAAATTAAGGCTTATCATCTGCAAGACCAAGGTGCTGATACCGTCGAGGCGAATGAGCATTTAGGCTTTGATGCGGATCTGCGTGAATACAGTATGTGCCTGCCGATGTTAGAACACTTTGGTATAAAGCGGCTGCGATTGATGACCAATAATCCGAAAAAAGTTGCCGCTATGGAAGAGTTTGGCGTACAGGTGAGTAGCAGAGAGCCGATTCAAGTGGGAAAAAATAGTCACAATGCCGGTTACCTAGCGACTAAGGCAGGTAAGTTAGGGCACTTGCTGGAAGACTCTAAAGCATAATCTTTTCAGCTGTATTGGACATAAGTATACCTGATTGACCATCATACTCCGCTTGACTTGACAGCTGTCTAACAAAGTTATTAATTCCAACAAGTTAAGCGAAGTTATAATATATTTTTATCATTTAATAATGGTTTAGATTATAGCCAGGTCATTTATTTGTAATTTATTTTTACTTTAGGTTTGTCTGTGAAGATACAGCACTAATCAGGTAGTGTTTTGTTTTCCCTCTGTGCAGCGCAGCGCCTCTGTGTCCTCTGTGGTGAAAAAATCTTTAAAGGATTGGTTTTACCACAGAGGACACAGAGAAGAGATTAAAAGCATCTTTTGCTGCGCTGTGGCGGAGACACATGGCTAATCAGGTAAGTATATAAAGCTTGGCTTTGCTACCTTAGCTGGGCTGTCTGCTTGCCATTAGCTAAAATGTCGCTCAATTTTTTCATAACACCGAGCCATGTCCATAAGTGGCTACTCTGCCGCTCTATATTTTAACACCGCCGCTCGAATCCCCTGCACATCTAACCCACAGATTTCTAACTGTTGCTCTCGTGTTGCGTGGGGAATCAATCTGTCTGGGATGCCTAAATGAGTAAAGGTCACCGCTTTACTCGCCAAAAATTCACTGACAGCAGAGCCAGCTCCAGCGGCGATTGCATGATCTTCTAAGGTGAAAAAATGTTGATGGTCAGTCGCCAACTGGCTGAGCAAAGTTTCATCTAAAGGTTTTACAAAGCGCATATCGACTAAGGTCAAATCCAGCTCTTGCGCAACTATTTTGGCACTGTCTAACAAAGGGCCGAAATTTAGCAGCGCTTGACCAGTATTGTTGTGGCTGCGTCGTAACAGCTTAGCGGCACCTAAATTGACAGTGTGATTGTTTTTATCCACAGCACCGCCATCGCCAGAGCCCCGTGGATATCTTATGGCTATCGGGCCCGTATGCCGGTGAGCGGTGTTCAGAGCTAGCCATAGCTCCTGTTCGTTACTAGGGGTCATGATGACAGTATTGGGAATGCAGCGCAGTGCGGCAATATCGTAGCAGCCGGCATGAGTGGGACCGTCTTGACCAACTAGACCCGCCCGGTCGATCGCCAGAATAACGTTGAGATTTTGGATCGCTATATCGTGAATGTACTGGTCGTAGCCGCGCTGTAAAAAAGTGGAGTAGATTGCCACCACCGGTTTTATATCGGCACAAGCTAAGCCTGCGGCAAAGGTCAGAGCGTGTTGCTCGGCGATCGCCACATCAAAATACCGCTGCGGATATTTCTTGGCAAAATCTACCAGGTCAGAGCCCTCTTTCATGGCGGGCGTTATGGCGACTAGCTTGGGGTCTCTGGCGGCAGTAGTTAGCAGCCATTGACCAAAAATATTGGCAAAAGTTTTGGCTTTAGCCGATTGCGAAGTGGCGGCTAAAGATTCTATTTTAGTGATGGCGTGATAGCCAACTGGGTCTGATTCAGCGGGTGAAAATCCCTTGCCTTTTTTGGTGATGATGTGTAAAAACTGGGGACCAGATTGGGTTTTTAGCTTTTTTAAGGCACTTAAAAGTGCGGGAAAATCATGCCCATCAATCGGGCCAGTGTAAGCGAAGGCCAATGCTTCAAACAGCGCGGTATTTGCAATGCCAGCGTCGCTGGATTTAAGCTTACTGGCCAAATATTTTGCCAGCCCACCCTCATTTTTTGATATAGACATATCGTTGTCATTAAGAATCACCAGCAAGTTTGCATCGACGTGCGAGGCGTGATTTAACGCCTCAAAAGCAATCCCAGCGGTCAGTGCACCATCGCCAATCACCGCGATACTGTAGTGCTCTAGGTGGTTTAAGCGATCGGCAATACAGAATCCAAGCGCGGCGCTAATCGAGGTGCTGGAGTGGCCGGTACCAAAATCGTCGAATGCACTTTCAAGCCGGTCGGGAAAAGGATGTAAACCATCTAATTGCCGAATGCTGAGCAGCGCCTCGCGGCGCTGGGTCAATATTTTGTGCGGGTAACTTTGGTGACCTACATCCCATACCAAGTGGTCATGAGGGGTGTCAAATAAGTAGTGTAAAGCGATGGTTAGCTCCACCACTCCCAAGCCGCCGCCAAAGTGCCCGCCAGTTTGGCCGACACTGTAAAGTAAAAAAGAGCGCAGTTGCATGGCGAGTTCAGGAAGTTGCTGGACAGCGAGTAATCTTAGGTCTTCGGGGTGATTAATGCTGTCTAGTAGCGGCGTGCAAGGTCTAGTGTCGGGGATTGTATGGTACATCAATAACTTCGTTCAACGATGTATTTGGCAAGTTGCTGCAAGGGCACGCCTCTCTCTCCTAAGCACTGGCTAGCAGCTAGCGCTTGCTGATAGAGCTGGGAGAGTTTTTCACGGGCGCCGTCTAAACCTAATAAAGCAGGATATGTTGGTTTGTTAGCGGCGCTGTCTGAGCCCTGCGGTTTTCCTAGAGTGGCGGTGTCACCGACAATATCTAAAATGTCATCTTGTACCTGAAAAGCTAAACCAATTGCATCGGCATAACTCAGCAGTGTCAGCCTTAGCTCATCAGTGATTTCTTTATTGCTGCTGATGATACCGAGTTCGACGGCGGCACTGAGTATCGCGCCGGTCTTAAAACGGTGCATTTCCTCTAGTTCAGAAAGCGTCAACGCCTTACCAACATTCGCCAAATCAAAGGCTTGCCCCGCGACCATGCCTGCATCACCACTGGCTTTAGTGAGTACTTGCAGCATCTGTAATTGCCGTTCTGCACTGAGTTGATTGTTTTGCTGAGAGAGCCATTGAAATGCGATGCACTGTAAAGCATCTCCCGCTAAAATAGCGGTAGCTTCATCGAACTGGAGGTGGCAACTCGGTTTGCCACGGCGTAGATTGTCATCGTCCATGGCGGGTAAGTCGTCGTGTACTAAAGAGTAACTATGCAGTGCTTCTATGGCACAAGCCGCGCTGTCAGCATTTTGCAAATCACCGCCGAGAGATTGATTTATTAAATAAACTAGGGCTGGCCTAATCCGCTTTCCACCATTCAAAGTACTGTAACGCATGGCTTGTTGCAGTGAATTTTGAATAGAGTCGTGTGCTAGTCGCTGCTCAAGCTCGGCTTCTACTCGTTGCTGATAGCGAGTTAATTGCTTTTTTATAGTCACTCAATATTCTCAGTATTATGTATCTGCTGAAAAGTCAGTACTGATTAACTGACCATTTCTCTCGGTTAAAATTTGGACTTTTTGCTGTGCTTCATCGAGCATTTTTTGGCAGTCGCGTGTCAGTTTAACCCCGTCCTCAAATGCGGCTAGCGATTCATCAAGAGATAAATCACCGGCTTCCATTTTGTTAACTAAGGTTTCTAAATCGGCCAGCGATTGCTCAAAAGTTAGCGCTTGTTTTTTGGCGGGCATTTTTAATCCTGTGGTGTGTGCGCAATATTAGCTAGTGCAATAATATTGCAAAGGTCTCAATATGTAGCAAGTTCAGCCGACATATCTGTAAGTGTCGAAAACAGCATAGATGATAGTCAAAAGTAACCGGGCTTACAATAGATGTGAGGCAGGTTGCGGTTAACTAATACTCCTCGTTAAACAGAGCTGCCAACAATCGGTATTTGTGGATGTTGGGCGTGGGTAAAGTGGCGCTTGATTTGTCGGCAAAATTGGCTTATTTTTTAAGACAGATTGGTAATTTGTTCAATACGGAAGGTTATCTGCATCTATTTGCGCTATTGGTTGCACATTAGTAATTTTTTCGTATACTTTTTATATAGTTGTGAAATTTTTTTTTCAAAAGTATTTTTTTTCAGTTTTGACTGTTTTTGTGGTTTTATTCCAGTACAGAGCGTTCAATATTATATTGTTATTCAGCAAAAAAATTTATAGGAGTTTCATGTGGATATAGCCACACTGGTTGGTCTTTTAGGTGCATTCGGTATTGTTGTTGCCGCCATGGCAACCGGTGGTGATGTCGGTGTTTTCATCAATACCCCTTCACTGTTGATTGTTTTGGGGGGATCAATTTTTGTCGTATTGATGAAGTTCACTTTGGGCCAATTCCTTGGTATGGGCAAAGTGATGGGTAAAGCCTTTATGTTTAAATCGGTAAAGATTGAAGACATCATCGCTGAAACTGTCGATATGGCAGATGCCGCTCGCAAAGGTGGTTTGCTGTCACTGGAAGAAAAGGAAGCCAGTGTTGATTTTATGAATAGGGGTATTCAACTGTTAGTCGATGGCCATGATCCTGAAGTCGTTAAAACCTTATTAAACAAAGAGAAAAAACTAACTACTGATCGACACACAGCGGCGATTGGTATTTTTACGGCGATTGCAGATGTCGGCCCCTCGATGGGAATGATTGGTACCTTGGTCGGTTTAGTTCAGATGTTGTCCAATATGAGTGACCCTAAATCGATTGGACCAGCGATGGCGGTCGCGCTGTTGACTACCTTATATGGATCTATGTTGGCCACCATGATTGCCATCCCCATTGCGGACAAGTTAACGGTGCGTCGCGATGAAGAAGAGTTAAACCAAGCGTTGATTATCGATGGCTTGTTAGCCATTCAAGCGGGACAAAATCCGCGGGTTATTGAACAAATGCTGCGTAATTACTTACCTGAGAAAAAACGTCCAGCGGATGAGGAGTAAAGCTGATGAGTGATGAAGCTGAAGATTGTCCGGTCTGTGTCCCCGGTTTGCCAGCTTGGCTGGCCACCTTCGGGGATTTAATGGCGCTGCTGATGTGCTTCTTCGTTTTACTGCTGTCCTTCTCTGAAATGGATGTACTCAAGTTTAAGCAATTAGCCGGGTCAATGCGCGAGGCTTTTGGCGTACAAAACCAAATTAAGGTAGAAGATGTGCCTAAGGGCACATCAATCATTGCTCAGGAGTTTAGTCCCGGCAGACCAGAACCTACCCCTTTAAACGAAGTGCGGCAGATGACGGTTAATAACGATATGAATACTTTGGATATTCGATCGGAAAAGGGCGAATCTGATGTACTAGATAGTTTGCAGGGCGAAGCCGAGCGACAAAAAGATCAAGAGAAAAAAGAACAAGCTAAAAAAGATGCGATTCAATTTGCTGCTGTTTTAAGCGAAGAAATTGATGAAGGCAGTATCGAAATTGAGACCGATGGCAAAAAAACCATCATTCGCGTGCAAGAAAAAGGCTCTTTTGTATCGGGATCAGCACGCTTGAAAGACGATTATATTCCAGTGATTGCTAAAATTAGGGACTTATTACTTAATATCAAAGGCAAAATTAGTATTGAGGGCCACACCGATGATATCCGTGCCGATGGAAAAATATTTGTCTCAAACTGGGATTTATCCGCAGCGCGAGCGCTGGCTGTCGCCAATGAAATTTTTGCGGATGTGCGGATTAAACAAAAGAAATTTGAAATTGTTGGCAGAGCTAATACTCGGCCATTAGCGCCAAACAACACAGCGGCAAATCGAGCGATGAATCGACGCGTAGAGATAATCATTGAACGGGGTAAGGATAATGAAAGCATTGACCGTATTAAAGTAAAAGAGGCGACCGATACCCGTCCTAATACTTTGACTACTGAAGAGATTTTCTGAGATAAGATATTTTAGGAGTTTTGGGGCTAAGCACTGAGACTCTTTTACTTAAAAAATCTTCGAGCAAGTTTATTGTCTTGCCCAGTGCGCGTAACTTGTTCAAGTCTTGCTTGTTTATTCATAGCAACATCCCCGTCACAACCTGGTCATTAACCTGAATTAGTGATTTCACTGCAGCACAGCACATAGCGCAAGCTCATGATTCTACGCGGTTATGAAACTACCAATTAAACCTCGACAGGCTGTTCCCTGAAGCTAAGGAACTTATGAATAGATTCCCTAAAGGTACAGCTAAGATATTTAAAATTGTACTGTAAATAACCTTTCCTGATTAGCCCTGAGTCTCCGCCACAGCAAAAGATGCTTTTAATCTCTTCTCTGTGCCCTCTGTGGTAAAACCAATCCTTTAAAGATTTTTTCACCACAGAGGACACAGAGGCGCTGCGCTGCACAGAGGAAAAACAAAACACTACCTGATTAGTGCTGTGTCTTCACAGACTAACCTAGAGTAAATAAAAATTACAAATAAATGACCTGGCTATAATCTAAACTATTATTAAATGATAAAAATATATTATAGCTTCGCTTAACTTGTTGGAATTAATAACTTTGTTAGACAACTTCCAAGTCAAGCGGAGTATGATGGTCAATCAGGTAACGTTTTATGCTCTGCATCCACTCTGAAGTCACGGATTCAGCTCCTAGCATCGGGTCTAGAGAGTGTGAAATAGCTCCTGCTTATAAATTCATTGTCATTGTGAAAATAACAATGATAGAACCATTTAATGATCTGCGGAACAGCTACTATTTATTAGAGCTGTTCCAGTGACACCTTATACTGAATACTGTGAGGCCAATTGGTGGAGTTGATTTGCCATTTTGACAAGTTCACTACTGGATTGTGAGGTTTTCTCTGCTCCTGCAGCCGTTTCAATTGATACTTCATTTATATGCGTTATGTTATTACTTATTTCTTCACTGACAGCGTCTTGCTCGGATGCTGCTGCTGAAATTTGTTCGCACATCATACTGATTTGATTGACCTCGTCGGCAATAGTTGCAAAAGAAGAGCCTGATTTCTTTGCGCTGTCCACGGCTGCGTGTGTTTGTTTAAGGCTTTGCTGCATAATATCGACAGCGGACTCAGTGCCTGCTTGCAGCTTTTCAATCATGTTTTTAATTTCTTTAGTTGAGGCTTGAGTGCGAACCGCAAGGGTACGAACTTCATCGGCGACAACCGCAAAGCCTCTACCTTGCTCTCCTGCCCGCGCAGCTTCAATTGCTGCGTTTAAAGCTAATAAGTTAGTTTGTTCTGCTATACCTTCAATAACCCCCATTATATTGGTGATCTCGTTGTTGTGCCCTTTTAGTTCGTCTATTGTGAGTGCCGCAGAATCTATTTGATTAGATAATTTGGTCATTTCTACTACTGTTGACTCAACGACTACACTACCTTGAGAAGTTAGCTGAGTTGCCTTATTCGCAGATTTAGCAGTTTCTGCAATATTTTCAGATACTTTATGATTAGTGGTGGTCATTTGATGTATAGCGGAGGCCACTTGCTCAGTTTCATCACGCTGCTTGGATATTATTTGACTAGTATGAGTGGTGGTTGAATTCATATCATCTGAATAACTATTGAGGTTACTACTCACGGTTACTAAATCTTTAACTAAGTTGAGTAGTTTTGATTTCATTCCATTCATAGCTGCTAACAAATCTCCTATCTCATCTTTACTACGTACTTTAATATTTTTAGATAAATCTCCCTCGGCTGTGCTGATTGCTATCAGAATGCCATTGACAATATAATTACTCATCAGCAAGCTGAGGCTAACACCAAAAATTAGACTAAATGCTGCGATGGAAAGCAGAATGTTAACAGTCGTCTTTTCATGTTGATAGGCTGCCGTCGCGCCTCCTTGGGTGAATTTTTGGATACTAAAAAGTAATTCTTCAGTTACTTTATCTAAATTTTCTTCCTCATGTTCAATTTTTTCAATCAGCTTATTTATATGATTAAGTGAATTCTTATCAATTAAAGTGAAAATTTCTTCAGCATGGAGCACATATTTATCGTGGGCAGTAGCAATTAAGGTTAATGAATTACTAATATCAGCCATTTTTTGTTTCAAGTCAGGGTCCGACAGAGCAGCATCATGGTGGGTGATTGACTGGGCTGAGTCGAATAAAACTTTAATCTCTTCATTACCGTGCATAAAATCTTTAATGCTGCGGTGGTACTTTTTAAGGCTGTGGGTGTCTGGTTCTTTACCGATTATATTTCCTTCAGCAATTTTAGATCCATAGTGTAACGCCCTTTCAAAGGAAATTGCCTGCTCTAATTGTACAACGGTTATATGACCTACTTTATCAATAAGTGGCATGTCCTCATTAACAATATTTTTTAATTCATGGCCAATCCCATTTAAAGAATATATTGAATAGCCAAAGCTGATAGTTAGCAGTGATAGCATTACAGCACTAAAGCTAAGTAGTTTTGATTTAAGTGACATATCTCTAATAAACTGCATCTATCCTTACTCCTTAAATCTCAGAAAAATATCTGAATGATATGTAATTAAGAATAGTCTAAAAAATATTTTCTGCTGAACATTTCTTAAGACGGCGCATTGCAGATCCAAATATAGCTGTTTGTTGTCCACAGGGATGATGTGGAGTTGGTTGAGAGGTTTTTTTAATGAAGCAGGTCTTCGATGATTTTTTGGTAGTCAGGTTTTAATGTTTTCCAGCTACAATCTGGCCCCACTGCAGAATAATTAGCATTTTTAAGCATCGCCCACTGCTCTATCATTAGCTGGCAGGCTGCTCTCGCCTCCGTTTCTAGGTCCAAGTGTGATTCATAGAGGTATTTGCTGGTAAAAAGTTCTGGGTATACCAGTCGATCAGGTAATGCGGGAACACAGTTTGCATTAAAGGCTTCTAATACAGACAGCCCCTGAAATTCATGGACGGCGGTCGACAAAAAAATATCTGCTTGCGCTAGCCATCGCTGATATTCACCCCGGCTATCAGCGTAGCCAAATTGATCAATATATTCTGCAAACTCGCTCTGCAATGAGGCGAATTCACTGGGGACTTGCCTGAATTTCTGTCCCATAATGCAAAGTCTAAAATTAACCCGCCGTGTTACCAGCTCTTTGACAATAGCCAATAACTTGACCGGACCTTTGTCATACTCCCATCGGGCTGCCCAAGCTATTAGCAAAGGTCGCTGCTGGATATTCAGACCCCCGTATTTATCCCAAACAGTGCTAATCGCGGCTGTGGTTAATTGACCAGTGGCAGACTCTATTAAAGGCACTGGAAGTACCGTTGCTTTAGCTTTTATTAGGGCGATGATATTAGCGGGAACTTGATCGGGAAGTTTGTTGAGTAGCTGTGCGGCACCTGTCAGTAAAGTTTGCAGATTATAATCACTGTTAAAAACCAGCTTGTCAGCGGCTAGCGCCGTGTATAGATTTAGAATTTGCGGTTCAACATTGGCGCGTGCTTTAGTTGAAGTCGGGTAGGCAAATTGGTTTTCATGGAAATAGACTAAGGTGGGGATGCTCGCTAGCGACGGTATGAATCCGCGCAGCGCCGATAAATCGGTCATTGAAGTGGCGATGATTAGATCATAATCTTGTTTGAGAATAGCCGCTTGTTCGCCAAAGGCCCAACTGAGGCTGTTGCCGCGCACTCGCCAGGCGAAATATCGGGCCGCTAAGGTCAGTACTTGCCATTGATACTGCGGGAAGTTAGCGACTAACCCTTTTCGCCAGTATTGGTGACTGTCTGCATCATATGCACTGAGTAATAGTATTTTCAAAGTAATCTAAACCGCTGGTGATAGAGTGGATGTAAGTTGTTTAGCTGGTTAGTTGTTCTGCTCTTGAGCTAGCCGGCGCTTGGTTTTTTTAGTAGCTGCAAAAGTGAGTGGATCATCGGGCCAAGGGTGACGGGGGTATTTTCCTTTCATCTCCTTTTTTACTTCCAGGTAGCTAGTGTGCCAAAAGTTACCTATATCTTGGGTTATTTGCAGAGGTTTACCTGCGGGGGAAAGTAGATGTAATTGTAGTGCCACCCCTTTTCTGCCGTTGTGTTGGCCAATCACTGGAGTGGTAATGCAGCCAAACATTTCCTGTAGCTTTACCGCTAGTACCGGGGGAGATTGACTGTAATCTATGCTGATCTTCGACCCAGAAGGTACACAGTAGTTAATTGGTGCTTGCTCATCTAATTGTTGAGGTAGCGGCCAAGGTAATAAGTTGGCAATGATGTTAGGTAAGTCCAGAGAATTAAGTTGTGCTATTTTCTTAAACTGATCGACAAAATTATCGCTGAGGTACGGGGCGAGCCACTGCTCTAAGTTAGCTAATAAAAAATCATCTGACAGATCGGGCCACAAGTTTGATTGCGGGTTATTGATCATTAAAAAATTGACCCTGGCGCGCAATTGCTGCAGCTTTTTATTCCACGGTAGTATTTGCAAACCGCGTTTCGCTACCAATTCGAGGATTAACTGCCTTTTTTTTGCGACATCTACCGTGGCTATTTTCTGGCTGCTGAGGATGATTTGACCAATTTTTTGATAGCATTCCGCCCGCAACCGGTCAGCTTGGTCATCCCAAAATAGCACTTGATGCTCGGTAATTAACGGTTGTAAGTATTGCTCGAAAAGTATTTTTGGCAATTTACAGGCCAGATAAATTTGATCGTTTTGCTGCTGTTTCTTCCCGCCGCAATGGGCAATCGCCAGATAGTCAGATTTGGCTAATTGATCGGCAAATCCCAGTTCAGCTCTGCGGCCATTGGCGAGTTTGTACTCTGTTTCGCTATCACTGACCCGCTGGGCGATTCGCTCTGGCCAAGTAAGAGCAATCAGGATGGCTACTTGTTGTGGTAAGTCTAAGCGGTCGGCACTGGCATCGATAGTGGTGGTGCTAGATAAAGGGACAGCTTGCGCGAGTGTCTGCTGAAATTGTCGGCTCTGGCGCTTGATTCTCTCCCAGCTATGGCGCTGTTTAGCATGCTTAGCTGATGGAGTATTGAGGGCCTGTATTCTGAGTAGAATATCTACTTGACGCTCTGGTAATGGGTCATTTTCTGCCAGTAGCGCTGCTAAATCACAACCTAGTGCTGTAATTCCTAGTTTAGCGGCACTCAGACACAAGTGAGCGAGTCGCGGCTCCATTGGCAGCAGGCACATTTGCTCGCCATGTTTGGTTAGCACCATGACAGCGCCTGTATAGGTGACAGCCTTTAGTTTAGTCAGTAACTGCAGCGCCTGTTGTATTTGCGCTGCTCTGGGTGGGTTTAGCCATGCCAAATCGGTGAAATCAGTGTTGCCCCACAACAGTAAATTGAGGACTAAATGGCTGAGGTCAGCGGTGAGTATCTCCGGCACTTCAAAGGGGGCTAAGCTCTGCTGCTGCTCTTCGCTCCACAGCCTATAGCAAACCCCTGGGGCTGTTCTGCCAGCTCTGCCTGCGCGTTGCTCGCTGGCGGCTTGAGATATTTTTTGCGTGTTTAGGCGCGTGATGCCGGTGCTGGCATCGTAACTTGCACGCCGACACAGCCCGCTGTCGATCACGGTCGTGATACCGGCTATGGTTATACTGGTTTCAGCGATATTAGTGGCCAGTACTATTTTACGAAAGCCTTTATCCACAGGCTGAATGGCCTGTTGTTGCTGTGCAAAACTCAAGTTTCCATATAGCGGGGCTATCTGTAGATTCTCTAACTCAAGATTGATGGTTTGTCTGACCAGCTCTGCTACTTTTAGAATTTCTCGCTGGCCTGGCAAAAACACCAATATACTGCCGTTTTGTTGGCTGATTAGTTGCTTGATGAGGTTGGCAATCCGCACTTCTAGAGTGTTAGCTGCATACTTAGCTTGGGCAAGTTGGCGCGGGGAGAGCGCTGTGCTATAAAAAATTTCCACCGGATAGCTGCGACCTTCGCTTCTAATAATAGGTGCATTGCCCAGTAAGCTAGCGGTGGCACTGCCATTTAAGGTGGCGGACATTAACAGTAACTTTAGCGGTTGTTCTTCGCGAAATAATTCACGCCCTTCAAGGCAGAGTGCCAAGTTTAAATCGTTGCTTAAACTGCGCTCGTGAAATTCATCAAAAATAATCAACCCCACTCCTTCTAAACTGGGGTCTTGCTGGAGCATGCGAGTGAGAA
This sequence comes from Oceanospirillales bacterium, assembly GCA_029027825.1. Classification (GTDB taxonomy): domain Bacteria; phylum Pseudomonadota; class Gammaproteobacteria; order Pseudomonadales; family Balneatricaceae; genus Rs1. The sequence continues at coordinate 3,613,130 of CP093399.1, read as the reverse complement.
TGCCCTCAGTGATGACTTCGACTTTGGTGGCGGCGCTGACCTTTGTCTCCATGCGGATACGATAGCCTACCTGTTGACCTACCGGTTGTTTTAAATTTTCACTGAGGCGTATCGCCGCCGATTTAGCGGCAATTCGCCGTGGCTCGAGCATCAGTATTTTTTGCTCTCCCAGCCAATCTTGGTCAAGCAGCGCTAGAGGTACCAAGGTCGTTTTACCGGCCCCGGGAGGTGCTTCTAAAACCACCGCATCGACACTCGACAGCGCGCTAATAAGTTGCGGAAGTACCGCGCTAATCGGCAGATCGGTCATTCGGCTATTTCCACTAGTTGAGGGTGTTTATGCAGGCCTTGCAGGTCGAGTTGATAGTAGCTCACATCTTTGGCGGACACCCTTTTGTGCGGTGATAAAATGATCACTGTGGTGTCGGGCAAAATACCTCTAATGCCCGCTAATAGCTGCTTAACTTCAGCGTTATTTTTAGCGGGTAGGGCGTTGTGCATTAATAGTACTTTCGGGCGTTTCATCAGTGCGCGAAGCAATTGGATATTCTGTTTGGCGACTGTCGGTAATCTCTCGCCGCGAATACCTACTTGTGATAGAGAGATAACAATTAATACCAGCGCTTCGGCCTCATTTTCGATGAGCGCCTGCTCGACAATATCTACTAATTTTTGGTGCTGCTGATGATTGTGAGGATTTCTTTCAAAGCCCCAAAGTAAGTTTTCCATGACCGTTAAACGTCTATTCATCCGACCTTTTCGCAATGGCTCAAAATTCTCTGACAACAAACTGATGGGCGATGATATAAGTTGCGAGCGCAAGGCGAGTAGCTTATTTTTAAGCGACTGCGATATCCATTCATCGCCATGTGCATGGCCCCTAAAACTGAGCGCTAAACCCAATAAAAACTCACAGGCAGGTAGGTGGTTCGGTCGGCCAATACAGTCTGCTAGTTTCCCTCTGACGCATTCAACATCATAAAAACGATAGCTATTGTTGAGCTGTTGGTCGGGGCCTAACTCCTCCAGTTGCTGAATGATGTGCTGCGCCAGTTTTTCACCAATATCGTGCAGTTCTGTATAGATACCTATTTCTTGTAGAGCGGCGACAAAGGGTGGGTGATCACTAATCGCCTGTAAAGTCTGATGCTCTGTCTGATGGTCGATTAAGCCAAAGGCAATATTTTCCACTAGGCTTAAATGGTTACTGTAACTTTTGATGTCGAATCTCTCGATCAATTCATCAGCTTCCATGCCTCTTAAATTAGTAAATAAATCCTCTTTGGTGATCGAAAATTTGTCGTGAATAGTCGGGGCAATTGCCAGCGGGTCAATATAATCTTTGAGGCCGAACTCAAAGACCATCCGCCTGGCGCCTATTGCTGACATAGTGTCTTGCAACCACAGCGATAAATTCTTCCAGCCATCGACCTTTGCCATTGAAAAATCAGTCCAGACATCTTCAATGCTGTCGGTGCTATTACCTGAAGCGCTGGACTCTTGAATCGCCAGTAATTGTTGCTGAGTTAACAGTGAGCGGCTAGTTGTGGGAGGACGGTGGCGCAAGCCGTAATTGATGTTTTGTAAAATAGTACCCTCAATTAAAAATGGCTCAGGCCCTATGTAGGCAATGTTAGTGTTTAAAGAGTGGCTGGCCAATTGGCTGATGCTGGTATCGCCTATCTTAATATCACCCGCGGCAATAGGTTCTAAATTAACAATATTCATCGCCAGTTTTTTGAGTAGAGTGTCATTGTCGCTACAAATATTTAGATGGCTACCTGGGGGAATGTTTAAATTGATATTTTGGCTGATGAAATCGCCCCGCTCATTTTTAATGTAGAGGTTTTGCAGGTTGAGTCCCGCATTAAAGTTGGCTAAGTTGTCGGCAGTTTCTGCAACGTATTGGGTTAATCCCTCAGGGTTGAATTGTTCCTGGATGTATTCATAGCGAACTTTTGCATCTTGATATTGTTGGTAGTAGGCAAGTAGTTCTTTCCAAGGAGAGACCAGATCTTTGTAGGCCGCTAATGCCGCTACTAATGCACCTATACTCAATTGTCCTTTGATCACTAATATTCCGCCCACCGCATAAAATAGGATCGGCGGTAGTTGATTCAAAAAATTATTGATGAATTTCATAAAAAATTTCAATTTGAAAATATTGAAACGAATCTTAAATAAATCACCCAAAGTCGAGGAAAATTGCGCTAAATGATAGCGCTGGGTGCCCTGCAGTTTTATTTCACGCTGTCCATCTACCGCTTCGCCAATTTGACTGGAAAACTGCCTGACTACCGCTACCCGCTGTTTTTTTAGCTGGTTTAACTTTTTTTGCATTTTGGGGATGATATAGGCCTGCAGTGGGATCATCGATATCGCGACTAAGCCTAAGATAGGGTCCTGCATAAACATAAAAATTAAGATGGTCAGCATAGTGCCACCCTGAAAGAGTGGCTGCGCTAAGCTATCGCCAATGAAGCCCGCCAGTGGTTCTGTCTCAGCAGTGATCGTCGAAATTATTTCACCTTGGGAGATACGCTGAAATTTCACGGGTGGAAAACTGAGTAGCTGATTAATTAGTTGGTAGCGTAAGCGCCTAACCATACGCTCGCCAATAATGCCTTTAAAAGTATTAATGCGCATTTTAAAAGCGCCATTCACCAGTACCGTGAATAATAAAGTAGTGCAGAGAATCAGTAAAAAATCAGTCGAATTGAAGAGCATGCCAAAAATACTATGCTCACTGGTACTGGCCGCGGTAATCGCATCGTTAATGATCATTTTTGGTAATTCAAGCGAAAAATACAGTATCGGAAAAATCATCAAGGTAAGCAGCAGAACTTTGAGTTGTGCTGCGCCACTGTATTTGTAGATGAAATTCTTAAGATGCGCTTCCATTCGTCTGACTTCTCGCTAAGGCTATATTGATAAATTTTGTCTGGGTTTAGAAAAGATAGTTATTTGCTGGGTTAGTAGCTAGTCCTAGAAAAGGGCAGCTAAACTGGCTAATATCGCTAGCTATAAAAACGCTGCAGATGACTTATAAAGCGGTGTTTATAGTGGTAGCTAGGTGTCGCTAGTTTATGGGTATGATTGTGATTCTTTCAAGTTGAAACTAGTGATTGTCTGGTAAAAATATGGCTAGAATATAAAATTTTTCCTGATTACCTACCACTTTCAGCTATGGTTAGACCAAGCCCCTCAAACCCTAGTATTGGCGATAGGTATAGCAGAAAACGCTTTCGTAAGATAATTACCCTGCATACTGCTACATCTTATAATTCATCGTAACCAATTTATTATAATACTTAAAACATAGTTTCTTATAAAGTCGGCTGAGTCTCATGGGTAATCAGGAAAGATTAAGACCTAGAGATTGTTGTCTTTCTAAATTTCTTGATTTTAAGGTTTTCTCTGTGCAGCGAAGCGCCTCTGTGACCTCTGTGGTGAAAAAAGCCCTTAGGGTTTTGGTTGTTGGTCTTACTAAGTCTTTGGTCTTTCTAGTCTGTTAGGTTTTTCTCTGTGGAGCGTAGTGTCTGTGGATCTCGGTGGTGAAAAAGACTTTAAAAGATTAGTTTTACCACAGAGGTCACAGAGAAGGGACTTAAAAGATTACCTGATTACCCACCACTTTCAGCTATGGTTAGGCCAAGCCCCTCAAACCCTAGTATTGGCAATAGGTATAGCAGAAAACGCTTTCGTAAGATAATTACCCTGCATACTGCTATATCTTATAATTCATCGTAACCAATTGATGATAATTCTGAAAAAATAGTTTCTTATACAGTCGGCTGAGTCTCATGGGTAATCAGGAAATTTTTTGTCGACCACTTCTGGAGCAGTAAAGAACTAGTGGGACCCTCTGTGGTTTATACAGAGGGTCCTTAGAAATACTTAAACGAGAGTGGAGCGACTACTCAGCATCATCATGGGAATAAAGGTCTTTATTCTGATGTGCGTAAGCGACACTAAAGGCCGCTTGTTGGAATTTTTTCAAACCTAGTTCTGTGACCGCAACATCCAGCGGATTGCGCTTAATCCACTCTTTGATTTCTGTGGTTGTCATCAGCGTTACTGGCAAATCTATTAGCTGCAGCGCGGCTTCTAATTTAAAGCTGGTGGATGAGCCGGCAAATTTGCCTTTTTGCATCCGCTCGACGATCACCAGCTGTTCAATTTTATAATCTTCAATCAATTTTTTTACACTAAACTGGAAATCGCGCACAGATTCTCCAGCAGCAGAGTTTGACACTGTAAACAGCCGTGTTCTGCAATCGGGTATAGTAAAAGCCCCCTGCTGATAATCTAACAAGCAGATAATGGCCTCTGCCCCTTTTAACTCAATACCACATACTCGCATTTTAACTGCCTATATCAGGATGAAACTTTGCCGCTAATTGCCGCGGGTGAGGTGACGTAAACTGAAGTCACTGATTCAGGTATTACTTAGTGTCAAAGTTTCACTATTTTAAAAACACTATTGTAACTGTTAATAAGTGCTTTGTCAGAGTTGAAATCACCAACGGCTGATAAGTGTTAAGTGAGTGCTTGCTGGGTGGTTTTTTGCAAGCCGTTGATGTCCATTTGGTAGTATTCAATCCAATCGGCACCGACTCTTTTTTTGCCGGAAAGAATTAAGATGCTAGTTTGCGGTAATAGCTGTTTGATACCGCTTAATAATTGCTGGAATTCAAGGTCGCTTTTTGTTGGTAGCGCGTTATGCATGATCAGCACTTTAGGTCGTTTCATTAAAGCGCGCATCAGTTGAATATTCTGTTTGGCTACCTGTGGTAAACGCTCGCCGCGAATCCCTACTTGAGAGAGCGCAATCATGATTAATACCAATGCATCCGCCTGATTTTCGATCAGTGCCTGCTCAACTATATCGACTAATTGTTGGTGATTTTGATAGTTATTAGGGGCTATTTCATACCCCCAGAGCAAGTTTTCCATCAAACTGAGTCTTTTGTTCATACTTTTCTTGCTCAGTGGTTCGATGTGCTTAGCAAAAATTGCAATGGGTGAGGCCCGTACTTTCTGGCGCAGCTGAATTAGCTGAGCTTTTAGTGATTGATCTATCCAAGTGTCGCCATGCACGCTAACTTTTAGGCCCAAAGCCATACCTAATAAAAACTCACAGCTAGGCAAGTGATCCGGACGACCGATACACTCGGTGAGTTGGCTTAAAATTAAATCTGCATCATAGGACTGATATTGGCGGTGCAACTGACTGCTGGGATCCTTCTCTGCCAGGTGATGAATAATGTCGTAAGCCAGTTTTTGGCCAATATCACGCAATGTTTTATAGAGTCCCACTTCTTCCAGCAGAGCGGTAAAAGCGCTGTCGTTGCTTATTTCTTGCAAACTGAGTTGCAGGTGTTCGGTATCTAGCAGACCAAAGGCAATATTCTCGATCACAGTTAAGTGTCGGCAGTATTGCTCTTGATCAAAACGTTCAACCAAGGCGGAAGCTTGCACGCCTCGCAGGTTGGTAAATAGGTCTTCTTTTGTGAGTGAAAATTTATCGCGAATAGTGGGCTCTATTTGCTGTGGATCGATATAATCTTTGAGGCCAAATTCAAAAACGGTGCGTCGTGCACCAATTGAGGACATCAAGCTTTTTAACCAGGCAGAAAAGTTGTGCCAGCCGTCGATACCCGCCAGGCCAAAATCGGTCCAAACATCATCAATACCGTCGGTACTATTACCTGAGGCGCTAGATTCATGCAGCGCCTCTAAAGCATCGGGGTCAAGCGTCGCGAGATCAATGTGGGGAGGGATTAAGCGCAGCCCATAATTGATATTTTGTAAGATGCTGCCCTCAATCAAAAAGGGCTCTGGGCCAATATAGGCAATATTTCTACTCAACTCTTGGGAGGCTAAATCAGTATGCTTTTGTGTGCCGATTAAGATAGAACCATTGGCGACGGGCTCCAAATTAACGATATTCATGGCTAATTTTTTTAATAAGATTTCGTTGTCTGAGATGATATTTATATGACTGCCAGGCGGGATACGCAGATTTATATTTTGGCTGATTAAATCGCCGCGCTCATTTTTAATATATAAATGTTGGATAGCCAGGCCCGCTGAGTAATCGGCAGTATTAGTCGCGTTTTGTTCGGTCAGTGAGATAATTCCATCGGGGTTGAACTGCTCGTGGATATACTCGTACCGGACTTTTGAATCTTGGAATTGTTGATAGTAGACGAGCAGTTCTTTCCAGGGTGAAACTAAATCTTTATACGCTGCCAGCGCTGCCACTAAAGCGCCAATTGACAAATTTCCTTGGATGACTAAAATCCCACCGACTCCATAGAAAAGAATTGGCGGTAGTTGATTTAGGAAATTGTTAATAAATTTCATAAAGAATTTTTGTCTAAAAATATCTAATCTAATGGTAAATAAGCGCCCTAAGGTATGAGAAAACTGGGCTAAGTGAAAGCGTTGTGTACCGTATAATTTGATGTCTCGTTGACCGTCCACCACTTCTCCAATTTGCCCTGAAAAATGTCGAACGACTGTTACTCTGGATTTTTTTAATGCATTTAACTTCTTTTGCATCTTCGGAATTATATAGGCTTGTAGGGGAATCATCGAAATAGAAACTAAGCCTAATATTGGGTCTTGGACAAACATGAAGGTCAAAATCGTCAACATAGTGCCGCCTTGAAACAGCGGCTGGGCAAGGCTGTCGCCAATAAAACCTGCCAGTGGTTCTGTTTCAGAGGTGATCGTGGAAATGATTTCCCCCTGTGAGGTGCGCTGGAACTGTGCCGGTGGAAAGCGCATCACTCTTTCAACTAGCTGATAGCGCAAGCGCCGTACCATGCGTTCCCCAATCACCCCTTTAAACGTATTGATACGCATTTTAAAGGCGCCACTGATCAATACCGTCACTAATAACAGTGAACAGAGCAGCAATAAGAAATTGATTGGCGCAAACTGCAACCCTAAAAAGCTGGCTTCACCGTCACCTGAAATGGCGTCATTGATGATGATTTTTGGCAGCTCAAGTGAAAAGTACAACATCGGGAATATGGTGAGTGTCAGTAGCAGTACCTTGATTTGTTCTTTTAAACTGTACTTATAAATAAAACGGGTTAACTTTGTTTCCATTGTTGTACTTCCACAGCAAAAATTCTAATCTAGACAAATATACTCTCAGTCGAGCATAAAGTAAGTAAGTGACGGAATTTATGATCCATAATCAGCCCTGCACTTCCTCTTTCAGGACGGATCTATCGGCAATTATTAATAGCACATTAGTACATTATTGGAGTATGTATGTCGCAAATTAATATCCAGTATTTTAAAACCCCTTTTGGTGAACTCATCTTAGGAGCTTTTAACGGTGAGTTGTGCCTCTGTGATTGGCGCTATAGAAAAAAGCGCGCAGCGGTTGATAAGCGTATACAGTCTTGGTTGGATGGCGTTTATGTTGAGCAAACTGACCCGGTAATAACCCAGGCAATCGCTGAGCTTGAACAGTACTTTTTAGGAGCGAGGCAAGTCTTTGAGGTTCCGCTGCGACTGGCCGGCACTGAGTTTCAACAGCAAGTATGGCAGCAATTAATCGGCATTAAATATGCTGAAACTGCCTCTTATTTAACACTGGCTAGAAAAATGCATAATGAGCAGGCGGTTCGCGCGGTGGCGGCAGCTAACGGGGCTAATGCCATTTCTATCATAGTGCCCTGTCATCGGATTATCGGCAGTGATGGCAAGTTAGTCGGTTATGCAGGGGGGCTAGAGGTGAAAAAGAAACTGCTACAACTTGAAAACTGTACAGCTGGCAATGATTCGTTGACTCGTACCTGAATCAGTGACTCCACTGCACCACATAGCGCAAGCTCTTGATTCCACAGCGGTTAGAAAAACATCCACTGAACCTACGGGTGCAGCTAATATTTTTCAATTCCACTTTAGAACCAATATCTTACACTCTGTATTCACTTTGAAGTCACGGATTCAGGTAGTACGTTAGAATTGTTTGATTGATGATCGAATTATACTTGCTTGTGTTAGGTGGATTATTTGTACAGCTGTCACGTAATCGATTGATATATAAGTTTAATTAAGACAATATAAAGAGAAATAACAGATAGCTTTATATGGCATGAACAAAAATGTTATATTCTTTTAAATAATTAAATTATGAGATCTATTATGAAGAATTTTTCAATTAAGACTCGCCTTTCAATTCTAGTGATCATTCCCATGATGCTAATGATCACAATTACCAGCATGTTAATGCTTGAGGTTAAGCATACATCTGAAGGTGTGCAGAGAATTTACGCAGACCGAGTAGTCCCTTTAGAAGATCTTAAAATAATATCAGATAATTACGCCATTAATGTTATTGATGCCATTAACAAAGCTAATGCCGGCTTAATTACGGCAGAGGAAGCGGTACAAGCGATTAACGCGTCAGAGACCGCGATAGCAGACAAGTGGCAAACTTACATGGCTACGAAGTTAACGGTAGAAGAAAGCCAGCTAGCATCATCAGCAGAACAGCTTTTAGTCCCCGCTGGTGTCGCTCTAAAAGAAGCGGTTACTTTGCTGGAAAGTTTGCAAGGAAATGTCACTGGTCAATTAAATGCGCTTGATGGGCCACTATATGCTGCGATAGATCCTATTAGTGAAAAAATTACAGAGCTAGCAGACATACAGTTAAGAGAAGCGAAACTGGAAAGAGATGCAATTGTATCGGAATATGAAACGGGACTCGTGGTATTCAGTGTAGTAGTCATCGCTTCGATGTTAGTACTATTAATCGTCAGCTTTTTGGTTTTAAAATCTCTGCTTGGCCCTCTTAATCAGATTAAAGAAACGATTGAAAATATTGTAACGGAGTCAAACCTGACGTTAAAAATTAAAGTAGCAGGAAAGAATGAATTCAGCGAGATAGCTGATAGCTTTAATACCATGATGACGCAAGTAAGCGGTCTTGTAGAAGAGGTCTCCAATACCGCCAATAATTTGTCTACATCGGCAAAGGGTATGGCTGATTCTAGCTTAAACGCATCAAAGAGAATCCAAAATCAAAAAATTGAAGTAGAGCAAATAGCAACAGCGATGAACCAAATGGTCTCTACGGCACAGGAAATTTCTAATAACGCTATCAATGCTGATGCTGGGTCTAAAGATACTAAAGATCAAGCTAACCGCGGAAATCTTATTGTTGAAGAAGCGGTACAAGCAACACAGAGCTTAGTGGTTGATGTTAAAGGTATAACAGAAAGAATTAATTTGCTTATTGTTGAAAGTGATAGTATTGGATCGGTTGTTGATGTGATCAACGGCATAGCGCAGCAAACCAATCTCCTAGCGTTGAATGCGGCAATAGAAGCAGCTCGAGCTGGGGACCAAGGCAGGGGCTTTGCGGTGGTCGCCGATGAAGTTAGAACTTTAGCGCAAAGAACCTCTGAGTCAACACAAGAAATTCAAAAAGCTATTGAGCGGTTGCAAAAGGTGAGTAATGAAGTCGCTACTAATATGAATTTAGGCCAAGAGAAAGCAGAGAATGCCGGAGCTAAGGCGTCCGAGGCAGGAGAAGCCTTAGAAACCATCTCTAATGGTGTTGAGAAGATAACAGATATGAACACTTTAATTGCACTTGCCTCACAAGAGCAGCAGAGTGTTTCTGAAGAAATAAATGTCTCGCTTTCTAAATTGTTAAAATCGTCTGAATCTGCAACGCATGGTGCTATCAAAACATCTCAAGTTAGTGAAGACTTGGCTACAATGGCCAATGCATTGCGAGATAGTGTTGCCAAGTATACGACTTAAAAGTACATTTTGAATTTAGACTTGTGCAGAGCTTTCTTAAGTTTCTGCACTGGCGGATATAAGAGAACATGCTCTTCTTTAACCGCTTGTCGCCAGATCACTATTATGTCCACTTTTATCATAAAATTCCCTGTGGCCAGGGCGTGCGTGGCTTGTTCAGAGGCTCCGTAGATAAAGTGGTTTTTTATACCCGGCAAGCAGTACATCAAAATAAATATCCATTTCCTGTCGTCGAGAGTGTCGGAAAATTAAACATAAGTGCCATTCGTACATTTAAGGAGAGCAATGAAAAGCGTACATGAATTAGAGGTCAGCCAGAAAACCCTCTTGGGTGAGGAAGCGTTTAGATCTTATCAGCGTGAAAATAGAAAATGGTATGCGATATTGAGCTTTTTCTTGGTGTCAATTTTTGTCGTGGTTGCCGTTTCAATTAACTATAAAGAGTTCGATCTTGGAATTTACATTGGTGGGTTGCTGTTCCTGTACTTAATTCCTTTAGGGGTATTGGCCGTAAAAAATAAAGCGAGCCCACTAAAGTGGATCTTACTGACGCTGATTACTGCTCCCGTTTTAGGCTTCGTTATTACCCATATGTTAATGACGAGAAAAGGTTACATAAACAAATGGTTACCGCTTTAGCTAGTCTCTTGTGGCAAAGAGAGATAGTGGGTATTCGGGGATTTGTCTGCCATATTTCAAACTGATCCAAGTCATTGTTCAGAAGTCTTCTGTTCGAAGTGTTGTTCTAATATGGGGTATTGCTTATCTAAATAAGCGGTTATCTCAGCCATATTTAGTGCTTTACTGTATAACCAACCCTGCACAAAATCACAATTATGCTCTATAAGGTAAGCGTGTTGCTGCTCAGTCTCGACGCCCTCGGCAACTACTTTCATATCTAGTTCATGCGCCATAGCAATAATTGCTGATACTAGTTTTTTATCTGCATTAGAATCAGGTAGTTCGGAAATGAATTCTCGGTCAATTTTTAAGGTGTTAAATCTATATTTACGTAAATAGCTTAGGGAAGAATAACCCGTTCCAAAATCGTCCATTGCCAGAGAGACGCCAAGCATTTCTAACTTCTTTAGAGTTTCTTCTATACTTGAAAATTTAGAAAGTAATACCCCTTCTGTTATTTCAAATTCAATAGTACTGCGTTTCAGCTGATATTTATTTAATAATGATTCTATATTCGGCAGTAGGTCATCATCGTTAAATTGCACAGGAGAAAGGTTGATAGCGATTGAAAATTCGACATTGTATTTTTTTTGCCATTTCTGTAATGCAGATAATGCTTGTTGCATCACAAATAAACCGATTGTGTTGATGATCTCGTATTTTTCTGCGATAGGAATAAATTCTACGGGGGAAACAGGACCAAGTTCTTGGTTATTCCAACGTAGCAGTGCTTCGAAACTGACGGTTTTTTGGGTGATAGGGTCTAACTTAGGCTGATAGTATACTTGCAATTCATTAAGTTCTATGGCTTTTCGTAAATGCTGTTCAATCGTCAACTTGCGTGAGATTTTTTGGCTCAAACGTTCGCTATAATAAATATAACCTCCTGATGTTTGCTTTTTTGCGTGTAGTGTTGCGGTATTAGCATGTGTCAGTAATAGTTCTGCATTATTACCATCGTCTGGATACAAGGTGAGTCCTAAGCTAATTTTAAGCGAGATCTTATTTGACGCTATGGTAAAGGGCTTCTCTGAACAAGCAATTATTTGTTCGGCAAAACTTGCAGATTCAACAGGGTCTTTAATGTGTGATTGAATCATTAAAAATTGATTGCCGCTTAAACGGCCTACTTGTTGATGCATTCGCAATGAGTTTTTGAGACGTTGCGCAAATATATGTAATATATCATCACCTGTGGCATGGCCATAAACGCTATTAATGGTTTTAAAATCATTTATATCTATCGATGCAATCGCAATTTTATGGCTGCGGCCTTGAATGTCGGAAATTTGTTGTTTTAGGTGATCGAAAATGGAAAAACGATTAGGTAGGTCGGTTAGCTTATCGTAATTCGCACTGTAGGTAAGTTGTGAGGAATGTCGTTTAACTTTCCTCCTTAGGAAAAAAATCCAAACGATTACAGCAAATACCAATAATCCTGCAATGGTCACGACTCTCCATATTAAGTGATAGTTACTGCTCGAGTAATAATCTATCGATAGCCATTTCTCAGAAATAATTTTTTTCTGCCGATGACTAATGCTATTCAACCCTTTTTGTAATATAGAGATAAGTTCTGGCCAATCTTTACGCACTGCAAAACGTAGACTTTGTATATCTGTGGATGCTGGTGCGGCAATTTTTAAGTTTGTTAAATTTAGTTTTCTTATCCAGTAAGTAACAGCCGCTACATTGCCGATATAAGCGTCGGCTTTACCACTAGAAACGGCTAATAGTGACTGTTGCAAATCGTCATAGATAACCGGGGTTATATTAGAATGTTGCATTAAAAATTCATAGTGAGAAGTGTTTTCTTGTGCAGCAACGGTTTGCCCATCAAGATCATCTAATCCGCTGATAAAAGGCATGTCGACACGTGTAACAATAACACGATAAAAATTCAGGTAAGGGAGTGTAAAGGATAAAAACTGGCTACGTTGCGGCGTGATACTAATAACGGGTAAAACATCGATTTCTTGGATTTTTGCACTGTCTATAACTTCGCTCCAACTTAAGTTATCACTGACTTGCATATTAAGCTTTAAACGCTGATTAAGCAGCTTTATATAATCTGAAGCCATGCCTTTGTATTGATTGTCTTCAATGTATTCAAATGGCGCATACTCTGGGTCAACACCTAAACGAATATCTGGATGAGCTTTTATCCAGTCACGCTCCTGCTGCGTCAATTCAATGACAGCGAGTTCCTCCATATCATCAACAGGCAGCCATTTCGCCCTAAGTTGTTGGTATTGAACTTCAGGTATGGATGCCAAAGCTTTATCTAAGATACTAGAAAGTAGCGGCCAATCATTTCTGATGGCTATTCGTGAATGAGCATTGTCGCTATCGTAAATGGCTGCGTATTTTAAATTGGTTAATAAATATTTATTGCGAATATAGTGGCCAGCACTGAAGAAGGTAATGGCCAGATCCGCTTTTTTTACAGAAACTGCATTAAGTGCGTCTAATATGGTATCGAAATATATGGGAGTAATCGTTGGATAATTTTGAAGAACTTTGTCTATATAGTGGTAGCCTTTGACGAGCGCCACTGTTTTATTTTTTATGTCCGATTTATTCTTTATAGTCATGTCATCTTCGCGAGACAGGATAACCAGTGCCTTGAAAATGTAAGCTTGGGTGAAATTAAACCACTGCAGTCTTTCTTTAGTTTTGACCATGGTCGCGATAACATCAATTTTATGAGCTTGGCCGATAGTATATATGTCACTCCACTTGTATTGGGGGTGGGTATTAAAAGTTATGCCAGTTTTATTAGCCAATATTCTAAATAAATCAACAGAAAGTCCCTCTATCTTCAGATCGTCATTGATAAAACTATAAGGTGGGAAATGACCATCGTAAGCCATCGTAACTTCGCGGTGCTCTTCTATCCATAGTTGTTCTTCAGCGGTAAAGTTTAAAGGCCCGCTTTGTTGGGCATGGGTTAAAGTAGCCGGAGCTATCAGTATAATGAATACGATAGAAGAGAATATGTAATAAGCTGCGAAGCATGAAAAAAAATATTTAGCAGTCAATGCTATAAAATGGAGGGTAATTGTAAAGGCATCGAGGAATTTATATTTTATTATAGGCATTTACAGCATCCGTGGCGAAAACACGCAAATGTTCAGATTGGGCAACGTTAGATCCGCCATGTTCTGATCAATTAGTGTGTTCTAGATTAAAGCTGAAAAGTAAAGTGCTAAAATTAAACGAGCAAGTTCAAACATTTAGATAAGCAGCTACTAAGTTATATATGTATTCTCACACACAATGCTTTACTTTAGCTGAATAACAGCTAGTTGTTAGCTGATTGGTCACTATTTCATATAGAATCATGTATTTACAGGAAAATGGTATAAACGAGACTGGGGCTTACAAGAAAAAGCATTGGAATTTCAATAGTAAAGGGAATCTCTCTCTGAATCCACGGATTGAGGTTGAAATTAGAGATCATATTTATCAATATTTTTTTTTAAATTTGAAATTAAATTTGATGAACTATTAATAGTATTATTAGCAGACGTTAGACAATAACCTCTGTTATCGATAGTTACATGAGATGTTCTTTTATTATCCGAATGTAAACAATAAGGGATAGATAAAATACCAGATGAAAATGATTTTATAATTGCTTGTCCTATATTTTTATCTTGACTAAGGGTGTCAGAAATTAATTTGTCTGCAAGAGTGTATATTCTGTCATATTCTTCAGCATCCAATTCAATAGGTTTTTTACAGAATTCGCTTTTTAATTGGTAGTCAGCAAATTCTATAGAGGCAATGTTTTCTTCTATATTGGGAATTCTGTGCGCTTCAACAGGGGTCTTTACGATAACCCTATTTAATTTTTCAGTATTGATAAGATTCAGCATATCATTAGTTACTTTACAGTAACCGCCAATAGTTTTAGGAAAATATCCCATGAATACATAGGAAACTATATGGTATGAATCTTTACAAAAGAATTTACTGGCTAATTTTTTTAACACAGTTAATGCTGCTTTATCTTGAATTTTAGAAGTTCCTTGAGCATAAGAAAAGGAAATACTATTAATCCCATTTTCGGTAAGAAATAAGCCCTCAATAATATTTAGAGCGATAAGTACTGCTGGATCACACAATTGACCTAACATGCATCCAGAGAAGGTTTCAATATGACTTTTTCTAACTCCAGTAGACAGTATTCGGCAGGATTTCTCCCAATCTTGAACTGCTACTTTAAGAGGAACCCTGCTGTAGGGAAGGCAGTATGAAATGGGGCCTCCTTCAGTGGCATTAACACCAACTTCAACCATTCGCTGAAAAATTTTAGAAGGCAGGGGAGAACCATGCCTAATTTGCACAGGTAAAGAATATTCTCGCACTATTTCTGAGATGATTTTTTTGGTGTGATTCGGGTTATGATAAATTATTGGGTATCCATTCAGTTGGTTATTCTCAGCTAATGCGCGCTGCACTCCTGTCAAATCATTCACCCTAGTAAAGCTATCTAAAGTAATAGTACAGATACTATTAGCGTTACTTCTGGCTGTAGCATGAAGCCCTTCGCGCATTTGAGCTACTCTGGAGAAGCCCATACGTGGCTGTATGATTGCTCCAAACTGTTGACTGGATTTTAATACATGTTGATTAAAATCTAACATTTTGATTGGCAACCTTTACTTGAGAGTTAATAGTTGTCCGCCCGCGCCCGTGAATATCTTCAACATTTTTTAAATCATAATCGCATGATAATAATAGGAATGTTTCAAATTGATCAAATATATTGCTATCACTGTCATCAAATACAGCGTCGAAGCCTGAAAATAGTAAGTTTGCAGTCTTCATTTGGACTGATTTTGCTGAGTTGTCCGTCGATATTTTTCCACCAATTATAAGTTTATGACTATAAGATTCTGTGCTGCGAATTGCTTGGGCTAAGCTTGGAGCTTCTAAATATCCATGACCATTTACAGTGCTAACTACTATCAAATCATAGTGCTCACTGGCTACTGCTTCTAATACCATTGATGCTGGTGTGCAGGGGCCTAAATTTCTCACCTGGTAGCCTTTTTCTGTCAAAAGGTACTGCATGAATACTAAATTCCAGCTGTGTGAATCAGATGAAATGGTACTTAATAGAGCTTTTTTCATGTCGTTATCCATAACTTTAAAAGAAATAAATTCATCACATTTAGATATTTATTCAATAAAAATAATATTTTAATTTTTTGTGCTGAGCGTAGCTACGTTGCTCTCAGTAGCCTCGTAATAGGACTTTGCTCTCCTGAAACTTTCGAAATTTTTAGAAACTGTATTTACGTAGCCCCAGCAATCAATATAATTTTGGGGAAATGGTTTTGAGCCATTGCGTAGGTCTCGTTCTCGGGCGGTGATGTAATTTGGCCATTCTTTAGACCTCGGTCGTCTATGGTGAAAATCATGACAGGGTGTATCGCCTACCATAATGAAAAGTCTTACAAACAGGTGAAAGGTCAGCATCTTTAACGACCAGGTGAATATATTTAATGATTTTACGAAAAAACTACTCTGGTCTTTCAAGATAAGCGCTTCACCAATAAATACCCCTGTAGTGGCATTGGTTACGAAATCAATCCCCCTGTTATGTAGAACATCAGGACTAGGCCAAGTATGTTCTGCTGCCAATCGGAAAGTTGTACTTATGTGATAGCCAATAAAGATAGGTGGCAACCATGAGTAGAAAAGTATATCTACTCTTTCGAAATATATAGCGGCATAGACTACTGACAACCAAATTAATACAGTAATTATTAAACTTGAAATATTCTTGGATTTGATCGTTTGATAAATACGTTGAATTATTGACCTTGCTATTTTGATTGGTGAAAACGCTGAGATAATTAATTTTCTCCACATAGTTTTTATACTGTCTGATGGTGTTAATCCAACAACTTGTTTTAAGTAGGAAAGAGTATCGTCATCGTCTGTTAGTAATGACTTTGGGTCATGGTGTAGCTTATGTTCATGTTTATATAAATCAAAGGGTTTTAAAAGTAGGATCGAAGATATAGCATGGCCTAATAAGTTATTTTTTTTCTTTCCTTTAAATACTATATTATGTGCACAGTTATGACATATTAATACTTGGAGTTGTTTGACTCCTGAGGTGGCAAAAATAAAACCAATTAACCAAGTAACTATTGAGCTCTCATTATAACCCCAAGAAGATGTATAAACGCCTGAACATAATAATACTAAACTAGTTAATATATGAAAAGTTGGCGTAAGTTTATATGCGCAATCAACTTCTTCAGGTAATGGTTTTGCAGTAAGCCATGTCAAAAAAGGTTGAAATATACTTGGTATAATTCTCATGCTTTCACGTTCCATCGTGCTCTCCAATATTTAGGTATAATAGGAATGAAATTATTTAAAATCACTAATATATATTAATTATTTTTTATTTTAATATGACCAATGTTCTTTCTTTTAAAACAAATTAGCAATGAAGTTTGTAGAATATTGAATTTCATATTTAGATGTAGTTACTGATTTTAATATTTATTTTTTATAATAAATGACACAGTCAATAACCACTTATACATTGTGGTTATTCAAGGTTTGATATTTGTATTTATTATTAATCTACTCGATCTTGTTATTGTTAAAAATACAGTTTTTCACATATTCCATTTTTGAAAAATGATTATCTATTTATGTCCCTAGTGTTTTGTAAAAGAACATTCTATTGTTCTATTCATCAGGTTATGCAGCAGCCGTGCCACTGATAGTTCGTTCGCCGATGTTCTATTGAGTGAATAACTGATCTTTTACCTGAAATCACGGGTACAGGCTTACGTTATCCTGAATCCGTGACTTCAAAGTGAATCAAGAGCTGGCGCTATGTGGTGCTGTGAAGTCACTGATTCAGGATTATGCATCAGTTCAAGTGATAACTACGGATAAGTTTAATGATGAAAATAAATAAATGTCTAATTAGAAAATTTGGTAGCCCCAGTGTTCTATCATGGGAAACAGTAACTATAGAGCCGCCCAAAGCTAGCGAGATACAAGTAAGACTCACTGCTATTGGCGTCAATTTTATCGATATTTATTTAAGAAAAGGACTGTTGCCAGCAAGCGGTTCTTTTCCGCTCGGAATTGGTGTGGAGGGGGTTGGTGAAGTAATAGCTCTGGGGGCTAGCTCTAGTAGATTCAAAGTAGGGGACAAGGTTGCCTGTATCGGAGGAGAACCTAACTCCTATGCTGAAATTATAAATGTTTCGTGTGAACGTGTAATATTATTTCCTGAAGCACTTGATGATGAATATGTGGCGGCAGCTATGTTTAAAGGCTTGACGGCAGAGTATCTGATTAACCGGTGTGTTTCCGTACAGCCTAATCAAACTGTCTTATGGCACGCTGCCGCTGGTGGAGTCGGCCAGATAGCTATTCAATGGCTTAAGTCTATCGGCGCTGTTGTTGTAGGAACTGTTAGCACTAAAGAAAAAGCGCAGCAGGCCTTTGAAAACGGCTGTGATGAAGTTGTCATCACCTCTGAACAAGATTTCGAAGATGTAGTAAAAAATGTCACTAGCGGTAAGGGAGTTGATGTCGTATACGACTCTGTTGGCAAGGATACATTCAATCGTTCTCTTAAATGTGTAAAACAACGTGGGACTATGGTTCTATTTGGCAATTCATCTTGCAGTGTCGACAGTTTCAATCCAGCTGTTCTAGGTTCCCAGGGGTCTATTTATCTTACTCGGCCCTCTATAGCACATTACACTAGCAACCCTCTTGATCTACAAGCCGGAGCAAATTCTGTATTTGCAGCAATTAGAGAGCAGCGTTTCAAAATAAAAGATATCAATCGGTACCCCCTCGAGGATGCAGCCTCAGCTCATCAGGCTCTTGAAGATCGTCTGACGATGGGATCAACAATATTATGCCCCTCGTATCACACTTAGTATTATTAGTAGGTTATTAGTAATGAAAACAAAACTAACGAACATTATTCCTTTACTCTTCGTTTGGTTGTGGAGCACTGGATTTATCGGCGCAAAATATGGACTGCCCTATATTGAACCCTATTTCATGCTTTTTGTACGCTTCTCAATTGCGATAGTGGTCTTTATCTGCATTATGCAAATTTTAAAAGCGAAGAGCATTAGTCCTAAACAGGCAGCTAATCAAATGTTAGTTGGAATACTCTTACACGGAGCCTATTTGGGGGGAGTGTTTTTTGCGATAGATGAAGGCATGCCCGCTGGTATTGTCGCTATCATAGTAGGGTTGCAGCCAATGCTAACAGCTTTTGTCGGCTGGGCAGCGCTTGACCAGTCGATCAACAAAAAACAGTTTCTAGGGTTGTTACTTGGTTTTACCGGCATAGTAATGGTTATTATTGGCAGTAGTAATATCGAAAATTTAGGGCTTAGCTCTATTGGTCTGATCGCTTGTATTGTTGCTCTACTGGGGATTTCAATTGGCACAATAATTCAGAAAAATCTCGGAAAAAACTTACCGCTGCTGACTAGCTCTATGTATCAGTATTTAGGTGCTGCGTTGGTAATGGCTGTATTGACCTCAACCCTGGAAAATCAAAATGTAGAATATACAGTTAGCTTGCTTGCAGCGATGACTTGGCTGGTTTTAGGGCTGTCTGTTTCAGCAATACTGTTGCTGATGTATATGATTAAAGCGGGGGAAGTGGCGAAAGTAGCCAGTTATTTCTATTTGGTCCCTCCTGTCACCGTTATTCAAACCTGGATTCTATTTGATGAGCAAATGGGAGCGCTTTCCCTAATAGGCTGTGCTCTGTCCATATGTGGTGTTTATCTAGTGGTAAGCAAAAGCACTAAACCGGCATTAACCAACAGCCAGAATCTTCGAGCAATTAACAAAATCTAATAGGTAGAGGCACTAATGAATAAATATGTAGAGGTTTTGGATAGCCTAGTAAACGACTATGAGAGTATTGACAGGCCGGTATTCAAAGACATAAAAGCCGTTGATTTAACAAAAATTCTCGATCTTAAATTAACCGATGAGGGTTGTAGTCTTGAGGTGTTGCACAGCTCGCTAAAGGATTTCATGGACTATAGCCCTGACGTTAGCCAAACGGGCTTTCATAAACAGCTATATTCAGGTGTTAATAAGCCAGCTTTATTAGGAGAATGGGTTGCTAGCCTGACTAACTCGGTGATGCATACCTATAAGATGGGGCCGGTTGCTACGCTGATGGAGTTAGAGGTGATTCGTCAACTCAACAAGCTAGTTGGGTTTGAAAAAGGCGAGGGGATAATGGTAAGTGGTGCAAGTCAAGCAAACCTTATTGCAATGATGCTAGCTCGTCATAGAATCTGCCCTCAACTTAAAAAAGAGGGTTATCAAGGGCGGGCTTTAGTGGCTTTTGTTTCTGATCAGGCACATTACTCCATGCAAAGGGCTGCCAATATAATTGGTATAGGAGAAAATAACTTAGTGGCTGTTAACAGTGATGAAAATGGTAAAATGGATCCTAAACATTTACGTTTTTGTATCGAAAAAAGCATAGAGCAGGGCAAGTTGCCATTCTTTATCGGACTTACCGCAGGTACTACAGTTGTCGGATCTTTCGATCCGGTCATACCTTGTAATGAAATAGCAAAATTCTATGGTTTATGGTTACACATTGATGGGGCATGGGGAGCACCTATATTATTTTCTGAGCGCTACAAAGACTATCTGTCTGGGTGTGATCAAGCTGATTCCTTCACTTGGGATGCTCATAAACTGATGAATGTGCCCCTTACTGCAGGTGTTATTTTAACCAAAGAAACTGGACAGCTGAAGGATTGTGTTTCTGGGGGTGGAGGTAATTACCTTTTTCATCAAGATGAAAATTCTGCATTTAATATGGGAGAGCTTTCAATTCAAAGTGCACGTCGAGCTGACTGTTTGAAATTGTGGTCATCCTGGAAGTCGGAGGGTACACAAGGTTATTTTAAAAAAATTGAGACTCTGCAAAATAAAAAAAGCTATTTTGTTGAATTGTTAAATAAACATCCAAAATTCTCGATTATTGCGCCAACCCCTTTTTTGAATGTTCTATTCCAATTCAAACCTTCTAATCAGTTGGATGAAAGTGAATTGCGGGCTTTGAATGTTGAAATTTGTAAGCTACTTGCAGCCTCTGGTGGGGCGTTTATCGATTATGCCAGCTTTAAGGGTAGAACAGGCATCAGAGCTATTTTCGCTAACGAAGATGTTTCTCGCTCATACATGGATAAATTGCTGATAAATTGTGAAAAATTGGGCGCTCTCATCTATAGGGAACGCTCAACTTCAATCACTAACGTCAGTGACAATAAAAAAATAACTTCAGCCTGATATCGTCTCAGAGATTTGTTTGCTTCACTGGGTGTTTTTCAAGCCTAAGCACGGTATGCAAGTCTCTGATTCTGAATGTGACCACGCACGCCAATTAATGAATTATTTGAACGTCATTTGTTCACTTTTAGACCGGATGATATTCTCAATGTATTTAGCCACTATTTCGACATGCTCAAATGAGCTAGTTTCCATACTCCTCATTAACCATATATCTGATTTCAGAGGTTGATAGTGCTCAAAAACTTGTTTGAGAGAGAACTTTTCTGCGACAAATTTTGGTAACACTGCAATTCCAATACCAGCACATACAGCTTCGAGCTGGGAATTGAAGTTGCATGTTTCCAGCCATAATTCCGCCCCTCCAGTGAGCTCTGAAAACCATTTCGCCAAGGGGAGATAGCCGAACCCTTCATTCCAGCCAATTAAAGTATGGGTTGAAAAATCGGTGGTTGAGTTAGGGCACCCTCGTTCATCCAAGTATAGCTGCGAACAATAAGCAGCCTGAGCTATCACGCCAATTTTACGGACGGTATAAGAACCGCTTTTCGGCATGCTTAAGCGCACCACAATATCGCTTTCCCGAGATGAAAGTTTGCTGTTTTTGACGCTGTTTACAATTTCAAATCTTATCCCAGGTTCAGATTTACGCAAAGCGAGTAATTCGGGAATAATCACATATTGTCCGAGTAGTTCTGGCAGTTCAAGTTTTACTGGCCGTGCTCTAGTATCGCTAAAATTGGCCATCTTTCGTTCAAGAAATTGAAAACTGGCCTCGGTTTCGTCAACTAAAGAAAAAATACCTTTTCCGGCATCGGATAAGAAATAGCCTGTGGGACGTTTATTGAAGAGTGATGCGCCCAGACGGTTTTCAAGTTCCGATATACGTCTGGCTACGGTGGAGGGGCTTACGCCAAGCTCGATACTTGCTTCCGTTATATTGTTAACTCTTGCAACGGTTAGATAATATTTTAAATCGTTCCAATTCAATTTTAAATTCCTTCTATCTATTTGGGTATCTCCACATATATGAAGTTTCTATCTAATATTCCGTGACTATTGCATAGGCCCGCCTAAGTCTAGTACTTTTTCTTATATAAGCATATGAAATTCAAGCCTGATATTTGTTTCGTAGAGTTGAAAAACAAAAAATATTAGCCACTGTTTTCTCAACTATATTGGTGATCGTAGGTCGTTAGAGACCTCTGCATAACGTTATTACCGAGTTCAGCAGTTATGCAGAGGCCTCAGTTAAGCAATAACAGAGATTAAAGGGTTTTGAAGCTCACAGATTGATTGTGTGATAAGGCCTGCTGGCCTGATGCTTTTTACCTGAATCAGTGACTTCACAGCACCACATAGCGCAAGCTCTTGATTATACAGCGGTTAGAAAAATACCCGCTGAACCTACGGGTGCAGCTAAGATTTTTAAATTCCACTGTAGAACCAATATCTTACACTCTGTATTCACTTTGAAGTCACGGATTCAGGTTTTAATTTAACTGCATCGCTCATAGGCTATGTAGGAGTAACTATTTAGAATGTCAGCGAATAGATAATACAGAATGTGCTCAAGAGCTTGATTGGTCATCAACAAAAGAGAATTAAATAGGAGTAGCTAGGGTTGCTCAAAAGGTATAGTCGCTTGGCAGAATTTTTTTTACTAGTTTATCAGCCTTAGGCCAAGCGAGATGAGTTTCTTTTAGGCATAAAAAAGCCCAGAGGTTAATCTAGGCTGATTTAAATAAGATGGTGCCCGGACTCGGAATCGAACCAAGGACACGAGGATTTTCAATCCTCTGCTCTACCGACTGAGCTATCCGGGCAATCTTATATCTTCAAGCTGAATTGGCTTCGTGCTTGAAGAGGCGCGTATTAAACCGTTATCTTGGGATGCTGTCAACTAACTATTCAATCTAATGGTGAATTTTAGATAATTGAGTATAAAGCAGCCAGTTTGTTCCGAGATTAGTTAGGGCTAAGCTGTTAAGCGTTTATCGCTGAGGTTAAGCTATTTGTTTGGCGGTACATAGCCCTCTACTTTAGCGTAATCGTTATTTTGCATGAATTTATGCATTTCTTCTTGCAGCAGTGCTCTGCTACTGGGATCCATCATGTTTAAATGTTTTTCATTGATCAGCATAGTTTGATGATTAGTCCACTCGATCCAGGCCTTTTTGGACACGCTTGCATAGATTTCCAACCCTTTTGGACCCGGATAGGGCGGTCTGTCTAAGCCCTCTAGCTGTTCTTTATATTTGATGCAATTGACAGTACGCATTGGTGTTCCTCTAGATTAAGTCACAGGCTGTTGTTAGTCAGCAGTTTAATATTGTTGCAGTAGCTTTTTGACCGGTGCGGCTAGGCCTATCTCGGCTGGTTGAGCGGTGTTATACCAGAGAGTGGGTGAAGCTTCCATTAGTTGTAGATTATCCGCGGCTAACTTTATTTTTACCGGTGTAATGTCCAAGTGAAAATGGCTAAAAGTATGACGCAATGGCTCTAAGTAAACGGCGCTGTTAAGGTCGAGGTTTAAATTCAATTCGGCTTGGCAGTCTCTAAGATCTGCCACTTGCGGCAAACTCCATAGCCCGCCCCACAAGCCGCTGGGTGGTCTTCGATAAAGCAGCTTTTCCCGGGCCTGATTTTCGATGATCAGCATTAAAGTCTGGCGAACCGGGATTACTTTTTTCGGTTTGGAATAAGGGAATTCTGCGACTCTTTGCTGTGCGTGTGCATCACAGCCGCTGATGATTGGACACTGGTTGCATTTAGGTTTGCTGCGGGTGCATAAAGTTGCACCCATATCCATCATCGCCTGGCTATATTCTCCTGCTCTGGAGTAGGGGGTGTTGTGCTCTGCATATTGCCAAAGTTGCTTGCTTATAGCTGTTTTACCGGTCCAGCCTTCGACTGCATAAAAGCGGGCTAATACTCTTTTTACGTTGCCGTCCAAGATGGCTGCTCGCCTGTTACTAGCAATAGATAAGATGGCTCCTGCCGTTGATCTTCCGATACCGCTTAAACTTTCGAGTTCGGTGACTGTCAGTGGAAATTTACCTGCAAACTCGCTCACTACCTGATTCGCTGCCCGGTGTAAGTTGCGCGCCCTTGCGTAGTAGCCCAAGCCAGTCCACAGGTGCAATACTTCATCGATGTCGGCTGTCGCCAAGCTAGTTATGTCAGGGAATTTTTCGATAAAACGCCGATAGTAGGGAATCACAGTAGCAACTTGAGTCTGCTGAAGCATTATTTCAGAGACCCAAGTGTGGTAGGCGCTTTTATGCTGCTGCCAGGGAAGGTCGTGGCGACCATGCTGCTCAAACCAGCTTAATATGGCGCCACTAAATTGTTCAGCTGTATAGGTTTCAGTGGTCAATTAAAACAACCCTTTCAATACGCCTTGCAGTTTGTCTTTGACCTTGTCTTCGATTTTTTTCTTCAGTTCTTGTTTCTTTTCTTTAATAGAGCCGCCCAATTTTTTCTCAAGCTTGGCTTTAAGTGCTTGTTTGGCGATATCTGCTACCACCTTTAAATCAGGCTTACAAAGTTTCATAGGATCATCGCTGAATTTACCCTTACAATCTACCGGCCATTCGATGCCCTGAATTTTGTTGTTCACTGAGCAGCTCTTTTTAAAGAGGTTGTCTTGGATTTTTAATCCGACTCTATAGTTGAGCGACTGCAGTGGCAAATTGACAGAACCTTTACCTGCAATGTTAATTGCATCTAAGTCGGCTTTAAAATTGTTATTGCTGATTACCCCATTTTTAATGTTTAAGGTGCCTTTTATACTGGCAAAGGGGGTGCTTTTATCAACCGTTTTAGTGGTACTAATGGTGCCGCCAAGTGATGAAATAGAGTTGATGGTTTCACACATTTTTTGTGCAGCGTTAATACCCTTCACTACACCGTCAGCCAAAGTGAATTGTACTTTACCATTTAAACTGTTGACTATGCTGTGCACGGATTGACCAGAGGCCGTGATGTTACTGCTGGTGTTCAATAACCCGGTCAGTACATCCGTCTGCGCAAAATCAGCTAACACTGGGCCGATTTTTAACTTACTGGTAGTGTTTTTTATGCTGATTTTAAGGTTCTTTTTACGGGCGTCTAAGGTTATTTGATTGTTAATGCTCGCGCCGTATGCCTGCATGTTTAGTTTTAATATTTTTACTAAACCATCTTTGGCATCCAGCTTTAAATCCAAGTTGCTGATGGTGGTCTTTTGATAGGTAAGTTGAGCAAAGGTTAATTCGCCCTTGAGCTTCAAGTCTTGCAATGGCTGGATTGGAATAATGATATCTTTTGCGTAGCCGGATGCTGACTTACTAGTGCTGGGTGTAGTGCTAGCATTGGTTGAACTACTGGTGGTCGGTGTACCAGCAGCTAGATACTTGTTGATATTAAGGGAGTCGCCTTTTAACTTGAAATTTGCCATGGCAGAATTTAAATTATAGCTAGCGGTGCCCGTGATGCTGGTCTGATCAATTTTGATTTGTAGCTGATCGAAATTTATCTGCGCCACAGATCCTCGGATCTGCGTAGATAATGACACTTTACGTAAGCTTGAATCATCTGCAGTGTTAAGTTCACTGACTTGTAGCTTGTGTAGCAGTGCTTTTAAATCAAAAGTGTCTAAGGCTAAGTTACCGGTGATCGTGGCCAACTGCGGGCCCGTCAGTTTTAGTGCACCGTTGGCTTGCAGATCGAAGCTGTTAATTTGCAAGTTATCTACCGCAATTGAATTTGCTGCTAAGTCCGCGTCAATATCAGCTTTAAGTTGCAGTTGGAGGTTTTTATGGGCGCTAATTTTTAGCTGTATATCTAGCGCGGAAATTTTAAAACGCTGCTTGGCAGGGTCTAAAGAAAAGTTGCCACTAATGATGGTTTCAGCACTGAGTAACTGCTGTTTCGCTTGGCTAACAGCAGCGTTAAAGCTTAGCTGTGCATTAAATGCTTGTCCTAAAACTATCCGATCGGTGGTTAAGTTTAAAGCACTGATGCTCGATACATCGCCAGTCGTCTGGTCGGTATAGGTCACATTTGCATTGATAATTGAGATGCTTTCGATGTCTATGTTGGGTTGCTTGTTGCTGGGCGGGCTGGAATCGCTGCTTTCGCTGGCTCCGGTCTCGGTTTTAGCAGCAGTTTGTGCCTGCCAATTATTGCCCGAGACAGTCTTTACTAGATTAAGCTTGAGGCCTTTAATGGTGACAGCTTTCATTTTAACGTCACCAGATAATAGTGGCATTAACATGATCGATACTCTAGCGCTATCCAATGCTGCTAGAGAGTCTTGATTGGCAAAAGATGCTTTAATTGAGGATATTTCTAAGCCTATAGAAGGGTAGATTGACCAGCCGATGTCGCCATTTATTTGCAAGTTGATGTTGGCTGTTTCCAGGGCTTTTTGCTCAATTTCTGACTTGTAGTCATTAGGGTCTATAAATAGCCCTAAAATAGCGCCGCCAGTTACAATAAGTAGAACTACCGTGGCTAGAGTAATAGTGACAATTTTGATTAATTTTTTCATTTACTTTCCCTGTTGATAAAGCGTCTGTCTGTTGAGCAAACTCTGCATCTAACCGCCATTTTGGCGAATAAGAAGTTGAATAGAGCTTTGTTTAAATTTGTCGGCTATTGTGACATGGCTTTTTCTAAAATGCTTCCAATAATCTGCTTGTTTACTGAATCCATGGCTGCAAAATCCTCGTTCTAAGTGTTTGGTGCTGGTATTGCTATAGTACTGAAAAAATATGCTACGCTTAACTGGACGCTGATCAAGTCTCAGCGGTCCTGTGGATGAGCAAATTCTTATATTCTCAATTGGAAGCGCTACTTAATATTGTCTCTTGAGCACGCTTTTAGATCCACTCAATTGGCTATTAAATACTCGGGTGGTTAGTTGATAGGTTTTGCGGAGCTAGACTGCTTGTTTTTCAGCAATGTTATACACAAATTTGGCTATCACAGTATCTGTCTTCGCTATATACTTGAGCTCAAAATGAGCAGTGTTAGCGGTTGTTTTATCTTATAGGAACGGCTAGGCACAGTGATAATCGACCCTCATAACCGTGTAATTAATATAAGGTAGGCCAGCATGTCTGAGCGCAAGGCAACAATTAATAGAGAAACCAATGAAACCCAAATTACCGTCACTATAAACTTAGATGGCACTGGTAAATTCCAAGCTGATACTGGCGTACCTTTTCTTGAGCACATGCTGGATCAAATTGCCCGTCACGGCTTGATCGATATAGATATAGAAGCTAATGGTGACGTTTACATCGATGATCATCACACTGTAGAAGACATCGGTATTACCTTAGGACAAGCTTTTAAACAAGCAGTTGGCGATAAAACCGGCATTATTCGCTACGGCCACGCTTATGTTCCTTTAGATGAAGCACTATCACGAGTTGTTATTGATTTTTCCGGTCGCCCGGGCCTGTTTTTTAACTGCGAGTTTACCCGGGGTAGTATCGGCAAGCTAGATACTCAGTTATTTTGGGAGTTTTTCCAAGGCTTTTCAAATCATGCTGGAGTGACACTGCATATTGATAATATAAAAGGCTTTAATGCTCACCACCAAGCTGAAACAATTTTTAAAGCTTTTGGTCGCGCGCTACGAATGGCGTTAAGTGTCGATGAAAGAGCGCCAAATTTAATGCCCTCCACTAAAGGAAGTTTATAGCGATGAGCACTGTCGCCGTTATTGATTACGGTATGGGTAACTTGCACTCAGTTGCGAAAGCATTAGAGCAAGTACAGCCAGGAGTACAAGTACGGGTCACTAGCGACCCTGAAATTATCGCGAATAGTGATAGGGTTATTCTTCCCGGTGTCGGGGGAATACGTGACTGTGTGGCGCAAATGTTGGCGTGTGGGGTTGATAAAGCAGTGGCTTCAACCTTGGCAGATGGCAAGCCATTTTTGGGGATTTGTGTTGGCTACCAAGCGCTAATGGACAGATCTGCAGAAAATGATGGCACTACCTGCTTAGGCGTATACTCCGGTGAAGTAAAGCATTTCGCCGCGAATATGACAGAGGCGGGTGAGCGCTTAAAAGTACCACATATGGGTTGGAATCGGGTTGTTCAAACGATCGATCATCCACTTTGGCAAGATATAGCCGATCACAGTCGGTTTTAC
The DNA here is from genome assembly GCA_029027825.1 of Oceanospirillales bacterium. Taxonomy (GTDB): domain Bacteria; phylum Pseudomonadota; class Gammaproteobacteria; order Pseudomonadales; family Balneatricaceae; genus Rs1. The sequence continues at coordinate 3,585,152 of CP093399.1, read as the reverse complement.
TTCGTACACAGCTATTATGTGGATGTTGCCAATAAGGCGCAAGTGGCTGGTCAGTGTCACTACGGGGTTAATTGTGATGTGGCATTAAGTGATAAAAACGGCTTTTGCGTGCAGTTTCACCCCGAAAAAAGTCATACCGCGGGTTTGCAGCTACTGGCTAATTTTCTGAACTGGGACGGGACTCTTTAAGTGTTTTTAGAGTAGCCCAGCCTCTTATTACCAATCAGTGTACTAAACATAGCGAAAAAACCATGGCATTAGCAAAACGTATCATCCCCTGTCTTGATGTAGAAAATGGCCGAGTTGTTAAAGGGGTTAAATTTTTAGATATTCGTGACGCAGGAGACCCTGTTGAAGTCGCTAAACGCTACAATGAACAAGGTGCCGACGAGATTACTTTCCTGGATATCACTGCCACTCATGAAGGTCGCGATACTATGGTGCACACTGTAGAGAACATGGCCGCACAAGTGTTTATTCCTTTGACCGTCGGTGGTGGCATTCGCTGCTGTGACGATATTCGCGCTATGTTAAATGCCGGGGCTGATAAAGTGGCGATCAATAGCGCCGCGATTTACAACCCTGATTTTGTGCGCGAGGCTGCTCAGCGTTTTGGTGCGCAGTGTATTGTGGTGGCGATTGATGCCAAGAAAGTATCGACAGCAACTGAGCCCAACCGTTGGGAAATTTTCACCCACGGAGGACGTAAAGCCACCGGAATAGACGCCATACACTGGGCGATTAAAATGGCTGAATACGGAGCGGGTGAGATTCTGTTGACCTCGATGGATCAAGACGGAGTGAAAAATGGTTACGATTTAGGCGTAACTAAAGCGATTACTGAGGCGATTAATATCCCAGTTATTGCATCTGGCGGAGTCGGTGAGTTACAACATTTAGTAGATGGTGTGAAACAAGGTGGCGCCGATGCGGTGCTCGCAGCATCGATATTCCACTTTGGTGAATACACTATTCCCGAAGCTAAGGCCTTTATGCAGGCGCAGGGGATTGAGATAAGAGAGTAGCGCACTGCGAAATCAGTCCGCTAGGTTGTTTTAATAGCGCGTGATGCTGCGTTATAAACAGTGCCCAGTGCTGTCTTACTGCTATATTCCATAGATTATGTTATAGTTACAGGTTGAGCTGTAACTAAGGTATATCTGCATAACGTTGCGAGTGAAGGTAAAACAAGGCAAAAACCGGCGAGATAGCGAAGTTAGTACGCCCCTCACTTTGGGTACAGTGTGCTCTTCTTTAATGGGTTTACTGGTGTAAATGAGCATATTGAGCCGGTTTTTAACGCCATATTACCGAGTACAGTTGTCATGCCCTCTGGGTAAGTTATGTAAAGGTTTCAACAAATAAGTTAAATTACTAATATCAGTATATGGGTATTAAAGGGCTGTGCATGAACAAATCATTGATGTTTTTCTTGAGTTTAGTGTTGCTGTTGAGCAGTGCATTAACACTTGGTAGTGAGAAAAGTTGGAAAATTATTGAGCTGCAGGGACGGGTATCTATTACTCATTCCGGCTACGCCGCAAAGTGGGCACAACTAAACGATACTTTCTCCGCTGGCGATATTCTTCGCACTAGTGCCAATAGTCGAGCGTCACTGATTCGGGATAAAGAGTCGTTTATTATTCAAGCAAATAGCGAGCTTATTCTGCCTAAACTTCGCAATTCAGGTGCTGATACATACTTCTTTCAAACACTGGGAACCGTACTCTTCTCAGCGAAGAAGAAAAACAGGCAGCATTTTAAGGTTGAGACGCGCTACGGTGCAGCGATTGTAAAAGGGACGACGTTTTCGACCCAGGTTGATGAGCGAAATTTTCGGCTTCAGGTTTTTGAAGGGGTGGTAAACATCGCTAAAGACGATCGAAAATCCGCCGTCGATGTTCGCGCAGGGGAGCAGGTAGCTGTTAGTAGACAAACTAAAAAAAGCATAGCAGTAAGCAAGTCAAAAAATGTTAAAAATCTCAATAAGCACTATGCCGAAGATGTCCAGGCGCTCGCCGCAGCGTATTTGTCACAAATAGATATAGCAGCACAAGATAGTGCAGCTCCAATCAAAGAAGTTATTCCCGCCTCCCCCAAAAAAGTAAAAAATAAAAGTGTAGAAGAGCTACCTGAGAGCGAAGCTGAAGCCTCTACTAGTGCCGCTGATATAGAGGTAAGTAGTAGCGATACACCCGTCGGGGAGGATCAGCTTAATGCTAGTGGTGCCAACACAGTCGTTGTAAAAGAGGGGGCCAACGTTGACAGAAGTGACCCTGTTGTTAGGGAAGTAAAAGGCAAGAAATCTGGCGGTGACGATAAGTCTGCTGATAAAGATAAAGATAAAGGCAAGAAGTCCGACCGTGACGACAAAACCGATGATAAAGATCAAGGCAAGAAGTCCGACCGTGACGACAAAGCCGATGATAAAGATCAAGGCAAGAAGTCCGACCGTGACGACAAAGCCGATGATAAAGATCAAGGCAAGAAGTCCGACCGTGACGACAAAGCCGATGATAAAGATCAAGGCAAGAAGTCCGACCGTGACGACAAAGCCGATGATAAAGATCAAGGCAAGAAGTCCGACCGTGACGACAAAGCCGATGATAAAGATCAAGGCAAGAAGTCTGACCGTGACGATAAATCCGGCGGCAAAGATAAAGCCAAGAAATCTGGTGGTGGCGATAAATCCGGCGGCAAAGATAAAGGCAAGAAATCTGGTGGTGGCGATAAATCCGGCGGCAAAGATAAAGGCAAGAAATCTGGTGGTGGCGATAAATCCGGCGGCAAAGATAAAGGCAAGAAATCTGGCGGTGGCGATAAATCCGGCGGCAAAGATAAAGACAATAAATCTGACGGTGGCGATAAGTCCAGCGATAAAGATAAAGGTAAGAAATCTGGCGGTGGCGATAAATCCAGCGGTAAGGATAAAGGCAAGAAATCTGCTGGCAAAGGCAAGCATACAGATGATTAGCATTTTAATTCGTGACTGCAACGTCAATCAATAGCTTATGCTAAGTGTTGCTAGGTGATAGAGATACTATAAAATTATGCAGCCTCCCTTGATGAGAGTTGTTGCCACTGGTCAGTTTTTCAAAAAATAAGCTAAGGGCTGTGGTTTACCGAAAAAATATCCCTGGCCCATTTCGCAGCCATGAGCCTTTAAAAAATTGACTGATCGCTCGCTTTCAATCCCCTCTGCTAAAATAGTTTTATTTGCAGCTCTACCCAATTGAATAATTGAAATAATAATGTCGTCATCTTGTTGAGAGAGGCCGATTTTCATGGAAAAGGACCGGTCTATTTTTAACTTGTCGAAAGGCAGCTGAGTTAAGTATTGCAGGCTGGAGTATCCGGTGCCAAAGTCATCCATGGCAATGCTCACCCCGAGGTTTTTAATTAGCTGTAAAATCTCGCAAACTCGTCCAATATCCTCCATAAGCATGCTTTCAGTTATTTCTAATTCTAGCCGGTGTGGTGCTAGTCCTGATTTATGTAAATAAATTTCACAAAGTTCCGCAACATCAGATTCTAAAAATTGTACTGGAGAAACATTTAGGGCAATTTTTATATGCTCAGGCAGTTGCGCGCCGTCATTACAGCCCAAAGACAGCACTAGTTCACCAATCTCACCCATAAAGCCAAATTCTTCAGCGGCCTCGATAAACTCATCTGGATAGCGCAAGCCATGCACTGGGTCATTCCAGCGCAGTAAGCCTTCTAAACCGACTAGAGTTCCATTGGCTAAACAATGTTGTGGTTGGTAGTGCAGTAAAAATTCTCTATTGTTGATAGCCCTGCGCAATTCATTTTTTAGCGCAGTCCGTTGCTTGAGCCGTACGGCTAACTTTTCATCATAGATAGCATAGTTCTTAGCTTGGCTAGTGTGCGCATGATTGAGTGCTGTCTCTGCACAGGAAGTTAAAAGAGAGGGGGTGTGAGCATGCTTTGGTGCCATAGCCATACCGAGTGATACAGACATTAATACCTGCTGGTTAACGACGCTTAAAGGGTTGGTAAATAGGAAAAAACTTTTCTGCATATTGCGCAGAACTTGAGCTTCGGATAAACCGTTATACACGATGGCAAATGTTTCTCTGGAAAATGTAAATACTTTGCCATTCTCCCCAACACTGCAGGCTAATTGACCAGCAACTTGGCAAATAATGCTATCGCCGATCAATCCTCCGTAGATGAAATTAATATCCTGAAGTGAATCTAAGCTGAGTAAAACTACCGATAACTGCTCCGCATGCTCTTTTTCTAGGCTCTTTTTTAAATAACTATCAAAGCTATAGCGGTTGGCAATTTTGGTCAGTGGATCATTATATTTTATATCTAATAACTCTATTTTCGAACGACTAAAGTCTTCAAGCGCTTGATTTTTTTCTGTCTCATCGATAATTATAATGTTGTACAGCTCGTGATTTTTTTTAAAAATGCCCTGCATCTTATTAAAGGTATAGTAGCTCTTGTCGACAAATACCTCTAAATCAAATGTAATGCCCTTACTATTCACATGTCTGATTTTATGATAACTAGTTTTTTGTTGGCCGCTAGTGCTACATGCCGCAATTAATTGTAGACCTCGTTCAAAGAAGTGCCTTATGTTTGAGTTACTGGACTCGAGGGAAAATATATTTTTTGCAGTATTGTTAATAATTAAGATGTCGCCGGATCTGTTAGTTACAATTATTCCATGAGAACTGCTCTTTATCAGTTGATCTGATATGGTTTTATGATAATTTTTTATATTTAATTGCCTATAAAAAGACCTTGTTCTGATGTAAAACGCATATAAAAATAAGAATACAGTGGTGGTGATTAAACTAATAAAACTACTGGCTAGCTCTGTGATTAAAAAATGATAATGATGTAGATAAATAGAGAAAAAATACAAGGCTAAAAAAATACTAATACTAGAGATAAGTAATAATAAAAAGTTTCTTCTGTTAAAACTAACAATCAATAATAAAATAACAATCAGCGTGATTAGAGCTTGGTGAATATTGGTTGTTTTAGTGAATTGCTGCCCTCTAATAGCTGTTTCATAGGCCAGAGCATGGACAAAAACACCAGATTTTCTGCCGTTAACCGGCATGTTAAACATATCGCCAAGTGCTATGGATGTGGCACCTATCAGGATGTTTTTGTTGCGCAATGCTGGCAGCGGAATTTTATTTAATAGTAAATCTTTTACTGAATAGACCGGAATTGAACCTAAGTTGTAGCTGTAGTCTATATAAAAGTCTTGCTTGAGCTTATCAACCCTGTCGGCCAAAAAACTGGCGATGCTGATACGGCTATTAATCGCCGTTGGGCTATATGTGTATACGGTCCCTGCAATAGTAGTCGCTACATTTGCATTAACAATAGCTGCATTTTCAGCCAGTTGGTTGATAGGTGTGTTTTGAGTGGGCTGTTGGCCGTTTGATTCAGAGATATAGGCTGATAATGCAATTGGGTAATCAGCAGTTTTAAGTGACTTAGAAAAAATCAGATCTTGTACTACACTAGATTTTGAGCTGAAATCTATATCAAAGGCTAATTTTTTTATAGTGTAATTATTCAGTTTTTGGATGATTTCGGCATAAATACTACGTGGCCATGGCCAGCTTTCATAATAGGCAATGCTGTCATCATCTATAGCAATGACAGCTAGAGTGTCAGATGCAGTTTTTTCAATTTTATTATAGTGTTGATCTAATAATGAGCTATTTAATTCCTTAGTCGATACAACCAGAGAGCTTAAATATACCAGTAGTATAGAGACTAAAAACAACAAACCTCGCTCAATAATAAAGTTTTTCATACTGATTATATTGCCCATAATGTCGATTGCAGCGCGCTTAGTTTCAATAGCTTATGTTGAGCGCTGCTTGGAAGTCGCTGATTCAAGAGTAGTGTCTTGCATATCGATAGCTAACCCAGAGTACTATGCCGCTGGCTAGCAGTAACTGTAGATATGCTAATGTAGAGAATAAGCCACTGTATAAAATTTGCTCATCGAAAAGCTCTGAACTGCTACGCATCGCCGCAGCGCCGATCACCAAAGGGAAGGTAAAGGCTGAAATAGCGGGGCTAAAAGCATGCTGGCGCTGTTTTATAATAGTGCTATAACTAAACAGGGTCATAGTGATAGCCAAGCTTATCAATAGCGTACTAAACCAAATATTCGGTGTCGGATACAGTGTTAGATAGCCGACTAAGCAAAGATTTGGTGGGGCAGAAAATAGCGCCAGGGCCGGCAGGCTTTCTCTGGCCAATGGGGCTTTGCACAGTAGTCGATATATCATTAGCGGCAGTAATATAAAATAGGCGGTGATGGCTATTGCCAAAATCAACAGATCAAACAAGCTAGTATTCAGGTTTGGGTTGGTTAGTGGTGCGACGGCTATGCCAACTGTGGGGATAAACCAAGTCGGGGATAACTTTTCTAGGCGAAAATTCTGCATGCGGCTGATGGTAAATCCCAATAATAGTAGCAGTTGAGCTGTCACAGCTATGCCCCAAAGCCACTGGGCGCCGCTTATCGGTAGATTGAGGCTGGCGAGCATTAAGCTCATCGGAATAATAGACAGCAGCGGGCCGGTGCCAGGATCGGTAAGTTGCTGCCAAAAGCTAGTGCTCGAGCAGATTAGTTTGATCAGCACCAGAATAATCATAGAGACGGCGATTAGTGCAGCAAAGATTTGTACTGTGCCCAGTTGCGGGTAAAATGCTGCCCAATTCCAGCCTAAGCTGCAAATTCCAAATGCCAGGCCTACTATGCCCAATGGTAAAGTTTGCAAAAACGCTTTAAAATTCTGCATTATTACTAATCCTTAAAAGCAGACATTAATTCACGGGTGAGTTCAGTGGCAGAAATGTTTCTACAGCCGCGCACGTTTTGACCGCACCACAGTGGTGAAAAATCACTAGAGTGAGCTTTTTCTGCGGCGCTGCGTAGTTTTGTCATGGCGATAGCAGCGAGCGGAAAGTTTGGAGCACTATCATTAATCGGGCCGAGTTCGGTGATTGCCCGGTTGACTATCCCCCGCGCAGGGCGACCGCTAAAGACATTGGTTAAACAGGTATGCTGCGCATGTTCTGATACTAGTGCTCTACGGTGCAAGTTGCTAGTATTCGCTTCATCGCAAAGCAAATAGCTAGTGCCTATTTGCACGCCTTTCGCGCCTAAATTTAGCGCCGCTTGTATGCCTTGAGAATCGGCTATTCCCCCTGCAGCTATGACGGGTATTTTAAGGCTGTCTACCAGCTGTGGCACTAAGCTAAAGGTGGTTAGTTGTTGAGTGATATCGGTTTCCATAAACATCGCTCTGTGACCGCCAGCTTCCAAGCCTTGCGCAATCACAATGTCGGCACCCTGTTGCTCTAGCCACAGCCCTTCATTGACGCTAGTGGCGCTGGAGATAATGATTGCTCCCCAAGCTTTTACTTGTTCAAGGAGCTTCGGCTCAGGTAAGCCAAAGTGGAAGCTGAGGACAGGGGGAGCTAGGGGTGCCAGTGCGTCGACAATCTGTTGATTAAAGGGGGTGCGGGCGGGGCTTGCTTGTTGGGGTTCTTCAACCTGGAATTCCTCAAAATAGGGATGCAAAGTTTCACGCCAAGCGGTCAGTTGAGCGGCTTTATTTTTTGCGTCGCTATGGCAAAAAAAATTTAAGTTATAGCTGCCACTCTGCTGCTTTTGAAAGGCTGTAATTTGCGCGAGCATTTGCGTAATACTGAGCATCGCGCAGGGAATAGAACCTAAACCACCGGCTCTGGCTACGGCGACCGCTAAACGATAATCTTGCACCCCAGCCATCGGGGCTTGAATAATCGGTGCGCTAATTTTTAGAAGTGCTGTAATGCTCATCAGTCACTCAGTGTTAAGGAGGTTTAGAGAGAAAACAGGTTTAAATAGAATCGTTAAGCCTGTTTTATTGGGCGGCCACTAATGGTTGAAAAGCATTTAAGCGCTAGCCGTTTGTGGTTTTTCTTCGATTTTTATAGCTGTGCTCTCTGCAATTTGGTCAGTCTCTTTAGCAGGCGTTTCCAGTGGAGCTGGTAAAGGTATTAGCGGAGAGTCGTCCTCGGTTAGATCCATAGCCTTTTGATTCATTTCTAAGGATTTTTCATGTTCACCTAAGCTTTCCAGTAATCTGGCTAGACCGCGATATGCTTCTACTTTAGGCTGTAAATCAATACTGCTCTGGTAGTGCTGCACTGCAATTTGCCATTTTTCGTTGAACATCGCTAAGCGTGCAGCGCAAAGTTGTAGTGCTGCATGAGTAGGTTGTTTTTTTAGCCAGCCTGCAACGGTGTTGTAATGTTTAGTTGGATCGCTAGTTTGCAGAGTTCCGTACAGCCCAATCAACTGATTATCCCAATCGCGTTTAATCTGAGTGCGCAAAAACTTTTCAGCATCATCAGGGGCATTAGCCGCGTTTAAAGCACTGGCATAGGTGGCCTTCATCGCCGCTGTTTGATTGAGGGCGTTTGGCAGAGCCTTCCAGCCTCTGGTGAGTGCTTTTACTCTAACATCTGTGCTGCATTCAATGGGGAGCTTTTTAACGACAGTGGTCAGCATTTGCCGGTAACAATTTGCTTCCATAGCTGCCAGTTGCTCGGTGGCAAATACTTGGTGCTTACGCAATTTGCTCATTAAAGCGATGAGCCCATCCCAGTCTTGTTGGTTTTGATATAACTCAGCTAAATGCCGTAAAATACCAGTGTGCTTAGGCGCTAAACTATGCAAACGCTTTAAGGTGATCAGGGCTTGCGCACTGTTGCCGCGATCCATTAGTACATCGACTTCTTGTAAGCTAATGCTGACTTCTGCCGCAGGAGCAATAGCCCGCGCCTTGGCAAAAAACTCATCGGTGTCGGCCGCATTGCCTTGCTCGTGTGCCGCTTTCGCTGCACCTAGGTAATTGATTAAAGGTTGGGCTGCAATCGGTGCAGTTTGCGATAACAGACGTTGAGCTTGCCACCACTGTCCCTCTGATAGAGCGATTAATCCTTTAAAGGTGCGCTTTTGTGCGCTGCTAGCAATTCTTGCTTTGCGCCACCTGCCGATAAACTGCCCGGGAATGCCGATTCTAAAAAATAAATTGACAGTCCAGTGAGTGATTAAAAAGCCGAAGAAGGTCAGTAGCAATAACACCCAGACACTGGTTTCGATGGTGGTATTGTTAAATGATAGCAATACATAACCTGGATCTTGGACCATTTTTTCACCGATAAAAGCACCGGCGGCTAAGACTATAAATAAGAGAATCAGAACACGTTTCATTAGCCTGCAACTCCCGCTTTAAGAATCTCGGCGCTCTGTTTTAAATAAGCTTTTAGAGAATTCAGAGAACCGGCGATACTCGGTAAATCAACACTAATTTGCTGCTCTTTTAGCTCCTTTAAGCCCTTTAATATACCTTGTGTAGTACCATCTTTCGCTTGAAAATATGTGTTAATAATGAGCTCTGCTTTTTCAATACTGCGCTGATAAGGGGTGGTTTTTCGCTGCAGTAGAGCCAATTGGGTTTGTTCGAAAAGAATGTGTAAATTCTGCAGTAAGCCCGCTTGTTGAGCAGGAGATAATAAAGGCTCAATAGCACTGTCACGATGATTGATGACGACTAACTTGCCAAGTTTAGCGCTAGCTTTTTCCCAAGCTTGAGCGAAAGCGTTTTTCGTTACCTCAGTTATAGTTTGTGTAGCGACTTCATCAATAATTTTTGGCAGTTGCTTTTTGTCGGTAATAGGCACTAGTTTAAGTTGGTTTATTTGCGCACTAAGCGCATCGATTTTCAAGTATAAACCTTCTTGATCTATATGGGGTACCGCCGTTAAGGCAACGATGTCGGCAGCGAGCGCCTTGCGCACTGAGAAAATAGATACGTCATCAGTTTGCTGCAGTATTTTGTCAGCGGACTCTAAAAGTGCGAGTGCGCCAATCGGACTATTCTCCATCAACACTCTTTGGTTGGCTAATCGCAATAAGTATTCCACTTCTGCCAGTAGCCAGTCTTTACGGGAGTTTTGTTGTAATCCTGAGGCTTGCACTTGCTGAATGCTTTTAGTCAGGCGGGTTTGTAGTGCGCTGATATCCGCAGATTTTTGTGCTTCAGTGGAGGTGAGTTTTAATAAATTGGCATTAACCTCGTTTAAAGTAATTTTTACTTGGCTGATAGCCGCTGCAGAGTCGAGCTTAACTTGATTGGTGGAGGCGACACTGGTTGCTAGCGCCTGTTTTATACTATCAATTTTAGCGGCGCTACGCTGCTCATTACTATCTGCACTAAATTGCGTTTGATAATACTGAAATCCAACTAAGCCGAGTGCAATAATTGAAATGACTAAGGCCAATTTCCCGCTGTTATTTGCCGCTTTAGGCGCTGCTTCTGTAGCGGGTGCTTGCGATTCAGCTTTGCTGGCAGGGATGGATTTTTTATCGACAGTGGCGCTGCGAGCAGATTTGCTACTAGTTGACTTAGTGTCGGACGCAGATTTTTTAGCGGTCGGCTGGTTGGTATCGGCAACACCTTTAGAGTCTGTATTCGTTTTAACTGCGTCGGTTAAACTTTGTTTTGCGCTCTGCTCGTCTACTGCTGTCTGGTCCTGATCTGCACTGTTAACTACTGCTGTGGCAGTTTCTTTGTCACTGGATGAGGAGTTAGAGGTGGATTGAGATGCTGGATTAGTTGTAGCTGTAGTTGCTTCAGCATCTTTTGATTGGGCGTTTTCAGTAACTATCTTATTTCGTTTTTTCATTGTCAGCTTCCAAGCCTTTAACTGAAAGTAGTGCAGCGAGCATTGATTGGTCATCTGCCGCCGCCGCTACTGTGATACGTTGGTATTGCTGTGTAGCAGCAATTTCTGCAACACGAGCACTAGGTACAATCAAATCGGTGGAGAATAGTGAGTTTTGAGCAAATTGGTTTAAGCTATCTCTGGCGATTGCGGTTAAGTTTTGCAGCGCTTCACCGCTAGTAATAAGAATAGCGGATAAACTTGATTTATATAAAATACTATTTATATATTGGTCAGTATAAACAGGTATTAGCCTATTATAAAGAGGCACTTCAGTAACAATAGCTCCTCTTGAGGCTAAAGTTTGGCTAAGTAATGCTCTGCCTGCATGTCCCTTTAGGATCAGAATCTTGCTGGCTGGTATTTTCTGTAAAGCTGGATCGGCTAACAGTGACTCAGAGTCTTGGCTTCCCGCCGCGACTTGTGCCTGAATATCAAATTGGGCAAGAGCGGTTGCCGTCTGCTCGCCAATCGCAAACCATTGGCTATTAATCGGCAGCTGTGGCCAGTACTGATCAATCAGCTCGCCGGCGAGGTGAGCGGCGTTAGCGCTGACACAGATAATGATATCGAATAAATCTAAATTCATTATTGTCTGCTTTAGCTGGCCAAAATCAGGGTGCTGCTCCACTATCGGAGATATTTCGATAGTTGGAAAAGCAATCGGATGTGCCGCATTTGCCGCTAACAGTGCACACATATTGGCTGATTTATCAGCGGGTCGGGTGACTAACACCGGCAAGTTGTGCAGTAGCGCAGTACTCATCAACTATGCTGTGGTCGATAGACTGCAGCCAGCACTTCGTCAGCACCTGCCACAATCAAACGTTCGGCAAGTTCTACGCCCATCTTTTCGGCATCGTCAACACTGCCGCGAATATCATCTCGCAAAACTGTAGCGCCATCTGGGCTCGCTACTAAACCGCGCAGGTAGAGCTCAGTGTGGTCATCGTTGAGTATTGCATGGCAAGCGATGGGAACTTGGCAGCCACCTTGCAATCTTTTATTCATCGCTCGTTCTGCGAGTACACAATATGCGCTAGAAATGTGATGCAATGGTTGCAGGAGAGCTATTGTAGCTTGATCGTCTAATCGACATTCTATACCGACGGCGCCTTGCCCGCCTGCAGGTAAGCACAAATCAATGGGTAAGCTAAAGCGTATCCGATCTTCTAATTCTAAGCGAATTAAGCCGGCACTGGCTAAAATAATGGCGTCGTACATGCCCTCGTCCAACTTGCGTAATCGGGTTTGCACATTGCCGCGTAGGTCTTTAATCACCAGATCTGGGCGGTGTTCTCTGATCAGCGCTTGGCGGCGTAGAGAAGAAGTTCCGACCACGGCTCCCTGGGGTAATTTAGCCAGTGAATCAAAATGGTTGGAAACGAATGCATCAGTGGGATCTTCCCTCGGGCATATTACGGTGAGTCCCAGACCTTCGGGGAACTCCATAGGTACATCTTTCATAGAGTGTACGGCTATATCGGCTCGATTTTCGAGGATGGCTACTTCAAGCTCTTTAACAAACAGCCCTTTGCCACCAATTTTAGACAGTGGTGAATCCAGCAATATGTCACCTTTAGTCGTCATGCCGATTAATTCGACAATAATGCCAGGGTGATGATGCTCTAATTCCGCTTTGACATATTCTGCTTGCCATAGTGCTAATTTGCTTTCGCGTGTAGCGATACGGATGGTTGCTGGTTGCATAGCCTTGTCCTAATGATATTGATGTTGCGTGTAATAAAAGTCAAAATTACCAGTGAGTCACTGATTCAGATAAGTAGTATGATTATAACCAAGAGTAGCTTGGATAAACTCTAAGTTGGTGGTCGATAAACTCCTGATGTAGCCACTGTACTTTGCAAAAATTTTAAACTTACTTTAATTAGCTAAAAATTGTAGCACGACGCGGCATATTTGCAGATTAAAACTGCTATAATCTCGGCGAATTTTATACTTATCGTAAATAGTTTTCGTCCATAAACAGCGGCTTGGCAAGTGCTATTGTAGCCGAGTAGCCGCTTGGGCGATGGATATAAAATAGTTTCCAAGATCGATCTACTTTAAACCTATCAATTTAATCAGTACAGGGAATACATCCAATGAGTAAAGAGACTAACCAGCAGTGGGGAGGTCGTTTTAGCGAGCCAACAGATGCTTTTGTCGCCCGTTTTACCGCATCTATTAACTTTGATCAGCGTATGTACCGACAAGATATCCAAGGTTCTGTTGCGCATGCAAAAATGCTCACTAAAGCCGGGGTGTTGACGGTTGGCGAATGTGCTGAAATTGAACAAGGTTTAAGTGAGATTCAAACTGAGATTGAAAGTGGCCACTTTGAGTGGTCTATCGCGCTGGAAGATATTCACATGAATATTGAAGCGGCGCTCACCAAAAAAATAGGTGCTACCGGTAAAAAACTGCACACTGGGCGCTCACGTAACGATCAAGTTGCCACAGATATTCGTCTTTATTTACGTGATGAAATAGACAATATCTTGCTGGAAATAACCCGCTTGCAACAGGGCTTACTAGCGTTGGCGCAAGGGGAGGCCGATACTATTATGCCGGGCTTTACCCATTTACAGACTGCTCAGCCAGTGACTTTTGGTCATCACTTACTGGCGTGGTTTGAAATGTTGAGTCGCGATTATGAGCGCTTTGTCGACACTCGTAAAAGAGTCAATGTGTCGCCTTTAGGGGCAGCTGCTCTGGCGGGTACTACCTATCCAATCGATCGTCAGATGACCAGCGATTTGTTAGGTTTTGATCGCCCCGCTGAAAACTCACTTGATGCCGTATCTGATCGTGATTTTGCAATTGAATTTTGCGCGACATCGAGCATTTTGGCGATGCATTTAACCCGTATGTCTGAAGAGTTAGTGCTGTGGGCTTCTGCGCAGTTCAATTTTGTAAACTTGCCAGATAGGTTTTGTACCGGTTCATCGATTATGCCGCAAAAGAAAAATCCTGATGTGCCGGAATTAGTTCGTGGTAAGAGCGGGCGAGTCTACGGGCATTTAATGTCATTATTGACGCTGATGAAATCTCAACCACTGGCCTACAACAAAGACAATCAAGAAGATAAAGAACCATTGTTCGACACTATTGATACGATTAAAGGTTGTTTGCGCGCCTATGCCGATATGGTGCCAGCACTTGAATCTAAAAAAGAGCAAATGCGTGAAGCGGCGCTGCGCGGTTTCTCTACTGCCACCGATTTGGCTGACTATTTAACTCGTGGCGGCATGCCTTTTCGCGATGCCCACGAAGTGGTTGGCAAGTCGGTTGCCTATGGCATCCAGCAAAATAAAGATCTTGCTGAAATGAGTCTTGCTGAATTACAAGTTTTTTCAGCGGATATCAAAGCCGATGTGTTTGAGGTGTTAACCCTTGAAGGTTCGGTCGCGGCGCGCGATCATATTGGTGGTACTGCACCAAATCAAGTGCGTGCAGCAGTTAAACGCGGTGAGAAGCTTCTCGCCAGTCGATGAAACTCGCTATTGCTGTAAAATAGTCAATAGCCGTTAAAAGCCTTACATTGTTCGCTGTATCCATCAACAGAGTTGCCTACAGATATCCCTGTTGATTAGGACGCTGGCTAACAATATTTATGTTAGGGCTTCAAGGGGATAAAATGAGCGATAATTCACAGGCCAACAACCCGCTACACGGCAAAAAACTTGCAGATATAGTAGCAGAGCTGGTAGAAGCTTATGGTTGGGAGCAATTAGCGGTGCGGATTAATATTAATTGTTTTAAACAAGATCCTAGTATTAAGTCGAGCTTAAAATTTTTACGTCGTACGCAGTGGGCACGCGATAAAGTAGAGGCGCTGTATTTAGAGTATTTGGACAGCCCTTGGAAGAGGGGGCAAGACAGTAAGCTGCAGTGAGATTCGCTCGATTGGCACTCAACTGAGTCGCTAGCATATATGGCCGCGATAAAGCTGCGGCTATATATGTCGATGATTTGCCTGCTCCTCAGTCGGTGCGAATATCCACCATTAAGTCATCGGCTATCGCCTCTATCGCCTCTTGTAGGTCATCTAGATCAGCGTCTTGTTTAATGCTGACATGTATATCTGCTTTAAATAGCAGCTCTGCTGACATAGATCCAGAGACTAATTCGGTGCTTAGGTCTTCTACATTAGCGCCATGCTTCGCCAAAACACTAGATATTTCATTGACGATGCCGGTCCTGTCGTGACCGGTTAATTCTATATCCAAAGACTGGTACTCAGTATCATCCTCTAGCTGTTGATGATCAATTACTTCAAATGAAATTAATAGCTCGGTAGAGGCGAGTGCGTTGATCGCACTGCTTAAATTAGTTTTTTTGTCAGTGGCAATATCAACCACGACTATCCCAACAAAACGGCCTGCTAAATGAGACATTGCCGACTCTAGCCAGTTGCCGCCATTAGAAGAAATGGTGTTAGATAGCAGTTCGACGATGCCGGGTTTGTCTTTGGCAGAAAACGATAAAACAAAACTGGTATTCATATTAAATCCCTCTAGAAATGAAAGCGTGTCGCTTGTTCCATAGTGCACGTAAATTCGATTTATTACCAGAGTCCCCTGAACAAGTCGGACTCACTATTTAAGAGTAGGGGGCTGTTGGCTGTGTTCCGTCGTTATTAAGCACCAGCTGCGACAGCGAAGTACTTTTTATCAGTGACAATGCCTGCCAGCGGAATATCCCAGCTGGCTACTTCAAGTATTGTCACTTGTTGTAGCTGATGAGCTAAGCCTAGCAGCAGAGGAGTGCGATTGGATTGCTCGGGTGCCGCTTTAAAGGCAAAGCTTCTGTCGTAGTAGCCTCCGCCCATCCCCATCCTTGCGCCGCTACTATCGAAGGCGACTAACGGCAAAAGTACTAGATCTAATTGGCATGGCTCAATCGTCTGTCGATAGGGAGTCGCAGGCTCGCGAATCGCATATTTGTTTAAGCACATCGGAGTATCGGCCAAGTAATGTATGAAGAGCAGTTGGTGGTGCCTCGCTGGATCTAAGACCGGTAAAAAAACTTTCTTGTTTTGTCGCCAGCAGTAATCAATGATCAGCGCAGGGTTGATCTCTCCATCACTGGCTAAATATAAGGCAATTGAATCAGCTTGGATAAATGCTGGCAGCGCCAATAGCTGGCTAAGCAAGGCTTCGCCAGCGGCAAGCTGTTGCGCTGCTGATAACGCTTGACGCGCGGTGCGCATTTTTTTTCTCAATGATGTACGAAGGTCCATTGCTTGATCCTTGCTAAGGTAATCGTCGGCAGTACTAGTCAATGAATTGCAAATTGAATGCTATATGAATGGCTTAAGAAACTGAAAAGGTCCCCAAAAGTGCCGGTATCGGCTTTGGTCCTGAACCCGAAGGTTCAAGGAGGGAGCTACTGAACTACATTAGGCTTTCCGTAAACGGACATGCACACAATAATCACAAAACAGCACCCATATTGGGAAGAATCGGCTCGAGGAACTACACCAACTATCGAGCACCCCAGGGATAAATTAATTATCCTCCCAATACTGAAAAAAATGCGCTAAGAATATTTAATAATGACGAATAATTTAGATAGCTGAATGTTTTTTGCGCAGTGCAGTGAGTTTCTTTAGTGTGTGCTGATCATTGCTACAGGTTTCCGGTCGCCTGTAGCAATAATTTAACTTTACTCAAAATTTTAGTGGGGATATGGCTGATCGTCGAGATGAATTTAATTCCAGGTTAACTAGTTTCTGCTAAAAGAGATAGTATTTTGTGCGGTAGCGCCGGAACGCTGTTGCCATCGCGACCAGTCATCGCTTGATTAGCCACCATGCTATTGATAATGGCTTCCTCAATACCTTGTACAACTGCTGCAAAAAAAGGATCTAGCTGCTGGTCTGGGATGAATTTCACATCTTCTACTGATGCTGTTGTCGCACTTAATGGCTGTTGGTTGGCGGTTGAAAATGCCAAAAACAGATCGCCGGAGGAGTGGTTGCCGCTTGTTCCTAAACGTGCCATCCCCAGTGTGGCTCGTCTTGCTAAGCGCTGTAGCTGGTGAGGTAGCAGTGGAGCATCGGTGGCAATGACGACAATAATAGAGCTGAGATCTGGAGCTGGTGTGTTCTGCGTCATCCGCGGTTCTTTTAGCTGTAGGCCAATGTTTTTTCCCAAAATAGTCAAGTCTTCTCGCTGACCAAAATTGGCTTGCACAAAGGTGCCCACCGTGTAACTTTGCTCGGCATATGTTATCTGGCGCGAGGCAGTACCGGACCCTGCTTTAAACTCAAAACATTTCATGCCCGTGCCCCCGCCGACACTGCCTTCCTCTATCGGGCCTTGGCTGGCGTTGTCTATCGCGGAAAAAACGTGCTCGGCATTGATATGGAAGCCATTAATGTCATTTAAAAAACCATCGTAGGTTTCTGCGGCAACTGGTAGCGCAAAGCTATCGGTTAAAGCTCCAGGCGTGGATTGGAAAGCCCATTTTAAAGTGGCGTCTCGACTGATGCCGCAGGAGTTAGTGTTTGTGATAGTGATCGGGAAGCTGAGTTGGCCCACCTCATCTAGATAGTGGGCGCCAGATAATTCGCCATTGCCGTTGAAGTTGAAATAACCTGCAAAAACTGGGTGACAAATGTCTGATTTGCAGCGTGGCAGTATTGCCGTTACGCCAGTTCTAATCGGTCCATAGCCAGCATTTAAGGGCCCCTGTCCTTGAATAATAGTAGTGTAGCCAACAGAGACTCCCGGGACATCGGTAATACTGTTATTTAGCCCAGTTACCCCTGAAAATTGCAGGCCAAGGCCTCGTGCTCTTAATTTACCTGAAGGAGTATTAGAAATGGCAGCGTTCATCATTACCTCGGCGAGTTGATTAATTAATAAAATATGTTATAAACATAACAATTAAATATTAATGTTTCAAATTATAACTTTATTTTGATTAGATGGTTGATTTGCAAAGATGAGTGGCTGCTGTTGTTAGCCGGTATCATTATTTTTGCAGCGCATACTCTGAGCATTGCCTATACGTCTCCGACGGGATGCCTGTTGTTCATCAATAGGCTTCCCGTTACTACTAACCCTTTTAAAAAAATGAGCCAATGATTAAAAAGTTTACTCAACAAATTCAGGATAATTATTCTATATTGTCAAAGTCCGAACGAGCGCTGGCCAACTTTCTTTTAACAAATCCTGATTGCTTGATAGTTGAATCCGCTACATCTCTGGCATCTAAAGTAGGTGTCAGTGCGATGACGGTTAGTCGTTTTATTCGTAAAATTGGCTTTAAAGATTTCTCTCAAGCTAAAAATTCAATTAAGGCTCAGTTTTTTGGCCCGGTAATGGCTCAGGCTGGTGGTATTGAACAGCGTTATCAGCTCTACGGTTGTGGTGTTGAGTTTGAAGCATGGGAGGCTGAAAACCTTGAGTTGGAGCTAGCCGCTATTCGCCAAGTACACAATCTGCGAAAAAGTGAGGTGTGGCATCGCTGTGTTGAGCTGTTGGTTGCTGCAGATGCTGTTTATCTTGCTAGCTACCAGGTGGTAAGCCATATAGGGATTGGTTTCTCAGCGCAGCTTGAATTTGTCCGTCCCAGAGTGCGCTTCCTCGACGGCTTAGACGCTAGCTACGGTCAGCTTTTTTCAGATCCATCGGCATACAAGCTTATCGTCATACTTGATACATACCCCTATCATAAACAGGCAAAAAGTCTCGCCCAATTGGCCACTGAAAATAGCATTGATACGATTGTTATCTGTGATGAGTTTTGTCATTGGGCTCGAGATATCTCTGAAAATGTGCTGTCGGTCACCACTAACACTGGGCTGGTTTTTCGCTCTAAAGCAGCGCTGAGTATTCTTACTTCGCTACTGACTAATGATGTGATTCGCAATCTTGGGGACGCGGCTGCTAAGCAAATGCAAAGCATGACCTTGGCAGAGAAAATATTTGATCAGAATGATATGTGATTAGCATGGATTAAGGGTATGAATGCATAGCAACATTGAATATAAAAAACAATATCTTTCTTCGCAAAAGCTATTGATTTTTTTCTAAAAGTCTTTTTAACAGCGCTAGGCGCGGTAAATTATCCGCCTCATTTCTGAAGGCAATCACTAATTCGTTACGCATAATTACTTGCAGTGTCTCAACGTTATCAATGCCGTGCTTTTCAGATAAATATTGCATCACGTTAGGGTCGGTAATTGCAACTGGGTGTCGTCCTTTAGCTAGCTTCATCAGTAATGTGAGTTCGCTAACGGTTTTTTCAACATGTTCAGGATGTTTTTTCATCGCCTGCTCAATATTTTCAGGGTAAGTATATGAACTGACGACCCCTACATTGTAATGCTTAAATAAGCTATCAATGCCGTTATATTTGATGTTTAGGCCAGAGCGCTTAACTATGCCTACTTGGGAGATATCTATAGCTGGAGATGCGACAAATCCCGGTTTTACTTCCTCGGGCCACGCTGGGAAATACCCAACATATCGCTTGCCCCTAGCGACTGCCTGCGCTCTTTTCCAAGGATAAAACTCTACCAGTAAGCTGATCCCTGCTTTTTTCAATAATTGTCTTAATTTTTGAATCGACTTTCCTTGAGAGGCCATTTCAGCCCCAGCATAAGGCTGCCAATCTAAAGAAGTAATCACCCATACGTCCTGTTTTTCTGTAGCGAGCAAGCCTGTTGAGGAAGGCATGAAAAATGTTAGTATTGCGATTGTGATGATTGTTTTTTTAATCAACATTCTATGCCTTTTAGTAATAACCGCTACAGGGAGTTAAAAGAAGAAAGCTAAATGTGATAAGTGTCGCAATCTGTCTTGTGCACTTTAAAGTTATCACATGGAAAGCCGGTATAAGCAACGGTTTTTAAGATGACTATGGGCAAACCGCGTGTTTTTCCTAGCCTAGGAGGCGAAGTGCGTAATAAACAGAAGTTTTAAAATAGAATAATTGTAAGCACCTCTAATCAGTGTTGATTAAGCGCATGACCATGTTTTCAGTGAGAGAGTATGAATTATAACTATTTCCCAGTTTTAGCATTAACAGCCAGTCTGGCAGGGTCGTATTATCTGGGCTTTATGCCGCTAATTATTTTTCCTATTTATATCATTGCTAGTATTGTAACTTATTTCGTTTACGCAAAAGATAAACAAGCCGCTAAGAATAAGGAATGGCGCACCTCTGAAGGTAGGCTTCACTTGTGTTCGCTGTTTTTTGGTTGGCCTGGAGCGATAGTGGCGCAGCAGAAGCTACGTCATAAAAGTAAAAAATTAAGTTTTAGAATAGTGTTTGTAGTGACGATGCTGATTCATGTTGGCTTAGTGGCGGGGCTGCATACTAATGATGGGGCAAAATATTTACGAGATCGGATTTATCAGCTAGAAAGCTTAGTTACGGTAAATGGGGATAATCAACTCATCAATACAACCGCTTCACTGCTATTTAAACTTCGAGGCAGTGGTATTAATATTACAGAAAATTCCAGGTT
The DNA here is from genome assembly GCA_029027825.1 of Oceanospirillales bacterium. Taxonomy (GTDB): domain Bacteria; phylum Pseudomonadota; class Gammaproteobacteria; order Pseudomonadales; family Balneatricaceae; genus Rs1. Next base: position 3,564,874 of record CP093399.1, on the reverse strand, counting down.
TTATATTCGCAAGAGTAAACCAAGCAAGTGATGAGTTAAATAAGGTGCTGTTTTAAGAGAGGCCTGCCGTGACCAGTGTTTTTTGCCGTGTGAGATGGCTTATAAATACTCAGAGGCTTTTCTGATAAACTAGATAGAGAGGTATCATATTAATACCTGAATCCGTGGTTTCAAAGTGAATCAATAGCTTGCGCTCTGCGGAACAGTGAATTCACTGATTCAGCTAATATCTACCAGCGTTTTTTTTAAACCTCCGTAACATCAATAGCTTGTACTCGGATCTGGTAAGAAAGTTGGAAATTGAAGCTGTAGGCTTCACTTTTGCCTCTAAATGACGTAGAATCCCGCCTCGGAATTTTTTTGTCTTTATTGTCAAAATACCGTACTGGGGTAAGTGGAATTCATAGAATTTGAACTTGCTGACAGGAAAACTAACGTTGGGTAATATTAACACCCACGCAATATATAAAGGATCACTATATGGTCACTATTCGTTTATCTCGTGGCGGCGCTAAGAAGCGTCCATTTTATCACATCACTGTTGCTGATTCGCGCAATGCGCGTGATGGTCGCTTTATTGAGCGTCTAGGTTTCTTCAACCCTATCGCTAAGGGCCAAGAAGAAGCTTTGCGTATTAGCTTAGATCGTGTTGAATACTGGATGGGCAAAGGCGCTCAACCTTCAGAGCGTGTTGCGCAGCTGATTAAAGACGCGAAAAAAGCAGCTTAATTGTCTGCCCTTAAAGGTTCTCGATGAAAACGTATAAAACAGAAGATCTGACTATTGTCGGTCAAATCACCTCGGTTTACGGTGTTAAAGGATGGCTGAAAATCTATTCTCACACTGAGCCTATGGAAGGTCTCCTCAGTTACAAGCCTTGGTTAATCAAGCGCGATGGACAGTGGGTTCCTATTCATGTTGAAACTTCTCGAAAGCACGGTAAGGGTCTAGTTGCTAAATTGATTAAAGTAGATGATCGAGATATTGCCCGTCAGTACTGCGGTGCTGATATTGCAATAGAGCGTTCGCTATTGCCTAAGTTAGCGCTTGGGGAATACTACTGGAGTCAGTTGGAGCAATTAACTGTTTATACTTTATCTGATCAACTGTTAGGTAAAGTAAGCCATCTGATTGAAACAGGATCGAATGATGTGTTAATCGTGAAAGGTGATAGTAATAGCATCGATTCACGTGAGCGTATGATTCCGTATCTTCCCGATCAAGTGGTCAAAGAAATCAACTTGGAAACAGGTACTATGCGGGTCGATTGGGACCCTGAGTTCTAAGTAGTGTGGTTTGGTGTGGTGTCGCTTTTTCCGGAAATGTTCGAAGCTGTAACAGGCTTTGGGGTGACGGGAAGGGCAGTTAAGCGTGGCTTGATACAAGTTGATTGTTGGAATCCTCGAGATTTCACAACTGACAAGCATCGTACTGTGGATGACCGACCTTTTGGTGGTGGTCCCGGTATGTTGATGAAAGTACAGCCATTGCGAAGTGCGATACAGGCAGCTAAGTTGTCGGCACCTGGGGAAGCTAAAGTTATTTATCTCTCCCCCCAAGGGCGAAAGCTTGATCACGCACTAGTTGAAGAGCTTAGATCATTAGAAAACTTGATTTTAGTTGCAGGGCGCTACGAAGGTATAGATGAGCGCTTAATAGAATCGGACATTGATATGGAAATTTCCCTGGGAGATTTCGTATTAAGTGGCGGTGAATTGCCGACCATGACCATCATAGATGCTGTTTCCCGTCTAGTGCCTGAGGTGCTAGGACACGTGGATTCAGCAACTGAGGATTCCTTCGCAGAAGGTCTTCTTGATTGTCCGCACTATACGCGACCAGAGATTTTTGATGATAGCAAAGTACCTGGAGTGCTGCTGAGTGGAGATCATGCCAAAATCAAACGCTGGCGTTTGAAACAGCAATTGGGTAGAACCTTTGAAAGGCGCCCTGATTTATTGCAGGCATTAGATCTAAATGAACAACAGCAGCAGTTATTAGAAGAATATATCTGTGAGACTGATAAGTCTGGCAGTTAACATTAGGAGCTACGCATGAGCGGTAAGAACTCTATTATTCAGCAAATTGAAGCTGAACAAATGACTAAAGAAATCCCTACTTTTGGCCCAGGGGATACAGTAATTGTTAAAGTACGTGTTGTTGAGGGAACTCGCAGTCGTCTACAAGCATACGAAGGTGTGGTAATTGGCGTTCGTAACAGAGCTCTTAACTCTGCATTCACAGTGCGTAAAATGTCGCACGGTGTCGGTGTTGAGCGTACGTTCCAGACTTTCAGCAAAATCGTTGAAGAGATTGAAGTTAAGCGTCGTGGTGATGTTCGCCAAGCTAAACTTTATTACTTGCGCGAGCTAAGTGGTAAGTCTGCACGTATTAAAGAGAAGTTGGGTTGATCTTTTTAGATTAATCAATGAAAGACGACTTAGGTCGTCTTTTTTTTTGCCTTAATACTGAGCTATTTATATTATTCAGGATAGGTGGTTTAATTTTGCTGGTTTGGGTGATGGTTTTTACTTAGTCATTAGATGTAGGTACTATGTTTCTTAGGTAATGCTTTTTAGATTAAGAAATGTTTCTCTGTTACTTGAGTTGGTGATTTCAAAGTGAATCAAGAGCTTGCGCTTTGTGGTGCAGTGAGGTCTGATTCAGCTATTAGAGCAAAATTGAAAAATTATTGAGTGGGGAGGAGTAACTTCTCTGCTATGATTATATTGTGTGTATTAGAATAGAATGTTGCAAGATTAGGTTAGCGATAGGCGGATAAAAATGTTAAAAAAAGCAATTATCGGATTAGTCTACCTGCTGCTGCTGACGGTTGTTGGTGTTGGAGGAGGGTATTATTATTATCAGTATAAAGCAAAACAACTAATCTCTGTTTTAGTAGAGCAGTTCTCGCCGCTAGCAGATCTTCAGTTTTCAGGTTTTGATATCGATTTTAAGGGAAATATTAAGATACTCCGTATCCAGATAGATCCAGTAGGGTACAAAAATGTAGTTACTAAAGATAAGATACATAAAATAACTGGCAGTGCTCTAGCTATTTTTTCTGCAGATCATTGGTTTAAAGGATCACTTCCCAGTAATTTAACTTTTCAATTTAAAGGCGTCATATTTTCTTTGGATGCTGATTTTTTTCGTACTAAAAATCGCTCTTGGTCTGATAGGCAAGAAAAGCAAGCTCTTTGGGCGGTCGCTTGTGCAAAAGAGAAAAGTTTTATTACACTTGCTGAGCAGTTGGGTCTAACCAAATTACAAGGTGATGCACAGGTAAAAATATCGTCGGATGCTTCTAATAAGGTGCTTCGTATGTCAATTGCTGCGAGTGTACCAGGATTGGCTAAAGGGCTTTTTGAATTTGAGTTGAGCAATAAAATTTCTTTCGACTTTTATGATCGAACTGTTCTAAGTCAGGCAAAAGTATCGCATGCATTATTGAGTGTTACAGACGTTGGCTTTAATCTTAAGCGCCTTAAGTATTGTGCCAAGCAAGAAACTATTTCAGAGGCTGATTACGCAAAATACTTTAAAGCGAGTGTGCTACTTAAAATGTTAGGAAATACTGAGGTTCAAGAGCTTGAATTAGATAGCAGTATATTGGAGTTTTTTGAGCCCAGAGCAAATGTCGTGATGCGTTTAGCTCCGAAAGAGGCGCTTTATTTACCGGATGTTTTAAGTGTCAATTTTGATGTGCTCAAGAGTAAAAATTTGAGTTTGACTGTCAACACTAAAAAGACTTCTACTCGCTACCTTTCTCTGTTGAGGGGAGCGAAAATTGTAATATTAGAATCTGATAATGAAGCTAACAAACAGACTTTACTGGCAGGTATTAAAGAACAAGAAATTCAAAAAATCAATCGAGCTCCTAGGTATCGAATTGTGTCGGTTGAAGAGCTGGTTGGCTTTGAAGGTACGGAAATTCGTTTAAGAACTAAGTTAGGTAAAGAGTTTGATGGTATTTTGTTAGAGGTGGAAACGGATAAAATTATGATGCGGCGCCGAGTTGAGCAAGGTCTGGTCACTTATCCAGTATTAATAGAGAATATTGCTACTGTTAAAGTGTTTCGTTAGTGGCGAGAGTGCCTGCTGGAGATAATGGACCCTGCTCTACATCCAGCCTTGACGAGGCAAATTTACAATTGATCGGTTTATATTTAGCGTACTTAGCCGATGATTGTGCGAAAGCGGAAAATACCTTAGCGGCCTACCGGCAAGATCTGTTACATTTTAATAGCTGGTTACAGGATTCGCAGTTATCGATTATCGATGTTGATAATGCAGTGTTAAGTCGCTACTTGATATGGCGGATGACAGAAAATTTCAAACCTAGCTCCAACGCGCGTATTGTCTCTTGTTTAAAGGGCTTTTATCGGCAGTTGCTGATCAGTAAAAAAATACAATCAGATCCATGCTTTGGGATTAAGTCGGCAAAAAATCACCGTCCAGTACCGATCGGCTTATCACTCCAAGAAGTTGATAAATTGTTAGCTGCGCCTAATGCTACCAGTAATATTGGCCTTAGAGATAAAGCCATGTTGGAAATGTTATATGCAACGGGAATGAAAATATCAGAGTTGATTGGCTTGCGTTTGCAGCAAGTTAATCTGCAGCTAGGTTTAATTAGCCTAGCGCAAGGCGCTGCCCAGTCTCGGGCTGTGCCGTTGACCAGTGAAGCGCTGTTTTGGTTAAAAAAGTACTTAAAAACAGTGCGAAAAAATGCCGAAAAGCAACCGGTTAATGATTGGCTGTTTCTCAGTAATAGGGCGGGAAAGATGACTAGACAAACCTTTTGGTATCGTATGCAATGCTATGCCCAGCAGGCCTTAATTACCCAGCCGGTATCACCTGAGAGCTTGAGGAGAGCTTTCGCAACGCACTTGTTAGAAAATGGCGCTAATTTGCTGTGGGTGCAAAGTATGCTGGGGCATGCAGAAGTGTCTAGTACCCAATGTTATTCACGTATAATGCCATAATATGGTAAATAATTGAGTAAAATCTGAACTTTATATACTTATCATTATCAAGATAAGTCCTGCTTCACTAATTTTAGCGCTGAAAGGTTGACGTTGTATTATATGGAAAAAAATATGTTGTATAAGAAATCACGGTTGAGTAACAAATTGATAGTGTTAATGACGTTGTTGTTATCGTTGTCGGTCAATGCTGTCGCAGTTTCCCTCGAAGAATCAATTGCTAAAAAATTGAAGACTATTAATCCCAATATAGCAGTTGCAAGTCTAGTCGAGTCTCCATGGCCTGGTATGTACGAAATTACTTTGAAAACAGGTGAGGTAATATTTTCAGATGCTAAAGCTGAATACCTGATGATCGGGCAGATGTATAATCTGAGTTTAGATCACGGTTTTGTCAACCTGTCCGAGCGAAAGTTTCAGGCTAGGGTGGCGAAGACCTTAGCTAAAGTGCCAGTAAAAGAGCAAATAGTGTACGCCGCTATCGGCGAAGAAAAAGCAGCGATCACGGTATTTACAGACATTGATTGTTACTATTGTCAAAAGTTACACAAAGCGATCCCGCAATTGCAGAAAAATGGAGTGACCATTAAGTACATGGCGTTTCCTCGGGCGGGCGTTGGATCTGATGTTGCGCGGCAAATGGAGTCGATATGGTGTGCGAAAGATCCTGCCGTAGCGTTAACTGCCGCTAAGTCAAAACAGCGGATTGCCAGTATTAAATGTGATAACCCAGTGAACAAGCAGTTTCGTTTAGGGCATGAGTTGGGAGTGAATGCTACCCCTTCCATCTTTACCGAAGCAGGGGTGAAAATTGCTGGGTTCGCTTCCACAAAAAGCTTGTTAAATGACTTGGGCTTGCTCTGATAAATTACTCTACATTAAGCGTCTTGCTAAGCCTTATAGGAGGTTTAGTTGGTCGTTTAGTGAGTTTTATTCAATCGAAAGTCGCTCACGTTTATAGTTTTAAGACTGATGAATTTAAACCGCTCGAAATAAGTAACTTATCGAGCCTACAGAATTTTCTTCGTTACACTTTGTCGCGATCAAAATGTTTCCTGATTGACCATCATACTCCGCTTGACTTGACAGCTGTTTAACAAAGTGATTAATTCCAACAAGTTAAGCGAAGTCATAATATATTTTTATCATTTAATAATAGTTTAGATTATAGCCAGGTCATTTATTTGTAATTTTTTTTTACTTTAGGTTAGTCTATGAAGACACAGCACTAATCAGGTAGTGTTTTGTTTTCCCTCTGTGCAGCGCAGCGCCTCCGTGTCCTCTGTGGTGAAAAAATCTTTAAAGGATTGGTTTTACCACAGAGGGCACAGGGGACACAGAGAAGAGATTAAAAGCATCTTTTGCTGCACTGTGGCGGAGACACATGGCTAATCAGGAAATGTATTGATCCCAACAACCCCAACCCCAATTAAAGTGCATCAATCCAATTAAATGCTAGGCAGCCTCGTCAGACGCATTAAAACACTCGTAAATGGCATCCTGTCGGCACTTTAGTCTATATATTTTTAAGTGCTGTCTATTAATACGAAATACTTTGATTAATTAATAATCTGGTAATAGTTTGTGCTGTCTATCTTAGATATACTATCGGTCCACTATTTTTCGTATTGAAAAATAATCAGAGTAAAGTTGATTGCGAGGGTTTAGTTTGAAACCGGTAAAAATTGGAATATGTGGTTTGGGTACTGTTGGTAGCGGTACATTTAATGTATTAACACGCAATGCGCAAGAGATTAGCCGCCGTGTTGGATGCGACATTATTATCGAACAAATTGGCGCTCGCCGTGACCATCCTAATTGCATTACCACCGGTATAAATACCACCCGTGATATTTTTGAGGTCGCTGTAAATCCCGACGTTGATATTGTTGTTGAATTGATAGGGGGCTATGAAGTTGCCTTGAAGCTTGTGATGTTGGCCATCGAAAATGGTAAGCATGTAGTGACGGCCAATAAAGCATTGATAGCGGAGCACGGCAATCAGATTTTTGCCGCGGCGAAAAAGCATAATGTGATCGTGGCTTTTGAATCGGCGGTGGCGGGCGGCATCCCAATTATCAAGGCGCTGCGCGAGGGGTTAGCGGCGAATCAAATTAATAGCATCGCTGGTATTATCAACGGTACGGGCAACTTTATTTTGACTGAAATGCAGCAAAAAGGTCGAGATTTTACCGATGTATTAGCAGAGGCTCAAGTGCTTGGCTATGCTGAGGCCGATCCTACTTTCGATGTTGAAGGTATCGATGCCGCACATAAATTAACCATTATGGCGTCAATCGCCTATGGTATTCCACTACAGTTCGACAAAGCTTATACCGAAGGTATTGGTAAAGTAACGGCTGAAGATGTCAAATTTGCGGATGAACTCGGTTATCGGATTAAACATTTAGGGATCGCTAGAAGAACCGCACAGGGGATAGAGCTGCGGGTTCATCCGACCATGATTCCCAAACAAACCTTATTAGCTAACGTCAATGGTGTGATGAATGCAGTGTTGGTAGACGCTGACGCCGTCGGTCAAACCTTGCATTATGGTGCGGGTGCTGGAGACGAGGCAACAGCGTCTGCTGTGATTGCCGATATTATTGATATTGCTCGCAATTTAAATAGCGCACAGGCAGTTGCTGTTCCACCACTAGGTTTTCAATCGGAGCAACTGCTAAACACCCCAGTATTAGCTATGGATCAAACTGAGACGGGCTATTATCTGCACATTAAGGCGGCTGAAAAGCCTGGAGTATTAGCGGCAGTCACTAAAATATTAGGTGACTACGGCATTAACATTGAAGCCATAGTGCAAAAAGAAACAGACCAAGATTATGTCCCGGTTATACTGCTTACGCAAAGCGTGGTCGAGCATAAAATGAATCAAGCGATAGCCACTATCGAAGCTCTTGAAAGCACCTTAGGTGTAGTTACTAGAATCCGTGTAGAACATTTATAAGGTAGCAAAACATGAAATATATATCTACTCGCGGTCAGGCGGCTGAATTAAATTTCGAAGAAGTACTGTTAGCTGGTTTAGCTAGTGACGGCGGCTTGTATGTGCCGAAAGAACTACCGGTATTTAGTCGTGCAGAAATTGCTGCTTGGTCCGGTTTAAGTTATGCAGACTTGGCCTTTAAAATCATATCTCCCTTCATTGCGGGTAGCGTCAACGATATCGAGCTAAAACAGATGATTGACGAAACTTATGATGGTTTTGATCACAGTGCTGTTGCACCGTTAAAAGAGCTTGGCAGTAATGAATGGGTTTTAGAGTTGTTCCACGGTCCGACCTTAGCGTTTAAAGATTTTGCGTTACAGCTTTTGGGTCGGCTAATGGATCATTTTTTAAAAAAGCGCGCTGAAAAACTGGTTATTTTAGGGGCGACATCTGGCGATACTGGCTCGGCTGCTATTGAGGGGTGCCGTCACAGTGAGTGCGTGGATATATTTATCATGCACCCGCACAACAAAGTATCTGAAGTGCAACGTCGGCAGATGACCTGTGTACTGAGTGATAATGTGCACAATATAGCTATTTCTGGTAATTTTGATGATTGTCAGGAAATGGTAAAAGCCAGTTTTGCCGATCAAGGCTTTTTACAAGGACGTAAGTTAGGAGCGGTTAACTCGATCAATTGGGCGCGCATTATGTCGCAAATAGTCTATTATTTTAGCGCCTCGATTGCGCTGGGTGGGCCACACAGGGAAGTTTCTTTCTCGGTGCCTACCGGTAATTTTGGCGATATATTTGCAGGCTACCTAGCAAAACAAATGGGTTTGCCGATAAAGCAATTGGTGGTCGCCACTAACAGCAATGATATATTGCATCGCGCCATCTCCGCAAATGACATCTCTAAAAGTCCTTTACAGCATACCTTGTCTCCGTCAATGGATATCATGGTCTCATCTAATTTTGAGCGTTTGCTTTTCGATCTTTACAATCAAGATGGGGCGGCAATTAATGAATTACTTAACCGCTTTAAAACCGGGTCGGTTGCTCTGCCCAAAGAGCAAGCTGATAAGCTTAAGACTATTTTTGATAGTGCGGCAATCAGTGATCAGCAAACTTGCGCTACCATAAAACAAGTACACGCTGAAACTGGCTATCTACTTGATCCCCACACTGCTATAGGTGTGCAGGCAGGACGGGACTTAAATGCTGATAAATCAATACCTATGATTACCTTGGCGACAGCTCATCCAGTTAAGTTTCCCGATGCTATTGCTCAGGCAGGTCTTGAAGTTCCGCCGTTGCCTGAGCATTTGACTGGCTTATTCGAACGTCCAGAATCGTTTGATGTTATCGCTAATGATTTGTCAGCGGTACAGAAATATATGCTTGATAAACTTATTTAAATTAGCTTGAATGAATAGCCAGAGGCTCGTGTTAACGGGCCTTTTTTAATGGCGACAGCTATTGGCATTTACTGAGTTCGACTAGTTTTTATCTCAATTTATTAAGGTGTAACGATGGATTTGTTTTATATATTGTCAAAAATATTTTGGTTTGTTGCCAGTCCAGATCATTTTCTTATTATTTTAATTTTTATCTCTACAGCCTTGATTGCCGGAAACTCAAAATGGGGATTAAGATTGTTAAGTGGCAGTTTAGCTTGCCTGTTAATCATCATGTTTTTTCCGGTGGCTGATGTTTTATTAAGGCCCTTGGAAAAGCGTTTTCCCAGACCGGCTACTATGGAGAAAGACATTGAGGGGATTATCATTTTAGGTGGCGCAGAAAGGGGTGGCTTAGGGTTAGAATGGCAAGTGGCGCAGTTTAATCAGGCCGCCGAAAGAATGATGGCGATACCTGCTTTAGCGCGAGCTTATCCAAATGCCAAAATCATCTTTACCGGAGGCAGTGGCAGCTTGCTGCACCCTGAGAGTGTTGCTGGCAGCGCTATGCAAAAGTGGTTTTTAGAGCAGGGAGTTGGGCAGAGAGTTTTATGGGAGAAACAGTCCAGAAACACCTATGAAAATGCCACCTTAAGTGAAGAGTTGTTAGGGGCGCGACCAGCGGGGCGCTGGCTGCTGGTGACGTCTGCTTTTCATATGCCAAGGTCTATGGGGATCTTCAGATTGAGAGGTTGGGATGTGATCGCCTACCCGGTTGATTACTACTCAAACACGGCCGATGGTTTGCGTCTTGAACCTAAGTATTGGATGCATGTCAGAGATTTAAGTTTTACTCTGAAAGAGTGGATTGGATTAGTCGTGTATCACTACACAGGTAAAACAGATCAGCTGTTTCCCAGCCCAAATTAAATTCCCATCGTTTAGAAATGTTAATTAATCCATCACAATGGTTCAATAAGTGCATAAAGTTGAAATAAAAAGAAGAGCTAGTATTGATTATAACGCCGCTATTTTTTCGCAGGTAGCAGAGCCTTTAGCTAAAGTGTATGCGGCGCGTGGCATTACTGATCAAGCGCAATTAGGGCGTGCCTTAAAAGATTTATTGCCGGATTCAGGTTTAAAAGATATAGACATTGCCACCGACAGAGTCGCTAGGGCCATCACTGAAGCGGAAAAAGTGCTAGTGATCGGAGACTTCGATTGCGATGGCGCAACCAGCACTGTGGTGTTAATGCTTGGCTTGCGGATGATGGGGGTCGCTGATGTTGATTACTTAGTGCCTAACCGGTTTGAATTTGGCTATGGTTTATCTCCTGAAATTGTTGAAGTGGCAGCCCAAGATGAGCCGCAGCTAATTATTACCGTAGATAATGGCGTCTCTAGTATTGAAGGTGTGGCAAAAGCTAATTCACTTGGCATAGACGTGGTGGTAACCGATCACCATCTCGCCGGTGACGAGCTGCCCGATGCTATCGCAATAGTTAATCCTAACCGTAAAGATTGTCTGTTTGGCGCAAAGTCAACTTGTGGGGTGGGAGTGGTTTTTTATCTGCTAATTGCCCTGCGTCGCAAGTTGCAGGCTATGGAGTGGTTCACTCGACAATCGATAGCGCCACCTAATTTAGCTTCGCTGCTAGACTTAGTCGCCTTAGGCACCGTGGCAGATGTAGTGCCACTTGAGCACAATAATCGTACTCTAGTTTATCAGGGATTGCAGCGGATTCGCGCCGGTCGTATGCGCCCGGGCTTAAAGGCGTTATTGGAAATAGCCAACCGTCGACTAGATACCTTGGTAGCCAGTGATTTAGGTTTTGCTGTAGCGCCTAGGCTGAACGCAGCGGGTCGTTTAGACGACATGTCAATCGGAATTGAGTGCCTGTTGTGTGAGGATCAAGAAGTTGCGCGCGAATATGCGCTCACTTTAGATCGACTCAATATAGAGAGGCGAGAGATAGAGCAGGGCATGCAAAGTCAGGCACTGCAATTCTTAGAAAAGATCGAGTCCGACCTAGCTGATCAGTCAGGGGAGGGGGAGGTCGGAAAAACTCTGCCAATCGGGCTGTGTCTATATGATAGTTCGTGGCATCAAGGGGTGATTGGAATTCTCGCCTCGCGTATCAAAGATAAACTGCATCGGCCAGTGGTTGCCTTTGCGCCGGGTGATAGCGGCGAGTTGAAAGGCTCTGCTCGATCCATTCCCGGTTATCATTTAAGAGATGGGTTAGCGTTAATTGCCGCCAGAAACCCCGGGTTGATTAAAAAATTTGGTGGTCATGCGATGGCGTCAGGGTTAACTATTGCAGCCAGTGATCTCGAACGATTTAAACTAGCTTTTGATCAGGTGGTGCAGGCATCCGTCGATAAAGACAATTTAACTTTAACCCTGTTGACTGATGGGCCTTTAGTGGCAGCGGATATCAATATTCAGCTCGCGACTTTATTTCGTGATGCAGGCCCCTGGGGGCACAGTTTTAATGAGCCGTTATTTGATAATCAATTTAAAATTATCCAGCAGCGAATTGTGGGTAAAAAGCACTTGAAATTAGTGTTAATGGAGCCAGAAACAGGTCTGGCAATTGACGCTATTTATTTTAATATTGACGAGAGTGTTTGGCCTGATGAATCGATAGAGCAAGTGCGGGTCGTCTATAAGTTAGATGTTAACGAATTTCGCGGTAAGCGCAGTGTGCAGTTGCTGGTTGAACACATACAAATATAATTGAAGAGGAAAAACCATGAATGATTTTACTGTAGATGAACTCAACGTATTGGTTGATCTGTGTGCCAGAGCGGCGATTAAAGCCGATGAAGCTCTCGCTATAGAGCTGCAGCAAAGACTAAAAACTGCCTTGCTAGAGCGTCGGGAATTAGCAGAGCTAGATTTTGAAGACTGTCTGAGTTGTAAGCTTTAAGCAGTTTCGTATTTAATAACAGGCGGTGATTTATGGATAAAAAAACTGCGTCGAACGGTCCTTGGCAGCCGCAATTCAATCGACAAGATGTTGAAGTACTGGATGATCTGTTGATTGCTGAAAGCTTTTATCAATTGAGAGAGTTGAATGTGCGGCATCGAAGTTTTGGCGGTGAGTCTATCAGCGTCAAGCGTGATCTGATCGACAAGCCAAATGTGGTGGCGGTTTTACTTTATGATGCCGCACGAGATACCGTAGTGATGGTGGAGCAGTTTAGGATCGGCGCGTTAGGTCAGTCTAAAAGCCCGTGGTTACTTGAGGTAGTGGCTGGTATTGTCGAGCCTAATGAGAACATTGAAAGTGTCGCCGCGCGCGAGTGTTTTGAAGAGACAGGTCTTAAAATCCAAGGGTTAGAACACATTTATAAATTTACCCCTAGTCCAGGTGGGGTGCGAGAGTACATCGATTTGTTTTGTGCCAATATTGACTCGACTATTGCCGGTGGAGTATATGGTCTAGCTGAGGAAGGAGAGGACATTAAAGTGCACGTACTACCTGCTGCAGTCGCATTTTCCATGTTGAAAAGTGGTGAGATTGACAATGCAATTGCCATCATTGCGTTGCAGTGGCTGCAGCTCAATAGTCAGAAAATTGGCTAGTAAAGACAAGTCTGGCCTCACTGCACTGACGTAACTGACCCAGGAGTATATAAACTTCAGCTAGTGGTGTTGTGTGCAAATTTACGATTATCATTCTGCGCATCTGTATGCTGAGGTTTCGCAGAATAAGGAAAGTAGAATTAATCCCATGAAGTCCAAGTACGTACCAGATTTAACCCGGCAAATGGCGCTGTGTGAAGCGAACTATGCAAGGTTGTCAAAATTGCTACCCGATATTGATGGCTGTCAGCAGCGTGACTTCATTGTCGATGTGGCAGAACGGCAGTCGAAGGTCAGCATCAGTGTGCAGGAGAGGTTCAAATTTACCAGTACGCTGTTGATTGTGCAGCAGTTTTTGACTGCTGACGACAGTGCTGATATTCATCGCTGGCTCAGTCCGCAATTAGTGGTTCGCTTATACCATGACGCAAGAATGGCAGAAGTGATCAGTCCTACTAGAGGTTCACAATTGTTGGGGAAATACCGTTATCCGAATAAATCGATGTATCAAGTCGATGAGAAAATTCAACTAAATGATTATTTGGCTCAGTGGCTGAGTCATTGTTTGACGCAGGGTTATCAAAGTCATGAAATTTTAAATAAGTGTTTATCAGCCTATGAATAAATCAATAAAATTATTGCAGATAACTGATTGTCACTTGCAAGAAACTCCCCTGACAGCATTTAAAGGCTACGATCCAGATCAGCGTTTAGACGCCGTGATCAACCATGTTGAGAGCCAGCAATTACCTTTAGCTAACTTTGATCACTTGCTGTTAACTGGTGATTTGGCACATTGCGCGAAAGTGAGTGTCTATCAGCGGGTATTAGATAAAACCCAGCACCTCGCTAATCAAACTCACTGGCTGGCGGGAAACCACGACGATATGCAGGTGATGCAGACTTTTGTGGACATGCGGCGCAACATTGTTATCGATGGAAATTGGGCTATTGTATTACTGGACAGCACAGCTGCAGCTAATGGGTTAGGTAGTGGCTCGCTCAGTGATGCTGAATTATGCTGCTTGTCTAAAGTGGAGCAGTTGACGGTCTCACATATATTGCTGGCACTGCACCATCCGCCTGTAGAATTTGGTAGCTTGTGGCAAGATGCGATAAAACTTGGTAATAGCAGTGAATTTTGGCGAGTGCTTAAGTCGCTGACAAAAATCAGGGCGATTACCTTTGGTCATCTTCATCAAGAGCAGCACTTAAAAAAAGGTCAGATTGAGTTATTTTGTACACCGGCGACTGCACCGCAATTTAAAGAGCGGCAAATAACGCCAGTGTTGGAGGATAATCCTCACTTAGCGGCACCGGGCTATCGGCTACTGGAATTACATCCTGACGGCAAAATCAGCACTACTGTGCATCGGGTTCCAGCGAGCTAGATAGCGCTGAACTGGCAGAAATTAGAACAAATACTTGCAACTGATCGTCTGCTTAGGTAGTTTGCAAGGTAAAACACTGTAAGGATAACCAGTATGTCATTAACTGTGATCTACATTCACGGTTTTAATAGCTCACCACTATCGACCAAAGCTCAGCAATTACAGACGTACGTTACGCAGCACAAAGTGGCTAAAGAGCAAAGTTGGCAGCTTATTATTCCCGCCGTAAATTACCAGCCTGCAGTTGCGATTACGCAATTACTGCAGCTTATTGAGGTGGCTATAAATGCACAGCCAGCTGCTAATATATTACTGATCGGCAGTTCGCTGGGTGGTTATTACAGTATTTGGTTGGCGCAACAATATCCTCAGTGCTGGGCTGTTTTAATAAATCCGGCTGTTTATCCTTATCGTTTACTTAAAGGGCTGTTAGGTGAAAACCAAAACTTGTACACCGCCCACAAATACCAGTTAACTACTGAGCATATTTCACAGCTGCAAGCATTGGAGGTGTCAGTGGTGGCAAATCCTGAGCGCATGCTGTTACTGAGCCAAACAGCCGATGAAACACTAGATTACCGAGAGGCTGTCGCCAAGCTAGCGGCTGTGGAGCAGAGAGTCACCGCGGGCGGTAATCATAGTTTTGAAAATTTTGTGCTAGTAATTCCCGAAATTTTTGACTTTGTTCAGAGGCCTCATAGGTAGTAGTTGTTCAGTTAGAAAAAATAGTCAGAGTTAAAAATCTCAGGTGTATATAATGAGTGCACATATTTAGCCAGCCGCTGAGATGTTGGGTAATTAGCCAGTAAAAACTTATTTAAAAGTTGTAACAATAAAGTAGGATCAATCGTAAATGAGTAGTAAATATCAAGCGGATTCGATAGAAGTTCTCACCGGCTTAGATCCAGTGAGGCGCCGTCCAGGCATGTATACAGAGACAGATAAGCCCAATCATTTAGCGCAGGAGGTTATCGATAACTCTGTGGATGAAGCGCTGGCCGGACATGCTGACCAAATTGATGTGATCTTGTTTAAGGATGGTTTTTTATCCGTGACTGATAATGGTCGAGGCATGCCGGTTGATATACATCCTGAAGAGGGAGTTAGCGGTGTCGAATTGATATTGACCAGGTTGCATGCCGGCGCCAAGTTTAGCGAGGGAGAATACAGTTTCTCCGGTGGCTTGCACGGGGTGGGTGTCTCGGTGGTGAACGCCCTCTCTAAGAGTTTAGAAGTACAGATTCGGCGCGATTCGAAAATTCACAGCATTGGTTTCGCCGACGGTGAAAAAATATCAGAGCTGGAAGTGATAGGTACATGTGGCAAGCGCAATACCGGCTCTACGGTTAAGTTTTTAGCCGATCCGAAATACTTTGATACCGCTAAATACCACGTTAATAAATTAAAACATAACCTAAGAGCTAAAGCGGTATTGTGTCCGGGCCTTAAAATTTCCTTT
This sequence comes from Oceanospirillales bacterium, assembly GCA_029027825.1. Taxonomy (GTDB): domain Bacteria; phylum Pseudomonadota; class Gammaproteobacteria; order Pseudomonadales; family Balneatricaceae; genus Rs1. The sequence goes on along the minus strand of CP093399.1, from coordinate 3,549,100 downwards.
ATCGATCAAAGCGGTGCAAAAGTCGAACGGGAAGACTGGTACTACGAAGATGGCATAAGTGCCTATTTGTCGGGTATGACGCAAGTCTATGAAACTTTACCGCAGCAGCCTTTTGTCGGCAGCTTAAAAGGCACTGAAGACGCTGTCGAATGGGCGGTGCAATGGTTGCCTGAAGGTGGCGAGTTAACGTGTGAAAGTTTTGTTAACTTAATTCCGACGGTGGTGGGTGGCACGCATGTGAATGGTTTTAGAACCGGTTTGTTGGAGGCTATGCGCGAATTTTGCGAGTTTAGATCGCTGTTGCCGCGTGGGGTAAAGCTAACCGCAGAAGATATTTGGGAGCGCTGCAGTTATATTCTCTCGGCTAAAATGCGCGATCCGCAATTTGCCGGTCAAACTAAAGAGCGTCTGTCATCTAGACACATTGCGGCGTTTATCTCAGGTGCGATTAAAGATGCCTTTTCTCTGTGGCTGAACAAGCATGTTGAAGATGGCGAAAAGCTTGCTGAAGCGGTGATTGAAAATGCACAAAAACGGCTGCGATCAAGCAAAAAAGTAGTGCGTAAACGCATTACTACCGGGCCCGCTTTACCGGGTAAGCTGGCCGATTGTGCCGGCTCGGAAACGATGCGTTCTGAGTTGTTTTTGGTCGAGGGAGACTCCGCCGGAGGATCGGCGAAGCAAGCGCGCGATCGACAGTTTCAAGCAATTATGGCACTGCGCGGAAAAATATTAAACTCTTGGGAGGTAGACTCTTCAGAAGTTCTGGCCTCCAATGAAATCCATGATATTTCTGTGGCAGTGGGTGTCGAGCCAGGGAATCCAGATATCAGTGGTTTGCGCTACGGTAAAGTATGTATCTTAGCGGATGCCGATTCGGACGGTGCGCATATCGCGACACTCATTTGCGCGCTTTTTTTACGGCACTTTAAGCCGTTAGTTGCCGCGGGGCATATTTATGTTGCGATGCCGCCGCTGTACAGAATAGACGCGGCCAAAGAGGTCTATTACGCGCTGGATGACGCCGAGCGAGATAGTGTTATAGAGCGCATTAAAGCCGAGCGAAAAAATGTAAAAATCAATGTGCAACGGTTTAAAGGACTCGGTGAAATGAACCCCATACAGCTGCGAGAAACCACTATGGATCCCGATACTCGACGCCTAGTGCAACTGACTATAGAGCCAAGTGATGACAGCCATGAGATGATGGATATGCTACTGGCGAAAAAGCGCGCGGCGGATCGAAAAGTCTGGTTGGAAAGTAAGGGTAATTTAGCCAAAGTGTTAGCCGACCAATAATCAGCATTCAAATTACAGTGTAGAACAGGTGAACAGATAAATTATGTCCAGTTACACAACTGATAACAGCATAGAAAAACTACCACTTAGAGATTTCACCGAGAAAGCTTACCTTGATTATTCAATGTACGTTATTCTCGATCGGGCGCTTCCGCATGTTGGCGATGGGATGAAACCTGTGCAGCGGCGCATCGTTTTTGCGATGAGTGAGCTAGGGCTGAAAAGTACCGCCAAACATAAAAAATCTGCCCGTACCGTCGGTGACGTACTAGGTAAGTATCACCCGCACGGTGATAGTGCCTGTTATGAGGCGATGGTGCTGATGGCCCAGCCTTTTAGCTATCGATATCCATTAATTGATGGCCAGGGAAACTGGGGGGCGCCAGATGATCCGAAATCATTTGCCGCGATGCGTTACACCGAAGCGCGTTTAACCGCCTACTCGCAGGTGCTTTTGCAGGAAATCAATCAGGGCACTGTCGACTGGGTACCCAACTTTGACGGTACTATGAATGAGCCAACGGTGCTGCCGGCTCGGCTACCAAATATTTTACTCAATGGCGGTACTGGTATCGCGGTCGGTATGGCTACCGATATTCCACCGCATAATTTGCGCGAAGTCACTAGCGCCTGTATTCATCTACTGGAAAACCCGCGGGCCAGCTTGGCAGAAATTTGCGAATTTGTACCAGGTCCAGACATGCCAACCGATGCTGAAATTATCTCTTCAAAAGAAGATTTAAATAAGCTTTATACCACCGGGCGCGGCTCGGTCAGAATGCGTGCTCTATGGACCAAAGAGCAGGGTGATGTGATTATCACCGCGCTGCCGCACCAAGTATCCGGGGCAAAAATCCTCGAGCAAATTGCCGGCCAAATGCAGCAGAAGAAATTGCCGATGGTGGCAGATTTAAGAGATGAGTCGGATCATGAAAAGCCGACCCGTTTGGTAATAGTACCCAGATCCAACCGCATCGATCTGGATCAGCTCATGGCGCACTTGTTCGCCTCTACTGACTTAGAGCGTACCTATAGAGTCAACATGAACATGATCGGGGTTGATGGGCGCCCACAAGTTAAAGATTTACGACAAATACTGACTGAATGGCTGAGTTGGCGCACCGGCGTAGTACGTAAGCGCTTACAATACCGATTAGATAAAGTCTTGGAAAGATTGCATATATTAGAAGGCTTGATGGCCGCCTATCTGAATATAGACGAAGTTATCGAGATTATTCGCACCCAAGATGATCCCAAAACGGTGATGATGCAGCGCTTTAATATATCTGACATTCAAGCCAACGCTATTCTAGATATAAAGCTTCGTCATCTAGCGAAACTGGAAGAGTTCAAAATCAAGGGTGAGCAAGACGAGTTGGCGACAGAGCGACAAAAACTAGAACTTATTTTAGGGTCGGATCAGCGGATGCGAACTTTAATCAAAAAAGAGTTGAAAGAAGACATGCAAGCTTATGGTGACGATCGTCGTTCACCGATCGTTGCGCGCCTAGAGGCGAAAGCCTTTGACGAAAAAGATTTACTATCCGCGGATCCAGTGACCGCAGTTATCTCTAAACAAGGTTGGATAAGGGCGGCTAAAGGGCACGATATAGATGCGCTAGGACTGAGTTATAAGTCGGGAGACAGCTTTAAAATAGCTTGCCAAGGGCGCATGAATCAGCCTTTGATTTTGCTCGATTCTACAGGTAGAAGCTACACCATAGAGCCCCATAATTTACCCTCAGCACGTGGTCAAGGTGAGCCGATCACCGGTAGAATATCGATGCCCAAAGGGGCGACCATCGATGCCGCGGTAACCGGCCCAGACAGCAATAAAATCATCCTTTCATCCGATGCAGGCTACGGGTTTTTGACCACAATTGCAGATTTGTCTAGTAAGACCAAGAACGGCAAGGCTGCGTTAACGCTCTCCAAAAATGCCCAGATACTCACCGCCATAAATACCTTAGATCCAGCGGATAAACTACTCGCTGCAGTAACTAACGAGGGACGGATGTTGGTCTTCAGGGTTGCCGACTTACCGGAGCTGAGCAAAGGTAAAGGCAATAAAATTATCAATGTGCCGACCGCCAGAGCCAGCAGTCGTGAAGAATTGTTGATTGAATTGATCGTCTTTAATCCAGCGGATACCTTATTAGTGCATTCAGGCAAGCAGCATCTACGCTTAAAACCTAGTGATGTACAGCATTTCATGGGTGAGCGTGGCCGTAGAGGTAATAAATTGCCTAGAGGCTATCAGCGTGTAGAGCGGTTAGAGGTCGTCGTTGCTGAAGCGCTGGTGGTTGCATCAACAGAAGCTGATACTAAAGATGTTGATAGTTAAGCTGTCAAACGCGGATTTATTACGCCTAAATCCGCGGCTGATTAGGTGCTGAGAAAGTGATGGATCACCGTGCTGCTAAGGTCGAGGGTGAACATTAGGTTTATTTAACTAGAGCGTGGTTTGGTTGGCCTGTGATAAATTTATGCTAACTGTTTTTTAGGCGCAGAGAAGGCTTAAAACTTAATGTGACACGCTAACTTCGCGCTTAACTTAGTATTTCTGTGGGGCATGAGTTTCTGAGAGATTATCGATTGTCAGTCAATATCTTAGCGAGTTTACCCTGTTTTTTTAGCGTCAGTAGAGCAGTATTATATTGAGCCGCAATATCAGGATACTTAGCAGAGAAAAAAGTATAGAACTTGATTTTTTCCAGTGCTGGAGTCAATTGTTTGATTTTGGAGTGTTTAAACTGAGGGTGTTGCAGGGCAATGTGTGCTGCGCTTTCGTTGATGGTGAATATATCCGCTCGATTGGCATTTAGCAGTTGGAACGCTTGAATCACTGAATCAGCCCCAATAAACTTTTTGTTGGGGAACTTTTCGGTTGGATAAATATAGCCACGTATATTTATTATTGAATATGGCTCTAAGCTTTTCCAGCCCGATATCTTAAAATCCAGACTGGCACTGTAGGCGTGAATGGTTGCGGTTATTTTTGAGGCGGGAATGATAATCGCTTCTGCAACTATTTTCGGGTAGGACTCAATGCGAAATAATTCAGCGTGAATTTGGTGGTTACGGAGCATTTGTGTTGCTCTTTTTCCAGGCACAATAACAAGTGTAATGTTAAGGTTTGATATGTTTTCTATTTCTTGGATGAGCTGTTGAACAATTTCGTAAGTTTTTCCTTTTAAATTTTCCGGTCTTAAAGAGATGGTCACTTGTTCGGTTGCCGATAAGTCATTTGCGATTAAGCTCACTAGAATGGCCAAAACTTTCAGTGGCTGTTTGCTCAGAGATAAGTATTGGAGTAACTGCCATTTGGTTCTGAAAGTGACGCAATGCATGTATAAACCTATTTTTATTTTAAAAAACTATTTTAAGAAAGCTGATAGAAGCAGATTGTTACTATTTAATATGCTAACACCTGAAATTAATAATTTGGCGTCACTGCATAGTGCAAGTTATTGATAATACGGTGGTTGTAAAATACTAGCAACAGCTAAGTGTTTTATGCATGGGTACATTTAAACAGAAAATGTAGGACGCATATCAGCTGATATAGATTATATAATCCTACTTAAAAACCAATATTATACTTATTATTCACTTTGAGTAGCAGATTCAGCTAATAGCTATTATCACATAACTAAGCTTGGAATCAATTAGACAAAGGTCTAGCTCTTGTACGGTAAAATATATCCAACAGATGCTTTCAACGAGCTAGTTGACGGGGGACGGCAAGTAGCTTGGGTTATTAATGACAGTCGGGTTTAAATGCTCTTAGCTAAGTGTCTGGCTTGCTTTTCCAATAATTCTTGATAACTTGGGCTGAGACTGAGGATTAAGATTTTGTCTTCATCTTGGCGCTCAGTATGAGCGTCTTTTAGCAAGGTATCTTTTAGTGCTTTAACTTCACTTAAAGGAGTGTGGCTAATCAGTTCGTTTGAGGCGGTGGTGCAGGTTAGAAAGTGCGACTCTTCCCTTAGCAACTCTATTTTATTTCGATTGCCGCGCACCAGTGATATTTGGATGTTGAGGGTCGGCTGCATGCGAGTGATTTGCCGGTGGTTATAGTATTTGTACAGCTGATTAAATAACTTAGCGGCACACAAGGCTTGAATGCCATGGTTATCATCTGTACTTTGGTCGTCAAACATAACGCGTATGTCCCCATTGGCCAGCAGTTCTAAATGACCGCCATAAATATTGATCACTAAAGTAATAAGGCGACGATATTGGCTCAAGAGTTTTTGGTGCTCTTCAGGCTCCTCAATAGGTGCTCTGCCGCTACTGCAGTCAATAAAAAGTAAATAGGCTGCGTCAGCGGCTTTTAAACTCAGCTCAGTTTGGTGTTCTAAAGAGTATAAATCTAATTGCTCTTCATGTGGATGGGAGCGCAATAGCGGGTTTTCCTTGAGAGAAGTACCGGCTTGTTCTGTAGCTGCTTGGAAGGACTCAGTTAATTCTATCTCTTGCTCAGCGGGTTGGATTAGCGGTTTATGGCTGTCATCAGGGTGAGTGCTAAAAGGCTTGAAGTGTGGCATCCGCTGCTGAGCGTCAGGTTTGAGTAAAGAGACTAGTTGCTGGTTCTCGGGGTTCTGCTGGCGGGGTGCTGTTATGGGATTTATTGCAGCGGAGCTAGTTAGAGTGGTTTCAATGGTGGTATTGGTCTCTCTATCTAAGTCGACTATAGCTAAAGACACGGCGTCTGTCGATGGGGGTGTTACTGTTGCAAGGGTGCTGGGCTGTTTTGCCTGTGCTAGCTCCATGGCAAAGCGGTGTTGCAAAAGAGGTCGGTATTGGTTACTGAAGTCAATTAAAATCTTTTTTGATAGATAGCCGACCGCCAGTAAGACACAGAGGCTGGTGAGTGCGGCTAGCACTGAAAAAATCCACAGTAATTGGGTAAAAAAGTGGTTGGCAGGGCCAGTGTTAATAAATAAGGTTAGCTCGCCCACTTCTAACTGCTGGCTGAATAGTTGAATTTTTTGCATATCACCATTGCTGTTACCGGCTCTCGCCAATAGTTTGCGCTTAGTGTTTACCAGCGTCAGACCATTTATGAATTCAGCCTTTTGCAAGCTGCGTAAATAAAAGCTCATACTTAAGGTGTCTTTAGCTAAAATCATCGGCTGCAAGCTGACCTCAAGCTGGTGTTTGATGCCGTCAACTTGCTTGCTGGTATATAACTTGGCTTGGTTTTGGGCGAAAGCGTAGATAAACACGCTACTAGCCAAAATGCAGATAAGCATAACAGCAGCCGTCAAGGCGACGAGTTTAATGGGTGATGGCTCAAAAAATGTAGCACTTTGATTAAAATTAGATTGGTTTTTTGTCATTATTTTAAATTATATTTAAATAGCGCCAGATATCTGTATCGATAAGGGTTAATAAGCGATTGAGAGCGTAGTATAATTACATTCTATTCCCTTTGCACCTCTGATTAAATGCATGCCGTTATTCGTGCCATTTTGTGTTGTTTAATTGCATATCGTTCAGAGGTTCCACAGAAAAAGCTAAACGTGAATTTTTGGCTTCAAAGTGAATTAATAGCACTGCATGGGGATCGTCGATCCAGGTGAAAGTAAGTAATTCGGGAAGCGAGTATAGCGGTCACTCTGGTAGGTGACAGTTAAAGCCAAGCTACATAAAGTATATAAAGAGCTAATCATCATGAGTGTCGATCAATACATGCTAGAGGTAGGCGACAGAGCGAAAAATGCGGCTCGAATTATCGCCAGTGCCGACTCAAAACAAAAAAATCTCGCACTGCAGCACATGGCCGCGGCTTTAGATGAGAATCGCGCGGCACTTTTGACCGCAAATGCTGAAGATTTACAAAAAGGTATTGCTAAAGGTTTATCTGCACCTATGCTAGATAGGCTTAAAATTGATGATGCTGGGATTGATAAAATGATGGCGAGCTTACAGCAAGTCGTCTCTTTAGCTGATCCTATTGGTGGCATTAGTGACATGAATTACTTGGACAGCGGTATTCAGTTAGGTAAAATGCGGGTGCCTTTAGGGGTGATCGGTATTATTTATGAATCACGGCCCAATGTCACCGTAGAGGCTGCGAGCTTATGTCTTAAATCAGGCAATGCTACGATACTGCGCGGTGGCTCTGAGGCGATCCATTCCAACCGGGCGCTTGCCGCTTGTATTGCACAAGGATTAGAAGAATCTAACTTGCCAGCGGATGTTGTACAAGTGATCGACACTATCGACAGAGAGGTGGTCGGTAAATTGATCACGATGACCGAACATGTCGATGTTATTATTCCACGCGGTGGTAAAGGTTTGATTGAACGGATTAGCAGAGATGCGAAAGTCCCAGTTATTAAGCACTTAGATGGTATTTGTCATGTCTATGTAGACGATGAGGCCGAGCTGGAAAAAGCACTTGCTATAGCAGTTAATGCAAAAACTCGTCGTTATGGTGTGTGTAATGCGATGGAGACACTGCTGGTGCATAAGGATATCGCCAGTCGCATATTGCCAGAGCTCTGTGCTATTTATCTGCAAAAACAAGTAGAGTTGCGCGGTTGTGCGCAGAGTAGGGTGATTGTACCTGAAATGTTGCTCGCCACTGAGCAAGATTGGTCAACAGAATATTTGGCGGCGATACTGTCGATCAAAATCGTCGATGGTTTAACGGCGGCGATTGAGCATATTAACCATTACGGATCCGCTCATACGGATGCCATAGTCACAGAAAATTATTCTAAATCACGTATATTTTTGCGTCAGGTTGATTCGAGTTCGGTGATGGTTAATACCTCTACCGCCTTCGCCGATGGTTTTGAATACGGTCTTGGAGCTGAAATAGGCATATCTACTGATAAAATTCATGTCAGAGGTCCGGTGGGTCTAGAGGGGCTTACCTCACAAAAATTTATTGTGTTGGGGAATGGCGAAATACGCCAGTAGTTGGCTTGGCTAAATAGGTTGTGATGCAGTTGGCAAAAGATATGTACATATTTATGGGCGGCACTTTTGATCCTGTCCATCAGGGGCACATCCAAGGTGCGCTACAAGCGAGTGCTTTGTTTGATAACAATGAAGTGCACTTGTTGCCAGCAAAAATACCAGTACACAAAAATGCGCCGACAACCTCGGTTGAACAGCGCATTGCAATGTTGCAGTTAGTAGTTGATAAAACTGCTAAGCTGCAGTTAGATTTACGAGAGATAAACCGAGCTGATCAGTCTTATACTATCGACACGTTAAAACAGCTGCGTCGGGAACTCGGTGCTACTACACCGCTAGTGATGGTGATTGGCATGGACTCATTCATGAGCTTGCCGCAGTGGCGAGACAGTCAGCAATTTCTCGATTATTGCCATATTTTAGTGTTGCAGAGGCCGCCTTATATAGACTTAAATGAGGCGTATAAACAGGGCGAACCAGAGGTGGAGCAGCATCAGGTTTTTTTTGCACAGCGCATCTTTGACGCACAAAAATTAAGTTCGGCAGCGGGCGGTTGTCTGTATTTTTACCAACAGCCACCCATTGCTATATCTGCTAGCGAAATTCGCCAGCAGATCAAAAATAAAAAACACTCATATTTGCTACCGGTTGCGGTGGCAATTTATATTAATCAACATCATTTGTATCAATAACCTCACGTGCCACTTCAACGCGTACTTGAGTATGAACATATGTCATAAGGTAAGCCTAAAAGGCAAAGTAAAAAAGTGATAAAATTAGCTGAAACAGTCCTTGAAGATTTAAAAGCTAACGATATTGAAGTTATCGATGTTAGAGGAAAATCTAGCGTCACAGATTATATGATAGTGTGCAGCGGAACTTCTAAACGCCATGTGGTGTCTATCGCTAGCAACGTGGAAGATGAATTAAAAAATCATTCGATTAATGCCATCAGCTGTGAAGGGCAAAAAAGTGGCGATTGGGTCATTGTTGATTTATCTGACGTAGTTATCCATATACTGACTGTTGAAGCTCGAGAATTGTACGATTTAGAAAAACTTTGGCGCTTCGATATGAAGCCTGAGCAAATCATCGATGCTAGTGCTTAACTCTAGCAGCTGCAATCAAGTGTCTTCAATCTATGAAAATTAAATTACTGGCAGTGGGTGGTAAAATGCCCGCGTGGGTAACTACCGGCTTTAATGAGTACAACAAGCGGATGCCTGGGGAGATGAGTGTTGAGCTCGTTGAGCTTCCCTTGGGGCACCGTGGCAAAGGTGCTGATCTCGGTCGTGCAATTAAAAAAGAAGGGGATGCAATGCTCGCCGCTATTCCCTCTGGCGACTGGGTAGTTGCATTAGAAGTAACGGGCAAAAATTGGTCGACTGAACAGCTATCCGAGCAGTTGCAAAGCTGGCAAATGAATGGCCGAAATATGTGTCTGTTAATTGGCGGCCCCGACGGCTTAGATCCTAGGTGTAGTGCGTTAGCGGATCAAAAATGGTCTTTATCAGCATTAACTTTGCCCCATCCAATGGTGCGGATTTTATTGTCCGAACAACTTTATCGAGCTTGGACAGTCATCCAAGGGCACCCATACCATAAATAGGTTTTATGTCAGGATACGCACGCTTTAAAGATCATCCCCAAGAGCGAAGAACCTTCCAGTTAAGAGCTGTGCTGGCTTTCTTGCTAGTGTTAATTGCGATGAGCGCTCTCGTTTCCAGAATGTATTTTTTGCAAATCGTCGAGCACGATCGCTACTCCTCGATTTCCGATAAAAACCGCATTCAACTCAAACCAGAAAAGCCCACTAGAGGCTTGATTTTTGATCGCTCCGGCGTGCTGATTGCCGATAATAAACCCAGTTACAGTGTGACCGTTTTGAAAGAGGAAATGGGCGGTGATCTTGAAGATATTGTGCAGCGAGTAGGCGCAATTATTGATCTTTCAGCAAGAGATTTAGAGCGCTTTAATAAAAGATTAAAAAGACGGCGCCGGCCATATGAGTCCGTGATGCTGCGCTCTAAGCTGACCCCTGAGGAAATTGCCAAACTCTCGGTCAATTATCATCGGTTGCCCGGTGTTAGGGTCGAATCTGATCTGATTCGCATTTACCCCTACGGTGAAACGTTGGTGCACGCCATGGGGTATGTTGGACGGATCAACGAAAAAGAGCTGAACAGGGTCGATGAAAGGAACTATTCAGCCACTAATTACATCGGTAAATTAGGCATTGAAAAGTTCTACGAGTCAGAACTGCACGGGACTGTTGGAATGCGCAAGGTAGAGACCAATGCGCGGGGTCGAGTGATCCGAGTGCTGGAAGATATAGAGCCAATTCCAGGAAGAGATTTGCAGCTGACTATTGATTTGCCACTGCAGCAAATCACAGAAAAATTACTGGTCAATGAAAGGGCTTCAGTAGTGGCGATTGATCCGCGAACAGGGGGGATTCTAGCGCTAGTGTCAACTCCGGGCTACGATCCAAATTTGTTTGTCACCGGCATATCGAACAAAGACTACAACGCATTACGTGAGTCGCCGGACCTGCCTTTATTTAATCGTGCGATTCGCGGTGGTTACCCACCGGGTTCAACAATTAAACCAATTACCGCTCTCGCCGCAATAGACAGTGGCAGTATCCCACTCGACCATACGGTTTTCGATCCCGGTTGGTACACTATCGCCGATGACCGATACCGACGTAAATACCGGGACTGGAAACGCACTGGGCATGGAAAAGTAGACCTGAACTTAGCGCTTGCCCAGTCATGTGATGTATGGTTTTACGATGCCGCCCACAAAACTGGGGTGGATAATATCTCCCACTATATGGATATGTTTGGTTTTGGTAAAGTCACCAGTCTAGATTTGCCTGAGGCAATACCCGCGCTATTACCTACTAAAAGCTGGAAAAAACGTAAATACAAACAAGCTTGGTACCCAGGTGACTCGCTCAATATAAGTATCGGCCAAGGATATTTAGTAACTACGCCACTGCAATTGGCTACATCCGCTATGTTGTTGGCAAATCGTGGAGTCTGGCGTCAGCCTAAGTTATTACAAGGTTTTCGTGAGGTAGATCGCCAGGGCAGGGTCGTTTTAAAACAGCCAGATATGCAAGGGCGCAAGCCTATCCCCGCAGATATTAAGTTAAATAATCCCGATTTGTGGGAGCCAGTGATTAACGGGATGGTCGAAGTGGTTAATGGCAAGCGGGGCACTGCCCGCAAAATTGGTAAAAATTCTCCTTATATTATTGCCGGAAAAACCGGCACCGCGCAAGTGGTGGGTATCAAACAAGGTGAGAGATACAACAAACATAAAATATTGAAAAAACATCGTGATCACGCGCTATTTATCGCTTTTGCGCCGGTCGATGATCCGAAAATAGCCATAGCGGTGATCGTTGAAAACGGCGGTAAATTTGGCGGCGGTGGTTCCAGTACAGCAGCTCCAATTGCCAAGAAAGTGATGGATGCGTATTTACTAGGGGTCGATCCAGAAGCAGAGCAGTGGGGTGGGGAGCTGTTATGACCAAAGACTTTTCTCGGTCGATGCAAAACTCTAGTTCGCATTTGCGTAATCGACGCAGTATCTGGAGCTACACCCATTTAGATGCGCCGTTGTTAGTGCTGTTAATGATGTTGTGTTGCTTTGGCTTATTTGTTTTGTACAGTGCATCAGCGGAAGATTCGGGGTACGTCTACCGGCAAGCTGTCAGAATGGGGATTGGTTTTGTGGCGATGATTGTTATTGCGCAAATAAGCCCTTCTTTGCTGGAGCGCTGGGCGCCATGGGTATATGCCTTCGGGGTGATTTTGTTGATCTGCGTACTGCTGTTTGGAGTAGGTGCTAAAGGTGCACAGCGCTGGCTAGCGCTACCAGGCATACGTATCCAGCCTTCGGAAATAATTAAAGTGGTGCTGCCTTTAACGGTGGCATACTGCCTGGCAGGTCGGCCTTTACCCCCGACCTTAAAACAATGCGTTATCGTGTTACTGTTAATTGCCTTGCCTACCTTGCTAATCATGAAACAGCCTGATTTGGGAACTTCGCTAGTGATTGCATCATCAGGGGTTTTCGTATTACTGTTTTCTGGAATATTGTGGCGCTATATATTTTTGGCGATTGGTGGGGCAGCAGCCTGCTTACCTCTGCTTTGGATGTTTATGAAAGAGTATCAGAAGCAGCGGGTATTGACATTTTTAGATCCTGAGAGTGATCCCCTGGGCACCGGTTGGAATATTATTCAGTCCAAAACTGCAATTGGTTCTGGTGGTTTAAGTGGTAAAGGATGGCTGGAGGGGACACAGTCGCAACTAAGCTTTTTGCCTGAATCTCATACCGACTTTATCATAGCTGTACTGGCGGAAGAGCAAGGTCTGTTGGGGATAATTGCACTGATCAGCTTGTACTTGCTGATTATCGCGAGGGGATTGTGGATGGCATCGCAAATTAGTGATAGTTTTGGTCGGTTGATTTGCGGCAGTATAATCTTGACTTTTTTTGTATTTATTTTTGTTAATATTGGTATGGTAAGTGGCATACTACCAGTAGTGGGATTGCCTTTGCCAATGATGAGTTACGGCGGCACCTCTATAGTCACATTAATGATGGGATTTGGAGTGATAATGTCGGTGCACACGCATAGAAATATTGTCATATGACCATGTGAGATCGTTGGGCGACGCGCAAGACAAAGCCCTTAATTTAATGATTAGCTATCTAAGGACTAGATTTAAATGGGCCTAAAAAGAATATTCAGTTGTAGTTTGTTATGCATGTTGTTTTTTACTCAATCTGTATCTGCAGCAAATTACGCTAAACACCCGGTCGCTTTGGCGTGGGCGAAAGACATGCAGCAAGAGGGTTTTACTAAGGTCTTTTTAAGCAAGGTATTAAGTAGTGCTAAGCGTCAAAATTCAATTTTAAAAGCCATGAACCGTCAGGCGGAAGGACGTTTAACATGGGAGAAATATCGAAGTAGGTTTATTGAAACTAAGCGTATCCAAAATGGTGTAAGATTTTGGAAAAAGCACCGTGTAGCTCTAGCTCGAGCAGAGAAAATCTACGGTGTCCCCGCGCAGTTGATTGTTTCAGTAATAGGCGTTGAAACGCGTTACGGTAAAGTGACCGGGAGTTATCGAGTGCTAGATGCCGTCGCTACGCTCGCCTTTGATTATCCGCGTCGCGGAGAATTTTTTCGCAATGAGCTAAAAGAGTTTTTGCTGTTATCTAAAGAAGAGAATATTTCCTTTACTAAGCCCAAGGGCTCATATGCTGGGGCGATGGGTTACGGTCAATTTATGCCTTCAAGTTATCGTAAATACGCGATTGATTTTGATGGTGACGGCAAGCGAGACATATGGAAAAACCCGGTGGATGCGATTGGCAGTGTAGCCAATTATTTCGCAGCCTTCGGCTGGTTTGAAGGGGAGCCTGTGGTGATCGCTGCTAAAAGCTCAAAACCGCTAGACAAAGATTGGTACAACAATGGTCTGGCACTTAAAATCAGCCTTAAAGAGTGGCAGAGGCGTGGTCTGAGTGGTGCTGAAGACCTCGATCAAAAACAGGGTGCAACTTTAATGAAATTGAAATTGAACCAACAGGATCAATTATGGTTTGGGCTGCAAAATTTTTATGTCATCACCAGATATAATCACAGTCGATTTTATGCCATGGCAGTCTATCAATTGAGTCAATCAATAAAAGCAGAAAGCAAGCTTAATTAAGGATCTTATGAATAACTATAAAACAATACGTAATCTAATAAGTTTGTTAGTCATTACTTTTTTGGTGGTAGGTTGTGCCAATAAAACTTTAACAAAAGGCAAAAAAACTAACCAGGGTCGTTATAAAGTATCTAAAGATTATGGCCCTGACTCCATAGTAGACGTGTCACATGTTAAAGATGCTGTACCTAAAGTCGAGCCGCTAAGCCGTGGTGGTAATCGCAGTAGCTATGAAGTATTAGGCAAAACGTACCAAGTGTTGAAAAGTGCTAAAGGCTATAAAGAGCGTGGTGGCGCATCTTGGTACGGTAAAAAATTCCATGGATACTTAACTGCAAACGGTGAAAAGTATGACATGTATGGCATGAGTGCCGCTCATAAATCACTACCTATTCCCAGTTATGTAAAAGTCACTAATATGGCAAATGACCGGCAGGTCATTGTCAGGGTGAATGATAGAGGTCCATTCCATAAGGGAAGAGTGATTGATTTGTCCTATGCGGCAGCTGCAAAGCTGGAGATGTTAGACAGTGGTACAGCGCAAGTTGAAATTGAGGTTATTGATCCACTAACTAGGCGAAGAGGGCAAAATAATGTGGCAGTGCAGACCAGTTATCCCGATAAAGCGTCGGATAAGTCCGGGGCATTTTTAATGACCTCTGCAAAAAAGCCAATGGTGGTTGATAATTTAGATCAAATTGAACAATCAGTATCCGCCAGTAAAGAGAAGCTACAGCAAGTTATAGATAAAAAAATAACTGCTAAGCCGGTAGTGAAGCACTCGCCGAAAACAGTTGCCAAAGCTAAGCCAAAATCTTCCAGAGCACGTACGGATAGCTACCAAGGCATCCACTATATGCAAGTTGGAGTCTATTCCACGGAAGGGGCTGCACATGCGGTTACTCAAAAAGTGAATGGTTTTGATTTACCGGTATTAATTAGTGAAATCGTACAGCAAGATCGGGAGCTGTTCAGGGTGATTTTGGGGCCGATGAAAAGCAGAATGAGAACTGACCAACTAAAAATAAAGTTGGCTGAACTGGGATTCCCCGGTGCACATTTAATGGATTTGCCACGCTAATTTTAGAGAGTACTTAACCGCTGGGCTCGTTTCCCAGCGCTAATATTTATAGTCATATGCTATATGTATAGCATGCAATAAGGAGTTAACGTGACGCTTTTGATTAACAAAAATATCGCCACTGCACTGATGATATTTTCAGCTATTACTACGTCTGTATCAATTAATGCAGCACAGCTTATCCCAGCCGCGCCGAAAATAACTGCCACTAGCTATATAATTATGGATGCGGATACTGGCACCGTGATTGCTGAAAAGAAATCGCATCAGCAGTTTCCGCCAGCTAGTTTGACCAAAATGATGACCAGCTACATCACTGAGTATGAGTTGACGAAAGGCAATATCAGCTTAGATGACAAGGTGCTGGTGAGCGAAAATGCCTGGAGTACTGAAGGTTCCAGAATGTTCATCAAAGAGGTCAGTCAGGTTAAGCTAGGAGAGCTCTTAAAGGGTATTATTATTCAGTCTGGAAACGATGCTTCTGTGGCGATGGATGAGTATATAGAGGTTAGCGAGCCGGCTTTTGCCAGTTTAATGAATCAACACGCTAAATTATTGGGAATGGACAATACTTTTTTCTCTAATGCGACTGGCTTGCCGAGTGAAAATCACTACTCCTCACCTTATGATTTAGCCAAGTTGTCACGGGCTATCATCCAAAAATTTCCGCAGCACTATGGTATTTACTCGGAAAAATATTTCACCTACAACAATATTCGTCAGCCTAATCGCAACAAATTACTGTGGCGTGATAAAACCGTGGATGGTCTGAAAACCGGTCATACTAATGCCGCCGGCTACTGCTTGGTAGCATCTGCGAAACGTGATGGAATGCGCTTGATTACGGTGGTGCTAGGGACCAAAAGTGAAGAGGCAAGAGCTAGAGAGTCGCAAAAGCTGCTCGCATATGGATTTCGTTTTTACCGAACTCACCAATTGTATGAAGCCAAAAAGCAACTTTCACTAGTGCGGGTGTGGGGCGGTAAAGAATCCACTGTTCGTCTCGGAGTGGCCAATGCTTTATCGGTGACTATCCCGCGTGGTCAAGCCAAGGGCTTAAAAGCGACCATGGATATAAGCACTGAAGTCAAAGCGCCGGTTGTCACGGGACAAAGCTACGGTGTAGTTAGAATCACTTTGGATGGAAAAGAGGTAAAGACGGTGCCCTTGGTGGCCTTGAACTCTGTTGCAGAGGGAGGCTTCTTTAAAAAAACCTGGGATAGTATTGTTCTGTTTTTCATTGGTTTACTGCAATAAATTGACAGCCCTAGGCTGCCTAGGAAATCTCCGGGCAAGTTGCGAACCTTGGCTGCGGCAATTAAATTGAGATCATAAGATGGATGTTGTCTACCTGAATGGTAAATACCTGGCTGCAGACCAGGCGACTGTCTCGGTGTTTGATCGAGGCTTTCTTTTTTCTGATAGCGTCTATGAGGTGATCCCCTATTATCGGGGAGTAGGTTTTCAGCTCGCTCAGCATATCGACAGACTTAAAAAAAGTTTGGCGGCACTTAAAATTGTTATTGATATTCCCTTCGCTGATATTACTAATCAGCTAGTGATTAAAAATGGCGGGGCGAATCAATCAGTTTATTTGCAGGTCAGCAGAGGGGCGGGAAGTAAGCGAACCCATGCTATCGATCCTCATATGCAGCCGACAGTATTTGCCTGCACTACCCCGATCGTCAATAACTACTGTACGCTGGTTGCAGATGTTTTTCCGGTTAAAGTAATAGTCTGTGACGATTTGCGTTGGGGGCGCTGCGACATTAAATCTACCAGCTTGCTACCCAACATATTGGCGATGGAGCAGGCCAGACAGAAAAATGCCCACGAAGCGCTATTGCAAAGAGGCAGTTTAGTGTTAGAGGGAGCCAGTTCTAATCTTTTTATTGTCGAGGGGCAGCGCCTGATTGCTCCAGTCAGTTCACACGCGATTCTGAGTGGCACTACTAGTCAGCTAATAAAAAATATAGCTGTGCAGGAGGGAATAAGCTTCGTCAATCAAGATATAAGTTATGCACGGTTGATTGCGGCTGATGAGGTGTGGATAAGTAGTTCGACCAGAGGCTTAGTACCGGTTAATCAAGTTGATGAACATCTGATTGGCGATGGTCAAAAGGGTACTATGTGGCAGCGGCTCTATCAGCTCTTGGCTGGCCATCAGCGGCTACTCTTCATGGAAAAAAATTAACTCTATCGTTGCAGGGATTCCTCAGTGGAGCACATTGGTTTGATTCTCTGGGGTTTAGGTGGTGAGCGTGTATAATGGCCTAATCCAGAGATAGATTGATATGGCAATGAACCTTATATGAAAAAAACAACCTCAAAAAAAAGTACCAAAAGAATGACGCAAAGTGAGCTTGCTGAGCTACAACCTCCTAAAATTGAGTTCCCCTGTGCCGATTATCCAATCAAAGTGATAGGTCATAATAGTGCTGATTTCACGGAATACGTGTTAGCTGTGATGGCCAAGTACGACTCACAATTCGATGTCACTAAAGTGACACATCAGGATTCGAAAACCGGCAAATTTCGCTCGGTGAGAATGTTTATGACCGCCCAGAGTGAGCAGCAGTTGATTGAGCTTAATGCAGAGTTTAAAGCGTCCGGTAAAGTCGTTACTGTTATTTAAAAAACGTTGATGGGTGGCTGTTTATATTAATGGATGGCGAGCTGTCTCCCTATCAGCTAACAGTGAGTGATAATTATTGAGTACAGAAGATCGGCAAAAAAAGTTAATTGTCAGGAAATTAGGTTTGCAGCCCTACGAGCCAACGTGGCGACGTATGCAGCAGTTAACCAGTGAACGCAATGCACAGTCTGCTGACGAAATTTGGTTGTTAGAACATCACCACGTCTTTACTCAAGGGCAGGCAGGTAAAGCTGAACATCTATTGAGCCCTGGGGATATACCGGTGGTGCAAGTAGACAGAGGTGGCCAGGTGACCTATCACGGGCCTGGTCAGCTCATAATGTATTTGATGATTGACCTGCGGCGTAATAAACTGGGGATAAGGGATGTCGTCACGCTAATGGAACAGGCGATTATTCATGTGCTTAGTGGTTTTTCGGTGGATGCTTTCGCTAAAAGTGATGCCCCCGGCGTTTATGTTGAGGATAGCAAAATCGCCTCTTTAGGTTTAAGAGTGCGTCGAGGCTGTACATTTCATGGTTTAGCGCTAAATTTAACGGTAAATAAAGAGCCATTTTTACGAATAAATCCCTGTGGATATGCTGGGATGAAAATGAGTAATTTAGCAGATTTTGTGACCGATCTTAATAATCAACAAGTTGCCTCCTTATTAACTGATTTTATGGTAAAAAAAATCGGTTATAACCAGGTGATTTACAAGACATCTTAAAACGAGTGATTTTATGGTAGATATTGTAGACCTAACTAATGTGCGTACCCGGCCAAAAGGCAAGCGTTTAGACCAAGGTGTGAAGTTACGCGGTGCAGATAAAATGGCCCGTATTCCGATTAGAATATTACCAACTGAAAAAGCGGATATGCTGAAAAAACCGCCGTGGTTAAGAGTGCGCATGGGTAGTAATTCCGAAGTAAGACGGATAAAAGCAAAGTTGCGCGAGCACAAGCTATCCTCTGTATGTGAGGAGGCAAGTTGCCCCAATATCGGTGAGTGTTTTAGTAAAGGGACCGCTACCTTTATGATTATGGGTGATATTTGTACCAGACGTTGCCCATTTTGTGACGTAGCGCACGGACGACCAAACTCGTTAAATGAAAATGAACCCAGAGAATTAGCAGAAGCCATTACCGAAATGGGGCTCAAGTATGTGGTGATTACTTCCGTCGATCGAGATGACTTACGCGATGGTGGCGCACAGCACATTGCCAACTGTATTATCGAAACTCGCAAACGTTCAACCACCCTGCAAATCGAGACGTTGGTACCGGACTTTCGCGGGCGTATGGACAAGGCAATTGAAATATTGGCCATGTATCCGCCGGATGTATTTAATCATAATATGGAAACAGTTGAGCGGTTGTTTAAAAAAGTCAATCCGGGGTCTAGTTATCAAGGATCATTAGAATTGTTACGCCGTTACAAAGAGGCCATGCCACATATTCGTACAAAATCGGGAATTATAGTGGGCGTGGGCGAGACCAATGAAGAAGTTGTGCAAGTGCTGAAGGATTTGCGGGCGCACAATGTGAATATGGTGACTTTAGGTCAATATATGCAGCCTAGTCGCAACCACTTACCGGTCGATCGGTACGTGACCCCCGATGAATTTAACGAGTTTTCACGGGTGGCAAAAGAGCTGGGTTTTGACCATGTGGCCAGTGGACCTCTGGTTAGGTCTTCTTATCATGCAGACTTACAGGCCTCCGGTATCTCAATCGTATAATGCAATGCTGTCTCGAGTCCGAGCGTAGTCAGTAACAATATAGGTATTGTACTTAAAATTGTTGGGCTACTTTACGAGACAAAATGCTAACCGACAAAAAAGGCCAACTCAGAGATGAGTTGGCCTTTTTTGTTTATGGACGATTACCAGTCTTGGGCTGATTAAGATGACATTAAATCAGTTTGGCTAGTTGTGCGGCGATCTGGGCGCCGAGTGCCGCATTGTTATAGACCAGCTGGATATTAGCCTCTAAGCTTTTCCCTGCTGTTACCTTCGCAATTCGCGCCAGTAAAAACGGCGTGCTATCTTTTCCTGAAACACCGGCATCTTGCATGTCTTGCAGTGCGCTATTGATGGTGTCTTGAATAAGTTTTTCATCCATGGAGTGCTCTGCGGGGATCGGGTTGGCAATGACTACCCCACCTTTCAGTCCAAGCTCCCACTTAGCGGCAAGGCTCTGTGCTATCTCAGTCGGGTTGTCGAGTTGGTAATCGACCGAAAAGCCACTCTCTCTAGTGTAAAAGGCTGGCATTTTGCTGGTTTGGTGGCCAATTACTGGCACGCCGTAAGTTTCTAAGTATTCTAAGGTCAGCCCGATATCTAAGATTGACTTTACGCCAGCGCACACCACGGCGACTGAAGTATTGGCAAGTTCTTGCAAGTCAGCAGAAATATCCATGGTTGTTTCAGCTTGGCGGTGTACACCGCCGATTCCGCCGGTTGCAAATACTTTAATGCCGGCCATTTGCGCTAAAATCATGGTCGAGGCAACAGTGGTCGCTCCATCTGTTTTAGCGGCGACGATAAACGGAATATCGCGGCGGCTGGTTTTAATGACATTGCTACCTTCTTTACCCAAATGTTCGATTTGTTGGTGATTTAATCCAACCACTAGTTTTCCTTGTAAAATGGCGATAGTGGCCGGAATAGCACCATTATCACGAATCACTTGTTCTACCTTAAGTGCGGTCTGGACATTTTTTGGGTAGGGCATACCATGGGAAATGATGGTTGACTCTAAGGCGACAACCGGGCGCCCCTCTGCCAGTGCGGTGCTTACTTCGGTGCTAATAACTAGATGTTTTTCTAAAAGATGCATGAGTGTTCCTTAAAATATAAAAATTAGGTTAATCGCAGTTGCATAATAATTTGCTGATATTAGCAATCGATAAATCTGGATTAATGGTAGCTTGAGTGGCAATAGCGCAATTAGCTGCTGCAAGGGCGAAATAACAGCTTTTAAGTGCGGGGGTAGCTGCTAAGTGGCAGTGCACTAAAGCGGCCGTCATAGCGTCTCCAGCGCCGTTGCTGTTTTGAACGTCAGTCGCTTGTAAGCTAACTAATTGTTGTAGCTGTCCATCTGAGTAAAAAAGACCTTGTTTGCCTAAACTGATAAACAATCGCTTAACGCCTTGCTGGTGAAACCAGTTGGCGAGTTTTGGCAGCTGGCTATGGTCAGTCACTTTGATCCCCGATAAAGCTTGGGCTTCCAATAAGTTAGGTTTGAGACTGTGTACTGAGTGTAAAAAATCTTTAATTTTTATTGATTTGGCCACAGACACTGTATCGACAAAGAAATCTGTGTTGGGTAAATTCTCAAACAAAAAACTCATTAGCTCGATGCTAATATTGGTGTCTAGGACAATAACCTGCGCCTGCTTTAATAAGCTCAGTTGCTTTTTCAGTAGGGCAGGTTGTAATTGTTCAATAATTTTCATATCGGCGATAGCTAATTGCATTTCGCCCACATCATCGACAATCGATAAATAAGTAGAGGTGCTCTGGCCGGTAATAGTGATCATCTGTGAGGTATCGACGCCAGCGCTTCGACTGAGTTCGATTAACTGCTTACCGCTATTGTCGTCGCCAACGGCGGCAATCAAGTAACATTTATCACCGAGTCTGGCGATATTTTCGGCTATATTACGGGCAACTCCTCCGGGGCTGTTAGAAACTGTCCCAGGATTGGATGTGCCAGCGCTAATAGACTGGTCAGGTTTGCCTAATATGTCCATGTTTGCACCGCCGATTGCGACGCAGAACTTTTCGGGGGCGATCAGATAGCCACGTCCCTCTATAATGCCCTTGGCGGTTAAGTTGGTAATATGGCTGGCGACAGCGGAGCGACTGATGCCTATAAGGTCGGCTAATTGCTGTTGTGAAATAAGTGGGTCTGCATGAATAGCATCGATAATCTGTTGTTCGCGGTCGGTCATAATATTGACTTTTGTTGGTTTGTGGACAAAAATCAATATTATGCTGAATGCCAAGATTGGTCAATAGCTGAGTATAAAAATTTGAAATTCGATGGGCTTTTTGTTTAAAATGGCTGGTAGTGATGGTTGGAGAGCTATTGTCGGAATAGTCGATAAGAGAACAAAAACCCAGCAACTATTAACTGTTTGCTAGAGTTTTCTATTGATTTGTTGGTTATTTGTACGGAAAAGGTAAGCAAACTAATAAAAATTCATATTTTTTAAACTTTGTGTTGACTCCTGCTGGCAAATCGATAAAATCTGCGCCCATCTTCGGAGGGGTGGCTGAGTGGCCGAAAGCACTGGTCTTGAAAACCAGCGAGTCGAGAGGCTCCCAGGGTTCGAATCCCTGCCCCTCCGCCAATTATTGTTTTTACCAGACAATAATCGGTGAGTGAAGATGTAGAGTTCCTCGATAGCTCAGTTGGTAGAGCAGTAGACTGTTAATCTATTGGTCGTAGGTTCAAGTCCTACTCGAGGAGCCAAATTCTGAAAGGGCCGTTAGCTCAGTTGGTAGAGCAGTTGGCTTTTAACCAATTGGTCGTAGGTTCGAATCCTACACGGCCCACCACTTTCAGAATTTGTAATACCCAGCAAGGGCCGTTAGCTCAGTTGGTAGAGCAGTTGGCTTTTAACCAATTGGTCGTAGGTTCGAATCCTACACGGCCCACCAGTTTTAGAATATGTAATGCCAGACATGGGCCGTTAGCTCAGATGGTAGAGCAGTTGGCTTTTAACCAATTGGTCGTAGGTTCGAATCCTACACGGCCCACCACTGTCTGAGTTAGAGTTTAAAAGTATTTGTTGAAGATTTATATATTATTTAATCGGTGATTGAATAATGATTGGGGTTGACAATTAGCTGGATTTAGCTAAAAATTGCCTCGATATCCGGAGGGGTGGCTGAGTGGCCGAAAGCACTGGTCTTGAAAACCAGCGAGTCGAGAGGCTCCCAGGGTTCGAATCCCTGCCCCTCCGCCACTATCTGTGATAAGTAGTTGATAAGATAAATTTAAAATGTAGTTCCTCGATAGCTCAGTTGGTAGAGCAGTAGACTGTTAATCTATTTGTCGCAGGTTCGAGTCCTGCTCGGGGAGCCAAATTCTGAAAGGGCCGTTAGCTCAGTTGGTAGAGCAGTTGGCTTTTAACCAATTGGTCGTAGGTTCGAATCCTACACGGCCCACCACTTCTTTGTATTCATTCGTGCAGCAGCGCAAATATCATTCTTTCCTGTATTCAATCGCAAGTATCTCAAAGTAACTCATTGTCCCGTCGGGCTTGCTAAATTCTACCTCATCGCCTACCTGCTTTTTAAACAGCGCCTTTGCCAGCGGTGAGTCCATGCTGATTAGTGTGCCGCTAGTATCTATTTCATCGGGTCCAATGATGCGGAATGTTCGCTGTTGCTCTTGGTCGTCTAAGAGTGTTACCCAGGCGCCAAATACGATAATGGTTTGGTTTTCTGGGATATGGTTAATGACATTGATATCTTCTAAGCGTTTTGCTAAAAATCTCACTCTGCGATCGATCTCTCTAAGTAGACGTTTACCCTCAGTATATTCTGCATTATCAGAGCGGTCGCCTTGGGCTGCTGCCTCTTGTACCGCTAAAGTGATCTTCGGGCGCTTGTCTTTCCATAGATAGCGAAGTTCAGCGTTAAGCTTGTTGTAACCTGCCTGTGTGATGTATTTTGAGCTCGGAGCTTGAGGTGCTCGCCATCTTCCCATAATTGTTAAATCCGTCATAGAATCGAAAGTTTTAGTGAGTTGTAAGTGTATCGAGAAAGTGCTAATTGTGCATGCTTTGCTGGGTAAATTGGCGCATAACGGAGTTTTTTGTGGAGGCACTGAAAAATATTTCAGTTTAGGGTAAGATAAATGATAAAGTTATTTGTAAGGCGGCCGATAGGCTAAGCACAGAGTTATAATTATAGTTAGTGTTTAACCGAGCATCAGTGGTTAAATATAAATTTAGTAGTCATTTTATAAAGTAGCGGCTAATCAATGCAAACAGATCAGGTACAGTTAGAGCGTATAGAAACATACACTGCTAGCCTTCCCGGTGCGATACAGGGAGCTAATGGCGCCCAGTTTGCAATGCTGTTGTCGTTGATTACAGCCAATCAAGACAGTGTTCCAGTTTTTAAGTTACCTGTTGCTGTGCAGAGTGAACAATCTCCTGTGCAATCTGTGTACCCCTCAGAGGTTGAAGTCAATAAGCCACAGTTGGTAGAGCGTTTAAATAATGCTATTCATCAACTGCGTTTTGGTGACTTTGCCTTCATTAATTCCTTTATCGAGACCATTGCTGAAACGCCGCGATCGAGTACGATCGCAGTAGATACGTTTGAAAAAGTGGCATTAATGTCTTCGGGTAAGTTAATGTTAGATCATATTAATACAGCGAAAAGCTCCCTCAGTTTAGCCGCTTAGTGCTTTATCCCTTCCAGCTAATGAGCTCGCGCTCACCGTCTTCTATTTTCCACCACTGATCCTCTTCGCTATCCATGTCGTCATCTACCCAGCTAGTTTTTATGCAGCGAATTTGAGTCTGTAATTGCTGTGAGGCGATTAATGCGCAATCTAAATCTGTATCCCAGGGTGTGTGGTTGTTCTTAAGCCACAGGCTGCTCCAAGCTTTTCCCGAAACTTTGTGTTGTAGGGAAGCCTGCACTAACCCCACTTCGAATTGTAATTCTAGCTCTAGATAAGAAGGCGTTTCTTTAAGCACAGCTAAAGTAGTGCATTGCTCTTGTAGCCAATCTAATATTTGTGAGCTAGAACAGTTTTTAAGGTATATTTCCAAATCAGGGTGGCGAGTGGTCTGCATGTGATGTTTCCAATGGGCTGTGAAGATGAGTAAAGCTATTCATTAATCCAATAGTATTTATGATATGGAATTTGGATTGGCTGAGTGATGATACAGGCTAGCCTTTGCTTGCGGAAGTAAGATTAATACCGATGTTTGTTTAAGCTAATGATTTAGATTAGCACCTGCTGAATATTCAGTGCTAGAATGCTTGCTTTTTTATGCTTAAAGGATAGGGATCATGAATAAGGGTATGTTGGTTGGGGGGCTAGTTGTTGTTGTTTTAGGGGGCGGTTATGCTGCTGGAACCATTACAACAGGGAATAAAGTCAATGTTGAGCATCAGCGTTATATTGAAGCACTTACTGCTAGCTATGAAGGTATAGCTACAGTGAAGTCTAGTAGTGATGCTTCGCTGTTTTCCTCGGCAAATACATTGTCTATTGAGTTTAACGATTTGCCTGAGTCAGTCGTTGAGTGGGCGGGAAGCAATACCTTTAATTTCGATATTGTTTACACGCATAGCTTTTTATCTAGTACCAGTGTGATGACTATCGCCAAGGGAGAGTTGTTAAGTAAAATCCAAAGTTATCAGCAAAACACTTCGATCGCACCGTTAACTCTTAACAATCACTACTCATATGATATTGCAAGTGGTTCAGTATCAATGTCCGGTGATTTAGTTACAGATGGCTTTAAAGTAACAAATGCGTCAGGAGATGTTTTAATCGGTGATAGCCAAGGTGTTTACTCTGTCTCTGGCAATACTATTGATATGAACTGGTCGATGCAGCCGAGTACTTTTAAAGGTGCAGATTTCAACGTTGAATTCGGTACAGCTACCTTGGTACAAACAGCGAGTGTGCTTAAGGGAGATATCTTAACCACGAAAATTGCCGATACATCTGAGGGGAGCTTAGTTGTCGATAGTATAAAACTGAGCAACGAGCAGCTAAAAGCTGAGATAGCGACCTTGTTGGTCGGGGTCAAACAGGTGATAAAAGCGGATCGCGTAGTATTTGATGTGGATTATCAAGCAGAGATGATTAAA
Source organism: Oceanospirillales bacterium (assembly GCA_029027825.1). Taxonomy (GTDB): domain Bacteria; phylum Pseudomonadota; class Gammaproteobacteria; order Pseudomonadales; family Balneatricaceae; genus Rs1. The sequence continues at coordinate 3,523,555 of CP093399.1, read as the reverse complement.
ATCGACAGCGATAAAGACGTCTATCAACTTGATAAACCGGCTCTGAATCTTGCTGTTGACCTTGATTTGAAGGCATTACTTGGTTTAATTGAAAACATTAATGAACTACAAAAAACATCAGGGGGAGCTATAGAAGATCCGACTGCACTGTTGCCTATGTTCAATGAAGTAACTCAAAAAGGTATAAGTTTCGATATAAATCATCTAGGTGTTAGCGCTAATTCGGAGTTAGCTGAAGGTGAAGCGCATTTGAAAATGGCGCCCTTTTCAATTGAAGAAATCATGATGGATAGGCAATGTGTGATGGCCAAAGCGGATCTGGATGCAAAGTTAACTATACCTAAAAAATTCTTAGAAGTTTTTCCAAATTATAACCCTCAACAAATAGACTTCTTCGTAGGTATGGGGTTTTTAGTTGATGCTGGGGATACATTGACAGTCGACTTAACAATGAAAAAAGGCCAACTGCACTTGAACGGTAAACAAATGCCAATGATGTAGTTATGCTAGCCCTCAATAAAAACACACTAGGTTCTTGCTTGGTGTGTTCTGTCGAGGGCGGTTAGTCTTATATTTAATTACAGACGTAACTGAATATATGACTAACCATTTTTTCTGAAGTAGATCTGATCTTACACTCACAATTTTTTCTGAAACCCGGGTTAGAGTAATAAAAGTACGATAAGTTTTTCTACTTAACCTTTTTAGTATCCGGAGTGATAATGGGTTGTGGTTTAGTTTTTACGACGGGTTCTTTAATGACTGCCTGTATTTTATCTTTCGTTTCGTCTGTGGTCTTTTTAACGGCTAGTTTATTGTTTTTTTGAGGTTTGGATCTGCAGTAGGCTTTAACATTAGCCCCATCTTTTCTCTTGTGAGACTTAATCCAGTTACAGCTATCTTTATTTCCGCAGGCCTTTTCGCTTTCACCCTTGCAGTTGCTAGCGGCAAATGATGAAGTGCTAATGATAGAGAGAGCAAGTGATAGTACGGCAAAGAGATGTATACTTGGTTTTTTTATTGAGCTCATAGAGCCTCCATTATTAATTAAGGTTCATGGCCGCGAGATAGGTGGCTTGACGGTGGTAATATATGATTATCCGCAAAATGGCCATGAGAAAATTATATAGAGGTGTATTTTAACTTTCTATAAATATTCAGTTTAAATTCATAAATAGGATTGTTCCCTATATCGCTAAAAAATTGACTTAGGTATTTGGTGTGTCAACTTTAATACCCAGCTGGTTTGATCTAAAAGTTGAGAGATTAATTTGAATTTTTTTGATACAAAGATGTACAGATTGCCATTGAAAGCAACGGTGATAGTTGTTTGTATGCAGCTATGCTCTAGTGTACAGGCAATTGAATGGCGTATGCCGATCGCGGGTGATGAATCAAATTTTCAGTCTCAGCTAGCGATGCGCTTTAGCAGAGAAGTTAAGCGAAAGACCAATAATAAGCTATTGATTACCATATATCCTGCGGGGAAATTGTTTCAAGGGAAGCAAATCTTTGGTGCAGTGAAAAACAATTTAGTGCCCATAGGAGCTAGACTTATTTCGGCTCTTAATTATGAAAACCCACTAATGAGGTTAGATGCATTACCTTTTTTAGCAAAAAATTATCTGGAGGCTTTTAAGTTATATAAAGCCTCAAAAGGGGATTTAGAAAGAATCTTGAAAGTCAAGGGAGTGAAATTGCTATATGCAGTTCCCTGGCCTGCTCAAGGATTATATAGCACTAAAAAAATCACTTCTATTGACGATTTAAAGGGTCTGAAATTCCGGCCCTATAGTAAAGTGACTGCCGCTTTTGGGAAAAAACTGGGCTTCAAGCAAGTTATTGTTCCTCTAAACAAATTAACCAGAGCTTTGCGAAGAAAACAGATAAATGTGCTATTTGGCTCTGCTTTAGCGGCACAAAAGCTGAAGTTATCTAGATATTTTCCATATTGGTATGACTTGCAAGCGTGGTTGCCAAAAGAAATGGTCGTTGTTAACTTGCAGCAATGGCAGAAGCTCACAACTGCAGAGCAAAAGGCTGTGGCCTCAGCGGCTAAAGCTGTAGAGGCTAGGGGTTGGGTTAAATCAAAACAGGTTGGGGAGCAAGCGAAGCAGATGTTGTTCAATGCTGGTGTGAAAATAGAAACACTAAGTCCTGAATTGCAACGTAGTATCGAGGTGGCTGGGCTATCTATAGTGCAACAGTGGTTGAAGCAAGTCGGTGATAAAGGTCGCTATTTACTAGAGCGGTATATTAAATACTAAGGGGATGCCTCTACATAACTTACCCAGAGGGTATGATAGCTGCGCTCGGTAATACGGCGTTAAAAACCGGCTCAATATGCTCATTTACACCCGTAATACACATAAACATACCCAAAGCGAGGGGCATACAAACTCCGCTATCTTGCCTTGAGTTACTTTCGCTCGCAAAGTTATGCAGGGGTCTCAAGGGTTCAAATCGCTGACTTGCACGCTTAATGCAGAGGTTTGTTTGAATAAATGACTGCACTGCAAATATTTAATTTTGCAGTGATTAGTTATTGCCGATCACAGTGGTAGCAAAGTTGTAGAGGCGACGCCATGCAGCACTTTGTTGATGGTGCGGTTGTTTCTGTTAGCGATTATATCTGCCAATATATCTTGGCCGGCAATCATTTTTCCAAAGAGCCGCTCGTAGCTTAAATTAGCTGAATCCACAGCGGCATAACTATTGCTGAGTAGGTACAGTGAATGGTCAATATTTTTTGCGCTATTTAGCAACCAGCTAGCTGTTTCTAAATTGCGAGCAGAGTTATAAATTTTTTGTTCGCTAATCGAATCAAGCATGAAAAACTCATCTTGAAAATTATAGGAGCTGTGTAATATTCCCGCTATGCCCGCCATGAATGAGAAAACTCTGTCCCCTGTAAAATGTTGATCGAACGCATTAGTTAGTGCGGAATTTGCGTATTTTTCTCCCAGCTCGTTAAACTGTACTTGTCTGGGAAAGCTAAACAGCTGTTTAATTCGAATCTTTACAGTGGTGCCTGATGGCGCTTTTTGTAATTCTTTTGGATTGCGTTTGTAGAGCTTTTTCATTAGCTCCATCGCGTGTGAATTGGTTTGAGTAATATGGGCATCAATTACCATATCCAACTCTGATTTAGCGAGGGATTCGATCCTAAATGCTTTGCCGGGACCTGCAGAGCAGCCAGTGATGAAGATTGCTACACAGCAGCTAAAAATCAGCTTTTGTAGAGTTTGCATGTTTACCATTTAAGCGTGCTTCCTTGATCTAAGAGTTTGTAAAATTTAGTTGTAGGCGAGCAGCAGAGCAGGATTATGGCTGCGCTCAGATTTACTCACAGTAAGTTAGTGTCAGGTTCATCAAGCTCTTAGTAGATTGGATGATTGAAAACTACGTGTAGATTACTGCGCTGCAATTTTCCGGTCAAGTTAGATTCTTTTATTCACGCCAGAATCTCTCTTGAGCTTTGAGAGTGTTGCTTCTATGCACAGTCAAATATTTTAATTCGAGGTTTATATGCAAAACAAAGAAGTGGATTTAACGGCGATAAGACGCGAGTATTGTGGTACAGATTTTTTGCAATCGGATTTATTACAAAGTCCTGTCGAGCAATTTAGCCAGTGGTTTTCGCAGGCTAAGCAAGTACGGCCCGATGACGTATCGTCGATGACTTTAGCGACGGCGAGCGCCTCTGGGTTGCCCTCAGCACGTATTGTGTTGCTAAAGCACTACGATGAAAATGGATTTTGTTGGTATACCGATTATCAAAGTCAGAAGGGGGCAGATTTAGCTGCCAACCCACAAGCTGAGCTGCTCTTCTATTGGAATGGTCTCGAAAGACAAGTCCGTATCCAGGGGACAGTGCACAAATTGAGTGAGAAACAAGCTAAGTGTTACTTTTTACAGCGTCCCAGAGGGAGTCAGTTGAGTGCAGCGGCAAGCCATCAAAGCCAGCCTATATCATCAAGAGCGCAATTACAGGCTACTGTGGATGCGTTAGAGAGTAAATTTGAGGGTGGTGCTGTCGATCATCCGCCGCGTTGGGGAGGCTATTGTCTGGTTGCCAATAAATTTGAGTTTTGGCAGGGCCGCGAAGGTAGATTGCATGATAGACTAGTCTATAAGTTAACAGATGGCAGCTGGTCAGTGCAAAGGTTGCAGCCCTGAGCTGGACCATTAAATTGCGATTGATTGCCGCTGAGTTCTTCAATTTAAAACCTGAATTTGTGAATCTAAAGTCGCTAATTCAGGTTGGATTTAGGAAAAATTTTGCAAACAATATTTAAAAACACCGCTGATAATCCAGATTCAGCAGTAATTTGGTTACATGGGCTGGGTGCAGACGGTGCAGATTTTGTCAGTGCTGTTCCCTACCTTAAATTACCCGATTATTTAAAAGTTCGATTTGTCTTTCCCAGTGCTGATGTGCGCCCAGTAACCATTAATAATGGTATGAGGATGCGTTCTTGGTATGACATTAAGGCCATGTTGCCTGCGCGAGTCACTAATGAAGTGCAGTTGCAAGAATCAGTGGTACAGATCACGCTGATCATTGAGAGCCTTATAGAAGAGGGTATAGATCCGAGCAAAATTATTGTCGTGGGCTTTTCGCAAGGTGGAGCAGTCGCATATGAGCTGGCTTTAACTGCTGGTGTGAAGTTGTTAGCCGTTGCCGCTATGTCTACCTATATGCCGCGTGAATTAACGCCAGAGCAGTGTCCGGCAGACAAGTCATTAAGTATACTGGCTATTCATGGCGATCGAGATGACGTGGTGTCCTGTGAGTTGGGAGCCAGTGCAGTGTCACAGCTTAAAGCATTAGGCTATCAGCCAAAATGGCATACCTTTGCGATGGCGCACGAAGTATCCCAAGAGTCTTTAATCTTACTGGGTGAGTGGATCACCGAAAACTTAACGAGTTAAAAATATGCAAATTAGTAATGGCTGTGTGGTTTATTTTCACTATTCTCTGTTGGGCGAAAAAGGTGAAGTGCTGGAAAGCTCAAGAGAGCAAGCGGCGGTGCCTTTTATTTACGGCCAAGATAAAATTGTTCCAGGTCTAGAGCAAGGAATGCTGGCTAAGTCAGCCGGGGATAAATTTCAGTTGAAGGTCAAAGCAGATCAGGGCTATGGTGCTTGGCAGGAAGACAAAGTTTACGATGTAGCTGCAGCAATGTTTGAGCAAGTCAAAGACTTATCTGCAGGCTTGATGTGTCATGTGACCAACCCTGAAGGGGAGCAAGAGCTAGTGACTGTGGTAGAAGTCACAGATGATCTAGTTACAGTGGATGCCAATCATGCTTATGCAGGGCTGGATCTGAAGTTTTCGGTGGAAATTATCGAAGTGAGAAAGGCCAGTACGGAAGAGCTAGCAGGCGCTCAAATTCAGTAACGGTAATAATGTGCGATAGTTCGCTTAATTATTGAAAAATCGAGTACAAATTAGCGGTCCTTAGCGGCTGCTTTTTTTTGCCAAAAATTCAGTGGGGAGCATAAATTAAATGTACGAAAACTGAAATGGTTGACGGCGTTATCTTTACCGAGAGTCAGGATATTGTCCTAGCAGACAGATAAATTCGTGAATTAGGTGAAAGCCGTTAACGCAGAGCTCTAGTTTTCGTTGGTCCCGTAAACTGGATAAAAAAAGGTTTGTGATTGACCATCATACTCCGCTTGACTTGACAGCTGTCTAGCAAAGTGATTAATTCCAACAAGTTAAGCGAAGTTATAATATGTTTTTATCATTTAATAATGGTTTAGATTATAGCCAGGTCGTTTATTTGTAATTTTTTTTTACTCTAGGTTAGTCTGTGAATACACAGCACTAATCAGATAGTGTTTTGTTTTTCCTCTGTGCAGCGCAGCGCCTCTGGGTCCTCTGTGGTGAAAAAATCTTTAAAGGATTGGTTTTACCACAGAGGACACAGAGAAGAGATTAAAAGCATCTTTTGCTGCGCTGTGGCGGAGACACATGGCTAATCGGGAAAAGGTTTGTGACCTTTGCCTGAAGCTTGTATAGGGGTTACTCATTGCGCTACGCGCGAATATAGGTACTTAGTTATCCAAACGGACCTATCAACAAGTAATGCACAAGTGACAGTCGCCTAGTAAAATAAGTTTGTCCCTGCTATCTATCGAAAAACTTGGAAAATTGGCTCTTTACTATCCCGTTTATGCGGTGGAGGTTAGGTCGGGGCTCTCCCAGTTAACCGCACGTTCAGCAGAGGTAGGTTTATAGCAAAAAAAGTAGGCGGTTATGTAACCGACAATTAACTTAGACCTTCTCGCGCCATTCTAAATCCCCAATGTGCACATTAAGCCATTCAAAGCCAATCCTTTTGGCGACAGCAGATGCCCCATCTAAACTCTTAAACTCCCGCTCTTGATTACCTCTCTGTAAATCCAGAGTCATTACATTGTCATCTTTAGTGACAAATTTTAGAGTCCAGCCGCGTGACATTGAAATAGGTATCGCCTGGCATGATTCAAAAACACCAGCATTAAATAACAACTTAATTTCTTTTTCTTGCATTGTCTTTACCTCTTTTTGAGACATCAAAACTTACTAATAATTATAACATCACCACGTCTAAAATGCAATTTTAATAACAAGTATTTTTCTTTATAAGTTATTGTTTTGTAAGGAAATCAAAAATTAAAAACTAATAAGTAAGTTGTTTACTACCAGCAAATAAATAAATTATCTTGTCAATCTTTGATTGATCAAAATAGTAAAAATGATTTATCAAAATATAGATAATAAAAAACATAAATCACCCTAGTTTTACATTGTTTATTGTTTAAAGCTGTCAGTAAAATGGATAAGTTGGTGATTGAGTAGAAAGCGGTCGCATAATTGGTTTAAAGGGTTAAAATGCGCGCTAGAATAGATAGGGTAAAATGCAATGCGATGGATTTTGGGAGTGCTTTCGAGACTGATATTGGCGGCAATATTTTTTTTGAAACTAGGCAATAATATACAAATGGATTGGAGACGTGATGCCATTGGGCTGAGGGCCGCTCACTATCGATTTAATAACTCTGAGCGAGCATTTTTAGCGGTGCTGGAGAAAACGGTGGGTTCGCATTACTACGTGGTAGGGAAAGTAAAAGCCTTTGAGATATTACAACTGGAAGTAAACAGCGGATTGTATGCGAAATTGATGCTTAAGTTGTTTAACAATTATCATTTCGACTACGTGGTTTGTACAGCCCACAGTCATGAAACTGTCTGTGCGGTCGAATTAGAAAAGTTAATCAATGCTCGGCAAGCTAATCCAGCTTGGTTGGAAATGTTAGAAAAATTAATGCAAGGATTTTGTAACAGCTCACAATTACCTCGGTTAATCGTATCCGAACAGAGAGGCTATGATTTGAACGAGTTGATCGAGCGATTTGAAGCGGTCACCGCCGCCATAGAATTACCTATTCCAGCAGACGATAGCTACGTGTTGTAAGGCTGCATAATTCGCTTATTTCTATGATGACAGCTAAAATCGACTGGAGATCTCGATCGACCGATAGTCGAGGAATAAATTTCCCTACTAAGCATCATGCTGACACAAGTGCAGCTAGAGACAATAATGGCTAATTATTTTTTGACTTTACATACAAAAAAATTATTAACTAACATGACATGAAAATATGGGATAGAAGCCAGCAAGCCAAAAGAGAATAGAGAAAAAGGCATGCTAGGTGAGAGGCGCTTGAGTCCATTCCCATCAATTAATAACACTAATACTCCCAAAACAGTAATTCCCAATCCAATATGCGATAAATAAATAAACCTGTTTTTTATAGAATTCCCGCTGTTTAAAATCGTTTTTATAACGATATAGATCAGTGAAATCATGCTTAAAATGGAAAACATTAAAGTAACAGTATAAATCGGCTCCGAAGTTACCAGTAAAGCTAGCGATAATAATAATAGAAAAATTGTCGGCACTATTTCAATACCGAGTAGGATTTTGTTTAATAATGATACTTTCATTGTATTCCCGACTTGTTAGTTCCCATCCCGAAGCGGAGTCATAGCAAGGGGACCCAGTTGTGCGAGATGCGGGCTAGTCGAGGTAGTTGTGTAGTGGGTGCAAAGAACATCTAGTCCGAAGATTGGAATCCAATTGCGCGTACTTTAGCTTACTTCTGGTTTTTACTGGCTTCACTTTCTCAGTCAACTGGATACAGCAGTACACGCTAAATCGAAAATATTCTGTAAAAACATCTACAATTATGACATTGCACGCCATATCAAGCTAGTAGTGTACAGATCTAGATAGTGAGGTATCTGCAGTAGGTTTCCGTTTCTAGAAGGGGCTAGTTAGCCTTTCTATAAGGTTAAAATTCCAAGGAGGTATTAAGCGTTAAGGACTAGTGATAGGCAAGAAAAAATCGTAATATTTCATTCAATGTTTTACTCTTTTCGGGTATAGCCATGACGTGATGTACAGCTTCCATTTATCTAGGTTTTGTGGTGGCAGCCTAAAATTTCCTCTGTAACAGCTCTACATTAGTTTTGGTAATGAATTCAGTAAATTCCTCGGCAGTTGATGAAGGCGATAAAATATATATAGCCCGCTCTCTCGTCCTTTGCACTCTAGTTTAACTATAGCTCCGCTCATCATTGTTCGCTAGCACAAACTAATCAACTCTATTTGGTGTTGTCGAGTGTCGAGAATATAGTTTTTTATTTTTCTGGATTGTAGCTACAGCGTGATTAAGGTAAACGATGATGGCCAGGTTGCAATCCAACAAAGACTAGGGCTGATTAACAAGCAACACTTAGAGTGCCGAGTGCGATTATCTGAGTCAGCGACTTCTTATGCAGCGCATAGAATAATCTAAATTTGTGGTTTTACTACACTACATATATTTCGCAAGTTTTTGATTATACGTAGTTCGAAAATGCTCACGGAACTTGTGATTTTATTCAGGGGTCTATTTATTTGGCGAATTCAGGATGCGTATGAGCTTGCAGTTAGGCTTTTTCAATTGCCACGGCAAAACCGATTTCTTATATTAGGTCTTTTCTCTTAAGCCGCGGCATCAAGTGGTAATTTAAATTTATTATTTTTAATATTTCAGTTAACTGAGAATAAGTTATGAAAATCGTTACGGCAGATACGCAAACTAAATATTTTGGACTAGTCTTAAATATAATAATAAGTGTCTGAATAAATGAAAGTAATAATTAACCTGAATCAATGGACGCATAGCGCAAGCTCTTGATTTTACGGCGGTTAGAGAAATACCCACTGAGCCTACGGGTGCAGCCAATATTTTTCAATTCAACTGTAGAACCAATACCTTACACTCTGTATTTACTTTGAAGTCATGGGTTCAGGATTAAGTATAAATTTACGCGTTTGTCAGCTTGGAAGTGCTATAAGAGGTTGAAAATGAATGAGATTTTGTTTGCTGAAGAGACCGTAGAAGAAACGTTCGATATGCCATGGAGAGTCTTAATTGTAGATGACGATGAAGGCGTACATACGATTACTAAATCTGTGTTGAAAAATCAAGTAATTGATGGTCGAGGGATTGAGTTTTATAGTGCTTTTAGCGGGGCTGAGGCAATAGAAGTATTGTCAAATATAAGCGACATCGCGGTAATTTTCCTCGATGTAGTGATGGAAACAAATGAGGCGGGCTTAGAGGCTTGTCGAAGGATTAGGGATGAGTTAAAAAATGATTTAGTACGGATTATTTTACGTACCGGGCAGCCGGGTTCCGCACCAGAAAACGAAGTGATAATTAAGTATCGGATCAATGACTATAAGGAAAAAACTGACTTAACTGCATCTAAGCTTTTTTCGTGTATGGTGACAGCCATTCGCTCATACCAAGACTTAATTAATTTAGAACAAAGTAAGTTAGGTCTTAAAAAAGTTATTGAAGCAACCAAAACTATTACTAAAAAGAAGTCGATCGGCCTGTTTTTAGAAGGTATTTTAGATCAGCTGGTTTTTATTTTAGATGCGAGTGGAAGTAATGTAAGCCCAGAGAGAAATAGTTGTTACACGATTGAGTGTAAGGCTGATAATCGCTATCGAGTGATGTCCGTGGTGTCTGACATAGCGATAGCTAAAGACAATCGATTTGCCGATTTGCCGATGGATATACAAACCATCATTTCCGATTGTCATCGAGAGCGCTGCAACACTATTCGGGGCAATTTATATGCGGGACACTTTAATTTTGGTAAAGATCAGAGCTATATTTTTTGTTTGGCTGGCAGTCATGAATTACAAGAAATAGATAAAAATTTACTAAATATTTTTTCTGGTAACATCAATATAGCACTGGATAATTTATTCTTAAATGAAGAAATTATTAATACTCAGAAGGAACTGATTGAAAAATTGGGCGAGGTGGTAGAAAAACGTTCAAGTGAGGCGTCTAAACACGTTAAAAGGGTAGCAGAATTTTCTTATTTACTGGCCTTAGATGCCGGTTTAAATGAGATAGATGCAAGGTTGTTAAATTCTGCATCCCCCATGCACGATATCGGTAAAGTAGGTATTCCTGATGCGATTCTGCTAAAGCCTGGCAAGCTAACGGTGGAAGAATTTGAAATAATGAAGACCCATGCCCAAATAGGTTATGAAATTTTTAATTCTTCTGATCGTAGCTTACTTAAAGCGGCTGCATTAATAGCGATAGATCATCATGAAAAATGGGATGGGTCGGGTTATCCAAACGGTAAAAAATCTGAAGATATTCATATCTACGGGCGTATCACAGCTGTCGCTGATGTGTTTGATGCACTATACCATCACCGTTGTTATAAGCCTGCTTGGCCGATTGAAAAAATTGTAGATCTATTTAAAGATCAGAAAGGGATTCACTTTGATCCGTTGCTAGTGGATCTCGTATTAGATAATTTGGATAAGTATATTGCTGTAGTTAATGTCGATTAATCAACTTATGAATCCGTGGCTATAAAGTGGGTGGATACGAAAAGTACTGATTCCCTGAACTCCTGTATGAAAGCCGCTGATTGTGGAGCATCAGCAATAGCAGCAGAATTTAGACTTTAGGTGGTTTGCTGTGGCTGCAGGTAAAATTTAGGGTTAATAACTACAAACAGAATTATTTAGCTCCTCGAATTGGAAATATGGAGTTGCTTAAAAATTAGTTTAGTATACTGTTTTTAGTGATAAAGCTTAAAAATAGTGGTTTTTTATGCTGAAGGTCGTCGCTGTTCTTTATCAGCTCGCCCGTATTAGGCGATCTTTTTCGCTCGCTGGGAGTCTGTCGGACTTAACGCAGTAATCTACGGCGAAAAACAGAATTTGGCCACATTTCCTGTTCTCTCTGGTTAAATAGTCCGCTATTCGTTCAAAAGAGCAGGAAATCTGCCTCAAAGCCTATTTTTCTCGCTACGATCGGTCAAACTCTGCAGAGACCTAATCCCTGTTCAAACCACACACCAAGCGCACAGAGAAAATTATTTAAGTGCGTGGCGGATGATTTTCTCACCTTGGTTTTCTAATGCCTGCAAATGGTCGCTGACAAATTGTACGTGCTCGGTAGCTGCCTTGAGTGCTCTCTTCGCGGATTTATTGCGAATAGCTTGGTGAATAAGTAAATGCTGGCGGTCCATTTTTATTTTTAGGGTGTCGATCGGATATAAATTGGTGATTGAAGCTTGTACAGAATGCGATAGAAGCTCTTCTAAACTGGCCAATAAGTGTAGCAAAACCGGATTGTGAGAAGCTTGTGCGATAGTTTTATGAAAGGTCTGATCACAGTCAGCAAAAGTTTTCGGTGTGGCATTCTCAAGTGCCTTAAAGGCTTTATCTATCTGATATAGATCTTTTGTGGTAGCTCTCTGCGCCGCTAAACTCGCCGCTTGACCTTCAAGTTGAGTGCGTACCTCGTTAAAATCATACAGAGTGCGGTTGTGATCATAATACAATTGGATGAAGGGGCTATTGGCTCGCAACGGCTGAATAATTTCTGCGACGAAAGAGCCTTTGCCATGCAATGTCGCTATCAGCTCCTTACCTTGTAACACCCTCAATGCCTCGCGGACTGCTGCGCGTGATACTTTTAATTTGCTACACAACTGTCGTTCAGAGGGGATTTTTTGCGAGGGTAGCAAGTCTCCATCTAGGATGAGTTTTTCAATATAATCGGCTATCGCCTTCGAAATACAGCGACTGGTATCTAGTAATGAAGACAACATGCACCCCTTAAAAATCAGAATTTTATGGCATTCATTGTACAAAAACAGGTCAGACCAGTGCAATTAATACTGGAATAAATCAACAAAAAATTACAGCATGAACATCACTATCCACAATCCTGATATATAGAAGGTGTTCAAATTGTTAACCATAAAACGACTGTCTATTGAAGATGCGCTTCAACTAATCGCAGGTGCGCGTGCCAAAGCCCAGCAAATTTCGGTACCTATGTGTATTGCGGTGAGCGATGAGTCCGGGAACTTAATTGCATTTGAGCGCATGGATGGAGGAAAGAGTAGCAGCGTGATGGTGGCGCAAGATAAAGCCTTTACCGCTGGCGCTGCTCGCAAGGCAACCCATGAATATAATGCAGTATGTGTGCCGGGTAACTTAGCTTTTGGTATCCATACTGAGCACGGTGGTCGGCTTTCTACAGTAGGTGGAGGGCTGCCTGTATATTCAGAGGAGGTCGTGGTCGGTGGTATTGGGGTAAGTTCAGGTACGCCTCAGCAAGATTTGGAGTGTGCTCAAGCCGCGGTTGAGTTCTTTGCAAAAATATAACCATAGGTAGTTATCGATGGCGAATTCGACCGTAGCAAGCATTTCTAAACAACAGCTCGCTAAGCTCTTTAAAGCATTTATAAACCCAGATTTTGTGATTGTTGATAGCGAGACACAAAAGCCGTATGAGTGTGATGGGTTAAGTATGTACTGTGAAATGCCGATGTTGGTGGTGTTGCCAGAACGGATTAGCGAAGCCCAAAAAGTCCTTAGAATTTGCCATCAGTATAATATACCGATCGTCCCGCGGGGCGCAGGTACCGGTCTCTGTGCCGGTGCTATGCCCAGTGCCAATGGGGTGGTTTTGTCGATGGCTAAATTTGATAAAATCATCGCTATCGACCCACTAGCGCGTACCGCGAAACTAGAGCCTGGTGTGACTAATCTAGCGATTAGCGAGGCCGCCAGTGAATTCGGTTTGTACTATGCCCCCGATCCCTCTTCACAGGTCGCCTGTACTATTGGCGGTAATATAGCGGAAAATTCTGGGGGGGTACACTGTTTGAAATACGGTCTAACTATTCATAATGTACTACGGCTGAAAGTGTTAACCGTCGAAGGTGATTTACTTACCTTTGGCAGTGAGGGGCTGGATTGTGCAGGGTTGGATATGTTGGCTGTATTTATCGGTTCCGAAGGTTTGTTGGGGGTCGTTACTGAAGTATTAGTAAAGCTCTTGCCAGTGCCGGAAAAAGCTCAAGTAGTGATGGCGGGCTTTCGTACTATTGCTGCAGCGGGCGATGCGGTAGCAGCCGTGATTGCGCAGGGGATTATTCCAGCCGGGCTAGAAATGATGGATGAGCATGCGATTATCGCCGCAGAAGCTTACGTGAATGCCGGTTATCCGGTTGAGTCGAAAGCGCTGTTACTCTGTGAATTAGATGGTACTGAAGGCGAAGTCGAGCAATGCATTGCGGTTGTCGCTGGAATATTTAAAGATTTGGGAGCGCAGAGTATTCGTATTTCCAGCAATGCAGCGGAAAGAGCCTTGCTGTGGCAGGGACGAAAATCTGCGTTCCCTGCGATCGGGCGAATCTCCCCTGATTATTACTGTATGGACGGCACTATTCCCCGGGGACAGTTAGCCAATGTCTTTACTGTAATGGAGCGGCGAGCCAGTGCTCTAGGGTTGCGAGTCGCCAATGTATTTCACGCGGGAGATGGTAACTTGCATCCACTAATTCTATTTGATGATAGCGTGCCGGGAGAGTTCCAGAAAGCAGAGCAACTCGGTGCTTGGATTCTGGAGTATTGCGTTGCAGTGGGCGGCAGTATTACCGGAGAGCATGGGGTCGGTGTGGAAAAAATTCGGCAAATGCCGATTCAATTCACAGATCCAGAAATTGCTCAGTTTCATGCACTAAAGACTGCTTTTGACCCGCTCGCGACGCTCAACCCCGGCAAGGGAATTCCGCTGCTAAAAAACTGCCAAGAGTATCGTGCGCTTCGGCAAATCAATAGCGGGGAGCGACTGTAATGGCTGATTTAACTCAACAGCTGATTGTCAGTATTAAGCAGGCATATCGGACCAAACAAGCGATTAATATTGTCGGAGCTAATAGTAAGCCATTCTTGGGGCGACAAATACCGGCTGAAAAATTGTGTGTTTCCGAACACCGGGGGATTTTAAAATATCAACCAGTAGAGTTGGTGATAACAGCTCGTGCCGGTACGCCAGTGCAGGAGATACAGCAGGCGCTAGCGGAGCATCGTCAAATGCTGGCTTTTGAGCCCTGCCTATTTAAGCAGTCCTGTAATGGTGAAGTTGGTACTCGCTCTGCAACTATTGGCGGAACACTGGCCGCTAACCTGTCGGGGCCGGCTCGGCCCTGGTCGGGATCAATCAGAGACATGGTGCTCGGCGTTAAACTGATAAATGGCCGGGCCGAATTGCTTAATTTTGGTGGTCAAGTAATGAAGAATGTGGCGGGTTATGATTTGGCTCGAGTTCAAGCAGGGGCTTTAGGTACCTTGGGGCTGATCACTGAAATTAGCTTAAAAGTACTGCCGATGCCTGAGATGCAAAGGTACTTGCAGTTGGGCATAGAAGAGGCGCTGGCGATCCGGTTAATGAATCAATTAAGTGCCTCAGCAAAGCCGATTAATGGCGCCTGCTGGATGGCAAAAACATTATATATTCGCCTGGCAGGGGCAGAGAAAAGTGTCCTGCAATGTGTAAATCAATGGACAGAGGAATTCGGCTTTGTCGCGGCGAAGGATGAGCTGTTTTGGTCGCAGCTAACTCAGTACCAGCTGCCGATACAGCAATCGACAGATCAGTTGTGGAGATTTTCAATTCGCTCATCTGCACCTTCTTTGGGGCTTGCTGGGCAGCAGCTGATTGACTGGGGAGGCGCTTTGCGTTGGGTTGCTGGAAACTATGATTATAAAGAGTTGCAGAATATTGCAGAGCGCGCTGGCGGCACGGTGGCTCTGTGGAGTGGTGGTGATAGATGTCGCGAAATAAATCACCCTTTGTCGCCGGCCATGCAGGCTTTGCAGCAGCGCATAAAGCGCTCTTTTGACCCGTGCAATATCTTAAATCCCGGTCGCTTATACACTTACTTGTAATGTCCTGAAACGGCAGCCTGCAGGAGCAAAAAATGCATACAAAAGTACACCAAGTGTTCGCTAAAAGTACCCAGTCAGAAGCCGCTAAAGCTATCATCGCTAAATGTGTACACTGTGGGTACTGTACCGCTGCCAGCCCAACATACCAAGAGCTGAAAGATGACAGGGATGGCCCAAGAGGGCGCATATATTTAATCAAACAGTTTTTAGAGACGGGCGCCCTCACTGAAAAATCGCGACTGCATTTAGATCGCTGTCTGACCTGTAGAAGTTGTGAAACAGCCTGCCCATCGGGGGTTGAATATGGGCGGCTGATTGATGTGGCTCGAGGGCTGAGCGAGCAATTTTTACCGCGCTCAAACTGGCAGAAAATTCAGCGTTGGAGTCTGGCGAGAATATTACCTAATAGCCGGCTATTCGCGCAGCTGTTGTATGTTGGGCGCACCTTGAAACCGCTCCTGCCGGAAAAAATACAGCAAAAAATCCCACCTTTACGCAGTGCGTCCCCCTGGCCCAAGACTAGTCATCAGCGAGTGATGATATTGCTGGCGGGCTGCGCGCAATCGGCAACGGCGCCCAATACCAATGCCGCCGCCGCACGGGTTTTAGATAAATTGTCGATCAGTGTCGTTGAATCTCCGCTAGCTGGATGTTGCGGGGCAGTAAATTATCATCTAGCTGAAGAGCGGCAAGCTCTGGCGAAAATAAAAGTAAACATAGATGCCTGGTGGCCGGCGATTGAAGCGGGGGCTGAAGCGGTGCTGATGACGGCCTCCGGTTGTGGTGCAATGGTTCAAGACTATGGTTATTTAATGGCTGAGGATCCAAAGTACGCGGCTAAGGCGAAGCGAATTAGTGAATTATGTAAAGATCTATCGCAAGTGTTAAACGAAGCTGATTTATCGGCGCTGACTGCAGATCAAAGTAACTTGGAGAAAGGCCAGAAGATTGCCTATCACTGTCCCTGTACGCTGAAAAATGCGTTGCGGCAGGGCGGGGCAGTAGAGCAAGTGTTGAAAAAATTCGACATTGATTTGGCTGAGGTTAAAGAATCGTCGGGTTGTTGTGGTTCAGCCGGTACCTATTCTATCCTGCAGCCAGTGCTAAGTCAGAAGTTGCTGGCTAAAAAGCTACAAACACTAACTAAGCACCACCCAACCAGGATAGTGACTGCCAATATAGGTTGCCAGCTGCATCTGCAAAGCGCTGCAAAAATACCGGTAGATCACTGGATTGAATTGATCGATGAGTTGATCCGTTAACAGACATTCCTTTACGAGCTACACAGGGTGCTAAAGTGCCGGAGCTTCTAATGAAGAGCTGAGGATCTAGCTAGGATAGAAATTGAGCTAGGGAATTGATCGCTCGAGGAGGTGTTATTAAAATTTGCTATTCTAAATACAGACAACTACGCTTAGGGAATCTCTATACGGCATGTGTGTGACTTGTTCAGGGACTCCTAAAATAAATACAGTAAAATTAATTATAGTACTGGCACTAGGTAATAATTGTACAATTGACCGGTGGACAAAATCATTAAAGAAGTTCTCAATTGTTGCAACGTATATGCAGTGAGCCCAGTAGCTTGAGCGACAACAGCGAGCAAAGAGAGGGTCATAAATTTATCATAAATTGGATTTTTTTTCTATGATCAGCTAAGCTCGACATTTGCTAGGGAAATAAAGAGTGTATGAGGGTATAATTAAATTTCTGAGTGTCGTAGAGAATAAATCAACAGTCTAAAAGCTTGCTAAACAGCGAATAAATTTGAGAAAAAACAGTGATATTCTAGTCGATGGCGAATAGTTTAGAAAAAAAGCCACAGAAAATTACTAATCTCCCTGCAATTCCTATAAGATAGGCAGCATTTTTTAACTGGCGCCATTTAAAGTCGCTTGGAACAATAAACTTTAAAATTAGGGAATTTTGATTCAATGAGTAATAAATCCTTCGTTCGTCAGCGCATTTGTATTTATGCAGGACAAGATGTTGACCCGGATAATGATGAGCAAGTAGGTAACATTCTTCGGTTTAAATTAGGTATTAAGTTACCTCAACGTACGTCGATGGATGATTCCTTGTCTTCATCTACCAGTGATCATGAAATCATTACATTGATCAAAAAATATCGAGCCATGCGCTAAAGCTCCGATTTAAATAAGCACCTTGATTTTTAAGGTGCTTATTATTTCGCTTCTCAGATTATCTTCGGCTCTAGATTTAAGTTCTGATAGTAACTGCGCTCTAGTCGGTCTTCTTAGGCGGTTGAAGTGGTGGTTTGCTTGGTTTAGTCGCCCTGCTAGTTATGCTGCTGGGATTCATGGGTTCTGCTTTGGTCCAAGGCATCGCATGAATACGCTAATCGCTAGTGTTCAATGTTAATAAGTGCCTTCTCATAAGCTGTGTCTAATGCAGTGCCTTCGCGCAACTAAAAATCAGTATTATCTAAAACCTAATTAATTACCTCTAAATTTCTGCAGTTACTGTGGCTGTTGATTGTTACTTTTCTGTGCTTTTGTGCCTGCTCTCCAATTTGTGGTTAAAGCTACTAGAAATACAAGTTCAGGTTGCTTTGGCGAGTGTTGGGTGCTGTTTTTGGTGCTGCCGAAATGCCAGATAGAAAAATCTTGGGCTTGTATAGAAGTCGCAAAAGAGAGTCTTGATGTTCTTTGTGTGGTTTTTTTACTCGGTGGTGCTGTTTTGAAAAAATTAAGAATTATCAGCAGTGCGTACCGCTTTAGTCATGATTGCTCTAGCAGTAATGAAAAGGGCGAGATAGCCGGGCTGGTAGGTTTATGGCTCTTGTTGGGAAGCTGCTGAGTTCGCTTGTTTGGCGAGCTTAAATGGTTGTTTGAATAAGTAATAGCGTTAACGTGGATGGCAGATTCAAATAGATAGTCATCTGGTTTTGCGCGCTATAGGTCTCTCAAAGGATGAATGATGGTAGCTACGGGAGGATTTGTGTCGCTATGGTTAAAAAACATACCAATATAGTTTGACTCTTGGTGTAGAGATGAGTAAAATTCGCGTCCCTTTCTAAGAAGGGGAGGCAGCTAGCTGTCTATCTAAAACTTAAATAAGTGTGATCAGAATGCAAAACCAGAAAATCAGAATTCGTCTGAAAGCGTTTGATCATCGCCTGATTGATACCTCGGCGCAAGAAATCGTAGATACTGCGAAGCGTACGGGTGCACAGGTGCGTGGTCCGATCCCTCTTCCTACTCGCAAAGAGCGCGTAACAATATTGACTTCGCCGCATGTAAACAAAGATGCTCGTGATCAATATGAAATACGTACTCATAAGCGCGTTCTAGATATCGTTGAGCCAACGGAAAAAACTGTTGATGCTCTAATGAAGCTAGATCTTGCTGCAGGTGTGGAAGTTCAGATTAGCTTAGGCTAGTCAACGCGCTCAGAATATTTATTTAAAATGAAGCGCTATTTGTGGAAGGCTCCTGAAATGGGCCACCGTAGTGGGTTACAGTCCCGTACACAACTGGCAAGAGGATATAAAATGTCTGTAGGTTTAATCGGACGAAAAGCGGGTATGACTCGCGTCTTCACTGAAGATGGAGTCTCCGTGCCAGTCACGGTCATCGAGGTGGATCCGAACCGTGTTACACAGGTCAAAACAGCGGAAACTGATGGTTATCAAGCTATTCAAGTGACTACTGGTTCTGTTAAGACTAACCGTCTTAACAAGCCAAAAGCAGGTCACTATGCTAAAGCCAACGTAGAAGCGGGCCGCGGTTTATGGGAGTTCCGCCTGTCGGGTGATGAAAGTATCAACGTTGGTGATTCGCTAACTGTTGAGCGCTTTGAGGTAGGTCAGAAAGTTGATGTTACTGGAACGTCTAAAGGTAAAGGCTTCCAGGGTGCAGTTAAGCGTTGGAATTTCCAAATGCAAGACGCCACTCACGGTAACTCGCTTTCTCATCGTGCCCCAGGTTCAATCGGCCAATGTCAAACACCTGGTCGTGTTTGGAAAGGCAAGAAAATGGCAGGTCAAATGGGCAACGTGCAAAGCACAGTACAAACTCTAGAAGTTATACGTGTTGATGTAGAGCGTGGCTTGTTATTGATCAAAGGTGCTGTACCAGGTTCAACTGGCGGTAACGTAATTGTTAAACCAGCTGTGAAAGTTGGCGCCTAAGGAGACTTGAAATGAACCTAAATCTAACTGGAACTACAGGATCGGTCGAAGTATCCGATGCTACGTTCGGTAAGGACTTTAACGAGGCACTTGTTCATCAAGTTGTCACAGCTTATTTAGCTGGTGCTCGTCAAGGTACCAAAGCACAAAAGACTCGCTCAGATGTCCGAGGCGGCGGCGCTAAGCCATTCCGTCAGAAAGGTACTGGTCGTGCACGTGCCGGTACTATCCGCTCGCCACTATGGCGTTCAGGTGGTACTACATTTGCTGCTCGCCCTCGCGATTTTAGCCAGAAAGTAAACAAGAAAATGTATCGCGCAGCAATGCGTTGCATCTTGTCTGAGCTAGTTCGTCAAGATCGTTTAGTAGTAGTAGAGCAGTTCTCGGTCGATGCACCGAAAACTAAGCAGTTCATCGCCATGATGGATGAGTACAGTTTACAAAATGCGCTTCTGATCACTGAAGATGTAGAAATGAACTTATACTTAGCTGCTCGTAACGTACCACACGTTGATGTTCGCGATGCTGCTGGAATTGATCCAGTAAGCTTAGTTGGCTTCGATAAAGTGCTAGTTACTGTTGCTGCGCTGAAGAAAATTGATGAGGTGTTATCATGAATCAGGAACGCCTATATCAAGTACTACTCGGCCCACACATTTCAGAAAAGGCAACTATTATAGCTGACGCAAGCCAGCAAGTTGTATTTCGTGTGGCTAAAAACGCTACTAAACCTGAAATCAAAGAAGCTGTTGAGAAATTGTTTAACGTATCTGTTAAGCGTGTAAATGTTCTCAACGCAAAAGGTAAGACCAAACGCACTGCAAACGGCCTAGGCAAGCGCAGTGACGTACGCAAGGCATATGTTTGTCTAGCGGATGGCTCTGAAATTGATTTCCTAGGGGAATAAGGGGCTAACAAATGGCTATTATTAAGACAAAGCCGACCTCTGCTGGACGTCGCCACTTAGTTAAAGTTGTCACTGCAGATCTGCATAAAGGCAAACCTTTAGCTTCGTTGGTTGAGAAGAAAAGCAAGAGCGGTGGACGTAACAACAACGGTCGCATTACGACTCGTCACATTGGTGGCGGTCATAAGCAGCATTACCGTATGGTTGATTTTCGTCGCAATAAAGAAGGTATTCCAGCGACTGTTGAGCGCATAGAATACGATCCAAACCGTTCAGCACATCTTGCATTGCTTTGCTATGCAGATGGTGAGCGTCGTTATATTATCGCTCCAAAAGGCGTTAGTGCAGGTGACAAATTGGTTTCTGGCCCACAAGCTGAAATCAAGGCTGGTAACAGCATGCCAATCCGCAATATGCCTTTAGGTTCTGTGATTCACTGTGTTGAGCTTAAGCCTGGTAAGGGTGCGCAAATCGCGCGTTCTGCTGGTACTTACGCACAGCTAGTTGCCCGTGAAGGAATGTACGCTACCCTGCGTCTTCGTTCAGGCGAAATGCGCAAAGTACTCGTAGAGTGTGTTGCAACTTTCGGTGAAGTTGGTAACGGTGAGCACAGCCTTCGTCGTCTGGGTAAAGCTGGTGCTAAGCGCTGGCGTGGTGTTCGTCCTACCGTTCGTGGTGTTGCTATGAACCCGGTCGATCACCCACATGGTGGTGGTGAAGGTCGTACCTCTGGTGGTCGTCATCCTGTAACTCCATGGGGCGTACCTACTAAGGGCTATAAAACACGTAAGAACAAGCGTACTGACAAGTTAATCGTCCGTCGCCGTTCTGCTAAGTAATTAATTGAGGATATAGCTGTGCCACGTTCACTGAAGAAAGGTCCATTTATTGACCTTCACCTGTTGAAAAAGGTAGAAGCTGCAGTTGCATCAGGCGAAAAGAGACCTATTAAGACTTGGTCTCGTCGCTCGACTATCTTTCCACACTTTGTTGGATTGACAATTGCAGTTCACAACGGCCGCCAGCACGTTCCAGTTTTCGTAACTGAAGACATGGTCGGCCATAAATTAGGCGAATTTGCAGGAACACGAACTTATCGTGGACATGCTGCAGATAGAAAAGCCAAACGCTAAGGGGATAATGATGGAAGTCGCTGCAAAATTAAACGGCGCTCGCATTTCTGCTCAGAAAGTGCGTTTGGTAGCCGATCAAATTAGAGGTAAGTCAATTGCAGAAGCGCTGGACATTTTAACGTTCAGCCCTAAAAAAGCTGCAGTCATCGTCAAGAAGGTGTTGGAGTCTGCAATTGCAAACGCTGAACACAATGAAGGCGCTGATGTTGATGAGCTTCGAGTGTCTACAATCTTCGTTGATGAAGGTGTGACAATGAAGCGTATTAGTCCGCGTGCTAAAGGGCGTGCTGATCGCATCCTTAAGCGTAACTCTCACATCACCGTCAAGGTGTCTGATTAAGCGCTAGGAGACTTATTATGGGTCAAAAAGTACATCCAACGGGTATCCGTCTTGGTATTGTTAAAGATCATACTTCTGTATGGTACGCAGACAAAGGCGATTACGCTGTTAAGTTATTAAGTGATCTTAAAGTACGTAAGTACTTAGAAGAGAAACTAGTTAATGCATCTGTAAGTCGCATCGAAATCGAGCGTCCTGCACAGAATGCAAAAATCACCATTTTTACTGCACGTCCTGGGATTGTGATCGGTAAGAAAGGTGAAGATGTAGAGAAGCTACGTAATGCTTGCTCTAAGATGATGGGCGTACCTGCTCATATCAACATCGAAGAAATTCGCAAGCCTGAGCTAGATGCTAAACTTGTTGCGCAATCCGTTGCCAGTCAGTTAGAGCGTCGAGTCATGTTCCGTCGTGCTATGAAGCGCGCAGTGCAAAACGCTATGCGTTTAGGCGCTAAAGGAATCAAGATTCAGGTTGGCGGTCGTTTGGGGGGTGCAGAGATTGCTCGTTCTGAGTGGTATCGTGAAGGACGTGTGCCATTGCATACATTCCGTGCAGATATCGATTACTCAAATTACGAAGCGCACACGACATACGGTGTGATCGGCATTAAAGTTTGGATCTTTAAGGGTGAAATCTTGGGAGGTCTCGAAGAAGTTCGTGCACTTCGTAAGTCAGCTCCTAAAAAGAAGTCTAAGTGAGGTAGAGATCAATGCTACAACCTAAACGACTAAAATTCCGCAAGATGATGAAAGGTCGCAACCGCGGCCTTGCACAGCGCGGTTCCAAGATTAGCTTTGGTGAAATTGGACTTAAAGCGACAGGTCGCGGACGAATTACTGCCCGTCAGATCGAAGCTGCTCGTCGTGCTATGACGCGTCACGTAAAGCGTGGTGGTAAAATTTGGATTAGAATATTTCCAGACAAGCCAATTACTAACAAACCGCTTGAAGTGCGTATGGGTAAAGGTAAGGGTAATGTTGAATACTGGGTTTGCCAGATTCAGCCTGGCCGTGTACTTTTTGAAATGAGTGGTGTTCCTGATGATTTGGCGATAGAAGCTTTCAAGCTTGCTGCCGCTAAATTGCCGCTGGCAACAACCATCGTCAAACGGACGGTAATGTAATGAAAGCGAACGATTTGCGTGAAAAAAATCCAGAAGAACTGCAGCAGCAGTTGTTAGATCTTCTGAAAGACCAGTTTAATTTGCGTATGCAAAAGTCTTCTGGTCAGTTGACTCAATCTCACCTTCTCAAGCAGACCAAACGTGACATTGCTCGCGTTCGTACTTTGCTTAATGAAAAAGTCGGCGAGCTGAGTTTGATCAGTAAAGAAGGTGATAAATAATGAGCGCTGAAAAACGTACAAAAACTGTCGTTGGTCGTGTTGTCTCTGACAAGATGGACAAAACAATCACTGTTCTGGTTGAACGTACCGAGAAGCACCCTATATATGGGAAGTTCATGAAGCGTTCCTCCAAAATGCACGCTCACGATGAGAAAAATGAGTGCCGTGAAGGGGATCTTGTAACGATCGCTGAAACACGTCCTTATTCCAAGACTAAAACTTGGATACTCGTAAGCATTGAAGAAAGTGCTGCGAAGGTGTAGAATACGCCCTCGCTCCATTTGATTGGCAGGAAAATTAGCTAAATGGTTGATTTTTCTGCCCATATAAAAAATTTGGAGTAAATTATGATTCAAACAGAATCAATGCTTGATGTTGCTGATAACAGCGGCGCCAAGCGAGTACAGTGTATTAAAGTCTTAGGTGGATCCCACCGTCGTTACGCACGTATCGGCGACATTATTAAAATTACTGTAAAGGAAGCAATTCCACGCGGTAAGGTTAAGAAAGGTCAAGTACTTAATGCTGTAGTAGTGCGTACCCGTAAAGGTGTTCGTCGTCCAGATGGTTCAGTGATCCGTTTTGATGTAAATTCAGCGGTTCTATTGAACGCGAACAACGACCCGTTAGGTACTCGTATTTTTGGTCCAGTAACTCGTGAACTACGTACAACGAAGTTTATGAAAATCATTTCCCTGGCGCCTGAAGTGCTTTAAAACTCAGTTTAATAATGAACTGAAGTTTTGTTAAAACGCCAACACCGTAAGGTTCTGGCGTTTTTCGGCATGAGCAGGTAGTAGGAAGCGATAAAGGTATATTATGCTTAAGATTAAAGGCGACGACGAAGTAATCGTTATTGCAGGAAGAGACAAGGGAAAGCGTGGCAAAGTGATGCGCATTCTTGAAAACGATCTATTGATCGTTTCTGGTATCAACATGGTAAAGAAGCACGTTAAGCCAAACCCGCAAGCACAACAGCCGGGTGGCATTATCGAGAAAGAAGCGACTATCGCTGTTTCTAACGTTGCGATCTTTAACCCTGCCACTGGCAAGGGCGACCGTGTTGGCTTCAAGAAACTTGAAGATGGTACGAAAGTTCGCTTCTTCAAATCTAACGGCGAAGTAGTCGGTAAATAAGGAGCAAATACCATGTCTAGATTAAAAGCGCTTTACGCTGATGAAGTAAAAAGCAAATTAAAAGAAGAGTTGAGTAGCCCGAACATTATGGCTGTTCCTCGCTTAACCAAAATCACTCTTAATATGGGTGTTGGTGAAGCAATCGCAGACAAGAAGCAAATGGAGCATGCCGTTAAAGACATGACTCAAATTGCTGGTCAAAAGCCTGTTGTTACTTTAGCGCGTAAGTCCATCGCTGGATTTAAAGTGCGTGAAGAGTGGCCTATCGGTTGTAAAGTAACACTTCGCGGACAGCAAATGTGGGAATTCCTAGACCGTTTAATCGATGTGTCTATCCCTCGTATTCGTGATTTCCGTGGTTTAAATCCTAAATCTTTTGATGGCCGTGGCAACTACAGCATGGGTATTAAAGAGCAAATAATCTTCCCGGAAATTGACTTTGATAAAGTTGATAAGATCCGTGGAATGGATATTACCATCACCACCACTGCTAAGAATAATGAAGAGGGTCGTGCGTTGCTGACTGCTCTGAATTTTCCATTCAAAAAGTGATAGGGGTTTAAAAAATGGCTAAAACATCTATGATCGCACGCGAAGCTAAGCGCACTAAATGTGTTGCTAAGTATGCTGTTAAGCGTGATGCATTAAGAGAAATCATTAAAAGTGTTAACTCTTCAGATGAAGAGCGTTGGGAAGCAACTGTTGCCCTACAAAAATTACCGCGTGACTCTAGTCCATCTCGCCAGCGTAACCGCTGTCAGATTACTGGTCGTCCACACGGCGTCTACCGTAAGTTTGGCTTGAGTCGCATGAAATTGCGTGAAGCTGCGATGCGCGGTGATGTTCCAGGTTTAAAGAAGGCTAGCTGGTAATAACTGGCTAGATTATGATAAGCACGGTGGACTGGGCACTATTTATAAAGGCAAGGTAACTTGGCCCAATAATAGTAGCTACCGCACTGTGCTGCACTGTGAAGGAAGTAAATAGCATGAGCATGCAAGATACCCTAGCAGATATGATCACTCGTATCCGCAACGGGCACATGGCGACTAAAGTTGCCGTATCTATGCCGTCTTCCAAATTGAAGGTTTCTCTAGCTAAATTGCTAAAGGACGAAGGTTTTATCACTGACTACTCTGTAGAAAGTGGTACTAAGCCCGTTCTTAGCGTTGAGCTAAAGTACTTCGAAGGAAAGCCGGTTATCGAAGAAATTACGCGTGTAAGCCGTCCAGGTTTACGTATTTATAAAGGTGTATCTGAGTTGCCAAAAGTATCTGGTGGTTTAGGTGTCGCTGTCGTTTCAACAAGCAAAGGCTTGATGAGCGATCGCGCTGCACGCGCTGCCGGTATCGGTGGTGAAGTCATTTGTACAGTATTCTAAGGGGAAAAATATGTCACGTATTGCAAAAAATCCCGTTACTATACCTGCAGGTGTCGAAATAACGCTTAATGGTAATCACGTAAGTGTTAAAGGTGCTAAAGGCACTTTGTCAATGGATATGCACACTGCAGTATCTGTTGCTAAAGAAGATGGTAAAGTTCAAGTTAGTGCGCGCGATGGATCTAAAGTCTCCCGCTCTATGTCAGGAACTGCTCGCTCGCTAATCAACAACATGGTTGTTGGTGTACACGAAGGATTTTCTAAGACTTTGTTATTACAAGGTGTTGGTTATCGTGCTGCGGCGAAAGGCAATGTTATCAGCTTAACTTTAGGTTTTTCTCATCCTGTAGAGCATGAGTTACCTGAAGGCATTTCAGCTGAAACGCCAAACCAGACAACAATTGTTATCAGCGGCTCTGATAAGCAAAAAGTTGGTCAAGTGGCTGCAGAAGTTCGCGGTTATCGTCCTCCCGAGCCTTATAAAGGCAAAGGTGTACGTTATGCGGATGAGTTTGTACGTCGTAAAGAAGCTAAGAAGAAGTAGATAGGACAAGGTTATGAACGCTAAGAAAGTATCTCGCGTCAGACGTTCACTTCGCTCGCGCACAAAAATGCGTGAACTAGGTGCAATCCGACTGACCGTTAATCGTACACCGCGTCACATCTACGCACAAATTATCTCAGCAGATGGAGGCACAATTTTAGCAGCTGCTTCTACTGTTGAAAAAGATATGCGTGCTGAGTCAACTGGTAACGTCAATGCGGCGCAAAAAGTTGGTTCTCTGATTGCTGAACGTGCTAAAGAAGCAGGTGTCACAAAGGTGGCTTTTGACCGCTCTGGATTTAAATTCCACGGCCGTGTAAAAGCTTTAGCTGATGCAGCCCGTGAAGGCGGCCTGGAATTCTAAAGGGGTCTTAAATGTCCAATCACGAACAAAAAGATGGTGAACTACAGGAAAAATTAGTTCAAGTAAACCGCGTTGCCAAAGTAGTAAAAGGTGGACGTATCTTCGGTTTTACAGCACTAACTGTAGTTGGCGACGGCAAAGGTCGCGTAGGTTTCGGACGTGGTAAAGCACGTGAAGTTCCAGTTGCAATTCAAAAGGCAATGGAAGCTGCACGTCGCAACATGATCCGTGTTGAATTAAATGGTGACACGTTACAGTATCCAATCAAAGCTCGCCATGGTGCCTCTAAGGTATACATGCAGCCAGCTTCTGCAGGTACTGGTGTAATCGCCGGTGGTGCAATGCGTGCAGTTCTTGAACTTGCAGGTGTTCACAACGTACTCGCTAAATGTTACGGGTCTACAAACCCTGTAAACGTGGTACGTGCAACTGTTAATGGTTTGAAGCAAATGCGCTCGCCAGAAGACATTGCTGCCAAGCGCGGTTTAACTGTTGATGAGATATTGGGGAAATAAGAAATGGCTAATACTGTAAAAGTTACGCTAACTCGTAGCCCAATTGGCACTCTACCTAAGCACAAATTATGTGTAAAAGGTTTGGGTCTTCGTCGCATCGGACATACTGTTGAAGTTGAAGATACACCTTCAGTTCGCGGTATGATCAATAAAGTCCACTACTTGCTTAAAGTAGAAGACTAAGGGGTTAGTTATGCATTTAAATACTCTCAGTCCTGCTGATGGTTCTAACCCAGCTGGTAAGCGCGTAGGTCGCGGTATCGGTTCTGGTTTAGGAAAAACTGCTGGTCGTGGTCATAAAGGTCAAAAAAGTCGCTCAGGCGGTAAAGTAAGACCAGGTTTTGAAGGCGGTCAAATGCCATTGCAGCAACGTCTGCCAAAATTTGGTTTTACATCGCGTAAAGCGCGCTATGTAGCTGAACTCCGTTTGAATGAACTTGCAAAAGTTGAAGCGGACGTTGTCGATTTAGCAGCGCTTAAAAGTGCTGATTTAATCGGTCACGAAATTAAAGTGGTTCGTATTATTCTCTCTGGAGAGATTAATAAAGCGGTCAACGTCAAAGGTCTTAAAGTGACCAAAGGCGCACTGGCTGCAATCGAAGCTGCTGGCGGTAAATTCGAGGCTTAAATGGCTAAAAAAGGTACGACTCCAACAAAACAAAGTGGATTGACAGAGCTCTGGTCTAGGCTATGGTTCGTGTTGATCGCTATCGTGGTATACCGTATCGGTGCACATATTCCTGTGCCCGGTATCAATCCTGATCGTCTAGCGGCGTTGTTTGATCAAAATCAAGGTACGATTTTGTCTCTCTTTAATATGTTCTCAGGCGGTGCCTTGGAACGTATGAGTATCCTAGCGTTAGGTATTATGCCCTACATATCTGCATCTATCATAATGCAGCTTTTGACAGTGGTAAGCCCGCACTTGGAACAGCTCAAAAAAGAAGGTGAGGCAGGTCGTCGTAAAATTAATCAGTACACTAGATATGGCACCGTAGTGCTCGCAACACTGCAGTCCTTTGGGATGGCAGCGGGGTTAGCGCAACAAGGTATTTCATTCTCTTCAGGTGCTAGTTTTTACTTTGTCGCAGTAGTGACATTAGTTTCTGGTGCTGTCTTCCTTATGTGGTTGGGAGAGCAAGTGACTGAGCGTGGTATCGGCAACGGTATCTCTATCTTGATTTTTGCGGGTATCGTAGCTGGATTGCCAAGTGCTATCGGACAGTCGTTTGAGTCTGCAAGACAGGGCGATTTAAACATCCTCGCCTTGTTGTCTATCGGTATATTGGCTGTTGCGACAGTTGCTTTTGTAGTCTTTATGGAGCGCGGCCAACGCCGTATAACCATAAACTATGCAAAGCGACAGCAAGGCCGTCAGGTATATGCAGCTCAATCGAGTCACCTACCATTGAAAGTTAACATGGCAGGTGTTATTCCGCCGATCTTTGCATCGAGCATACTATTATTCCCCGCTTCAATCGGACAGTGGTTCGGTCAAGGTGAGGGAGCATGGGCCAACTTTGTACAAAGTGCTGCATTAGCGCTAGGTCCTGGTCAGCCTCTTTATATAGTGCTCTTTTCAATTGCTATCGTGTTCTTCTGTTTCTTCTACACGGCGATTATGTTTAATCCTCGTGAAGTAGCAGATAACTTAAAGAAGTCAGGGGCTTTCATCCCGGGGATTCGCCCAGGTGAACAGTCTGCCCGTTACATCGATACAGTGTTGGGACGTTTGACATTATTCGGCGCGCTTTATATAACTGCAGTTTCTTTGATGCCGCAGTTCTTAGTTGTTGCCTGGAATGTTCCTTTCTACTTTGGTGGCACTTCACTACTGATTGTAGTGGTCGTGGTAATGGACTTTATGGCGCAGGTGCAGTCACATTTGATGTCGCACCAGTATGAGTCTCTGATGAAAAAATCGAATCTGAAAGGTGGTGGTGCAGGAAATCTGCGCTAATACAGCCCCCAGGAGCGAATGATGAAAGTACGTGCATCCGTTAAAAAGATCTGCCGTAACTGCAAAATTGTAAGACGTAATGGTTCAGTTCGCGTAATCTGCAAAGTTGAACCGCGTCACAAGCAACGTCAAGGTTAATTAAATCTTGATTTTAGCCATACAGGTGGTAATAGGGGTTGAATGTTTTTTATTCAGGCCGTATAATTCGCCGCCTTGTATGAATATATAGGTATATTTGTTTAGCACAACGCTAAACATTTAATGATGGAGTAAGTTGAATGGCCCGTATAGCTGGCGTCAATATTCCTGACAATAAGCACGCGGTTATCTCCCTAACTTACGTTTTTGGAGTTGGCCGTACTACAGCAAAGAAAGTTTTAGCAGCTACCGGCATTGCCGAAGCTACTAAAATTGGTGAGTTAAGCGAAGAACAGCTTGACCTAGTGCGTAGTGAAATAGGCAAATTGACAGTAGAAGGTGATTTACGTCGTGAAGTTTCCATGAACATCAAGCGTCTTATGGACCTTGGTAGTTACCGTGGAATACGTCATCGTCGCAATTTACCGGTTCGTGGACAACGTAGCAAAACTAATGCGCGTACGCGCAAAGGTCCACGTAAACCAATTCGTAAATAAGTGTAAGCTAGGAATTTCCAATTATGGCTAAGCCAGGCAAAAGCACGCGTAAAAAAGTTAAAAAGAATGTAGTAGATGGCCTCGCGCACATCCACGCATCTTTTAACAATACAATTATTACCATTACTGATCGTCAAGGTAATGCATTATCTTGGGCCACCTCTGGTGGTTCTGGATTCCGTGGTTCTCGTAAGAGTACTCCGTTCGCCGCACAAGTTGCAGCTGAACGTGCGGGTAATGCAGCCCTTGAATTTGGTTTAAAAAACCTAGATGTATTGGTTAAGGGCCCAGGCCCAGGTCGTGAATCCGCAGTACGTGCACTGAATGGATGCGGCTACAAAATAACAAACATCACTGACGTGACGCCGATACCACACAATGGTTGTCGTCCACCGAAGAAACGTCGTGTTTAAACTGGAGTCGAAATAATGGCTAGATATCTTGGACCAACGTGCAAGCTGTCACGCCGTGAAGGTACAGATTTGTTCCTCAAGAGCGGTGTCCGTTCACTAGACAGCAAGTGTAAAGCTGATGCTGTTCCTGGTGTACACGGTGCCCGTCGTGGACGTCTGTCCGACTACGGTCTACAGCTTCGTGAAAAACAAAAAGTACGTCGTATTTACGGTGTATTGGAACGTCAGTTCCGCAACTACTATAAAAAAGCAGCATCGACTACAGGTTCAACAGGTGAAAACTTGCTTAAGCTTCTAGAAGGTCGTTTGGATAATGTAGTTTATCGTATGGGTTTTGGTAGCACACGCGCCGAAGCACGTCAGATCGTATCTCATCGCTCTGTAACTGTTAATGGTCAAGTAGTGAACGTTGCTTCTTACCAGATCGCAGCAGGTGATGTAGTAGCAGTTCGTGAAAAGGCTAAGAATCAATTGCGTATTAAAAACGCTCTTAATTTGGCTTCTCAGCGTACCGTTGTTGAATGGTTAGAAGTAGATGCAACTAAGATGGAAGGAACTTTTAAAGCTTCTCCTGAGCGTGCAGAGCTTTCAGCTGACATCAATGAGCAGCTGATAGTCGAGCTTTACTCTAAGTAATTCATGAACTCTTGATTGGAGCAATTATGCAGCGTTCTGTAAACGAGTTTCTAAGTCCGCGTCATATTGACGTGAAAGAAATAAGTAATACACGTGCTAAAGTGACTCTCGAGCCACTAGAGCGTGGTTTTGGTCACACATTAGGTAATGCGCTTCGTCGTATCTTACTTTCTTCAATGCCTGGCGCAGCCATCACTGAAGTTGAGATCGAAGGTGTATTGCATGAATATAGCGCTCTGGAAGGTGTTCAAGAAGATGTCATTGAGATCTTATTGAACCTTAAAGGTGTTGCTGTATTACTTCACAATGGTGAAGAGGCAACAGTTACTTTGTCTAAGACAGAGTCTGGTGTTGTGACTGCAGCTGATATCCAAGTGAATCAAGATGTCGAGGTCGCTAATCCCGACCACGTTATCGCTCACTTGAATCATGGTGCAAGCCTTAACATGAAGTTAAAGATCACTAGTGGTCGTGGCTATGTGCCGGCAGCTTCACGTAACAGTGAAGATGAAGAAACTCGTGCTATTGGCCGTCTACAACTAGATGCATCTTATAGCCCGGTTCGCCGTGTTTCATATGTGGCTGAAAGTGCTCGGGTTGAGCAACGTACTGATTTAGATAAGCTTATCATTGATATCGAGTCTAACGGTACTATCGACCCTGAAGAGTGCATTCGTCGCGCAGCAACAATTCTACAGCACCAGCTAGCCGTTTTCGTAGATCTTGAAGACGCTGCTGATCAAGCTAAGGAAGAAGCAAAAGAGCCTGAGATCGACCCGGTTCTGCTTCGTCCAGTAGACGATCTGGAATTAACAGTTCGTTCTGCTAACTGCTTGAAGGCTGAGCAGATCTACTATATCGGTGATCTGATCCAGCGTACTGAAGTTGAATTGCTGAAGACTCCAAACTTAGGTAAAAAGTCGCTGACAGAGATCAAAGACGTTTTAGCTTCTAAGGGTCTGTCCCTAAATATGCGTCTTGAAAACTGGCCTCCGGCTAGCCTAAAGAATGATGATAGACTGGCTTCTTAGGAAGCTAGTTTAACAATCAAGTTTGTAAGGATTTTAACATGCGTCATCGTAAATCTGGCCGTCACTTAAACCGTGACAGTGCCCATCGTAAAGCGATGCTTAAAAACTTGGCAATTTCTTTGTTCGAACACGAGTTGATTCGTACAACATTGCCAAAGGCGAAAGAACTTCGCCGCGTTGCTGAGCCGCTAATTACGTTGTCTAAAGTTGACACGGTTGCAAACCGTCGTTTAGCTTTTGACCGTACTCGTAGTAAAGAAGCAGTAGGTAAATTATTCACTGATCTTGGACCTCGTTTCATAGATCGCCCAGGTGGTTACCTGCGTATTATTAAATGCGCAAACCGTCCTGGTGATAATGCACCTATGGCTTATGTAGAATTAATCGGTCGCCCGATTAAAGAAGAGTCTGAAGACTAGTCTCCTACATTTTAAAAAACCCGGCTCTGCCGGGTTTTTTTGTTTCTGGGTGCTGAATATCATAAGGTCATGTCTTGCAATATCTCGATAGCATCTAAGTTAAGACAATAAATTAAAGTATTGAACCTATTTCAGTTCCTGTTATTGAGTCTAATTCTAGGCTGAAATTTCACCGTGATATATCCCTTCCTTGCTAAAAACTACACGCTCAGTCCTTAGTTTTATTATTCGCGACAGTTGTCATAAATCTAGTGTATTTAAATTCAGATTAATACGTTGTGGAATAGGCTAGTGCATTTTGCGGTTATTATCAGTGCTTGGTTGAAAGTGCTGTTAGTGCGTGGTCATGTTCCAAGAGAGTTAACTAGTGCGATGAGGTTTGAGTGGAGTTTTGTATTAAGGCGCTAAAATACGAGCTATAGGGGAGTTGAATACTGCTTGCGGGTTCGATGGCTTATCATTGGCAGGAATTGATCACGAGTGTATTATGCTGTTGATGCGGTTTCTTTCGTGGCTATAACTTTATCAGTGAAGCTAGTTGTTGATGTAAGCTGGCAGAGTAGGGACAGCTTCATAAAGCCAGTTTTGTACGTCCTAGCAGCGGCTATCAATGTGGCTTAATCAAGTTGACTCCGATTACTCAGGTAGTGCATTGAGTAATCGGTAGTGAGTCTTGTGGATAAACTAATCCATTTTCAGCATTGTCTTAAGGAATTTTCCAGTATGAGAATCTTTGTGGTTTGCTACTTCTTCCGGGGTGCCTGTTGCTACAATCATACCGCCACCGATGCCGCCTTCAGGGCCCAAATCTATTACCCAATCGGCAGTCTTAATCACATCTAAATTGTGCTCAATAATAACGATTGTATTGCCGTGGTCACGAAGACGGGTCATTACTTTGAGCAATTGTTCGATGTCATGAAAATGTAAACCGGTAGTAGGCTCGTCTAATATATACAAGGTTTTGCCGGTATCGCGCTTAGAAAGTTCCTTAGCCAGCTTAACTCGCTGTGCTTCACCACCGGAAAGAGTAGTGGCGGCTTGGCCAAGTTTGATATAAGAGAGACCGACGTCAACCAGTGTCTGCAAGCGCCTTGCAAGTGGGGGGATTGCATCAAAAAACAATCGAGCTTCTTCAACAGTAAGCTCTAGAATTTGATGAATATTTTTACCTTTATAATTTATTTCTAAGGTCTCGCGATTGTATCTCTTACTCTTACACACATCGCAGGGCACATATATATCGGCGAGGAAGTGCATCTCGACTTTGATCACGCCATCACCTTGGCATGCTTCACACCTGCCGCCCTTGACGTTAAAGCTGAAACGACCCGCCTTATAGCCCCTAGATCTGGCTTCTTGAGTGCCGGCAAGCAACTCGCGAACAGTAGTGAAAATACCCGTATAAGTGGCTGGGTTGGATCTTGGAGTACGGCCAATCGGGCTCTGATTGATATCGATAACCTTATCGAAATGCTGCAGACCATCGATGCTCTTGTACGGGGCTACCTCTAACGTCGTAGCGCGGTTTAATTCAGTGGCGGCTAGCGGATATAAGGTATTGTTAATCAGCGTAGATTTACCAGAACCGGAAACACCGGTCACACAAGTTAATATACCGAAGGGGATCTCTAAAGTAACATTTTTAAGATTGTTACCGGTCGCGCCGGTTATAGTCAAAGTTTTGCTAGCATCTGCCTGATTGCGTACCTCAGGTATTGCTATGCACCTCTTGCCCGATAAATATTGACCAGTTAATGATTTTGGATCGTTGATCACATGCTCAGGGGTGCCTGCAGAAATAATTTCACCACCGTGCACTCCAGCGCCTGGGCCGATATCGATAACGTAATCAGCCTGGCGAATTGCGTCTTCATCGTGCTCGACAATAATCACCGTATTACCTAAGTCCCGAAGGTGAGTCAAGGTTTTGAGTAAGCGCTCGTTATCGCGTTGATGTAAGCCGATTGAAGGCTCATCTAATATATACATCACCCCGACTAAGCCGGCGCCAATTTGACTAGCCAGTCTGATGCGCTGGGCTTCACCGCCTGAAAGAGAATCAGCCTTACGGTCCAAAGAGAGGTAGTCGAGGCCCACATTGACTAAAAAGGATAAACGTAATTGGATTTCATTAATGATCTTTTCGGCAATTTGCCCCTGTTTACCGGGAAGCACCAAAGCCGCAAAATAATCGTGGCAATCACCAATCGGTAACTCGACAATATCAGGCAGATTTCTACCTTGAATAAAAACGTGTCTCGCATCTCTGCGCAGGCGACTGCCGTTACATGAAGAGCAAGGTTGCATATTAAGATATTTGGCCAGATCTTCGCGCACCATATCTGACTCTGTCTCGCGATAGCGTCTTTCCAAGTTATTCAGCACACCTTCAAAAGGGTGCATCCGCTCAATAGCATCACCCCGATCATTGACATATTTAAAGGATACCTCCTCGTTGCCGGTACCGGAAAGAATAAGCTTTTGATGCTTCTTATCCAGCTTCTCGAAGGGCGTATCTATATTAAAGTTATAGTGATGTGCAACTGCTTTTAACTGCTGAAAATAATACAAGGTTCGGCGATCCCAGCCGCGAATAGCACCTTCAGACAAGGTTAAACTAGCGTCTTTAACCACCTTAGTAGGATCGAAGTACTGCTTGATACCGAGACCGTCACAGCTAGAGCAAGCGCCGTGGGGGTTGTTAAAAGAAAACATTCTCGGTTCTAATTCTTGGATGCTATGGCCGCAAGTAGGGCAGGCAAAGCGCGAGGAGAAAACAATGTCATCGCCATCATTATCCATGTAACAAATACGTGCAATACCATCGGTTAGCCGCAGAGCTGTCTCAAAAGATTCAGCCAATCTTATCTGCAGATTATCGCGTACTTTAAAGCGATCAACCACCACTTCGATGCAGTGCTTTTTATTCTTTTCTAAATCGGGCGCGCTGTCCAGATCAACTACAATTCCATCGATTCTTGCACGGACAAAACCTTGGCTACGCAACTCGCTCAAAGTATGTAAGTGCTCACCTTTTCGGTCTTGTACAACCGGCGCCAACAGCATTAATTTAGTGCCTTCAGGGAGGGCGACCACCTGATCGACCATTTGACTGACGGTTTGCGCAGCTAAGGGTAAGTCATGATCAGGACAGCGTGGCTCACCTGCTCTGGCAAATAACAGACGTAAATAATCATATATCTCAGTGATGGTGCCCACAGTAGATCTTGGGTTATGAGAAGTAGATTTTTGTTCGATAGAGATAGCGGGGGACAACCCCTCAATATGATCAATATCGGGTTTTTCCATCATCGATAGGAATTGTCGGGCATAAGTAGACAAAGACTCAACATAGCGTCTTTGTCCTTCGGCATAAAGTGTATCGAAGGCCAGAGATGATTTACCTGATCCAGATAAACCGGTGATAACCACTAGCTTATCGCGGGGGATTTCTACATCAATATTCTTTAAGTTATGTGTACGTGCCCCGCGGACGATAATCTTATCCATGCTGTCTCCGAAATAAATGGAATGTATCAAAATAAATGGCAAAGGACATTATAGAGAAAGGTTAAATAAAATACTGTTTATTTTTACAGTTATTTTAAATAAGTGCAGTTTAACAAAGAGTCTTAGTGATAACCGGAGCCTGGGGTTAGTTATCACATGCTGCTGTTAAACTGTCATAGGGTAAACTCGCTATTTTTACAGTCCACAAGTTAGCTTTATTCACTTTGAAGGCCAGGATTCAGGTTTAAGTTTATCTACAGAGGGGCTGTTGAGTAGTTGAGCTTTTTGCAGAGAAATTGTTGCGTTTAGGCGCTTCAGATTGCTATGGCTATTTTCGATTTAAAAGCTGGAGTATGGCTAGAATGAAAAAGTCCATGATTTTATGTTGGTTGTACGTAGTAAGTGGTGCCCGGGGCCGGACTTGAACCGGCACAATCTTACGATCGGGAGATTTTAAGTCTATCTGCTGAGTCCACCAATTCGGCTTTTTGGAAATTGAGAGGGTTATGGACAATTAAATTTAGATATTAAGTAATGGTATTGAAGCTGAATTCTAGAAGTGGTGTCCGGGGCCGGACTTGAACCGGCACAATCTTACGATCGGGAGATATTAAGTCTATTTGCTGCGTCCACCAATTCGGCTTTTTTGGAATTGAGAGGCTTATGGACAATTAAATTTAGATATTAAGTAATGGTATTGAAGCTGAATTCTAGAAGTGGTGCCCGGGGCCGGACTTGAACCGGCACAATCTTACGATCGGGAGATTTTAAGTCTATCTGCTGAGTCCACCAATTCGGCTTTTTTGGAATTGCTAGTGGATAAGTGGTGCCCGGGGCCGGACTTGAACCGGCACAATCTTACGATCGGGAGATATTAAGTCTATTTGCTGCGTCCACCAATTCGGCTTTTTTGGAATTGAGAGGCTTATGGACAATTAAGTTTAGATATTAAGTAATGGTATTGAAGCTGAATTCTAGAAGTGGTGCCCGGGGCCGGACTTGAACCGGCACAATCTTACGATCGGGAGATTTTAAGTCTATCTGCTGAGTCCACCAATTCGGCTTTTTTGGAATTGAGAGGCTTATGGACAATTAAATTTAGATATTAAGTAATGGTATTGAAGCTGAATTCTAGAAGTGGTGCCCGGGGCCGGACTTGAACCGGCACAATCTTACGATCGGGAGATTTTAAGTCTATCTGCTGAGTCCACCAATTCGTTTTTTTGGAATTGCTAGCTTTGAGAGATGGTGCCCGGGGCCGGACTTGAACCGGCACAATCTTACGATCGGGAGATATTAAGTCTATTTGCTGCGTCCACCAATTCGGCTTTTTTGGAATTGAGAGGCTTATGGACAATTAAATTTAGATATTAAGTAATGGTATTGAAGCTGAATTCTAGAAGTGGTGCCCGGGGCCGGACTTGAACCGGCACAATCTTACGATCGGGAGATATTAAGTCTATTTGCAGCGTCCACCAATTCGGCTTTTTTGGAATTGAGAGGCTTATGGACAATTAAATTTAGATATTAAGTAATGGTATTGAAGCTGAATTCTAGAAGTGGTGCCCGGGGCCGGACTTGAACCGGCACAATCTTACGATCGGGAGATTTTAAGTCTATCTACTGAGTCAACCAATTCGTTTTTTTTGGAATTGCTAGTGGATAAGTGGTGCCCGGGGCCGGACTTGAACCGGCACAATCTTACGATCGGGAGATATTAAGTCTATTTGCTGCGTCCACCAATTCGGCTTTTTTGGAATTGAGAGGCTTATGGACAATTAAATTTAGATATTAATTAATGGTATTGAAGCTGAATTCTAGAAGTGGTGCCCGGGGCCGGACTTGAACCGGCACAATCTTACGATCGGGAGATATTAAGTCTATTTGCTGCGTCCACCAATTCGGCTTTTTTGGAATTGAGAGGCTTATGGACAATTAAATTTAGATATTAATTAATGGTATTGAAGCTGAATTCTAGAAGTGGTGCCCGGGGCCGGACTTGAACCGGCACAATCTTACGATCGGGAGATATTAAGTCTATTTGCTGCGTCCACCAATTCGGCTTTTTTGGAATTGAGAGGCTTATGGACAATTAAATTTAGATATTAAGTAATGGTATTGAAGCTGAATTCTAGAAGTGGTGCCCGGGGCCGGACTTGAACCGGCACAATCTTACGATCGGGAGATTTTAAGTCTATTTGCTGCGTCCACCAATTCAGCTTTTTGGAATTGCTAGTGGATAAGTGGTGCCCGGGGCCGGACTTGAACCGGCACAATCTTACGATCGGGAGATTTTAAGTCTATCTGCTGAGTCCACCAATTCGGCTTTTTTGGAATTGCTAGTGGATAAGTGGTGCCCGGGGCCGGACTTGAACCGGCACAATCTTACGATCGGGAGATTTTAAGTCTATCTACTGAGTCCACCAATTCGTTTTTTTTGGAATTGCTAGTGGATAAGTGGTGCCCGGGGCCGGACTTGAACCGGCACAATCTTACGATCGGGAGATTTTAAGTCTATCTACTGAGTCCACCAATTCGTTTTTTTTGGAATTGCTAGTGGATAAGTGGTGCCCGGGGCCGGACTTGAACCGGCACAATCTTACGATCGGGAGATTTTAAGTCTATCTGCTGAGTCCACCAATTCGGCTTTTTTGGAATTGCTAGTGGATAAGTGGTGCCCGGGGCCGGACTTGAACCGGCACAATCTTACGATCGGGAGATTTTAAGTCTATCTGCTGAGTCCACCAATTCGGCTTTTTTGGAATTGCTAGTGGATAAGTGGTGCCCGGGGCCGGACTTGAACCGGCACAATCTTACGATCGGGAGATTTTAAGTCTATCTGCTGAGTCCACCAATTCGGCTTTTTTGGAATTGCTAGTGGATAAGTGGTGCCCGGGGCCGGACTTGAACCGGCACAATCTTACGATCGGGAGATATTAAGTCTATTTGCTGCGTCCACCAATTCGGCTTTTTTGGAATTGAGAGGCTTATGGACAATTAAATTTAGATATTAAGTAATGGTATTGAAGCTGAATTCTAGAAGTGGTGCCCGGGGCCGGACTTGAACCGGCACAATCTTACGATCGGGAGATTTTAAGTCTATCTGCTGAGTCCACCAATTCGTTTTCTTGGAATTGCTAGCTTTGAGAGATGGTGCCCGGGGCCGGACTTGAACCGGCACAATCTTACGATCGGGAGATATTAAGTCTATTTGCTGCGTCCACCAATTCGGCTTTTTTGGAATTGAGAGGCTTATGGACAATTAAATTTAGATATTAAGTAATGGTATTGAAGCTGAATTCTAGAAGTGGTGCCCGGGGCCGGACTTGAACCGGCACAATCTTACGATCGGGAGATATTAAGTCTATTTGCTGCGTCCACCAATTCGGCTTTTTTGGAATTGAGAGGCTTATGGACAATTAAATTTAGATATTAAGTAATGGTATTGAAGCTGAATTCTAGAAGTGGTGCCCGGGGCCGGACTTGAACCGGCACAATCTTACGATCGGGAGATTTTAAGTCTCCTGTGTCTACCAATTCCACCACCCGGGCAAACAGGGGTATTTTTTTATAGTAGGTCTTGGACGCCTACTTCGTTTAAGAGTATCAGGTACTACTTCAAACGAGCGGCTATTGTAGGGTTTCGTTAAAATTAGTCAAGAGTGTAAGTAGCAATATAGTCATTTAAATTAGCGCCGTTGAATATATCACCAAAAATAATGATTTTAGCGCCTAACTATAGCTAACCCGAATATTGCACTCAATAGCGTAAGCCCTAGTGGTTCCTCGTCATTACAGCCTTTTTTTCTTAATTAACTGGACGCTCCAGTACGGTTTTGAATCGAAAAAAGCCTACAAAAACAACCAACAGCGCTATCATCATGGTATTTTATGTCATACATGGGCTCAATAGTTTATCCAGCAACGCGTAAAACTCTCATTAAAAAATCAGTAAAGGGATGCAATCTTTGCAGCAGGTTTGCTATCATGAGCTATTGTATATAAAAACAGTATTTGGAGTGGAACATGGCGCGCGGCGTAAATAAAGTAATACTAATTGGAAACATAGGCGGAGATCCTGAAGTTCGTTATATGCCGAACGGAAATGCTGTGACCAATGTGACAATTGCTACTAGTGAAACTTGGAAAGACAAACAGACAGGGCAGAATCAAGAGCGTACCGAATGGCATCGCGTTGTGTTCTTCAACCGTCTCGGTGAAATTGCTGGTGAATACTTGCGCAAAGGCAGCAAGGTATATGTTGAAGGATCGCTAAGAACACGTAAGTGGCAAGGGCAAGATGGTCAAGATCGTTACACAACTGAGATTGTTGGTAGTGAAATGCAAATGCTAGATTCCCGTGGTGCAGGTAATGACGGTGGCTACCAGCAGAACCAAAATCAGAACCAAAACCAGCAGCAAGGTGGGTATCAGCAACAAGCACCACAGCAGCAAGCTCCCCAACAGCAGTCAGCGCCACAGCAGCCTCAACAAAATCGAGCGCCTCAGCAAAATAGTGCAGCTCAACAAAACAGCGCACCTCAGCAAAACAGTGCGCCACAGCAGCAAGCGGCTCAGCCTGCTCCAGCTGCGCAACCAGCGCCAAATTTTGATGATTTTGATGATGATATCCCGTTTTAGGGACGTTTGTTCAAATGAAAAAAGCCGCGAAAATATGCGGCTTTTTTGTGGGTGGTGTTTGGGTTTAATACTTTAAAGATATTTAACTGATTTTTCTTTTGTGGTTTAAATTCAAAATATTACTAGTGCAGTTTCGACTGCGTCGAGTTCATTTCTTTTTACGAAAAGCTTCCGCGTCCTGCTCACGCCCCTTACCTACATCCATGTAGGCAAAAAAGAAACCGAACCAAAGAGGCTCTTTGGCATTCCTGCCACCGCCAGATACCGCACATCCTGTACATAAAAACATCGCCCTACGATTCCCGAAAAATTCCTCCGCTATTATCTAAATTGTCGGCCGTTCGCCAGGGACATCCATGTCCCACTCACTCTTCGCGACATCCTGTCGCTCCGCTTGGTTTGATTTAGACAATAGCTCCGGCGCTAATCCAAGGGGGTTGGTGGCTCCGTAGCTAGCTTGTCGTGCGGCTGGATTATTTGTCTATAAATATTGTATGTATAAGTGAAAACAGCTAATAATTTGTAATTTATTGGGAATTAAAAGTGCCTGTTCCATATATGTGTGTTTAGAAGGCTTGTGATAGTCTGTTGGCTGTAGATATAAAAATATTTAACGGATTTCTTTTTTAATGTTTAAAGTCAAATTCCTACAGTAATTTCGCCTACGGCGACTGACTTTCTTTTGATGAGCAAAGCTTCCGCGTCCTGCTCACGCCCCTTACCTACATCCATGTAGGCAAAATGAAAGTAAGCAAAGCAAGCTCTTTGCCATCAATGGCACCGCTACATACCGTTCGTCCTGAACATAAAAAGCTCACCCTGAATTGTCGACAGACTCCACCACTATTGCCTGAATTGCCGGCCGTTCGTAGAGACATCCATGTCTCACTCACTCTTCGCGACGTCCTGTCGCTCCGCTTCGGCAACTCAGTCAATAGTGGCGGCGGCAATAAAAGGGGGCTAGTAGCTTCGTAGCTAACATTTGGTGTATGGCGATGTTATTGTCTTTAAAAAATAGTAATTATAGTGATAAAAAGTACCTGTTCCATATATGTACTGCTTCGTAGCTACGCTAATCATGAAAGTTGATTTTATCCGGCATTGCCGTATAGTTTGTGCATGATATTTATTGAAACAAGTATATTCACAAAGATTCTACCTAATTATCTTTCTGATGATGATTATAGAGGTTTGCAATCATACTTATTACAAAAGCCTGATGCTGGTGATTTAGTTCGCGGTTCAGGCGGTGTTAGAAAAGTCCGCTGGGCTCCTTTAGGGAAAGGGAAAAGTGGAGGTGTTCGAGCAATCTATTATTGGAAAAAATCAGCACATGAAATTTGGATGCTTACTATCTACAGTAAATCTGAAAGGGCATCAATATCAGGTAGCGTCTTAAAACAAATAGCGGAGGCTATCAATCATGAATAATCGAGACATCGGATTAGAAATCCTAGCAGGCTTAAATGAAATTAAACAGTTTAAGCGTGGTTCTATTAACCTGAAAACTACTGAGCTTTCAGCACCCTCTGAGCCGAAAGTTATTAGATCAAAGCTAAAACTATCGCAGTCTGCTTTCGCTGGTTTACTTGGCGTCAGCATGCGCACATTACAAGACTGGGAGCAGGGAAGAAGAAATCCTCAAGGCCCTGCAATAGCGCTGCTTCGTATTGCTGAACAGCATCCAGAGGTCTTCGCTGACCTGCATTAAAACATGCAGAAAGAACCAGCAAGCAGACGGCGCGGTCCAGTCGCTTTTTGTACAAAAATAGCCACAAAAAGTAGCAGGTTCGCTACGCTGTTGTGGGTGTTGTTATTGGTATTGTTTTTATAAGGGATTAAAATATTTTTAACTAATTTTTATTTTGATGTTTAAATTCAAAAGATTGGTAGTGCAGTTTCGACTGCGTCGAGTTCATTTCTTTTGGTGGTCAAAAGAAACCGAACCAAAGAAAAGACCACCCTATGATTCCCGAAAGCCCCTCCGCTATCATCTAAATTGCCGGCCGCTCAGATAGGCCATCCATGGCCTAACTGTGCTCTGCGCGACGTCCTGTCGCTCCGCCTCGTCAATTTAGACAATAGCTCCAGCGGGAATCCAAGGGGGTTGGTGGCTCCGTAGTGTAGATTGAGGTGTGGCTGGGTTATTTGCCTATAAATATTGGGGTATAAAAAGTGCCTGTCCCATATATGGTAGATGAAGAAAAGGTCTAACCTACCTAATTAAAACCAGCGCTGGGCAAGGAATTATTTTCCGCACGACTGAAAACGGTGATTAGGTACGGAATTCATTAGAGGCCAGAAATGTTAAATCATTTCTAAAATTGAGCCTGTATATATGTCGGTACTGATAACTTTTAGACTAAGTACTCAGAGCAGTTAACAGATAAGAAAAGGGTCAAATAACGAGTGATAAAAGCACTAGATGTCGAGTAATGCCTTTACTACCGGTGAGCGTCCATATATGTCCCATATATGTGGTCACCCTCAATTGTCGACAGACTCCACCACTATTGCCTGAATTGCCGGCCGTTCGTAGAGGCATCCATGTCTCACTCACTCTTCGTGACGTCCTGTCGCTCCGCTTCGGCAACTCAGTCAATAGCGGCGGCGACAATAAAGGGGGATAGTAGCTTCGTAGCTAATATTTGGTGTATGACGATGTTATTGTCTTTAAAAAATAGTAATTATAGTGATAAAACTGGTTTTTGTGGAAATAGCAGTGATAAAAAGTGCCTGTGCCATATATGTGTGCCTTGGAACTGCAAGGGTGTAGTTGATTAGGCGCTTACAAAATATTCACGAAAGAAGCCGCATATATGTGAAAGTACCGTCTATTTATCAATGATCGATTAAACTGCGCGACAAAAAAGAGTGATTTTTTAGTGTGAAAGCACGATAAATACGATATTTATAATTGACTATGATAGGGTGCCCATATATGTGTCTATTACTATTAAAAACGAACTATCGTCATTATGTCTTCGCAGTTCCCTATTTCTAGGATCCAGTTCCCCTCTTTACTAATCCAGCCTAATTCGCTAGGCATTAAAGGATGTTCGTGCTGAGGGTTTTCTGGGGGTGGTTTAATATCTTTAAAGTCTTTCAAAGAATTAGGCCTAGTTTGAGTGGCTGGTACCGGGATCAAAGAAGGAGGAGTAAATAAACTTAAACGGTATTCATTTTGACTCTCATATGAATCGTTTTTTTGGAAAATGGTAATCTCGTATGATAGATCTTTCTTCTCTTTATCCGAGATTTTATATCCTCTAGTATATTTAACGGGCCCACGCAATAGCTCATATTTTAAAGAAGCTTTCTTTATACACGCTTCAATTCTCCTTGAAAATATCGCAACATCATTTATAACTACATAACAATCATAATCACTGCTAATTTTTTCAAGATCTTTTATAGAGATGTCTGCTCTTGATGCACTAAAAACATAT
The DNA here is from genome assembly GCA_029027825.1 of Oceanospirillales bacterium. Taxonomy (GTDB): domain Bacteria; phylum Pseudomonadota; class Gammaproteobacteria; order Pseudomonadales; family Balneatricaceae; genus Rs1. The sequence goes on along the minus strand of CP093399.1, from coordinate 3,479,702 downwards.
GGTTCAATGTTACTTGTAATGAACACGTCAACTCCAGAAGTATTCACTACAGCATCGCCTTCATTCTCGTCTCCTCTTGACTTGTCTCCTACAGCACTGCCGTCTTTTGACTCATCATCTTCCCAAATTTTTCTATAATAGCCTAAGAACCCAAACTGTATTTGACCAGAACTCAACATTGACTTCGCATACTCGAGCTTAGTGGCCTTGAGAATCGTAGTACGGCTAAGAAGTTCTTTTAGTCGTTTAGTTGCCCTCTTCCTCTTCACCATAATAAAATTCCTTATTCAGTATAATTAAAGCTACGCAAATAAATAAACGACTAACCTAGCATATTGTTTTAGAATCAAGTAATTCTAAATAATAAGAGTTCTGTACTACTTTTCTGGTGCCAGCTTTGCAATTTAAATATTCTTATCTATACAGTTTCTTTATCTTCTAAAGTAGGCGTTAGTTCTGGCTTAGAAGCGTAATTAGAAATAATTTTTCTGATGTTATCGAAAATATGACGGAATTTTTCCCAACTTTCCTCCGAAATGTTTATCTCTTGATTTAAAATAGCCTGAGCAAATTTTTCTTTCGGAATAGCGATATTGTCATCTGCACTATCAATAACAGCTCTCTCTATTATGGTTCGTTTGCCTGCTTTACTACTAGACTTTGGCCCTAAATTTAACCCTAAATTTTTATTTTTATGTTTACCTGTTGTTTGATCGAACTCATCCCCAATGTAGAGCCTTTTATCTAGCCCGGGTACGATAGTTTTTATGTCACCATCACTAAACAAAAACTCAGCAGACAACTGATTGGACTGTATTTTAAAAGAATGAACATTGTAATCTGGATTATTATGATTAGAGATTCTAGTGTCATCATCAAAAATTCCAATACATATTTTTTTGCACCTTTCGCTATCTATTTTCCTAACGTTTGATTCTGCAACGAGGGCTTTATTTAGCTCTGATTCGTTGAACTCTAGAAAAACTTTTGTCCCGCACACCTTCCCCTTCACGTCTTCTTTTGATCCATGTCTTAAGAAATAATCCTCTTTGATTTCTTTGAACTCATTTTTGCCATGATAATATTTTAAAGCCCCTAAGAAGTATTTCCAATCAGTCTTTCCTTCTGTAACTACTACAATATATTCATTGGTTTCAATAATAGCTTCAAATTCCTGTATTCTTCGTTTCTGATCTGCAATTTTTGCATAAAACTTTTTATTTGCTATTTGAAGCTCTTTATATTCTTCTCTTGCTACCTCGACCACTCTGTTCTTTGATTCTCCTTTCCTAAAAATCTCATAATAAACAGCACTCTCTGGTGCTAACGATATTGTTGCTGGCGAATGGGTTGTTATGATGACGGTAATATCTTTGTCTAAGTAATATTTTTTTAGAACAGTGAAAAGTTTTTCAGTCAATGAAGGATTAAGTAATGCATCTAACTCATCTAACAATAAAAGTTTCCTATTTTCCCCTTGAGATTTTCGCAAAGAAGTAAAGCACAAGGAGATAATTGTTTTCTCGCCGTCTGAAAGATCTTTTAGATCTCTTTTTTCATTTTCTATGATTTTTCCTTTTTCATCAATAGAGTACAAACAAGGTGCCTCATTTAACCTAGTAGTACCCAGCTCGTAGTTATCTTTAAATCGATAATCTAGCTTAAGCTCTTCGAATAATATATTTAATTCCGTCCATGGAGCATCACCAAGGACGCTAGAATCATACTTTTCCCCTCCACGCTTCCCTGCTGCGCGCTCTCCATGAGCTACTTGATTCGCATGGTTTAAAAAAATAATACCTATACCGTTAGCAAAAGCATCATTATTCCTCCAAGTAAATCTGCTGCCAACAAAACATTGTTTAAACTTAGATTCAGAAAGATCCAAACTAAACTCACCAAATGCTTTCTCTATAATTTTACGCGCCTGAATACATGAGCCGGAATAATCAGGATTTTGGTCACATTCTAATTTATTTCGTTGGTAGGCATTATACGCTTGGACAACCTCATCCTCCAAAGTCCCTAGTGTGAAGTTCTGTATTTCAGCAAGAAGGGCGCTATCTTTAAAGCTTTTAAATTCCGTATTATGTGATTTGATGACTTTATTGTCAGCTTTTACTTCTCTTACGATACCAGCTTTATTACCATCAGTATTTAGAAAACTGCCTTTTATAATTTCAATTAGTTGAGATTTTCCAGATCCATTTACCCCGGAAAGTATGATGAGAGCACCTTTCAAAACAGTTTCAAAGCCAGATTCATAGGATTTATATTCTTGATTTAGAGTAATTGAAATTTCAGTCATAAATTAGCTTTCCTTCTGATTAATGTGTCTGGCAACTGTAGCGAACAACACCATACTAATCAGTAATATTTTTAGTTCGTTAGACTTTGGAAAAACAACTTTAGTCGCACTACATTTTTATTAGCTAGGTGCTGGCTTGTCAGCTGTCGCAGTATTTTGTACTGCTTGACCTGTGCTTTTGAAATCTATTTTATCTATTAGTTTCATCATCAGCTCTCCTGTATTGATCGGGAATGGTTCTCTTACTGAGCTTTGGTCTACGCCTACAGGGTTTGAAAACAAGCGATTAGCCATATTTGCTAATATTGTATTTTTTTCATCATCTTTTAGAGGCTTTATCAATGTATGGACCGCATCAATATTCATAGCAATCTGTTCATAGGCGTTATGTTTTACCCTGTGTTTGTTTGACTCTCTTGCAAGGTAAGCTGCTGGGATAGATATAAACAACGAAAACAAAATTCTCATTGCAGCTAATACTGGATCAATTGTCGTTGCGACTACCGATACTCCATCTTTTGTTGAAGTTGTAGTGCTTTGAATCGAACTAATCCCAGGTAGATCAAAAATTGATGAACCTAAAATATAACCTGCTACAGCCATGATCACAAAAGATGAAAACCTTAGCCAGTTCGCTGTACTATTTTCCTCTCTTGCTCTACCTCTATAATCTCTTGCGATGGCAGTGCTTGCAGCCCCCTGAGCAAGGCTATATATTTTACTTTCCGCTTCTTTTGCAGTTTCATGAACCCCTTTCACAACTTGAAACAAATCATCACTAGAATTAGAAGTAACAATTTCTAGTCTCTTCAGCTCTGCTGTGCTTTTTTTAGCAGCCTTTATCATCGCTACAATTTCAAGGTTTGGATTCATTTCAATCCTGCGAAGTCTAGCCTCTATTTCTTTTGTTTTCTGATGAGTCAAAAGGATGTCTTCATTGTCCGATAGACTAACGAAGTTCTTTTCACTAAGATTATTTTCCAATCCTCGCATTCTAAGATAAATTTCTGCATATCTAAATATTTTAGTTTTCAGAGACTTGATCTGCGAATTCAGTTTGTTTATTAAAGCCAGCAGCTCCTCTTCGTCAAACACGGGATCGTTCATGCAATTGCTTATAAGACAGTTAATTGCTTCAAGTTCATTTAGTACTTGATAAACATCTTCCCGAGAAATTACTGGACGTTTACGTATATTTACCAAGAAGCCGACAAAGGCGTTAATTTTTTGTTTGTAATATTCGACAATTATAGTAGCGCTTATGCTTTGCGCTTGAACAATAATATTATCTATCTCAATATTGAGCTCTAATTGTTTCTCATCAGGATGAACTTTATTATTATCGCCCTGTTCTTTCTTCGACATATCTATAATCCATTATTTAAATAAGTTGCAGTAACTAATATAGGACACTCACTTTTAAAAACCACTATATCCGAATTTCTCAGCTACTTTTACTATATATGAACGTAATGTGCAGTGAAATACACCAGACCTCTTCATGTTCCACTACGAAGCCGCTAATTCCCTTGTATTGTCGCCGCTGTTGACTGAATTGCCGAAGCGGAGCGACAGGACGTCGCGTAGAGTGAGTGAGACAGGGATGTCTCTACGAACGGCCGAAAATTAAGGCAATAGTGGTGGAGTCTTTCGACAATTTCGGGCGATGTTTTTATGTACAGGATGTACGGTATCTGGCGGTGGCAGGGATGCCAAAGAGCCTCTTTGGTTCAGTTTCTTTTTTGCCTACACGAATGTAGGTAAGGGGCGTGAGCAGGACGCGGAAGCTTTTCGCAAAAAATAAACCGAACTCGACGCAGTCGAAACTGCCCTGCAATCCCTTGACCTTAAACCTCAAAAAATAAATCAGTTAAAATACTGAGTCATTGGTCATTGGTCATTAGTCATCAGGTCTAAGTGACGAGTTAGCTCGTAACTCTCTCCTTTTTTATCCTCATTATCCATTTAAATCACTATCCATATTTCAATAAATCGCCTCCAATATTAGCCAAAACTAAACTAATCAATCGTCGATTATTCCGGAAATTAATAACTGAAAACTATTTATATTCCGTATTTGGTATACCAAATACAATATATTTGATAAGGTGCCAACACCAAATAAAACTCACAGTTATATCTGTGATCAATATCGAGGAATGGAAATGAAAAAAATAATCACAAAAAAGTTTCTCTCAGTGGCTTCTGTCGCACTGTTAGCTGTCACTAGTTTATCTACTGCTATAGCGGAAGAGTATCCGAGTAAGACTGTCGAGGTTATCACGCATGCCGGTAATGGTGGTGGAACCGATGTCACTACGCGGATGATGATGATACGTGCCCGTCGCGAATTGGGTGCCGATATGGTGGTGATTAACAAGAAGGGTGGCGGTGGTGCTGTTGCCATGGATCACTATCTAAAATTACCTGCTGATGGCCATGCGATTCTGACCTTTACTATTGGTCATGCCGCTACATTGGCAAAAGGTAAGACTAAGATGAAGCTTTCAGATATTCGTCCTATTGCCCGCGGGACTGATGATCCGCAGATTCTAATGGTTAAGTGTGGTAATTACGCTTCTGCCGAAGCTTTTGTCGCCGCGCAAAAAGAAAAAGCGATTAGTTATGGTACGACTCATTTAGGAAATATCGATGATGTTTCTGCGTTTATGTTTACTAAAAAAGGGGGCATGAAAACTCCGAGAATAGTGCCTTTTGATGGTGGTGGAGAGTTGGCTACTCAGTTAGTTGCAGGCGCAGTGGACGCCGCTGTTTTAAATTTAGCAGAGGCTGGATCACAAATTGAAGCGGGCGAAGTTTGCCCTATGGTAGTGCTTGCTGATAAGCGTATGACAGGGCTCCCGAGGTCACTACTGCTAAAGAAATGGGTATTGATGTGAGCTTTTCAACGGTTCGTGGCTTCGTCGTACACAAAGATACTCCCGATGCGGTCGTCGCAAAAATTGAAGAGGCTTTGATGAAGGCGATGAAGCACACTGTTTATCAAGGCTTCTTGAACTCGGTTGGGCTTGATGCAAACTCAGTGGCGGGTAGTGAAGTGTGGGGCGCTCAGTTGACCAGTATGGTTGGTGATATGGAATCTGCACTCAAAGAACTTGGTTTTATTCAATAATAAAAATATACCTAGCAGCAGCGGTGGGGCGCGAAACCAGAACCGTATAATAGTAGGTCATGAAATCACATGGTCATTTATTTGCGAGTACTGAGATGCATGTCTGTTAAATGCAGGATGGCTTAGAGCGATATCAGAATATGTTCTGGCTATTATAGTGCATCTAAAGTTCGCTCCCTTTTAGTCTCTAGCTGCTGATTCTAGGATTATAAGCTGCCCGCAAGGGCAGTACGAGAACGTTTATGTCAAACAAACAACCGATTGCCATCGCGCACTGGTTAGTACCTTTGTGCATCATTGTGTTTTGTCTGCTGGCTTTTTGGCAGACAACTAACTTTGAACGTGTGCCACCTATTCTTAAACGGGGTATACAACCTGAGGATTTTCCTCAGTTAGTTCTGATTTTTATTGTTTTGTTAGCGCTGGCGGTAATGATCAAGGACCGCTGTGCCACTCAGGAAATACTGAACAGTAAAGTCTGGCAGGCTATAGGGCTTATTCCGCTCTTTGCGCTAGTCAGTCAAATTGATTTGTTTTTCGGATTAAGTCTGTTTTCGATGGCGCTGTGCTATCAGTGGGGAGAGAGGCGAGCAAAGGCTTTTTTGCTGCTGGGCTTGATTGTCCCGTTAATCATCTTCTTCTTTTTCGATCAAGTATTTAATATTCGCTTCCCCCGTGGAGTGTTCACTAATCTCTGGTACGGATAATAATTTATGGAAGCTGCTTTTTCTGGGTTGGCAGCACTAGCCGACCCCTATTTATTGATGCTGATAGTTCTCGCGACGCTGGGCGGGGTGCTAGTTGGTGCATTACCTGGCCTTAACGCGACTACGGGTGCCGCATTATTACTGCCCTTTACTATCACTATGGAGCCAATACCGGCGATAGTTATTTTAACGACTATCTACTGCTCTGCTACTTTTGCCGGTGCGATAACGGCGATTCTTATCAACACCCCCGGCACATCGGCTAGTGCCACCACCTGTCTAGATGGTTATCCACTATCGCAGCGCGGAGAGGCTGGCCGCGCTTTAGGTGTGGCCGCTGTCTCTTCGACAATCGGCGGCATTATTTCAGTTATTTGCCTGATGTTAGCGGCGCCATTGTTGGCCAGAGCTGCCTATCACTTTGCTCCGCCAGAATATTTTGCGTTGACCTTATTCGGCTTGTCGATGTTGGCCTCAATCGGCAATGGTTCACCATTGAAGAACATAATTTCCGGTGCCTTTGGGGTGTTACTAGCGACGGTCGGTATCGACTTGTTGACGTCTGTTGAGCGCTTTACTTTCGACTTTAATGAGCTGTCAGATGGGATTGGTTTTGTGCCGGTTATGATTGGTGTGTTTGGTATATCCGAACTGCTGATCCAAGCTGGAAAAATTTCGGTAGTCCGTGAGCAGATCGCGATGAAAGCGATAAAACTGCCGAGCATGGCCGATTACAAAAAAGTCTGGAAAACCATTCTCCGCTCTTCTGGAATAGGTACTTTTATCGGTATTTTACCGGCAGAGGGTGCCACTGTTGCCTCGATGATCGGCTATAACGAAGCTAAGCGCTGGTCTAAAACTCCAGAAGAGTTTGGCAAGGGATCTATAGAGGGAATCGCGGGTTCGGAAGCAGCCAATAACGCTGCCACTGGTGGTGCGATGGTGCCGACGCTAGCGCTGGGGATTCCCGGTAGCCCGACGGCTGCTGTGATCTTGGCGGGGCTAATGGTACACGGTTTACGCCCGGGTCCGACGCTGTTTACCGAGCAATCTGACTTTGTTTTTGCGATTTTTTGGTCGATGATGTTGGTTAACATCCTGTTCTTCTTTATCGGTTTATACGGTGCCAAGCTCTTTGCTAGAGTGACTTTAGTGCCCCTGCAAATTCTCTGGCCGATTGTTTTTACTTTTTCTATTGTCGGGGCCTACGCGCTAGAGCAATCAATGATGGATGTGTGGATCGCCCTAACGTTTGGTATCGTTGGTTATGTGATGCGTCGCTATGGATACTCTGTGGTGCCTATGGCGATCGGCTTGATTCTCGGTGGCATGTTAGAGACACGCCTAGGACAAAGCATGGTGATGCTCGATGAACAGTGGTGGTTAATGGCTACCCGTCCCCTGACCTTATTCTTTTTCGTATTAACCTTTCTAGCCTTATTTGGCCCCTTCTTCTGGCGCAAGCTCACCGGTAAATCGGCACAAAATAATAGCGGAGTAACTCAATGACAAAAATAATAGCAGTGCGCACCAAAGTATGGAACTGGCGTGGAAAAACGGTGCCTCCCCAGTCTAATTTTTGCACCAATGCCAGCGATTTACTGTACGAGCGTGGCGATGCGATGCAGAGCTTTCGTTTTCACCAGTGGCTGACTTGTGAAGTTGAGACCGACGATGGCACCATTGGTATTGGCAATGCAGCACTGGCGCCAGATTTAGTTAAACCGGCCATCGATATCTACTATGCTCCGCTGGTCATTGGCGAAGATCCTTTTGACTACGCCTATCTGTGGGAAAAAATGTATCGGCGCACCCATGCCTGGGGTCGAAAAGGCGTGGGGATGACGGCTATCTCAGCGATCGACATTGCCATTTGGGATTTAATGGGCAAGCTGGTCAATAAACCGGTCTTTAAATTACTCGGAGGGCGGACCAAAGAAAAAATACCGGTCTATTATTCTAAACTCTACGCCGATACTGTTCCTGCTATGCAAGCGGAGGCGGAACTTGCGCTCAAACAGGGCTATAGTGGTTTTAAAGCGCGCTTCGGTTTTGGCCCTAAGGACGGCATGGCGGGCATGCGAGAAAATCTAAAACGGGTAGAAGCACTGCGCGAAGTACTGGGCTACGATACCGACCTAATGCTCGAATGTTACATGGGCTGGAATTTGGATTACACCAAGCGGATGTTACCCAAGCTTGAAAAATATGAGCTTCGCTGGTTGGAAGAGCCGGTCATTGCCGACGATATACACGGCTACGCGGAACTCAATAAAGGCCCTATACCCATTTCAGGTGGGGAGCATGAGTTTAGCTTAATGGGCTTTAGACAATTACTCGATCTTAAAGCGGTGAGTGTTATTCAATACGATACCAATCGAGTGGGGGGAATTACCGCCGCGCAAAAAATTAATGCCCTCGCCGAAGCTTACCAGGTACCGGTTATTCCGCATGCGGGACAAATGCACAACTACCATTTAACCATGGCCAACGCTAACTGCCCTATGGCGGAATACTTTCCGATGAATGATGTCGAGATCGGCAACGAGCTATTTTACTATATTTTTGAAGGAGATCCGGTGGCTAGCGACGGCTATATTGATCTTGATGATAACGTACCAGGTCTTGGTTTGAGTATTAGCGACAAATATATTGATCAATTTGAGGTAACCGAATGACCAGAACCTACTCGGGAATATGGCCAGTTGCGCCGACCCCTTTTAACTTAGATGGCAGTATAGATCTGGCGGGAATGCGTCGTGTTTTAGATTGTATGATCGATCAAGGAGTCGATGGTATTTGTATACTCGCCAATTTTTCCGAACAGTTTTTAATTAGCGATGCAGAGCGAGATATTTTAACTAAACTGTGTGTAGAGCATGTAGCGGGGCGGGTTCCGGTGATCGTTGCCATCAGCCACTTCGCCAATCAAATTGTTGTGCAGCGTGCAGAGTATGCCAAGCAGTTAGGGGCCGACATGCTGATGATGATGGCACCCTATCACGGAGCTTTAATGCGTGGCAGTGCCGAGCAGACATTCTCGCAGTTTTCTCAAGTGTCGGCGGTAGGTTTGCCGATTATGGTGCAAGATGCACCACTGTCAGGGGTGGAATTACCAGTCGCATTGCTGGTTAAAATGGCTCGGGAATTAGAGATGGTTAAACTGTTTAAAATAGAGTGCGTCGGTACCGCGGGCAAAATTGCCGCACTGCTAAAAGAGGGAGGAGATGCAATTGAAGGGCCTTTTGATGGGGAGGAGGCAATTAGTTTACTCGCCGACTTAGATGCAGGAGCCACCGGCGGCATGACTTCAGCGTTGATTCCCGAGCTGATAAAACCTATCATTACGCAGCATTTGGCAGGCGATAAAGCATCGGCAATCGCCACCTACACTAAAGTCTTGCCTATTATCAATCATGAGAATCGTCAGTGTGGTTTTAGAGCGGCAAAAGCTGCGATGATGGCGGGTGGGGTTATTAAAAGCGATTACTGTCGTGAGCCAATATCAGCACTTTCAAAAATAGCGCGCAATGGTCTGATGGAATTACTGATCCCACTAGATCCTATTGTATTGCGCTGGGGAAAATAAGAATGACAGATAGCAACCAATGGTTAAAAATCTTGCAAAAAGAGGGCGCAGTCAGTCCTAGGTTAACCTTGGCAGAAGAGGCCGCAGATAATCTGAGGCAATTTATTTTACTGGAAAAATTAGCACCAGGTACCCCGATCCCAGAACGGGATGTCTCAGCGGCATTGGGAATTAGCAGAACACCACTGCGCGAGGCTTTAAGATTATTAGAAATAGAGGGCTTAATCGAATACTCGGCGACTAGGCGGCCCAAAGTTGCCGATCCGTCAATGGAAGAAATTGAGCAAAATATAAAAGTATTGGCAACGCTGGAGGCACTTGGCGGCGGCCTTGCTTGCACTCATGCAACCGATCAAGAAATAGCAGATATACAGGCGCTACATTTGCATATGGCCTCGGGAGAGGCGACTGATCCACTGGAGTTTTTTCGTCTGGATATGTTGTTCCACACCAAAATCATCGAGGCGGGGCGCAACGAGCCGTTGATTGAAACGCACCGTCAGTACAACGCGAGGTTGTGGAGGGCGCGTTTTATCTCATCGCGGCGCACTACTAAGCGCGAGACTACCATCAACGAGCACGCCATTATTTCCGCAGCATTAGAGAGCAGAAATGTGGCGTTGACAGAGCGGGCAATGTCCAACCACCTATCGAGCACCGTAGATAATATAAAACAACAAAAGGCCAAGGAGCAGAAGAAATGAAAGCAAAAATTGGAATAATACTGGGCGATCCCAGTGGCATTGGCCCAGAGATAGTGGCACGATTACTAGCAGACACCGCGCTCACCAAATTGGCTGATATTCTGCTAATTGGCGATCAGCACTTGATCGAACGAGGCAAAAAAATTGCCGGGGTCGATTTTTCATATCAACAGGTGGATGCCAACAAACAGCAGTGGCAAGACGTTGACGGCATTGCCTGGCATCCCACTCACGCCATTCCCGAAGCTGATGTGGTCACTGCGAAAGTGGGGCGCGACTCGGGAAAGTACGTCTTTCAGACACTCGATATTGCACTGGATTTTGCCCGTCAAGGCATTATTCAAGCAATAGTATTTGGCCCATTTAACAAGTCATCACTGCATCTAGCTGGGCTTAAACACCCTGATGAACTGCATTATATCGGTGAATATTTGGCGGTGGATAATTATATCTCAGAGCTCAATACTATCGACAACTACTGGACCTCACGGGTAACTAGCCACATCGCCTTGCGTGATGTAGCCGATAGCATTAATGCGCACCGTATCGCAGAGGCGGTTAAATTACTCGACACTACATTAAAGCACTCTGGAGTGAAGCAACCACGCTTAGCGGTGGCAGCACTTAATCCGCACGCTGGAGATAATGGCAACTTTGGCCGTGAAGAAATTGACACCATTGCCCCTGCTGTACAGCAGCTCAATGGTAGTGATTTACAAGTAACGGGGCCCTGGCCATCGGATACGGTATTTCTTAAAATGATCGCTGGCGAAATAGATGCGGTAGTGACCATGTATCACGACCAGGGGCAAATTGCCTTAAAGCTACTAGGTTTTGATCGTGGTGTTACCGTACAGGGAGGGATCCCCTTTCCTATCACCACTCCGGCACACGGCACCGCGTTTGATATCGCCGGTAGTGGCAAAGCGGATGTGGGAGCAATCGCCGCCGCTTTTAGTCTCGCCTGTAATATGGTCAACAACTGGCAGCACTAGCCGGATTCCCAGCACACTCAAATCTGCCTAAGTCGAATACTGCCAACCGTATTGAACACATATTTGTCAGGTGGTTCCACGGACTTTAATCTATGATCGAGTGAATTCAGCAGTCAGTGTTCACTCGAAAAAAGTCTGCATAATCAATGGTTGGTGCTATTGTTAAGCAGTGATTCGTAGTTCGGATGAGTAAGTAGCTGAGCTACGCGCTATCATCTCTGAGTCGAAATTAAGTTTTGATGTTAAAAATTTCATTACTATATAATCCTTCAACAACCGCTAGTGCCTGGTCTAAAAAGCTGATTTGAGTGATAAATGATAATTATTGAAAGTGAAAGACTTTATTTACGTACTTTAAGTTATGCCGATATTGATGATTTATATACTTTAATATTTTCAGAAAAAGAAGTGCTCAAGCATACGTTTGGCCACGCGTTGACCAACCTAGCTCAAGTAACAGAGTTTCTTGCTGAAAGTGGTAATTTCAATGGCGTCTTTGGCCTATCGGCTTTGGTTGAGCGTAATAGTGGACAACTTATTGGTCTTGCAGGGGTGCTTGAATCTCGCCATTTAACAGAATTAGACTATGAATTTGGTTTTATCTTGGCGAAAAAGTATTGGGGAAAAGGTTACGCCAAAGAAATAGGTCAGGCGCAAATTGATTTTATCGGCGAGCAATTAAATGTGAGTCGGGTACTAGCATTCGTCAATCAATCTAACCTAGCTTCGATCAAAACTATTAAGCGGCTCGGTCTCGAGTATCTAACCACAATCTCTCTTGCCGATAGAGGCGAGAGAGAAGTGTACGTCTTAAATTACCATGCAACTAAAGCGCCCGCTAGTCGCTGAAAATCCCTGTCAATCCATCCTACATTAGGAGCCGATGAACAAGTTACACGCACCTCTGGCGTACAGGAAAGATGTGGAACTTGATCAGAGGTACTACTTGTTCACGGGTTCTATAAGTGCTTAAACTGGTCAAATTATGCTTAAAACTTAATGGAGTGTTGACTCTCTTAGCCATTTTTACTAAATTGCCAGTTCCACTAATTTTAGATAGCCAAATATGACTCTTGCCGAATTAAAGCACTTATGGGCATCATTAATTGATGATGCCAGCCATAACATAGCCACTGATGTTAATGATTTTAAAGCACTGAAGGTTGTGATCCACAACGCAACTTGGTGTCCTGATTGCGAGCGTGAAGTCTCTGAGTTACTGGCCTTAGATGCGCAAGCTATACAAGGTTTTGACAATATTACCTTGTATAGTTATGAAGACAAAGCGGACTATAAACAGCGCAAAGCGGCGGCAGAATTGCCAATTAGCTGCCTACCTACTTTAATCTTTTACCGTGCAGATCAAGAAGTACTGTGTATTAAAGAAGACTCCGCCGGTCAGCTGAGTAGCCTGTTGCAACAGCTCAATAACTAGTCGCTCTTAGCACTGCTCGACGATCAATAATGTTGCTGACTAGCCCTGTGGCTCCGCCAAAGTAAAAGATGCTTTTAATCTCTTCTCTGTGCTCTCTGTGTCCTCTGTGGTAAAACCAATCCTTTAAAGATTTTTTGTTCACCACAGAGGGCACAGAGGCGCTGCGCTGCACAGAGGAAAAAACACTAGCTGGTTAGCGCTCTTAACTTGTAGCCATTAATCACTTGGTTAGATAGCTGCCAAGTTAAGCGGAGTATGATGCTCAATCAGAATAATGTTAGCATAGGGATTTCTGACCAAGCACTCTCTCTCTAGTGCACAGAGGACTTTTTCGCTAAGTATATTGATCGCTGATTGTGGCAGAGAGCGCCATCCTCAGCAGTTTAACTTAACTGAATTTAACTTCACTTCACCTCACCTCACCTCCAGCTAACCTCAACCTCTAACTGCCAACACCACGCGGTTATCGTACCTTTGCCAGATGGTATCGGCCTCGATAAAGCCAGCATCAGCCAAAGCCGACAAATGCAGAGCAGCCAGTGCCTTGCCATAGCGACGATCACGCACTTCATAGTGTGCATGGTGCTCATCAAACAAAGGTTGCAGTGTAGGGTCCTCGCTCAACCATTGAGTTTCAACGGCAGTCCACCACTGTTGAAAATTTTCGCTCGACCCTTGATTGTCAATCTCCAGCTTACTTTTTGCTCGGGCTTGCTCCGCTAAATTTCGGAAACTAGGCAGTGTTGGTGGGAAGGCCATGTGATCAGCATTTAACAGCAGCCCGCCCGGTCGTGTTAATAGGGCTAGTTCTCGATAAACTTCGATCAAACGAGGGGTGGTCAGCCAATGCAAAGCGGTGCTACTTAACACTGCATCTAAATGAGAGCGGCCAAGACGAGCTAATGTCGCTTGAATTTTAGTGACCCAATTTGGATTGTTTAAATCCAGTTTAAGCCAGTGTAAACGGCCTTCAGCATCCCCTAAAGTCTGCTGACCTAGCTTAAGTAGCACTGGGTCGTAATCGACGGCAATCGAACGTGCATCCGGTAACTGTGCCAATAGTCGTTGGCTAATCGAGCCGGGCCCACAAGCCAGATCTAGTACGACGCTGTCTGTAGGGCACAGTGCAGCAACCGAGTCGAGCATGATGTTGAAACGCTCCTCGCGCATCGGTAAATGATAGGACTGTTGAGTATCCCAGCGCTCCATCCAGTGTTGCCAATTTATTTCTTTCGCTAAAGTCTTAGTGTTCATAATGTATTCCCGGTGCATTAAAATAGAAGAAGTGTTGAATTTCCAGCGGGATTACTCGCTACTAATACGGGCAAAAATATCGTCTAAGCGCTCTCTTTTCATCCGGTATTTAGCGTTTATAATCGCCGATTGAGCTTTTATTTCGACTAAGTTAGTGGCGGATCCCGCGACTATTACCGCCACCATCCCCATTAAAGAATGTGGATTGCACTGAATAACGTGTACTCCTTCTTTTAGTAGAGTGACAGTAACTTCTTCATTTAGCTTGCCGTAGAAGGGCTTGCTACCTGCTGGGCTAAGACCTTTGACACTCTCGGCATTATGCCCCCAATCGGTCGGAATAAATTTAACCGTATCACCTACTGCAACTCGGATCAGATTTGGCTCAAACACCATTTCTCCAGACTCATTGGCATCTAGCATCAATACTTGGTGTTCAGCGGCTATAGCTACCGAGACACCACTGGTGGTCAGAAATAAGCTTAACGCGCAGCTTAATAAATGGTTCTTCATGTAATAGTTCCTCAATGGGTAATTTGTCTATATGGGAATGATAATCATTATTTAGAATGATGTGTACTAAAAATGCTTGAAATAAGCAGCTTATAATAATAGGGGAATAGCACCGCTTTAATTGCGCTGGCTTGAGTGCATATAATTCACGATGATGATGTCTTCAATCGCATTGCTATGCCAATAGCGCTCTTTTTATAAATGCTTAAATATGTAATAATTATCATTACTACTTAGTGTTTTTTTTGGAGTGTGTATGGAGCTTGATATATATCTAATTCGTGGACGTGGGGAATTAGGGGATAAATTTCAGTTGGCGATAGTGAAAAACAAACAAGGTCATTACTATCAGGGTGAGTACGATCTAGCTGCTCAGTACAATAATATGGATGAACTAAGCGAAATGTTGGCGATCATGGTCAATGTTGAAAAGAGTGCTTTACAGTTAAGCGAACTCAATCTTTAAGTGACTAAAGGATTCTCAGCTGAGCATCCTTTAGTATCGAAAATGCTGTTTACACTAGCCAGAGAATAGTCATTCCGGTTCCAGCATAAGCTGCGGTTAGCAGCAGGCAAACAGCCATAAATGGACGGTTAAAAGCCGCTTTTTTCACATAGTCAGTGCCTATCTGCCAGCCAGCTAGCACAGAGTTTAGACAGATAACCAACAAGGTGATGCTGGTGTAAATTTTGAACCATAAAGGTGTGAAAATCGCCTGCCACTGCGCATAGTTATCTGGTGACATTAGCAACAGCAGGGCAATGAAGATGCTTCCCCAAAATCCAATCGCAAGGTTGGATATACGTTGAAAGATCCATTCTCGTTTACCATTGCGAAACTTTCCAGTCGCTATTAACCCCATATCCAAACTCCCCAACCAACACTTAATATGACCCCAATAATAATCGAAGCTGTTGCGATCTGAATGCCACTTTCTAATTCTTCAAAATAGCCTATTTCCTGAATTAAGTGCTTGAGCGTCGCAACCGTATAATAGCCAAACGCACTCAACAATCCCCAGGCAATAAACTGCGCAAAAAAGTTATCGGTTAACAATGCCTGCACGCTTAGAAAGCCAGCTTCACTACTGAGTGAAATATAAATCGCTGGTAAAAAGAAAGCCATACCTAGCCACAGCACGACAGCTGAGACACGGTGTAAAATTGAGGCATTTGCGGTGATCGGCATCTTGATGGTGGTCATATCAAGGTTTACCGGCCGTTTTTTACTCATAGCACTACTCCGATAAGTTATAAAATATTAGTAATAATAATGCAATTGATAAAGATTTTCATTACAATTAATGAGTTATTTATTGTCTAGTATACACTAGACACGCCCTCCTAGCGTACAGAAAATATTCGGGACGGGTTGAGAGTTTTACTAAAAAATAAGCCAGCTATTAAAGTCAGTTCCCTCAGCCAGCTATTCTAAGTCAACTATTTAGGATTGTAGCGCCAACTATGAAAATCATTCACCGCATCCCCGAGTGCTATCGTCAGCAAATCATACAGCTTTACACACAGGTGTTACGTGTTGGGCCTATCGGTAAAACTCTGACTGAACAGAAGTGCGCAGTACTGCTCGAGCAAGTTTTGGACCTTAACTATGCGTGGGCCGCCGTTGATCGGGGAGTCTTACTGGGTTTTGCCGGCTATCAAACCTCACAAGGTAGCTTTACGGGTGCCAGTACACCGAGCCGTTTGTGCCGGGCCTAGGAGTCTCTGAATAAGCCCCGCATCTTCCCTGTGGATAACTAAGAGCCTATATCCGCGAAAGAGAATGCCGGTAATGACTAGTCCTTGGCAAGTTTTCTGACAAAGGAGATAGGCTCTTAGTTATCCAGCCTACGGGGCGGACAGAGAAATTCGTGCTCTGCGTTAACGGCTTTCGCCAGACTACCTGTATGCCTGTAGCCGTTGCCTTAATCATGAATTTCTCTGTACGCCAGGGGCGTGTGGGACTTGTTCAGAGGCTCCTTGGGTTTAGTCAGCTTCATTCGACTAATATTTAATGACCTCGCCCGTCAGCGGCCGCTACGTCAGGGCGAACTGCTACACAATGGGCTGGTGGTCGCCAAGCCTTTCAGAAAGCAGGACATAGCAACCAGTCTGCTGCAGAGCATGGCCGATGTGTGCGAACAACAGCACTATCAATGCCTCAGACTTGATGCCGTCGCCTCCAATCAGCCGGCATTAACACTATATCGCTCCGCCGGTTACATTCCAGAACAGACAGTGCAACGCCGTGCAGAGACTTTCATTACTTTGCGCCGCTACTTGTAAATTCATTGAATAGCGCTCGCAGCTCAGCTGAAAACTGCATGAATCCAAGGTGATCTAAGATTAATTTGGTTGGATAAAATCATCAGCAGAAGTAGGGATAGTCTCCGCTGCAGGGTGTGTAGAACTTGTTGATAGGGGGCTAAATTTAAAGGGATTAGTTGAAAGGGATTAGTAGAGGGATAAGTTGAAGGAATAAGTTGAGACCGGAAATCGTTGATCTAACCTGAAAATAGGCTGGTCTTAGCGGCGTTCGCTATTCTCGATCAGCCTTATTCAGAGGATCTCTAGGTAATACTAAGATTTTTCCTTCTTTGGTTTTTCCTGTTGTTGCTCGGTAGGTTTTTCTTCAGCTTTAGGTTTATCGGTATCTTGACCACCACAACCGCCACAGCATGTACTCATAACTAACCTCTCTATAATTTCTGGTTCGATAGTTAAGCCAACAAAAGTTCGCACAAACAGTTAAATCTTTGTGCAGGCAACCACGAAAATGAATAATTTAAATTTATCTTATTTAGCAATATTTATACTAACTTAACTCTGAGACAAAATAATTGATGCGAATCATTATTAACTGCATTAGCTCTGAGTCAGTGATTTCACTGAGTTCACAGCAGAGTTCTTGATTTTCAGCAGTTATAAAAAAGCCACTGTAAAATAAATGTCTTAGATATTTATTTACTTTCACGCCACGGATTAATGCTTAAAGCTTATACCTGTACAAAAACTATACAGCTCGATCTGTTTGTCTGAAATCGAGACGCTAGATATATCCACAACACTGGCGTTTAATATAACTCTTATAATTGGGATGTTCACGAGCACTAGACAGCACTGTCTAGTGCATGGCAAATAGCACACAAAACACCCCATTCTTTAAGAGGTAAAGTAATCGCATAAGCATAGACGGTTAAAATAATGGAGGATCGGAGATGGCGAACTTTTTAATATTCAATTTTGATGGCACCGACAATGAACCCGCAGATGCCCTACAAACAATCGACAACCAAGGTAGTACAGAAGACGATAATATTACCAATATTTTAAAATTCCACTTGATGCTCGGTGGTAACCTTGCCACTGCAGATTGTAAAAGCGAGGCAGATCGCAAGCGCATAGGTCAGTGTGCTGGTATAGGCGCAAGTAAACAAAAGGCTTTCTATTACCATGGCGTCGGCACTTATGGCTCACGGCTTCAACGTTTAATCAACGCAGCACTGGCAAGTCAATCAAGTGACGTCGCTCATATTCTTAACTTGGCACTGGCTGATTTCAAAGAACACTACCGCCCCGGTAACAAAATACTGGTCACCGGCTTTAGTCGTGGTGCCGCATTAGGTAGACGCTTTGTCGCACTTATTGAAAAGCAGTTTAAAAAAGCGAACCAGCTAGTACCTGCGCCCTTCGTTTATGAGCTTATGTACGACACCGTCGCTGCCATGGGCATTCCCAACATGTCAAAATCCAGCCGTCCCAAGTCTGATGTAATCTTTGAAAATGGTTGTAGCCTCCCCAAAATAGTTATTAAAGCCCTGCATTGCGTCAGCTTAGATGACAAACGTAAAGCCTTTCAGCCAACCTTAATGAACCATCAACCAGAGGTGGTTGAAGAGCTATGGTTTGCCGGTGCCCATTCAGACGTCGGTGGCGGATATTACCGAGACGGTCTATCTAATGGCGTGTTAGAGCATGCTTTAAACTGGATAGATAATAGTGATCTTAATATTGAATACACTAGAACACCCACCACTGATGCACTCTTAGCTGCGCTACCTGAAGGCGTGTCTTACACTATCGGAATCGATGACGTACACCTCACACCCTCAGCGTTAGGCAAGAACCATCAGCAAGATCGCCACCCAATCATCGATTGGTTTACACTTGATGATCGGGTATGTTGTGTTATTGAAAATGACCAAATTGCTACAGGTATTCAGCCAAAGGTTCATGGAAATGTTAGAATACGCATTGTGGAAGACGTTGATTATATGCCCAAGTCATTAAGGAATATTGATCATAAGGTATTGGAAAATAACGGGGACTTTACGCAAGCGACAGGGATTAAAGGATATGTTCTAGAAACATAAAAATCCCAATGGCTTGCTGGCGTCAGCACAAGTATTAATTTTGGTGGCTCTACCTGAATCCGTGGCTTAAAGAGTGGATACAGAGTGTAGATATTGGTTTTACAGCAGAATTAAAAATCCTAGCTGTACCCTTATGGAGCCTCTGACCAAGTCCCACACGCCCCTGGCGAACAGAGAAAACAACGGTTATAAGCATACTGGATTTTTGGCGAAAGCAGATCATGTTTTTAAATGCTCTATGGACTACCAGAATAATCCAGTAGGATAGTAGTGCCTAAAATTGCTGTTAGACAGTGCTTGTTACTCCTATTTATAGAAGCAATAAGCACTGATTCAAACCAATTAACTAGGGATGAAATCAAAGGGAAAAGCATCTAAACCGGCACGTTGTATTGAAATGTCATAGCAAAAATACAGTACTAGAAAGCGATATCCTGGCGTACAGTTTTTCGTCACGATAGACAGCTGATTTGATACGCAAGCTGGTTTCCTCTTTTCACAGGGGGCTAAATCACCGAAACAGAGCCCACCATTTGGTGTGACATCTATGTTGGTATCATTGGTAAAAAAGGCATAACCGAGCTTAATATTCTTAAAACCTACATTCGAGTAGTGGTTACAGATATTGATGCATACCACTTCATCATCTGATGTTTCCATATTATCATTCACAGAATCACCCCAGCGCACACTTACCGTCGGTGAAAGATCTGGAATATCTGCTCTCATGCACCCATCAGCGACAACATCCGTAGCAAAAAAGCTATCAATAGAAATTGATTTATCACCACACTCATCCATTGTTTGCTTACGACCAAGATTATGAATTAGTGTACATATCTCACCATTTTTATCATCAAAGGAAAACATTTTGCTATTGTTTTCAGCACCCACCCCCGCAAGAATTTGCGCTTTTAGTTTCTTATCAAGTGTCGATTCTTTAATTTGCTTAATGAACTCTTCATTATGTTTAGACATAATTTTACTCTCCATGTTTAATTAATCCCTTTAGTTAATCCTGCGTGAAAGGGGCACTTAATGCTCTCAGCTTCATTGCTATTAACATTAATATTTTTTGAATTAGCGCTATTTAGTTCTCTATGAGAAAATTAAAAAGCCGCTTAGACAGTGCTTATTATTAGAATACAAACTCGACATTGAAAAAATCCCTACTAATAGTGAGAACGACATTTGAGCATCACTAGAAATAGTGACAGGCATTGAATTGAGGCATAAAAATATTCGCAGTAGTGTACGAATTAAATAAGGAAGGGAGTCAAAATGCGAAAATTAAGAAACTAAGAGTTTATGCATGGAGAATCACTATAGGAGTAATTTCCTGAGCTAAATATTAACAGTCTTTGGCGGTGGCTGATTTCTCATTTTCTAGCTGCAATATATGCAGCCTGCACAGCCCTATCTTTTGTGAGAGCTCTGCATAACGTTGCGAGCGCAGTAGTTATGCAGAGGTCTCTTTATATGAAAAAGTAAGGCTTAGCAGTAAGGTCCAGTGAGGTTATTTCATTGAGCTTAGGCCAATCATATTACCTTCTGTGTCCATGCAGAGGCTAACCCAGCCGAATTGGTCAATAGACATTTTGGGATTAATTACTTTGCCGCCTGCCGCACTTACACGCGCTTCTTCGATAGCACAATCTGCCACGCCAAAGTAGATGACTGTGCCGCCAATACCAGGGCTTGCTCCCGCTCTTTTTACCAGTGCGCCACCTGCGCCATAGGCGGCCATATCTGTCGGGAAACTTTTCATTATTGTCGTGCTATCTGTAGGATCTCCGATGTCTTCCAGCTCTTTTTCAAAAACTCTTTGATAGAAAGTAACAGCTCTGTCCATGTCGTTTACAAAAATATCAAACCAGCCGATTGCATTGTGTGTCATGAGTTATTCCTTTTTTAAGTTGTAGGTCACAAGCAATATTAAGCAACCTGAGTCCTTAGGTATTGTATAAATCAGACATTAAACTTACGGTAATATTCAGTGGGTGTGTAACCGGTTATTTTTCGAAACGAGTGAATAAAGTGCGATTGGTCGGCATAGGCATGCAGATAGTGATTTTTGAATGATTGTTGTAGTCGAATCACTTTAAGAAAATCGTGGGGAGAAAACCCGGTTGATTTTTTCAGGGTTCGCTGTAGCTGGCGCGGTGACATATGTGTAGTAGCGGCCATTTCGGCCACGGTTTGAATAGTGTTTAAGTTGGCAAGTATTTTCGAAGTGATGGGGTTTGCAGCGACTAGTTTTTGATTGATAAGTTGTCGGACTAAATTAGTTAAAACTAACTGCTTGGCGCTAAAGTCTAATTTAGAAAGCTGGTTGCTGGTATCGATCAGCGGTAAATCACCTAGGTAGGGAGTCCCTACGTAGCTATCGGCAGTTTCTTTGAGATTTCCTTGCCAGACCCCCGGAAAAAATTGAATACCGACATAGTGAAATTCCACTCCTAGATTCAGTGTTTGGTAAGTGGTGCGCAGTGCAGTTACTCCGGCTATGCGAGAATCTAACTGGTTGAGTAGGATGTTGACACAGGCATCCGGCACAGCGTGCAGACAAAAGCCATCCGCTAGCTTTTTCTCTGTTTTTAGCTCCCAAAAATTATGTACTAATTCAGACAAAAAGCTCGGCGGCGGTGCCTCTTGATAGCTTACTGAGTGTGTCGATTTAGCTATACCATCTGGTATTGGATCGTACATAAATAGCCTTAAAATCCCACTGAACTGATAACTGTAGTTAAAATATTTAAATTCCACTATAAAACCAATACATTACACTCTTATGCACTTTGAAGTCAGGGGTTCAGATATGAGATAGGTGGTTTTTAGATTAAGTATAGTCGTTTTCTCACATCGTTAATTACATAATAGCAACTATAATTAACTGCCACTACTTTTCTAATTTCTCTGGTTATTTGTTAGGAGTTTTATTGCGTTTTCCTGATTTGAAACTAATTTATATTAAAGGATTATATTTATCGGGAGGTTAAAGTGACAAGGCAGCAAGGTTTTACTTTAGTTGAATTAATGATTGTCGTGGCTATCATCGGTATCTTGGCTTCGTTAGCTGTTCCCGCTTACCAGTCATATATGGATAGAGCTAAAGTAGCTGAAGGCCTACAGCTTGCAAGTGGTCCTAAAATAGCGGTGGTTGAAACGCTGCTAATTAACGGTATTTGGCCCTCGACCAACGCCAGTGCTGGTTTGCGAGAAGCCGATCAAATTACTGGCTCGGCAGTGGCGAGTATCGAAGTATCAAGGTCTGCAAGCACCTCAATTATAACGATAACCTATAATAATAAAGTAGCAAATGGTGGCACAGTGACCTTGAGAGCTATTGATAACGGCACGAGTATTCAATGGCAATGCCGCTCTGGTTTTCGTGATGCTATCGTACCGGCAAACTGTCGGGACTGATCGATAGCTCAGTACTAATGCTATTAGGAAGCTCATTATAGTTAACGAGAGACCTCTGCATAACTACTGTGCTCGGTAATACGGCGTTAAAAACCGGCTCAATATGCTCATTTACACCAGTAAATTCCGCTATCTCGCCGGTTTTTGCCTTGTCTTACCTTCGCTCGCAACGTTATGCAGAGGTCTCAACGAATCATGCGGAACCATCGCCATAAACTTAGCACATCCGCCAAGGCGCCGGCGACATAGGTTAGCGCGCAGGCTTTTAAGATACGTCTGGCAGCTACCATATGCTCTGGGGGTAAATAACCTTGGGCTAGAATAGGCAGCGCTTTATTATAGCTGGCGTCATACTCTTCGGGCAAAATAGCGGCGTACATCAAAACCGAAACCAGCATAGTTAAGATGCCGGCAGCCACTCCCAAAAACATAATCACCGGGCTTTTGATAATGAAGGTAAGCACCGGGATCCCCATTAAAATTATCGAGCCTACTCTCTTAATCAGCAGTGCTTTTCCCAAGTAACGCTGGCGTAGTTCAGTGACGGCGTCGCCCCGATTAAATTGAATCGCATGCCCTATTTCGTGGCTGGCGACTGCGACAGCGGTCAGTGATTTTCCCTCATAAATATCAGGGCTGAGGCAAACAATTTTCTCCTCCGGTGAATAGTAATTTTCGCCGGCAGCACCCATCTTCACTTTCACTCCCTTTAGTTCAAAACGCTCTATGAGATGTATTGCAAGCTCGGCGCCTGTGCCTGGCATGCCATCGATCGGGCTTGAGTATTTGTGTAAAATATAACGCACCCACAGTGATGGGCCGTAGGCTAGCGCTAATAGAGCACCAAGTAGTAACAGATATATCATATTGTTAAACCTAAAATATAAAGAATTGGAACGGTGTTAAGTAAATGCTGGCTGATCTTTATTTTAACCTAAATTCGACTGCCGAATTTAGATTTAACGGGTGCGCCACAACAAACCGGCTAACGAGCTATATCCCATACTTCTATCTAATACCTTCCCATCGGCACCGATTACATAATAGCTCGGATAAGCGCTCACTTTATAGGAGGAAGCTATAGCAGAGTTACCGAGCAGCACTGGTACCTTTACTTGAATATCTTCTATAAAGTCAGCCACTTCTGATTGGTTTTGGTAATCTAGAGCAACCGCGACAATATTGATGTTGTCGCTGAGCGCATCTAAATTCGACATACTAAATTTACAGGAGCTACACCAAGGCGCAAAAAAATAGATTAAGGTTTTTTGTGCCGGCTGTAATAAAATTTGAGATTGACCAGTAAGTGTCGAAAGCTCAAAGTTGTCAGCTCGGCTGTTTGTTTCCAGCATATTTCTTTGCATCCAGGTCGTTAGTGCCACCATGATAATGGTAGCGACAAGGAAGTCTTTCCAGTATTTTTGGGCTAAGTAACGCGGTGACCAGTACTTCGACATGCTTATTTTTACTCGTGTGTTTAGCTATGTATAAAGACAGTAATTTGCGTAAATAGTTTAAATGTATCAAAAGAATTATTTGCAGACTTAGATGGGTTAAGCACTTTGTATTGCTGTAATGAGTACAAAGCAGGCGCCATTTCGTGGGAGTAGTTATCAAAAAGACGCCGCTGATCGGTCGTCAATTTAGTTATTATTCGCGATCATGAGTATATTAATCAAATATGTGCCCCGGGGTTTTACCCATGACTGCTTTGAAGGACTGAATGAAAGCGCTGGGACTTTCAAAGCCCACATCTAATGCTGTATTGGTGACACTACTGCCGGTGGACAGTAATTCTAGGGCCGCAAGAATCCGCGCCTGTCGGCGATATTCTCTAAAGGACATGCCTGTTTCTGCTTTTACACGGCGTATTAAAGTTCTTGGGGAATATCCAAGTAAAGTTGCCCAGTCTTGCAGTGATGTTCGATCAGCGGGGTCGTTAAGTAATGCGGCCCCCATGCGAGATACACGGGCATCCTTGGCGATTGGCAAAAAAAGTGCCACAGAGTCAGCACGGCTTAGTTCATCGAGCAAAATTGCCGATAAATGCTCCGCCATTACCGTGCTCACTTGTTCTGTTAAACGCACCACAACCTCACGCATCAAGTTGGAAACATCGAACACATTAATAGAGTCAGCAAAGGCTGTATGTTGTCCGTCTAGGTAGAGAGTACGCAGCTTGACCGCTCCTATACAGCGCACTGTGTGCAATACCTTATCCGGCATCCACAGTCCGCGACCCGGAGTAATAATCCACATTTTTTGCTCTGCTTCTACACGCATCACTCCTTTAATGGCGTAAATAAGCTGTTTTGTAGTGTGTGCATGTTCAGCAATAAGATGGCCTGGGGGATAGTCGGAGGCGAAGGTTTTTACTGAAAACATAGCGTTATTTGGCATCTTGCATACATTATTTGTGATTTAATCGACAGATGTTACCGCTTTGATCCTCTAAACTGCAACCCTTATTAAGGTAAATACAGATTGCAGCGCCAGGTTAGAATGATGAATCGATATTGGTGCAGTCGAAAAAATTATCACGCTGCTAGAAAACTCAAATAAATCCATCGTTACAGGAAAAATCTCCATATGAGCATGCAAATCTGGTTGGCTTATGTAGCCACTGTACTAGTGTTGATGAGCACTCCAGGGCCAAGTCAGCTATTAATGTTATCAAACAGTACCAGTCATGGTTTTCGTCGTTCACTGGCCACTGCGGCGGGAGATCTCAGTGCAAATGCTCTGCAGATGTTAGCTTCTGGGTTAGGACTGGCCGCGATTATAGCAGCGTCTGATCACGCGCTATTAGTGATTAAGTGGCTGGGTGCGGCCTATTTAATCTGGCTAGGATCGCGGATGATTTATAAAGCGAGCGGCACAAGCGCTATAAAGCTTAATAAAAATAGCACTGTGACCTTAAAAAATTTGTGGTTACAAGGCTTCGTTACTTCAGCGGCCAACCCTAAGGCGGTGGTGTTTTTTGCGGCGCTGTTTCCACAGTTCATTCAGAGTGATCAAGATTTCTGGCCCCAAATGCTGATTTTATCGGCGACCTACATTGTCATAGATGGCACATTTTTATCTGCGTATGGGAAGATGGCAAGCTGGATAACTGAAAAATTCAAAGGCTCAGCCAAAGCCTGGATAGAGCGCAGTGGTGGGGGATTTATGATTGTGGCTGCAGTAATGCTCAGCGCGAAAGCGCTTTAGTTATCGCTTAATTTATTATGCTGTACTCATTCTTTGATTAAGGCTAAAGGCAATCTTTGTCGGCTACGGCAATATGAGCCTGTGGATTTACTGTTGTTTTAGGCAAGACGTTGATTTTGAGACCTCTGCATAACTTACCCAGAGGGTATGATAACTGCGCTCGGTAACATGTCGTTAAAAACCGGCTCAATATGCTCATTTACACCCGTAATACCCATAAAAGAAGGGCACACTGTACCCAAAGTGAGGGGCACACTGACTCCGTCATCTCGCCGGTTTTTTCCTTATTTTACCTTCGCTCGCAACGTTATGCAGAGGCCCCATATTTCACTCCCAATCAAACACCTCTATAGAAGCGTTTGATTGGTTCAGCTATTAATAATCGATGCTGAGGCTTTGCGAAACTTTACCGTGCCCACCTGCCATCAGTCCGGTAATTTTATGGTGTTCAACTTGAAGGTCCACCGCAATTAAACTTGTCGATGCAGGAGTCATGAGCCTGCCTTGCTCAATTAAGAAAGTTTCTTTTTTTATTTTCAGCTGATCGTAAAGAACGCAGGCAAGCGGCCCTGCTGCCATACCTGTCGCAGACTCCTCCTCAATGGCATAACGCGGCGCAAACATCCGAGTGGTGGCATCTAACTTTGCGTCGGCAGTATCCGTGCTAAACACGTAGAAACCTATCAAATCAAGTTTTTCACTGATGGCAGAAATAAGATCAAAATCAGGTAAAATTGTCGCTAAAGTCTGTCTGTCTTTTACGCCGACGACGATAAAACTGTTGCCAGTATTAGCCAAAATAGGAGTCATTCTGCTGTCAAGATCGGGCTCAGTTATCCCGAGAGAAAGCAGCACATCAGCCATGCTAACAGTATCTTTTGCCCAATCAGCCGCCAACCTATATCTCGGTGCTAATTGCTCCATATAGGCAGCGCCATTTTTGATCGATATTTTGCGTGGTCCATCGACGGTTTCTTTTGACGTATCTCCATCCTCAACACGTCCAAGTTCAGAGAGATAAGAAAAGGTGGCGATAGTGGCGTGTCCACAGTGGGCAATGCGACGATTAGGTGTGAAAAAATCAAGTTTAAACCCTTGCGTGGCTGATGAAGAAACAAACGCTGTTTCAGATAAACCAATTTTCCCAGCAATTTTCAGCATGTCATCCTCGCTAAGCTTATCGGCATTCAGCACTACGCCCGCAGGGTTGCCTCCAAGGCCTCCTGTTACGAAACCGTTAACGATTTTAGCTGAGATGTTTCTTGTGAATTCTTGAGTTTTGTTCATGTTATACTCCGCTTTATATTTTTCAAATAGTCATTGTTAGCAAAAATTAACACTATAAGCTCAGTATAGGAACTCATATAGACATGAGATTAATTCATAAGTATGGATAAAAAAGAAACTATTTCCAAACTCGTTCAAGCCTCACCATTGCTAGCAGCTATCGGTCAAGAACTGAGTTTCACTAAAGCCGCCGAGCGGCTTGGCATTGATCAGTCGGCGGTTAGTCACCGGGTAAAAGCACTGGAAGGCGCTCTTGGTCATATCCTATTTGATCGGACAACTCGACAGCTACGGTTGACCGAAGTCGGAGAAATTCTTTCCCATGCGGCAATTGATACCATTGCTAGGTGGGATGTGGCACTAGACAAGCTTGAGCGTAGTCAATCGACAAATTTAATTCAGCTTTCACTGCCATCTTCCCTCGCGATGAAATGGCTGATTCAAGCATTACCCAATGCACAAGCTAACAATCTCAATATATCAGTAGATGTAAATGATAAAGCCGTAGATTTTAAGATCAAAGAAGCAGACGCCGGCATAAGATTTGGTCCGGGGCCATATCCTGGTCTGCACACCACCCTGATATCCCATTGCTGGTTACAGCCAGTCGCAAGCCCCTCTTACCTAGGAGATAGAACAACTGATGCAGCCATTTTAATAGACCGAAAAACCACCTTCCTCGCAGATCGCCTAGGTGAAATCGATAAGACAGACTTCAGTTGGGAGTATTATTTTTCGAAAACAGCGTCTGTTAAAGACGACTTTAAGCCTGACTACCAATTTGATCGTGCTGACTTGATGCTTCAAGCAGCATCTGCCGGCTTAGGTGTAGGACTAGGTCGTACTTTACTTGTCGAGGAAGATATTAAAGCTGGATACTTAGTGGCCGTGGGAAGTGCAGTTCGCATGCGATCCAGTTATTGGCTGGTCTGTTCAGCAAGCTTTCGGGAGACAAATAGGTTTGTCGCTCTACATGATTGGCTTAAATCAGAGGTACAAAAAACCCTACAAAAAGGGTCGAATTAGTCTGTGAATTGCACAGCTGCTTATTAACACTTAAACACTGAGCTATATTTATTTTCCTGATTGAACATCATACTTCGCTTGAATTGACAGCTGTCTAACAAAGTGATCAATTCCAACAAGTTAAGCGAAGTTATAATATATTTTTATCATTTAATAATGGTTTAGATTATAGTCAGGTCATTTATTTGTAATTTTTTTTTACTTTAGGTGAGTCTGTGAAGACAACAGCACTAATCAGGTAGTGTTTTGTTTTCCCTCTGTGCAGCACAGCGCCTCTGTGTCCTCTGTGGTGAAAAAATCTTTAAAGGATTGGTTTTACCACAGAGGACACAGAGAAGAGATTAAAAGCATCTTTTGCTGCGCTGTGGCGGAGGCACATGGCTAATCAGGTTTATTTTTAAGGTATGTCCCGCAATTGCTGTTTAAGCTGCCTGCTCACAGCTATAGAGCTTACCAGTAACTTTCGCCGGCCCTCTGCACTCACTCTAAACCGGCTGTAGCTTCATATGTGTGCAGTGTATTAACTGGCGACTACGATCTAACATGTTAGATAAACTCACCTGTAGGTGATCAATGATGTCTTTATTCCAGCGTAGCGTACATTATTAGGCCTCTGCATAACTTAGCCAACTGCGCTCGGTAATACGACGTTAAAAACCGGCTCAATATGCTCATTTATACCAGTAATATCCATAAAGAAGGGCGCACTGTACCCAAAGTGAGGGGCACACTGACTCCGCTAGCTTGCCGGTTTTTTCCTTGCTTTGTCTTTCCCTCGCTCGTAACGTTATGCAGAGGTCCCATTATAGAAGAGTGGCATTTTAGTTATGCACGACGTCAATTTAGATAATAGCTACGGCGGTAATCCAAGGGGATTGGCGTCTCCGTCGCTAGATTGCAGTACTGCTGAGCTATTTACCTATAAATTTCGTATATGTAAGTGATAATGTCTAATAATCTATGGATTATAGGAGCTTAAAAGTGGCTGTCCTAATATTTTCACTATATAAATAGGCCGTTTCTTTTTGTTTTTGATCGCTAATATCAAAACTTGTATTCCTAAAGGAGTGTTTTTTAGAAAAATATACGCTATATAGGAGTGCATAATAAAATAAAAGTATTCTTATATGATTACATAGTTGTTTTCATGCTGTATTATAGGATTACATTATTATTTCAGGTAGCTCCAATGTCTAGTGTATTTAAAAAGATAGAACGTGAACAATGTCAAAATCAAGTGAATAAAATTGCAAAGTTAGTTCGTTCTATACCGACTGAGACAGATTGGATCAAACTAGTTCGTACCGCTTTAGGTATGAACAGTACGCAATTAGCAAGGTTGCTTGGCGTATCAAGAAATCAGGCACTTAAACTTGAGAAAGCTGAATTAGTAGGTGGTATCACGATCAGGCGTTTAGAAGAAGTGGCTCAGTCAATGAAATGCAGATTAGTTTACGCATTTGTGCCGGAGAATGATGTCGAAGAAATAATAAAAAAACAAGCCAGACTAAAGGCAGGAAAAATAATGAAAGAAGCATCTATTCATATGATGCTGGAAGCACAGTCTTTGCCTCATGATGTCGAGCTACAAGAAGTTAATCGATTAGCTGATAAGTTTATTGATGAAATGGGCAGGGAACTCTGGAACAAATGACGAAAATTATAGAAGAACCTGAAGGGGCAACTCTCTTAGATCCGGATGAGCTTGAAGGGATTAAATTTAAGCTAATTAGAACTCGAGCTCAACTAAACCAACTAGAACAAGTTAATATTGTTGAGGGGCAATCATGGTTGGCAAAAAAAAGAAAGTGGAGGTGCTCAGCGATGAGTTTTTGATGGAGTTCCATAAGAGGCTATTTGGTAAAGTATGGGGCTGGGCTGGAAAATATAGACTGACGGAGAAAAACATAGGAGTTAGTCCATCCAGTATTTCGGTTGAGGTCAAAAATTTGATTGATGACACGCAATACTGGGTTGATAAAAATATTTATCAACCGATAGAGCTTGCAGCTAGGTTTCATCATCGACTTGTTAAGATTCATCCATTTCCTAATGGGAATGGTAGACATGCAAGGCTTATGGTAAATGCATTACTTAATACAATGAGACCTCTGCATAACTACTGCACTCGGTAATACGGCGTTAAAAACCGGCTCAATATGCTCATTTACACCTGTAAACTCCGCTATCTCGCCGGTTTTTGCCTTGTCTTGCCTTCGCTCGCAACGTTATGCAGAGGTCTCACAATATTTCAGCAGGCGTCTATTAACTGGTCAGGCTCCTTAGATCACCCATGTGATGCGCGTACAGCGTACATAAAAGCGTTTAGAGATGCTGATACTGGTGATTTTAAATTATTGTTAATATACGTCGAAGCAAACGCCACAACTTGACCTTAGTAGTCAATGCCTGCAGTGACTACTAAGGTTTTAATACCGTGATATATTTATCAAAAATTGCTTGGTAGTCGGCAGTTTTTTTGATCGATTCCAAACCTCGATTAAACATGTCTCGCTGCTGGATATCGTGGAAAGCGCAATAGCGCTTCGAAGGTTTGAAAATGGCATGGACCTTAAATTGTTGTTTAACAGCGTTTGATAATTTTAATTTTTTCACATGATACAAAAAAATCCTCTCCTCCATGATGATAACGTCAGTTCTCTTTTTAAGTAGTAACGTCAGTTGCTGCTGTTGGTTAGTGATTTCTTTATAGTATCGATTGTCTAGAGCCAGCTCTTTAAATTTTCCACCTAAAAAATTGGTCGCATTTTGAAAGGCGGTGATACGCAGATTTTGCAAGTCAGACAATGAGGTTATTTTAAAATTGTTTGAGACCAGTGAAATGACTACATTTTTAAAGCTCAGAATGGCTTTTGAATAGAATACTTTTTGGCGCGAATCGTTATAGGGGATGCTAAATGCCAGCGCATGTTTTTTATCGAGGAATTCTTTGACGACTCTATGGTTGGGTAAAAAACTAAAATCAATTTTGTAGCCATTGTTGCGATATATTTTACTTATTATGTCTAAGGCAATGCCCGATTTTGTCGTTTCAATGATGTAGGGTGGCATCGAGGAGGGGACGGCGGCCTTGATTGTATTTGATTGAGTTGCGTATAAAAAATGGGCGGGTAATACTAACCCTAATAATAGGAAGAGCTTAACAGCAGTATTCATTTTAATTCCTCTGTTTTCATTGAAACAAAAACTATTATGAACGCAAAATGAATATATGCAATTTTTTAGTAGTATCCAGAGCCGCTAAGTTGCCTGCTGCTCTATAAACATTACCAATGCAGTATCTGAAAAAGGGCCAATCAAGGAGAAAATATGAGCGGACTACAATTGTACGGAATAGAGCAAAGCGTCTACTACAAAATTGTCGCCTTGGTTTTGCAGCTAAAAGAAGTATCTTTTCGACATGTTGACACTAATATTTTTCTAGGTAACGAGATAAAGGAAAAGTACAGTGTGCTTAACCCTTTTAAGAAAATACCGACACTCGTCCACGGCGAATTTTCGCTTTACGAAGTGTCGGCGATGACTATTTATATCGATGAGAGCTTTAGTGAGACCTCAGCATAACTACTGCGCTCGGTAATACGGCGTTAAAAACCGGCTCAACATGCTCATTTACACCAGTAAACTCCGCTATCTCGCCGGTTTTTTCCTTGTCTTACCTTCGCTCGCAACGTTATGCAGAGGTCTCTTAGTGGTAAAAAACTTCAGCCAACTACTCCTAAACATAGAGCTAGAATGAATCAAATAATATCGGTGATGGATAGTTATGCCTATCAGCCTATGGTTTGGGGGATTTATGTAGAGTGTTCAGTGAAGCTCAGTAAAGGGGAGCAACCTGATTATAAAGCTGTTAGTAAATCTTTACAGGAAGCGACGATATGTCTTGATGTGTTAACAGCTTTCTTGGCAGAACAAGCCTATTTTATTGGGGAGAGTCCTTCACTGGCTGATTGTCATGTGTATCCTATGCTGGAATGTCTAGGAAAGTGCGAGGAGGGGCAGGATCTTTTGGATTGTTATCCTAAAATCAGGCAGTGGCAGTTAAGAATTAAAAACCAGCTGAGGTTGTAAATTGGAGTCTGTGAATTGTTTTAAATAACGTTCCACAGTCTCCGTAAAAACTTATATCACAGTTCAATAACTGACTACCCGCAGCCTAAAAATTTTCTTTAGGCTGCGAGTCAGTGCTAGTTAGCTAATGATATGGCCCGCCTTAATCACCATGCTATGGTTGGCACAATCGGCGACCATCTCGATATCTTCAGCGGGGTTGCCATCGACCACTAAAATGTCGGCTGCATACGAATTCTCGATTAGACCGTGCCCCTCTAAGCCCATCAGATCCGCGCCGTTGAAGGTAGAGATCCGCAGTACATCCAAGTTAGTCATGCCATTGGCACACATTAAACGCAGCTCGTCGGCATTACTGCCGTGTCTATTGTGCGGTGTACCGGCATCAGTGCCCATCGCAAACTTACCGCCTGCTTTATAAAATGCCTGTATTGATGCGCGATGTGCTCGTTCAACTCGGCGGCACTTCTCTAAGATAAAATCGGGAATTTTTGGGCCATCGTAATTTTTCGGGATATGCAAAATGTTGTGTAACGCGGCAAAAGTAGGCACCACATAGGTGCCGGCAACCAACATTTTTTCGATGCACTCCTCATCTAAAAAGATACCGTGTTCAATACTGTCGATGCCGGCGTTTATCGCATTTAAAATCCCTTCAGTGCCCTGGGCGTGACTGGCGGTACGACGGTTGAAGCGTTTTGCTTCATGTACCCCAGATGCCATTTCTTCAGCGCTGTAGTGAGCGTCTTCTGGGTTTACTCCCGGGGTCATAACCCCACCGGTGGCCATTATTTTAACTAAGTCGCAGCCGGCGTGAATTTGTTCGCGCACCGCTTTGCGCACATCTTCGACACCATCGGCTATGCGCCCGTGGGAGTGACCATGACCGCCGGTCATGCAGATTATTTTTCCTGAGGCATAAATAGTAGGTCCTTCGAACTCGCCTTTATTGATCGCATCTCGGACACCAAATTCCATATAGTCTCGGCCTCCGCAATCCCTGACGGCGGTTACTCCACCGCGCAGTGTTGCTTGAGCGTTCTTTAATGCGGTTAGTGTCAGCTGTGAGTGGCCCATTTTATGACCGTCGGCACTCGGGTCTCCCGAGGCGGTGTAGCATAAGTGAACATGGCAGTCGATCAATCCAGGCAGCAAGGTTTTACCGCTGAGGTTGTACTGCTCTCCTCGATAGTCAGCGAAGTGTTGGTCGGGGGCGATGGTGCTTATTATTGCACCCTCAATCAATACTGAAAGGCGGTCTTCAAGCATTTCTTTGCCATTAAAAATGCGTGCGTTTCTGAGTAAAATTTTGTGACTCATGATAAACCCCTCCCAGGTAACATATTAAGTTTAGGCATTAAGCTGAGTAAGTGTTGGGTGTATTGATGCTGCGGATTTTGAAACAGCTGTTCGGTCTCAGCCTGCTCTAGTATTTCGCCGAATTGCATCACTGCCACTCGATCACACATCTGTCGAATAACCGGTAAATCATGGCTAATAAACAGCATGCTTAGGTTCAGCTCTTGCTGTAGATCTTTGAGTAAATTTAAAATTTGTGCCTGCACCGATACGTCAAGTGCACTGGTTGGTTCGTCGCAAATCAAAAAACGCGGCCGAGTGGCCAGTGCTCTGGCGATCGAGATCCGCTGACGCTGGCCGCCGGAAAATTGGTGCGGGTATTTTGCGTAGGCGTCATCAGACATACCGACCAGTTTTAATAAATCTAAGACAATTTGCTCAGCCTCCTCGCTGCTCTGCGCCAGTTTATGGAACATAATAGGTTCCGCCACTATGCTCATTACTCGCATTCTCGAGTTGAGTGAGGAGAAGGGGTCTTGGAAGACCATTTGCATTTGTCTGCGATAGGCCAGTACTTCAGGCGTGTGGTTGATCGCACTGATCTCTTTACCTAAAAAGTTCACTGACCCTGAGTGCGGAGTATAGAGACCAGTTACCATACGGGCGATGGTGGATTTTCCGCTGCCACTTTCACCGACGATGCCAAAAGTTTCGCCCTCCTTGATAGAGAAATTGACCCCTTTAACTGCGTCTAAATAACGGCGCTTACTTTTAAACAGCGAATTGCTGATTTGAAAGCGCATGCACAGGTCTTTGACCTGTAAAATAGTACCGTCATCGGCCACTGGCATCGTGTACTCGCGCGCCTGACCCAGCCAGTGATCTTTGATGTTGAATGCTTGTTCGGGCTCAATCACTTGCTCGATATAGCTCACCAGAGGGAAGCGGTCGATGCGTTTGTCGGGGCGCGGAATGGCGCTGATTAGGCTTTTGGTGTATTCGTGTTGCGGGTTGCTGAGAATTTGCGAAGTGGGACCAATTTCCATCAATTTACTGTTGTACATGACGGCGACGCGATCAGTGACTTCGGCAATCACTCCCATGTCGTGAGTGACTAAAATCATCCCAACGTTGGTTTCGATACAAAGTTTACGCATTAAATCTAAAATTTGCTTTTGTACTGAGACATCTAACGCAGTGGTGGGCTCGTCGGCAATAATAAGTTCCGGCTCTCCACACAGCGCCAAAGCGATGACTACACGCTGACGCATACCGCCGGAAAATTGATGCGGGTAGTGATTGATTCGCAGCTCGGGATCGGGAATTCCGACCTTTTCCAACAACTCGATGGCTCTCTGTTCCGAGCCTTTACGGCCCAAACGCAAGTGCACATCAATGGTTTCTACCAGCTGTTGTTTGATGGTTTTTAGCGGGTCTAGGGAGGTCTGTGGGTCTTGAAATATCATCCCAATATGACGACCGCGCATGCTGCGTTTCTCTTCCTCCGGAAGGTTGTCGATGCGCTTGCCTTTAAACCAGACTTCGCCGCCAATAACCTCTCCCGGGGGTTCCAACAGTGCAATTATCGCGTTGCCTACTGTAGATTTTCCCGCGCCACTCTCGCCAACTACACCGAGGATCTCGCCTGGTTGCACGTTAAAACTGACGTCTTTAACGGCGACGAACATGCCGTGACGACTGGGGAAGCCGATGGAAATGTTTTTTGCTTCTAGTAATGTCATTGCTGTATCCCTAGCGCAGTTTTGGATTGAGCGCATCGCGCAGCCAATCGCCAAATATATTAACTGAAAGTACCAAGATGACGAGTGCCGCCCCCGGGAATAAGGTGATCCACCACTCTCCAGAAAGTAAATATTCATTGCCAATTCTAATCAGCGTGCCCAGTGATGGAGTGGTTGGTGACATGCCCACTCCAAGATAGCTCAAAGTGGCCTCGGTAATGATCGCGGAAGCTAAGTGAATAGTACCGATTACGAAAATCGGATTTAGCACATTAGGTAGAATATGGCGCAGCGCAATAATGTGCGATGGCAGGCCAATCACTTGACCGGCCTGCACATACTCTTTGTTCTTTTCCACCATCACTGAACCGCGAATCGTTCGTGCATATTGCACCCAACCCGAGATAGAAATGGCAAAAATTAGTACGTAGACGGCGAGTTCATCGTGCATTTCTCGCGGTAGTAATCCGCGCATCACACCATCGATTAACAGCGCGATTAAAATAGCCGGAAAAGACAACTGGATGTCGGCAACGCGCATGATAAAGCTGTCAATGCGACCGCCTTTGTAACCTGCTAACAAGCCGAGAGCGATGCCAATAATAGCGGAGATGATCACCGAGGTGAAACCGACGAAAATTGAAATTTGCGCTCCATATAAGATCCCGGACCAGATATCTCGGCCCTGATCATCGGTGCCCAAAAAGAAGCGGCTGTCGCCTTCCTCTCCCGCCCAGGGTGGCGGTAGATCAGCATCCATTAAATCGATTGCCGCCAGATCAAAAATATCAAAAGGAGCGATAAGCTGGGCGGTCAGTGCTAACAGTAAGCAGATTAAACTAATACTAAATGAAAGTAGTGCCACCGGCGAATGGTAGAAGTCATACCAGAGATCTCCAGCAAAAAACTGCTTGAGTTTAGAATTACTTTTGTTGCGATAGGAATCAGCCATGCTTAGAGCCTCCATCGATGGTTAGGCGTGGATCGATATAAGCGTAGAGAATGTCTACTAGTAAATTAATGCTGACAAATATGAGTGAAATCATCATCAAATAGGCGGCCATTACCGGTACATCCACTTCCTCGATCGACTGAATAAACAGCATCCCCATTCCGGGCCATTGGAAGACAGTTTCGGTAATAATCGCGAAAGCCATTACCAAGCCAAGTTGCAATCCAATGATGGTGATCACCGGTATCAAGGTGTTCTTTAGCGCGTGGCCAAAGTTGATTGCCTGCTCAGATAAACCGCGAGCTCGGGCAAATTTGATGTAGTCAGTGCACAGTACTTCAAGCATTTCTGTACGCACTAAACGCATAATCAAGGTCATTTGAAAAAGCGCCAAAGTGATTGAAGGTAGGATCAGCGATTTAATCCCCGACCAAGTTAACAAACCGGTCGTCCACCAACCGATGGACACAACTTCGCCGCGACCAAAAGTGGGCAACCAGCGCAAGATCACCCCAAACAGGAAGATAAATAGGATCCCGATTAAAAAGGTCGGTAGGGAAATACCGACCAGAGATAAACTCATAAAAGATCGGGAGATAAAGCCGCGCCGATGAATGGCGGTGTAAACTCCCATCGGGATACCAATAAAAACCGACAGTAGCACCGAGATAATTGAGAGCTCTAAGGTGGCAGGAGCCCGCTCGGCAATCAGATCACTGACAGGCACTTTGTGACGGTAGCTAATCCCAAAGTCACCGACTGCGGCATTTTTAATGAAATGATAAAATTGCAGGTGGAACGGATCGTTGAGACCTAGGCGTTCGCGCAGCTCTTCTCGCTCCTGCAATGTGGTGTCCTGACCGACCATATTGTTGATCGGATCGCCGACAAACTTAAACAGTGAAAAGGCAATGAGTGCGACGGCAATGAGCACAACTATGCTCTGCAATAGCCTATTAATAAGAAAAGAAAACATGAAACATATCCTTTAAGTCTACAGGTCTTGCTAATACAGTGGGGTGTAGATTAAATAGAAGCGGCCGCTGAAACCGGCCGCTGGATGGAGACCGTTACTTATTTTTTGACCACATAGCGGAAATCAAAAACGTTATCGGCACGTTGATTTATTTGGAATTTATCGCTAATACCCCAAGATAGAGGCTGCTGGTGAAGCGGTAGATAACCCACTTCATCTTTAACAATTTTCATCGCTTCATCGATGTAAGTCTGGCGCTTCACAGGATCAGTTTCGACACCGACTAGTTTTTGTAATTCATCAACTCGCTTATTACAGTAATTACCTAAATTGAACAGACCCGCTTTGGTCTCTTTGTTCTGGCAGGAAATCAAACCCAATAATACGTTGTGCACGTCCATCGATCCAGGAGTCCAACCCAGTAGATACATAGAAGTATCGTAGTTGTTCTGCGCCAGTATCTTGCCGAAATATTTAGACTTAGGCTGCGCTAAAACTTTCATTTTGATACCGACTTTGGCCATCATTGAGGCCACTGCCTGACAGATCTTTTCATCGTTGACATAGCGGTTATTCGGGCAGTCGATAGTGATTTCAAAACCATCTGGGTAGCCCGCTTCCGCCAACAATTTTTTACTCATAGCAGGGTCATATTTGTAGGGAGTATTGTAGTCGGGATTAAAGCCATTGACCTGTGGTGCAATCATCAGACCGGTCGGTGTTGATGCGCCGCGCATTATTTTTTTCTTGATTAGATCAAGATGCAGTGCGTGTGCCATCGCCTTGCGGACGCGGATATCTTTTAGCGGGTTTTTACCTTTGATGTTTGAGTAGAGTAACTCGTCGCGAGATTGATCCATGCCCAAAAAGATAGTGCGGGCTTCCGGGCCGCGAATGGCAGAGACTCCCTCTTCACTATCGAGTCGTTTCCAATCTTGTACGGGAATCGGATATACCATGTCGAGCTCACCGGAGATCAGTGCCGCAGTACGAGTGGCTGCCTGTTTTACCGGGGTAAAGATGACATCGGTGATGTTGGTGGTGATTTTATTCCAGTGATTGGCAGTGCGTTTGAAAACTGTTTTTACGTCAGGCTGACGGCTAACTACTTCAAAGGGACCGGTGCCATTGGCATGGTTTAGGGTATAGCCGTTCGCGTTCTTCTCTTTAACGTTAGCTGCATTGATCGCCCCGTGTTCCTCTGCCCACTCCTTATCCATCATAAATACCCAGGCCCACTCACTTGGCATCAATGGTTGGGGGCCATCGGTATGTACTTCAATGGTTAGATCATCAATTTTTTTGATATCTTTAACCATCATGCCTCGCACTTTCTGATCACTGCCTTCAGATAAGGTGCGCTGCCATGAAAAAATTACGTCATCGGCATTAAAGCTGTTACCGTTGTGGAATTTAACGCCAGGGCGCAGTTTAAAGACAATTGTGGTTGGGGAGGTGACTTCCCAGCTGGTTGCCAGACCCGGAACCACCTTGATGTCCTTATCCAACATGGTTAGGCCTTCATACACGTTACTGAGAAATCCTAAAGTGAAAGTTTCATTTAAACCGTGTGGGTCAAAGCTTTGTGCATCTCCTTGAAAGGCAAATTTAAGCGTGTTTGCCGACACTGCACTCGCCCCTAAAATCATGCCTGTCATGATGCTGGTGGTCAGAATTTTTTTTATCATTGACATCGATATAACTCCTTTGATTAGCATTGTGCTAGTTATTTTTATTTTGATAAGTGTTGAATTA
Organism: Oceanospirillales bacterium; assembly: GCA_029027825.1. Classification (GTDB taxonomy): domain Bacteria; phylum Pseudomonadota; class Gammaproteobacteria; order Pseudomonadales; family Balneatricaceae; genus Rs1. Next base: position 3,440,926 of record CP093399.1, on the reverse strand, counting down.
GTTGTTCGACAAAGCGCGCACATTTTTCTATTTGTTCGATCTCTATATACTCATTCGGTTTGTGGGCTTGATCAATAGATCCGGGACCGCAAACGATGGTTGAATAACCGGCATTTTGGAACAATCCCGCCTCGGTACCATACGCGACGGCGATTGCTTGCTGGTTGTCTGACCACTCAAGTGCCAGCGACTCCGCTAGGCCATTTTCCTCTGGAGCTAAGCCTGGGATAGAGGATCTATCTTCAATCTGAACTTTACAGAGCGGGTTTTCGGCCTGCATCTGTCGTTCTACTTCCTCGCCGAACTGACGATAGCTGTGGATACAAGTGTGCGGATCATCTTTGGGGACACTGCGTAGATCTAATGAAAACTCACAGTGTTTAGGGATAATGTTATTGGCGGTACCCCCGTGTAGAGTACCGATATTTAAGGTGCTGTAATTGGGCTCTAAACTAGCGATATCTGTTTGTGGATTGGCTTTAAATTCATCCAGTGCCTCACTTAAAAAAGTAATTAATTTTGCCGCTGCAAAGTTGGCGCTGACACCTAAGTTTAATTTACTGGAGTGTGCTTCTACCCCGGTTATCTTGGTGGTCAAGGAGGTGACGCTCTTGTGTAAATTAGCTACTTGCATGGACGTTGGTTCACCGACAAAAACGGCATCGACCGCGGGTAAATTAGCGGCGATTTCCGATACTAAATCAATCGCGCCTAAGCAGCCTATTTCTTCATCATAAGAAAAACATAAGTGAATAGGGCGTTGCAAATCTGCCGCTAGCATTGAGGGGACTGCCGCTAGGCAAATAGCTAAAAATCCTTTCATGTCACAGCTGCCCCGGCCGTAATATTTACCCTCTTTTTCAACTAAAGTGAAGGGATCAGTATCCCAATCCTGGCCGTCAACAGGAACTACATCAGTGTGCCCAGATAAGATAATTCCCCCAGCTACATTGGGACCAATAGTGGCGTATAAGTTGGTCTTGCTCTTATCGGAGTTCGGCACCAGTTTGCTTGCAATGCCTAGATCGGTAAGATAATTTTGCACATAGTCGATCAAGGCCAGATTAGAGTGACGTGAAACGGTATCAAAACTTATGAGTTTTGCCAAAATATTTTTATTATTGTTCATGTTATCCAGTTTATGAGTCATCTAATTAAATTTATCAATAGGTAAAATAGTTAATAAATAATAATTATTTTTATATTGAATTGAATTATTAGCTAAAGTATCAAAAAATCCTTGGTTAATAACTGTGATCTATTTTGTTCGTCTAATAGACACTATTTTTAAAAATGAATCAAGAAAATATTTATTAAGATATAAAAAGTTTACATTATAAATGATAAAATTATTTATAATCAATTAGTTGGGTTTAGTTGCGTTTGCAATTAAATTATATATCTACTATTTTTAATAGAATGTTTTATTCTATGTTAAGTTGTTTTTAATGTTGTTTTGATAATATCAACTACTTCCTAGTTGAAGTTATTTGTTTTTTATCAGACTAGTATTCTACTAGGGATAACGTATTTTCTTTTATATAGCCTTAATCAGCCACTGAGTCCGTGGCTGCATCACATAGCACAAGCAATTGATTATACGGCGGTTAGAACAATATCCACTGAAGTTAGAGTTTTTCAATTTCGCTATAAAACCAATATTTTACGTTCAGTATCCATGCTGAAGCCTGAGGCCTCTGCATAACTTACCCAGAGGGTATGATAACTGCGCTCGGTAATAGGGCGTTAAAAACTGGCTCAATATGCTCATTTACACCAGTAATATCCATAAACAGAGGCATCCTAACTCCGCTATCTCGCCGGTTTTGCCTTGTATTACCTTCTCTCGCAACGTTATGCAGGGGTCTCTAGGTAAGAGTACAACTCTAGTAGGGGATAGTATGAAATTAGTTTTTTATTACAAAACAATAGTTTAAGATAGGCCTGAAACGGTGACTTTTCATATAGTAATTTACGTAAGTCACTGATTCAGTAAAAATATTCACAGTGTATGTACATTTATGGCAAGAACCTTGTAGAGCAGGTAATGAAATCAAAGAATTTCAATCCAATTCTTACTAATGTTTTATAAAAAATATTAGTGTTTAAAATCAAAGTATTAGTAAACGATTTCACATGATTAAATCGTTTAAATAAAAAACTAACTTAGAGATTTAGCCCATGAGTGTAAACGTAGATACAAATCAACGGCCTGATTACGATCAGGTGATTCAAGATATTGCCGATTACGTTATTAATTTTGAAATAAAATCCCCCGAGGCTTTGGATACTGCCCGTAATTGTTTGATGGATACGTTAGGTTGTGGCTTACTATCGTTGAAGTTTCCCGAGTGTAGCAAACTTTTAGGGCCGATAGTTACAGGTACCCAAGTGCCTAATGGCGCCCGAGTTCCCGGAACTAGTTTTGTTTTAGACCCCGTGAAAGCTGCTTGGGATATAGGTTGTATTATCCGCTGGTTGGATTATAACGATACATGGCTGGCGGCTGAATGGGGACATCCTTCCGATAACTTAGCGGGAATATTGGCGGTCGCGGATCATTTGTCTCAGGTGCGTATTTCTCAGGGAAAACAGCCGCTAAAAATGAGAGAAGTCCTAGAATCAATCATAATGGCGCATGAAATTCAGGGGGTGATCGCCTTAGAAAATTCATTTAATAGGGTAGGGCTCTGCCATGTGCTGTTAGTACGTGTCGCTTCGGTGGCGGTAGTGACTAAAATTATGGGTGGTGATCGCGATGTGATTATGGCTGCGATCTCACAAGCTTGGGTAGATGGTTCAGCACTGCGTACTTATCGGCACGCTCCTAATGCAGGCTCGCGAAAGTCTTGGGCAGCGGGCGATGCGAGCTCTCGAGCTGTGCGTCTCGCAGATATTTCAATGCGTGGTGAAATGGGTATCCCCGGAGTACTGAGTGCAAAACAATGGGGTTTTTATGATGTGCTGTTTAGTAAAACAGTTGTTGATCAACAGTTAAAAGACGACAGCAAGCGAGAATTTAGTTTTCCGCAAACTTACGGTACGTATGTTATGGAAAACGTACTGTTTAAAATATCTTTTCCCGCTGAATTTCACGCGCAAACGGCTTGTGAAGCCGCGGTAACTCTGCATCCAATGGTTCGCGATAGACTACATGAAATAGAGAAAATAGTGATTAGCACTCATGACTCAGCGGTGCGTATTATCTCTAAGGTAGGGCCTCTCGCTAATCCGGCTGATAGGGACCACTGTCTTCAGTATATGACAGCAGTGCCTTTAATATTTGGCGATTTAGTGGCCGAGAATTATGAAGATTCTTTCCATATTGAGAATCCAATCATAGATGAATTACGCGACAAAATGCAAATTGAAGAAGTCCCGCAATTCTGTGACGATTATTACAATCCAGAGAAGCGCTCCATCGCTAATGCTCTGCAGATATTCTTTAAAGACGGTACTTATACCGAGGAAGTGGTGGTTGAATATCCAGTTGGGCATCGCCGTCGTCGCGCCGAAGGCATTCCATTATTGGAAAAGAAATTCCGCTCTAATTTGAAAACCCGTTTTCCGATAAAGCGTTGTGCAGCTATCTATGCGCTCTGTAAAGATCAGCAAAAATTGGAAGCGACCTCAGTCAATGAATTTATGGATTTGTTCGTTATCTAACTAAAACCTGAATCCGTGGCTTCAAAGTGAATACAGAGCTTGCGCTATATGGTGCAGTGAGTTCACTGATTCAGGCAAAGGAGATGCTGCTCGCTCAAACTTATACCTGATTAGCCATGTGTCTCCGCCACAGCGCAGCAAAAGATGCTTTTAATTAAAACCAATCCTTTAAAGATTTTTTCACCACAGAGGACACAGAGGCGCTGCGCTGCACAGAGGAAAAACAAAACACTATCTATTAGTGCTGTGTCTTCACAGACTAACCTAAACCTGAATCAGTGACTTCACTGTACTACATAGTGCAAGCTCTTGATTCTACAGCGGTTAGAAAAATACCCGCTGAACCTACGGGTTTTATGCAGGGATGCATTTATTTAGCGAATGCAGGACGCATATGAGCTTGCAGCTAAGGTTTTTCAATTCCTCTGCAAAACCAATATCTTACACTCTGTTTTCACTTTGAAGTCACGGATTCAGGCTAAAGTAAAAAAAAGTTACAAATAAATGACCTGGCTATAATCTGAACCATTATTAAATGCTAAAAATATATTATAACTTCGCTTAACTTGTTGGAATTAATCACTTTGTTAAACAGCTATCAAGTCAAGCGGAGTATGATGGTCAATCAGGAAATAGTATGAAATTATCAGCTCCTAAAAAAACATAGCTGGATGTAACCCAAATCGATTGCAAAGCTTCGCTATAGCTTGGCGACTCAATTCACGTTTTCCATTAAGCACCTTGGATACCATTGTTTTATCGCCAATTTCCGGCAAATCACTACCTGTTAATTTATGTTGGCTCATCAAGGTGCGCAATAGTGATATATCAGTTGGGGAATGCTCAGCTTCAGTAATAAAAGCCTTAAGTTCAATGTCTTGTAGCTCATACTTTTCAATAGCATGAGAAATAAAATCAATTAATGGGTTTAGAGGATCATCATGGGTATCAGCTGCAGATTCCAATACTTGCTCAAGGGTATCCAATGCAGTGTTGTAGTCAGTTTCATTATTGATAACCAAGCATGACTGGGCTACAGCCATAAAATCCGTATAGGCATCTACTATTGCTAACTGTTTCATAATATAACTCCTATTCTTAGCTCTTACGATATCTATCGGTCAATTTGTCATAGTCACTGTGGCTGACAATATGTTTGATATACATTCTTTTATTAACAAACTGAATAAACACTAGAATACGCAGGTTGTTACCACCGACGTCTATAACCCACCATTTATCTTTGTATTTGAAATTATCGAGTGAAGAATAAATTGCTTTTAGTTCATCAGGGTTGCTGAAATCATTTTTATGTAAAGATTTGTACATATCCATTAAAGCTATTTTATCGTTTGGATATTTTTTAGCAGCGTCATTAAAAACGCGTTTACTTAGTACATTCATATTTCTGACAACTCCCAGTAATGTTGGATTATAGTAATACGAAGTTGACCATCAGTCAACTTTGCCCGGTATGCAATAGAATAAATTCCTACAGTTGACTGATTGTTGTTGTGCCATATAAATTATGCTTAACCAAAGTAGAAAAAAAATTACCTACAAAATATAAGTCAAGATTTTTGTTTATTAGCCACTGCGGTACAAGAGGTTAGATTGCCAAAGTGGGATAATGCCGGCTTTAGGATGGGCCCGTACTTACTAAGTAGTGTAAAGATTGGCCCAACCAGCTCCGAAGGGGGGGAAGAAACACATTCAATATGGGCTAAAATTAAAACTCTGCGCAAGGTGTGCCTTGATGGTATTTCATTTGCCACTCTTCACCGGTAAGTGCCCAAATAGAGGAGCGCTTGGCAAAGCGGCTTTTACAGCCATTGCTATCTATCCATGCTGATTTGTACAATAGTAAATATACCGACTGTGACAATTGCATGCACTCAAAATCTTGAGCGTGAATGTGACCGTCTGGCTGCTGCTCAGCCTCCATCATTGCTACGATACTTTGAAAATCGTAGCTGCTACCTGATTTTCCTACCTCTTTAAAGCTTGGATGGAGTAAGCGGGCCACCATCGAGCGATTCTGTCGCACTTGGTAGTTATGCAACGCTATTTCTTGCTCAATCAAAATATCCATTTAAACCTCTAAAGTCAAAAGCTTAAAGCTTTAATAACGCTAAGCTACTTTTTGCCAATATTTACCATTAATATATTACCGATATCAACCAGCTCACTAGTGCCAGTATTGCGGAAGAGTCTTTTATCTAACTGCGGATAGTCAACTATATCATGGGGTAAACGTTGACCGACAACAATACACAGCAACTTATCTGGTCCAGTGTTTTTCATGCAATGAGCTTCTCCGCCAGCAGGGTGAGCAATGAAATCCCCCGCACTTACTTTATGCTCTATATCGCCAATGGTAGCCGTCGCCTCACCAGAGAGAATGTATACGCATTCCTCTTCATAAGAGTGCGAGTGATATTCGGTAGATTCATGTCCAGGATCAACTTCAATGATATGAAAACCTAAATTTTTTAAACCTGCTAAATCGCCAATAGACTTGTTGTTGCGCAGCGCATTTTGGTTGAGAAAATGAGACTTAGTTACGCCTTCCATCGATTCAATATCAGCTTTTTTAATTATCATTGGAATGTCCTCCTTGGTAGGTGATAACGCCCGGTGCTATCAGCATTTTTATTGGTGTGGTTTTGCAGAATTAGGTGACGATAGAGAGCTGTCTGATGCAAGCATGTTACATGTGTGTGATTGTTTTAAGCGGTACCCAACCAAGTTGTCCAGTAGGATTTTTTGCCCATGCCCACTCATTTAATATTACGATAACTTCTAGCACTTGTCCTATTTCAGTATTAAGTTCGGTGGCTATATAGTCTTGTAGTGCGATAGCGGGAACGGTAACAGTATTTAAATATAGTTCTGGTGCCCATCCCTGTTTTCCTGAGTTTGTAGTGACTTTAATCCAGCCAATATATTCAGTATCATGCAACCCAACAGATACTTTATCCCCTACCTTGAAGCAAATGGGGTTAGGATATGCAGAGCTATATTTTTCGATTACAGCAAAGTTCATGTGCTATCCAGAAGCATGTTTACTCCCTTTACGTTTTTTAATTAAACCGATAGTAACATTATATTTCAAAAACTCACGCAAATCGGTGGATTTCGGGGGGTGAGACTAGCCGCAAAGACAAGTGCTTTAACTTATTCAGTAGCGTTCAGTGCAGAGCTTAAAATTTATCTTGAGGTGTGCATAGAAGAAGGTTTCTAAACTTGGCCGAATAGCTTGTTGCAGAAAATAATACCCCACAGCATGCGCTGTGGGGTGATGGGGGGCTAGGCGGTGACGATAATTATCCGTATGGCCTCGAGTTTTAGTTGTAAGCTGGATGCGTAGTCTTTTAGCGAGCCGAGTACTTGTCGTTGATGTTCGATCTCCGCTGTGCGGATGTTCGGGTTAACTTCGGCCAGAGCTTGCAAGCGAGATATCTCTACCAGCATGTGGCTGTCGATGTTGGCCAGTGCTTTAGCAATCATCTGTGGTTGCTGGCTCTTGGCTAATACTTCCACTTTAGCTATTTGCTGCTCTATTTGCTCTCTGGCATGTTTAATTAAGTTTTGTGCGCTTTTATTGGGCACTCGCTGTGCCAGGGTGTCAATATTTTCACCGCTGATAATCGCACTTAAATCTGTGTCATTAGAGTCAAGCAGAAAGCGCTGCATTCCCTGTTCTATGTAGCGGGTAAGCTGTAGCGATTTTGGCGCCGCGCAGTGCGGAGTAAATATCGCCTCAATCAGTAGCGAGCCCTCTTTTAAGGGGGGCAGCTTGATGGTGCAAAAAGCAGTGTTGCCGTAATCTCCGCTCAGCATCATGTCCATTGCGCCCAGCACTAGTGGGTGTTCCCAAGATAAAAATTGCAGATCGTCTCTTGATAGCGCGTGATCTTTATCCCAAGTGGTGGTAATACCATCTTCGCCTAAGCCGGGGAAGTGGTGAGTTCGCATGTGATCTCCAGGTTGTAATGTGAAGCTGTATGCGTCATACGGTTGGACATCCACCCCGAAATAATCACAGAGCCGCTCTATGTATTTAGCCAGTAATTGCGGGCTGCTCGCATCTTCGACTTTGTCTAAGATTTGTTGTGCAGCAACCGGGCGGCAAGAGTTGAGTTCGAGCATTTTGTCGCGGCCCTGATGAAGTTTTTCCTCTAGTGCTAGACGGTCGACAGCTGTTTGCTCAACCAGCGTTTGAACTTCTTGTGCATCTCTACAATTGAAGGCATGCAATAGCGATGTTTGATGCTGATTGAATAACTGCATGCCGATAGAGCAGCTGTTTTCAAAGGCGTTACAGCCTAAGTGGTACCAGTCCAAAAGCACTTGTTGGGCGCTGTTTTCATAATAGGGAACATGAATTTGCACATTGTTCTCTTGACCGATACGATCCAGGCGGCCAATTCTTTGCTCCAGCAAGTCGGGGTTAAGTGGTAAGTCGAACAATACAATTTTACTGGCAAATTGGAAATTTCGCCCCTCGCTACCAATTTCTGAACAGATTAATATTTGCGCATTGTCTTCGAGATTTGCGAAATAAGCCGCTGCTCGGTCGCGGTTGATTAAGGACATTCCCTCATGGAATGACGCTGATCTGACGCCCTCGCGTAACCGCAGGTGGTCTTCTAGGGCTATAGCGGTTTCAGCATTGGCGCAAATTAGCAAAATTTTCTCATAGCGGTGTTGCTTTAACCAATCAATCAACCAGTTAACTCGCGGGTCTGCATACAGCCAATCGTGGCCCATGATCAGTTCAGGCTGAAGCTTTTCTTGTACTGATACCTCGGCGGCAATCGCGTCATATAACTCAGGTTTGGCGAGTGGGTGGGCATGTAACTCACGCTCCGGAAATCCGGAAATAGCGGCGCGGGTATTGCGAAAGAGTACGCGGCCAGTGCCGTGCTGATCCAATAGTTGCTCGATAACTTCTGCTATCAAAACAGTGCTTGATTCTGAATCTGAGGCTGAATCTGAGGCTGAATCTGAGGCTGAATCGGCTAAGGTCTTTTTTAGCTGGCTGAATTGCTGTTGCGATAAGTACTGTTGTAATTGTGTATCAAACTTACCTGCGATTAATTCAACAGTGGCATTCTCTGCTAATAGAGCATCAATAAAAGTACTGAGCGGCTGGTAGTCTTGCTCTTCTTGCTGGAATTTTTTGAAGTCGTAATAGCGATCGGGGTCTAGTAAACGGAGCCGGGCAAAGTGGCCTTCAACACCCAGTTGCTCTGGTGTCGCGGTCAGTAGTAACAGGCCGGCGGTGCGCTTGGCTAAGGTTTCGATTAATTGGTATTCAGTACTCGGCTGCGTTTCGCTCCACTCTAAATGATGGGCTTCGTCAACAATTAGTAAGTCCCAGCGCGCCGCTTCAGCTTGTTCTACTCGGTGCGGATTTTGGGTAAGAAAATCTAGCGAGCAGAGAATTAACTGTGAGCTTTCAAAGGGATTTATTTCTAGCATTTCAGCGGGTATAACATCTGATTCTAATAGATCTAAATCGATATCCGGGGTTTTTTCTTCAATGCCAAGACAGCGGTTTTCATCTAAAATCGTATACATCAAATTAAAGCGGCGCAGCATTTCTACCAACCATTGATGGACTAGAGAGTCAGGTACGATAATAAGAATCCGCTCGGCGCGACCAGTGATTAACTGCTGGTGTAAAATAAGTCCGGCTTCAACGGTTTTTCCCAAACCTACTTCGTCTGCTAACAGCACTCTAGGGGCATGTCGATTGGCTACTTGCTGGGCAATATAAAATTGGTGTGGCAGAGGTTGTACTCTGGGGCCGAGTAAACCACAAACCCCCGATTGTTGGTGGCGATGTTGGTGGGAGAGTGTTTCTACTCTGAGCTTAAATGATTTTAATTTGTCAATTTGACCGGCAAACAGTCGATCTTGCGGCTTGCTGAAGTGTACAAAGCTATCGAGTTCAATTTCTTCGAGGGAAATCTCTTCTCCAGATGCGTTGTGGCAGCGGTAAATAAAGCAGCCCTGACTTTCGAGGCGCTCGATAATAGTGTAATTTTCGTCGTTTTGCGCCGAGATTTCTTCGCCGACGTTGTAGATTACCCGGCTCAGCGGAGCGTTATCTGCAGCGTAAGTTCTGCGCTCTGCGACTGCGGGAAAACTCACATCAATGCGGCGGTTTTCGCTGGTTATAATAATGCCTAAACCCAGCTCAGATTCGGTGTTGCTGATCCAGCGTTGCCCTGGTACAAATTCTTCAATATTCATGCTGTAACCTGTGTTCTGTCTTTTTATGTAAAGCGAAATGGTGATAATTGAAATAATGAATCTTAACAAACCTTAAAAAAGAGTCTAAGCCGAATAGTAAAATTGTGGTATTGGGCAAAAGACTATTACCTGAATTCGTGGCTTCAAAGTGAATTCAGAGCTTGCGCTATGTGCTGCTGTGAAGTCTGATTCAGGTATTAGCTAAGGTTTTACATTCATTAGCGTTGGTTTTTGGCAGCGATCCATTGCGCCATGTACTTAGTGCTTTGGTGGTGATGATGACGCAACATAGTGCCGGTAAAATTGGCAGTTCGCAATTGCGTTAAATTGGTTTTTAAGTGTGATAATGTAGCGCTAAGTCGCTCCTGCAAAGTTTGCTTATCATAACAATCTTTGAGGATAATAGCCCCTAGATTAGCCGCTGTTGTCCAGCGGGCTTCCGATTGATAAAGAGCAACGGCTTGCGCGGCAATTTCCTCGCTTGAATTGGCAATACAGCCGGGCCAAGGGTGTGTTCCAGTCATTGCCTCGGCCCCCACATCGGTGGTGATGCTTGGGGTGGCAGCGAGCATCGCATCGCTAAACTTTCCTTTAATACCCGCGCCGAATCTAAGTGGTGAAAGGCAAACGCGCGCATCACGCAATACTTGAATGGCATCTTTTGCCCAGCCCTGAACATAAAACCCCTGCTTGGGGTTGTGTAGATCAGTGACTTTTTTGGCGGGATATGCGCCGTAAATATGCAGTTGCGCACTGGGCATTAAGGCGCGAACTTTTGGCCAAATACTCTGTTTAAGCCACAGCGTTGAGTCCCAATTCGGTGCGTGTCTGAAGTTACCTATAGTGACAAAGTGCTGGCGTTTTGCAAATGGGTTAATCGAGAGGCTGCTTGCTACAGCTGGCAGCATAAAAGGCAAATGCAGTAGTAGCGCAGCGGGGATCTTAAATTGATCTTGTAACAATGTCATTTCAAAATCGGAAATCAGTAAACTTAAGTCGCAGCGATAAATAGCGGCAATTTCACGCTGACATATGTCTAGCGAACTCATATTTGAATATAGCTTTGCGGGTTTGTTAAATTCAGCGTCGTTCTCATGGCCTTGTGCGATGGCTAATTTTAGCTGTTTATGTCTGGCTTCGCGCAAGCTGTGTAAATCTTCTGTATCTAAGACCCGGATGCATTGAGGGCATTGTTGCTCTACCCGCCAGGCAAATTGTTCTTCCATCATAAATCGATCAAACAACACTAATTCTGGTTGGATATTCTTAATCCACTCATCGAAGCTACTGCAGTTTAAACGGATGCTCTGTTCTTGTATGTCGTAATCGGCAAGGTCGACTCGATGTTCACCTAGCGCCGCTGGGCTGGCAAAAATAACTTGGTGAGAGCAGTGTTTAAAAAACTCCAATAGTTGCAACATGCGTGAGCCCGCTGCAGATGAGTTAGGTTCCGGCCATACATAGCCGATCACTACTACGGTCGAAAACTGGACCTTTTCAAAATGTGCCGCTGGTTTGTTCATAGTAAAAAATGACTACCGAGAAGTGAAGGTTATTGGGCGACAAACGAACCGGTCTATTTAGTTTTTATCTAGAAATGGGGGCGTAGCGAGGGAATAATCCGCAGTAGAGCGCTATTTCTAAATGGGCACTGTTTAGACTGAAAATTGCCAGTATTATTCAGGCCGATATTTTACGCTAATCATTCCAGTGAATAAATCGAAAATACAGGGGGAGTACAAATAATTGCTTTAAACTTTTAAGGAGAGATTCAGGAGAGATTAAAGCGGAATGTTTTTACTCAAATCGCTGCTGTTGTATAATGCCATGATGTTTTTGCACTTGCGGCTGCCACTTGCCCATAGTTTCTTAGGCAACAGCCTAGTTATCACCGTTAAATACTGACGCCAATATTGCAGTAAACAACGTCTTTCATTTGATTTTATGGAAGGATCCTCTGCAATTGGGCGGATGAGACCCAGCGGCGCTGTGCTGAAACATAGCTAAAAACCATTAGCGGTACAGCCAGCAGGGAGCTGTAAGCATTATCCGAACTAGGTTCAGGTATATGCTTTGTATTTGTAATGTGCTATTAATTCACTAGTTATCCGTTTAATTTGTTAGTTTAAGGAAAATAGATGTTAGATTTAGAAAATTTGTTCCAACAAATGCAGCAGCGTTTTAATGCGCAAGCCGCTGAAAATATTGAGGCGGTCTTTCAATATAATTTATCTGATCAGCAGGCATTTAGCTGTGAAATTAAAGATGCTAGTTGCAGTTTTAAGAGTGGAGTACATGCAGCACCGGATATCGAACTAACGCTGAGCAGTGAATTAATTGTCGAAATTATCGCCGGTGAAGCTGATGCTATGCAAGCGTTCATGGAAGGCAGTATTGTCGCAGAAGGCGATCTTACTCTCGCTCCTGCACTGGTCAGCTTATTTGCAAATGAATAGTCTACCGGAATTGCTCATGCCATATTTAACAATAAAAATGAATTTTTAATATCAGGGAGTGATAAATGGATCAATTTGAACGAGGCTCTTGGATACCTGATTCACTAAATGATAGTGGCTATGAGTCCGTGTTAGATGTGTTCGCACAATCTTGCGCAAAGTATAAAGATCGGCAGGCGTTCCGTAGTTTCGGGCACAGTATTACCTTCGCTGAACTAGACCGATTGGCGGATGCATTCGCCCACTACTTGCAAAATAATACCGGCTTGCAGGCCGGGGATCGCATCGCCATCCAGCTACCTAATATATTACAGTATCCGGTGACTTTGATCGGCGCGCTTCGCGCTGGATTAATCGTGGTTAATACCAATCCTCTATATGCACCGAGAGAGCTGGAACACCAGTTTAACGATGCTGGCGTTAAAGCTTTAGTGGTGTATGAAGGGGTGGCTAGCAGTGTTGAAAAAATACTGAGTAAAACCAAAATAGAACATGTTATTACTACCAATCTTGCTGATTTACATGGGTTTTTTCCGCGTTTAGCAATTAATTTCGTGGTCAAATATGTCAAGAAAATGATCCCGATTTTTTCCATTCCCAATGCGGTTAAATTACGCGATGCAATGCTTGCTAGCGAAGGGCAGAAACCGGCTGCTATTCGCAAAAAAGCTCAAGACGTAGCGGTACTGCAATACACCGGTGGCACCACAGGGGTGTCGAAAGGGGTGATGTTAACGCACGGCAACTTAGTGGCGAATATGCTGCAGGCTAAAGAGGTGATTAACAAAGCGCCGACCACCTGGAAAGATGTGGTGATCGCTCCTCTGCCGCTCTATCATATTTACGCTTTCACTATTTCATTGATTGTATTGGAGTCCGGTGGAACCAGTGTTTTAATTGCCAATCCAAGGGATATGAAAAGTTTTGTCAAAGAGCTTTCTGGATTGAAATTTACTAGTTTTTTAGGATTGAATACTTTATTTGTTGCGCTGTGTAATCAGCAGTCTTTTCAGCAGTTAGACTTCAGTCATTTTTGTTTAACGATATCGGGGGGAATGGCTCTCACCCATGATTGTGCTGAGCTTTGGCATAAAACCACCGGCACAGAAATAATGGAAGGTTACGGTTTGACAGAGACCTCGCCGATCGTGGCTGTCAACCCGGTTAAAGGGGTTAGTATCGGCAGTATTGGCTTTCCAGTCAAAGAGACCAAGGTTCGGATTCTAGATGCTGAAGATAATGATGTGGCCGTTGGTGACGCTGGAGAACTATGTGTGCTGGGCCCTCAAGTGATGAAGGGTTACTGGAATCAACAGGGCGAAACTGACACTGTATTTACCGAAGACGGCTATTTTAAAACCGGTGATATTGCAGTAGTTGATCAAGAGGGGCGTCTAAGTATTGTGGATCGCGCTAAGGATTTGATTATAGTGTCTGGATTTAACGTCTATCCCAATGAGGTCGAAGATGTGGCTTCTCTGCACCCGAAAGTACTGGAGTGTGCGGCGGTAGGAGTTAAACATGCGACGTGCGGCGAGCGAGTAAAATTGTTTGTGGTAGCCAGTGATACCAGCTTAGATGCAGAGGAATTACGACGTTTCTGCAAAACTGAAATGGCTAATTACAAAGTACCTAAAGAAGTAGTGTTTGTCGATGAGCTGCCTAAATCTAATGTAGGTAAAGTATTGCGTAGGATGTTGAGAGAGTAGCTTCTTTGATGCTCATGATGACTGCCAGCTGAGTTGTACTTTGGCTCAGCTTGCGGTCAGTTTTAAGCGGGTTCCCGAGAGCGTCAAAATCATATCGGTGATTAATAACCAGTAGTCTCCTGTTTGCATGCCCTTGATTATTTTATCGGCACTGGCGCATTGGCGGAGCATGTTTTCTAAAGCGGGAAAATCTTGTTTGATGGCCGCTTGCTTTAAGCTTTGCTTCTTTTTTCCCCACACACGGTGCTTAGTACATAAAGATTCATAACTAGCGCCTTGGTTGATGCCGGTTTTAATATTGTGCAGCAAGCGTATTTCTCTGCTGATTGCCCATAAAATGATGCTGGCTTCGACGCCCTCATGTTTTAAAACTTGCAGTATTTTCAGGCTGCGCTCGGTTTGGCCGAGTATGAAAGCATCTACCAACGCGAATACATCGTAGCGAGAGTTGTCTGATACCGCGCTGATGATATCATCAGCGGTTAGCAGTGCATCACTTTTCAGTAACTGCAGCTTATCTAACTCTTGTTTGGCCGCTAGTAAATTACCTTCTATGCGATCGCAAAGAATGCTGATAGCTTCATCGTTCAATTGAATGTTGAGGGCGGCGGCGCGGCTTTTCAGCCAGCTAGGTAGCTGCTGGCTCTCTACGGGCCAAATTTCAATCACCACACCGGCTTGCTCAATACTTTTAAACCAAGCTGATTTTTTGCCAGCAGCGTCAATTTTATCGGCAATAATAAGTAGCACGTTTTCAGGCGGAGCGTGGGCGACGTATTCCTGAATGATTTTCCCTGCGGCCTTGTTGATTTTTTGGCTGCCGAGTCTAATCTCAATCAGTCGATTTTCGGCAAACAGTGACAGCGCATTGGCGCACTCCAGCAGGTACTCCCATTTAAACCCGGACTCAACATGTAACACCTCGCGCTCATTAAAGCCCTGAGTCTTTAGATGTTGGCGAATTAAGTCGCCGCTCTCTTCAACAATTAATGGCTCATCACCGCTAATTAAATAAATAGGATGAGTGTGTTTGTTGAGTTGCGCGCGTAACTGCTCTGCCTTTATTTTCATTTTAATCTAAAGTGTGCCGCGTATTGTCTTAAAATTTGTTGTGATAAATCACGCCACAGCTCGTCGTTTAAGAAGGCCTCTCTAGAGTTGCTGGCGGCTGCATCGTTTGCATCATATTGAAAGGTCCGCTCTGAGAACGCCTCCAATTTATTGGCAATCACCTGCTTGTCACCGTCGATAATATTAAAGATCAGCTCACCTCTTAAAGTGTACTCATCTACTTCTGCATTAGCGTCGAGGGTAGTGGTGATTTTGCGGTAATCGATGCGAGTGACGACAATCTGATTATCGGCATTTTCATCAATCTGTAAGTTGTTTTGTTTCGCTAAAGATTCGAAGCTCTCTCTAAGAGGACTGTTGCCTTTCCTGCTGATTTCTAACCAGAGTGATTGTGCCTCGACAGGTATTTCAATATTGCCCCGCAAAGCGAAACCACAGCCCACCAGTAATGATAGTAAGGCACAGCTAATTAAAAGCTTATAATTGGATAAAAGGCTAACTTTTTCAGTAACCAGCATCGAAACTCCCCGGTTTATTGTCACAACAAATGCAACGGCTAAAAGGTTGTCGTAAAAGGAGAAGCTGCATAAATCTCGCACCTCTCCTGCCGGAGAGAGCGTGAAATCTGCAGACATTCTCTAGCAATAGCTTTGAAATACACCGAGCGCTAGCGCTCGGTGTATTCAGTTCTATATTAACCGACCACAATATTGACTAGTTTATTCGGTACAATAATAGTCTTGCGGATGGTTTTATCAGCAATGAATTTTTGTACGTTTTCCAGCGCTAGCGCGGTGTGTAAAATAGTATCTTCGTCAGCATCTGCCGTCACCGACATTTTGCCTCGGACTTTACCGTTAACCGATATCACCAGTTCAATTTTAGACTGCACTAAAGCGCTTTCGTCAACGGTTGGCCACTTGATCTCACTTAACTCAGCGCCGTTATTTAATTCGCTCCACAGCTGTTGGGTAATATGTGGGGTGATTGGTGTTAAGAGTAGCAGACAAGCTTCTATCGCTTCACGTGTCACAGCAATACCTTGATCGCTGCTGTCTTTGAATTTAGCGATGCTGTTAGTCAGTTCCATGACCGCGGCGATGGCGGTATTAAAAGTCTGTCTAACTTCAATATCGTTGCTGACTTTTTTGATCGTTTGATGAACTTTTCTGCGCAGTTCAGTCTGTTGATCATTGAGCGCGCTAATGTCTAGTGCGGTGCTTTTATTTAAGCTGAGATGGTCGTGAGTTAGCTTCCATAAACGCTTTAAGAAACGATGCGCACCTTCAACAGCAGTATCTGACCACTCCAACGACTGTACTGGTGGGGCGGCAAACATCATAAACAAGCGCACTGTGTCCGCGCCGAACTTGTCGATCATCATTTGCGGGTCAATGCCGTTGTTCTTAGACTTGGACATTTTGGTGATGCCGCCGTGTATGACTGGTTTGCCGTCATCTTTGTGGGTGACGGAAATAGTTCGGCCCTTGTCATCGGTTTCAACGTCGACATCGGCAGGCGAAATCCATTCAATGCTCGAATCTGCATTTTCGCGATAGTAAGTGTCAGCTAAAACCATGCCCTGGCAAAGTAAACGCTTAAATGGCTCATCTGAGTCAACTAAACCTTCATCGCGCATTAGTTTATGGAAAAATCTTGAGTAAAGTAGATGTAAAATAGCGTGTTCAATCCCCCCTACGTACTGATCGACCGGCAGCCAGTAGTTGGCTTTTTCAGGATCAAGCATCGCGTTGTCTGTGCCGCTACTTGCGTATCTTGCGTAGTACCAGCTAGATTCCATAAAGGTATCAAAGGTATCAGTTTCGCGCTCTGCATCTGCGCCGCACTCTGGACATGTAGTGTCTATAAAACTGCGCATTTTTTTGATCGGCGAGCCGCTGCCATCAAATTCGACATCTTCAGGAAGCACCACTGGTAATTGATCTTCCGGCACTGCAACGGGACCGCAGCTCTGGCAGTTAATTACCGGGATAGGTGTTCCCCAATAGCGCTGTCTAGATACGCCCCAATCGCGCAGGCGGTAATTAATGGTGGTTTTGCCTTTTCCCTGACGCTCTAATTCTTTGGAGATTGCTTTAAAGGCGATCTCAAAATCTAGGTCGTCAAAGTCACCTGAGTTAATCAGTATGCCTTTATCGGTAAAGGCTTTTTTACTGAGGTCAACACTGATAGAACTATCCGTAGGGCTGATTACTTGGATAATATCTAACTGGTATTTAGTGGCGAATTCCCAATCTCTTTGATCGTGACCAGGCACAGCCATGACCGCGCCAGAGCCGTAATTCATCAATACAAAATTGGCAGTCCAGACCGGTACTTTTTTGCCGGTTAAAGGGTGGGTCGCATCAAATCCGAGCGCCATACCCTTTTTTTCCATGGTCGCCATGTCAGCTTCGGCGACTTTTATGTTTTTGCACTCGGCAATAAAGTCACTCAAAGCCGGGTTATTGGCTGCTGCTTGTAGCGCGAGTGGGTGCTGAGCTGCGACGGCTAAGTAGGTAACCCCCATCAAGGTATCTGGGCGGGTGGTAAATACTTCTAGTTGGGTGTCTGCATCCACTTTAAAACTTAACTCAACGCCGTTTGAGCGTCCAATCCAATTTTTTTGCTGGGTGCGAACCTGATCGGGCCAATCTGTTAATTGATCTAGATCATCAACCAACTGATCAGCGTAATCAGTAATTTTAAGGAACCACTGTGGAATCCTTTTTCGCTCAATCAGCGCGCCAGAGCGCCAGCCGCGGCCATCAATCACTTGCTCATTGGCCAAGACCGTCTGATCGACGGGGTCCCAGTTTACCTCTGCTTCTTTCTTGTAAACTAAGCCTTTCTTCATCAGCTTAGTGAAAAACCATTGCTCCCAGCGATAGTATTCAGGCTTGCAAGTCGCTAGTTCCCGGTCCCAATCATAGCCAAAGCCCATGCGCTGCAACTGGCCGCGCATATAGTCAATGTTCTGATAGGTCCAGTTTGCCGGTGGAACTTTGTTTTTCATTGCCGCGTTTTCGGCAGGTAAACCAAAGGCATCCCAGCCCATTGGCTGCAATACATTTTTCCCCAGCATACGCTGGTAACGTGAGATGACATCGCCTATGGTATAATTTCGGACATGGCCCATGTGCAGCTTACCGCTAGGGTAGGGGAACATAGAGAGGCAATAAAATTTCTCTTTAGTGTTATCTTCAGTACACTTAAAACTGTTATTGTCTTGCCAGTATTGTTGTACTTTTGGCTCTATTTGTTGCGGTTGGTATGTTTCGTTCATTATAGATACTTTAGAAGCTGTTAGACGTTAACCATAGAAGACTTTCTAGGGAATATGCCAGGGAAAATTTGATCCATAGCATACCGCAAACACAAGGTCATAAATACAGATCAATAGCAAAAATGAATATTTAGGAGCTTATTATGAAAGCAGAGAATCAAACCGATCAAAAAAAATCATCCAAGGCTGAAAACCCCTTGATTTCAGCTTACGATAGGATAGTCGAACGTATCTCTAAATCTAGTTTAGAGACCGCGGATAGCTCTGTATTGCTACTGAGAAAAATGGTTGATGATGCGATTGAGTTAGAGCAGGCCGCCGAGCAGATGAGCAGTGACGAACTGCATTTACTCGCGGAGTACGTACATCGTGATTTAAAATTACTGGCCCACTATCTGCATGATACGGGCGAGGGGTTAGCTGCTTGGTTGAACTTTGATTTAGCCTTTTTAGAGCAGTCGACAAAACAACAATTTATGCACTTGGCAGACCCGACCATTCTGGAAAATATCGAGCTGCAGGAAAAATTAGAGTGCTCTTCGGTGCAATATATAGCGGGCGAAGTCTGTGCGGCAGGTACCTTGCGCTGTTTGAATTGTACGACCGAACAGCAGGTATTACACACCCAAATAATCAGCGCTTGCGGTCAGTGTGAGAGCATTTATTTTGAGCGGGTTTCTAAATAGTTACCTTGGGAACCTCTGAATAAGTCCCGCATCTCTCCTGTGGATTACTAAAAGCCTATATCCGCGAACAGAGAACATGCTGCTCTTCGTTAATGGCTTTGAGTAGATAGATAGAATGCCGGTAACGTTGCTCTTAATCACCAAAATTCTCTGGGTTTCAGGGCGTATTCCTTGTTTGAGGCTTCTTTTTAACGGCTACTTTTAAGTAGGGCTATTAGCGAGGATAAATAATCGGAAACCAATCTTCTCTGAGTTTTTGGCCATCTTGTTGATTGATATCAGGATAGTTAGGGGAAGTACGGCCCGGGCGCTGAACATAACGGGCATCATCGCCTATCAGTCGAAAAGATACGGTGCGGTTACGTGAGGGGACGGTGTTGGAGTTGGCTCCGTGCACGGTCTTGAAATTAAAAGCCACCACGTCCCCAGGCTCAATTGCCCAAGCGCGAATCTGGTAATCCCCGTTATCTATATCGGGCATCGGCATGAAATTATCTTGATCGGGATAAAAATTTTGTTGATTGGCCCAGCTGGTGGGCATAATAAGTTTTGGCCACAAGTGAGATCCCACCACTGATTTTAGGGATACTTCTCTGGTGCGTGGATCGAGGGGGACCCAAAAACTAACGCTCTGCTGAGCGTCTACAAAGTAGTAGGGCATGTCTTGATGCCAAGGTGTCGCGACCCCTGATACCGCTTCTTTATCCAAGTAGTGATCATGAAAAAACTGCACTTTTTGCGACTGCATTAACTGCGAGGCAATTGCCGCCATATCAGACTGCCAGACAAACTCTTTGAAGGCATCGATGCGCTGCCAGTTACAAAAATCTTCGACAAAGCGGCCGCGATAGTTTTTGTTTTTGTGGGTGATGGCCCTAGGGCTCAACTGTCGCATGTTTTGATCGGCGCCCTCGTTGAGTCGCTCGATCCAAGATTTAAAGACACCGCGTAATACCACGACACCTTCGGTTTGGTAGAGTTCGACCTGCTGCTTGGTAACAATCTGTTTTTGTTCTATATTCATAGCTAATCCCTTAAGTTTAGCGCCACCTGTTTGATTAATCGCCATCTTGTATTAGCATAGGAAGCTTGGCAAATATTATTTTTTAATGACCCTCATCAACAGAGTTAATGACTGTGCAGATAACTATTAAGCAACTCTCGTACTTTATATCCGCCGCTGAACTATCCAGTGTCAGCGGAGCGGCAAGAGCGCTCAACGTTTCGCAACCCTCTATATCCACCGCGATCAACCAGCTCGAAGATAGCTTTCAGCAAACGCTTTTTGTCAGGCAGCAGGGGCAGCGTATTGTTTTGACACCAGCGGGTAAATTTGCCCTAACTGAGGCGCGCATATTACAGCGTCAATTTAAAGATTTCTGTCTAGATACGGTTAATTTCGACGGGGCGCTGCAGGGCAAGTTGCACATATCCGGCTTCCAAGATTTGGCACCATATTACCTGCCGGGAATCCTCGCTGAATTTCAATCAGCCAACGCTGCCGTGCAAATCTCTCTCGATGAAGGAGACCAGTCGCAGGTACTGCAAAATCTATTAAATTGTAAAACTGATATTGCCATTTGTTATGATTTGGGGGAAGAACCGAAAATTATCCAGCACCGGCTGACGGCACTATATCCCTATGTAATGCTGGCCAGTGGCCATCCACTGGCAACCGAAAAAAGCTTGAGTCTGGCACAGTTGGAGGCTGAACCTTTGATTGTGGAAAATCTACCTCGCACTCAAGAGTATTTTATGTCCTTGTTTAAGCAGTTGAACTTGGAGCCGAACATCTATCTTGAAACATCATCTTTCGAAATGCAGCGCGGATTAGTGGCCAGTGGTTTAGGAGTGGCGCTCTCTTGTACTCGCCCCAAAGGCGATCTTAGTTATGACGGTAGTCGGTTGATTTGTATACCATTGAATGATGATGTAGCTGCAGAGACGGTGGTGCTCTGTCACTTAGCGGAGCTGAAAACCACCAAGCTAATGCGAGAGTTTATCAGCTGTGCCGAGCAATACTTCACCTGATTGACCCTTATACTTGTGGCAAGTGTGAAGGAGGCGCAGGACTACCCAAGAAAATATTTAAATGAAGGGTTGTGAGTTGAAGACCGTGTGATTATAAATTTAAAACTCAAGACTAAGCTCGCAGCTTATGGTCACTATAGTGTTTTGATTTTCCTCTGTGTAGCGCAGCGCCTCTGTGTGCGCCGTAGGCTGTAAAACTAAGAGCTAGTCTCCTTTGTCAGAAAACTTGGCAAGGACTGGTCTTTACGCTGCTTTCTCTTTCGCGGATACGAACTCTTGGTTATCCGCAGCGAATATATAGGACTTGTTCAGAGGCTCCCTAGTGATACTGTATTACGTCTCGCTGAAAAAACGCTGCGAGCTAATGATATTTATTTAAACTAACGTATTGAATTAATAATGGAATATTTATTTTCAAAAGCTATACTCTCCATTCAAAATAGTTGACGCTATTATTTTAGATGTAGCCAATAAGAAATAGTTTTTTGGCGAGCATCCAATACCATTGTTAATTTTATGCACTGTCTGCTTCCGCCAGATTATGCTCCGCAGCCACCATTCTTAAACGAGGTCCTTTTGTCGAAGAAAATTAAATTCATGCTGTTGTTGTGTGGGATATTATCCCTTGGTTTTATTACCACCAGCATGGTCGGCTATTTTGTCGCCAGAGATTCGCTCAGTAAACAGATATCTACCGATACCTTGCCATTAATTGGCGACAACATATATTCTGAAATTCAGCGTGATTTACTGAAGCCGATTATTATTTCATCATTGATGGCCAACGATACTTTTTTGCGAGCCTGGGTTATCGGTGGCGAAAAGACCCCTGTTGATATACAAAAGTATCTGCAAGAAATTCAAAAAAGCTATCATACAGTGACCAGTTTTTTTATCTCGGATCGCAGTTTAAAATACTACCATTCAACCGGAGTATTAAAAACTATCGATAAAAACTCAGTTGTGGATCAATGGTATTTTCAAGCAAAAAATATGCAAGCCAGTCACGAGCTAAATATTGATTTTGACCCATCAGATCCAGGCTCTTTAACGGTGTTCATCAATTACAAAGTATTTGATGGACAGGGGGAGTTTTTGGGCATCACAGGCGTGGGGTTATCGCTGTCAAATGTACAAAAAATCCTCGAGGACTATCAAAGTAGATATCAAGGTGAAATATTTTTTGTAAATGGTAACGCTGAAATTACGCTGCGCGGTGCTCCTCTTGCCAAAGATATTAATTTTGCAAAATTGATAGATGGTCAGAGTATCAAACAGCGAATCCTCGATCATGAGATGGCCGCTTTTAGCTATCGTGAAGGCCTACATAAAATAATGCTGAACAGTCGATTTTTGCAGGAATTTCACTGGTATTTGGTGGTCAGGAAAAGTGACAGAAATTTAGATGATGATCTCTTTGGTTCGCTACTTATTAATTTATTGATAGCACTGATTATTACCATTATGGTACTGAGTATTAGTTGGTTCACTCTGGGAGGATACCAGCGGCGATTAGAAGTAATGGCCACCACTGATAAACTCACAGGCCTCAACAATAGACAAATGTTCGACCCTATATTAGAGCGACTATTAAAACACGCTGCCCGTCATAACACAGATTTAGCAGCCGTGATTATTGATATTGATTATTTTAAAAAAATAAATGACCAGTACGGTCATCCTTTTGGCGATAAGGTATTGATCGAAGTTGCCGATCTAATCAAGAAAACCACCAGAAAATCCGATGTGCTGTGCCGCTGGGGTGGTGAAGAATTTGTGGTTTTAATGCCAAATTGTAACAGTATAGAAGCGATGAGTTTTGCCGCTAAATTACAGGCTGTATTCGCAGCGCATCCCTTCAATATTGAACAGCACTCGATTGAAGTGCGGTTTAGTATTGGTATTTCTGCAAGAGAAGCTAAAGATAAACCTGATAGGTTGATTTTTCGCGCCGATCAAGCGTTACTCTCGGCAAAAAACACTGGACGAAATCGAATAGTCATTGGGTAGAACGAAGGAGGCCCTAAACAAGGACAGACTATTCCCTGTGATACTTAAGAGCTTATCTATACGCAAAGAAAAGCAGCATTGTGGGCAGTCCTCGCCAAGTTTTTAAGCTGTAGTTGCTGATTCCTCTGGGCGATCAAGGTCAATTTTATAGAAGCTGACTGTGAAGCTCCCCTCGCTAATAAAGGAGACGCTATGCAACTCTTGAGGGGCAAATACTGCCGTTTCGGGAGAGGCCAGCTCTTCGCAGCCAGTACAGTGCTGATTTACGCTATTGTCAAAGCGTTTTAATGCTAGTTTTCCAGATAGCATTTTAATTTCACCCCATACCCCCGCTTTAGTGTGATGCTTATTCTTGAATTTATTAGGTAAATTTTGCGGAGTGAAAATGTGCGTGGTTTTGTAGCACTGTGCATTTTTAGGTAGCTTAGACATAAGTTTTAATCAGTATCCATTGAATAAATTTTAGGGCCTGTTTTACCGTGAGTAATAGCTGGCTTAGTCATAAATAGGTGCAATTATTTCCCTGGGGAAACTGTGGTCGCGTGCTATATGTAATTGGTAAAGATCGGTCAGTAAGCGGCTGGTTAGAATCTCGGAAGCACTGCCAAAAATACTCTGTTGATCTTTTTTTACCAGTAGTACTTGATCGGCAACTTGCAGTGCCTGTAAGGGGCAGTGGGTAGAAAAAATAACTGCTTTGCCTTGATTGGCCAACTCTTTGATGGTCTGTAATACTTTGTTTTGATTATAATAATCGAGGGCAGAGGTCGGCTCATCTAAAATCATAATATCGGGATTAGAGACCAGTGCTCGGGCAATGAGCACCATTTGCCGCTGGCCGCCACTTAATTGAGTAAAACTTTTAGCGGCGAAACTGAGCATGCCTACCTTTTCCAGCGCCTCATCACAACGCAGGTAATCTTGTTTTTGGGGAGTAGAAAACATCCCATGTTGACCGCCTGCTCCCATAACGGTCATTTCACGTACCGTATAATCGAACGGACTGGCAGTATACTGCGGCACATATGAGCAGCGGCCGCTATGTTGGATAGTCCCGGTACTGATGGGCAAAATCTTCAGTAGGGTTTTTATCAAGGTTGTTTTCCCCGAGCCATTAGGACCTAGTATTGCCAACACTTGAGATTTTTTTAGTGAAAAATTGTGTCCCTCAAAAATCGCAGATTTAGAGTTTGGGTAGCAAAAGGAGATGTTCTTTACTTCAATCATTGCTCCAGCCTCGCAATTGAGTTCTATAGAGTAGCCAGGCAAAAATAGGCGCGCCCAAGAGTGCGGTAAGTACCCCAATCGGAATTTCGCCGTAGCTTGCAGTGCGCGCCACAGTATCAACTAATACCATATATATTGAGCCGATAAACATTGATACAGGCAAGAGTCGAGCATGGTTGGCACCGGTGATCATGCGGGCAAAATGTGGGACAATTAACCCTACCCAGCCGACAATCCCACTGACGGATACGGTGGCCGCAATCATTAGGGTAATTGACAGTAAAATCATCCAGCGGGAGCGGTCAACGTTAACGCCTAGTGAGTGAGCCTCTTCTTCGCCTAAAGACAAAATATTAATGATAAAGCGCATTCTTATCACTAAGACACCCGCTGTTAACAGTGGGATAAGCACATACAAGACATCAGTATAACTAGACTCGTTGAATGACCCCATTAACCAGTAGACAATTGTGGGTAGAGTATCATCGGGATCAGCGGTGTATTTTACCAGAGCGATTAGTGAGGCAAAAAACGCTGAGGTAACTATGCCGCCGAGTACCAGAGAGAGTATATTACTACCTCCTCCCGAGCGAGAAATCCCCAAGGTAAGCAGTAGCGCTAAACTACCAAAGCCGAAAGAGAATAGGCTAATCCAATAGTCTGTCAGCATCAATAAAATAGCCATAACACCGCCGAAAGCGGCGCCGGAGGAAACACCGATAATTTGCGGGCCGACCAGTGGATTTCTAAATAACCCCTGCAGAGCAGCTCCGCATAAAGATAGCGCGGCTCCACACAAGGCCGCGACCAAAATACGGGGCAGGCGCACCAATTCAACCACTCTTTGCTCTACAATTTTCCAGTCGTTGGGTAAGTCGACAATATGCGAGCCAAGGATTTTTATAACCTTAATAAACTCAATATCATATCTGCCAGTCGACAGGGCAAAGGTGATCGTCATAATTAGCAGAGCCAGCAGTAGCGCCAGCAGAGCATTAAAACTAGTGAAGTTGATTTTATAGCGCTGTTGATTCAGAGCAAAGGCAAGCAGCGACAGCTTAGGTTTTGAGGTGGGATTATTTACGGTGTTTTTAAGGTTCATTAATGTTCTATAGCTGCGGTTAATCGGTGGGTATAAGTGAATTAAAACTTATACATAGGGCCTCTAAACAAGTCACACACGTCCCGTAGGGTGGGACTTGTTCAGAGGTTTCCTAAGCATTTATTGATGCCAGTACCTGAAAAACACTCTCGCCTGCAGAGTGTTTTTCTACTCAGCGAATTATTTTTGCATAATCTAAACTGTCTCTGTTGATCTTTTTACGGAGCATATGATCCATTTGTTCTGTAGTGGGGGTTTTTCCATACAGCATAACGAGTGCTGTGGTTAAGCTTTGACGAATACTGCCGTCGAGCAAATCTGGGTGCACGGTACGGGTAAACCACTCCCAGCCTAAAGGAAATTCCTGATTTGGTGGATCCCATCTATCGCCGCCGACCGGTACTTTGTAAACTCTACGCTGTTTAACTGCTTTTAATTCAGAGAAAATAGGATTGGCGTAAATTTTATCCGGTGTCATTTTCATGTTGAAACCAAATAGCCAAATAATATCTGGATCCGCCATCAGAATCATTTCTGCATCCACGTCGACAAAGCTAGCTTTAGCTGTAATCGCGTTTTTAGCACCCGCTGTATCCATGAAAAATTGGAAATGGCTGTTGGGACCCGCCGCGCGTTTCTCGTTTAATAGATAGAGAACGCTAGGTTTATCTTCATCGGGGATCAGCTTAGTTTTATCGGTAATGCGTTGATAGGCGCTCTGATGCCAGCTGAGGATTTTCGCAGCTTTGTCTTCTTGCTCTAAAATTATAGCCAGATCAGTCAACCATGTTTTGGCGATATCTAACTTCTTATATTTCATCCCAGCGACTTGTAAACCGGCATTTTCCATCGCTGTAATACTTTTAGTTTTGCGCGCCCACTGCACAACCAAGTCGGTGTTTAAATTCAACAACTCTTCAATGTTAGGTACGCCTTGCTTACCAATTATATCGGCTGAAAGGTTATTTAACTCGGGAAAAAACTCATTTAATACGCCTTCAATAATCGCATTCTTAGAGTTTTGTGAGGTTGCTATTAACTTGTCCCCGCTCTCTTCTAAGGCCACCACCATAGAGCCTGCCGGCGTGGCTATAGTGGCGATTCTCTCGGGCACTTTTTCAAAGGTCAGCGATCGACCTGCTTGATCTACATAGGAAACACCTTGAGCGACTGCCTGATAACTAGTGGAGAGCAGCAGCATAAAACTGCTTATTGCAATAATTCTAATCTCTTGTTTCACGCCTATATACCTTCTGTAAAGATAGGTGGTTAAAATAACCTGCACAGCGACATGCAGATAAGGGTAATGGATATAATATTACACATTAATCACAGTAAATGATAATCATTATCATAAGCTTTGGCTATGGATATTTGTGTTTATAAAATAAATAATTTCATAGTATTGATT
The DNA here is from genome assembly GCA_029027825.1 of Oceanospirillales bacterium. Classification (GTDB taxonomy): domain Bacteria; phylum Pseudomonadota; class Gammaproteobacteria; order Pseudomonadales; family Balneatricaceae; genus Rs1. The sequence goes on along the minus strand of CP093399.1, from coordinate 3,414,007 downwards.
CAAATCAATATCTGATACTTTGCATTTACTTTGAAACTAAGGATTCAGGGCTAAGTTAAAAACTGCGAGGTTTTACAGAATAAAAGCAGCTGCTGATGTGCAGTGCATAAAAATGAGAGGTAAAAAAAATTGCACTTAGGATAAGGGGGCCCAAGTGCATAAATTCACACTAAAACTAAGCTTTAAAACTGATCGAGACAGACTGTGATTTCGTATGCCGAAAATGTAAGCAAACTTTCAAACTTTCAAACTTTCAAACTTTCAAACTTTGACCTAAGCTCCGCCACTACTTAAAGGCAATTTTTAAGTTGAGCATCAAGCGATTCAAGTTGCTGTAATAGGTTTCTGTCGATCGCCCAGTCGAGTTTCTCCAGCGCAGTGATAAGCCATAAATATCATTAAAGGCATATTAAAGTTCAACGATACGCTCCCCCTCAGAGCCATCTGTCTGGCCAGCACGTTCGATATTATCGCCATGCGTGTAGCGAGTCATAAAGCTTAAACCCTTTACTTGTTTGAAATCGTGATCGAAACGTAGCTGCCAAGATTGTTCTTCAGCGCGATCAAAATCAAGCCTTTGCACTGAGTTCCAAGTGCTCAATCCATTATCATCATCTCCCTCCCATGACTCTTGATACCCATCAACGTCCACTTGTTGGTAATAGAGGGTCAGTTTAGAGTGGTCAAAGGCCAGCTGTGCCGCTAAATTTAGTAAGTCACTATCATAGTTGGCACTGACGTGTCCCAGAGCGCGGCCCGCGGCTTCGCCACTGTAGAAATAGCCGTCCAATGTTAAAGTCATTCGGTCAGATATTTTATAGGGATAGCTAAGGTTGAGATAACTTTGCTTGAGGACATCATCAGCTTGAGCGTAGGCGAGGTTAAGGTCTAAGCCGTTATCAAAAGTATAGCCGACACCAATAACTTTGATCTCATAGTCACTGCCAGAACTATCGGTGTACTTTTCAAAACTCTGATTAGTCTTGGCTGAGCTTTGATCCGACCAAATAGCGTAGAGATTAGCGCCTGAAAGCTGTGCTTGTGCCATTACCGCCTGTGTCGAACTAGGTGTTGATCTTGAATCGGAATCGTTTAATAAAGGAGTGTTTAGCAGCATGCGCCCGGCTTTAATTTTTACGTTATCACCGAACTTTAATTTAACGAAGGCCTGCCCAACTTTTGAGTAACCGCGCTGCGACCCGCGTTCATCTTGCAGCAATCCAGTACCGCCCCTACCGGCTTCGCCACTTAACTTCTGTGACGAGAATAACGAGGCGTCGAAGCCGAGCAAATCGTAGGCGTACCCTGAAGTAAAATCTAAACGCAGCGCTTGAGACAATGCAATAGAATCTGCCTGGCCAACTTTGTCACGATTGAAGTAATAGCTGCGCAGGTTCAAATCTAATGTACTGTCATTAAAAAAACCATGACTAGATTCTGCCGCTTGAATGGATAAACTAGTAGCAGCTAATATAGCAGTGGAGAGTAAGGTGTATTTGATCAGCATGTGCAGACTCCGAATTTAGAATGCTCGCGGCATTTTTTAAAATAATATCAGAATCAGGACTCATTAATTGAATTTAGAATCAGGGTGTAGGAGATACTAGAGGGTTGTTATATGCAGCGCTAGAGCGATTATCGCACTGTTGATCTGCAAAAATGCACCATTGAAAAATCAATCTAGTTATTTATGCTATGGTGTGGATGAGCATATTGAGTCGGTTTTTAGTGCCGTATTAGCGAGCGCAATAGTTCTGTTGAACTCCCTACCAAGATCAATCAGACTATCTTTAGCGCTTTAATTTGCTACCTCAATCCGTGGTTTTAGAATGGAAACAGAGCTGGTGGGTGATGGTTCAGTAATTAACTTTTTATCTACTTAATCTCGGGAATATATAATGGACTATTTTTCAGAACGGGACGTATTCAAAGCACCACCAATCAAACGTGCAGCTTACTCCGATAGGACTGCTTGGCTGCTAGCTGAATTTTCACGGGTGGTATATGAAGAATTACCACAAGAGAAAAGTGTTAAAAAATTAATCACTGAAATAAAAGAACTAGTTGCCAGTGGCCATTTTGACAGCGAAATTGATGGTTTGTTGGCGAACTTGGTAGAGCGTTCAAATGGTGATCAAAGTAATGTTGAAATGATCCTCAAACAGCATGATATTGAGTTAGTGGATACTTTTGTAAAAGGTGATACGGAAGCGTTATTGGCAAAAATCAGCAACGGTAATGAGTCCTTTCTGGTGTTGGCATTTCGTGGTACTTCATCTGTCAAAGATGCGTTTACGGATATTAAAGCAGGCTTAAAGCCAGCAATAGGTGGAGGACTGGCTCATCAAGGGTTTCATGATGGCCTTCATCTGGTTTTAAAAGAGATACGCGACAGTCTCACTAAACAAGGCAACAGCATACCTGTATATATCACCGGGCACTCTCTCGGTGGTGCATGGGCTATGCTCGCGACTAAATATTTACAGGATTTCACGATTGGCGCTACTTACACATACGGATGCCCGCGCGTCGCTAATGATCAGTTTTATCATGGCGTGCGCACGCCAGTCTATCGTGTCGTTCATCGAGCAGATATTGTGACTAGACTACCATTTGGTTTCGGCAAGCGCTTTTGCTTGAATTTGCTGCGCTTAATACCGGTAAATGGCACCAAACAAGTGAGCGAATGGCTACGCCGAAAAATGCTGGGTTATACCCACTATGGGCATTTGGTTTATATCCAGGGGGAGCTACAAACTGACAGAAGGCCAAGCACAGTATCGGTTAAACATAGCCCCAATATATTCATTGTGCTGCAGGATTTTGGTCAACAAATTATGAATTCATTCTTTAATCTCGCCAGAGATCACTTTATTCTCAATTATACTCAGAAACTTGCCCAGCGCGCCAAAGATAGAGTCATTTAAACTAGCTAGCGGCTGGTTTTTTCTAGATGGATAGCTGCATGGGTCTCTGCATAGATAGCTGAGTTAAAACAACTCGCTGGGCTATTATTAAGGAGCTGTTATTAAGAAGCTAAGGCAATATCTGAGCTAGTTTTAAGAGGAGGGTGCTACTGATTTTATGCCGAAAACTCTAGTGCAATATCTGTGCAGCCTTTGGCACAACTGACCCCTGTTTTTCGCTCGGCGGCACCTTTCTTGGGAGTAGTCAATGACAAGGGCTTGCGGCAATTGTCACAGAGTACAGTAGCTCCTTTGCCTATATCCTTGATCATCTTACGCTGTTTCTTAAAAGATAGAGCTGTGCTGGTATTGATATCTGAAAAGTTCAAGTTACTAGTGTCCACTGTCGCCAAAAATACTATTCTATCATCAAACTGCTATTACATAGCTGACAGTGATTTAAAATTAATCTTAAGCAGCTGTTTATATCAACGCATTGATTGACAGAAGCTGGTAGAGAACCGGCTCCTGTCAATGTCGAGTCCAACTCAGCTTTTAGCCAGCATTATTGCCGATTTTCTTGTCGTCTCGGTGATGACCGTCACGGTTGCTGCGCATCTCTTGCATTTTTTGGTATTGCTCTGGTGTTAGTATCGCCTGAATGCTTTGACGCATGGTTAGCATCGAATCAATTTTTGAGTGGGCGATGACAGCCGCCTGTTGCTTGAGTGCGGCGAGCTCAGTCGAGTAATCTGCACTGCTAGCATCTAGGTCGCGAATAGCTTGGTGCAGATTTTTGCGCTGGCTGAATAGCTGTGACTTAGATGATGGGCCCTTTGCAAATAACTCTTTCAGCTGACTTTCTTGCGCGGGATTTAATGCCAGTTTTTCGGTCAAAAACTCTAACTTTTCGGTAGCATTGTGTCGAGATTTTCCAGCAAAATTTTTGCCCATTCCCTGGTGGTTAAACGGGCCACTGTTATTGAATTTTTGTCCTTCTTCCTTGGCGTGTAGCACTGTGAAGGTAGTGGTTAAAATAAGTGCAGGGATCGCGAACATTGCAATTTTTTTGATTTTCATGGTGTATCTCCAAAGTGCTATAGATGATGTTTCGATGGAGTAAGTATGCACTCAAGAACTGCAAACTAGGGTTAAGCTAGCGTAAAGTTGTGTAAAGAAAACGTCTACTTGGAATGGTACCGTTGCTTTAGAGGCAGTCATAAAAAGATAAGCAGCGTACAAGTACCGTTGCTAGGCAGATTTTTAGTTCAGATAAATGAAATATTAAAAATTGGTACTATAATTTATATATCAAATTTATAGGAGTGCCTTCATGACAAAATATATATTTCTTTCGTTGCTTTTACTGCCATCTATCTTAGCAGCAGAAACTCTTCAATTATCTACGTTGAAAGGGATGTTAACCGCTGATATTTGTGAAAATGTACTACGTTATGCTTATCGAAACCTAGGTATTGAAATCAAAGTGAATAAGTATCCAGCGAAAAGATCACTGATTCTATCTAGTTCTGGTGTGGTTGATGGAGAATTAATGAGAATAGTTGGGGCTGAGAAGAACCACCCTGATTTAGTTCGTATTAAAACCTCGATATGTAGATTGAATAGTAAGGTATATGTTAAAAATCTAAAATTTAAATTTAATGGTTGGCAAAGCCTAAACCCTTATAAGATAGCTATTCATCGCGGTCATTTATATGCTGAAAAAGGAACCAAAGGTATGAATGCGACCTCTTTAGGCAGTGATAAACAAATGATGGCTATGTTACTTAAAGATAGAGTTGATGTAGTTATATCCCAAGTTCCTGATGCTACGAAAGCATTATATGAAATAAAAAATAGTGAAATAATAGGACTAGAACCCCCCATTACAACATTGAAGATGTATCACTATTTACATCGCAAAAATGCGCATTTAGTCGATAAATTAGACGCTGAATTACAGAAAATGTTAATTGCTGGTCAAATAATAAAAATTGAACAAGATTTCTTGAAAAAGCTTGAAACTGGTCATTGATTTAAATCTGTACCTTTTTCAATTGGAGGTATAAATCGTCATTGTTTAGAATTACAGCGGGTCTATATTCGCTATATTACCGGCCGCTCGGATTGCCCATTCATGCTCAATAAGCTCTTCGCGACGTTGCCGGCATTTAGCCTTTGCCGGGAGCATAAAGTCTGCCTGTAACCTCCGCCTGTTTATCAAATTAGCACCCCGCCACAGAATTTCTTTGACCTCAATCCAATGTATATCCCTACTTCTAGTTATGCCAGATACTATCTTGAGACCTCTGCATAACTACTGCGCTCGGTAATACGGCGTTAAAAACCGGCTCAATCTGCTCATTTACACCAGTAAACTCCGCTATCTCGCCGGTTTTTGCCTTGTCTTACTTTCGCTCGCAACGTTATGCAGAGGTCTCATCTTTACTATTAGTGGGGATTCTTTTTATATCGCGTTTGTATTCTAATAATAAACACTGCCTGGGCGGCTTTTGACATTTTCTAACAGAGGACTAAATAGTTGCTAGTTAGTATCTGAATCAGTGATTCAACAGACCACTACATATAGCGCAAGCTATTGATTCAACAGCGGTTAGAAAAATACCCGCTGAACTGATAAGTTTTATGCATGGATGCAGTTATTTAGCGAATGCAGGACGCATATGAGCTTGCAGTTAATAATTTTTAAATTCCACTATAGAGCCAATATCTTACACTCTGTATTCACTTTTAAGTCACGGATTCAGGATGTAATTAAAGGAAAATACGATGAAAATATTTAAAGCCGTTATTTTAGGCGCGTTTTTAGCCAGCTCAACAATCATCTTTGCGCAAGGAGGGAATACCCCTGTTCCAGGCATTGATATTATTGTTAAAAGCGAAATTAATAATCCAATTGTTAAACTCACGCTCAATCAAGGTATTTTAAAAAAAGTAAGTGGGTTAAAAGATGAAGAACGCTCATTATTTCTAGCGAAAGTGATACCCACCGAAATTAACCGAGCATCGAATTTAAAACTAAACTTAATTCAATGGCAAAATACTTTTCGCGAACAGTTACTTAAAAATAGATGTAATCCTTGTCGAACCTATGAAACTTTTAGTTTTAAAGCTAAGGATCCACGCTCTAAAAAATCGTATATCATTCAGTTTGATCTACATACAGAAGTTAAGAGGCTGAGCCCCTGAACTTAATGATCAATGGAGTCAAAGTAGAATGATAAATATATCTATGTTTATGATCATAAGTTATGGTTGGTCAATACCAACATGGTAGCGATCATAAACTATAGAAGTATCAATAGGATAGGTTAAATGATGTTAGTTGACAATCAATTTACTCTGTCCCTATTGATTTCAGTTGTTAATAGCATGTTATAATTACATATACGAGTAAAGACTTCTACCTGGATCCGTGACTTCAAAGTGAATACAGAGTGTAAGATATTGGTTTTACAGTGGAATTGAAAAATCTTAGCTGCGCCCATAGGTTCAGCGGGTATTTTTCTAACCTCTGTAGAATCAAGAACTTATGCTATGTAGTGCAGTGAAGTCACTGATTCAGGTTCTATTTAACCAGGCTGCCAATGATAAGAACCGATTACAATAAGATTGCTGTAAATAGAGTCGCTTATGATGAAAATTATAAGCGCATGGTTTTCAAAGGTAGTGTAATAGGAGGCAGTTTCCTTTTTGTTTTTTCTTTGATAGATCTCTTTTACGCCGAACTATATAGAGACTCTATCATTGAGGCTATCGCATGCATTATTTTATATACTCTAGCTTATATTGAGAAAAAGCATAAACTTAAACCTTGGGGAATCATAGCGGGCATCATTGTTATTGCTATCGTGATAGGTAACGGTGCATTTTCAAATGAAGCAGTAGTTGGGGCGATCATTTGGCTACCGTTAGTACCATTTATATCATTTTTCTTATTAGGTGAAAAGCTAGGTCTTAAAGTTTCAATATTTATAAGTACTATATACATATTGATTATGGTTTATATTGTTAATCAATTTCCCGGTACGGGATATAATATTTATGCCGTATTGAGCGTTATTGGTGCCTTATGTTGCAGTATCATTTTGTCTTTCGCCTACGAAAGAAATAGAATTTCGATGATCCACCTTTTAGCAGAACAAGCTAATACAGACCCATTAACTTCACTTTTAAATCGCCGAGGATTGATTGCTTCATTTGCTTCGTATGTTGCATTAGCCAAGCGAAATAAACAAAATTTATGTCTCGTGCTTATGGACCTGGATCGTTTTAAAGCGGTGAATGATAAATACGGGCATGATGCTGGGGATGTTGTGTTACAACGCAGTGCGAGTATTGCTAAAGATCTAATAAGAAGCATTGATAGTATCGCTAGGATAGGTGGTGAAGAATTTATTATCATCTTACCCAATACATCTCCAGCAGAAGCGCTTGTTATCACAGAGAGAATTAGGCTGGCAATTGAGAAATTAGTGATAAAATCTGCAGAAGATGAATCTATAAAAATAACGGTAAGCATGGGTATCACCAGCTCTTCTAAAAATACAATGTCATTTGAGGGTTTGCTAAAAATTGCTGACAAAGCCCTCTATGCAGCCAAAAATCAGGGAAGAAATTGTATCGTATTGAAAGAGCAGGATTTGACGGTCAAATTGAAGGAGAGTGCTTAGAAACTACTTAAACGATATGCTGTGAGACCTCTGCATAACTTACCCAGGGGGTATGATAACTGCGCTCGGTAAACGGCGTTAAAAATCGGCTCAATATGCTCATTTACACCAGTAATACCCATAAAGAGGGGCACACTGATTCCGCTATCTCGCCGGTTTTTGCCTCGTCTTACTTTCGCGCGCAACGTTATGCATAGTGAAAATCACTGAGAAAATCGGATGTAGTGCCCTTTAAAAGTAAGTGTCCTATCATTAGTTTTCCTATCATTAGTTCGTAAGCGTGGCATAAGGCATTACCTTTTTGATTCGTCACATAATACCTAGCTGCTCTAAGACTGAAATTGCTAAGGCATCACCTTGCTCGGCACTCTTCTTAAATAACTCAATAGCTGTCTTTTTATTAGCAGTAACGCCTTCTCCTTTATAGTAGGCCCTCGCCAAACCATATTGAGCAGCGGCTAAGCCTTGATCAGCCGCTTTCGTGAGCCACTTAACAGCTTGTGCATCATCTTGCTTAACGCCCTCTCCCTTCGAGTAAGATGAGCCTAAATTAAGTTGGGCTGAGGCGTCTCCTTGCTCTGCAGCCTTGGTGTACCACTTAACTGCTTGAACTTTATCTTGCTCAACCCCTTCGCCATGATCGTAAGCTATCGCTAAATTAAACTGTGCATTAGCATGGTTTTGCGCTGCCGCTTTTGCAAACCATTTGACCCCTTGAACTTTATCTTGCTCAATACCTTCTCCATCAAAGTAAGATGCTCCTAAATTGTATTGAGCGCTAATATCACCTAGCTCTGCAGCTTTTCTGTACCACTTGATTCCCTGGACTTTGTCTTCTTTAACGCCCACGCCTTTGTCGTATCTGATTCCTAAGTTATAGCAGCCAATGGCAATACCTTTATCACAGTCTGCTGTATCTTCTTCAAGCGTAAATGCACTGGCAGAGACACTTGCGACAAGAGTAGCCATTAGTAATAGTTTTCTCATTATAAATCCTTTAATCAATGGGGTCAGAGTAGAATATTGCTTGATTTGTCTGTAACTAACTATTTTTGATGTGTATTGTCTAATTAAAAAGCTGGTTTTATTAAATCTAATTTATCTCGCTCTGTTTAAGAATGAGGATTTCATCTGATTCAGATCATCAATTATAAGTATAATTACAATTAAAAATAACCTTTACTTGTTGTATTTAAACACTTAATTTCTTCACTAAGTGCCATTCTATTCTGACCCCATTGATTTTAAAACTCACACTTATCCCTAATATGGCAATCCTTCATATTTAGCATAGCTTCTTTTCCTAAAATTTAGTTTAATAACAAACATATTCAGTTAGTATTAACATAAATACAACTATTACTATTACACGGATGTAATCAATGCAAGACCATCCCCACGGTACGCCTTGGATCCTAAGCTGTGAGGCTATGAAAACTGGCGAAGATGTTCAAGAACGCTATGAATTGCGCGTAGCGGTATTGCTTGAAAGCCACCAGCAGCTGGATGAAAAGATTAATAATCTTTTAAAAGATAGCGGTTATCTATTTCTTTATTCTGATGAAATCAAACCTATCGTCCAGTATTTAGAAGAAGCTGAGTTCTATGATCAGGTTGCTATTGAGTTATCTCAACAAGTAAGCAAACAACACCCTATTGTATTTCAAAAAATTAAGCTCATTAGCAGTGAATCACTACTCGCTGATAAAGAGTTTCTTACTTTCACTGAACATGATATTCCCCCATTACCAGAACAAGATCATTTAGCCTTCTGGGAAAAGCAATGGATTACTGATGAACTTAAAGCGCAATTATTTGCGGATCCTGATAGTAAAGCTCCCCTACTACGCACTTATCTTATTATCGATGGCGGCCTTTATTCTGACAGAACAGGGTTTTACTATTTCTCAGATTCAATCACTGATGTACAAATAGCATGTATGTATACAGGTGAAGCGGCTGAGAATCTAAAGCATGTGGCTCCTTATCTTATTGATGTAACACTTTCGAAAGATGCCGACAAATATTCAATTTTGGATTTTCATAATAGATACTTTGAAAAATGTTGGGGGCAAAATGTTGGTGTTTTTATCCGCACTACCGCTACATTTGAAGAAGTACACAAACACTTTAGAAAATTCATGAGGGCTATGGATGAAGAGACTGGCAAATGGTGTTTCTTCCACTTTCATAACCCGAGTGTTGTTGTCGATTACTTTCAGTCAATAAATGACTGGGCTGAAAGATGCAAGCTGTTTATGTCGTCTCGTGACAATTAGCTAAGTTATAGCATTTTAAGCGAACAAGATGCGGGTAAAAAATTAATCTGCATCGAGCCTAACCAATTGCTAGCTGACTTTTCAGGATCAATTCCCGCTTTTTCAATAACAAACCGAGACAAAAAAGGGTTACAGCAACTAGAAATTCGTAAGAAGTGCATTGAAATGGCAGAGGAGCTAAAACAACTTTATCCCATTGAATTGGCTCATGCTGAAAATTTAGAACAAGTAATATTCAATAGTATGAAACGGATGCGAAGCTACGGCTTTGGTGCGGGAGAGCACTTATTCCAATTAGCAGCTTTTGAAGTTTTTTATGGTCATGAGTATGAGATTAAACAAGCAAATGGTGAACTCGAGAGAATATGCCACAGTGATTTAGATGAGACGAGTAAATTTAAACAATTCATGGATTACATGACACAGTTAACTGTGAATAAGGAGGCATATGACCAGACCTAAGCTACCAGAACCTGCCGACATTGCGAAACGTACAGAAGCTGCAGCGATAGAAAAGTTTCAAGGGCCTGTTGACGGTATCACCTCACCTTGTGGAACATGGATAAAAGTAAAAGCTAGCTATGACGACAAATGGCAAACGCCAATGGCCGGCGCTAAATTTAATTTGTACTTAAATAGTGAGGAGATTCTAGAAGGTAAGCACTTAAAGGATTTTGAGCAAGTAGGGCTAGTCTCTGGTGAAGCTCCACCTAAAGATCCAGCTGAAGCAGAGCAATGGCATTTGAAATATGCTGAACTTGGCACTTTTTATTACCCTACTTGTGACCAAGGGCAAGCTTACTTTGAGATTGTTAGTGACCCAAGTGTTGATAGCCAAATTAAAGAGCTCGATGATGCCATTGAAGCTACCCTTGATGGAGCTTATAGAGATTTAGAAACAAGCATGAGTGGTTTTCGTCAAGAGTGGGAGGCGTTAGGTAGTCAAGCCTTACTGACCAGTATCGGCGCAGGCGCATTGGAGGGCGCTAAAAGTATCGGTTCAGGCATAGCAGATACGGCTAAAGATTCATATGACTGGATGAGTGATGGCGATAGCTGGGTTAAACTCTGGGATGACATTGAGAATATCGCATTAGAGGGTACTGATTGGGCACAAGAATCGGCGCAACAAGCCTGGTACTTAGCCAAAAACACCAGCACAGCAGATATCATAAAAGCCGCAGAAGAGGCATCTAAATCTGCAAAAGCCATCGGCAATGCTGCTATAGAATCGATAGACCAAGCCATTGAAAACGCGGGTGCCAATGTAGAGTACGTTAAAAAAATAGTAAAGCATCGAAAAGCGGTCTTAAACTTCCCTAATTTAATTATAAATACAGATGTTAATGGCATTGAAAACTTCATCGATATCACTCTAGCGGATATTGATCCAGATTGGGCGATACAACTTAAATATGATAAATCTTGGCAAAACACCCTAGAATTAGTTAATTATCGAACTTCTGTCACAACCTATATCGCCTATGTGCAACAGTTTTTTGAGGTTGTACCTCCTAACTTTTATACCTTCTATTTTGGTAAAGGCGGGATCTATATTTTTTATGAAGTTATTTTATTTGTCATTTGTGTGTTGTTAGGCGGCATTGGCGCTGCGGCCCGAGCATCCGTCATCATGGCTCGTTTGGCCAATATGAGTAACAAGAGTACTAAAGTAGTAGCGAAGGCACAAAACGCTTTATCAGCACTGCCAAAGATAATCGAATCATTCACCAAAGCCGGTGAACGCATGCTAGCACAAGCACCGTTATTAACTAAAGCACACCGAGCGGAATCAAAGCGCGGCGTATCTGGCAACACAGTAGAAAAGCAGCGGCATTTGATTAGAAAAAACGCAAACTGCCGGATATGTGACAGCAAAAAACACAAGACACCCGTTAGTCGTAACGGCAATTTGAAGTACATTCTTTAGGGAGGTAATAATGGGATATAGACAAGACATTCTTAGGGCGGTCGAAGACGACTCTAGCCATCCGATTCACAACGGAATACAAATGCAAGCGCATCATTTAGTTTCCAGAAAAGCACTATTGGATAGTGATATTGAAAGAAAAATAGAAGATTTCAATTACGATATAAATAACATTGATAACATCGCCTTAATTCCTTGTACATTACAAGGGGCCTGTCATTTAAACGTACAGTTACACCGTGGCAACCACCCATCAGCACAGCTGAATTTAGATGCAGACAACGGTAATAATGACGTCGATGGGGAACACCCAATAAACTATCATCGAGAGATAAAAGATAGGATCAATAACATCAAACGAAAAATTAATAGCGGTGCATATTGCGAGGATGACAAATATAAAAAACTTTTAAAAAAAATGAACAGGCTCAGTGAAGAGATAGCCATTGATATTAATAACCATGATTTGGCTTTAACCAATATCTCTAGAAATTTTGGGTCTGGTATGAGAAGTAATGGTCAAGGTTGTTGTGATGCTGATTATATAGTTGATGCTAAAAAGCATAGATTCAATGAGGTTTGCTCTAGTGAACAAAACCATTACAAGAACAAGCGTGCAAAAAATCAAATAAAAGAAGATATTTCTTTGAAGAAGCGAAGGCTCTATGAAATACAGGGAGGACGATAAATGGAAGGTTTAGATGATAGTTATTACATTATCTCAAATGATGGATATAAATTTGATGGTGTTATAGATGTTGTTGGCGATGATGAGACCAAAGAATTGAAATATGGAAGCCACTATTTGAATCCCGCCAGACCTATGTTTTTTCATAATCCTGAAGCAGCAGATTGGGTCCGTAAAGGCATGAAAGAAAATATTGGTGATATCATTTTTAGTGGCTCTAATTTTATGATCAAAAAAAATGTCCGTGATAGATTATTAAAGTACAACATCAAAGGCATCCAATATTACCCTGCGGTTTATACAGATATTGAGGGTAACAGCCACTATGATTACTTCTTTGTTAATATCTATGATCGAAAAGACTGGTGCTATATCGAACGTTCACAGCTTGATAAATGGGGGCAAGATGATATTGATGATGGTGAAGAACCCGGAGTGGAAACTATTGTATTAGATTTTCATAAAATGCTTTGTGTACCTGAAGATGAGCGTTTAATATTTTGCATGTCCAATATTAACTTTGGTAAAGCATTTATTCACAAAAAAGTTAAAGATATATTTGAAGAATTCAACCTTGTAGATACTCGCTTTTTTAGAGTAGATCAGTGGACTCGCAATGCACATTTAAGACCCGAGTAACCAAATTACATCTATATATGCCTAAATAATTTTAAAATCAATGGGGTCAGAGAAAATCAATAGGGTCAGAGTAGAATGGTACTTAGTTAAGGGATAACTACTTTAAATACAAAGACTAAACAGGTTTTTTCTTAAAAGATATATACAAAAAAGGCAGTAAGTTTTGTAAAATATTTTCACCACAAAAAACTTACAAAACAGACTGCATTCATGCCTATTATCCCTCAGTTTAACTTCTCTCAAAAGAAAAAATTCAATACGTTAGCAAATAGTTCAAATGCCAGCAGTTTTATAGTTTTGCTCTCTAGCCAGAGCTTGAAACGAATTTTTGAAAAATACACTCCTTCGCACAGGAACCGCATTTATAATCCGACAACAACTTTGTCGATGTTCTTAGCTCAAGCATTAAATGAAGATCGCTCCTGCAGTAAAGCGGTCAACGATTTGATCATCCAGCGTCAAGACAATCCAGAAGGTAGGATTAGCACGAACACCGGCGGATATTGTTTTGCTAGACGAAAACTGCCACTAGATTTATTGACTGATTTAACCACAGAGATAGGGTCCCTCATTCAGCAAGAAGCGCAGAGTTGTTGGGGATGGAGAAATCGACGCGTCTGCCTCATTGATGGTACTTCACTCACCATGCCTGATACTGAAGAAAGCCAACTAGAATTCCCACAGCAGGGTGCGCAAAAGCCGGGATTAGGCTTCCCAATATGCCGAGTGCTAACAGTCAACTGTTTAACTAGCGGTGCTTTACTTAATGCGGCTATTGATCCCAATTTTTACAGTAACCGCTTTGTGTAAATCGACAGGGATTGCTAAGCAAACAGTCCATGGAATTATACGCAGTCTGATAGAGTCTGGCATACTAGCATAATCAGGGAGGGGAGAAGAGCCGCTATAATCTCTTTTCCTAAGCTTCTAAATTGCGCAGAAGGTAAAGATACTGCGATTGCGGGGAAAACAATTTACTCTGACCCTATTCATGCTTTAATCCTCATATTAGCTCCGTCTTGCAACCTGCTAATTATCTTTAAAAAAAGTGTTGTTCATTATGGCGTCTAATGTCCCGCTATTGACTATTTTTGACATAGCAGATTCAAATAAAGGTAAGTCTTGGATGTGTTTTGAGTTTTTGGAGATACCGAGGTATATATATGAATCTGTTTTTACAAAAAATTCGGCTTTCTTTATTTGCTGGTTAATTCCCAATACATTGATTAAATACTCACCTTGTTCCTTGTTGATGATCATTAGGTTTATCCGCCTACGCATCAATTTGGCAAAATTTTGACTGTTGGTCGAGACAGATACTTTATTCAAGTAAGAGTCATTGTCAAATTGATTAAAATATTTAGCGCCTCTCTTTACCCCTATATGTTCAAAATTGTATAAGTCGCTATACATCGCTAGCTGTCTATGCTCACTATTGCGCATATAAAAGACCTTTTCTGTACTCGATCTATAGGGAGTATTGAGGAATTGAATATATTTTTTTCGCTCTGGAGTGTGCTTAACTCCAATAATAATGTCCGCGGCTCCACTTTCCATCATATGTAAACAACGTATAAGTGAACACAGTCGAAATTCAATTTGCAGAGCTAATTGTTTCGCCATTTCGCGTGCAAATTCAGCATATGCACCGCTAAACCTGCCTTCGTGGAATACCTTCGAAGGCGGTAATTCACTGAAAGCCACTATTAATTTTTGTTCATTTGCAGCGCTATTGGTGGATAACAAAGTGGCTATCATGACAAGTAATAAGGGGGATTTAGGCATAAAACTATTTCTCACATATTGTGAACAAGCATAAAACATGCACGGCAGTCAAAAGCAGGTATGAATATACCGACCTTATAGTGGTGTAGTTGATGGCATATTCTGAATGGGTAGCTTAGAGTAAGTCGGAACATGTCTAGGCCTCTGAATATAATTGGTGAAATGACAGTTTGTTATGTTAAAAATCAGTGTGTTACAGACTAAGTAACGGGTTCAAGGTATTGGCAATATAGGCTCTAGTAAGCGTAGGATAAAATAAAAATACCGCGGAATATGTAGGACTATCACGCATTTTAATAGAGATGAATATGGCTGCGCCTAAATCATCAAGGGTAAATTTCCTCGCTCATAGAAGCGTGAATGAATCAATGAAATCGAATCAATGGTTTAGAGTAGAATGGCACTTAGTTTACGTGTAACTTGCTGTTTTTTGGATTTTAGAAATATTAGGACACGAGGGTGAAGATTAATTTGCGGAGAAATCGAGGATGCAATTGATTGCTATCAATTATTAATTAATACCGTTGCTTTCGTTTAGGCTTTATTGACTGATAGTGTTTTTTCTATTTCTTGTAGTTTTTCTGAAACCGCTTCTTCGATCTCATTTGTTTCTTTTTCAGTCAGGTAGTTGTTGAATAGATTTTGTTTCTTCTTACTCTGGCTGAGCTTTCCATTGTTCTGTAATAGTAAGTTAACTAGAAGGTTGAGCTTTGTATTTGGGATGTCAAATCTGTTATTGATCAGCTCTTTGATTGCATCGAATGTTACGAGAAAAATAATCTCCTTCATTAAATCTTGAGTTATAGCAAGTTCCATCATTTTATAGAGGAATTCAACATGTAGGGTAAGATCAGGATAGCGATATATGTTTTGTATATCGTTATGGATAATGACCTCTCCGTTCAAATCTAGGTCGTAATCAATAACAGTCATTACTGACTTTGAGAAAGACTCAAGAACCGACGCGTATTCGTCTTGTCTTTGGAGAATCGCTGCCGAAACTGGAATGATCATCTCGTCGTGTTTCGGGCTTCTTGCTTTTAAAATATCGTGCATTAGATAACGATGAGTACGTCCATTTCCATCGGAAAAAGGATGAATATATACAAAGCCGAAAGATACGATCGCAGCATGCATCATTGCAGGTATAGAAGGACTTGCCATAAGGCTGTCATGCATATGTATTAGCCCTTTCATCATATTTGGCACTTGCTCTGGAGGAGGCGCAATATAATGAATATTTTCTGTTCCATTGACTCGGTTGGTTTCCCCGACATAAACGTTTTCGAAACGGTAGTCACCATCAGTTTTGTGCTGCTTAACAATTTGGTTTTGAACTTTGATTAATCTCTTTTTTGTTATAGGGAGCCTGCCGGAGCTCTTAAGCACTCTAAGGAACTTTACTGTTTTTTCCTCTCTAGAGTCTTCTTTCTCTATATCAGTTGAAGATTTGGTTTCTCTGGTATACAAGTAATTAACTGAGCGGCCAATGAGGTCTATATCGACAAGTTTGTTTAGATTTGCAAGTTCCTCTCTAGCGAGTTCCAGCATATCTATCTTTGCCCATCTTTGGGTGCTGTTAGTTTTACGTATGACAGGACAAAAATCTTTATTACCGATTAAGTTGTTTTCAACTTTGGTACGTTTGTCGCGAATGCTTTGATTAGATGTATAATAGTACTTATCAAGTAGCAGCTTGGTGTAACTTACACTTGTTAGGTCAGGTAGTTCCAATCGCTTTTCCATTAACCATTCATATATATACCATATGCATCTTCTTATTGTAGATGTTGGCTGTTCCTTGATAAATGCGGTAAGCTCGTTGATGTCGATAACTTGAAAGATCGCTGAAAGATATGAAAGATTAATTCCTTGGTATTTGATAGCTACCTCTATATGCTCACTCGAGGTCGTACCAATCTTCCTGTTTTTTGCTAAAATTTTGATGTTACCGTAGCCATAGTTCGTAGTTCTGTCTATAGTGCTGGTACCACGTTTGAGTTCTAGAGCAAGTGGAGGAACAAGAATATCTAAGTTTTCTCGGAGATATGTGTAGCCTGCATCTTCCATTATTTGATCCATCCGTTGATTTTGAAAGGAATGTTATCATTAGAAGAATAAAAAATCTTCATAAATCCAAAAAATCTTCATAAATCCAAAAAATCTTCACAAATCCAAAAAATCTTCACAAATCCAAAAATCTGCAGCAGCAATAGCGGCTCCATACATCACAAAATATCAATCTGTGGCTTAGTGGAATATCCTGAATATTGGGTAATCCGGAGCAATACCATTGATTATATTCTGAAGCTAGAAAATAGTTTGGTGGGAGGGTAGTTTCGACTTGTTTGTAGTGAGCTGAATTCTAGTAATAAGTGCAGCACGCTTACGGTAGAAGATTTAATATTTGGAATCAATGGGGTCAGAGTAGAATGGCACTTAGTTAGCGTGTAACTTACTGTTTATTAAGTTATTTATCTTTCCTTGGGTGCCCGTGTTTTAGTGTTTCTCGTCTTGCTTTGCTCCGTTCTACCATGAGTAATTTGTAGGGTTTTGGTCGTCTTTTTACCGCTCTAGGTTCTAGTCGGCCAGGCCTATTACCCACTTTACGCTCTGCTATGAGCGCAAACATATCAGCGTTAATTTCTTTTCCCAATAAATTATACGTATTCCATATTTGCACCGCATGCTTAAAACTCAATTCCCGCGGCTTTAAGTTTTTATTCTGCGCAGCTTGAGCCATCACTAACCTGATCAAGTTATTAGCAAGAAAATACACCCATATCTCCTTTTTGCACATGGCAGGAGATTTACAACTTAAAATATTCATACCTAACGTTGTCTTTAAACCCCTAAAATCGACCTCCACGTTACAGCGTTGCTTGTATAAGTTTTTGAGCTCTTTTTTAGGATACTTTTTCGCCGAAAGCATCGTTGTGATGAGTATTTTTTGATCCACTTTTAACTCGCGAATCAGTATATTATCGGGTGCTCTATCAAACTCATCTTGCGTCATCCAATCTGGCTTCTTCTTAGATTTTGGAATCTCGATTAGATGGTCTTTTTTACCTAGAGCAATTCCTTTGCCAAAATATGTAATTTTCTTCCGTACTCCCATTTGCTCAAATAAAACATCCACCCCTTTGTCTAATAAACATTTCAGCCAACAGGAAGTAAGTACCAAAAAAAGCATCACCAATAACAACATCCCCGTGTTTAAAGGTGTGTAGAGTTTTTCTAAGTAAGCTTTGCTCGTCTGATCCCTTTCCTTTAAACGGGCCAATAGCTGCATTAAGTAAAGCACCGCTAGTTAAACAGTTGACTGTTAGCACTCGGCATATTGGGAAGCCTAATCCCGGCTTTTGCGCACCCTGCTGTGGGAGTTCTAGTTGGCTTTCTTCAGTATCAGGCATGGTGAGTGAAGTACCATCAATGAGACAAACGCGGCGATTTCTCCATCCCCAACAACTCTGTGCTTCTTGTTGAATGAGGGATCCTATCTCTGTGGTTAAATCCGTTAATAAATCTAGTGGTAGTTTTCGTCTAGCAAGACAATATCCACCGGTGTTCGTGCTAATCCTACCTTCTAGATTGTCTTGACGCTGGATGATCAAATCGTTGACAGCTTTACTGCAGGAGCGATCTTCATTTAATGCTTGAGCTAAGAACATCGACAAAGTTGTTGTCGGATTATAAATGCGGTTTCTGTGCGAAGGAGTGTGTTTTTCAAAAATTCGTTTCAAGCTCTGACTAGAGAGCAAATCTATAAAACTGCTGGCATTTGAACTATTTGCTAACGTATTGAATTTTTTCTTTTGAGAGAAGTTAAACTGAGGGATAATAGGCATGAAGGTAGTCTGTTTTGTAAGTTTTTTGTGGTGAAAATACTTTACAAAACTTACTGCCTTTTTTGTATATGTCTTTTAAGAAAAAACCTGTTTAGTCTTTGTATTTAAAGTAGTTATTCCTTAACTAAGTGCCATTCTACTCTGACCCCATTGATTGGAGAAGTTACTTAACTAAGTGCCATTCTACTCTGATCCCATTGATTAGAGTAGAATACTCGCCTGTCCCTTATAATGCCTACAATTCCGACGATTTATCGCTTTTCAGAGCAATATTTACATCAAACTGATAAGGCATACCTTTTAAACCATAAACTCTAGAAAACCGTTTAAAGTCTATTTGCTCCATTTTTTCCGTATTTAATATAATTGAGCTTACAAAATCATTATTATGAGCGGTGATGATACTCATCTTAGAGGATAAATTAGTGCCTAATACTGAAAAATCTTCACCGTGAAAATGATCATGTGCCATGATGAGCACCCAGGCCCCCTCCATAAAATGACCACCAACTGCTGCGACATAAGTTCCATCCTTAATTGCCTCTAACGTTTGACTAGTCCAGTCAAACCCTCCGGTTATCACTTGATCTGATATTTTTTTTACCTCCATTCCCAATATTGCAGCAGCGGTCCAAAATATAGAAGTTTTAGGGTAGCGCTTATATAACACTAACGATTTTTCCCTCGCCCCCTCGGCGGTCCAATTAGTCGGTACAATTTGATTGATCACGACGTCATTGTGTTTGCTTACCTCTTTCTCTAAACCTAGCTGGCGTAATTTAGCTACGCTAGTTTCAAAGGAGCCATTGATACCAATAATCTCAATCTTATCTTTTTGTTCAACCCCTTTTCTATTACGAGCTTCTTTAATAAGCTCCAACGTTAATAATTGGCTAGCAGAAACTTCATCTGGTAACAAACTACCTAAGTAAACTGAATATTTATCTCGTGGCTCACCAATCTTGGTGATATCTGCTCCAGATAAACCGCTGTTAAAAACAATTATTTTAACGTTCTTTTTTTGAGCAGCAATCATAATATCATTCATTATTCCGTATTTAGCCTGTAGCACTAAATATTTAGGTTGATCCGAAATTGCCTGTAAGGCCATACTTTTATAACTGAAGCGATCTAAAAACTCAGTCCTGTATACTCTTAGTTTAACCCCAAGGTCTTTTGCTGCATTCTTCATACTTCCTTCAACAGACCTCCAAAATTCATGTAAAGGATATGGATTAACGAACGAAACACTCAAGTTATTCGACGCATAAACAGTGCTTAATTGACTAAACATTATTATAATGATTAAGCTTATATTTTTTAACATAATGCCCCTACGGCTTGTGTGATCATTAAAGATTAGTATATATTTGATAGATAGATAGATAGATAGATATACTGGTACTGATTTTTGATAAAAAGTATTGTAAATACAAGTACTGGCTAGGCCACAAGTAATTTGCTGCAACATTGAGGCTATGGGTTAGAGTGACCTAATTGATTAGAGAGCCAAGGCAACGACTCCCGACAATGATATAGGACGCTCACTTTTAAAGACCACGTATTCGAATTTCTCAGTGATTTTTACTATAGATGAACGTAATTCGCAGTGAAATACTTCAGACCTCTTCATGTACCACTACGAAGCCGCTAATCCCCTTGTATTGTCGCCGCCGCTGTTGACTTAATTGGCGAAGCGGAGCGACAGGACGTCGCGTAGAGTGAGTGAGACAGGGATGTCTCTACGAACGGCCGGCAATTCAGGCAATAGTGGTGGAGTCTTTCGACAATTTTGGGCGAAATTTTTATGTACAGGATGTACGGTATCTGGCGGTGGCAGGGATGCCAAAGAGCCTCTTTGGTTTGGTTTCTTTTTTTCGTAAAAAAGAAATGAACTCGACGCAGTCGAAACTGCCCTGAAATCCCTTGACCCTAAACCTCAAAAAAGAAATCACTAGATCTAAAAAACAAAAAAAAGACAAAGACAAACACAAACACAGTAGAGCTAATGCACCCTAGCTAAAGACTAGGAACCGCCTATCAGTGACGGGTTTACTCGTCGCTGAAATCAATGGGGTCAGAGTAAATTGATAAACCGACCTAAGTATTATATGACCCAATTCATGGCCAGTCAGTCAATACCAGCATGGTGCGGTGATCATAAATTTAAAAAATATCTCGAGAGTAGGGCAAAGAATGATTTGCGGAGAAATCAATTTACTCTGACCCTATTGATCATTGATATTGAAATCAAGCTTCAACGGTTACCAGTTGGTACAGGGTATAGTTCCCAAGCTGCTAACCATTTATTCCACTCATGAATGTCAAATCCAAACTCTTCATTACTTATTTCTTGTAGTCGATCGATCATTTCAGAGTAAGTCATTTCTCTTGAAATAATATTTTTTTCTGAATTTCTCTGTTTAAAAATTGGTTCCCATGAAATTAGATTTTGATTGCGTTCATCTGATTTTTCAGAATTATCAAGGCTTTTAATGATCGCTTTGGCCTCTGGCAAATGATAAGAAATATTACCAACCAAAGCTTCAAAGCTTTTGTCTTCTAGAGAAATTATTGCGTTTAAAAAATCTTCACCTGTTAGCCCTTTTATTGTTTTTTCCTGAGTCTGATTAGCTTTTTCCATAAGCCTATTTTCATAAAACTGACGATCTATATAGCTAGGATGGTTTTTAAAAGTATTATGGGGATTGTCGAAAGTCATTGACCTAATTTCCTTGTTTCATTAGCGATATAGAGGAATCAATGTGAATCAATGGGGGCAGAGTAAATTGATAAACCTACCTAAGTATTATATGGCCAGACAGTCAATACCAGCATGATGGTGATCATAAATTTAAGAAATATTTGAAGAGTAGGGCGAAGATTGATTTACGGAGAAATCAATCTACTCTGACCCCATTGATTATAAACTACTCTTCAAACTGAGTAATATCTGGCAGTTCTCCACTTTCGAAGATAAATTTATAAATACCTTCCAAATATAGATACATCGCTTTTTTACTTTGCATTTCAAAGCCTGTTAAACGGAGGTAATATTCAACACTCCACAGTTGCTTCTCAACTATAGAGAAAAGTTCTTTCTTTACTTCAGTTTTAACTTCCGTAGAAAAAAAGTTCAGCATTTCATAAACCTCATAGGGCTCATAATCATTTGCTGTTAAATATCCGCTAAATAATTTATTTAAATTTTGCGGAATAGTATTTTCTTGAATCATATATTTTCCTCAGTATGTGATTATGGAAACTTTGGGTACATAGTATACAAATAGTAACTACCATCTGTATTTTTTTTAAATATAGCAAATAGCTCTGTATTATCTGGGAATACAGTATCAACAGCATGGCTGGGGTTGTTTTTACTACCCACTCTTGTGCGACCAAATAATCGACTTTTAAAATCACTATCGAATATTTTTTCCATTGGTATTTGCGTTATTATTTTAGGTTCACCTAAGGCTTTAGCTGCTAAAAAGCTAGGATCTTTTATTATATACTCGTATGCTCTAACAAAGTCAGCGGGAGTATTGATTTTCGTAGCATCCTTTCCATAACCATGATTACCTCCATGAACACCATCTGTTGTAGTTCCTGTCATCGGATCTTTCCCATGAAGGCATCTATCATCTAGCATTTTTGCCGTTACCTCACCTTCATGCCTTTGAACTCCATGAGCACCTGGGCCATGATGCCTTAACTTATTGAGTCGGCGTTTGAAATATCTAACTTCTACCATTTTTATAGCTTTATTTTTAGCGCTACTTAGATTTTCTTCAACTTCCTTGATACTTTGTCGAAGCTTCTTAGCTAATTTACCAACTTTATTAACTAACTCTGTAATGGCATCCATGAAGACACCCATTAGTTTCAAAGCTTTGTTACCACTGAATAGCAGTCGAATTTTTTTAACGATAGCAGCACAACGAAGTGCTAAAACGAGAGATCCAGCTCCCACACTAAGTGCTGCTATGATTGAAGAAATTAGCATTATGATCGCTTCAGGTATTATATAACCCTCAAAAGTTCCCATCCCCTCAGCCCAAAAATTCGGAGTCATGTGCACTATGATTCGCATAAATGTACGGGCTATCAGACCAAATACTGGGGTTCTTCTGATGACTTCGATCATATCTCTTAGCCATTCGACACCTTTGTCTAAAGCGTCTTTTAGCATTTTGCCAAATTCACCTATATAGCCTTCAACTGTACTTAGGCCAGTTAGATCTTTTAAATTAGATATGACGCCGTCTATGTCGCCATATAAAAGTGCTTTCATTAATGCTGATAATTGCAGCATTTTTCCCCAAGCAGCCTGAGCAGCACTTTGGCCGATACTATCCCAGATGTTGGTTGCAGCTTCATAGGCAGCATAGGGGCCAAATAGTCGCCAAGGGTTTTCTGCATAATGGTCATAAACAGCATCATAGGCTTTACCTGCGACTTTAGGGATGGTATTCCAAAAGTCTGTTTCTTCGTCCCACCACATCTGTAGCCCTTTCATGCGGCCGCTGTTATAAGCTGTGATAGCAGAAGACAGCCCGTCTTTTTGCCAAGCAGCCACATAAGGTTTTAACTTAGTTTTCATTGCTTCTTCTACTGTGTGAAGGCCTGCTACAATGTTTTTCTCTATTTCCCATGCTTCTTTTTCTGCGGCTTCGTCATAATCTGTTTCAATGCTGAGTGGGCTGTTCTTTACTTCTATACCGCTGTGACTAAATCCTCCCAGCTCCTGGCGTATTTCCTCTACACCCTCATCACTGTCTTGCAAACCTCTTGTTAATAAACTCTCAGTTTTAGGCCCTTGTACTATGGCTTCCCCCTGTTTAGTGATTATATTGATACCTAAGTCTGTGATAGGCGTCTCTAACGGGTCATCATAGAAGAACTGAATACCCACAGGCATAGTACACTTACCGGTAGGGCAGCCAAATTCACCCGTATTTTCATAAGCTGTTTTTTGAGCGCGGGCAGTTACTTGATAAGGTTGTAATGGATTCATGATGTAGAGTCACCCGCTGATAGTTGATTCATCCGTGTGCTAAGCAGCTTTATTTTTTGAGCTTCTGGAGCATTACTTTGGCATATTTCTAAGAGCTGGTTGGAAGTGTCTTGAGTTTCAAAGTGATCACCAAAAAACATTTCCCAAGCAGCCAGCAGGTAAAGGCTTTCTTTTAATTTGAACCCATAGCTTTGCATTCGTACTACTGCCTCTGTCACCATTTTGTTTAAGTTATCGAAGCTTAAATCGGCTAGCTCTTTTACAAAGTCTTGCTGCAGTAACTCTGACAATTTAATAGTGTCTTTTTCTATTTGCGTTTTTTCAAAGCATTCAAGATCAGCCTTAGTCAGAGCAAAGGCTATCTGGGCGGTAGGATTTTTTTTTAAGCTGTCGGATGCCTCAATTACATGGATAGATTTCCCATCATTTTGCTCACAGAGTATTTGTAAATTTAGCTTATCGGCTTTCGGTTGCATCCAAGATTTACAGGGGTCTAGCCGTAATTTAATAATATTGAAGTACTGAATAGCGATATGTGGCAAGTAGAATAAGAAAAATACTCTATTCCCTTCAGGGTGTTGTACTTTGGTGAATTTTCTAAGGTGCTGGCTTATATCTTCCATGTTTGCCGTGCTGCGTATGAAAATCCCCGTGCCATTTCCCCAGTATTTTTCAAAGAAGTCTTTATGAAATGATGGTGTGTCCATAATTTCTTCTCTTAAGCTGTCGTATTCTATATTTGGCAGAGTCATATCCACGATATAGGGCGCCACTTTTTCTAGCTCTTGAGCCGATCTACCTTTGTACAAACATTGAACAGGGAGTGAGGTGATTAAATCTAAATCAAACACACCTCTAATATTGGTATAGAGGGTTGCATCAAGAATTAAATAGGTTCTTAAAAATGTATCAGGCTGTAAGTGGCTAGGCTGTGCAAATAGTAGAGATTTAAGCTCATCACTAATCCACGGTTTTTCCCAGAAAGCTAAATATTCATCTTCTTGTTCTGGCAGAGGGGGAGTATCGACATCAGTGAGAGTAAGGAACTCAGTATCAGGTAATAGCGACTCACTACTAATCAACTTGATCTCTTGAAATACAATAGGCTGCTGTTTGCTTACTTGTTGAGATAACTCAATAGCAACCTGATCATAGAACTCAGCTTCTTCTAAATATTGGATGACGGATTTGATTTCATCAGAATAGAGAAATAGATAGCCGCTATCTTTTAGCAGGGTACTAATCTTTTCATCAAGTTGCTGGTGGCTGTCAAGCAATACCGCTACGCGCAATTCATAGCGTTCTTGAACATCTACGCCAGTTTTCATAGCCTCACAGCTTAGAATCCAAGGCGTACCGTGGGAATGGTCTTGCATTGATTACATCCGTGTAATAGTAATAGTTGTATTTATGTTAATACTAACTGAATATGTTTGTTATTAAACTAAATTTTAGGAAAAGAAGCTATGCTAAATATGAAGGATTGCCATATTAGGGATAAGTTTGAGTTTTAAAATCAATGGGGTCAGAATAAATTGATAAACAGACCTAAGTATTATATGACCCAATTCATGGCCAGTCAGTCAATACCAGCATGGTGGTGATCATAAATTTTAGAAATATCTGGAGAGTAGGGCAAAGATTGATTTGCGGAGAAATCAATCTACTCTGACCCTATTAACACTGATTGAATTATATCAGCATTTAGAACTGTGCTTACTCCGAGGACTTTTAGCCCAGCTATAACGGATTGGATCTATTTCGAGTAAGTGGAGGCGCATCTTATCTTGATTGACTTTGTCGGCGCGCATAAAGATGCTGCGCAGGTCGCTATCAATGGCTCGCTCACTGGCTCCACGTTCGACAGCTTTAGCATACCATTCTTGTCCTAAATCGTAACAGCCAGTCTCCATATAGATGGCACCAATGAGGGTGCAGGGTCGGAAATCTTTGTCCATCAAAAGATGAGCCTTTTTACCTAGACTAAGCGCTTCATCTTTCAGCTTAAGATCCCGTTTAATGATGTGGTTATAGTTTACCGGACACATAAATATACATAATATTAACCTATTTAAGGTGTGTCTGATGTCTAGAAAGAAACCAAATAATTATACAAGTGAGTTTAAAGAGTCTGCTATTCAATTAGCCATTGAGTCCAATCAATCTATCGCTGCTACAGCAAAAGAACTGGGCTTAAATGTCAGTACTTTACACACTTGGATTAATAAATATCATAGTGTCAGTGAAGGGGCTAAGCCAGCAAAAAGTCTTAACAAAGAGCACATATATGATGAGAATAAAAGACTGAGACGAGAAGTCGCTCGCTTAAAGGAGGAAAGAGCTATCTTAAAAAAGGCGGCGGTCTTCTTTGCCAGAGAACTTCACTAAGATATTCATTTATTAGTGATCACTTAGAGCTGTTTAATCTTTCACTCATGTGCCGAGTACTTTGTGTCTCTCGCAGTGGATTTTATGAATGGTTCAAGCGTCCTGTATCTCACCGAGAGTTGCAGGATCAGGCATTGAAGGCCGACATCAAGACAAGCCACCAAGATAGCCATAAGATCTACGGAACACGCCGTATACAAAGTGATTTGGTAGACCTAGGTAAAAAGGTTAGTCGGAAACGTATCAGACGGTTAATGAAGGAAGAAAACCTTGAAGCGAAAATAACAAAAGCCTTTAAAGTAACAACGGACTCTCAACATAATAAACCCGTTGCTGAAAATATACTCAATAGGGAGTTTTCTCCAGAATGTCCAGATCAGGTATACGTTGGTGATATTACCTATATACAAACTTTAGAGGGATGGCTGTATCTGTCTGTTTTCATAGATCTCTATTCTAGAACCGTCGTAGGTTGGTCGATGGACAAGAGGATGCCTGCAACACTGGTCACTGATTCCTTAGAGATGGCGCTGCGTAAACGGAAGCCTAAAGCTGGGTTAATAGTGCACAGTGATCGCGGCAGCCAATACGTTTCAGATAGTTATCAGGCACTCTTAAAGAAGAATAAGTATATTTGCAGCATGAGTAGAAAAGGTAATTGCTGGGATAATGCACCATCGGAAAGCTTCTTTCATACTTTAAAAACCGAGATGGTTCATCACGAGAAGTTTAAAACAAGGAGTGATGCTAAGCAGGCCATATTTGAATATATTGAGGTGTTTTATAACCGCCGGAGAAAACATTCAACCATTGGTTACGTAGCTCCAATGGAATACGATGAAGCATATAGAAAAGCTGCTTAGAAATATGTCCGGAAAAGTCTTGCCAGATCATAACGCCACCATGTGTCGTGTAAAATGCAGATTTTATCTTGGGTGATTTCTTCTTCTCTATATCAATAGTGCAGAGTAGTTTGTCAGCCACTGCTGGTTTGTTAGCTTTCCTGTAATGACTACTGGCATTAATCGCCATCCACGGGTCTTGGAGTTTTTTGAACTGGTTAGCGTAGAATTTCGCTTCAATGCAGTGATAAGCGGACTTTAAATGATCGCTATAGTAGTCTTTACCGGTAGTTGACAGCCAGAGGATATCTTTATCGGTTAAGCGATTACCGGCATCTAAACGTCGAAGTATATCCATAAGGGTGTGGAAGCAATCTCGCTCAATGAAATAATCAAGATAATAATGTGCGCGAAGCTTTTGATTCCGAACTTTAGCGATGTATTTAGGGTCACTATCAAGGGCTTGGCGAGCAGCTCTAGCTTTCTCTTGCATCAGGTTTATTTGAGCTTGTCTTGCAGCCTCTAGCGTCCTCTGCATTATTTCTGCTGTTTGCTTACGTTGGAGCTGCTCCTCTTTGGCACTCCTTCGAAATTCATCAATGGCTGAGTTTCCTTGTGCATGTTGATGCAAAGCTTTTAGCCCTTGCTTTTCCAAATAGACTAACGCAAGACGAGTGAGAGAAAGGCTCTGATGGCATCGTTCAAGAATCGTGGTCAATCGAGTCGCTGGGATAAGGGCACCTGGAAGGTCATCCACGCAATAATAGAGTGCAAGATCATTCAATTTATTATTCGGCATACTAAATTTTCCTCTGGTAAGCGATGAGGTGACTGCGGCTATTGGGTAATGTTCTTCATAAGTGAAGTCTGATTTCAGGATAGTGACTCGAATCACAGAACATGGAATCTTAATTTTTAATAAATAGAATAAATTAAGAACAGGGAATATAAATCACGCATCGTTATGCAAGGTGTAACGACATTTAGGAAAGGTACTACAAGCCAGAAATTGATTACCTTTATTATCTCCCTTTTTGACCGTTCTCGTTACTAGGTCAGAAGAGCATTTAGGGCAGCTAGTAGTGGTTGCTTGATTGTCCGGTGTTGGTGATTTTTCATTAGTTTCTAATTCACTATTAAGTTGATGGCTGTCATCTGTCGCACCAAGCTGAACAGTGGGAAATATCGCTTCTCGTATCTCTGTTACTTGGTAGCTATGACTAGCCTTAAAGCGGTGCAATATTAAGTTGGCAGATTTACAGGCTGCTTCTAAAAATTGATCACGTTTAATGCTTTTTTTAGTGTTGTGTGAGGAATCATCTAACTCAACTGTCGCTATTACAGAGAGATCATCAGGATGGCAAAGAACAAAATCAAAGTGTTTACCTGAAATACGATTAAAAGCAATCTGCCGGACTTTATTACTTAATCCACTTTTAGTTTTCAGAATGTCAGCGACTCTCACTTTGCCAAAAACAATCGCTTTTCCTTTAGTCGCTTGACATAAAACGCCATAGAATGAGCGTTCGGCAGGGGTGAATAAATTACCAATTTTCGAATAGGGGAGTGCTGTTTTATCTACAGGTGATGATTTTGCTCTTTTGAATAAAAAAACAGCGGCGACGATCATGAATAATAAAACGTATAAAAAAATATAATCCATTATTCTCTCTTATAAATGAGTTGAATAGAAGGGGATAACCTATAAGTGACGATCAATATTCCTCCTTTGTATCAGACATTTAACCTGTAAATTAGTAATTTCTCAAGAGTCTAAAAATCCATACAATTTGTGATGATTGCAAGATTGAGTAAAGCTAGAAGGGCGGCTGGTGTCGGTGTTAATACAGTGATTGACATATTAGATAGAGCACAACAGATGCAAAATAAAATACGTGCCTGTCCCGTATTATTTTTTGCGCACGTCGAAAATTTGTAGAAGCGATTAAAGCGGCGGAACCTGCGAAAGGTACTAAACGCAAAGGTCAGCCCAGCAAGGCGGATGTTGCCTTGAGTAAAATACGCCAGCTTTATCGAATTGAGACTAGCATTAAAGACAAAGATAACAGTCAGCGATTTAGTGTACGACAAGAACTGGCGGTGCCGATTCTAGACGCGTTAAAAATTTGGCTGGAAAAAAATATAAGTAAAGTACTTAAAGGTGGTCACACCTATAAAGCGATGTACTACATGCTCAATCAATGGCCGTACCTGGTAGGTTATTGTGAAGATGGCAAGCTCAATATTAGCAATGCGCTCGCTGAAAATGCTATCCGGCCTTTTGCAATAGGCCGCAAAGCCTGGCTATTTGCCGATACCCCACAAGGCGCAAAAGCAAGCGCAGCTTGTTACTCCTTGATCGAGACCGCAAAGGCTAACGATATAGATCCTTATACTTATATTCTCCATGTACTTGAGCATATATCTGAGGCGGACACACCTGAAAAACTGGATGGACTGCTACCTTGGAATACTGCCTTGGAAAAAATCAAAAAAAGCTAATCAGCACGCTAGAAGCAATACGTCGATTTAGTGTCGCTTACTGATTTGCGGAGAAATCAATTTACTCTGACCCTATTGATCATTGATATTGAAATCAAGCTTCAACGGTTACCAGTTGGTACAGGGTATAGTTCCCAAGCTGCTAACCATTTATTCCACTCATGAATGTCAAATCCAAACTCTTCATTACTTATTTCTTGTAGTCGATCGATCATTTCAGAGTAAGTCATTTCTCTTGAAATAATATTTTTTTCTGAATTTCTCTGTTTAAAAATTGGTTCCCATGAAATTAGATTTTGATTGCGTTCATCTGATTTTTCAGAATTATCAAGGCTTTTAATGATCGCTTTGGCCTCTGGCAAATGATAAGAAATATTACCAACCAAAGCTTCAAAGCTTTTGTCTTCTAGAGAAATTATTGCGTTTAAAAAATCTTCATCTGTTAGCCCTTTTATTGCTTTTTCCTGAGTCTGATTAGCTTTTTCCATAAGCCTATTTTCATAAAACTGACGATCTATATAGCTAGGATGGTTTTTAAAAGTATTATGGGGATTGTCGAAAGTCATTGACCTAATTTCCTTGTTTCATTAGCGATATAGAGGAATCAATGTGAATCAATGGGGGCAGAGTAAATTGATAAACCTACCTAAGTATTCTAAGACCCAAGTCATGGCCAGTCTGTCAATATCAGCATGGTGGTGATAATAAATTTTAGAAATATCTGGAGAGTAGGGCAAAGATTGATTTGCGGAGAAATCAATTTACTCTGACCCTATTGATATTAATTTACTCTGACCCTATTGATATTTGGTTACCCTTAAAATGCATTTAAGACTAGTTCATGAATATTGTCTAGAGCTTTATATGGATCAATGGGGTCAGAGTAAATTGATAAACCTACCTAAGTATTATATGGCCAGACAGTCAATACCAGCATGATGGTGATCATAAATTTAAGAAATATTTGAAGAGTAGGGCGAAGATTGATTTACGGAGAAATCAATCTACTCTGACCCCATTGATTAAAGTAACAAACACCCCAGCACTAACGTTTTTGTTGGAATCGTTTTATGAAACCACGATTCAGCTATTCGAGTATACGACGCAAGTCACAACGGGTTTTTTCACTGGCTGTTACTCCTTGTCCCCAACAGTGACGATAGATAAAACCATCGCGGTTAAATTCAAAATACAACTCGCTGTCGTACTGCTCCATCATTCCCTCTCCCTCATAGCCAAAGCGATAAACCTCTCCACTATCGCGTATTAAAATATGCTTCGTCAGTGAGGGCAGCTGTGTCATATAGACGCTGACCACCGTGGAGCTATACTCATCCTCGGTAATAATGCCCGATTCCCGATGCATCGTTTCACCACTATTTTCGCTGACCGTCGTATAATTGTAGCTATAGCTACCGCTGTCACCAATAGGTTCAACGTTAAAGGTTCCAGTAAATTTTTCGCCAAGGTGATTAACACCTTTACCACGGTATAAGGTAGATTTAAAATTTATCATTGATATTCCATCATATTCATATTTGTTTCTTCAGGGGGCGCCAATATATCGTTACACAGGCATAGATTGCCCGAGGTTTATTGGCGTCACACTGAGATCTAGGTATTTGTTTTGTTGTGCTCTGGCGGTTTTAGCTGCTCGCTTAGTCAGTATTTACCTTTAACCACAAGGGCGATATTAAGTATATAAGCGGTGTCAGTGTTTCTTGCTCGTATTAGAGCACAAAGACAACGTTAAGCTATAGTTTGTTATGTCTAACAGGTTTTATTTTAGTGGGGTTTGAGTATGCTTTGTCGGCTGCTAGGCAAGCAATCATAAGATAAACATATTCAACTGATTTATTTTTTACTGTTAAATTCCAAGGATTGAAGTGATTTTCGACTTCGTCGAGTTCATTTCTTTTAGAAGCCAGAAGAAACGGAATCAATGGGCTCAGAGTAAATTGATAAATCTACTTAAGTATTATATGACCAAAATCATGGCCAGTCAGTCAATCAATACCAGCATGGTGGTGATCATAAATTATAGAAATATCTGGAGAGTAGGGCAAAGATTGATTTGCGGAGAAATCAATCTACTCTGACCCCATTGATTACCATTTATCCTTGGAATGCAGTAATGTTGCAGCACTTGTTACCGATATCAGCCATAAAGAGGGAGGTATTCTGTAAATTTTAAGGAGAGTAGAACCTAGGTTGGTTAAACGTTTAATTCTAAGGGTGTTCCATGTATATATATAAATGATTTCATTTACAAAAAGGACGTTAAAGTGACAAGCAATATTGGTATCGGTAACAAGCTAAACCGCACTGTAGGTAGTTCAAGAGCACTTCTATTCACCCAAGGGGAGCTGGCGAGCCTATCACATAGGTCTTTTAGTGATTCAGTTTCATTGATAAAGGAAAGGAGCGACACAGAGATAGTGATACCTTCCCCTGTAGGATATACCTCAAGCAAAGAGCTGATTGAACACTCCACTACCTATACTAAAGAAGAGTTGATTGAAAGGTTTGAGCACTTAGCCTACATAACTATCCCAGTTAACGGCATATATCAAATGTGTACAATAATGGAGATTTTGTTATCTGACTTAATTAGACAAGTAATTGTTAGCTTTCCTAAGAAGATTAGTGCTAAAAGGCAAGTATCTATTAAAGAAATCTTAGCATCTACTTCGATTGAGGAGGTGCATATATTGCTAACTAATAACCTTTTGAACGAGCTAGCGTATAAGTCCCCTCAAGAATTTGCTCTGGAGGCAGAAAGCTACTTATCACTGAAGTTGTTAGAATGCACAGCATATCATTCATATATTGAGATGAAAGCAACAAGAGACATACTCATTCATAATGCAGGCATTGCCAACGATATATATATAGCGAAAGCAGGAACTCATGCAAGGGCAAGATCAGGTGAGTGCTTACCTATAACCCAACAATATTTTTTAGAAGTGTATGAATCATGTCTTCAACTCACTGAATGGCTTGAAACTCAGTTGCATGAAAAATGGTACAGCAGTGAATGGGAATTACGTCAACAGTCTAAAGAAGCTAAAACAGTGGAAAACTAGATGAAAGTGAAAATTCCTAGATATTGAAGAACCGAAGAGTGCAGTTTCCGGTAGCTAATACCTTAATTTGAACCATATCTGTCATGAATTCCACTCTGTGTAGCGTGACATAGCCCGCTTGAACACGTAAGTCTAAGCCCCTTGATCTATGGGCTTATCTGTCATGGTATGCCTGTAGGAGTGAAAGGTTTTACTTTACCCCAGCCCCACGTGTTTAGTCAGCATTGCTGAACCACATATTAGGCATAAGTAATCAATGGGGTCAGAGTAAATTGATGAATTTATATTAGTATTTAACTAATATAGAAAACTCACTTTTGAATCAATGGGGTCAGAGTAAATTGATAAACCTACCTAAGTATTATATGACCCAAGTCACGGCTAGTCAGTTAATATCAGCATGGTGGTGATCATAAATTTTAGAAATATCTGGAGAGAAGGGCAAAGATTGATTTTCGGAGAAATCAATTTACTCTGACCCCATTATTAAAGTAGGGAAGATTTATAATGGATGTAAATATAAAACAGATTCCAGGAGTTTGGGAACTAGGCTACTCATTGGATAAGCACACGACCAGCAGTAGGCCGAGTTATTGTCAAATCTGGTGTATGAATCAAGCAACAGCGCTCTCTGATTGATCCTCTACTTGTAAACCGTCTTTAAACTCAACGTTGTTAACTACTAGCGTTAACAACGCGAAGCCCTTAATTCTTTTCCACCTTTTCTGAGCCGACTCAATCAGCTTATAAATCATCGCTAATGTTGTATCTCTTGAGCCACAGCTGGGAGTTCTCTTTGTTCGTAATCGAACAGTAGCAAAGGTCGACTCTATTGGATTTGTCGTCCTGATATGTATCCAGTGCTCGGCTGGGAAATCATTAAAATAATATGGGACACTCACTTTTAAAGACCACTACATTCGATTTTCTCAGCTACTTTTACTATAGATGAACGTAATTCGCAGTGAAATACTCCAGACCTCTTCATGTGCCACTACGGAGCCGCTAATTCCCTTGTATTGTCGCCGCCGCTGTTGACTGAATTGCCGAAGCGGAGCGACAGGATGTCGCGCAGAGTGAGTGAGACAGGGATGTCTCTACGAACGGCCGGCAATTCAGGCAATAGTGGTGGAGTCTTTCGACAATAGTAGGGCGATTTTTTCTTTGGTTCGGTTTCTTTTTTTCGCAAAAAAGAAATGAACTCGACGCAGTCGAAACCGCACTTGAAATCCCTTGACCTTAAACCTCAAAAAATAAATCACTTAAAAATCTTTAAATCTTTGACTCACTAAATCTAAAACACAAACACAAACACAGCAGAACTAATGCACCCTAGCTAAAGACTAGGAACCGCCTATCAGTGCCGGGTTGACTCGTCGCTGCACTCCTCACCCTTCGGCTTGCCACGGTAAAGATGCGGCAATGTGTCGCTTACGCTCGACTCAAACCCGCTCCGCGGCTCCTAAACCAGCCAGAGCAGCAAAAAAATGGCAAAAAAAATCCCCCTAGGTGACCACTTAGAGGGGTTTTCTTGGCAATTTGGTGGAGGTGGCGGGTTTCGAACCCGCGTCCGCCAATCCTCTGCCTCAGGATCTACATGCTTAGACACTTCTATTAAGTTAACCCAGCACGGCCCGAAGGTCAGGGCGTTTAGGGCGAGCCTCTTTAGTTTTAACCGTTCCGCTTGAGACAAAGCTTCCGGGCGATCCCATCTCATATGACACAACAAATCCTCTAGTTATAGGCACCTGAAGGTGTTGCGTAGCAGGCTTAAGCTGCTAGTGCGTAGTTATCGTCGTTTGCAACTATAACTTTGTAGTAAGGGATTAACGTGATTCACTACACTCCCGACATGCACCTAAGGGTTTGTAATCAGCGTCGAATCCAAGTCACCCCCAAAGTATTGGCTATTATAGGGATTCAATTCTAGATAGAAAGCGTTATTTTAATAAAAGTGTATAAGGTTGCCGCTGAAGATTACTTTTCACTGCCTAGCGGTTGTTTATCGAATGGCAATTAACAGTTTTTGTCCACTGCGGTTTATTTCTAGAAACAGCGAGTGGTTGCTTCTGCGCAATGCCTGCTTGAAATCACTGAGGCTGCGCAGTTTTATTTTGTTGGCTTTGGTGATTAAATCACCCGCTTCTAAGCCATTATAGGCGGCGATTGAGTTGGCGGTTAATGAAGTGACTAGGATGCCGGTTTTGCTGCGACTGACTTGGAATTTTGCTCCGTTGAGTAGCGGGTGTAAGCCGCCTTTTCCCGATCGCTTGGTGCCCTTGCTGCTGAATTGTTGAGGGTTGCCAATGCGAGTGTTAAAAGTGCGGTGTCTGCCGTCGCGAAGTACGATCAGTTTGACGGTGTCGCCAATGTGTTTGATGCCAATTTGGCTGCGTAAACTGCTGCTGGAATTGGTGTTGGCGCCGTTCACTGAGATGATAATGTCGCCTGATTTTAGTCCGGCTCGCTGTGCGGGGGTGTTGTTGCCGACCCCGGTCACAAGTACTCCTTGTTGGCCGTTGCGCAAGTTGAAAGCTTGGCGTAATTGATCGGTAAGGTCTTGGATGCTGACGCCTATTTGGCCGCGCTTTACTTCGCCGTATTTTAGTATTTGCTGCATGCTGGCTTTCGCCATGTTGATCGGGATGGCGAACCCTATGCCTACGTTGCCCCCGGCGGGAGCGATGATCGCTGAATTAATGCCGATTAGTCGACCTGCTAAATCGACCAGTGCCCCACCGGAGTTGCCCGGGTTGATCGAGGCATCGGTTTGTATGTAGTTCTCATAGCCTTTTAAGCCAAGCCCAGAGCGACCGAGAGCGCTGACGATGCCGGTGGTCACTGATTGGCCTAAGCCAAAGGGGTTGCCGATCGCCACGGCAAAGTCACCGACTTGTACTCTTGTTGAATCTTCAAGTTTGATCTCTTGCAGGTTATCGGCTTTTATTTGTAAAACGGCGATATCTAAATCAGGGTCTGATCCGAGTAATTTGGCGGTAAAATTTCGCCCATCAATAAGCGATACTTTGATTTCGTCGGCTTTTTCGATGACGTGATAGTTAGTAATTACTATCCCTTTGCTGGCGTTAATAATCACACCTGAGCCAGCGCTGCTGCTTCTTTTCTTCGGTTGTTGGCGGCGTTGTAAATCAAAAAAGTGGCGGTAAAAAGGGTCGTTCATTAATGGGTTCTGCTGCGCATATCGGGTAGAGAAGGTCGATATGTTGACTACCGCGGCATTTATTTTTTTTAACATCGGGGCGAGTGAGGGCAGGATATTACCCTGAGAGTCTGTTGCCGGTAATCCCGCTTGCAGGTTGACGCTAAGGATGCTGAATAATAGCAAGAATGATAAGTATACTTTTGCGCGCATAACGACCTCTAGTGGTTTGATGTTAGTTGCATCTCAAGGCTCACTGCAGCGATAAGGCAGGGCATCGACTCTAATGTGTAAGTCTTAATCTATGGGTGTACAGGGAGTGTGCAACGGTTGTACAAGAGTTTGGATAATAAAGAGCTGGAAAGGTTCGATTTGAATTTGAATTAATGCGGTCGGGGAATGTATGAGTTAGGAGTAGCGCAGGCTTTGTTTATATAATTCAGGTATATGACAAAGCCGCAGCTGTTATCGAGTGCTCAGCACTCGTTGTTTTTGGCGATTCCAATCTTTTTCTTTTTCAGTGGCGCGTTTGTCGTGCTGTTGTTTGCCGCGTACCAACGCGATTTCACATTTGACATGTTCGTCTTTCCAGTAGAGCGCCAGCGCAATACAGGCAAAGCCTTTTGCTTCTACGGCAAAGGCTAGATTAGATATTTGTCGACTGTGTAATAGTAATTTTCTTGGACGACGCGGTTCGGTCACAAAATGGGTGGATGCTTGCTTTAAAGGGGTCATTGTCGCATTAACTAGCCAAGCTTCACCGTCTTTAAAGGTGACGTACGAGTCCGTTAATTGGGCGCGACCATCCCGGAGGCTCTTTACTTCCCAGCCCACTAGCATTAGTCCTGCTTCAATTTTTTCATCGATATGATACTCATGTCTGGCACGTTTGTTCAGACAGATGGTATTACCGGATTTTTTTGCTTTTTTCTTTTTAGCCATGGCGGCAGTATAACCATCAGTTATTGATTTCGATAGATAGAGAGTTATAATTTTTCGATTTTTGTATGATTAAATTTACTGTTGCGCTAATTTCTACTAAATTAGGATACTCAGTGATGGGAAAATGTATATTTTGATCAAATTATTGTAGGCTAGTTTAGTTTGTAGAGTCTCTTAATTTGATAGGGTTTCTTAATCAGATTGTAATAGGAAGTGTAATTTGGTTGGTATCAATGAATAGTCAGGTGATAGGTCGGAGTGTGTGGAGTAGCCGCTGGATGTTTTTCTTTGCGGCGACTGCTGGAGCTGTGGGTCTGGGAAATATTTGGAAGTTCCCCTTCGTTATGGCTGAAAATGGCGGTAGTGCTTTCGTCTTGCTGTATTTGTTGTGTATTGTCTTGATGGGTGTGCCGATGATGCTCAGCGAGGTGGTTATCGGTCATATTGGTAATGCCAACCCTATAAAATCTATTCAAAAAACCTCTGAGCGTTCTGGCGCTAATCAACGCTGGTCATTAATCGGTTATTTAGGGTTGGTCGCAGGGCTGGGGATCTTTGTTTTATTAACCGTGATTGCCAGCTGGACGATTAATTATTTAATTGAAATGTATCAGGGAAGTTTTGTTGATATAGGGCGAACCAAAGCGTCAGCTATTTTTAACCAAATTAAAGCAGACTCAAATGCCGCCTTGGTTTTTCAATCCCTGTTTATAGCAACGGTCGTTTTTATCTTGGGCTTTGGGGTCAATAAAGGCTTAGCCCGCGGGTTAGTCTACCTGGTATCTATGTCGCTGCTGGTCTTGTTTTGGTTGATTTACTATTCGCTCACTCATGGTTTCTTTGATCAAGCAGTTGATTACTTATTTAAATTTGATCAAACAAAAATTACTATTGGATCTTTTTTACTCGCCTTCGAGCATGCATTTTATACACTATCCATAGGGGTAGGAGCGCTAATTGTATTCGGTTCGTATTTGCCAAAAAAGAGTGGTATCGGCGCAATTGTATTTACTGTGGCGCTAGTGGATATTGCAATATCTGGATTAGTTGGCTTAGTGACGATACCTACCTTACTGTCTGCTCAAATAGTACCTGCTGCTGGTTTTGATCTGCTGTTCGTCTCTTTGCCTATTGCCTATGGTGATATGCTCAATGGTCAATACTGGGGGGTGATGTTCTTCCTATTCGTGATATTTACTGCGCTGTCTTCCGCGTTGGTTTTGCTAGAGCCGTCAGTTGCCTGGTGCTCTGAGCGTTTCTCAACGGGTCGCTGGAGCGCTGCGGTGTTGGTTGGTTTCGTAGCGTGGTTGATTAGCTTGGCTTGTTTTGACAGCTGGACATATATTAAAGATTTTTCTGGTTTTAATTTTAAGCTCTTTCATCTAATTGATTTCATGACTGCTAAAATTGTCTTGCCACTAGCGGGGTTGTTGATTGCTATTTATACGGGTTGGGTGTTGAAGCCTGCTTTAGTCAGAGATGAAATGGCTAATGCCGGCATGTTTTGGCTCTATATTTGGTATTTTTTAATTCGCTTCGTAATACCTTTCTTATTTGTTTTAGTTTTAGTGCTAAATCAGTTAGATATTAAAAACATACGTTTAATTTTTTAGTACAATAGCGCAGCAAATTGCTGCGTTGACAACGCTGTAAATACATTTATTAAATATAACTCTGAATCAGTGATTTCTATGCGAATTTTAGCATAGACTATTGATCACAC
Source organism: Oceanospirillales bacterium (assembly GCA_029027825.1). Lineage (GTDB taxonomy): Bacteria > Pseudomonadota > Gammaproteobacteria > Pseudomonadales > Balneatricaceae > Rs1. The sequence continues at coordinate 3,375,578 of CP093399.1, read as the reverse complement.
AAGGTGTTGAAAAATACTCACTATTCAGAGGCTCCCTAAGGGTTTTGCTTTGAAACTGCGGGTTCAGGGTTAGGGCGATACATATAGGTCGTGAGTTAGTTCTTTAAAATTCGGTAATTAATGAAAAATGAATCAGATTGATAGAAGTGCTTTAGTGTTTCATTCTGCGCAGCAAATGTTTGATGTGGTCAATAATGTACAAAACTATCCAGAGTTTCTTCCGTGGTGTGCATCTTCTGATGTGGTCTCGCATTCAGATCAAGAAATGGTAGCGAGTTTACACTTGGCAAAAGCAGGCTTTAAATATAGTTTTACCACCCGTAACCAGCTGTGCATCCCCAGTGGTATCAAATTTGAGTTAGTTGAGGGGCCTTTTAAGCATTTGTCTGGTCAGTGGTGTTTTGAGTCGCTCGCTGAAAACGCATGCAAGGTTAATTTGACCTTGAATTTTGATTTTTCCGGTAAGGTTGCTGCTTTTGCTATGTCAAAGGTTTTTGCGCAAGTCGCCAATACCATGGTAGAGGCTTTTGTACAGCGCGCTGATGATTTGTACGGCAGTGAGGAGTGATATGATTAAAGTAGAAGTCGCTTTCGCCGGTCAGAAAGTACAAAAGATTTTAACTGTTGAAGTAGCGGAGGGGACTACTGTTTATGAAGCGGCGGTCGCTTCAAATATAGTGGCCTTATTTCCTGAGATAGATATTGAATCGGTCCCTATGGGGATTTTTGGTAAAGGCATCCGCAAGCCTAAAGAACAAGTTTTACGCGCGGGAGAGAGAGGCGAATTAGATCGGCCTTTAGTCGCCTATCCTAAAGTTATTCGAGCACGTCGCGCGGAAAAATTAAAAGCAGCCGAGAAGTCAGCGACCTGAGCTAGAAAGCTGAGCAACTGTTGATAAAAGAATCTACATATTTGATATCGCCTGGTGTATTTGGCGATATCAAATATTGGCAGGGGCTACTTTGGGCTGTTTCAGTACGCTGAGCTTGCCCGACAGCTTCGAGTAATTTATTCTGGGCGTAAATCACCCGTGATGTTGCTTAAAGCACCGTCGGTAAATATTATAGTAACCCTTGAAAGTGTGGGTGTTTGATTAGCGGCTTTCATGGTATAAATATAATCCCAACGGTTTTCATTAAATGTATCTTGAATAATTGGGGTGCCCATTATGAACTGTACTTGCCTTGGGCTCATACCTGGCTTTAATTGATTGACCGATTCCTGGGATAGAATGTTTCCTTGAGGGATGTCTAATTTATAAACACCGGGGAATTGAGTACAACCGGAAATTACAATCACAGAAGTTATTAATAATAAGAATTTGCGCATGGGTAAATTATTTCCACTATTATCCAATATTTAAGTTAATATAGTTTAGCATCCAGTCGCTAGAATCAATAGAGAAAGATAATTATGGCTCTTGAAAATCAGGAATTACGTAAAGTTGGTCTGAAAGTTACCTTACCAAGGGTGAAAATATATCAAATTTTAGAAAAAGCAGGTGAGGGTGATCATTTTAGTGCCGAAGATATTTACAAGCTTTTGATGGAGCTAGGTGAAGATGTTGGCCTTGCAACTGTCTATCGTGTACTAACACAATTCGAATCAGCTGGTCTGGTCTGTAGGCATCACTTTGAAGGCGGACACTCCGTTTTTGAACTTGCGCGTGATGAAGAGCACGATCATATAGTCTGTGTTAAATGTGGTCGAGTGAGAGAGTTTGTTGATAGTGATTTGGTGAAAAGGCAGCATAAAATTGCATCAGACCTTGGTTATGACCTCACTGATCGTACTTTATATTTATATGGTACTTGTGCTAAAGGTTGTGAAGACGACTGATTAAAAATCGGTTATAAAAAACCAGCAATAGCTGGTTTTTTTAGCTGTAAAATTTAGTGCTGGGCTGTTCTTCCAAAAAGTGACTTCTAGCTCCGCTTGCTATCGTAGCTGTGCTGCCAGTCACTGGGAAACTAAGACATCGCCCGTTTGGATGTTGTTTTGCCCTGCTACGCCATCCGCTCTGCCCTCGGCTGAATTAGCTTGAACTTTGCTCACAGTGAGAGTAAGAGGTGTTTGATTTAATTCGATCGTCGGATTTTGCTGGTAATCATAAAAAGTGGATTTTCGGTAAACGTCAAATCTGTCGCCGGGTTTTATGCCTGAGGCGCGGCCTGCTTTAAACCAAATTTTACTGCCACTGGTGCGCGATATTTCAACAGAAAAGTTATTGCACCTTAAAGTGTTGGTGATATCACGTGCCATTGTGTCGAGCTCATTGCTCACTTGTTTTCCATAATCTAATTGCCAAAAAGGGCTGCTGGCAAAGCCAAATTTTTGTCGATCGCTGGTGCTCCAGCGCCCGGCAGTTCGATAGCTTTTTTGACTAATTAGAGCGCCGGTAAAGCCATCGTGTATATATAAATCTACCTCAAAAGCGCGCATGTATCTGCTGCTCAGATAATCTTGTTTATGGTATGCGTCTATAAAATAGTTTTTCTGACGAAACACGCTGGGAGTAAGCATAGATAGATCACGTACTACTCCGGATACGACGTACTGAACATCTAATTGTTGGGTCTGTTGCAACACCGTGGTTAAAGAGCCTTGCGCAAGCTGCGTTGTCGCTGCTGTGCTAGGGTCAGGTTGTAGCATTAGCTGGCCAGCATTCAAAGCTTCAATACCATTGGTGCCGGTGAGTCTCTTGGCCAGTTCGGTGGCTAAACTTGACTCAATATTTCGCAGCTTGCCAATTTTTGATTGGCTGGGATCGATCATTGGAAAACCGGCTAAGGCGATTCTTTTTCGATAGTTATTGGCGGTGCTGCCATTGCTGCACTTGTTGTAGGTAGCGATGTTAACGCTAATTAATACTGAGAGGATATTGCCGCTGATCGACTCGTCAAGTACTTGCGCTTTACCAACCTGAGCCAGCGATTCACTGGATAGCGTGTCTTGAATAATCACGCCTTGTTCCATTTGTTGCTGGGTGCTGATATAAGCGCTGGATTGTAGGGCTGCTTTTTGTTTCGCGCGCTTGATGGCAATGTTTCTGGCGGTGCTTAAATCGCCGCTAACAATCACCGCTTGACCCCTAGCTTGGACGGTAAGGGCGTTGGCTTGGTTGGCGATAAGGAGGCTGGCAGCTAGTAGCAACCGGCAGCATAGAGTGGGTATGTTTATTAGTTTATGAGGGCTCAACATGTTTTATCAATTACCGATTTATTAATGCGATGAAAGCTAGTGTCAGCAGTGGTGCATTTTGCAGGTGCTGCAAGACTGTGCTGTTAGTAAAATATTAATGTTTAAAGGGTGCGTCTTTTTGGCTGCGGTCTGCTAAGTGTGTAGCGCTGCTGTTCATTTTTCTAAGTCATTGACCAAGCTAGCTTGAAAGCAACAGTTGCACCTGCTTAACTGTATAATTTGACACTATAATACATTTAGAGCATATAGCGAATAGAGTCGCTATGGGTCTTAGTGTAATATCAACGATAAATCCTGCGTAGGTTATATAGGCGATACAAAATGAAGAGTGTGCTGTTAATTTTTATCTTAGTCATTAGTGGTTGTTCTGGGAAAGGTTTGCAATCCCCTTTTACCCATAAGATGTCGGCAGAGGATGCTAGAGCAATCGTTGAACAGGCGATTGATATCGATAGTTTGGCTGGATTTGCTAAACCCGCAGCCAGTGCTATTACCCCGATAGAAGCCAATTATTTTGATCCTGTCAGTGAAGCGGTTGCGCAGATGGCCGATCAGATGGTGTTAGGTTTAAGGCAAAATAGAGTTAAGCGTTTGCCGGTCGCTGTCTTGCCATTTAAATCGCTGCGTCACAGTGTGCACGATGATTTATTTGGCGAGAGAATATCGGAAAGTTTTGTTTTTCCGATGACGCAACGCGGTTATAACATGGTTGACTACCGCGCGGTAAGCTTGGCAACTACCGAAAAAAGTGCAGTCTCTAAAGGGCAGCTACCTAAATTACAGCAGCAGTTTAAAATTTACTACATTCTTACCGGGACTTACGCAAAGCACGGTGATGGAATTGTCTTAAATGCACGTATTTTAGATGTTATTACCCGTCAGGTAGTCGCTGCAGGTCAGTCTCATATAGCCTACAAACGTCTAGAAAGTATGCTGCCGGGCTATGATCCTATAGATGCTCTGAATAAAGGGTTTATTATTGAAAATGGTATTGGGCCGCTTTGATCTGAGTATTGCAGCCAATAGCTGGTGCGCTATCATCCCGGCAATGCATGTCATATCCGGGTTAAGTTAACATGACAGGATTAAAATAATGAAGTTCCAAGCAGTATTAAAAAGTGGTTTATTGGTGGTTTTGTTAGCGTTGGTCGGTTGCGAAACTGCATCAAAATCGGTCAGTAATGTTACCAGTAAATTGAATTTTGGCGGCAGTAAAAGTCAAACTTATCGGGCTACTGGCTACGCGCCTATTAGCAAGCAGCCGGGCAATACTGTCGGTGAAAAGGTAATTAATGCGATTCGCGCCTCTAAGCTACGCGCCTATCAAGAGCTTGCCGCTATGGTGCATGGTCAATACGTGACTAGCTCTAGTACCGTGCAGCAAATGGTCTTAGTCAATGATGATTTTAGGACGGCTGTGGCAGGGATTGTGCGGGGCGCACGCGTGGTGAAATCCTACCCGATTCAAGATGATGTCTATGCGACTATTTTAGAAATTAGTGGTGATCAGTTGCAGCAGGCGTGGGTGGTTAATAATAATTAGCCTTGAGTGGCGTTTTGTCTAGCGTGCGGTGAATACGCGCTGTAGTTTTTTGATCGGTTTTTAATAGGCTAGGGCAGTGATTATTATAGCAGCTGTTCAAGTGAGGCTGTTTTCAGGGAGTGTTTGGGCTCTTTGAATATTCCTCACACTCCGCTGCGAGGGTGCAGACAAATTAGAGCTCTGCGTTAACACTTTCGCCAGATTATCAGTCTGTCTAAGTCGTGGTCTTAATCACGAGCTTTACTGGCGCTAGGGTGGGTCTTACTCGCTCAGTGCTTTCCTTGGTTGAAAGCGGCTTTCTGTGCTGCAGTGGCTGGTAGTTGGTGCTTTTCTTTCCAGCTTTCATAGGGCTCTTTATAAATTACTTCACGAGCCTGATCATAGTCAATTTCAACTCCTCGGTCCGCCGCCGCCGCTCGGTACCACTTGGCTAGGCAATTGCGACAAAATCCCGCTAAATTCATCAGGTCAATATTTTGCGCGTCTTTGCGGCTGTCTAAATGTTCAATCAGCTTGCGAAAAGCGGCGGCTTCTATTTCTGTCTGGGTTTGTTTGTTCATAGTCAGTTCTCTATTGTTAGGGGCTTGTTCCTGAATCAGTGGCTTCACTGCGCTCGCTTTGAAGTTATGGATTCAAGTTATTGTAAGGTCGAGCTTACGTGTTGGTCTAATTGCTTGCAAATTTCTGTTTGTAACAGGTGGATAAATTCAGGGTCTTCTACTAAATCACCAGCGCAGTCGGTGATAAAGAATAAATCGACCACTCTTTCGCCTACTATGCTAATTTTTGCCTTGCAGACCATAATATTATGCGTGGCAAATACATCTCCGATAACGGCCAGTAATCCTGGCCTGTCGGGGGAGATGATTTCTACTAGCGTGTAGTGTTGACTGGAATCGGTGCTAAATTTTACTTTGCTGGGTATGGAGAAAAGTTTCATTTGGCGGCTGACTCTGCGCCTGATAATTGCAGAGTATTTCTCCGGGCTCGAGAGTTTTTTTATAATGGTGCGCTTAATTTTTTTGATAGTTTGCTGGTCGTCGGGGATTGATTTGTTTTCCTGAGTCAAAATGGTGTAGCTGTTGAATGAAAAGTCGTTTTCAGTTTGGTAGATTCGCGCGTCTTGAATGCTCAGCGATAGCTCGTCCATAGTGGCGACAGTCACTGCAAATGATTTGTCGACGTTTTTGGTGTAAATGAACACTTCAGAAGCACCTTCATATAACCTTAAGGTGGTCTTTTTAATTAGCACTAAGGTTTTCTCTTGGTCCTCGCGATCGATAATTGCCTTGGTATGCCAGGCAATGTTCTTGGCGCTTTCGTGAATGAAGTACTCATCCCCTAATGAATCCCATAATTGCGTAATCGCGAGCGGGTCTATTGCCGTATTGGCGAGCGCTTCCAGAGCTTCTTGTTGAACTTGTTCTATTAAGTCGCTCTTGTTGGGTGGGTTTTCTAGGCCGCGCTTTAGTGCCAGCTTAGTTTCGTCATAAAGCTGGCGCATTAATGATGCGCGCCAGTTGTTCCACAGGCTGTTGTTGGTGGCGTTAATGTCAGCCACGGTCAGTACATATAAGTAGTCTAGGTGAGTAACGTCTGTGACATGTTCGGCAAATGCTTGAATTATTTCGGGGTCGGAGATGTCTTTTCGCTGGGCGGTCATCGACATTAGTAAGTGGTTACGTACTAGCCATGCTATAAGCTGAGTGTCCCATTTTCCCAGGCGGTGAATATTGCAAAATCTTATCACATCGACAGTGCCGAGTTCGGAGTGGTCGCCACCGCGCCCTTTGGCGATGTCATGGTACAGTGCTGCAATGTATAGTAATTCAATTTTAGGTAGCTGGTTGACTAATCTATGTGCGATAGGGAACTGCTCTTGATGCTCCGGGTGTCTAAATAGGCGGCATTTACTAATCACTTTAACGGTGTGCGCATCGACCGTGTAGATGTGGAAAAGGTCGTGCTGCATTTGGCCGATTATTTTGCCGAACTCCGGAAGATATCTACCTAAAATGCCATAGCGAATCATTCGCTTAAGCTCCGTTGATACTCCGTCTTGTTGTCTTAAAAGCTCCATAAATAGTGAGATGTTGCGAATGTCTGAGCGAAAATCAGCATCGATTAAGTGCCAGTGTTCGCGTATCAGACGGATGGTAGATGCTCGAACACCGGCTATTTGTCGGTTTTGCGCCAGTAGTACAAATATTTCCATCAGCGCGAATGGGTAGTGCTTAAATACTTGCTCGTAGGCCACTTCAATATAATTGTTATTTAGCTGAAAGCGGTTGTTCAGTTTGCTAATTGTATTGAGTTGATTGGGGTTTAAACTCTCTTCAAAATATTGTAGCAGCAGTTCGTTGAAGCCCGTCATCTGCATAGCGATGCGATAGTATTCGCTCATGAACTGCTCGACTGCAAGTTTGCCTTTTTGGTCTTTGAAGCCAAATATAGCGGCTAGTGTGCGCTGGTGATCTAGCAGTAGTCGATCTTCACGCTTTTTGCTGATCATATGCAGGGCGTAGCGTATTCTCCACAGGTAATGTAAGCCCTGGTTGATCAGTTTTAATTCAGCGGCAGAGATAAAACCGTGATTAACTAAGTCATCGATGCTGTGGGTGGCGAAGTAGCGTTTTGCCACCCATCCAATAGTGTGGATGTCGCGCAAGCCGCCGGGAGAATTTTTTATATTGGGCTCTAAATTGTATTCAGTGTTATTGGTGCGCTTATGTCGCAGTTTTTGTTCTTTAAGTTTGCCGTGTAAAAAATCTTTAGCGCTCCATGCCTCTTCGGAGGTGATTCACGTGTACATCTGTTGGCGTCGTTGCTCGCTGCCAGTGATGGTTCTCGACTCTATTAAATTGGTGGCGACGCTGATCTCTAATTTGGATTGATCAAAGCAGTCCTCAATACTTCTGACGCTGGAGCCGACGTCGAGTTTTATGTCCCATAAAAAGGTTAGAAAATCACTAATACTCTGTTGGTATTGTTCGGGTTTGATATTGTCAAATAGTATTAACAAATCTATGTCTGAGTGTGGGTGTAGCTCGCCTCGGCCATAGCCGCCAACCGCAATTAATGATGCTTCATCGCTATTTGGCCAGTCAAATAATTGCCATGCGGCAGTAAGGATAATGTCGAGTATTTGCGAGCGGCCATAGATCATTTGTCGGATGTCGGCTCCGGCGCTAAATTCTCGGTCCATATTTTCGCGTAGCTGGTCTAGTGCTCGCTTGAAAACAGGAATGGGCTGGCTGCAGTTTTGCAGCTGTTGATGAAAGTCTTCAGCATTGAAAAAAACACTAATATCAACGGTATAAGGCTGTGGTTTGTTCATGTTTAGTCCTGTATGTTGAATTGGCGAGGCGCTTTCTTAATTTGCTAAAGGGAAAATATGGCAGGTCTGGACGCGCGCCGAATAATCGATTGCGATCAGACGGCTTGGGCTCGTGTTGCGACTGCGAGTTGTTAAAAGCTATCTTGGCAGATGTCGGTTTATGGCGGTGCTGTTTCACCAATAACCGTTGCATCTCCCTAAAATAGTTAGAAGTTTTCCTCGCTGCGCTTAGTGAGAACTTCGTAACCATTTGCGGTGACTAGAATGGTGTGTTCCCACTGCGCGGAGAGTCTGCGGTCAGCTGTTTCCACTGTCCAACCATCCTTTTTATTGAGCTTAACTTGGCGCTTACCGGCGTTGATCATTGGCTCGATGGTGAATATGTTGCCCTCTAAGATCATGTCACCTGTGCCTGCGCGACCATAGTGTAGTACTTGTGGGTCTTCGTGGAAATCTGCGCCAATGCCGTGACCGCAATATTCACGAACCACTGTATAGTGATTGTTTTCGGCGTGTTTTTGGATTGCCTGTCCGAAATCTCCTAAATGCGCGCCAGGTTTTACCAGTTCTAAAGCTAGGTATAGGCACTCTTGAGTGATTTCTACCAAGCGCTGGGCATGTGGTAGTGCTTTGCCAGCGTAAAACATTTTACTGGTATCGCCGTGGTAGCCGTCTTTGATGATAGTAACGTCGATGTTGATAATATCGCCGCTTTTGAGTTTTTTGTCATTTGGGATGCCGTGACAAACTACTTGATTGATCGAAGTGCAAATGGATTTTGGAAAACCGTGATAGTCTAAGGGGGCTGGAATTGCTTTTTGTACATCGACGATGTAATCGTGACAAATTTGGTTTAGTTGGTTGGTCGTCACTCCGACTACTACGTGTTCTTCAATCATTTCTAGGACGTCAGCAGCCAGTTTTCCAGCAATGCGCATTTTACTTATTTCATCTGCAGTTTTAACGAGAATAGTCATGGTGTTTTAATAACCTAAATCTTGAGGGAGTTGTCTGCAAAAGAAGTGTTGGTGATGTGTAACTTAGATTCAACTGAGAGATCTGAGTTCTACTGATGCAGCTTTAATAATTCAGGCATTGTAACGAAATTATTCTTCGGTTAGGAGTTTTTCCTTCATTTGATGGCAGATTTATGGTATAAAGTGCGCCCGAGAATAGATAGGCTATTGCTTGGGAAAATCACACACACATCGTCACGTCTACTGGGTGCCTTCGAATTTGCTCAAAGGTTAGTATATGGGATGTGTGGACGTCAAACCCAAAACTTAGAAGGAAAGTCTACAATGGCACAAGTTACAATGCGTGAGCTGCTTAAGGCAGGCGTACATTTTGGTCACCAAACTCGTTACTGGAACCCAAAGATGAACCAGTATATCTTCGGTTCACGTAATAAAATTCATATCATTAACTTAGAGCATACGCTTCCTGCGTTAAACGACTCTCTGAGTATTGTTAAGAACATGGCCGTCAATAAAAACAAGATTTTGTTCGTTGGTACTAAGCGTGCTGCGAGCAAGATTATTAAAGAAGAAGCGCGTCGCGCGGGCATGCCTTACGTTAACCATCGTTGGTTAGGTGGTATGTTGACGAACTATAAGACTATTCGCCAGTCTATTCGTCGTCTTCGTGAGCTAGAGTCGCAGTCTGATGACGGTACTTTCTCACAGCTAACCAAAAAAGAAGCGTTGATGCGTCAACGTGAAATGGAAAAGCTTGAGCGTTCAATCGGTGGAATCAAAGAAATGGGTGGTCTACCTGACGCACTTTTCGTTATTGACGTTGATCACGAGCGTATTGCTATCAATGAAGCAAACAAGCTAGGTATCCCAGTAATTGGTGTTGTTGATACTAACAGCAACCCAGATGGCGTTGATTATGTAATTCCTGGTAACGATGATGCTCTGCGTGCGATCCAGATTTATGTAGGTTCAATGGCTGATGCGTGCACTGAAGGTGCTGAAGTTGCAGCTGGCGATAAAAGCGAGTTTGTTGAAGTTAAATAAACAACTATCTGTTTGTTTGTTGTAACAAGTTTGAATATTTATAGAAAAATGGGAGCCTTGCTCCCGTTTTTTTGAATGTTGATTGAGTGCAATCAAAGGGGTAAGAAAATGGCTGTTTCAGCTAAGTTAGTTAAAGAATTACGTGATCGTACTGGTCTAGGTATGATGGAGTGCAAAAAAGCACTTAAAGCAGTTGACGGTGATGTGGATAAGGCGATTGAAGAATTGCGTAAAACATCGGGCATGAAAGCTGCCAAAAAAGCGGGTCGTACTGCTGCCGACGGTATCGTGTTAGCCAAAGTTTCTGAAGATGGTACTTATGCGGTGATAGTGGAAGTTAACTCTGAAACTGACTTTGCGGCACGTGAAGAAAACTTTCTAAATTTTGCACAGCAAGTAACGGATGCAGCTTTTGCTGCTAAAACTGCTGATGTTGCGGTAGTCATGACTGCAGAAATGGTCGTGGTACGTGATGCTTTAGTGCAAAAGATTGGTGAAAACGTTAGTTTACGACGTATCTCTCTGGTTGAAGGTGAGTGCATTGGCGCTTACGTTCACTCCAATAAGCGTATCGCTTCACTAGTTTCTGTCTCAGGAGCTAATCAAGAAGTGGCTAGAGATGTAGCTATGCACGTTAGTGCGACTAACCCTCGTGTAGTCAATAAAGATGACATGCCAGCAGCTGAAGTTGAGCAGGAAAAAGCAATTATCATGGCTCAGCCTGATATGGCTAGCAAGCCTGTTGAAATTGCTGAGAAGATGGTAATCGGTCGTATCAGTAAGTTTCTTGCTGAAAACAGCTTAGTTGAGCAGGCGTTCGTTAAGAATCCTGAGCAAAAAGTTGGTCAAATGGTAAAAGCTGCCGGTGGATCTGTAGTTAGTTTTGTGCGCCTGGAAGTCGGCGAAGGTATTGAAGTCAAAGAAGTTGATTTCGCAACGGAAGTAGCAGCTCAGCTTAAAAGCTGATAATTGCTGTCATTTCAAGCGCATGTGGCTATGATAGCGGCATGCGCTTTTTTGTATCTGTCGTTTCGGTAATCCTGTGATTGTGGAGGCGATAGGATTCTGATTTAGCCGTGGATTAATCAAGGTAAATGCCAGTCTATAGCAACATGAGATGTGCAGCGTACTGCTTAGTGCGATGAGTTTTTTAGTATCTAGGTTGTGTTGAATTGGTCGGTTGCTTTTTTGTTCGCTGGTGGGGTCGGATGTTAAGCAATGTGTGTTTAGAGCTTGTCCGCGATGTAGTGGTTGTGTGATAAGTTTGATGAGTATAACTGGAGAAATTAAATGCCTACTGCAACTAATAAAAAGCTCTCTCAATACAAGAGAATACTACTGAAACTCAGTGGTGAAGCGCTTACAGGTAAAGAAACCTTTGGTATTGATCCCAAAGTGTTAGATAGGATGTCATTAGAAATAGGCCAATTGATTGGCATCGGTGTGCAGGTAGGTATCGTTATTGGTGGTGGTAATTTGTTTCGAGGGGCAGCGCTTAGTGCCAACGGCTTGGATCGGGTGACCGGCGATCACATGGGCATGTTGGCGACAGTGATGAACTCTTTGGCGTTACGTGATTCTCTAGAGCGTGCCAATATTACCACTCGCGTAATGTCTGCCATTCCAATGAGTGGCGTAGTCGATCATTACGATAGACGGCATGCTATGCGTTACTTAGGTCAGGGAGATGTGGTAATCTTCGCGGCAGGTACTGGTAATCCATTTTTCACAACAGATTCAGCGGCTTGCTTAAGAGGTATAGAAGTTGAAGCGGATGTTGTTTTAAAAGCAACTAAGGTGGACGGTGTGTATACCGCTGATCCGATGAAAGATGCATCGGCCAAGCGCTACTTGCACTTAGGCTATGATGAGCTGTTAGATAAGCAGTTACAAGTGATGGATTTAACAGCTATCTGTTTGACCAGAGATCACAGTATGCCGATTAGAGTGTTTAACATGAACAAACCGGGTGCGTTAGTTGGTTTGGTCATGGGTAGTGATGAAGGGACTTTAATCAGCGACGAAGAATATACAGGAGAGAAGTATGCTGAATGAGATCATACAAGAAACTGAAGAGCGTATGCATAAAAGCACTGCTGCTTTAGTTGATAATTTTAAAAAAATACGAACTGGGCGTGCTCATCCGAGTATCTTAGATACAGTGACTGTTGATTACTACGGTTCGCAAGTGCCGCTGTCTCAAGTGGCCAACATTTCAGTAGAAGATGCGCGAACTTTGGCGATAGTACCTTGGGAAAAGCCAATGGTGCCTGAAATTGAAAAAGCGATTATGAAATCATCGTTGGGATTGAATCCCGCTACATCTGGTGAGAGAATTCGTGTGCCCATGCCCGCACTGACGCAAGAAACTCGTAAAGGTTTTATCCGCCAAGCCAGAGCAGAGGCAGAAAATGCTAAAGTGTCGGTTAGAAATGCGCGCCGTGATGCTAATACTTATATAAAAGACTTGCTGAAAGAGAAAGAAATTTCAGAAGATGAAGATCGCAAGACTCAAGATAAAGTGCAGCAGTTGACCAATAAATTTGTTGCTGAAATTGATGCTTTGCTTGAGAAAAAAGAAACGGATTTGATGGATATATAATGGACGTAGTCATCTTGTTAGCAAGGTGGCTCGCCTTCTTAAATTATGAATTTAAAAGATGATTTGAACTTTTCTGAAAATGAGATAATGCCCCGTCATATTGCCATTATAATGGATGGTAATAATCGCTGGGCTAAAAAACGTTTTCTACCCAGCCTTGCCGGGCATAAATCAGCGGTTAAAAGTGTTCGCAGCGTGATAGAAGGCTGTGTCGAGCTAGGAGTAGAATCGCTGAGTTTGTTTGCCTTTAGCACCGAGAATTGGAAGCGGCCCGCGCTGGAAGTCAGAGGTTTGATGGAGCTGTTCGGTTTAGCCTTAGACAGAGAAACTAAAAAACTGCATAAGCACAATATACGCTTAAAAGTAATAGGCGATAAAAGTCGTTTTAGCGCTTCGCTGCAGGCGCGGATTAAAAAAGCCGAAGAGTTAACGCAAAGCAACACTGGTTTAAAGCTGAATATAGCTGCTAATTACGGCGGTCAGTGGGATATTACTGAGGCGGCGAAGCAGTTTGCTCTAGATTGTGTGGCGGGCAAGTGCAGTCCGGATGACTTAGATGAATCGCTGTTTAATCAATACGTCAGTTTGGCGGATCAAGCTAAGCCTGACCTGTGTATTCGCACTGGGGGCGAGAGCCGGATTAGTAATTTTTTGGTGTGGCAAATGGCTTATACAGAGTATCATTTCGTCGATTGTCTCTGGCCTGATTTTGATAAAAAGAATCTACTGGTAGCGATTAAAGATTTTACTAGTAGGGAAAGACGGTTCGGCAGAACAAGTGAGCAATTAGAGGAAAAGTAGAGTGCTTAAACAAAGAATAATAACAGCTTGTATTTTAGCGACCACCGTACTCTTTGGAATTTTTTTATTGCCCTTAACTGGGGTCGCCATATTTGTTGCAGTGGTAATGTTAATAGGTGCTTGGGAGTGGGGGCCGTTTTTAGGAATCCGAAATTTCGCAGGTAAATCAGCATTAATCGCTGGCGTAGCCGCTCTGTTGGCGGTTATTTGGTTTGTTTTTTTTGAGCGGGCGATGGTTGTGGTTATGCCACTGGTGGTTATCGTGTGGATGGCTGCTTTCGTCTGGGTAAAAACCTATCCGAGCAAAGGCTTGTGGAATAATAAAATCGTTGGTTTTTCATTGTGTCTGGTGTTGTTAAGCACTACTTGGTGGAGCTTGCTACAGTTAAAAGTAATGCCGATGGGGAATAGCTGGTTGCTGTTGGTGTTGCTGTTGGTTTGGGCTGCGGATGTTGGCGCCTATGTGGCGGGAAAGAATTTTGGTCGGCGAAAATTAGCACCGAATGTTAGTCCAGGCAAAACTGTAGAAGGTTTTGCCGGAGGAGTTGTTGCGGCGTCAATTACTGCGCTGGTGTTCGCTCTAGTGCAAGATTTACCGAGCAATCAAATGCTATATTTACTGGTTTTAGGGGCACTAATTTCAATGGTGTCTGTCTTAGGTGACTTATTAGAGAGTATGCTGAAACGCAATGTTGATTTAAAAGACAGTGGTTCGCTCTTGCCTGGGCACGGTGGCATCTTGGACAGAATAGATAGTTTGTTAGCAGCGGCACCGCTGTTTTTAATTGGTTTACAATGGCTTCCGGTGGCTTAATTGGATTTTGTTCAAACAGTAGTAGCATTTGTCGTAACATTGGGAATCTTAGTTACTATCCACGAGTGGGGGCATTTTATTGTCGCCAGGCTGTGTGGAGTAAAAGTGTTAAGATTTTCGGTGGGCTTCGGGAAAATATTTTATTCCCGTATCGATAAACAAGGTACCGAGTTTGCGCTGGCGCTAATACCTTTAGGTGGCTATGTTAAAATGCTTGATGAGCGTGAGGGTGATGTTCCTGAAGCGCAAAAAAATCAAGCTTTTAATAATAAAAATGTCTACCAAAGGATAGCAATCGTAGCGGCTGGGCCGATAGTTAATCTGGTCTTTGCGGTATTAGCTTATTGGCTGCTATTTGTCAGTGGTGTTAGTACTGTCGTACCAGTAATAGGATCAGTGGTAAAAGATTCGATAGCTGAATATGCTAAATTGCCGATACAAGGTGAGATAGTCGCCATTGATGGGCAGTCAACCGCCTCGTGGCAAGAAGTTAATTTAGCGCTGGCGCGCCGCATTGGTGATTCTGGTGTGCTGCGATTGCAAATAAAGGGTGGAGAGCATGCCGAGACGTATCATCTAGGTAATTATAGTCTCAATTTGCAGAGTTGGAATTTTGATTTAGAAAAACAGAGTCCGATTAGCGCTATCGGAATCAGGCCTTTTAGGCCGGAAATTGCGCCAGTACTAGGCGTTATTTCTGTAGGAGGCAGAGCCGAAAAAGCCGGATTGCTCAGCCCAGATGTGGTAGTTAGTATCTCCGGGTCAAAAATAGATACTTGGTATAAGTTGGTTGAGAAAGTTCAGTCATCTCCAGAGCAGCCTCTGACTTTTAAGGTGTTGCGAAGTACTTCAGTATTAGAAATTCCTATTACTCCTGCAGGAAAAACGCTAGAATCTGGTCGGATCATTGGTTTTGTTGGTGTTGGAGTTCAGCCGCCGCAGTGGCCACAAGACATGATCAGAAATAATCAGTTGGGTGTTATAGACGGGCTAGTAGCGGCGACTAATAAAACCTGGCAAATGATTAGTTTGACCTTAGGTTCCATCAAAAAAATGCTGGTTGGGATTATTTCGGTTAAAAATTTAAGCGGTCCAATTACCATCGCTAAAGTGGCTAGCCAAAGCGCTGAATCAGGTTTTGAAGCGTACATCAGTTTCTTGGCGTATTTAAGTATTAGTCTCGGCGTGTTGAATTTGTTACCTATCCCAATGTTGGATGGTGGGCATTTGTTTTATTATATGATCGAAATTATTAAAGGTAAGCCTGTTTCAGAGCAAGTACAGGGGATAGGTTTAAGAATAGGTATGGCATTGTTGTTCAGTATGATGGCGATAGCAATGTTTAATGATGTTATGAGATTTTAACTAATTAATTCAGTGACTACAGGATTTTGATCGACTTAATAATTAAGAAGGGTTTCATGAAAAAACAGTTAGGGTTATTACTCGGGTTTTTATTTTGGGCTAATATTGCAGCAGCTGCATTTCCGGCATTTAAAGTGCAGGACATACGCCTTGAAGGGATGCAACATATTGAGCCAGGTTTAGTCTTTCGAAACTTTCCTATTACAGCGGGAGATATCGTTACTCAGCCTTCATTAAGTGCGGCAGTAAAAAGATTGTACCGCTCAGGATATTTTCAAAATATTGAAATTGATCAAGATGGTAAGATTTTAATTCTTAAAATTATTGAGCGGCCTGCAGTTAGTAAAATACGAATTAAAGGCAATAAAGTTTTAAAGACCGATGTTCTATTAGAGGGGTTGAAAAACTCTGGATTAAAAGAAGGTGTGGTTTTTAAACGCTCAGCAATAGATAAAATTAAAACTGAGCTGAAAAATGTCTATGCATCACAAGGTCGATACAACGCTATTGTCGATATCAAGGTCGAGACGATTAGCGGCAATCGAGTTGCGGTTAATGTCGATATCACAGAGGGAAGAATTGCCAAAATAAATCACATTAATATTATCGGTAACAATGTTTACACTAATGAAGAGTTAACTGAACTGTTCCAGTCACGGCTTCCCTCTATGTGGTCTTGGTTCAGTAAAGATGACCGCTATTCTAGGGAGCGTCTTTCAGCTGATATTGAAACGATGCGCTCTTATTATCTTGACCGTGGTTATATCGACTTCAAAGTGGAATCTACCCAAGTTTCAATTTCACCAGATAAAAGAAGTGTGTTCATCAGCATCAATATTGTAGAAGGAGAGAAATTCCGGATTGGCAAGTTGAATGTTAAAGGTGAATTAGTGGTCTCTGAGGAAAGTTTAAGGAAGGTAATTAAGCTTAAACCTGGCGATACGTTTTCGCGTCAGAGATTGAGTGCTTCTCGAGAGGCTATGATTGAAGTGCTTGGTAACAGTGGTTATATGTTCGCCAATATTCAGCCTAACCCTGATAAGGTTGATGAAAATACCGTAGACATAGATTTTTATATCAGACCGGGAAAGCGGACTTATGTAAGACGTATCAATATCAGAGGGAATGAAAAAACTGCTGATTTAGTGATTCGCAGACAACTCAAACAAATGGAATCTGCGATTGCCTCCAGTGGTAAGATCAAAAAATCTAAAGAGACTTTAGATCGCTCTGGATATTTTTCTCAAGTCGATATAGCGACAACTCCGGTGGCCGGGACAGATGATCAGATAGATGTTGAACTGACAGTTCAAGAGCAAGCATCTGGAAATTTTACTGCTAGCGTAGGATTTTCGCAAAGTGAAAAATTGATTTTAGATTTTGGCATATCACAAGATAACTTTCTTGGTTCTGGTAATCGCGTCAGTGCCAATTTTTCGCAATCAGATGTTAAGCAGCAAATTAGGTTTGATTATACAAATCCATTTTATACAGTGGATGGGGTGAGTCGTGGCTTTGATGTGTTTTATCGCAAAGAGGATTTCGATGAAAACTCTTCAAGTAAATACAAAATAGATGAGTATGGAGCGGGTGTCACTTTTGGTTATCCTATTAATGAATATCAAAGGTTAGCAGTAAGATTTGGTGCTGAGAAGATAAAAGTAACACCAAATACTACCACCAGTACTGAAGTGAAAAATTACATTAAAGATAATGGCGATAAATTCACTAATACCAATGCTACTTTCTATTGGAATGAAAATCGGATGAATCGGAGCATATTCCCGACTAAAGGTCGTAAACAAAGTGTTAGTTTAGAGTTTTCTATTCCAGGCAGTGATTTGAGTTACTATCGACTCGCCTATGATGGTTCATGGATCAAACCTTTTAGTGAAGATGAAAAGTGGCTAATAGGGGCGAGGGGGAAAATAGCTTACGCGAACAAATTAGGAGATAAAGATTTTCCTTTCTTCAAAAACTATTTCGCTGGCGGTATCGGATCAATGCGTGGAGTGTCATCAAATTCACTGGGACCTCAAGATAGTCTAAGTGACTCTATTGGCGGTAATGTGATGGTGACAGGCGGTGTAGACGTAGTTTTTCCAATGATAGGCATAGATGATCCTAAAAAATATCGTACGTCGTTGTTCTTAGACTTTGGTGGAATATATGCGACAGATTGCATAGCGGGAGATCCGGTTAAGTCTGTCTGTAATGAAGGCATTAAATTTGACGATCTGAAATACTCAGCGGGTTTAGGATTTACTTGGTTAACTCCATTAGGCCCTCTTACCTTCTCTTATGCTAAATTGTTAAATAAGAAAGCCGGGGACGAAGAAAAGAACTTTGATTTCACATTAGGCGGTACCTTTTAATTGATACGAATCGAGGATCAATGTGTATAGCGTTTCGCAAATAGCTATTTTTTTAGATAGCGAGATATTCGGCGATGCTAATGCTAGAGTCAATCGACTATCCCCTTTAGATCAAGCGACTGAAGGGGATATTAGTTTTTGCGCGCAAGCTAAGTTTATTGGTAGTTTGTCTTCCAGCAAAGCCGCTGTTGTTTTAGTGAAAAAACAGCAGCAGCCACAAGTAAAAAATACCGCCATTGTCGTCGATGATCCATATCTAGCTTTTGCTCAGCTTAGTCAATGGTTTGATTGGCGAGCACCTGTTATATCGGGTCAGGCAGCTCACGTTAGCGTGGCCAAATCAGCTAAGGTTTCAGCGACCGCACAAATTTGTCATGGGGCGGTAATTGGTGAAAATGTGATTATTCAAGATGCTTGCTATATAGGTCCAAATACAGTGCTAGGTAACGACTGTATCATTGGTGCCAACAGTCGTCTTGAAGCTAACGTCACTTTATACCAAGATGTGCATGTCGGAGAAAATTGTATCCTTCACTCAGGTGCTGTTATAGGTGCGGATGGTTTTGGCTTCGCTAAAAAAACGCAAGGTTGGCAGAAGATTTATCAACTGGCAGGTGTGCGAATTGGCAATGATGTTGAAATCGGTGCCTCTACCACTATTGACCGTGGGGCGCTGTCCCACACTATCGTAGGTAATGGCGTTAAGTTAGATAATCAGGTGCAAATTGCGCACAATGTAGTGCTAGGTGACTATACTGCTATCGCCGGCTGTACAGCGATTGCTGGTAGTACTTCCATTGGTGAAAACTGCACTATTGCCGGACTGTCAGGGGTTACAGGTCATTTAAAAATAGCGGCGGGGACTCATATAACGGCGATGAGTTTAGTCAGTCGTTCTATCCAAGAAGCAGGCGTTTATTCCTCAGGGACTGGTATTGAAAAACATCAGAGTTGGAAAAAAAATGTGGTGAGGTTCCGCAGTTTAGATGCATTGGCTAGACGCATAAAAATTTTAGAAAAAGAGATGCAGCAGCATACGATAATAATCGAACAAGGCAAAAAATAATGATGGATGTAAATCAGATTCGCGAATATTTACCGCACCGGTACCCTTTTCTACTAGTCGACAGGGTGGTGAGTATAACGCTTGGAGAATCGATTCATGCCTTTAAAAATGTAACTGTAAATGAGCCGTTCTTTAATGGTCACTTTCCAGAGCAACCTGTAATGCCAGGGGTTTTGATTTTAGAAGCAATGGCGCAAGCAGCCGGTATTTTGGGCTTCAAAACCATGGATAAAACTCCGCAAGATGGTTCGATGTACTACTTTGTCGGCTCGGATAAATTGCGCTTTAAGAGACCGGTTGTGCCTGGGGATAAGTTAGAATTATTTGCAGAGATCATTTCAGAGAGGCGTGGCATCTGGAAATTTGATGTGAGAGCAGAAGTGGAAGGCAAAGTGGTTAGTTCTGCAACCATACTTTGTGCAGACCGCTAGGAAAATAATAGTGAAAGAAGCTAGTCAGTTAATTCATCCCAGTGCCATTATAAATCCTTCTGCGGTGCTAGCAGAAGGTGTCAGTGTCGGGCCCTGGACAACTATTGGCGCTGGAGTAGAAATTGAGTCAGGCACTGAAGTTGCATCTCATGTGGTCATTAAAGGCCCTTGTAAAATAGGTAAAGATAATAAAATTTTTCAATTTAGTTCAATTGGTGAAGATTGCCAAGATAAAAAGTACCAAGGCGAAACGACCTTTTTAGAAATTGGCGATAACAATGTCTTTCGTGAGAGTTGTACTATTCACCGCGGTACTATTCAAGATAATGCCATCACTAAAATAGGCAGTGGCAATTTATTTATGGTGAATGTGCATGTTGCGCATGATTGTAGGATTGGCAATGACATCATTATGGCCAATAACTCCGCTGCAGCTGGGCATGTAGTAATAGGCGATAGAGCTATCTTAGGTGGTTTCACAGCGATACACCAATTTTGTCACATAGGCCCTTCGGTTATGTGCGGAGCAGGCACGGTGATCTTTAAAGATATTCCCGCTTTTGTTCTGGCCAGTGGTCACCCGGCGAAACCGCACGGTATTAATACTGAAGGGTTGAAACGGTTAGGTTATACACCGGCAGCTATCGCCGACCTCAAGCGCGCTTATAAAATAATTTACAGACGTGGATTAACCACTGAGGACGCCATCCAAGAGCTGTTGATCTTGGCAGAGCAGACCCCGGCAGTTAATGCCCTAATTGACAGCCTGAAACATTCATCTAGGGGTATTATTCGCTAGTGTGCCACTTACAAGAGCTTACCTAGAGTGCCAACCTTAAGAGTGGCAATTATCGCCGGAGAAGCTTCGGGCGATATTTTGGCTGCCGGTTTGATGAAGGCGCTGAAAAAAATCTACCCTAAGATTGAATTTTACGGAATAGGTGGCGATTTAATGATCGCCCAAGGTTTGGTGAGTAAGGCATCAATGGAACAGCTCTCGGTGATGGGGTTATGGGAAGTACTAGGTCGATTGCGGGTTCTATTAAAACTGCGTAAACAGCTGATTGAAGATTTTATAAAGACTCCGCCGGATCTGTTTATCGGTGTTGATGCCCCTGATTTCAACTTGAATATTGAATTGGCGCTCAAAGAAGCCGGCATTTTAACGGTTCACTACGTCAGTCCATCGGTGTGGGCCTGGAAAAAAAAGCGTATTTTTAAGATAAAAAAAGCGGTCGATCTACTGCTAACTTTGTTTCCGTTTGAGCAGCAGCACTACCGAGAAACCCAGCAAAACATTGCTTTTGTCGGTCATACCTTGGCGGAATTAATACCTCAACAATACGATACTCAAAGCTTTAAGAGAAAATTGTCACTTCCTGAAAATGCTAAAGTTATCGCGTTATTACCTGGTAGTAGAAGTAGTGAAACTAGGTATTTGCTTGGCGTTTTCTTAGAGACGGCGCAACTGTTTCATCAGCACTATCCGCAAGTTCAATTTGTGCTACCAGCTGCAAATCAATACCGCTATGATGAAATACAGTTGCAGCTAGAGCAGTATCCTGATTTGCCGGTGACTCTATTGTTGCAGCAATCAAGGGATGCGCTGTCGGCGTGTGATGCGGTTTTGATCGCATCAGGTACCGCCACTTTAGAGGCGGCACTACTGGGAAAACCGATGGTGGTCGCCTATAAAATGGCCGCTGTTACTTACGCTGTCTACTCCCGGATGATCAGTGCTGAATATATATCTCTGCCTAATTTACTGGCAGGAGAAATGTTAGTCCCGGAAATATTGCAAAACCAAGTCACTGCTGAGCGATTGTTCGAAGAGCTGGAAAAAGCACTGTTGGATGAGCAGCACAGAGAGTATCATTGCCGCCAATTTAAAAAGATCCACCGGCAACTGGATATGTCAGCCAGCGACCGGGCAGCAGCAGCCATACAAAAATTACTCAAGCAAGCGCCACAAGATCCGATTTGATAATAGATGAGAGCCAAATGTTAGATTTAGAACAGTATCAAAAGATCGAATTGTTAGCGGGTTGTGACGAGGTCGGACGAGGGCCGCTAGTAGCTGATGTGGTTTCAGCCGCGGTTATTTTAAACCCTGCCAAACCAATTGCCGGATTGGCAGATTCAAAAAAACTCAGTGAAAAAAAACGCGAGTACCTATATCAGCAAATCATGGAGCATGCACTTTGCTATGCGATTGGTAGAGCGTCACCTGCAGAAATTGATCAAATCAATATACTGCAGGCCAGTATGTTGGCGATGAAGCGCGCCATTGAAGGCTTGAGCATTAAGCCGGTGATGGTGTTGGTCGATGGTAATCGCTGTCCTG
Organism: Oceanospirillales bacterium; assembly: GCA_029027825.1. Lineage (GTDB taxonomy): Bacteria > Pseudomonadota > Gammaproteobacteria > Pseudomonadales > Balneatricaceae > Rs1. The sequence goes on along the minus strand of CP093399.1, from coordinate 3,353,677 downwards.
ATATTAGCTATCCCTGTGAGGCCATCGTTAAAGGTGACGACAAAGTTGCCGCGATCAGTGCGGCATCTATCGTGGCGAAAGTTATCAGAGACAGAGAAATGCACGCCTTACATCAAATCCATCCTGAATACGGTTTTGATCGACACAAAGGTTATCCCACTAAAGAGCATTTCAAGGCACTGGCTAAATACGGGGTATTGGCATGTCATCGTAAAAGTTTTAAGCCGGTAAAAGTGTTACTCTCACAATCCTCATAAATTAAGTCATCATTTTCCAGCAGGGAAACAACGTTCCTATGTCTCAATCATTTGTTCATCTCCGCACTCACACAGAATATTCAGTCGTCGATGGATTGTGTCGAATTAAAGCCTTAGTTGGCGCCGCAAAAAATGCGGCTATGCCTGCGGTCGCAGTAACTGATCATATTAATTTATTCGGCTTAATCAAATTTTATAAAGCGGCTACAAGTGCGGGAATAAAGCCGATTTGCGGTGTTGACCTGATGGTGATCAATGATGATTTAAAAGGTGAGCCTTTTATCATTACACTGCTGGCGCAAAATGCGCTCGGTTACCGCAATTTGATGGAGTTGATCTCCAGAGGTTACGAGCAGGGGCAAAATTTCGTACTCGATAAAGTACTGGTAAAAAAAAGCTGGCTGCTGGCGCAAACCGAGGGATTAATTGCCCTTTCATCAGCTGGTAAGGGTGAATTGGGTAAGGCGCTGTTGGCGCAAAATCCAGACGCCGAAAAAATCCTCGCGCAGTGGATGGCTGCCTTTGAAAATCGTTTTTATATTGAATTGCAGCGCACCGGTAGACTGCAGGAAAACGAGCTGGTAGAGCGCAGCGTACAATTAGCCACTAAAATGGCATGTCCGGTCGTTGCGACTAACGATGTGATGTTTATAAAGACCACTGATTTTGATGCCCATGAAGCGCGGGTGTGTATTAATCAGTCTCGAGTGTTAGATGATCCTAAGCGGCCTAGGGATTATAGTGAACAGCAATATTTTCGCAGCTCTGAAGAGATGACAGAGCTGTTTTCAGATATACCTTCAGCACTGGCAAATACCTCGGAAATAGCCAAACGCTGTAATATTGAATTAGATCTAGGTACCTATTACCTGCCGAAATACCCGATCCCTGCCGGGATGACCATGGATGAGTATTTCCGAGATGTATCAGAGCAAGGTTTGGAGGAGCGGCTGGCAGTACTGCTCGATAAAAACGATCCCGAATACGCCGCTAAACGTCAGCTGTACTATGATCGTTTGGAATTTGAATTAGAAATTATTATTCAAATGGGTTTTCCCGGTTACTTTTTGATTGTAATGGACTTTATAAAATGGGGCAAAGATAACGGTATTCCCGTTGGACCGGGGCGAGGTTCAGGAGCGGGTTCATTAATTGCCTATGCGCAAAAAATTACCGATTTGGATCCTTTGGAATATGACTTGCTGTTCGAGCGATTCCTCAATCCAGAGCGTGTATCAATGCCCGATTTCGATATCGATTTCTGTATGGATAATCGCGATAAAGTAATTGATTACGTGGCGAGAACTTACGGTCGAGATGCTGTGTCGCAAATCGTCACCTTTGGCACTATGGCCGCCAAGGCAGTAGTGCGTGATGTTGCCAGAGTGCAGGGAAAGCCTTTTGGTTTAGCGGATAAATTATCTAAATTGATCCCATTCGAAGTCGGTATAACACTGACTAAAGCAATGGAGATAGAACCAGCTTTAGATGAGTTTGTGAAAGGCAGTGAAGAAGCGCAAGAAATAATGGAAATGGCGCTAAAGCTCGAGGGGACGGTGCGTGGCACCGGTAAGCATGCGGGCGGTGTGGTGATCGCGCCCACTAAGTTGACTGATTTTTCAGCGACGCTTTGCGATGCAGAAGGTCAAGGTTTAGTTACGCAGTTTGACAAAAATGATGTCGAAGAAGCGGGTCTAGTTAAGTTTGACTTTCTCGGTTTACGGACTTTAACAATTATTGATTGGGCGCTGAAAACGATCAATGCTAAGCGGCGTGAAGAAGGTGAAGAAGATCTTGATATAGCCTTGATAGACCTTGAAGACGCCGATACTTTTAACCTGTTGAGAACCGCTGAGACAACTGCGGTCTTTCAGCTGGAATCAAGTGGTATGAAAGATCTAGTATCGAAATTACTACCGAGTCGTTTTGAAGACATTATCGCGCTGGTTGCCTTATTCAGACCGGGGCCGTTGCAGTCCGGAATTGTAGATGATTTTATAAATCGTAAACATGGTCGTGCAGAAATGGCATGGCCGCATGCTGACTATCAATTAGATATATTACAACCGGTACTTGAACCGACCTACGGGATCATTTTATACCAAGAACAAATTATGCAAATAGCCCAAGTAATGGCTAGTTTCACCTTAGGTGGAGCTGACATGTTGCGTCGTGCCATGGGTAAAAAGAAGCCGGAGGAAATGGCCAAGCAGCGTGGTGCTTTCCTTGAGGGCTGTCAAAAAAACGGTATCGATCAAAAGCTCGCCGGTAATATATTTGATTTAGTTGAAAAATTTGCCGGCTACGGTTTTAATAAATCACACTCAGCGGCTTATGCGCTGGTCTCCTATCAGACCGCTTGGTTAAAAACTCACTACCCTGCACCATTTATGGCGGCGGTTATGTCTGCGGATATGCAGACCACAGAAAAGGTCGTAGTGTTCGTTGAAGAGTGTCGTAAAATGGGCATTGCACCGGCTTTGCCGAGTGTGCAAAATGGTGGCTATAAATTTACCGTTGATCCTCAGGGAGAAATTATATACGGTTTAGGCGCAATCAAAGGAGTCGGTGAAGGGCCGATCGAAGCGATCATTGAAGCGCGAAATGATGGTGCTGGTGAATTTCAAGACATGTATGAGTTCTGCGAGCGAGTTGGCGCTAAAAAGCTCAATAAACGGGTCTTGGAAGGGCTAATTCGCAGTGGTGCAATGGATGACTTAGGTCCGACACGAGCGGTGATGGTCGCTTCTATTTCCGATGCATTAAAAGGTGCTGACCAAAGTGCACACAATCAAAGTTCGGGGATGTTTGATCTGTTTGGCAGTGATGATCAAGAGCAGGCCCGAGATCCTTTTGAGGAAATTCGAAAAGTCAGAAACTGGACTGATAGAGAGCGTTTGAAAGGTGAGTTAGACACGCTAGGTTTGTACCTAACGGGGCACCCTATCGATCAATATGAAACAGAATTAAAGAATTTTATCAGTAAAAGAATTAATGAGATTGTTCCGTCGCGAGGTTCAGTACAAAAAATTGCCGGCTTGATTGTCGATCAGCGAGTGATGAAAACCAAAAAAGGCGACAACTTGTGCTTTATTACCTTAGATGATCGAACCGCGCGCATTGAAGTCACTCTGTTTGGTGATGTATACGAGAAGTACCGGGACCTCATCAAGAAAGATACGATCGTCATTATGGAAGGCGAAGTGTCTAATGATGATTACTCTGGAGGCATTAAAGTCAGAGTCAGTCGACTAATTAGTATCCCACAGGCGCGGGCGCAATATGCACAATCTGTGCAAGTAGAGTGTAAAGCCACCGACTTTAGAGGGAACAGGCTCACTCAGGTCTCTAAGTTGCTGGGACAGCATAAAGCTGAGCAAGGTTTGCAAGTGGCCTTTAAGTATCAAATGCAAACAGCCTGTGGGGTCATTCAATTGGGCGCGAATTGGCGAGTAGATGCAAATGATGATTTGTTGATTGCCTTGAGTCATTTATTTGGCGAAACTGCGGTGCAGGTGTGCTATTTGTAGTAACAGTGGTCAGAACTTGTTTTGTCAGTGTTTAATTTAGCACCAAGACTTAATTAAACATGTTATAAAGCTGTTATAAAACATGAAATTAATACACAGAATCGAACTTAAAGCGGAAAATGCCAGCTTAGACTAGTTATCTGTGTGACAGAACGGTAAAATTGGCCGTTAATTTGATATTAAGAGCGGAAAATAAGCAGATGAATCCTAACTATTTAGAGTTTGAGCAACCTATTGCTAAACTTGAAACAAAAATTGAAGAGTTAAGACTTGTTGGTGAAAATACAGAAATCAACATAGCCGACGAACTGACAAATCTTGAAGAGAAAAGTAAATCCTTAACTAAAACAATTTTCAACGATTTATCTGCCTGGCAAGTGCAGCAAATTGCACGTCATCCGCAGCGTCCTTACACTCTTGATTATATTGATTTTATACTGGGCGACTTTGAAGAAATTCACGGCGATCGGCATTTCTCTGACGACCCTGCTCTAGTCTGTGGAATGGCAAAGCTAGCCGGTCGGCCAGTCGTGGTGATCGGTCATCAAAAAGGGCGTGATGTTAAAGAAAAGGTCAGGCGGAATTTTGGTATGCCTCGTCCTGAAGGCTATCGTAAAGCACTGCGGGTGATGGAAATGGCGGAGCGTTTTAAAATGCCGATCATCACTTTTATCGACACGCCAGGTGCCTATCCTGGCATTGATGCAGAAGAGCGCGGTCAAAGTGAGGCGATAGCTTTCAACTTGGCTAAAATGTCACGTCTAAAAACGCCGATTATCTCAACCGTTATTGGTGAAGGTGGTTCAGGTGGAGCGTTGGCGATTGGCGTCTGTGATAAATTAATGATGTTTCAATACTCTACCTACTCGGTTATTTCACCGGAAGGTTGTGCATCTATCCTTTGGAAGAGTGCCGACAAGGCGCCGGAAGCTGCAAAAGTGATGGGCGTTACCTCTGAGCGATTATTGGAACTCAAATTAGTAGATGAAGTAATTGAAGAGCCGTTAGGAGGTGCGCACCGAGGGGCTGCTGAACTAGCTGCAAACTTAAAGGCCAAACTGATTTCCTCTCTAGAAGAGCTGGATAAGCTGTCTGAGGATGAGTTGCTAGAGCATCGCTACAACCGGCTAATGGCCTACGGCATAAACGACTAGCCAGCCTGCAATGTCAATCGACGCAACGTTTTATCAGCAGTGCCAAGTTTTTCAACAAAGCACCAAGGTAGAGCGTTGGGTGGTCGCTTTAAGCGGTGGTTTAGATTCAATGGTGGCGCTACAGTTAGCGCATCAGACTCTACCCGCTAACTCCCTAGTCGCCATTCATATCAATCATCAACAACAATCCAGTGCCGATGACTGGCAATCATTTTGCCAGCGTCAATGTCAGCAGCGCGATATTCCTTTCTTTGCCTTTAAAATAGCTCCACAAGGGCGTTCTGAGCAATTGCTTAGAGCGGCTCGATACCAGTGTTTCGAGCGCTTCTTAACGCCCGGTGATTGCCTGTTATTTGGTCATCATGCTAATGATCAAGCCGAGACACTGTTGTTTCGCTTGATTAGGGGGGCGGGAGCTAAAGGGCTCTCGGCGATGCCAGTACAGCGGGCTATCGGCAGTGCGTGGCTGTTAAGGCCTTTGTTGGCGATGACCAAATCGCAGCTGCTTGAGTTTGGTCATGCCTCTGCTCTCAAGTGGGTCAATGATCCAAGTAATGACAGCTTAGATTACGATCGAAATTATATTCGTCACCAAGTATTAGCGCCAATTTTACAGCACTGGCATAAAGCGGCTCAACAAATGGCAGTCTCAGCCCAGTTGATCAGTGATGATCAGCAATTGCTCGCTGCGTATTTGAGCGCTGATCTCGCCGCTATAAGTGCCGGTAATCGTTTAGATTTGACCGGTTGGCAACAGTACGATACAGCCAAAGGTCGTGCACTGTTGCGACATTGGATTACCGGATGGACCAGTAGGGCGGTGACTCGCAAAGAGCTATCACGAGTGCTCCAGCAAGTGATTGACAGCAGGCTGGATAGTCAAGCCTACTGTCAGTTGGGTGAGTATCAACTAAGGCGTTATCAGCAGTGCCTGTATTTATTAAGTGATTACCGCTTTGACCAACAGTGGCCAGTGTTGAGCTTGGCTCAATTGCTGCAGTCAGCACCGCTTCAATACCCGCTCGCACATGGTCAGCTTAACATCACTCTCAGTGAGCAAGGGGTACGATGGCGGGACGGTATGTACTTGCAAAGTAAATCTAAACTGGCAGATGGGCTGCGAGTTAAAGCGGTAAATCGCCCCCGAAAGAAGCTCAATAAAATACTGCAAGAACAGGGAATAGCACCTTGGTTGAGAGCGGATTGGCCGCTGTTGATGTATGAAAATCAATTGGTGGCGATCCCCGGAGTTTGCGTGTGCGATGGATGGTTGGCAGAAGCTGAAAATAAATCCAATATTTGTTTAGATTGGCGACCTTTGTGATTGAGCAATTAGCCACTTTTTGATAAACTGCAATGCCATCTGAGCAGTAAAATTTCCTCCACTTATTTTAATCACATACAGGTTCTTCATGACGCGTTATATTTTCGTCACAGGCGGTGTTGTGTCCTCATTGGGCAAAGGCATTGCAGCGGCTTCACTGGCCGCAATATTAGAAGCACGTGGCCTCAATGTCACGATGCTGAAATTAGATCCCTATATAAACGTCGACCCAGGGACGATGAGTCCTTTTCAGCACGGTGAAGTGTTCGTCACTGAAGATGGTGCTGAAACAGATTTAGACTTAGGTCACTATGAGCGTTTTATTCGCACCACCATGAAGAAGAGCAATAACTTCACGACTGGTCGGGTCTATCAATATGTCTTAAACAAAGAGCGTCGTGGTGACTATTTAGGGGGGACAGTTCAAGTCATCCCGCATATCACTGATGAAATCAAGCGCCGTGTCGAAAAAGGTGCCAGAGGGGTGGATATTGCCCTAGTAGAGATAGGCGGTACCGTCGGTGATATTGAGTCACAGCCGTTCTTAGAAGCGATTCGACAAATGCGCGTCGAACTAGGCTACAACCGTACTTTGTTTATGCACTTGGCTCTGGTTCCGTATATTGCGACAGCGGGAGAGTCTAAGACTAAACCGGCGCAGCATTCGGTTAAGGAAATGCGTTCAATTGGTATCCAGCCGGATATTTTAGTGTGTCGCTCTGACCATGAAATTCCCGATGATTCACGTCGTAAGCTCTCGCTATTTACCAATGTTGAAGAGCGTGCAGTGATTGCCTTGCCCGATGCGAATACTATCTACAATATTCCACAGATACTCTGGGAACAAAATTTAGATGACATCGTTGTTGAAAGATTTGGCATAGATGCACCAGAGGCTGATTTATCCGAGTGGACCCGAGTTGCCGATGCGCACCTCAATCCGCAGGGCGAAGTACGCATCGCCATGGTCGGTAAGTATATGGAACTTTTGGATGCTTATAAGTCTTTGATTGAAGCTATTACCCATGCGGGAATTCAATTGCGCAAAAAAGTAAGGATTGATTTTATTGATTCTGAGCGCATTGAACACGATGGCATTGATATCCTTAAAAATGCCAGTGCTATCTTGGTCCCAGGTGGTTTTGGTGAACGCGGTGTTGAAGGTAAAATAGCCGCGGTAAAATATGCACGTGAAAACAAAATTCCCTATCTGGGTATTTGTTTGGGAATGCAAGTAGCGGTGATTGAATTTGCCCGAAACGTGGCTGCTCTTGAAGGTGCAAACTCTACCGAGTTCGTCCAAGATACTCAGTATCCAGTAATTGGTTTGATCACTGAGTGGATTGACGGTGAAGGAAAAGTTGAAACTCGTGACCATGATACTGATTTAGGTGGAACCATGCGTTTGGGGGCACAAGTTTGTCATCTAACAGCGGGCTCTACTATTGCTAGCGCGTACGGTTCGACAGAAATAGTCGAACGTCATCGACATCGCTATGAAGTGAACAATAACTATGTTGCGAAATTGGAGCAAGCAGGGCTGGTGATTACCGGCCGCTCAGCAGATGGTGAACTAGTTGAAGTCGTAGAAGTTAAAGATCATCCTTGGTTTGTGGCCTGTCAGTTCCATCCGGAATTTACATCGTCGCCACGGGATGGACACGGTCTCTTCTCTGGCTTTATAGAGGCGGCGCTAGCACAGCAGAAACTGCAGAGCGACAGTTAAAATATAGAAACGTGAGGGGCTTAAGGCTCCTTCCTTTTACTAAAAAATCAGGGAACCGCAGAGTTTCCAAATATTTACATTCATGTGATGGATTTAAATAGAAGATGGTGAACGGTTGATATGCTACCGCCCACGCTTAAACTAACTAGCGATTATGATTAGTGGTTAAGTAAGTGAAATGCATCGATATTAAACTGATTCTTAGTGGCAATGCTGTTGATATCAACAGCTATCTAGCTACTAACAAATGAGTGAAGAATGGCGCTTATAGCGAAGATCCAAGCAAGAGAAATATTAGACTCTAGAGGAAATCCTACTATTGAAGCAGATGTCACCCTTGAAAGTGGTGCATTTGGCACAGCTTGTGCTCCCTCTGGTGCGTCTACTGGATCTAGAGAGGCTCTTGAATTAAGAGATGGCGATAAGTCTCGTTACTTAGGTAAAGGTGTTTTAAAAGCAGTCGCTGCCGTCAACGGTCCGATTCGCGATGCACTAATTGGTACTAGTGCCCTAGATCAGCGCGCTCTGGATAATATAATGTTGGCGCTGGACGGTACTGAAAACAAAGAGAACTTAGGAGCCAACGCGATATTGGCCGTGTCCTTAGCGGCGGCGAAAGCGGCAGCAGTACACAAGGGTGTCCCTTTGTATGCACATATTGCAGATTTAAATAATACTCCAGGCAAATACTCTCTGCCTGTGCCGATGATGAACATCATCAATGGCGGCGAGCATGCCGATAACAACATTGATATTCAAGAGTTCATGGTTCAGCCGGTCAACTTTGACAACTTCCCTGAAGCGCTGCGCTGTGGCACTGAAATATTTCATGCACTTAAGGCGGTGTTGTCAAGTCGCGGACTAAGTACTGCGGTTGGCGATGAAGGTGGTTTCGCACCTAATCTCTCTTCAAACGAAGAGGCTTTGGTGGTCATTAAAGAAGCAGTGTCCAATGCCGGTTATAAACTGGGTGTAGATGTAACTTTAGCCTTGGATTGTGCCGCATCTGAGTTTTACGCAGACGGTAAATACAATTTGGCGGGAGACAATAAGTCTTTTGACTCGAATGGCTTTACCGACTACTTAGCAGATCTTGCGGCTAACTACCCAATCCTATCGATAGAAGACGGTATGGATGAGTCGGATTGGGATGGCTGGGCGACCTTGACGAAGAAGATTGGCGATAAAGTGCAATTGGTCGGAGATGACCTGTTTGTCACTAATACTAAAATCTTAAAGCGCGGCATTGAACAGCAAATCGGCAACTCAATTTTGATTAAATTTAATCAAATTGGTTCTCTCTCAGAGACCCTTGATGCAATAAAAATGGCCAAAGACGCGGGCTTTAGTGTAGTTATATCACATCGTTCAGGTGAAACTGAAGATACCACTATCGCCGATCTAGCGGTAGGTACAGCGGCAGGACAAATCAAAACTGGCTCATTGTCACGCTCTGACAGGGTTGCAAAATACAACCGCTTGTTAAGAATAGCTGAAGAGTTAGGTGAAAATGCTATCTATAACGGTTTGTCTGAAATTAAAGGCCAGTAAGCTGGCGTTGATTGAGCATAAAAGACTGCAAAACTCCCCGATTAGCAAATAGCGGAGTTTTGCACCTTAATAAGCTATTATCGTGAGGATTGGCTATGGGCTTATCGTTCAGACTCCCCGTATCCTCGATATGTATACTGATTGAAATAGTTTATATAGTTTATATAGGTTAGACATGTATCGAATTCTTCTTTTGTCGTTAATTACTTTGCTGGCAGTCTTGCAGTATCGGATGTGGTTTGGAGAGAGCAATGTCTTTGAATTGGCTGCTCTAGAGCAAGAAATTACTGCGCAGAGTGTCGAAAATGATAAATTACTGTTACGTAATCATCAGTTGGAAGCCGAAGTTAAAGATTTACGTAAGGGATTGATCGCGGTTGAAGAGCGAGCGCGAAGTGAGTTGGGGATGTTGAAACCTAATGAAACCTTTTACCAGTTAATAAATACCGCTGAGCAGTAAAGCTGTTAGCACAGAACCGGATTTAATCGATGCATCAATACCCCACAGACTACCAATATCTATATGCTAAACCTGAATGCAGCGCAGTTATTAGAAGTAGCAATCAAGACTTTAAAGTATTTGAAATACCTGCGTTCGAGCCGGACGGTGAAGGTGAACACTGGTATATAAAAATTCGCAAAGACGGTGAAAATACCGATTGGGTAGCTAAGCAGCTCGCCAATTTTTTTGCTGTGGGTAGTAAAGAAATTGGCTATGCGGGTAAAAAGGATCGACACGCGATTACCGAACAGTGGTTTAGTGTTTGTTTGCCTGGGGTTAAAACGATTGATATGGATGCGTTTAATACTCCTAGTATCACCGTTATAGAAGTGCGAAAACACAGTAGAAAATTACGCACTGGGGCACTCAAAGGCAATCGATTTGAATTAATACTTCGTCAGGTTAGCGATGATCAAGAGTTGACCAAGCGGCTGCAGTTAATTGAGCAGGGAGTACCTAATTATTTTGGCGAGCAGCGCTTTGGCTTTGGTGGCGGTAATTTAACCAAGGGAATCGCCTTACTCAAAGAAGAGTTTAAGGAAAAAAATCGCAGTAAAAAAGGCCTGTATATTTCAGCGGTGCGCTCGTGGATTTTTAACCATTGCCTATCCAATAGAATAGCAGAAAATCTCTGGGCGACATTGATGGATGGAGATGTGGTGATGCTCGATGGCAGCCACAGTCACTTTTTAGCTGATGACCTCGAGCAGATAACCGCGCGATTGCTAGCCCTAGATCTACATTTAACCGGCCCGTTGTGGGGGCGTGGACGATCAATAGTCGCAGCGAATGCTCAGCAGTGGGAAGAGGCGCAATTATCTGCCTACACGGATATCACCGAACGGTTAGAATATATGGGCCTAAAACAAGAGCGGCGATCGCTGCGCTTGATACCCAAAAATTTAGCAGCTAAGTGCATGGATCCAGGCACTTGGCTAATCAGTTTCGAATTAACCTCAGGATCTTTCGCGACCAGTGTGTTGAGGGAGCTTTGTGACTACAGCAGTGCAGGGGCTACTACATGATGCAAATATTAGTGTCTAACGACGATGGGGTGAAAGCTCCAGGGATGTTTGAACTGGTAGAGCAACTAAAAAAAATTGCCCAGGTACAAGTGATTGCACCAGACCGAAATCGCTCCGGGGCGAGTAATGCGCTTACTTTAGATAAGCCGTTGAGTGCATATGTGCACAAAAGCGGTTTTATCAGTATCGATGGTACACCTACCGACTGCGTGAATTTGGGAGTGGCTGGCACCTTTGGGGTGATTCCTGAAGTGGTTGTCTCAGGCATTAATGCCGGTGCAAATTTGGGCGATGACGTGCTGTATTCAGGCACTGTAGCGGCTGCGATGGAAGGCCGGACGCTGGGTTTATCGGGGATCGCCGTATCCGTCGCTAGTTCACACCCAGTGCACTTCGCCACAGCGGCAATCATCGCTAAAGACTTGGTGTTGAAACTCAAAGATTTAAAAATAGCACCTAGAACAGTGTTGAATGTGAATGTGCCGGATTTACCTATTGAGCAAATAAAAGGCATTCACGTTACTCGTTTAGGGCACCGGGCAGTGTCGAAAACGCCGATTGAATGTATTGATCCACGCGGTGAAGTTAAGCATTGGATCGCCGGTGTTGGGGAGGCTATCGACAGTGGGCCCGGCACCGATTTTTATGCAGTCGCCAATGGCTATGTATCAATCACACCTGTCCATTTTGATATGACAAACTATGCAGTTATTAATAACGTTGAAGATTGGCTGGAGGGGGTTTAGTGGCAGAACAATTTGACTTGCGCGGTAGTGGTATGACCTCGCAGAGAGCCAGAGATAGATTAGTGGTTAGTTTAAAAGCCCAGGGAATTGTCGCTACCGAGGTATTAAATGCGATAAAAAATACCCCGCGTCATATCTTTATCGATGAAGCCTTAGCGCATGGTGCCTATGAGAATAACGCGTTGCCAATCGGCTATAACCAAACCATTTCGCAGCCTTATATCGTGGCTAAAATGACCGAGTTACTACTGGCCAATAAGCCACTGAAAAAAGTGTTGGAAGTAGGCACAGGCTCAGGCTATCAAACGGCAATTTTGTCGCAGCTGGTTGGTAAAGTGTATTCAGTCGAACGGATCAAACCTTTGCAACAGCGGGCTAAGCTTAGATTGCAGGCTTTGCAGATAAACAATGTGATGCTGCAGCACACTGATGGGGGGATGGGCTTAGCTAACTATGCACCTTTTGATGCTATTTTAGTCACCGCGGCTCCCGATCAAGTGCCTGCAGAGCTATTAGAGCAGCTGGCAGTGGATGGTATTATGGTTATTCCGGTCGGCGGTAGTCAGCAGCAGGAATTGAAAGTGATACATAAAAAATCTGCCACTCACTACAATACTAAGATCGTGGAGGGTGTTAAGTTTGTCCCTCTACTATCCGGTGTTATTAATTAATTACTGCTGTTAAGTCTGTCTATTAATCGCTTGTCGAGCTAATCACACAGCATATAACTGAGATTGATCGCGCTCAGGATATTGTAGTCGCTCCATACCCACGTTGAGTGGCTGCAAGTATTCGCATTCTAGGTGATCTTAATTAACTATTGTAAAGAGGTTTTTTTGCAGCGTAATAAAATGGATTTTTTGGCTTTATTTGTCAAAGGCACAATGATGGGGGCTGCAGATGCAGTGCCAGGAGTCTCAGGTGGTACAGTCGCTTTCATCAGCGGGATATACAAATAGCTTATTCAAACTTTGAGTAAGTTGGGACCCAGTGTACTACAGGTACTCTACAAACAGGGATTCGCGGATTGTTGGCGGTATATCAATGGCAATTTTCTTTGTATATTGTTGTGTGGGATGCTCACCAGTATTATCTTATTATCCAATGCAGTGCTGCATTTGTTGAATAATTATCCGCAAATGCTGTGGGGGTTTTTCTTCGGTTTAATCTGCGCTTCGACGGTGGTTCTCGCTAAAAGTATAGAAAAATGGGACTGGCTGAGTGCTTCGTTCTTTATACTCCGAACTGCAGGTGCTTATTATCTGACTACCCTGTCGACGACAGTGATTGAGCCGGCACTGACTAATGTGTTTTTTGCCGGAATGTTAGCCATTTGCGCCATGATATTACCTGGTATATCGGGATCTTTTATCTTGCTGTTACTCGGCATGTACAGTTATATTCTCGGGGCAGTGAAAAATTTTGATTTATTAATATTGGGTGTATTTGCGCTGGGCTGTGTAGCGGGTTTATTGTGCTTTTCTAAATTATTGCACTGGTTGTTTAGTCACTATAAAAATATTACTATGGCCTTGCTGACAGGTTTTTTACTCGGCTCTTTAAATAAAGTATGGCCGTGGAAAGAGACGCTGACAACCAGACTAAACAGCCATGGAGAACAAGTGGCGGACCTGCAACAAAATGTATCTCCATTTGCCTACCAACAAATTACCGGGATTGATCCGTACTTTCTATTTGCTTGTGTTCTTGCTGTGGTCGGGGCTGGTTTAGTTTTAGGATTAGAAAAATTTAGTAAATAATACGTTTAGCTTAAATAAATAGGATTTTTCTAGCATATAATTGCTTAACGTTTACTCGAAGAAGTCACATGATAATTTATTATTCACCGTCATTTAGGTTCATAATTAATTTATGGCAAAGATCAGACAATCTGTAAGAAAATCATCCGTACTATTTTTTATTAATCTCAGTGAAGAATAATATGTTCGCTAGTGTGGCCATTGTTGTTAAAATTGCATCACTCAGCTTTATGAAACTACTAGCGTTAGCTGTTGTTATAAGCTTGGTCGGTTGTACTACCGGCTATGCACCTGTTAGCGATTTAAATTATCAAAGCAGCAAACCACGTCCCCCTCGATTATCTCCCCAAAGAAAAAAACGCATAAACACAACAGCTGTTGGAACCTATAAAGTGAAACCTGGTGACACTTTATACTCTATTGCTTGGAGGTATGGATTAGATTTTAAAAGGTTGGCGAAGAATAACAATATAGGTGCTAATTATACAATCTATAAGGATCAAGTTTTAGCAATTACTCCCTCTAAAAGTAGTCGAAAAACGTTAAAAAATAGAGATCATTCAATTAATAAAACAGATTCGTCGTCATCAAATGCAGACGAAAATAGAGATAGTAGAGGAAGCGGGGACGATAAAAAATCACCGAAATCGACGAAATCTTCACAGAATACTCCCTCAAATACTAAAAATTCAAAATCGCCTAGATCATCTAAACAGCGCCATTTGGGCATGCGTTGGGTATGGCCAGCTAAAGGGCGGTTAATTAATAAATTTAGTCGGGAAAACAAAGGCTTAAATATATCTGGAAAGTCTGGAGACAGTGTATTTGCGGCTGCTTCAGGTAAGGTTGTTTATGCTGGTAATGGTATAATTGGCTATGGAAATCTGATCATTATCAAACACTCACAACAGTATTTAAGTGCATATGCTCACAATAGTGTAATATTAATCAAAGAGAATACGACTATTAAAGCTGGAGGGAAAATCGCCGAAATAGGGAGTAGCGGTACAATAAAAACATTCCTTCATTTTGAAATAAGGAAGGATGGAAAACCGGTTGATCCACTTAAATACTTACCAAAATCAGACCCAGTGAGTTAGCCTAACATGGAGTAAGATTTATAATATGGATATCTTGAAAAGCGGAAGTCAAGACGCCGAGTCTATCAGTAAAATTCAGTCTCAGATTATGGAGAAAGGATCAGCGGAGCGAGTTTCTGAAAACCAAACAATTGCTATAAATTCAAATGTTAAATTAAAACCGACAGGCCGTGGCCGTGGCAGCCAGGCACACAAAGATTTAATGAATGAAAAAAATTTAGATGCCACTCAACTCTATTTAAATGAAATTGGCTTCTCGCCATTACTCTCAGCGGAAGAAGAAGTCTACTTTTCTCGTCTATCCCTATAAGGTTGCGAAAAATCACGCAAGCGAATGATCGAAAGCAATTTGCGCTTAGTGGTTAAAATATCCAGACGTTATATCAATCGTGGGCTCTCTCTATTGGATCTTATAGAAGAAGGTAATTTAGGGCTGATACGTGCCGTTGAAAAGTTCGATCCAGAACGCGGTTTTAGATTTTCTACCTATGCTACTTGGTGGATTAGACAAACCATCGAACGGGCCATTATGAATCAGACGCGTACCATTCGCTTACCTATTCATGTAGTAAAAGAATTGAATGTATATTTACGCGCTGCTCGACAGTTGGCTCAGAAACTTGATCATGAGCCTACACCTGAACAAATAGCCAAATTAGTTGATAAACCAGTTGCCAATGTTGAGAAAATTTTAGGGCTTAACGAAAGAGTTGTCTCTATAGATTTGCCAATAGCCGGCTCTAAGAAAACCGTTGTAGAAACAGTTGCAGCTCATGATAGTTTCGATCCGAGTGTCGCTCTACAAGCTAGCGATTTAAGTGGTAATTTGGATCTGTGGTTAGACGAGTTACCGGAGAAGCATGCTGAGGTTTTGGCAAGGCGCTTTGGCCTACGTGGCTACGGGATGAACACGTTAGAAGAGGTAGGTAAAGAAATTGGTTTGACTCGAGAAAGAGTCAGGCAAATTCAAGTAGAGGCGCTAAAGAAACTAAGAGAGATTGTTGAGCGTAATGGTTTAAGCAGCGAAGACCTTTTATAATAATTTAAGATAGTTAGGCAGAGGTCTCAGTTAGATTATATATGGAAAAATGGCAGTCATGTGACTGTCATTTTTTTGCCTATAATAAATAGTATAAGGTCTCACGAGAGCATAGCTGACTAGCTGTAGTAATGTTGAATCACTAGACTGCTAGCTATCGAGCATATTGATCAATTGGTCTCCCTCACTATTAGCTCGTTTGCGGATGAAAACTAGTTAGGAAATCGGCAATGGCTTGATCGCTGTCAGTATTAACCACTGTTTGATACGCGAGCTCGGATTCAGTGATGGCTTGTTGGTATTGTTGCTGAGTTGCAAGTCGCACTAATGAAAACTGACTATCATGCGACCTGGTGTTGATGCCTTTTTTTAATCGAGCTTCCATCAGTTTAGGGTCACATTTACAGCTAATTATGTGCAAAGGAATATCTAGTTGCTCGGATATTGTTAGATATTTTTGGCGAAAGTGAGACTTTAAAAAAGTCCCATCGACAATAACAGTGCGTCCCTGCTTGAGTAGCTGCTTGGTTAACTGTACTAAATGTTGCGAGAGCCGAGCATTTACCTCAGGGCTGTGCAATTCCAATTTCTTACCTTTCTTTTGCAAATCCTGATGAATTCGCTGTCGCTCGGTTTCTGATCTAATTCTGATCGCTTGAATTGAATTGATCATTTTGTAGCTTAAGTGACTTTTTCCACTTCCAGATAAGCCGTGCATTAAGATCAGACTGGGCTGCTTTAATTGCTGATAAGATTGACTCAAATGCAAATATTTGACAAAGGTAGCGTGCTCGGCTTGTGCACCTAGAGTAGCTACTTTCGCACGGACCATAGATCTAAAGCTTTTGTAAAAGTCGAGAACCTGTAGAGATTGGTAATCACCGGTTATTTCCAAATATTTGTTTAAGGTCATATTAGCCCATGATTGTTTATTATTAGCTTCTAAATCCATTAACAAAAAGGCTAGATCGGAGCATGTATCAATCCATCTGAATTGTAAATTAAACTCAATGCAGTCAAATAAACGAATTTCATCTCGGAAAAATGTCACATTAGCTAAATGTAAATCACCGTGACATTCCCGAATAAAACCGAGCTTTCTTCTCTCCCTAAAGGTATCGATTAAAGCTTGGTATTGTGCAGAGACTTGTCGATAAAGTTCTGACAATTGATTGAGGTCTTGGGGATCCGTACAAAAATCTAAGGTGTGTAAAAAATTATCTGAGACTAGCTGCCAAATATTTTCCGTCTCCCCCCAAGGACTATTAGTGGCTACTGTTGGTAATGTTAAATGAAACTTAGCCAGTTGCTCTGCTATTTGATCGATCCAATTTTTGTCAAATTTATTTTGTATTAGTAGATCATTGAGGCCTGCTTTAGGATCGAATTGCTGCATGCGAACGGCGTATTCAAAGGGTTTATCGGTGCTTGAACTAATCTCTATATTAGTCTCAAGTGTGCCCTCAGTTGTTTGGGTTTGCTGATCAATCGGCTTCAGTTTGTCTAAACTTGCTATCTCGACAGGGGAGGCATTGTTTATAGGGGGCTCGGCATCGATCTGAGTTGTCAGTACCTTATGGCCTTGTAACCCAATAATTGGCTGTTGTTCAGTGCCGGTTATCGCGACCACTACTTGATATATATCTGGGGCTAGGCGCTGATTGAGGCGCAGTTCTTCCTCACAGTAGTAAAGACGTTTGGTCAAGGTGGAAAAGTCCAAAAAACCAAAGTTAATTTCTTTCTTAATCTTATAGGCGAAATCGCCAGTTAATAGCACCCAAGATACTTGTGTCTCGATAACTTGCACCTCACCAGATACAGGGTGAGGATAACAGTCTGGATTTTGTAGTGCTTTGATTAATTTGGGTAACATAACAACCAGTACAAATAGAGAAAGATAAACAGAGTGTTGGGCTAAATATTAGATAATGCTTACTGAGTAGCATGCTGTTTGATTTTAATTAATTTTAATTAGCAGACGCAGTAATATGGCGCTGAATCGAAAAAATCTAGTAAAAACAATTAGCGGCGCCAGTATTTCGCTGTTGGCCTATTATTCGAATTAGACAACCACTCTAAGTGGCAGTGGATTATACTAGAAAAGTGCCCCGAGCTCTATAAAGCTGTACCTCAGGATTGTACAATAGTGGAAACCTAAATTTAGATGATTGGATGCTATGGCCCCCCGTAAAAAAGCAGCAGTAAAAAAGACTCGAAAATCAAAGTCAAAAAAGTACCAAAAAAAATCTTCTATATGGCGCTGGCTGTTATTTTTCTGCTTAAAGCTCGGCGTGCTCTTTAGTATTTTCGCCGTGATCGGGATGTTTTATTTAGACGCGCAAATTCGTGAAAAATTTGAAGGTAAACGCTGGTCTATCCCCGCTAAGGTGTACGCTCGACCGCTGGACTTATATGCAGGCTTAGAGTTGAATATAACCGATTTTAAAATTGAGCTTAAAGGTTTAGGCTATCGATTTGTCAAGAGGGCAACTAGTGCTGGGCAGGCAGAAATAGGCTCTAGCAGAGTGGCTGTTTATAGCCGTGGTTTTGAATTTGCTGACGGTCGGGAGCTATCCCGTAAACTGACTGTTTCTTTTGCGAAAGGGGTGGTCACTGGTATTAAATCTGCGGCGGGTAAATCTATCTCTATTGCCAGATTGGAACCGATATTGATTGGCGGCATCTACCCCAAAAATAATGAAGATCGGGACTTGATCAGGATTTCGCAAGCGCCAAAAGGGCTGGTGGATGCCTTGATTACTACTGAGGATCGCAGCTATTACGATCACTTCGGTGTGTCGCCAAAAGGCATCGCCAGAGCAATGTGGGTAAATTTAAAAGTGGGTAGATTTGTCCAAGGTGGTAGTACCTTGACTCAGCAATTGATCAAAAACTTTTACCTTACCTCCGAGCGCACCTTAATCCGTAAATTGATTGAGATGCCGATGGCCATTGTCCTCGATTATCGCTACAGCAAAGATGAAATTTTGGAAGCTTATCTAAATGAGGTCTATTTAGGTCAAGCGGGAGCTAGAGCCATTCACGGTTTTGGTTTGGCCGCACAATATTTTTTCTCGCGCCCGATCAGTGAGTTGCAACTGCATCAAGTTGCGCTGCTTGCCGCTATGGTCAAAGGCCCATCATATTACGATCCTAGGCGCCGACCAGAGCGCGCTAAAAGGCGCCGAAATTTAGTGCTGAAAATGATGCTTGGGCAGGGCAATATTACGCAACAGCAATATAACTACAGTAGCGCCTTGGCACTGGGAGTTGTGCGACAAAAGAGTCTACATAAAGGGGCTTATCCTGCTTATTTGGATTTAGTGCGACGCAAGTTAAAACAGAGTTACAATCAAAGTGATCTTAGCTCTGAAGGCTTGCGAATATTTACTAATTTAGACCCGATAGTGCAGGCAAAAGCTGAAAAAGCCATGGCCGTTAGTATTGCTAAGTTGCAGAAAAAGTACGGTAAAAGAGTTAAAAAATTGGAAGCCAGTATGGTGGTAACTGATCCCCAGACCGGAGAAGTGCTAAGTATCATCGGCGGAAGAAGTACCAGATACCAGGGGTTTAATCGAGCGATTGATGCGGTGCGACAAATAGGCTCATTAATCAAGCCAGCAGTGTACCTAACCGGCTTGCAGCGCGGCTATACCTTGGCCACTATGTTGCAAGATGAAGCGATCGCAATTCCTATACAAGGCTCTAAACCTTGGCGACCCAGAAATTTTGGTAAGAAAAGCCATGGTAATGTGCCCTTTTATCTAGCTTTGGCTAAGTCATACAATTTAGCGACAGCTAGGTTGGGTATGGATGTAGGTTTGAGTGATGTGATTAAAACGGTGCACAAATTAGGCGTTAGTCGAGAGATGCAAGAGTATCCTTCGCTGTTGCTTGGTGCCCAGGGCATGACTACCCTAGAAGTCGCAGCCATGTATCAAACCATTGCAGCCAACGGCTTTTTAATGCCAATGCGCGCAATCCGCTCAGTGACCGATAAAGATGGCAATGAATTATCTAGATATCATTTTAAAATCAATCAAGTGATTGACTCGCAAACGGTTTATCAATTGCAATACGCCATGCAAGAAGTGTTTAAAATAGGCACGGCAAGATATGCATATAGCAAAATTCCAGCACGGTTGGGTCTCGCCGGAAAAACGGGTACCTCCAATGATCAGCGAGATAGCTGGTTTGCCGGTTTTTCCGCGAATAAGTTAGCGGTTGTCTGGCTGGGTAATGATGATAATACGTCACTGCCATTTACCGGCTCCTCAGGTGCGCTGCGAGTTTGGACTGACTATATGAAAACTGAGCGCCTACAAGCATTGCAGCCGGCTATTCCAGAGGGGATAACCTTTGCCAGCATAGATTTAAAAACTGGCTTTAGTGTCGATGCCGAGTGTGCGTTGAGTAAAAGGATGCCCTTTAGATCCAGTGAAGTGCCAGCGTATATAATTAACTGTGGTGGTGTAGATGGCAATGGGTATGAGGTTAACAAGGGAGCCAAAAAAAGTGTTCACTGGCTAGATCGTATTTTTGGAAATTAAGCTTTAAAAGTGCCATAAATACAGAGCAGTCGCTGATTAGCCAATGTAGTTTAATAGTTTTACGGGTATGATGAGCGGCATTCGAAGCGCCCTGAAGTCATGGTCTGGAATGAAGGTGGAGTGCAAGGAAAATTTTTAGCCAGACAGTCGTCTAGTGTCAGCGAATTATGGAGCGGTTATTTTGCAGATCGATGGGCGTAGAAATCTCGTATACTACCACCAGTAAGCACTGATTTAGCATCATTGGAATTGTGCATTCTCGTACGTATATCACTAACAGAATAGTTGTACTGAGCTCTCAACATATAAAGGATAAGTTATGATTAAGGTTTACTCTACAGGCAAGCTAACAGCTATGTCACTTTGCCTTGTACTATTGGCGGGTTGCTCTGTCATGGGTGGAGGCAATGTTGCAATTGAGGATCGCTCGATCAACGGTCAAGGTAATAATACACAGTGGGGTAGCCAGAGCTCATCTGAAGTTGAAGTGACAGCGTTAAATGTCAGGCCTAAATTTAAAGCCAGCAATACTAGTGGTGAAGCTTTGAACAGTGAAGTCAGCCGGCAGACCAAGGCGGCAGAAGTGGCGACAAAAGCGCAAAATCCGGCGACGATTGCGTTAATAAGCACGGCACATGAGCAAGCGAGAAGTGGTAGTTTGCGCTCTGCTCAATCCAGTTTAGAAAGAGCTTTGCGGATTGCGCCTAAAGACCCAGAAGTCTATTTATCTCTAGGTGAAGTACACCGACAGTTAGGAGAGTACATTCAAGCGGAACAAATGGTACTTAAAGGGATAGCGGTCGCTGCTGGACAAAGTAGAAAGTTGCGTAGTTTGTGGAGCGCGCTGGCGAAAATTCGTTCAGAGGCAGGTGATTCGGCTGGCGCCAATCAAGCATTTCAAAAATCACAGAGTTATTAAATGCCGCATGATTGAATACTAATATACACCGTCGAAAAAAGCCCAGAAAAATTCTGGGCTTTTTTTTATTCAGTGAAACCTCTGCATAGCGTTGCGAGCGAAGGTAAGACAAGGCAAAAACCGGCGAGATAGCGGAGTTTACAGGTGTAAATGAGCATATTGAGCCGGTTTTTAACGCTGTATTACCGAGCGCAGTAGTTATGCAGAGGTTTCTCAGTGATTAATCTTTTTCCGAAATGTAGACCAAGTGCAATCAGCGCGATGCTTAAGCAGAGGTTAAAAGCAATTAGATTACTTAAATCTAGCAGTGAGCTGCTGGAGAATAGCAACATAGCAGCAGAGTAACTTGCTGCTGCCACGACCGCTGTTAAGTAATCTGAGGCGGCTTTATTGGGTCTTTTAAAAAACAGACTAAACAATATCAAAGCACTGCTAATAATCACTAAGCTGGTACTGTAAGCCTCGCCTACTTCGGCACGTCTACACAGTTCAAAGGTGGCTAATAAAACTAAGCTCCAACGTCCCCACGTGGCCTTGGTGAATGTCTTATTGAAGCTAATGCTCAAAAAAACTGAACACAGCAGTGGAATCGCTAAATACTGTTGTAGGTTTTGCAGCATCAGTCTAAATATATCTTGCTGCTCGCCACTGGCTTGAAAAAATATCGGGATCAGCGCTGAAAGGCTAATAAAAATAGCGCACAAAGTAATGATGCTGGCAATTGTTTTGCTGTCTGCGGTCAGCTTTGCGGGCTGACGATAAGCCAGCAAAGCCGAAAATAGGCTGGAAAATACCAGCGCTAAACTACTTAATATTGCCATTACAGTGTTTTGAAAACTTTAGCGGCAGCGGCGATCGTGTCTTCAATGTCTTGTTGGCTAGTGGCAGCCGACATAAAGCCAGTTTCATAAGCTGAGGGAGCTAAATAGATCCCCTCTGAAATCATACCTTGGAAAAAGGCGGCAAAGCGCTCCGTGTTGCAAGCCGTCGCCTGGGCAAAACTAGTAATGTTTTTTTGCTCGGTAAAGAAAATACCAAACATCCCCCCGATATAGGTAGTTGTAACTGCAATCCCCGCAGCTTCGGCAACAGCTTCAATGCCCTGAGTTAAAAACTCAGACTTAGCACTGAGCTGCTGATAAATTTCAGGATTATCGGTGAGTGCATTGAGCATTGCTAAGCCTGCTTGCATCGAGAGGGGGTTCCCCGAGAGAGTGCCCGCTTGATAGACCGGACCTAGTGGCGCAATCTGCTGCATAATCTGCCGCTTGCCACCAAAAGCGCCAACTGGTAGGCCGCCGCCAATAATTTTTCCTAGTGTGGTCAAATCAGGGGTCACGCCAAATACTTGTTGTGCGCCACCTAAAGCTACCCGGAAGCCGGTCATCACCTCGTCAAAAATCAACACAGTTGCATACTCATCGCAGATATCTCGTAAGCCTTGCAAGAACCCATCTACAGGGGGAATACAGTTCATATTGCCGGCGACAGGCTCGACAATAATACAAGCTATCTGCTGGCCTATTTCTGAAAATGTGGCTTTAACACTTTCTAGATTATTAAAATCTAAAGTTATAGTATGTTCCGCAATTGCAGCGGGCACTCCAGGAGAGCTAGGCTCGCCAAAGGTTAAAGCGCCAGAGCCAGCTTTGACTAATAGTGAGTCACTGTGACCGTGATAACAGCCTTCAAATTTGACTATTTTATCGCGTTTGGTATAGCCACGAGCTAGGCGTATGGCCGACATCGTCGCCTCTGTTCCCGAATTCACCATGCGGATCATTTCAATAGAGGGCATGATTTCGCAGACTTTATCGGCAAGTAATGTTTCCACTGCTGTCGGTGCGCCAAAGCCTAATCCATTGTCCAAGCTTTTCTTCACCGCATCGATTACCGGCTGGTAGGCGTGGCCTAAAATCATTGGCCCCCATGAACCAACGTAATCGATATATTTATTATCGTCTTCATCAAATAAATAGGCGCCTTGCCCTTTTTTGAAATAGATAGGTGATCCGCCAACACTTTTAAAGGCCCGTACTGGAGAGTTTACTCCACCGGGAATATGCTGCTGGGCGGCTGCAAATAATTGTTCTGAACGAGTCATACTAGTCATCCTTTGCTGTAGAAACATCAGCATCGCTATTTATATGATGGGGCTGATGCATTCTATACATGATTAATTTAATAAATAATGGGGCGCATTATCCTCCGATCACCAACAATGCACCAGAATTTTTATAAATACTGTTTACTATTATAATAATTTTCAATATTCGAGCGCGATAGCAAGCCAATTAAACTGTCGTGATGATCGTAAATGCACAGCAAGTCGGTCTCTTTTTCTATCATCATTAGCAGTGCTTCATGTAAAGTCGATCGCTGATTGATACTTACCACATCACAGCGCTGCGCCGGAATTCGATTTAAATCGATGCTTTCACCTGCAGCGACTAAATCACGAGTTAAAAAATTATCGATGTTTAAAGTAGGGAAAATACTGGAGTGTTGCTGATTCTCGCGAATGACTAGCCATCGCGTATTTTGTTGGACAATTTGCTTAGCGTTTTTCAGAGATATAGTTGCGTCTACGACTTGAAAGTCTTTACTCATCGCTATCGCGACTGAAGCTCTAGTCAAAATTTGTGCTAGCGGCTCTAAGCGATAATCAAGGCCCTGTGCCTGCAGGGAGGCCAAAAAAGCCGAAGGCATTTTAAAGACATAGCGAGTGGTTACATTAGCGACGACGATGGCGATCATACCCGGAAATATAATATTGGGATTGTAAGTAAGTTCTAAGAGCGCAATAAGTGCTGCTAAGGGAGCGTTTAGCACCGCCGCCATCATTGCCCCCATACCCAACATGGCATATAGCCCGGAATGCGACACTGGAACATCCACTAAGGCACCGCCAAAGACGCCAAAAATCGCACCGCAGCTAGCACCGATAAACAGTGAGGGGCCAATTAAACCTGCGGGCATACCTAAACCTAAAATTATCGGCGTGAGCAGTACTTTGGCAAGTAAAATGCCCAGCAGCAAATAGATGTCTACTCTGCCCCAAAAAGTATCGGAAATAGTGTCGTAGCCGGTGCCCATCACTTGTGGGTAGAGCAGTGCGACTAAGCCGGTTAAAATTCCTGCTAGCAACAGCCGATAATGTAGCGACCAAGTGATCTGCTGCTTAGTGATAGTCAATAGTTTGATGAAAAGGGTGGCCAACAGCCCAATCCCAATTGCCATGACAATAATCCATGGCAGTTCTGAGTATCTTAAAATTTCAAAGGAGGGGGCGTCGAAAATAGGTTCTGCGTCAAAGATCATTCTATTGGTTAAAGAGCTGCTAACTGCGGCGACGATGATCGGCGTAAATCCGGCAATGGTGTAATCTAGTAAGATTACTTCCATGGCGAAAATTACCCCAGCTAAGGGGGTGTTAAATGCAGCGGAAATGGCGGCAGCACTACCACAAGCGACAAGCAGCCGATGCGAATTATGGGGAACGTGTAACACTTGTCCGAGCATGCTAGAGAGGCTGGCCCCCATATAAATAGCGGGGCCTTCGCGGCCAACTGACTGGCCGCTAACTAGTGCGACTACCGCCACTATAAACTGAGCGACTAAGTTTTTACCGGGTATGTGACCTTGATGATAGGCGAGGCGTTCCAATAAATGCACTATGCCCACTTTGTTTTTGATCAGCGGCCAATAATTGTACATAAGCGCCAAAGTAAGGCCGCCTAAGCTAGGTAATAAAAAGCGTTGCAAAGGACTTAAGCTTTCAAAATTTTCAACTTGACCGGCCAGTAATAATCCCAGAGGCAAATCGATAGCTAGTCTAAAAGCTGCGATTAATAATCCGCATCCGACTCCACAAATTAGGCCTAAAAATACCAGTAGAGGGAGTGCTTCATAACTTGCTAATTGGTCTCTGAATTTTTGTAAGGAGAAATTTGCCTTTATCATAAGTCACTTATATCAAAGTTAGTGGTAGAGACCTCTGCATAACGTTGCGATCGAAGGAAATACAAGGCAAAAACAGGCGATATAGCGGAGTCAGTGTGCCCCTGTTTATGGGTATTACTGGTGTAAATGAGCATATTGAGCTGGTTTTTAACGCCGTATTACCAAGCGCAGTTATCATACCCTTTGGGTAAGTTATGCAGAGGTCTCTGGTAGGGAGTATATCAGTGCTTGTATATGAGTGCCTAAAAAAAGCGCAGCTGGTGGTTGTGAAAAATACAGCTGATTTTTAAAACTCCCCTGCTGGACCGAGAAAAAGTTATCGTTGTGTTTTTCCCTGAAGGCTGTGCAGCAATCTTCATGACGAAATACTTGACTAAAACCCTAGGTTAAAGGATCATCCCTGCTAAAGCTCAACAATGAATTGTGAGTATTAATGGTGAGTATCAATTGTGAGTAGTCTAGTGCCTGAATTTGAAGACCCGCTACAATTTAGCGACAGTGCAGTATCCAAAGTTAAAACCTTGATCGAAGAAGAGGAAAATGACGCTTTAAAACTTCGTCTGTATATTACCGGCGGTGGCTGTGCAGGATTTTCCTATGGTTTTAGTTTTATAGAAGACGTTGCTGAAGATGATACTGTGATTATTAAGTCGGGTGTCAGTCTGGTCGTTGATGCGATGAGTCTACAGTATTTAACCGGCTCTGAAGTTGACTACCGAGAGGGTCTGCAAGGCTCTCAGTTTATCGTCAATAATCCAAACGCGACGACCACTTGTGGTTGTGGATCGTCTTTTTCTATGTAGAGCAGTTCAACTATTGGTAATGTGCTTGTTGTGCTCAAGTAAGCTTTTTTAAAAGCCCCGCCCATTCGCTAATCACGCCTGAAAGATAGCCCCCAAAATTCGCTCCCCACTAGCACCGGTCACCGTCGGACAGTTACTGGTTAAACCGGCTAGTGTCTGTTTCGCTAGCCAGGCAAATGCGGTTGCTTCCACCCAGTCGGGATCAAGATTTAGGCAACGGGTTGTTTGCACTGTCTGCGCTGCAGGCAGCAACTGTTTAAGTCTGTGGAGTAAATAACCATTGTGAGCACCGCCCCCGCAGACATAAACTTGTGCCCGATTGAAATGGTGCTGGGTAATTTCATTAACGATGCTAGTCGCTGTCAATTCAACTAAGGTTGTCTGCACATCTACTGCGCTTATCGGCTCACCTAGCGCGGTCAAAGACTGCTCTAACCAAGCTAAATTGAATTGTTCTCGGCCAGTGCTCTTAGGAATGCTTAGGCTAAAGAAAGGCAGTGCTAACAGCTGCGTTAGCAGCGCATTATTTACCTTTCCCTCACTTGCCCAGTCACCATTTTTATCATAATCGAGTGCTTTTTGCTGGTGGATCCAAGCATCCATTAGCACATTGCCGGGGCCGGTATCAAAACCTTTTAAAGCGCGGGTTTTATCTTTAGCTAATAAGGTCAGATTGGCCATTCCGCCGATATTTAGAATCACTCGATCACTGCTTAAAGACTGAAAAATTGCGCGGTGAAAAGCAGGTACTAGCGGCGCGCCTTGGCCACCGGCGGCGACGTCTCGACGACGAAAATCTGCGACGGTTAATAGTTTGGTGTGCTCGGCTAAGGTATTCGGGTCGCCGATTTGCAAACTGAAATTTTCTTTCGGGGCATTTGCAGGGCGGTGGCGAATAGTTTGTCCGTGTGAGCCGATCGCGATGATGCGACTTACTGGTAGCAACTTAGAGTTATCGTCAATCAGCTGGTTACAGCACTTGGCAAAAAAACGACCAAGTGCGATGTCTAAATGCCCTAACTTTTCAATTTCATCATCGCCGCTAGCGCATAACTGCAGAATAAGTTGCTTAATCGCTTTCGGCATTGGATAACTACAGGCGGCGAGTATTTGCAATTTAGGCGCAAAGCTCACCGCAACCACGTCTATCCCATCTAAACTAGTACCGGACATCACACCGAGATAGATCTCGCTACTCTGTGATGGTTGGTGTAGGTGCTGTTGTGTCTTGTCTGATGCTGGCAATTTTTGGCTCACTTGTAGCTATTTTGGTAGTGAAATTAAGTTGTTTGAGAGCTGAATCAGCCACCAGTTTAAAACTTTCGAGTTCCTTGGCTTGCATATTGGTCGCCTTGGGCAGTTTAACGGTTAAAGGGTTCTTGTGTATCCCATCAACTCTGAATTCATAGTGTAAATGTGCACCTGTTACCGCGCCGGTCGCCCCCACATATCCGATGACTTGCCCCTGTTTTACACGGCTGCCAACTTTCAACTCTTTGTTGTAACCAGACATATGCGCATAGAGGGTGTTTATACTAGTGCCATGTTGAATGATAATGGTTTTTCCGTATTCTCCCCTGCGTCCTAGATACGAAATTTTACCATTTCCTGAGGCCATAATCGGCGTGCCGCGTTTAGCCGCGTAGTCGACACCTCGATGGGCGCGGATTTTATTGTAAATGGGATGCTTGCGTCTCAGGTTAAATTTAGAGCTAATTCTGGCAAACTCGACCGGCATCCGTAAAAAGGCTTTGCGCATGCTGCGCCCCTCGGGTGTGTAAAAACCAACATCGCCCTCAGAATCACGATAAAAAATCCCGATCAGGCTCTGTCCACCAGTATCAAACTGTGCGGCAATAATATTACCATCCTTGATTTTCTTGCCGTCAATGGTCAGCTCTTCATAGATCAGTTTAAACTTATCACCAACTTGAATATCTTGAGAAAAATCGACATCCCAGGCAAAGACTTTAGCAAAATTCATGGTCATACTATTCGATAAACCGGCATTTAAGGCATCGACAAATAAAGAGCTGTTGATTTGCCCCGCGACTTGCTTAACCACAGTTGTTGGGGTGCGCTCGAGTACTTTTACCGCGTAACTGTCTTTATCTGTGCGGTTAAAAAGCACGCTTTTCAGCGGGCTTATAATATATTTAATCTTGATTAAATGGCCATCGCGAATTAAAAATCCGACTTTCTCATTGGGCATCATCCGCTGGAAAATACGTTCTTTCTGCGCCGCATTATTGACATAGTAAACATCGGTGTGCGATAAGCCAGCACGCATGAAAATGGTCGATAAATTGTCAGTGGGTTGTACCGTATAATATATCCAATTATCTGCGCGGTCAGTGTCAGCTAAGGCGGACTCAAGTGATATTTGCAGTGGTACGCTACTCTCTAGCTGTGGTTCAATTTTAGTAATAACATAAAGGTGCTGAAAATCTAGGCCTCGAGTAGCCCGAGTGGTAATACCTGTTTGGCTGGTGTGGGTTAGTTCGAGTAAAGAGTCATCGACGATCAAAAGTGACAGCGAATCACCAATCGACAAAGCGCTAAAAGGCTTCTCTAGGGCAAAACTGCTATTTTTTACGCCATCATCTAAATAGCTAATATATTTGGCAGCTAATCCGGCGTGATCAAAGATAGTGGATAGAGAGTCACCGCTCGTACCAATGAAATTTTGTCGCTCAATCGCAGTGTAGTTATCGGGGTCGATTAACAC